>NZ_FNRL01000016.1 GCF_900107795.1 Chitinophaga terrae (ex Kim and Jung 2007)
CATAATGTACTCTCACCTTTTTATTTTATTTAGTTCAAAACTAGTACTTTATAAGCTTTGACAACAGTCTTTAATACCTGTACAAACATAGGAGACGCGGAAGGAAGCAAAGAGCGCAAAGGATTTTAATAAGAAAGCAAAGGAAAATAAGGAGTATATAAAGGATTTAAGAAAGCAAAGGGAGCGAAGATTGTGTTATATAACAATCTTCGCCCCCTTTGTTTTCTTATCAACCTTAAAACAAAATCCTTTGCGCTCTTTGCTTCCTTCCGCGTCTTTGCGTGAAATTCCGTAAATTGGGGAAAACCCCGCTTTATGTGGTACCGTATTCTTCATAGTACGTTCTTCAACGCAGGTATTATCTTCGGGTCATTGTTTGTGCTCATGGGCTTCCTTATTCATCGTTTTCCTCCCAAAAGCACCCGTTCCTGGTATGGATACCGCAGCTTCTTATCTACCCGCAATTTAGACATGTGGCGCGCTGCCAACGAATATGCAGCCTATACTTCCCTGCGGATCGGGGCAGTGCTGATCCTGCTGGGGTTTGCATGCGCCCTGCTTTATGATCAGCAGACCGACTGGTTTTATTACATCACTGTAGGCGCAGTGGTTTGCGGCACCATGTATATAGTGGGAAATACAGAATGGCAGTTAACCAGGCATTTTGATAAAGATGGAAAACGGATCTTGCCGGATGTAGAGTGACCGGAGAATAATTGCCTTAACATAATTACCGGAAACAAATAAGGCGTTGCCTTTCGCAACGCCCTATCGTGTACAATATAAACCCTAAAAATATAGCGTTATTAATTGCTACAGTCTACCTTGAATATCATGGTCCGGAACAGCTCCGTAGTTTGCTTTCATCTTTTCCAGTTTCTCTTTACCGTAAGCCAGGCGGGTGATCACCACGTAAAGCACCGGTACTATAAAGATAGCCAGGAAGGTAGCGGTAAACATACCTCCTAATACTGTCCAACCCATGGTTTTACGCGCCTCAGCACCGGCTCCCGATGCAAATACCAGCGGCAGGATACCCAGGAGGAAAGCCATGGAAGTCATGATGATCGGGCGCAAACGCAGCTTTGCCGCTTCCACGGCCGCTGTAACAAGATCCATTCCCCTGTCTACCCTCTCTTTCGCAAACTCCACGATCAGGATCGCGTTCTTCGCAGACAAACCGATAAGGGTGATCAGACCGATCTGTGCATATACGTTGTTGCTCAGTTTAGGCAGGAACGTTAGCACGGTAATAGCTCCGAATGCACCTATAGGTACTGCCAGCAGTACGGAGAACGGTACAGACCAGCTCTCGTATAACGCTGCCAGGAAAAGGAATACGAATATGATGGATAAAGCAAAGATGTATACGGTTTTGGAACCGGATAAGATCTCTTCGCGGCTCAAACCGGAGAACTCGTATCCGTAACCGGCTGGCAATGTTTGCGCCGCTACTTCCTGCAATGCCTTGATGGCATCGCCGCTACTGTAGCCCGGCGCAGGGTTACCATTTATCTCCGCAGACCTGAACAGGTTATAGTGGGAGATCACCGGCGCACTTTCGATCACCTTGTAGGAAGTCAGCGCGCTAAGCGGCACCATGTTGCCGGCGGCGTTTCTTACAAAGAGCTGGCTCAGGTTCTTAATATCTCCACGGTAGGTGGAATCGGCCTGTGTTACCACGCGGAAGTTACGTCCGTAAATGGTGAAATCGTTGATATAAGCGCTACCCATGTAGGTTTGCAGGGCGGAAGCAATATCAGAGATCTTAACCCCCATTTTCTTTGCCTTTTCCCTGTCGATATCCAACTGGTAACCTGGAGTTTTTGCTGTGAAGAATGAGAAGGCCTGTGCTATTTCAGGGCGTTTTCTTACGGCGCCCAGGAAGTTCTGCAACACTCCTTCAAACTCTTTGATCTCGCCGGCTCCTTTCTGTTGCAACACGAAAGAGAAACCGGCTGTCTGACCAAGACCTGGGATAGCCGGAGGCGGAATTACCACCACGTTGGCCTCTTTATACTTGCTGAGTTTTTTCCTTACTGCGTCCACCATACCGAAGATCTGTAAAGAATCCGGTTTCCTTTCATCCCATGGGTCCAGCGAACAGAAGATGGTACCGCTGTTTGCCTTGGTTGCAAAGTTCACAGCGTTCAGACCTCCCAATGCTGCATAGTGAGCAATACCGGGTTGTTCGTCCAGGTCTTTCATCATCTGTTTCATCACATCAACGGTCCGTTCTGTAGAAGAAGATTCAGGCAGGTCGAAAGTAATGATCAAACGGCCTTCATCTTCTGTTGGAATAAACCCGGATGGCTTAGCCTTGAACAGCATAACCGTACCCACGCAGATGCACAACAACAGGATAATGGCATACCTGCCGTAACGGATGGTTTTCTTCACACCCATAGAATAGCGTGAAGTAGTATGACCAAACCAGCGGTTGAATTTATAGAAGAACTTGTTCAGCCCTTTGGAATCCTTATCGAGATGCATTGGTCTCAGCAGGAGGATACATAATGCCGGGGTAAGCGACAATGCCACAAATGCGGAGATCATTACAGAGATCGCGATAGTGATGGCAAACTGCTGATACAGGCGGCCTACGATGCCCGGAATGAATCCTACAGGTACAAATACCGCAGCCAGGATCAGGGCAATGGCAATTACCGGACCGGAGATCTCTTTCATAGCCTGGGCGGTTGCATCCCTTGGCGTCATCTTCTCATGGTCTATGTTATGTTGCACCGCTTCCACCACCACGATGGCATCGTCCACCACTATACCGATCGCCAGTACGAAACCGAAGAGGGTAAGGGTGTTGATAGTGAAGCCCAATGGTATGAAGAAGATGAAGGTAGCGATGATGGATACCGGGATAGCCAGTACGGGGATCAGGGTTGCCCTCCAGCTTTGCAGGAAGAGGAATACCACGATCACAACCAGGATCAGGGCTTCTACCAGGGTATGCACCACTTCTTCGATAGATACCTTCACTACGGAAACTGATTCGAAAGGCACTACATAATCCACATCCTGCGGGAATTGCTTCTTCAGCTGTTCCATCGCTTCGGTTACATTGGCTGCCGTTTCAAGGGCGTTACTGCCCGGGGCCTGGTAAACCAGGAGGTAAGCGGCGCGTTTGCCATCCACGAAGTTATTACCGGAGTAGTTGAATTTACCTAACTGAACGCGGGCCACATCTTTCAGGTATACGAGGCTACCGTCTGAAGGTTTGGTTTTGACAACGATGTTGCCAAATTCTTCAGGAGTAGATAAACGGCCTTTTGTGAAGATGTTGTATTCGAAGGTCTGACCGGTTTGCTGGGGAGGCGCTCCAACGGAACCTGCTGTGATCTGGGCGTTTTGTTCGGCCAGTGCAGCGCGGATATCGTCGGCCGTTACCCCCATTTCCGCCAGTTTATCAGGTTTCAGCCAGATACGCATACTGAAATCATCGGCACGGGTGAAGATATCACCCACCCCTTTTGCCCTCAGCAAGGCGTCTTTAACATATACGTTGGTGTAGTTGTCGAGGAAGGTAATATCGTGGGTGCCCCTTGGAGAATATAATGCAACCAGCATCAGGATGCTCGGGTTACGTTTCCTAACGGTCAAACCTAAACGTTGTACTTCCTGCGGCAGGGTTGGTTGCGCAATACCCACACGGTTCTGCACATCCAATGCCGCGATATTGATATCCGTACCTACTTCAAAGTTCACGGTCATGCTCATCTGGCCGCTGCTGGTATTGTTGGTATTGATGTAAGTCATACCAGGCGTACCATTCACCTGAACTTCCACGGGTGTGGCCACTGTCTGTTCTACTGTTTGTGCATCAGCACCGGTATAGGTACCGGTTACCTGTACAGTAGGGGGCGAGATTTCCGGGTACTGGCCAACGGCCAGGTTCATCATCGCCAATATTCCTACCAATACCAGCACAATAGAGATCACTATGGCTGTTACGGGTCGTTTTATAAAAGTATCTGCAATCATGATTGTGCTGTTGATTCTACTGATAAACTATTTCTTCATCGCTCCTTGAGGTGCTGGCATACCTATCATTATCTTACCGCTGTCGCGTAAGCGCTGGAATCCTTCTGTGATCACTTTCTCGCCTTGCTCGATTCCATCCATTACCACTATCTTATCGCCCAGTTTAGGTCCTAAGTGTACTTTTCTTTGAACGCCGATAGAGTCTTTGGCTACAAACACGAAGTATTCGCCCATCTGTTCGGAAACAGCTTTGTAAGGAATGATCAGGCGGTCGCCGGACTGGTCGTTCAGTACGCGGAGTACGCAGCTCATACCATCTTTCAGCTGGTCGTTAGGGTTTTCGAATTCTATACGCACTTTGATGGTTCCTGTCTGGTTATCCACTCCCCTGTCGATAGCCAGGATCTTGCCGGAATGCGGATATTGGGTTCCGTCAGAAAGTTGCAGGCGGAAAGTTGAATCCCCGCTTTTTCCCTGTAGTGCGGAGTATCTTGGCAATTCGTTCTCATTGATCACGAAGTCAACGCCTATAGGGTTTTCGCTGCTGATGGTGTTCAGCAGGGTAGATCCCGGGCTTACCTGTGCGCCCAGTTTCACCTGTGAAATGCCGATGCGGCCGGTGAAAGGAGCTTTGATGAGGGAATAGTCGAGATCTGTACGTACGGCGGCCAGGTTAGCTTCTGCCGCGGCAAGCTGGCTACGGGAAGTTTCCAGCGTTGCTTTGGCGTTATCCAGGATCTGGCGGGCAACCGCGTCCTGCTGGGCCAGGCGCTCGTACCTGTCGTCGTCTTTTTTCGCTCTTTCAAAAGTGGCTTTAGCACTGGCAACGTTAGCCTGCGCCTGCAGGTAAGCCGCTTCGTATTTGCGGCGGTCAATTTCGTAAAGCACTTTTCCTTTAGGTACGATCTCACCTTCCTTGAAGAAGATGCCGGTAATAAAACCGCTTACCTGGGAACGTAACTCAACCTGGTTTAATGCCACTACAGTAGCAGGATATTTATCGTAATACACTGCTGCAGAAACTGCAGCTTCGGTAACATTCACCGGTGTTGGAGGCATTGCGGGAGGCGCATTCTGAGGACCTTTACAGGCAGCAAATCCCAGAACGCTGGTAGCACTGATTAATACAAGATTGTTCAAATTTTTCATATCCTTTCCGGTTACCATTTAATAATTAGCTGTTAAGGTTCCTAATGCTTTTTGCAGGTCTATCCGGCTAGACAGCACCTGGTACATAGAGTTATAATAGTTCAGTTGAGCAGTCCGTAATTCTGTTTCTGCGATCAATACATCCAGGTAGGTTTTGATACCTTCCTTGTATTGCAGTTGCAGGGTATTGTAGACATCCTGGGCCATTTCCACGTTATCTTTCAATGTCAGGTAGTCGTAGTAGTTGCTTTTATAAGCAGACATGGCCTGCACATACTGCGTATTGATCTGGCTTCTGAGCGCCGCGAAATCCCACTGGTTCCTTTGCAGCTGGAATTCGGCGATCCTGATATTATGTACTCTTTTACCACCCTGGAAGATCGGTAATGATAATTTCACGCCCAGGAAGGAGTTAGGGTAGTTGGCATTATACAACTTGCTGAACTGTTCGTTCTGGTATACGAAAGAGTAGTTGATAAATGCAGATACAGTAGGCAGGTAGCTCCATTTGTTATAGCGAACATTCGCTTCCAGCAGGCTTTGCTGGGTTTGCAGCAATTGGTATTCTATCCTGTTCCTGTAGTCGGTTGTTTGCAGCGTATCAGCAGCCGACACCTGTGCAGCGGTTTGTTCTGCATTCTGGGTCAGCGGAATGTCCGGTGCATTTTCGGGGTATCCCATTAACTGTTTCAGGTAAGCCTGTTTGGCTGTCAGCAGCTCACGCGCCGACTTTTGCTGTGCCTTGGCGTTGTTTAAAGAGATAGCCGCCCTTTTGATATCGATCTTGTCGACGATCCCGCTGGCATACTGGTTATTGGCATCCTGCAGGCTGCGTTCGAGGCGTACGATGTCTTCGCCCAGGACTTTGATCTGTTCGTTAGTGAGCAATACGTCGTAATACGCTTTGCTGACATCCGCCACCAGGTCGATCCGGTTCCGGGCGGTTGTTTGCTGGCTTTGTTTCCTTACTTCCTTAGCAGTTTTGGACGCCAGTAACAGGTCCCTGGTAAAGAGGTTCTGGTTCAATGTGAACAAAGCGGTGGAAGAGTTGGAGACTCCGAATTTGGTTGGATTCCCGGCGAAAATATTGGTAGGGAGTTCCAGGTAATGTTGGAGGTTTGCATCCAGGCCGATCTGGGGATACCAGTCAGCCAGTTTACTCTTAACCGTCCGGTCGGTGATTGACTCATCGATGAAGGACTGACGGATGGTTGGCTGGTGAGCGAGAGCATAGCGAAGACAATCTTCCAGCGTAGCACTTACTAACAGAGAATCCGTAGATTGCTGTGCATGAAGGTGCGGAGAAATAGATAATCCGACTAACACAGCTAACAAATAAAATGCTCTTTTCATAAAAGGCTTTTGACATTCAGTTGTTCTTATTCCAATCGAACGAAAAATAATGGTTCCAGGGAAGTTGACGGTTTTTCTCTGGCATAGCATCATTTTCCTCTTTTGTAACACCATAGTGCTAACAATTTTTATTACTGCATAAAACAAGTTAAGCCGTAATATGTGCAAACAGCAACAGGCAGGTTTGAGGATTGTTGCATCATGTAACTACTGAAACCAGGGCTTCACAATTCCATAGAAGTTTCAGGTATCGAAACATCGAATAACAGAGAAGTAGTAGGTTAGACAACAAACTGTTGTTAGGTAAAATCTAATTTGGGCGCTAAGATACTGTTATGAAAACAAAAATCCATCCTTTCGGATGGATTTTAACAATTACATGAAAATCAGCCCCGGTTATCATTTATTCCGACCGCTGAAAATATGTTTTTCGGCATGATATGAAGATCTTACTAACGGGCCTGATTCAACGTAATCCAGGCCGATGCTGTACCCGATTTCCCTCAGTTCTGCAAACTCGTCGGGGTGTACAAAACGGGCAACCGGCAGGTGTTTAGGTGTAGGTTGCAGATATTGGCCTAATGTAACCACATCGCAACCGTTGTCATACAAATCCTGCATAGCCTGGATCACTTCTTCCTTGGTTTCGCCAAGGCCTAACATGATACCGCTTTTGGTACGCATACCGCCATCTTTCAGGCGACGGATCACCTCAAGGCTGCGGTGATATTTGGCTTGTATCCTTACCTGTTTGGTGAGGCGTTCTACTGTTTCCAGGTTATGGGAAACAATTTCCGGCGCTACATCGATAATTCTTTGCAGGTTTTCCCAGATACCGCGAAAATCGGGGATCAGGGTTTCCATTGTTGTTTCAGGGTTCAATGCCCTTACCGCGTTGATGGTGTTAGCCCAGATGATAGATCCTCCGTCTTTCAGTTCATCCCTGTCTACAGAGGTAATAACCGCATGTTTTACTTTCATGAGGTAGATCGCTTCCGCCACGCGCTGAGGTTCGTCAAAATCCACAGCTTCGGGGCGCCCAGTGGCCACGGCGCAGAATCCGCAGCTACGGGTACAGATATTACCCAGGATCATGAAAGTAGCGGTACCGGCTCCCCAGCACTCGCCCATGTTAGGGCAGTTACCACTTTCGCAGATAGTATGTAATTTATGAGTATCTACCAGGTTACGAACCTGTTTGTAATTTTCGCCTATAGGTAATTTAACGCGAAGCCAGTCTGGCTTTTTTACTCTTGTTGTAGCTGGTTCGGCAGCTATTACGGGTAGTTCTTGCATCGCTTATCCTTTCTTTAGAAAAACAAAGGTAATACTTATCTCTTATTCCAGCGCTTTCCGAATTGGATGCTCACATAACCGCCGAAAAAGAACTGTTTATTGAAATCCCTATCCGTAACTACCATAATAGGTATTTTTTTACTATATATTTCTGCGTTCATACCAACCTCCAGGGCGCTCACCACCTCGTTGAAATGGGCCCAGTCGAAACGCATCCCCAGCTTGCCATGCAAACCAGGTACTACACTCACTTCTCCCCAGCCTTTACCAAACCCGGCAGCCCCGTTGATCTTGGCCGGATCGAGGAATACCTTGCTGTCGTCTTCACTGTCGGGGTTATATTTCATATCCACGTTCCGCCCATCCAGGTTATGTACGTTCAGGTAATATGGCTTCAAAAGCCCCAGGGATATGCCTCCGTAATAGATCACGTCCACTTCTACCCCATTCTTATTGGCTTTGCCCCCGATCAGGTAACGTTGCCCAACGCCCAGTTTAGCCTGGTAAAAGTTATTTTCCTTGCCGAAAATATAAGGGCGGGTAGTAAATGAGAAATTATTGCTGGATTTAACTTCTTTACTATTTTTCTTTTCTCCGAATTCAAACTGGAAATAAGTGACAGTTTTCCTGCTTTTCCGATACCCCATCTCCACAAAACCGCCCCAGCCATCTGTATTCAACCGTCCTCCCACCGAGAAATCGCGCTGGAATACGTTTTCTCCTTCTTCCTGTTCCCTGAAAATAGAAATGCGTTTTAGCTTTCGCTGCTCTTTCTCAGCTTTCTTATTCTGGCCGTTGCTCCTGGTAGTTTGACTGGTAGTCTGAGCAGCTAAACCACCTAAAACCATTGCTAGCAAAAAGGTAATGTATAATTTTTTCACAGCGGGCTATAATTATGGTACTATAAATAAACGCTTTAACAAAGGTATTGTTATGTATATATTACAAACGTAGCTAATTTTTTTTGAGTTTAACAGGTTAGCCTACCCGTAGTTTGGGCGAATCTTAAAAATACCTGTAATTTAGTGGTTCGAACCAATCAAATAACATAACGATATGCAAACCGCTTCTATCATCTATACAGGGGAATTGCGCACCACCGCAACTCACTTGCAATCCGGAACCGTAGTTGAAACAGACGCCCCTGTAGATAATAACGGGAAAGGCGAAAGATTTTCACCTACCGACCTGGTAGCATCCGCCCTGGGCTCCTGCATGCTTACCATCATGGGTATTAAAGCAAGAGATAACCAATGGCCAATTGAAGGCACCAAGGTAAGTATCCAGAAGATCATGGGTACTGATCCCCGTCGTATCACCGGCGTTAATGTAGTGATCGATTTTCCTAAAGGGATCGACCTGGGCGAGAAAGAAAGGACCATCCTGGAACGCGCGGCATTAACCTGCCCTGTTGCCAAAAGCCTGCACCCTGATATTGTACAGAATGTGACTTTCAACTGGTAATCCGCTGTTCAGAAAATAACCGGAGCCGGCTGCCATGCCGGCTCTTTTATTTTACTCCCTCACTTTCCTTTCTTTGCAGGTTCCTGCAAACCTTCACTTAGTATCCTGATCCCCACCGCACATTTCAAACATTTTTTCTCTTCACAGTAGTAACGTTTCAATTGCAGCAGGGCCTGCGAATCCAGGGCATTATGCACCTTTGCGCCCAGCTTCTTCCAGTTATCCAGTACGGTGTTCTTCTCTGGCGGCAACTGCTGCAACAGGTCTATTGCCTTCTGCTGGTAATACTTCTTATGCTTGACCTGCCCGTATAACATCAACAACGGCAAAGCAGTGTTGATGATAAGATTATGAACCATTTGCAGCCCTGGCAGCTGGGTTTGAGCCGTTGCCTGGTTAAAGCGGTAATGCGTATGCCAGTAAGGAGAAGGACAGGTATTGAATAAGCCTGCCAGGTCGTCCAGGCTTTCGGCGTCTAATATTTTGGCGAAGGCCCTGGGGGTTTGTTGCAGGAAAGCTGCCAGGGCAGCCAGGCGGATAGATGGAAATGCCGCCGGCCTTATGCGCATCCAGTTCCAGATATGAACAGGCAGGGGCACAAGCCCGTGTTTATGGCGGAGGTGCTGGTACAACCGCTGTAACGTCAACGCATATTCGTCTGTCAGCGGCCCTGTCAGCATCCCCGCCTGCCCGAACAGCAAGGCTTCCAGGTGCAGCAGGTTATTACGGTACCTCAGCAGCAGCGTAAAAGGCAGGCTCTGAGCCAGTTGCAGGAATGGCATGGCGTTGACAGGCGCGCCGTAACTCTGCGACAACGCCCAGTAGCAGACTTCTTCCCAGTTGTATTGATTACATAACAACCAGGCTTTGAAATTTTCTGTTTTACGCTCCCATCTTTCGGCCAGCAGCCTGTCTTTCCAGCTGGTCCAGGTTAGCTCAGGCACCCGCTCTATTCCCGGGCCGCAGGGTACGAACGGCGCCAGCTGGCGTAGTTGTTCATACCGTTGCAACAAAACTTTGGGGATATGCTGTTGCAATTCCAAGCAGGGTATTTCCAACGCCTTGCCTGGCGGCAGGTCGTGCATAAACACCACATGCAGGATCACCTGCTGGTATTGAGGGTTAGACTGGTGGCCATGCCTGAACCAGTCGGATGTTTTCAGGTGCAGTTCCACATTTCCCGCCCAGAGGGTATCGCCTATCCTGACGCGGGCAGCCTGGAAATCGGGGCCGTCGTGCAGGTTAAGGGTACCCGGCGAAATGATCTTTACCGCTTCTCCTGTAGTTGTGGTCAGGTTGTTCTGGCTAAAAAGGCGTAATGCCCAGATGTGCTGGAATAGCTCTTCGGTGAGCTGCAGGTTAACAAACATAAGATATGGGTTAATTAGTTGAATATCCTTTAAAGATAAGGAATAGCAGGGATGAAAAAATAAATTTGAAGAGCGGATTTGGAAATCTGATCAAAGTACCCTTAACTTTGCGCCCAGTTCTTACACAATACTTATCCAGAAAGGCGGAGGGACTTGGCCCTGCGATGCCTTAGCAACCTTTCCTGATCAGATCAGGAAAAAGGTGCTAATTCCTGCTCTCTACCCAGTAGAGAGAAAGATAAGTTGGCAGAGATTATTCTTCCTAGATATATATAATTTTCTAAAAGAGCTCTTCCAACATAGGAGGAGCTTTTTTTATGCCTTCTTCCCCCAAATTTCTCCGGATTTGTGTTGTTTAAGTTGATCTTTAATGATAAAGTTGCAGAGTAAACCGCTTCTGATATCATTAAAATATTTAAATAACATGAAAACAGCAACACAACTGATTCATAGCATTCCAGTAGATGAACTGACAGGCGCCATTTCTGTGCCTATCTACCAGACGTCTACTTTTGTGCAGGAATCGCCGGGCATCAATAAAGGATTTGAATTTTCCAGGGCTAACAATCCTACCCGAAAGGTACTGGAAGATCTTATCTGCAACCTGGAAGAAGGCTTTGCAGGTTTTGCATTTGCCAGTGGCATGTCGGCTATTGATGCGGTACTGAAGCTGTTGAAATCAGGCGATGAGATCATGGCGGTAGAAGATACCTACGGAGGCATCTTCCAGATATTCAACCACATGTTCGAACGCTTCGGGATCAAGGTGAATTTTGTGGATACCAGCAACCTGGATAAAGTACTGGCGGCCATCACGCCGAAAACCCGGGTGATCTGGCTGGAATCTCCTACCAATCCCACTCTGAGGATCTCCGATATTAAATCTATCAGCAAGATCGCCAAACAACATGATATCCTGCTGGTAGTAGACAATACTTTCAGCACCCCGCTGCTGCAACAACCGCTGACACTGGGCGCCGATATCGTGATACACAGCGCCTCCAAATACCTGGCAGGGCACTGCGACGTGATTGCCGGGCTGGTAGTAGTGAATTCCAAAGTACTGGCCGACCAGATACGTTATAACCAGAATATCTCAGGCAGCATACTTAGCCCGTTTGAAGCCTGGCTCACCATCAGGGGAATTGAAACACTATACCTGCGCCTGGAAAAACAATGCAGTAATGCCAGCACCATTGCGAACTGGCTGGCAACGCATCCCGCAGTAGACAAAGTATTCTACCCGGGCCTCGCCACACATAAAAACCATCATATCGCCCGCAAACAACAGAAGAACTACGGCGCATTAGTGAGCTTTTCACTCAAGGCAGATAACATCAAAAATGCTATCCGCATTGTAAACGCTACCAAACTGTTTAAGCTGGCGGAAAGCTTCGGCGGCGTTAAAAGCATGCTGGCACACCCGGCAACAATGACGCACCGCAACATCCCGGAAGATTTCCGGAAAAAATCAGGGTTACAGGATTCCTGTATCAGGCTGTCTATCGGTATTGAAGATGCTGATGACCTGATCAACGACCTGAAACAAGCGCTGGATAAACTAAATCATCCGGCTGGCAAGCAAATAACTGTTTTACAATAAAGCTGCCTGCTAACGGGGCCGGCTATACGCAACCTGTATTCCTGCATGCAGCACTAAGTTTGAAAAAAATGGAAAACAAGATCATCAACCTAGGTATTTTTGGATTCGGAGTGGTAGGACAAGGACTGTACGAAGTGCTCAACAGAACAAAAGGTATTAATGCACGTATCAAAAAGATCTGTATTAAAGACCCTAATAAATCAAGGCCTATCGACAGCAGTTATTTCACGACTGATAAAAATGATATCCTGGAAGATCCGGCTATCGATGTAGTAGTTGAACTGATCAATGATACAGAAGCAGCCTTCGAAATTGTGAGCACCGCGCTCCGCAACGGGAAAGCGGTTGTTAGTGCCAGCAAACGCATGATCGCAGAAAACCTGCCAGCCCTCTATCAATTGCAGGCAGAAAACAAAGTACCATTCCTGTACGAAGCCTCCAGCTGCGCAAGTATTCCTATCATCCGTAACCTCGAAGAATATTACGACAACGACCTGCTGAATGCAGTGGAAGGTATCTGCAACGGCTCTACGAACTATATTCTCACCAAGATATTTGAAGAGAACCTCAGTTTCGAAACAGCACTGAAACAAGCGCAGGACCTGGGCTTTGCAGAAACAGATCCAACGCTCGACATTGAAGGATTTGATCCGAAATTCAAGATCGTCATCCTCTTACTGCATGCTTTCGGAACATTTGTGAAACCTGAGGAAGTATTCAATTTCGGTATTCACCACCTGAACGATTTTGATATCCAGTTTGCCAAACAACGCAACTGTACCATCAAACTGATCGCGCAATGCCGCCGCCAGAACGGTCATGTATTCTCTTACGTATTACCGCATCTCATAAAAGAACATAACCTTTTATACGACGTGTACAACGAATACAACGGCATCCTGCTGGAGAGCGCATTTACAGACAAACAGTTCTTCGTTGGAAAAGGCGCCGGCGGTACCGCTACCGGCAGTGCTGTATTGTCTGATATCTCTGCCCTGTTGTACAATTACCGGTACGAATACAAAAAGATCAAACAAAATAACCAGCCAAGTTTTACCAACGACGTACAACTGAAAATCTACCTGCGTTACAAAACACAGGGACAGGTTGACCTCGCCGAATTCTTCCATATTTCAGAAAAATATGAATCTGCTGAATGGCGCTATGTGGTTGGAACTATCAACCTGCAGAAATTAAGAGAAGCAGGATGGCTGAAAAACAAAGATGTTAATATTCTCGTGTTAGAATAGCTTATTATTAATAAAGCAAAAACCAACAAAAAATACGGCGCAGTTCTCTGCGCCGTTTTTGTTCTCTTTGAGGGGAAAGAAAAACAAGGATATCAGGAAAACGCCTCCAGTGCAGTTACTACACTGCTGACAGGTAAACCCATTACATTATAAAAGCAGCCATTAATGCCTTCTATCCCTACTGCCCCTATCCATTCCTGGATGGCATATGCCCCGGCTTTATCAAAAGGTTGGTAATGGTCTATGTAATATTCGATCTGTTCGGCGGTTAAAGGTTTAAATGTCACTGAAGTGATCTTTGAGAATGCCATTTCCTTACCCCCCTGCCGGATGATCACACCGGTGATCACCCGGTGTTCCCTCCCGCTTAAGGCGGTGAGTATCCTGATAGCATCTTCCCTGTCTTTCGGTTTCCCTATGATCACATCATCCAATACCACTACAGTATCGGCAGCAATAATAATATCGTCGGCCTTGCATAACTCCCTCACGGCAGCCGCTTTCTGACGGGCGATCCACACAGGAATATCAGGAATCGCCAGCCCGTCGGGATAGGTTTCTGCCGTTTCCACCACTTTTACTTCAAAAGGGATCCCTGCCTGTTCAAGCAGTTGTTTGCGGCGGGGCGACTGTGAGGCCAGTACAACTGGTTTGCCGGAATACATCTATAAATAAATTTTAAAAAATATCATGGAAAGAATACCAGTAAGCATCACCCATTTAACCAGGGAACTTACTTTATGGTATTGAGCAGGTACATTGGCGTTCTTCAACTGCAGGTAAATATAGCCGAAAGGCAATTGTACAAAGAGAACCAGATATCCGATCGCAACATACCAGCCCAGTAACCAGACCCTTATCTCAACCAGCAGGATAATGCCGGCAAGGGCCAGCAATAAGGCATTGCAGAAACGTTTGGCAGGCAATACTCCCCATACGATCGGCAGTGTTCTGCATCCGTCTTTACTGTCGCCTATCATATCTTCCAGGTCTTTTACCAGTTCCCGGACCATGGAGATAAGGAAAGCAAAAAGGGCATAAACGCCGATGATCTGGATAAGTTTCCGGCCATTGGGCGACAGGATAGCTTCAAAGCTCTGGTAGATCTGTTTTTCGTAAAAACCTACCACTACCACGGAAAGGGCGGTGAGCAGCGAGATAACCACGTTCCCTATCAGTACCTGTCTTTTAAAGGAGGTAGAGTAGAACCAGAGGAGCAGGGAACAGATCACCTGGGTGAACCCGAGGTAGAACTGTCCTGTTTTCCAGGCAACCAGGAAGCCAAGCGAAACGCCGGCCATATTAAATAAGGTATGCCAGGCCATTGCCCAGCGCCGGCTGATCACCTTATCAAGCACCATTTTATCGGGCTTGTTGATGATGTCTATGTTAATATCGAAGTAATCGTTGATAATATAGCCTGCCGCCGCTACCAGGACGGTAGACAAACATAAAAGCACGAAAAGCGGCACAGACAGGGAGGGTTCTTCGCCCCCGTTGCGGAGCACCGGTTCCACCACGCAGTATTGCAGCAGGAACTGGGTGAGCGCTATATATATAAGATTAGGGTATCTGATCAGTCTAAAAAATGCAGCCCAGTGCTTCATAGTGTTGTTTATTGATTATTTCGATGCGATGCCTTCATCCATTAGCCAGTGGCCATTGAGTTTCAACACTTTTTCCATTACTTCTCTCACACAACCGTGTCCTCCGGGCAAAGGGGAAATATATTTTGAAATGCCTTTGATCTCTGCAGCTGCGTCGGCAGGGCAAACGGGCAAACCTACCATCTGCATGGGCATATAATCAGGGATATCATCTCCCATATATAAAACCTCGTCCCAACGCAGGTCGTTTTCAAAAACGTAATCCTGCAGTTTTTCTTTCTTTTCTGTGATGCCTGTATAAATGTCTTTAATCCCCAGGCCTTGCAGGCGGCTTACAACGCTTTCCGATCTGCCGCCGGAGATTATTACAACCCTGTAGCCTTTTTTCACGGCCAGTTGCATGGCATAGCCATCCTTGATATTCATGCGGCGCGACATTTCACCTCCGGGCAAAAGTTGCAGCGTTCCATCTGTTAGTACCCCATCCACATCCAGAACGAATGTGGTGATCGGTTTAAATAAAGCCAATACGTTCATGGGGCCAAAAATAAAGATTTATACCATTTATCAGGACTTATGATGGAACTGAAATATAGCATCCGACATTACCTGGTACACCAGCTGGAGGTATTCGTCGCCTTCCAGCAAGGCCCTGTGGAGGTTCATGGTGATAATATCCTGGCGTACTGCGGGACCGGTTTGTACAGATTCAGGCGGGTATTTTTCCAGGCGCTGGAAAGTTTCTTTGATAATAGGTTGTAATAAAGAGAAGTCGAGATGTTCTTTTTCGCAATATGCCTTCGCCTGTGCGATCAGGTGGTTGGTGAAATTATTGCAGAGCACTGCGGTAAGGTGATATTTAAGCCGTTGGGTTGAATCGGCCACTGTAACTGTGCCGGAAATACTCTGGGCCAAAGCCTGGAGCCTGCGGAGCATTTCATCGCTGCTGGCTTCCAGCATAACCGGGATGGCAGGATAGTTCTTTACCTCCCGGCGGATGGATTGCAGGGGGTAAATGACGCCGGTATTGGAAGAGATCCTTGAAATGGCGCTTAAAGGAATAGCGCCGGCTGTATGGGCAACCATTCTTTTGCCCAGCCTTAATTCGTCGTTTAATTGAGAGATGGCGCTATCACTTACTGCCAGAATGTACATATCCGACTCCATATTTATATCCTGCAGATCGTTCGTATATTCCGCGTTCAGCATTTCACCCAGTTCTTTGGCGTGGGAAATATCCCGGCTGATCACCTGTTTAATATGGTGTCCGTGAATTTTCATCAATTGTCCATAACAATGTGCTACGTTACCTGTGCCAATGATAACAATCTCCATTAATTTTTAATTTAAAAAAATTTGAATGTTAAGATTTTACTATGCGAATAAGGCGCCTTTTTTAACAATAGGGTATCCGGGTCCTTATATAACCGAATATACGTACTTTCAACCCAAAGGCGATTTTTTCGTTACATTAGAAGGTATTTTAACATTTAAAGGCCCCTGATTTTTTAATTTCAAGGTACTTTTATATCATTGCAGAAATTCATTGAAGTTATTATTCTACAGAATTTTGCGTATTTAGCAGTATTAAAGAAGCATACATGGCAAAAAAAAATCTAGTTATAGTTGAGTCCCCGGCGAAAGCCAAGACCATCGAAAAAATATTGGGCAATGACTTTGAAGTGAAGTCTTGCTTCGGTCATATCCGTGACCTGGAGAAAGACGATATGGGGATAGACATAGAAAATAACTTCAAGCCTAAGTATGTGATCCCGGAAGATAAAGAGAAGGTTGTCAAGGAGTTGAAGAAGTTAGCGAAGGATACTGAAGAAGTATGGTTAGCAACGGATGAGGACCGTGAAGGGGAAGCCATCAGCTGGCATTTATGTGAGGTGTTGAACCTGGATCCGAAGACTACCAAGCGTATCGTATTTCATGAGATCACCAAACCAGCTATCGAAAACGCGGTGCGGCATCCGCGTAAACTGGATATGGACCGGGTGAACGCCCAGCAGGCCCGCAGGATACTGGACAGGATCGTAGGATTCGAGATCAGCCCTGTATTATGGCGTAAAATGAGCATGCGGAATTCCCTTTCGGCAGGCCGTGTACAGTCAGTGGCCGTACGGCTGATCGTGGAACGTGAAAGAGAGATCAACGCTTTCCAATCTACCAGCACCTTTAAAGTAGACGCCTACTTCACGGGGAAAGATATCAACGGGAAAAACATTTCTTTCAAGGCTGAAGGCCCGAATAAGTTCAAAACGGCGGAAGATGCGGAAAAATTCCTGCAACAATGTGTAGGCGCCGCTTATACCGTTAAAGATATACAGGTTAAACCCGGAAAGAAATCGCCTGCCGCTCCTTTTACTACGTCTACCCTCCAACAGGAAGCCAGCCGTAAATTGGGCTACAGCGTATCCAAAACAATGCTTTTAGCACAAAAACTGTACGAAAGCGGGAACATCACCTATATGCGTACAGACTCCGTAAACCTCTCTGATACTGCGATGCAGGATATCGAAAAATCGATCAGGGGACAGTTCGGAGACAAGTACTACCAGCATCGCAAGTTTAAGAACAAGAACGAATCGGCCCAGGAAGCGCACGAAGCGATCCGTCCTACCTACATGGAAAACACCACGGTAGACGATAGCGATACCCGCCGCCTCTATGAGCTGATCTGGAAACGTACCATCGCCAGCCAGATGGCGGATGCGGAACTGGAAAAGACCATCGCCAAAATAGATATCAGCACCAACCACGAAGAGCTGACAGCCAGCGGCGAAGTACTGAAGTTCGACGGGTTCCTGAAAGTTTACCTGGAAAGCAATGACGATGATGAGGAAACAGAAGACCAGGAAGGATCATTGCCTCCGCTGGCTGTGAAACAATCGCTGGACCTGAAAGAAATGAAGGCTACCGAACGTTTCTCCCGCCCTGCCCCACGCTATACAGAGGCCAGCCTCGTAAAAAAGCTGGAAGAACTGGGCATCGGCCGCCCTTCTACCTACGCTCCTACCATTACCACTATCCAGAAACGTAATTATGTAGAGAAGCGGGATAAAGAAGGAGTAAAAAGAGACTACAGGGTATTATCGCTTAAAAATGATAAGATCTCCAAAGTCACAGAAACAGAAAATACAGGCGCGGAAAAATCCAAGTTATTCCCTACCGACCTGGGAATGATCGTAACGGATTTCCTCAACCAATACTTCAACAATGTAATGGATTATGGCTTTACCGCGAAGATCGAAGAAGAATTTGACGAGATAGCAAACGGTAAAAAGCAATGGAATAAAATGCTGAAAGAATTTTATTCCCCATTCCATAAAGATGTGGAAAACACCCTGGAAAACGCTGAAAGAGTGAAAGGGGAAAGGCCGCTGGGAGTGGATGAAGCCACCGGCAAACCTATCGTAGCCCGTATGGGACGTTACGGCCCGATGATCCAGATCGGTAGCGTGGAAGATGAGGAAAAACCAAGATTCGCGAAGTTAAAAGCTACCCAGAGCATTGAAACCATTACCCTGGAAGAGGCTATGGAACTCTTTAAACTGCCTCGCAATCTTGGCCAGTTCGAAGGTTCTGACGTTATTATCAACATAGGCCGTTTTGGCCCTTATGCCCAGCACGATAAGAAGTTTTATTCTCTGAAAAAGGAAATGGACCCTTATACAGTGGAGCTGGATGAAGTGGCGCCGCTGATCGCAGAAAAACGTGCAGCGAAAGATGAGAGAACGATCAAGGTGTTTGAAAAGGAAAAGATACAGATCCTGAAAGGTCCGTATGGTCCTTATATCAAACAAGGCTTGAAGAACTTTAAAATACCAAAAGAAAAAATAGATCACGCAGCCGACCTGACAGTGGAAGAAGCGAAGGCTATCATCGAAGAAGCCAAAGCCAATCCGCCTAAGAAGAAAGCGGCAGCACGGAAGAAGAAAGCCGAATAACCGGGTGGCAAAGGCCGATGAATCAGGCAAAGGATAATTACTGCAGTGCGATTGATACGCGTATTATTTAATTTGCCAGCAGGATCATTATTTGATGATTGCCACCTGATCATAGTGTAATGGTATGAACGAAAACAGAGAAATAAACGCTTTGTTCCACCTGTTGGATGATCCGGATGTTGAAGTGTTTGATACGGTTGCCAATAAGATTCTGCTTTATGGCAAAGACATCATTCCCAACCTGGAAAATTTGTGGGAGAATACAGTTGACGAGGCTATTCAGGAAAGGATAGAATTGCTGATCCATCGGGTACATTACCAGGATTTACAATCGGCTCTCCGTGTCTGGGCGCGTTCAGAGATGCACGACCTTTTACAGGGTGCTATCCTGACCGCCAGGTACCAGTTCCCCGACCTGGCGTCTAACGTTATCCAAACGGAAATTGAAAGAATTAAAAGGAATATCTGGTTAGAGTTAAATAATTATTTAACGCCGCTGGAACAGATCAATGTGCTGAACAGCATGATCTATAACTACTTTGGGCTTAAAGGTGAAGAAGTATCCTACCAGCGCAAGAACCAGTTCTTTATAAACCAGGTGGTTGAATCCAAGAAAGGTAACCCGCTTACTAACGGGATCATCTACCAGTCGCTCTGCCATATGCTGGATCTCCCGGTCTATGCAGTTAATATTCCCCGCCAGTTTATACTGGCATACTTTGATACATTCATTGACTTTTCAGGACCTGTAGATCCCTCGGATTACCGGATATTGTTCTTTATAGATCCCATCCAGGGGCAGATCTATACCCAACAGGATGTGGATACTTATTTAAGGAGAGTATCCGTACCTCCTGTTCCTTCTTATTTCAAACCGCAGTCCAACAAGCAGATCATCCAGTTTTTGCTGGAAGAACTGTCTAAATGTTTCCAGGACGAAAAGGACAGTTATAAGCAGGATGAATTGAAGAATTTAGCCAGCATACTGGAAGACTGATGCCGGTTTTGACATAACTAAAAAGCCCACCGCACAAGCGATGGGCTTTTTTATTTCTTGCAAGAAAGATTTATTATTTAAGTATAATAATCTCTTACTTAGCAGCTGGAGCTTGTGCAGCAGAATCAGCAGCAGGAGCTTGAGCAGCAGAATCAGCTGGAGCTTGCAGAGCGGCAGAATCAGCAGCAGGAGCAGGAGCTGGTTCAGCGTTCATAGTGTCAACTGCAGTAGCAGTAGAATCAGTAGCAGGAGCGCTACCACCGTTACAAGCAACGAAGAACATACCAGCAGCGATTGCAAATACGAATACTTTTTTCATGTTGATTTGATTTTGTGTTTTAAAAACCGCCGCAAAGGTATACACAAAATTCATAATTTACAAACTCAAATAATTCATTATTTTTTGCGGAAAAATAACTTCAACGGTACCCCACGGAAATCGAAATGTGAACGCAACTGGTTTTCCAGGTAATTGCGGTAAGGCGTTTTTACATCGTCTGGCAGGTTGCAGAAAAATGCAAATGCAGGCGTATGCGTAGGCAACTGCGTTACATACTTGATACGGATAGGAATACCTCTTACTACCGGCGGGTGGTATGATTCAATTGCTTTGAGCATTACTTCGTTCAGGGTAGAGGTCTGGATCCTGCGCAGGCGGTTTTCGTATACTTCCAGCGCCGTTTCAATGGCTTTGAAGATACGTTGTTTCTCTGTTACGGATGTAAAGATGATTGGCACGTCTGAGAACGGCGCCAGCCTGTTTTTCAGTTCTTTCTCGTAATCCCTTGCCGTGTTGGTGCTTTTCTCTATCAGGTCCCATTTATTCACCAGTACCACGATGCCTTTACCTTTACGGGCGGCCAGGCTGTAGATGCTGAGGTCCTGCGCGGTGATCCCTTTTTCGGCGTCTAACAGCAACATCACTACGTCGGCTTCGTCAATCGCTTTGATAGCGCGGATCACGGAGTAAAATTCCAGGTCTTCCTGTACTTTGGTTTTCCGACGGATACCGGCGGTATCTATCAGCATAAAGTCCTTCTGGAACATGTTGTAGTGGGTATGGATGGTATCGCGGGTTGTACCTGCGATATCTGAAACGATATTGCGTTCGTCGCCCACCAGTGCGTTCAGTAAGGAAGATTTACCTACGTTAGGTTGACCGATGATGGCGATCTTTGGCAGGTTTGTTTCCATGGAGGCTTCTCCCATTTCCGGGGTGATGTGGCTGGCCACTGCGTCCAGCAATTCGCCTGTTCCGCTACCGGTCATGGAAGAGAGGAAGAATACATGTTCGAATCCCAGGCTATAGAATTCTGTAGCTTCCAGCTGTCGCTGGTTGTTATCTACTTTATTCACTACCAGGTATACTGGTTTGGAAGTTCTGCGGAGCACATCTGCCACATCTTCATCCAGGTCTGTGATGCCAGTAGTAACATCGCACATGAAGATGATAAGGTTGGCTTCTTCCATCGCCACCTTAGCTTGTTTGCGGATCTCTTTTTCAAACACATCATCACTGTTTGAAACGAATCCGCCTGTATCAATTACGTTAAATGTTTTGCCATTCCAGTCGGCGATCCCATACTGACGATCGCGGGTTACTCCACTCTGATCGTCTACAATTGCTTTACGTTGTTCCAACAAACGGTTGAACAAGGTTGACTTGCCTACATTCGGGCGGCCTACGATAGCTACTGTATATCCAGCCATTTCTATTAATATTACTGATGATCAAATTAATAACCGTATTCTTTAAGGAAGGTGTCGTTATCCCGCCATTTGCCGCGTACTTTAACGAATAATTCCAGGAATACTTTTCTTTCAATGAATTTCTCTATCTCCTGTCGGGATATCGTACCTAATTCACGAATAGATTTACCTTTTTCTCCAAGGATGATTGCTTTCTGAGTTTCGCGCGTAACAATAACTTCTGCTGTAATTTTAGTCAGGGTTTCTTTTTCCTGGAACTGGGTGACGATCACCGTAGTATGGTACGGTATCTCTTCTTTAAACAGCTGAAATATTTTTTCGCGGATGATCTCTGCTACGAAAAAGCGTGTAGACCTGTCAGTTAGTGTGTCTTCAGGATAGAAAGCGTTGGCTTCGGGCAGCAATGAAACTATTGTTGTCATCAGCTCTTTCAATCCTTTTTTCTGCATAGCAGAGATAGGCACTACTGCTGTGGCTTTTTTCCACTCTTTCGCTTTTTCTTCCAGGGCTGATAGCTCTTCTTTTGAGAGTTTATCTATTTTATTCAGTACCAGTATAACGGGTACTTTTAGTTTCAACGAGTCGAACAATTCGAGATTTTCTTCCAGGGAGTCTTTTGCATCCAGGATGAGCAGCGCTACGTCTGCGTCTTCCAGGGCCGATTTTACCGCTCCCATCATTTTCTCGTGCAGTTTGTATTTAGGATCGATGATACCGGGGGTATCAGAAAATACGACCTGGTAACCCGGCTCTGTCAGTACCCCGGTGATACGATGACGGGTAGTTTGCACTTTAGGAGAAATGATAGCGAGCTTTTCGCCAATAATAGCATTCAATAATGTGCTTTTCCCTGCATTGGGCTTACCGAAAATATTTACAAAACCTGCTTTATGCATGACAACTAATTGGGAGGTTTTAGACCTCAAACTTATGCAAATAAAAAAAGCCGAATTTCTTCGGCCCTTATCTTTATCGCTCTTCAGCGTTATTTGTAGCGAGGAGCGGATTCGAACCACTGACCTTCGGGTTATGAGCCCGACGAGCTACCTCTGCTCTACCTCGCAATGAGGGTGCAAAGATAGGATACAATTTCTTAACAACCAAAAATTTCTAAAAAAATTAGTTTCTGCGTATACAATTCCTTTTGGAATGGTTCGTTAGTTATGGTCTGATGAATATAAAAAGCCGGATAAAAGATAATTGCTTTTATTGAGGCCCCACGTCTCCATTGCCACTTCCTTTAGGAAATAAATCTTTTATCACGATTGTCAAAAAAGCGACCACTGTCACGGTTGTGGTAGTAACCAATGCGATGATAACTCCATCCGGCAAATCAAATCCATAACATGTTCCGGGTATCATGCGGGTACCCTTGCACAAAACAAAAAAGAGCATTGACGCCAACCAGACCCAGACTAATAAAAATGTCCAAAATCCAACCCACTTCCGGGTTTTCAAATATGATTTCTTAAATGCGATATCATGCTTTTTGTTCTCGAGATCGTAATTAAATACTCCCTCCCTGGTCGCATCATCCGGGGTTTGCTCTGGTTGAATAGGGGTATAATTAGAAAACAGCCGGCGAAAATCCATATTTTAATTCTTGCTTTCTATTTTCTTTTTTTCACTGATAAAATAATCTTTGATTAAGGAATCGTTGATGATTGCCCCTTTGGGAAGTACAAAATCATACGTTTTTGCCACGTCATGCCAGGGTGTTCCTACTGCATGGGTAGCCGTGGAAAGGTTAACTGCGCTATATTTTGAATATACGTTCCACATAGCATCCAGGAAATTGATCAGCTCTCCGTCTTTTTCAGCATCAACTTTTGGAGTATTGTAGTGGAAGGAAAACATACTGCCCTCTTTCCCAATTCCCTTAGATATAAGAGTAGTGATCGGATAATTGCCATAGCCTTTCACATCATGGTAAATGGCCGGAATCACCGGACCATACTGCCACGCCTGAATAGAGTCTCCAAACAACTTCTTGTCAAACAACGCATAATAC
The DNA here is from genome assembly GCF_900107795.1 of Chitinophaga terrae (ex Kim and Jung 2007). GTDB lineage: Bacteria > Bacteroidota > Bacteroidia > Chitinophagales > Chitinophagaceae > Chitinophaga > Chitinophaga terrae. The sequence continues at coordinate 23,760 of NZ_FNRL01000016.1, forward strand.
CAGCCATAGGCATAGAAAAGCAATTTCTGTAATTTCATGGGATTAACAGGATTATCTGTTAAGATCCCCTTTTCTATGAAATAATTAGCTATGGCCTCCACCTTGTACATGTTGCTCTTTTACTATTATTTTTAGCAATTTAACCAATAAACACATTAACTCCAAATATTATAAGTATAGAGGCCCGAAAATAAAAAAGCCAGCGATAAGCTGGCTTTTATTGGAATACAAATACGGATCTGTTAAAATGGAAGGTCGTCAGCGGGTTGCTCCTGGACAGGCTCTGCTTCAGAAACAGGTACATCCGAAAGAATCGCTTTCCTTCTTTCTTCGTCTTTCCTGCTTAGCAGCTGCAACGAATAAACCCTCAGTTTAAAGCTACCTGTCAATGCCCCGGTACTTTGGTTCACATAAGCGTCTGCTTTCGGAAAACCATCCAGGAACACTAACGTGCCTTGAGTGAGGTAAGGCGCTACATTTTCTCCCCGTTCCCATAAAGAACAATCGATCCAGGTGGTTCTTTCTTCCAATACCCCCAGCGAATTTTTAAAACGCTCGTTGACGGCTACCGGGAAAGAGAACACTTTCGCACCGTTGACTTCTTTTTTCACTACGTCGCGGCCTAAATGCCCGATTAGTTGCATTCTGATCATCAGTAATAAAGATTAATGGTTAAAAATTTAGAAATGATGATCTAAAGAAGTACCTCTTCAAATTACGGCATTTTTATGGAGCCGAAAAATAATTTCTTATTTTAAAGATGACAGTTATACCTTTGTACCTGCGTTACACGCAAATTCATACATGGGGTGCCTTACTTTTCAGGCTGAGATCACACCCACGGAACCTGGACCAGGTAATGCTGGTTAGGAATTGAAAAAATAGAAAACAGACATACTTAAATGAGACAGCTAATGTTATTAGCGCTGCTTTGCATAGCCGGCGCTTTACATGCACAGTCGCTGATCACAGGTACAGTTACCGACCAATCAACCGGCAAACCTTTACAGGGTGTAACTATCAGTATCAACAAAACAGGCGACTTAACCAACCAGGCAGGATATTACCAGATACGCCTCTCCAAAGCTGGTACCTATACCTTAACAGCCAGTTCTGTAGGCTATAAAACCTATTCAACTACCATCAACAACACAGGCGCCAACGAACAACTGAATATTTCGCTGGAAAGTATCGCCCTGTACGTGAAACCTGTTGAGATCAGCAGTCTGAGGGCTGGCAAGAATGCGCCGTTCGTTAACACCACGCTCACAGCCGCCGAGATCAAAAAACAGAACCTGGGCCAGGATCTGCCGCTCCTGCTGGATCAGCAACCGGCCGTTGTCACCAACTCCGACGCCGGAACAGGTATCGGCTACACCGGTATCCGGGTACGCGGTTCCGACATTACCCGCATCAACGTTACTGTGAACGGTATCCCCATCAACGACGCAGAATCACAGGGTACCTTCTTTGTGAACATGCCGGATTTCGCTTCCTCTACCAGCAGTATCCAATTGCAACGCGGCGTAGGAACTTCAACCAACGGTGCAGGCGCATTCGGCGCTTCCCTGAACCTGTCGACCAACGAATTCAACGAAAAGGCATACGGCGAGATCAGCAGCAGCTACGGCTCTTTCAACAGCTGGAAGAACACTGTTAAAGTTGGTTCCGGCCTTATCAACAACCACTTCACTATCGACGCCCGCCTGTCGAAGATCTCGTCCGACGGCTACATCGATCGCGCAACTTCCGACCTCCGTTCTTTCTATACTTCTGCCGCCTACATCTCCGACAAAACAGCCATACGCCTGAACGTTTTCTCCGGTAAAGAAAAAACATACCAGGCATGGAACGGCGTACCGGCAGATAAACTGGAAACTGACCGCACCTATAACTCAGCCGGCACCGCAAAACCAGGCACGCCTTACGACAACGAAACAGATAACTACCAACAGGATCATTACCAGCTATTCCTGAACCAGGAGATCAATACTCACCTGAACTTCAACGTAGCCCTGCACCTGGCAAGAGGAAGAGGGTACTACGAACAATATAAAGCAGGTCAGTCGTTTGGCGACTACGGATTAGACTACCCTATCATCAACGGCGATTCTGTTCATACTACCGACCTGGTTCGCCAGTTATGGCTGGATAACTACTTTTATGGTACTGTATTTTCTGTAAACCGTACGGGAGAGAAATTCAACTGGAGCGTAGGCGGAGGCTGGAACAGGTATACCGGCGACCACTACGGCAAGATCATCTGGGCGCAGGTGGGCGTAGATAAAGATCATGAATACTATCGCTATCCTGCCCAGAAAAATGATTTCAATATTTACTGGAAAGGAGAATACAAGATCACTAACCGCTTCAGCGTATTTGCCGATGCACAGTATCGCAATATCCGCTACCACGCTGATGGATTTGAAGCTGCTCCAACATACATAGAGCACGTTAATTATAATTTCTTCAACCCTAAAGCCGGCGTTTCCTACAACCTGAACGACGCCAACAGGGTATTCGCGTCCATTGCCATTGCGCATAAAGAGCCTACCCGCAGCGACTTTGAAACCAACTATGGCGCCAAGGTTCCTGAACCCGAAGAGTTGCAGGATATAGAAGCCGGTTATAGCTGGAGAAATAAAAAAGCTATTGTAGAAGCCAATGTTTACTACATGCGCTACAAAAACCAACTGGTACAAACGGGCCAACTGACCGATGTTGGGGCTTATATGAGAACCAATATCCCTAAGAGTTATCGTTTAGGCGTTGAAGTGAATGGTACCGTTAACCTCTCTCCTGTTTTCAGCATAGCGGCCAACGGCGCATTGAGTAGCAACAAGGTACTGGATTACAGCGCAGTAACGTACGACGGCGCCGGTGAAGCTCATGTTCAGCTCATCAAAAGAGCGAATATTTCCTTCTCCCCTTCTTTCGTTGGAGGCGCTACCCTCACCGCCAGGCCCCTGCAACGCCTGAACATCGACCTGGTAGGAAAATATGTAAGCCGCCAGTACATGGATAATACAGGCAACAAGGAAGGAAGCCTGGACCCTTACTTCGTTAGCAATTTACGCATCAACTACTCCATTCCGCAGAAACTATTCAGGGAACTGGGATTACAGTTCATGCTGAACAATATCTTCAACAAAAAGTACGAGCCGAATGGAAGCACCTGGCCATACTTTGATACCAACAGCAACCGGGTGGTGTATGATAATTACTATTACCCGATGGCCGGTACCAATTTCTTTGCCGGTGTTACTATTGGTTTCTAGCCATATCCTGTGTATACGATCAGAAGGCTGATCTGACATATAAGTCGGATCAGCCTTTTACTTACAATCAGGTTTATAGGACCTGCCAAAAAAAAGCCGGAAGAATTATAACTCCTCCGGCCTCCTATAACTTACCTTACAATATCAATCATTCAATAACCGCTCAATCGCTTTATCAACCGATTCAAACGGGAAGCCCTTCACCACTGCTTCCATCTGCGCCTTGATCTCTGCTGTACATAAATTGCCAATACTTCCTTCATGCGTATGGTTCACTTCTTTAGCAGGAGAGAAAGTACCTTTTTCAATGTCCAGCCCAACCTGTTTGTATGCTTCTCTGAATGGCACTCCCTGCAACACCAGGTTGTTCACTACTTCCACGCTGAAAAGATACTGGTATTTTTCATCGTCAAGGATCTGGTCTTTGATGCGGATGTTTTCCAGCATCAGGCGACTCATCCTCAGGCAATCTTTCAATGTCTGGAAAGCCGGGAAGAGGTTTTCTTTCAGCAGTTGCAGATCGCGATGGTAGCCTGAAGGCAGGTTGGTGATCATCATAGCGATCTCGTTAGGCAAAGCCTGTAATTTATTACCGTGCGAACGGATCAACTCCCATACATCCGGGTTCTTTTTATGCGGCATAATGCTGGAACCTGTGGTCAGCTCATCAGGGAAACTCACAAACCCGAAATTCTGGTTCATGAACAACGTCATATCCATCGCCATTTTTGCAACAGTAGCTGCAATACCCGACAAGGCAAAGGCCACCAGTTTTTCGGTTTTACCACGACCCATCTGCGCGTACACTACGTTGTAGTTAAGCGTATCAAAACCCAGCAACGCGGTTGTTAAAGTTCTGTCTAAAGGGAAGGAAGAACCATAACCAGCAGCAGAACCCAGCGGGTTCTTATTCACCACTTTGTATGCGCCCTGCAACATAGTGAGATCATCGACCAGGCTTTCTGCATAGGCGCCAAACCATAACCCGAAAGAGGATGGCATCGCGATCTGCAGGTGTGTATAACCCGGCATCAGGCGGTTCTTATATGTTTCGCTTTGTTGCTGCAGGAGATGGAAGAGGGCAAGCACTTCAGATACGATGTCCTGCAACTCATGGCGCAGGAATAATTTCAGGTCTACCAGCACCTGGTCGTTGCGTGATCTGCCGCTATGTATCTTCTTCCCTACTTCACCCAGGCGGCGGGTCAGCAACAGCTCAACCTGCGAGTGAATATCTTCCACTCCTTCTTCCAGTTTAAAATTGCCTGCCTGTATTTCCTGGTAGATGTTGCGCAGTTCCTGCTTCAATATTTTTAATTCTGTTGCATCCAACAGGCCAATTGATTGCAGCATGGTAATGTGGGCCATAGAGCCCAGTACGTCAAATGGGGCCAGGTATGCATCCATTTCACGGTCTTTACCTACCGTGAACTGTTCTACCGACTCCAATGCTACTTTATCTTTTTGCCACAATTTCATGTTCTAAGAATTTTGTTTGTTATGCTTACTGGATCATTTCCAGCAGGCGAATATAACTGTCTATGCCTTCTTTGATCTCGTGCAAGTAAATAAATTCATCTGCGGTATGAGAACGGGCAGAATCGCCGGGCCCCATTTTCACGGAAGTTGCCGGGATCAACGCCTGGTCGGACGTCGTAGGCGACCCGTAACAGGTTTTACCTACAGCCAGACCCGCCTGTACAAACGGGTGATCCATAGGAATGAAGGAAGGACGCATCCGCATGGAGCGCGGCTTCACTTCGCAGGAAACGTTCGCTTTGATAGTTTCCAGTATTTCCTCCAGGGTATATTGATCCGTAGCCCTTACATCTACTACAAAGGTGCAGTCGGCAGGTACTACGTTATGTGCTTTATTGGAAGTATTGATCACCGTTACGCTCATTTTCACCGGTCCCAGTGTGGGCGATACCTTGGGAAAGCGATAATCCTTAAACCAGTTCAGGTCAGGCAATGCTTTATACAGCGCATTTTCTCCTTCTTCCCTGGCAGCGTGGCCTGCTTTGCCGGTACTCGTACAATCCAGTACCATCAGGCCTTTTTCTGCTATAGCCAGTTGTGTTAAAGTAGGTTCTCCTACAATGGCAAATTCTATAGCCGGTAATTTAGACAGGATGCTTTCCACACCATTCTGGCCGCTGATCTCTTCTTCTGCGGTAGCTGAAAGAATGATATTATAGTTGAGATCCGTACGTTGGTAGAAATGCAGGAAAGTTGCAATCAGGCTAACCAGGCATCCGCCGGCATCGTTGCTCCCTAAGCCGTATAGCTTGCCGTCTTCCACATCGGGACTGAACGGATCCCGGGTATATTGCGGGTTGGGTTTTACGGTGTCGTGATGCGAGTTTAAAAGTATATTAGGTTTGGCAGGATCGTAATGTTTGTTGTAGGCCCAAATATTATTCAGGTGACGTTCATGAGGAATATCCATGGCAGTCAGGAATTCGCTGATCAACTGCGCGGTATCGGCTTCTTCCCGGCTTAATGAAGGGGTGGCTATCATTTGCTTCAGCAAAGCCACGGCCACATCATATAGTTTTTCGTTCCACATTTTTTAGCATATTAAGGTACCCGCTACTGTTGCAGTTGTATTGCTCAACACATCATCTGCATGTCCGATCAATACTTCCTTTACTCCGTTGTCTATTGCCCCGAATGCATTCTGCAACTTGGGCAATATGCCGTCAGAGAGTACTTTATTGTCCAGTAGCTGCTGGTATATCTCTTTGTTGATGAGGTTAATGACAGCGTTATCATCGTTCGGGTCGCTCAATACTCCTTTCTTTTCGAAGCAGTAGATAAGGCGAACGGCATAGCTGGCCGACAATGCGATAGCTAAAGAGGAAGCGATCGTGTCGGCATTGGTATTCAGCATTTGTCCTTTCCCATCATGGGTCAGCGGAGCAAATACCGGAGTAACGCCGGCTTCCAGCAAGGCTTTCAGCGGGGCGATATTCAGTTGTTCAGGATATACATCGCCTACAAATCCGTAGTCGATGGTTTTCACAGGTCTTTTAACTGCAGGGATGATATTGGCGTCTGCGCCGGTGAGTCCTATCGCGTTACATTGATTGGCCTGCAACCTGGCTACCAGTTGTTTGTTCACCAAACCGCCGTAAACCATCGTTACTACGTCAATGGTTTCTGCATCTGTAATGCGCCTGCCATCCACGTACTTCGACTCAATACCCAGCTTATCGCCGATCCGGGTGGCAATTTTACCACCGCCATGGATCAGGATCTTTTTACCCGGTATTGTTGCAAACTTTTCGATGAAAGTCTGCAACAATGCCGGGTTATCAATAACGTTTCCGCCTACCTTTATAATAAACAGGTCAATCATACTTTTGCTTTGAGTATTTCACTCAGTACCGCCTGCGCCGCCCATACGCGGTTGCCGGCTTCCTGAATAACTATAGACTGCGGACCATCCAGTACTTCATCGGCAATCACCACATTTCTACGGACAGGTAAACAGTGCATTACTTTTGCCGAATTAGTCAACGCCAGTTTAGCATTAGTGAAGGTCCAGGAAGGATCAGTGTTAATGATCTTTCCATAATCACGATACGAAGACCAGTTCTTTACATACACGAAGTCTGCATCCTGCAGGGCTTTATCCTGGTTATATTCGATACGTGCATTGCCGGAGAATTTCTCGTCCAGTTCATACCCTTCGGGGTGAGTGATCACAAAATCAGCTTCTCCCCAGGCGTTCATCCACTGAGCGAAAGAATTAGGAACAGCCTGCGGCAGCGCTTTAACATGCGGAGCCCAGGTCATTACCACCTTTGGTTTGCGGGGCTGGTTCCAGTGTTCCCTGATGGTAATTACATCTGTAAGGCTCTGTAAAGGATGCAGGGTAGCGCTTTCCAGGCTAACTACCGGTACACCGGCATATTTAATGAACTGGTTGATATATTTCTCTGTATAATCTTCTTCCTTATTCTTCAAGCCAGGAAAAGTACGGATGGCCAGTATATCGAAATACTGTCCCATTACCGCTGCCGCTTCTTTCACATGTTCGGTGGTATTGCCATTCATTACAACGCCATCATTCATTTCCAGCGCCCATCCTTCTTTGTCGATGTTGAACACAATAGCTTCCATGCCAAGGTTCCTGGCTGCCACCTGCGTACTGAGACGGGTACGCAAACTGGGGTTCAGAAATATCATTCCCACTGTCTTATTCTTTCCCAACTCCTTATCTCTGAAAGGATCTGCTTTATAGTTCAACGCAATGTCTACAAGTCTCGGGACACTGGGAACATCTGCTGTAGAAATAAACTGTTTCATTTCCTTTTATTTCACTTCTTTACTAAATGCTTCTAAAAACTGGTCTGCATGCTCTTTGGTCAAAGCCAGCGAAGGCAGCAACCTGATCACATTAGGTTTGGCTTCTCCTGTGAAGATCCGGTGTTTCATCAACAGGTCTTTTTTCACATGCGCCAGCGATTCAGGCAACTGGATGCCTATCATCAATCCACGGCCTCTTACTTCCAGTACTTCTTTGAAGTTCTTTAACTGCTCTATGAGGTAGCCGCCGATCTTTGCTGCATTGTCTATCAGTTTCTCTTCTTCCATTACTTCCAGCACGGCAAGCGCCGCAGCACAGGCCAGGTGATTGCCGCCAAAGGTAGTACCCAGCATGCCGTGTACTGCTTTGAACTTCGGGGCAATGCTGATGGCTCCCAATGGGAAACCATTACCGATACCTTTTGCCATGGTATAAATATCTGCATTCACACCTGCATAATCGTGGCTGTAGAACTTACCGCTTCTGCCATAACCGCATTGGATAGCATCTGCGATAAACACTGCGTTATACTGGTCGCACAGGCTCCTGATCTTGCGAAGGAAAGACTCGCTGGCTACATTGATACCGCCAACGCCCTGGATGCCTTCTATGATCACCGAAGACACTTCGTATTCTTTGAATGCAGCTTCCAGTGCAGCTTCATCTTCCCAGGGAAGGAACACTACATTGTCTGTCTGGTTAACCGGCGCTACGATATTTGGATTATCTGTAGCTGCTACGGCCAGTGAAGTTCTTCCGTGGAAAGATTTCCGGAATGCGATCACTTTTTTCCTGCCATTATAGAAAGAAGCTAATTTCAGCGCGTTTTCATTGGCTTCAGCACCGGAGTTGCAAAGGAATAAATGGTAATCTTCCTTGCCTGATACTTTGCCTAATAATGCTGCCAACTGCTCCTGCAACGGCATTTTAACTGAGTTGGAATAGAAACCAACTTTATTCAGCTGGTCTGTCAACCTTTTCACATAGTGAGGATGGGTATGGCCGATAGAAATAACGGCGTGGCCACCGTAAAGGTCGAGATATTGATTGCCCTGGTCGTCCCAGACGTGGGAACCTAGCGCTTTTTCTATTACTATATTGTTTACCGGGTAAACGTCGAACGGTTTCATGTTGGCTAAAAAGTTAGAGCGTCATCAAATCTTAGAATACGATTGACTTCAGTTTAAGACCGGCTGTTTCATCCAGTCCGCACATCAGGTTCATGTTCTGAACTGCTTGTCCGGAAGCTCCTTTCAGCAGGTTGTCCTCGATCGAGTGGATCACTAACCTATCTCCAATCTTTTCTAACTGGATGATACATTTGTTAGTGTTAACAACCTGTTTCAGATCTATCTGCTTTTCACTTACGTGAGTGAACGGATGGCCGTCGTAATAATCTTTATACAGCTTTACTGCATCCGCCAGCGAAAGGTCGCTTTTCAGGTAAGAAGTGATCCAGATGCCTCTTGGATAATCGCCACGCACCGGAACAAAGTTCACTTCGCCACTGAAGCCGGGTTGCAGTTGCTGTAAGCTTCGTCGGATCTCCCTGAGATGTTGATGGTCCAGTACTTTATAGGTAGAAATATTGTTCGCTCTCCAGGTAAAATGAGAAGTGGATTGCAGTTTCTGACCTGCGCCTGTAGAACCGGTGATACCTGTTGTATGCACATCCGTTAACAGGCCGTTGGCAGCCAGCGGCAATAAGCCCAACTGGATGGCAGTTGCAAAGCAACCGGGATTGGCAACATTCTGCGCTGTTCTGATCACATCGCGTTGCATTTCCGGCAATCCATAAACGAAAGTGCGCCCTTTCACCATTTCTCCCAGGCGGAAGTCCTGGCTCAGGTCAATTACTTTAATATGTGCAGCCAGGTCGGCAGATTCCATGAACTTCACGGATTCGCCATGTCCCAGGCATAAGAATACTACATCCACATCGTTGCTCAACTCGCCGGTGAACAACAGGTCAGTTTCTCCCAGCAGGTCGGCATGTACCGCATACAACGGGTTGCCGGCGTTACTACGGCTATGAACAAACGAAACAGTGACGTCCGGATGGTTCAGTAAGATCCTGATCATTTCACCACCAGTATACCCGGCGCCTCCTACAATCCCTGCTTTTATTTTTTTCTCCTGTGCCATGAGCTGATGATTTAGATAGAATTTTTAACCTGATGCCAGATCATAGTCTGGTTACCGAAGATCTTGCTGAAGCCTCTTACGTCTTCGCCTGACCAGCCACTGTTCATTTCACCGTATTTGCCGAATTTGCTGCTCATCAGGTCGTAAGGCGACTGGATACCGGTAACCTGGAAGCGGTAAGGCATCAGGGTAACATATACTTCGCCGGTTACATTTTCCTGGGTATGTTGCAGGAAGGCTTCGATATCGCGCATTACAGGGTCCATGATCTGGCCTTCGTGCATGTAGTTACCGTAGAATTGAGCCAGCTGGTCTTTCCAGGTAAGTTGCCATTTGGTCAGCACATGTTTTTCCAGTGCATGGTGCGCTTTGATGATCACCATTGGGGCGGCGGCTTCAAAACCTACGCGGCCTTTGATACCGATAATGGTATCGCCAACATGGATATCGCGACCGATCGCGAAAGGACCGGCAATAGTTTGCAGGTATTGAATGGCTGCAGACGGATGATCGAATGTTTTATCGTTGACGCCGGTCAGTTCACCTTTGGTGAAAACCAGTTTAACCTGTTCTTCTCCCTGTTTGGTCAATTGGGTAGGCCAGGCTTCTTCCGGCAGCATACCGTTAGAAGTCAGGGTTTCTTTACCTCCTACGGAAGTACCCCATAAACCTTTGTTGATAGAGTATACAGCTTTGTCGAAGTTCATCTGTACACCTTTTGATTTCAGGTAAGAAATTTCTTCTTCCCTGCTCAGTTTCATATCACGGATCGGGGTAATGATCTCAACTCCGGGGATCATGATATGGAAAACCATGTCGAACCTCACCTGGTCGTTACCAGCACCAGTGCTGCCGTGAGCTACTGCGTCTGCACCCACTTCTTTCACGTATTCTGCAATGGCCAGCGCCTGGCTCATACGCTCTGCGCTTACGCTCAGCGGGTAAGTATTGTTCTTCAGTACATTACCGAAGATGAGGTATTTTATTACGCCATCATAATAAGAATGTATTGCATTAACAGTTTTATGACTTTTAACGCCCAGGTTGTAAGCGCGTCTTTCTATTTCCTGCAGTTCTTCTTCAGAAAAACCGCCTGTGTTAACGATCACAGAATGCACTTCGTAACCTTTTTCTTCGGTCAGATATTTAACGCAATAGGAAGTATCAAGTCCTCCGCTAAATCCCAGTACTACTTTTTTCATTATGACATCTTTTTTTATAATTCCAGATAACAATATTTACAGCCTGCTTTTGTTAGAAGAACAGGAAAAATTTCTTTTTAGGTCCGGCGGCTCCGCCTTCTTTTTTACTTTTCAGGAGCACATATCTTTTGAAGCGCAGCCATCGTTCGTAGAGTTTAATATTTCCTTTAAACCCGCGATGACGGCGGTCGTGCTGGATATGTCCCTGGGGGCTGACAGAGAGTTGCGTTTTCTTCTGCGCTGCTTCTGCCGCCGCTTTATCGGCCATTGCTCTTTCTTCCGCTTCTTTCAGTTTCTCTACCGGGTCGTAGAGCATTGCGGTACAAAGGCAGTTCTTCCTGTTCTTTGCAGTCAGGATATCAAAGTTCACACAGCTTCTGCAGCCTTTCCAGAACTCTTCATCATCTGTCAGTTCGGAATAGGTAACAGGCTCATACCCCAGCTCGGAGTTGATCTTCATCACAGCCAGACCGGTGGTCAGCCCGAAGATCTTCGCATCGGGGTAGCGTTCCCTTGACAGTTCGAATATTTTTTTCTTGATAGATTTAGCAACTCCATGCCCTCTGAATGCCGGGTTAACGATCAGACCTGAGTTGGCAACAAACTTCTCGTGGCCCCATGCCTCGATATAGCAAAAGCCAACCCAGTCGCCACTTTCCGTTACTGCGATCACCGCCTTGCCTTCGTTCATTTTTAACTCGATATACTCGGGCGAACGTTTAGCAATGCCGGTTCCTCTTGCCTTTGCTGACGCTTCCATCTCGTCTGTGATGGTATTTGAATAGTGAATATCGTCAGGAGTGGCTACCCTAACGATGATATGTTGATTTTCCAACTTTTTAAATTGAAATCGTGAATCAATAAACTACATTGAAAATTTCCTTTAACAGGAAGGCTCACCGGAGGATTGGGAAATCACGGTGCGATAGCGATTGTTATGAAAACGATGTCGCTATCAAATTCTAGGTCGTCGGAGAAGAAATCTAAAGACATTGAACCCAACAGAATATACCCCTTTGTTTAAACGGGTATGATATGCAGAGATGTTGGTATAAGTTGCGGTTTTTTCCAACTTCAGTTCAGCGTTAAATTGTTATAAATATTGTCTTTAGTTTAGAATACCCGCAAAGTTATAATAATATCTTTTTAAAATATCGATTTTTTTTCGCGGTTTTGGAAAATTGCACGCAAAGACGGTAAGTTGGGGGAAGAGCGCAAAGGTTTTTTAAGGAATTTTAAGAAAAAAAAGAGGTATTTAAGAAAATTATATTCTTAAATACCTCTTTGTGAATAATATACAATATTAAATCTTCTTTGCGCTCTTCCCCCTACTTACCAGCTTTGCGTGCAAAAACCCCCAGCTCTGCGATAGCCGGGAATTTGCCTTTTTCGTCTGTCAGGGAGGTGGCCACCAACCTGATGAATTTTGCCTCAGTTGGAGCGAAGTTCACCGTTTGCGGAACAGGATTGTTCTTGATATTGGCGAACTGGCCGGCGGATACCTTTTTCCAGTTAGCGCCATCATTGCTTACATAAAATTCATAACCATAGATAGAAATCGTTTCTCCATGGTCGTCGGATGCCGGCGGAGTATAGGTAAAGCCAGACAGGTGCAGGGTTTCATGCAGGTCAACCTGGATTTCGTTCCTGTCGGCCACGTACACCGTATTGGCGTTCCCGTCGATGGCTTTCTTATCATCGCTGCCTACAACGGTCCACCTGGCAGGCGCAACGCCGAAAACGGCGGTAACTGTTTCTCCGGCAGTGGCGCCATTATTAATAAATGCCCTTGCCTTTACTGTACCGCCCTGTGGCAGTTGGATCGCCTGGCCGTGATGGTAAACGGGCGATTTGGCGCCAGGAACGCTGCCGTCGGTGGTGTAATGCACGGTTACATCAGGAGAAGCAACGCCATTTATAGTCACCTCGCCGGCGGCATTACGGGTAATCACCGGGGTAGCCATCACCGCGGGAGCCTTGTACAACTGGATCTCGTTGATCACCGGAGCCGCCTTGGCGTCTAAAATGGTGATCTTTACTTTGGCAGTAGTAATATCAGGCAGGCGCAGGATGCGTTTATGGCCTACCGTAGTTTCTTTTGCCACTTCTTTATACCTGCCGTTTTCCAGCACAGATACTGAAAATGCTTTTACACGCTGGCCCAGGGCGATATATTCCTGCAATACCAGCCGGTTGAAGGTTACAGGTTGCCTGAAAGAGAGTTCGAAGGTAGCCTCTGTTTTTCCGTCTGCCGCCGCCCAGTAGGTAGCATTCTTCCCGTCTGTAAGGTTGCGGATACTGACAGCGGGATTCCCGCTGCGGGTGTTGGTGGCAGTAACCAGGGCATTTTTTGCCAGGTTTGTTTTGAAAGATGCGTCTAATACCCGCCGCAGTTCCATCAGGCGGGTGGAATCGTTCGGGTGGATCAATCCATCCCGGTCTACCGGCACGTTCAGGATGAGGTTACCGTTGCGCCCAACGGAGGCATAATAGATCTCCAGCAGGTCGCTTACTGATTTAACCTTATCATCGGTGTCAGGACTGTAAAACCATCCTGGCCGGATGGAGACATCACATTCGGCAGGTATCCATTTTTCACCGTCTTCATCGCCTTCGTTCAGGGATTTGGTGGGCGGTGCGCCTACGCCCGGCGTGAAGCCTGATACATTTAATGTACTCCAGTTAGTAGTGCCGGCAAAGCCGTTTTCATTTCCTACCCAACGGCATCCGGGTCCTACGTCGCTGAAAATGATCGCGTTGGGTTGATTTCTATATACTACGCTGTGAAACAGCTTCCAATCGTAAGGTTGTTTGATATTACCGCCATTGGCGCCATCGAACCATTGCTCGAAAACAGGGCCGTAGCCTGATAATACTTCGTTGAGGGTATTGGCGAAGATCTGGTTGTACTCCGCGGTGCCATAGGCAGGATGGTTGCGGTCCCAGGGCGAAAGATACACGCCGAACTTCAGGCCGTACTCCTTGCAGGCGGCAGACAATTCGGCCAATACATCTCCTTTGCCGTCTTTCCAGGCGCTTTCCCTGACGGTATGCGTGCTGTATTTGCTTGGCCAGAGGCAGAAACCATCATGATGTTTGGCGGTGATCACGATGCCTTTCATTCCCGCCAGTTTCGCTGTGCGGGCCCATTGCCGTGCATCAAGATGTTTCGGATTGAATACTTTGGGATCTTCATCTCCGTGCCCCCATTCCTTATTGGTGAAGGTATTCGGACCGAAGTGAATGAACATGTAGTACTCCAGGTCATTCCATGCTACCTGCGCAGCAGAAGGTAATGCCCCATAGGGTTGGATATCCTGGGTTTTTGCGATACCGCAGCCCAGTAATCCGGCCAGCAATAACAAGCTTTTTTTCATTGTTGTAGAACTGTAATATAAAATAAAGGATCTTAGCGAAGATAGGGCAGATATACAAACGTTATGACTTGATATTCCCCTTTTGTAATTTAATATTATCATTGTCATGATCCCGGCCGGAAGAAATTTCCTTAAAAGCAGCCGTTTATCATAAAAATGTAAGAATATTATGAAACACATTGGTTTGGATAAAGCAATTTTTATAAATTTAGTCCCTTCGGAACGTATCATTATATACGCAGATAAACTTTGAACAATGAATAAACAACCACTGCATCGCAGAAGCTTTCTGAAAAACACGGTAGCAGCGGGCGTAGGGCTTTCTATGCTCGGCTCGTCTGCCAAATTATTTGCCAATGAAAAAATGCCTAAAGTTAGAATTGGCCTGATTGGCGTGGGAGCACGCGGTCTTGGACACCTGAACTTCTTCTTACACCGCGACGACGCCGATGTAATTGCGTTCGCGGATCCCGACACTGCCTACACTGTACCTAAAGCAAAAGCCATGATCGAAAAGGCTTATGGTACCAAGAAAAAAGTAGCTGAATACACTAACGGACCTGAAGATTTCCACAACCTTCTAAAACGCGACGACATTGACGCCGTAGTAATTGCAACGCCATGGGAATGGCATAGCATCATGGCCATTGCAGCGATGAAAGCCGGTAAAACCCCGGCTGTAGAAGTTTGCGGCGCTTCTGATATCCAGGAGTGCTGGGAGCTGGTAAATACCAGCGAAGCTACAGGCATCCCTGTATTTGGTATGGAAAACGTGTGTTACCGCCGTGATGTAATGGCAGTACTGAACATGGTGCGCCAGGGATTATTCGGTGAACTGATCCACTTGCAGGGCGGTTACCAGCATGATCTTCGCCCGGTAAAATTCAACAATGGCAAGCAGTATTATGGCGGCGGCGTTGAATTTGGAGAGAAAGCGCTGTCTGAAGCCAAATGGAGGACCAACCACTCCGTTCACCGCAACGGCGACCTCTATCCGTCTCACGGCCTGGGTCCGATCAACAACTATATCAATATCAACCGCGGTAACCGCCTGGTGTCGCTGACTTCCATGGCCACCAAATCACGCGGTCTGCATAAATACATCGTAGATAACGGAGGCCCTGATCATCCGAACGCAAAGGTTGAATTCAAATTAGGCGATATCGTGTCTACCCTGATCAAAACGAACAACGGCGAAACAATTATGTTGTCGCACGATACCAACTCTCCGCGTCCTTACTCCCTGAACTTCCGCGTTCAAGGTACCAATGGCCTGTGGATGGATGATCAGAAAAGCATTTACGTAGAGCATAAGAGCCCGAACGATGAATGGGAGCAAACCGGCAGCTTCGATGATCCTAACAGCTACTTCGCGAAATATGATCACCCGCTGTGGAAACGTTTCAGTAAAGATGCGAAGGGAGCAGGTCACGGAGGTATGGACTGGTTCGTGCTGAACGCTTTCCTGGAATGCGTAAAACGTGGAGCGCCATACCCGCTTGATGTATACGACATGGCTACCTGGTACGCGATCACTCCGCTGAGCGAACAATCCGTTGCAGAAGGCGGTAACGTCCAATTCATCCCGGACTTCACCCGCGGACGCTGGATGAACCGCACTCCTATCTTCGCGCTCGACGACCAATATTAGCACGCAAAGGAGTTTCACGCAAAGAAGCAAAGGAGCAAAGAAGCAAAGAATTTTTGATCGAAGCGAATTTTAAGAAGCAAAAGAGCGAAATTATGTTATGTGTTATTATAACATAATTTCGCTCCTTTGCTTTCTTATTCTTCTTAAAACAAAATCCTTTGCTTCTTTGCTCCTTTGCTTCTTTGCGCGAAACCCTTTGCGTGAAACTAGGCGATGCTGGGGATCAGCACTTTTACGCCGTCTTCGATGATGGTGACGTATACTTCGGGGACTTTCCCGAATTGTGCTTTATAACTATCCTGGATGAACGCTACATACTCATCTACCTTGTCTGCTTTTACCAGGTTGATGGTACAGCCGCCGAAACCGCCTCCCATAACGCGGGCGCCTGCTACTTCAGGGCGTGTACGGGCCAGGGATACCAGGTAATCCAGTTCCGGGCAACTTACTTCATATAATTTGCTCAGTCCTTCGTGGGTAGCATACATCAGTTCTCCGAATGCCTGGAGATTGCCTGCTTTCAGGTGATCGGTAGCATCCTGTACGCGCTGGATCTCGGAGATAACGTAAGCGCAACGGTTATATACGAGTGCTGGTACCTGTTCTTTCACTTCATCCAGCATCTGCATGGAGGCGTCGCGGAGCGATTTTACAGCAGGGTACCTGGCCTGGATGGCCTTTACGCCTTCTTCACATTGCTGGCGGCGAACATTGTATTCAGATGATGCAAGCGAGTGATGCACCATAGAATTGCATAATACTATTTTATAGTCGGGGAAGTTGAAAGGAAAATATTCGAATTCGAGGCTGCGGCAATCGAGGCGCATAACCTGGTCTTTTTTTCCGTGCAGGTTGGCAAATTGGTCCATTATCCCGCATTTTACGCCCGGGAATGTGTGTTCCGCTTTCTGGCCTATCAGGGCCATTTCCATCCTGTTAAGCCGGTAACCGAAGAGGTTATCGAGGGCAGCAACCAACCCGCCTTCTACGGCGGCGGAGGAAGACATACCGGCGCCTACGGGAATATCGCCAGCCAGTACGCAGTCAAAGCCTTCTACATTTAACCCGCGTTCCTGCAATTGGTAAACTACGCCCATCAAGTAATTGATCCATCCTGGTGTAGGCTTTACATCGTCTAAACTAAATGATTGGGTTTCATTGGTAAAAACTGCATGTACAGTGCATGTACGGGTATGATTCGGCGCAATCGCATATACTATTTTCTTATCGATAGCAGCGGGTAACACAAAACCATCATTGTAATCAGTATGTTCACCTATCAGGTTGATCCGGCCCGGAGACAGCACAATTGTTGGCTCTTTTTTAAATAACTGGACAAACAGCGCCCTGGTTTTTTGTATCATTCAAAAATTATTAAACGTAAAATTTACACCTAAAAATATAAAAAAAGGATGATTCAAAAGGATTTTTTAAAAATCAACCTGCCTGTTAATAAAATAGACCGGAAAAGGGATCAGGGTACTATAAAAAAGATCAGCAAAAACGGATGAACTCCATTTCTGCTGATCTGGTATAAAAAAAGACAATCTTTTGGAACCCGGTAATGGTTATTTCTTCCCTAGCTTATCTCCTATAAATGAATACAGGAGAATATACAGGTAGCAGGGCACCATGCAATAGAGGAAGGCATGGCGGAAATCAATATTCGGACTATATAAAAAGCTCATTAATCCATGTTGGTTGAACATCCCGCTGTAAACCTGCGGAATGATGGCGCCGCCGCCAATACCCATGATCAGCAGGGCGGAACCTATCTTGGTAAAGCGTCCCAACCCGTCGATAGCCATAGGGAAGATAGCCGGCCACATAAGGGCGTTGGCCAGTCCCAGCAATGCAATGAATGTGATAGCAGAGAAGTCAGTGGTCAGATAAGCGGCAACGGTAAATAATACTCCCAGCAGTGCGGAGATCTGCAGGCTTTTCTTCCCGGAAAGATATTTGGGAATAGTAGCTACTCCCACTATGTAACCAGCCAGCATAGCTACCAGGGTAAAAGTAGTAAAGTATTTTGTCTGGTCGGCGCTCAGGCCTAAAGATTTACCATATATGCCTATCACATCTCCCGCCATTACTTCAACACCAACATAGAAGAAAATACAGAGTACACCCAGTGTCAGTTGAGGGAACTGCAAAACGCTGGTTTTACCAAGCGTAGCAGCTGCGGTAGTTTCGTCTTCCTGGTTGGTATCAATTTCAGGCAGGGAAGAACGTTTTAATAAGAAGGCCAGGATAGTTAAAACGACAGCGATAGCAACGTAAGGGCCGATCACGCGTCCAGCCAGGTTATCCAGCAGTGTAGCTTTCTGGGCGGCGTCTGTTGCCGCTTCGATCTGTTCTTTTAAGCCATTGGCATCTTTCAGCACAATAGTGCTGAGGATCAACGGCGCCAGGGCGCCGGCAGTTTTGTTGCAGATGCCGAGGATGCTGATACGTTTTGCCGCGCTTTCCTTAGGCCCGATGATACTGGCGTAAGGATTGGAAGCCGTTTGCAGGAGAGCCAGGCCGGCGCCCTGAACAAACAGTCCTGTCAGGAACATAGAGAAGCTGCGGGCGTTGGCGGCAGGGATAAAAATTAAAGAACCAACAGCGATGATCAATAATCCCAGCGCCATCCCGTTTTTAAATCCTGTTTTGTCAAGGATATAGGAAGAAGGAATAGACAGTACTACATAGGCCATGTAGAAGGCCATTGTTACCAATAACGCCTGGGAAACGTTCAGTTCACATACGATCTCAAAGAATTGGATCAGTGTACCGTTCAACCAGGTAACAAAGCCAAAAATAAAGAATAACATGCCGATAATGGCCATAGATTGTGCGTACCCTACCTGCTTTGGAGGGGCTTTCATTGTTACTGTTTGGTTGGACATAATGTTGTCAGATTATTATTTGATAGGTACTAACTTAACTAAACTTCTCCTATATTTCTTGTATATTTCTTAAATATTTTTGCTAAAACGTTTTATCTATATAGTATATTGCAAGAATAATTTTACTTTTTAAAAAATTTTAAAAAAATAATTATACATTTAAACCGGCAAAATTTCACAGTAACAACACGTTTATGACTCAGCATGCAAAACAAAATGCGCAGAGCACACATCCTTCGTTCTTTGTGCTCATTCTAGTTTTCTTTTTCTGGGGGTTTCTGGCTGCATCTAACAGTATCTTTATCCCTTTCTGTAAATCACATTTCAACCTTACACAACTGGAATCCCAGTTAATCGACTTTTCTTTTTACAGCGCCTACTTTATTGGTTCTTTGATCCTGTATTTAGCTTCTGCCGCCAGGAAAGTAGATATCCTGAATAAGATTGGTTACAGGAAAGGCATTATCTATGGACTCTTGATCTCTGTACTGGGAGCTGCCATCATGATTCCATGTGTCAACAAAGAAAAAATTGTTCCTATTTCCGAAACCGTGAAAGATATCTCCGGTTTCCAGGTAGAACAGCAGTTGCAGACATCCGACAGGCAGGTTAAGATCCGTCGTGAAAAAGCAGACGACACTTACTCTTTGCTGATCAGCGATAATGAGCAGGCAGAGAAATACATTTCAAATCAACAATTATTATCTGCCGTAGCGGGTGGATTCAACAAAGACGAAGAGCATCATCAGTATGTTGCCACCTTTACCAAAGCGAATGTAGAAAAAGTAACTGCAGCTTTGAGCACTGAGTTCCAGCAAACCGTTACCTTCGGTTACTTTGCCCTGATCCTTATGGCGTTGTTCATTGTTGCACTGGGTTTCTCCCTGCAACAGACAGCTGCCAACCCGTTTGCGATCCTGCTGGGCGACCCGGCGAAAGGTACTCACCGTCTGAACCTGGCGGGTGGAGTAAACTCTTTCGGTACAACCATCGGACCTATCATTGTAAGCATGCTGCTGTTTGGCAACATTAAAGGCGGTGAAGTAAGCACTGATATCAGTAAGATCAATACCCTTTACATTTTATTGATCGTGTTGTTCCTGGTTGCCGCTGCCATTTTTGCCTTTGTCAAAATGCCTGAGAGCAATGACTCAGAAGTATTTGAATCTTCGCCTAAAGCTACCAGGTCGCTGCTGGGTATCACGCTGATGTTTGTGCTGATCCTCGCAGGACTTGTAATGAAAATTGAATTGCCATTCTTTATAGCTGGTATCGTTGGTATCATTGGTATCCTGCTTTATACAAAGAGCGCGTCTGCAACCAACAACGAAGGTTGGGGCGCAATGAGATATCCGCAGCTGATCTTCGGTATGCTGGCTATCTTTATTTATGTAGGTGTGGAAGTGACCATGGCCAGCAACCTGGGCGCATTGCTGAAACATCCTGGTTTCCTGACTGCCAATGGTTTGCCTGAATCACAGATCGACCCGTATGTATCCCTGTTCTGGGGCAGTATGATGATCGGTCGCTGGACGGGAGCCATCAGCGTATTCAATGTTTCCAAAACTACCCGTAATATATTGTGTGTGGTTGTTCCTTTCATCGCCTATGGCGTTGTTTTAGCTGCCAACAGTATCAAAGGAAACGACATCTCTGAATTATATCCTTATGCTATCTGCATTGTGATCCAGATCATTGGATTCTTCGCCGGCCAGGATAAACCTGCCAAAACCCTGATGGTTTTCGGTTTGCTGGGCGTAGGTTCTGTACTGATCGGGTTATTCACTACCGGCCCTGTGGCTACCTTCGCATTTATCAGCGGTGGCCTTTACTGTTCCGTAATGTGGCCTAGTATTTTCGCGTTATCAATTGCCGGTCTTGGCAAATATACTGGTCAGGGCTCTGCCTTCCTGGTTATGATGATCCTTGGTGGCTCTTTAATACCTCCTGTTCAGGGTGGGTTAGCAGACATTCCAAGCATTGGTATCCACGCCTCTTACATCATCCCGGTAATCTGTTTTGCTTACCTGGCCTTCTTCGCATTTAGAGTTAAAAACATTTTAAAATCTCAAGGAATTGATTATGAGTCAGCAATTAGTGGTGGGCATTGATATTGGGGGGACTAATACAAAATTTGGCGTTGTAGATCGCAGAGGAAATATCTTATGCGATGGTCGAATGTTAACAAATCAACATGAAGATGTAAACGGCTTCCTGGACGAATTACACGAACACCTGTCAGGACTGATTGAACAGGCAGGTGGAATGGAACATATCAAAGGTATTGGCGTTGGCGCTCCTAACGGTAACTACTATACCGGGAACATCGAGTATGCTCCTAACCTGCGCTGGAAAGGGATCGTTCCTTTAGCCAGCCTCCTGGAACAAAAATTTGGTTTGCCTACTGTGCTGACCAACGATGCCAATGCAGCAGCATTGGGAGAATTGATCTATGGTGCAGCCAGGGGCATGAAAGACTTCATTGTTATTACGTTGGGAACCGGTGTTGGCAGCGGTATTGTGGCAAACGGTCAGTTGATCTACGGTCATGACGGTTTTGCAGGAGAGTTAGGACATTGCATCGTGATCCCCGACGGCAGACCACATCCGGGCACCGGCGCACTTGGCTCATTGGAAGCCTACGCCTCTGCTACTGGTGTTACAGCTTCAGCGCTCGAATTTTTGGCTACCCGCCCCGATACTCCAAGCACTATGCGCGAGCATTCAAAAGAAGAAATCAATTCCAAACTGATCTACGAAGCAGCCATGCAAGGCGATCCGCTGGCGAGAGAAGTATATGAATTTACAGGTAAGATACTGGGCGCCGCCCTGGCTAACTTTGTAATGTTCTCCAGCCCTGAAGCGATCATCTTATTCGGCGGTCTTACAAAGGCAGGCGATCTGATCATGAAACCGGTAAGGGAGCATATGGAAAAGAATCTGCTCCCGATATTCCAGAATAAAGTTAAATTGCTGTTCTCAGAACTGAAAGAAAGCGATGCCGCCATTTTGGGAGCCAGCGCACTGGCCTGGGAGATGAAAGAATAGCATGCCGCACTTCAGCCCTGAAGTGAACAACTAAATGCTTTGTATGAAAGATAGAAGATCATTCCTGAAAACAGCGGCCCTCAGTGCCGCTGT
Source organism: Chitinophaga terrae (ex Kim and Jung 2007) (assembly GCF_900107795.1). Classification (GTDB taxonomy): domain Bacteria; phylum Bacteroidota; class Bacteroidia; order Chitinophagales; family Chitinophagaceae; genus Chitinophaga; species Chitinophaga terrae. The sequence continues at coordinate 45,760 of NZ_FNRL01000016.1, forward strand.
TTTCTCTTTAGAAGGAGTTAGCGCCGCTCCGGCTGCCAGACGCGGAGCTGCCAAACCGGGACAACCAATCGTTGTATCGACCTGGGATTTCGGAAGGGCTGCCAACGCAGCTGCCTGGGAAGTGCTTAAAAATGGCGGACGCGCCCTCGATGCAGTAGAAGCAGGCGTAAAAGTTCCGGAAGCTGATCCCAACAACCACACCGTCGGATTTGGCGGCTACCCCGACCGCGACGGACGTGTAACCCTTGACGCCTGCATCATGGACGAACATGGCAACTGCGGGTCTGTTGGCGCACTGGAACACATTACACACGCCATTTCTGTTGCCCGGCTGGTTATGGAAAAAACACCGCATGTAATGCTGGTGGGAGAAGGAGCATTGCAATTTGCCCTGGCCAACGGTTTCAAAAAAGAAAACCTGCTCACTCCTGAAGCTGAAAAAGCCTGGAAAGAATGGCTGAAAAAATCGGAATACAAACCGATCATCAACATTGAAAATTCTTCCTACGGAAAAGATAACGGCGCTGCTGCATTCAGCCCGCTGCAACTGCCGGGAAATGTTTATAACCACGATACCATCGGCATGCTGGCAATGGATGCGCAGGGAAACCTCTCTGGCGCCTGCACTACCAGCGGCATGGCTTTTAAACTGAGAGGAAGGCTGGGCGACTCCCCTATTATCGGCGCCGGCCTGTATGTGGATAATGAAGTAGGCGGCGCAACCAGCACCGGTGTTGGAGAAGAAGTGATCAAGATCGTGGGCAGCCATCTCGTTGTAGAATTGATGAGACAAGGTTACCCTCCTGAAAAAGCATGTAAAGAAGCAGTTGAAAGGATAGTAAAAAGAAGTCCTTCAAAAGCGAAAGAAATACAGGTAGGATTCCTTGCCCTCAATAAAAAAGGAGAACACGGCGCCTACTGCCTGCAACCCGGCTTTAACTATGCCGTTTGCACTACCGGTAACTGCGATACGCTGATCGACGGGAAACATTATTTTTAATTTCTCAGCAAACCCTTTGCTATGGCTTTTATTCTTGAAATATGCGCGGGTTCAGTAGCATCCTGTATTGCCGCTCAAAAGGGAGGCGCCGACAGGATCGAGCTATGCGACAACCTCCTGGAAGGCGGTACCACCCCTTCTTATGGAACCATTGCATTAGCGAGGGAAAAGACCTCCATTAAACTTTATCCTATTATCAGGCCCAGGGGAGGCGATTTCCTGTATTCGGACCTGGAGTTTGACACCATGATCAAAGACATTCAGCTTTGCAAACAACTGGGCTGCGATGGCGTGGTGATTGGCATTTTGACACCGGACGGGAAAGTGGATAAAGAAAGATGCAAAGTGCTTGTTACACTGGCTGCACCCATGAAAGTTACTTTTCACCGGGCTTTTGACATGACAGATAACCCGTTCGAAGCGCTGGAAGATATTATTTCGTTAGGGTTTGAAAGGATACTGACATCCGGCGGCAGGAATACGGCATTGGAAGGCGCCTCCACGCTTCGTCAGCTGGTTAACAGCGCTAACGACCGGATCGCTGTCATGGCCGGTTCAGGTGTCAGATCATCCAATATTGCACAACTGATAAAAGAAACCGGGATCACAGAATACCATACTTCTGCTAAATCGTATGAAGACAGCAAAATGGTTTACCGGCACCCGAATGTGAGCATGGGCGGCATTCCCGGAGTTCCGGAATACGGGATATCCCAAACCCGTGAAAAAGAAGTAGCCCTGATACGTGAAATTGGCGAAAAAACATTACTATCTTAGCAGCTATCTATACCAAATTATTGGCGGTCAGAGATACCGCGTAAAGTGAACAACGAAATGAAAAAATTGATCTTGGCGGCAGGCCTTATGCTCGGCACATACTGCGCACAGGCCCAGACTAAAGGGGTGAAGCATGTGATCCTTGTGGGTATGGACGGATTGGGGGCCTACAGTTTTGCAAAAGCAGACAACCCCAACATGAAACAAATGATGCAGGACGGAGCATATACACTCCGGGCCCGCAGCGTACTTCCTTCTTCCAGTGCAGTGAACTGGGCTTCCATGGTGATGGGTGCAGGCCCTGAATTACACGGCTACACCGAATGGGATAGCAAAAAACCAGACTTACCATCCAGGGAACTTGATCAATACAATATGTTCCCATCTATTTACACCATATTACGACAGCAAAAACCTACAGCAGAAATTGGCGTGATCTACAGCTGGGACGGGATAGGATATCTTTTTCCCAAAGAGGCGGTGAACCATTCGGTAGCCTGCCACGATAACGATAGCCTGGCCACAGCAGCAGCTGTTGACTATATAAAAACAAAACATCCGGATCTCCTGTTTATCCATTTCGACGAACCTGACGGAACAGGGCACAATATTGGTCATGATACCCCTGCGTATTATGAACAGGTGCACAAAAATGATCTTCGCCTGGGCCAAATCCTCCAGGCGGTGAAAGATGCAGGCATGTGGGATAACACCATCGTCCTCCTGACAGCGGATCATGGTGGAATTAAGAAAGGTCATGGAGGCAAGACAATGGAAGAAATGCAGATACCCTGGATCATACGTGGCCCGGGAATTGCGAAGAACCACGAGATCAGGAACAGTGTGATGACCTATGATACGGCAGCTACGCTGGCATGGATCTTTGGGCTGAAAACACCAGCTGTGTGGACAGGGCGTCCGGTTACTGAAGCATTTAAATAATCAACAGGTATAAAACCTCTTGTTTCTAAATATTACGACTATGAAAAGAATGCTGCTCATCACTGCTGTGATTTTATCAGGTTTTTGTCTGAATGCCCAGAACCAGAAGATCAAAGTATTGACCTATAACATTCACCATGGAGAAAATACCAGGCAGGAATTGGATTTAAAAGGAATTGCCAACGTAATATTAGCAACAAACCCGGACCTTGTTGCCCTCCAGGAAGTAGACAGTGTAACCGGCCGTTCAAAAGGCGCTGATCAACTGAAAGAACTGGCAGCTATCACAGGAATGTATACCTACTTTGTAAAAGCAACAGACTTTGATGGCGGCGGCTATGGAACCGGGGTACTTTCCCGGTTTCCTATTCAGAACAACATCACGCTTCCGCTTCCTTCAGGTAAAGACAGCGAACCAAGAGCAGCAGGCATTGTAACTGTGCAGCTGCCCGGCGATAGCGTCATCCATTTTGTGACTACGCATTTTGATGCAGGAAAAAGATCGAACGACCGCATTGCGCAGGCCAACACGCTTGCCAACTATTTTAAAACAGCGCAAACGCCCGTTATTTTCTGCGGCGACCTGAATGCTCCTCCTGCTTCAAAAGAAATAAAGATCCTGAAACAGGTATTCACAGATGCTACGCACCAGGTGGGTCCAACCTTCCCTTCTGATACGCCTAAAGTGAAGCTGGACTATATATTTCTGGCTCCAAAAGCCAGGTGGAATGCAGGGGAAGCAAAAGTGATAGAAGAAACAGTAGCATCAGATCACCGTCCTGTTATTTGTGAAGTGGAATTAGTGAAATAACAAGATATTTTTTACCCGACTGAAAACAATCAATTCGATAAAATAATGAAATCAATCAGCTACCTGTGCATGATCTTAATAGGGTTATGCTGCGCCTGTGCCACTACCAACGAAGAAATTCCGAAGGGACATTTCAACGTTATTCCCCTCCCGGCAAATATCCAGGCAAACAGTGATTCATTCCTGCTCGACAAACATACGGTTATTGTTGCCAGCGAACCTGCCGACATAACCACTGCCAGTCTTCTGAACACCTGGATAAAAGAGCTGACAGGATATGAACTGGAAGTAAAGAAAGAAGCCGGCGACAATGCCATTACCCTTCATTCAGGGAGCGACAGCACTCAACCTGAAGGCTATACGCTGAAAGTAGGCAATCACCAGATCACCATCCAGGGAAATACCAGCAGCGGTACCTTTTATGGCGTACAAACGCTGATACAGCTGATCCCTGTTGCCAAAGCAAAGGCGATGTATATACCAGGCGGCGAAATTACTGACAGTCCACGTTTCGCCTACCGCGGCCTGCACCTCGATGTTGGCCGTCATTTCTTCCCGGTAGCCTTTATCAAGAAGTACATAGACCTGATGGCGATGCATAAGTTCAACACTTTCCACTGGCATCTTACAGAAGATCAGGGCTGGCGAATAGAGATCAGGAAATACCCTCGCCTGCAGGAAATTGCTTCCAAGCGCAAGGAAACTATGAAAGGCAGGTATGCCGACAATCAGTTTGATGGAAAACCATATGGCGGGTATTATACACAGGAAGAAGTGAGGGAAGTGGTGAAGTATGCCCAGGATCATTTCGTTACCGTGATTCCCGAAATAGAGATGCCAGGTCACTCTTTAGCCGCGCTGGCAGCGTATCCCAACCTGGGATGCACGGGCGGGCCTTATGAAACCGGCACACGGTGGGGCGTATACGACGATGTGTATTGTGCAGGCAACGACAGCGTATTCCTTTTCCTGCAAGATGTATTGGATGAAGTCATGACATTGTTCCCCAGCAAATACATTCACATCGGCGGAGACGAATGTCCGAAGGTCAGATGGGAAAAATGTCCTAAATGCCAGGCCCGCATGAAACAGGAAGGCCTGAAAAACGAACATGCGCTGCAAAGCTATTTCATCCAGCGGATAGAGAAATACCTGAACAGCAAGGGCAGGCAGATCATTGGCTGGGACGAGATACTGGAAGGCGGGCTGGCGCCCAATGCTACTGTAATGAGCTGGAGAGGAATTGAAGGAGGCATAGCGGCTGCAAAACAACATCATGATGTGATCATGACGCCGGGCGATTATTGCTATTTCGATCATTATCAATCCAGGAGCGCGAATGAACCGCTGGCTATTGGCGGTTACCTGCCGGTGAAGAAAGTTTATGAATACGAGCCTGTTCCAGCGGCGTTGACCCAGGAAGAAGGCAAATACATCAAAGGAGCACAAGCCAATTTGTGGACAGAATATATTGCGAACAGCGATTACCTGGAATACATGGCTTACCCCCGCGCTGCCGCACTGGCAGAGGTATTGTGGACGCCGGCATCCCGTAAAAACTATGATGATTTCGTGAACAGGCTGAAAGAACATGTGGCAAGGCTCGACAAAAAGAAAGTCAACTACGCCAAGCACGTTTTTGAAGTAACAGGTAAGATCACGGTTAAAGACGGTAAAGAATCGCTGACCTTAGACAGCAAATTAAACGGCGGAAAGATTTTTTTCACAACAGATAGTACCGCCCCTACTCCACAGTCGACTCCTTATACGCAACCTGTTGCCATCGAAAAAACGATGACAATCAGGGCGCAGGTATTCCAGGATAACAAGCCTTTTGGTAATGAGTATAACCAACGGTTCGTTTATAGCAAAGCGTTAGGCAGGCAGGTTAAGCTTGGAGCGGAAGCCGACCAGGCTTACCGGCCTTCCGCGGAAGTGTTGGTAAATGGCATCAGGGGAAGCGAATCGTATAACGACAACGAATGGTTTGGATATAAGAACAGCGATTTTGAAGCAGTGGTAGACCTGGACAGCGTTCAGCCAATCAGCAGTATCGGGATCGGGGTATTGGTGAATAAGAATGATTGGATCTATCCGCCTAAGCAGGTAAGCTTTTCAGTGTCTGAAGATGGAAAGAATTATAAAACCATCTTCCAGCAAACCACCTTTTCACAACAGGGAATTAACAATGTAAGAAGCGTATTTGCTACGGTTAATGCCCGCTTTGTAAAAGTGACAGTACAACGGTTCGGGAAGATCCCTGCAGGCGCGGAAGGCGCCGGTGATCAGGCCTGGCTGATGGTAGATGAGTTGGAGGTACAATAAAAAACCGCTCCAGCACAGGTGCTGTGAACGGTTATATGAATGACTCCTACACCAAAAAATTTTAATACAGCCTCAATGGCTGCAACATAAACATATTAACGGAATAAAATATTAAATGGTTTACTTAAGCTAAAGAATTATTGGTTAAATTTTGCTAAATATTAATAGGCTTTAGCAGTAAATTTCTTTAATTTTCCGGCTCGTTTTTTAAACCGCATCTAATCAAAAAACGTTTACAATGACGATTAATCATCAGGAAATCGAACTGATTGACAGCTTTGAACAAATTGCTGTGGAAATACACCCTTCTGCCAAGGAAGGTTCCAAAGCAGTAGCACAGGAAATTGCCACATTAATTCGTGAGAAACAAGCAGCAGGCCAACATTGTGTTTTAGGTTTGGCAACAGGCTCTACTCCTAAGTACATGTATGCTGAACTTGTGCGTATGCACAAAGAAGAAGGATTAAGCTTTAAAAATGTATTCACATTCAACCTGGATGAGTACTACCCGATTGAACCGGATGCATTGCAAAGCTATAATCGCTTTATGAAAGAACACCTGTTCAATCATATCGATATTCCGGAAGGCCAGTATCACATTCCAGATGGTACTATTCCTAAAGATCAGATTAAAAAGTATTGCGAATCATACGACAAACGGATTGAAGAGCTGGGAGGTATTGATTTGCAGGTATTAGGTATCGGGAATAACGGGCATATCGGGTTCAATGAACCTGGCTCCAATATCAACTCTCATACCCGTCTTGTAACGCTTGATAACAGCACTCGTTTGGCGAATGCTTACGAGTTCCCTAACATGAGCCAGGTACCGCGCTTAGCGATCACCATGGGTCTGGGCAGCATCTTCAAAGCCAAACGCATTTTGCTGATGGCTTGGGGCACGCACAAAGCGAAGATTGTTTGCCGTTCAGTAGAAGGGCATAGCAGCGACCAGGTGCCTGCATCATTGCTGCAGCAGCATCCTAACTGCAAGTTCGTTATCGATGAGCAGGCAGCAACAGAATTGACCCGTTTCAAAGAACCATGGTTAACGGGAGATTGCGAATGGACCCCGGGTCTTATCCGCAAAGCTGTAACCGGCCTTGCATTAAAACTGAATAAGCCAATCCTCATGCTGACAGATAAGGACTATAACGAAAATGGTCTGAATGATCTGATCGTGCAGTATGGTTCGGCTTATGAACTGAATATTGAAGAATTCAACGCCATCAGGGATACCATTACCGGCTGGCCCGGAGGTAAACCTGGTCCGCAGTTACCTAAACATCCTGAGCGTTCAGAACCTGCTAAAAAACGTGCGTTGATCTTCTCCCCCCATCCGGACGACGATATCATCTCTATGGGTGGTACTTTCATCCGCCTGCATGAACAGGGGCATGATGTGCATGTTGCTTACCAGACTTCAGGCAACATTGCCGTAACAGATGAATTTGTATTAAGATTTATCGACTTCGCCGTAGGTTTCGAAGGCATGTTCGACATTGATAAGAGCAAGAGCTCACAGATCCTGGATGAAGCAAAAGCGTTTATCCGTACTAAGAAACCAAGCCAGAAAGATACGCCTGAGATCCGTGCTATTAAAGGGCTGATACGTCGTTGCGAAGCGAAGGCCACTTGCCGTTACGTAGGCATCCCTGAAGAAAACGCGCATTTTATGAACCTGCCTTTCTATGAAACAGGGCTGGTTGAGAAAAAACCAATGGGGCCTGAAGATGTTCAGCTCACTGTTGATCTTCTCCGCAAAGTGAAACCGCACCAGATCTATTGCGCCGGCGACCTGGCCGATCCGCACGGTACGCACAAGGTTTGTTTGGATATCATTTTTGCAGCTCTGGAAATCGTGAAACATGATGATTGGGCTAAGGATTGCTGGGTATGGTTGTATAAAGGCGCATGGCAGGAATGGGAGATCCATGAAATTGAAATGGCTGTTCCGATGAGCCCTGACCAGGTATTGCAAAAACGCCTGGGTATCTTCATTCACCAGAGCCAGAAGGATGTGGTGCCGTTCCAGGGTACCGACCTGCGTGAGTTCTGGCAAAGAGCCGAAGACAGGAACGCTAATACTGCCGACCTGTATGACAAATTAGGCTTGCAGAAGTATGCAGCCATGGAAGCATTTGTACGTTATCATTTTATGTAATAGCTTTGGGACTGGCCATAATGGCCAGTCCTTTTTTCATCTATTTGCCATATCCTGAAAATTATAGCGAAGAACTTTTTCCCTTCCTTTGAATAAAAAGATTAAATTACAATAGCAAAATTATCATAGCCTTCAATGGAAAACGACATCCTCATTGACTTTAAATTTAAGGCAAAAGAAAAACCCAGGTTTGGCGATCTGTTCCTGATCACAGGGGACGAGCATCCTAAATTTCCTCCTAAGAGTAAGTCTTTTGCCCAGTTAGCTCCGCTTGGATTCGAGCAACTGGATGATTTTTTTGGAATTTTAAATAGTGAAGAAACCGGCGACGATGTGCTGATCTGGTTATTTCCTATGCTGAATGGGGAAGAGGTTTTCCTGGGCAGCGGTCCGTTTGATGCGGTTCGCCTGTCTTACAGCGCGCTACGTAACTCGCCTGTTAATATTTCATTATTAGAGGAATGTTTCCTGGCTTTTAAGAACCTGCCTGACACTACTGTTATATTTGAAGACAAACCGATCACTGATTTTGCTGTTGTTAAGGCTAAGGTAGATGAGATTGTAGCACATTGGAGAGCTAACGGTGTAGAGCCCGGCTCTGACGAGAGTTTGCTGATCGATGAAGAAGAGGATGAAGATTGGGAAGATGAGGAATGGAATGATGAAGATTGGGAAGATCCGGACCAGGACTATAAGAAGAATTAAGCGTAGGCGCTTTATTTATTTGTTTTGATAAGTTCGATACTACTATATGTACTATATGTGAAAGAGGCGATGTAATCGCCTCTTTTGTTTTATTGCGGTTTGTGCCAGGTTTTAGTTTGTTCTGGTCACTTTAGTGTGAGTTACACTGAGGAGGCTAAGAAGCCTGGATATAACCCGGGTTGTTCTCTACGCCAGTTGTCTTTCTCTTTTCCCGGTTATTTAACTTCTTTAATCCTGCTGGCATGCACAAATCCTCTTAGCCCGTTTTGCAATTCTACTACCCACCAGTCGCCTTCCAGGGGCCAATAGAGGAAGGGCTCATTTTCCCTGATCTTAGCCAGTACCCGGGCGGAATGGCTGTTAGAATTTTGACGCAGGTTGGTAAAACCGTCTTTATCGTGAATAACGCCATGTTTGGCAATACTTTTATCTTTTGTATTCCTGCTTACCTCCAGGAGGTAATAATCACTGTTCTCCTGTTCCTGCCTGGCTCGTTCAGCCGGTGTCTTGTAATAATGTTCAACGTAGTTTGTCAGCGTTGGCAACCCGTAATACTTTTTGCTTTTCAGTTTTTTTATGAGTGCTGGTTTATTGGCGAAAGCCATTTCGCAAACGCCAACAATATCATGTTGCAAACCTGCATCAAGTATAACGGCGATTGATTCGTCGGGCTCTTTGTACTGTTCAGGGCTACGTTGGATGAATTCCACGATTGAGAATGTGTTGTAGAGAAGGTCGGGATGTATTTCCAGTATTTTAGCGACCATCTTTTTTCTTAACACCAGTTTTTGCTGGTCGTCAACGGAGAAGAGGAAGCGGTTAAATTCTTCGCTGTCGCGGATTTCGTCGAGGTAGTCGAATGTGAATGCGAGCCAGTCGTTGTTGCCGGTGTAGCCGTAGTCTTTGATTAATTCGGTGATGACGTAAGGCATTGAAGTTTTAAAATAAGCGAATGCTGATTTGTCATTATGCAGAATCAATTTGTTGTAGTTGCATAACGCCAACTCGTCGATATCAGTAGGTGAACTGCTGTTAGCAAAATGGATATACCTTGCATCCTTTACCGCAACTGTGACATCTTGGTTATCGGCATCTAATGGAATATAGTTACCGGGATAAGTGCCAATGTCAATTTGATAAATATCTAAAATCCGCCTGGCAAATTCAAATTCATCCAAGGGATTAATTTTACAATTCGCGATCATTCTCTTGCTATACTGAAATAAGCCGGCCTCTTGAGAGGATGACAGGTAGACTTGCCTTTTGGTATCGTGTTGTCGCTGCGCTGTTAACATACGGGGTAACAAAAAAATAGTTATAAATAGGTATCTCATTGTAAGTATGTTATTTAAACAATAGTCAGGGTAAGGTTTACAGATCGACAGCAATAACTCTCCGGCTAGGCACCTACCGCATTTCAAACGTCGCTTGTATGCCATCTAATCAATGATATTGATATGGAATTACTTCAGCCATAATACTGATAGTATTTATTCCTGTTTCTTATTTGAAGATCAGCAAAACATATTCTAATTCTTTAGCATCAAGATATTTCCAATTCCTATAGTAGTCATTATGATCTATATTACACCCGACCATTTAATCGTTCCATTTTCTTTACTCTCCCATTTTAATTCATCAACTTTTCTTTCCTCTAAAATAATGCGAACTAGTCTTGTCTGAGACTGGAATATAAGATCTGGAATTTCCATTTTGAGCGCCTTCACAGGAATAACATCTCGGCCCGAAACCGTAGTCAAACACCCTTGTGAATTATCCGGCGTATACTGATGTATCGCAATCCCTCCTCTCTCCCCATGCGGCCCGTTAATCGTCGCATTCCCCGGCCTATCTCCCAGGTACATGCTATACTTCTGACCTGAACTTCCGGCAAAGAGATAGTAGGTTCCCGGTGGCGCCTCGTTATAACTTCCATAACGCCTGTCATCATGTTTTACGGTAATATGCTTCTTCTGTTGCTTGTCATAATATTTGGTATCCCATGCATCCCTCGACAGGTAAGTAACAAAATCAGGATCACGCAATGAATTATCCTGTTGCTCCTGTTGATAACGTTCCAGGGTTAAATTGCGCCAAACAAGGGTTTCATATACAACAAATCCGTTGATGTAATGATGACCTTGGCCTTTAACTACTACAATACTTCCTTTCTGATCTTTACCCGCTATATAATGAATACAATTATTAACATTTAATGTTTGTACTGCCCGCTCAAGAAAGTATGCCCGTTCATTGAAATTTTTGAGCGCATCGTTCAACGGCTTGGTAACGAACGATAGCGAAGCTTCGGTGATTCCTGTATCTGCCCTGGCGCTCAAATGCCGTGATTTCCAGAAAACCAGGGCCGTAGCCATAGCATCCTTAGGATCTTGAATAAGCGAGTCGGGATCCGCCACCCAATCTTTCTGCCCGCCTCCAAAATACTTATTGAAATAGGCAGAAGCATCTTTGTAATTTCCCTTTCCCGTCAACTGTATGAATCCTTTCCCCCTGTATCTCCATCCATCACCTACGCTTACATCTTTACTGTTGCCATTAATACCTGCATATACCCAATTGGCAATGTTCTCCTGGTTAGATTGAGATACGGGAACATCACTTCCAGGGCCTCTGCCCCACTTGTCCGCTTTCCGTTGACCTTCCGCCGTCCGGAACCTGGCAAACGTTTCTATGAGCCCGGCGGCTGAATAATTAAACTGTTCGTCGAGCTTATAGAACTTCGTTTCTTCGGCTACCTGGGCAAGGAAATGCGCTTTGCGTATACACCTGGTTAGCCCGCTTTTCTCCCTGAAGCTATTCAGGAAGTCGATTGCCCCGTTAATGTGTTTCATCTCCCGGATTAATGACCGGCCCTTTACATCCTTGCAAATTTCCAGGATCTCGCTTATCGTGATCTCTTTACTACAGGCATCACATACTTCCTTCTTTCCTTTAATTTTAAGCTGCTGTATCACAGACGCCGCTTTCCCATTTTTCTTTTTGTTTTCTGTCGGCTCCGGGAAAGCCATGATCATTGCATTTGTCCCCCCTTGCTGATCCTTCACTTTTACGTAAAAGGAGTGGAAGTTTTCTTTATACTGATCTTTGAAAGAACTGTCGAGCTTAAATTTGAAACAGGCGAATCCGTCGCTGTTCACATAGGCAGTGCAGCTGAAAACCAAAGTATCCTTTCGCAACCAGTCGATTCCCTTCCTTGCTTCCTTCCTGTAAATTTCAATTGCCAGATCCCTGTATACAAGGTTCCTGGTCCATACCTTTCCTTCCAGCGTTTCTCCGTATACCGCTTTAAAAACCTGCTTATCATTTTTAAAGAACCTTACAGCGATGATCTCGGGATCACATTTCAACCGCATTAACCTGGCTGGCTGTAGCAGCCTGTCCTGGGCGGAGGCATAATGCGGATTGGCAAACTTCACTGTAGCGAAAAAATACATTCCCTCCTTTAAAGCTTTTGCTTTATCTTTTTCTGCCACGAAAACAATACTTACCCTGTCATCAACTATTTTCTTTCTTATACCTGTTTGCAACATCACCTGCCTGCCAGACTGTTTGTCCTGTGCGCCGAATGAAACCAGGACTTCCTGGTTGGCTGCATCCCTGAACACGAGGCTCAAATGATTTCTTTCCTTCCAGCCTGTGACGAATTTCACATATCCCAACCCATCGCGCCAGCTCGCAAAGAGCAGCTTCGGACGTTTAACCGTTACCGTTATTGTCAGCTCTTTTCCGAAACAATCCAGGTAGGGTTCTAACCTATACACCCCTTCCTTACTGAACGAATAACGGAGGGTACTGCCATAATAGTTCTCAAAACTGCTGTCGGTACTGCAATACCATTTTACCTGTTGCCGTTCCAAACCCCTGGGCGGCAGTTCAAAGTATTCGTCCAGGTCCAGTACCAACAGGTCATTAACCAGCACTGTTCTTTCAATATCCACAGCTTTAAGCCTGTTAGGGTTTGATTGCACCATTGCAGAGTATAACTGTTTCTTTTCGCAATGAGCCACCACTCCACAACTGCTGCCCGGAGCGCCGGCTTGGAGCGTGATAGAGTTACCGGTTGTACTGATGATGTCGCCCTCTCCCATCACTTGCCAAAATTCCAGTTCTCCTGTTGCAGGCCCGGGTGTAACAGTAAAAGTGATCAGCTCTCCCGGCCTTACTTTTTGCTGAACAGTATCATCCAGCACCTGGAATCTCTTTTTCCCTCCGCGTATAGGCTTTGATTCAGTAACCGGCTTCCCTGCAGCGCCCTGCTCATCGTCTGGTTCGTCGCTTTCATTCACGGTGTTATCCGCGTCGTTTTCCCCATCCGCAGCTGTTCCTGTTTCCGTAGTCATATCTTCTGCCAGGGGCGCAGGTGTAGCGGCATCCTGACCGTGTTTCACGATTCTTACAATTCCACCTTTTGCAGTGCAGGTAGCCACACTGTTTTCGGTAAGCGGGTAAGCATTACCTGGTAATTTGATCTCGGTATAATAATTAGCCCAACGGAGATTAGCTGTACAAGGAACCGGGTGACTTGGATCCGGCATTTTACAATTGCCGAAGTTTAATGCACTGATGTTGTTATCGTTTGTAGTTGCCAGCAAATGCCCGTTGGCATGACTTAATAAGTATTTCCGCTGACTGATAACCTTTAACTTTTTAGGTCCCGGATCTACTGCAAATGTACAGGTACAGCCTGCACCTTCACTTACAAGGAAACCAAGCATAGGTTGTTCTTCCTTTGTGTCCTGGGCACAACTATCCTTATCATCTATCATCTTGTTATCTTTTTAATGATAATGAAATACAGTTAGAACATTCTTATTTTTTCTGAGCTTTGTATATCGATCTGCCCGGCAGATATCAACTCTACATCCTCTTTGGTGCTTTCAATTTTCACTTTACCGGCGCTGATATCCACCGACTGCGCATTGATAACCTGTTTACTGTTGATGAAAGTTGCGGCATCATGAGCGCTTATCTGGCAGGCTGCCGTGGCCTGAAGTTGAAGGTCGTTCCCCGCATAACAGGTAAAGTTTTCTCCTGCACACAGGGTTATATTTTCCTGGGTGTTAATAAACAATTGTTTGGCTTCCAGGTAGAGGCTTTCAGGAGCTTTAATGGAAATGCTTTTGTCCCAGCTATCCAGCGTGATCTTGCCCCCGCTTTTATCGGTGATCGATATTTGCTCTTTTCCGGCTGTATCGTCCAGCTGGATGGTGTGACCGCTCCTGGTCTTAATCGCTTTCCGGTTGTTTTCCTGTTCGGCCCATTCCGGAACCGTTCCCGCATTATACATTGCACCGGCTACATAAGGCAGTTCAGGATGATCTCCTTCAAATGCTATCCATACTTCGTCGTTGATTTCGGGGACAAAATAAATTCCTCTTTCCCCGCCTGCGTAAGGGGTTAAAACCCTGATCCAGGGTGTAGTATCTTTTTCCTGCCAGTCGAACCGCACTTTTACCCTACCTAATCCCCTGGGATCGTCATTCTCCACAACCACCGCACGCTGTGCCTCGCAGCGGGGAGGCTGCGCCAGCGCGGTTCCGGGGTATGCGGATGCCGCAGGGATGGCACTGAAAAGGTTGTAATACGTACCATTGCCGGTATAATGATGTTCCAACGCTACTACCAGGAAATCGCCATATCTTTTCCCTTTTAACTCGCTGATCGTGATCTCATCGCCCAACCGGATAGCCGGATCACTGCTTTTACCTTTCAATACAACGCTGTTGGCTATAATTGATTGCCTGTAATGCTTTCCTGTTACCGGCAAAGTAACATCCGCCTTGCTTGTCAGCCCGCTAAGGGCTTTGCAAACCGACGATGCAGGATATAATTGTTCACTGATCTGTGCAACAGCTCCGGTTAAATAAGCATGGTTGTTCCTTTCAGGCCACGCTACCGTATGCAGTTTATCCTGCCTGTATTCATACTGCTTGTACATGCCTTTTGCAGCGCTTACTACGGCATTCATTTCAAAGTCCAGCAGGTTCACCTGGTGAGTGAGCGGCCTGTTCGCCGGCGTATACCGGCCAAAAACAAGGTCGGTTCCGTTGTAAAAGAACCACTCCCCGTTTTCGGCGGCAAGCCGTTGCAGGTACCTGAAGCTGCTCTCCCTGTACTGTACCGAATATTTCAGCTGCCTGTCATTCGCCGGTGTAATCTGTACCTGGTTTAACCACGACTTGCAAACCTGCGTATGCTCTCTCACAATATCCGAAAGGTGCTGGTGGGCGTACGATTTCATGTCGGGAAGTTTTTCCGTTAACAACGTCGGGCTTCCTCCTTTCAAACAGGTGTATCCTTCCGTACCATCGCCTGCCTTGCCGGTTTGCACGCCGGTGATCAGGCCTTTGAAAACCAGTTGTTCTTTGCCTTGCTGATTTTCCGGCATACGGATGATAACAGATATTTCTTTCCCAAGATAATCAAGGGCGCTGCTGAACATATCTTCTCCCGCAGCTATCAGCCATTCATTACGCATTTCAATGCTGAACGAATGGTGTGCTGACATGGCCTGTTCCAGCTTTAAAGATCTTAACTGGGAAAATTGCCGGCCTGCAATAATAAGATGGGTTATGGCGTTTAGAGACATGGATTATAAGGGTATTAACAAACATGATTCAAAAGTAAGGTTACTATAAATATCACGTTTAATTCTTAACGAATTTTTTTTCCTAAATTCAACACACCTAACCTAGCTACGCCAACAAATGAAAAACAAAAATGCCGGCAAACGTGCTTCCACGGCCTTGTTAATAGTTGCCTGTTGTATACTGGTACTGCTCATTTCAGGTATCCCTTCTTCCAGGAAAGCCAATAAACAAAACTGCATTCCGGTAACGGGATTGGTAACATCAATTAAAACCGGGTCTCCCGGCTGGATCATTCACCTGAAAAACAATCCCCACATCTTTTACATTTCTTCCAAAACCAATACCGGCCTCTCTTTACAGCAACTGGAAAAAGATATTGCAGGGAAGAACGTGCAACTATACACGCTTCATTCCTGGTCGCCGCTCGATCCTTTCTCCAGCATGCAACAGGTCCATCGCCTGCAAATCGGTGACCAGGTGCTGTTTTCAGAATTCTAGGCTTGATATTTGAGGCTATAACCGCAGAGTCACGAAATTTGAACATGAAGCGCTATTCAATTGTCATTCTTTTATTTGCATTATCGGCCTGCGATCTGAAATACAATACAGAGAAATACGGAAACGAAGGCAACACCAATAACCGATTAGCTACCAAAGCCGCTATCCCTGCCGCTCCTAAAAAAAAAGCTGCTTCGCCCATTATCGGCGAACGGGTGAACGGAAAAGCGATACTGCGCGATCAGCCTAACGGCCAGCCAATTGTAACACTGCTGGATTATGTACCTGTACGCGCCGCCAAATTACAAAAGGACTGGTACCCTGTAAACATTGATTTTGATATCACACCTGAAGAATACAGAAAACCGCTGTTCCGTAAAGGACGCAAACTGGAAGTTAACGGTCGCCCTGCGGGCACGCTGGAAAAAGATATCCGGCTTCCTGTTGCTACCAACGGCGAAAAAATGTGGGCTACCATTGAAGGTTATGTAGACAAGAAAAGCGTCAGGAGCGGCAGCATCATCGAAACTGCTCTTACTACTTTCCTGAATCAACATAAAGGCAGAAGCATACAGGATATGGAGCCATTTATCCATAACTTCCAGCTCGAAGAAGAAAAGGTGCTCAAACCCTACAAAATGTATTTTAATTACGAAAGCGGGATAGACGATCCCAGCCCCCTCTACAGGCTGGCGCTTATCTTCCAGGGGCAGCAACTGATAGGAGTATTGCACTCCCGCCCCCTGACGCTCGATGGCAGCACTGCCCGCCGCCTGCAACGCGGGTTTACCATAAACTACCTGCCGGGAATCGACCAGACCCTGAGAGACGACTTTGCAACAAAATTTAATAAGTTTATACTGACGGTCGACTAACTTCCCGTACCGGGAAAATCCCCGTTTTAACGTTCTCCTTTTTACATATATTTGATCATTCTAATAATCGCATTCTCATTATAACCAGGATCAAATTATATAACCTCAAGGAATATACGTTAAAATGAATCGCTCACCTGCGCGCAACACCGGTGTCTATATGGCAACCTTCCGCGCTCTTGAAAGCACCAGGCCTGTAAATAAAAGACTGCTCTATGATCCTTATGCTATAAAATTCTTACCTAAGTTTCATAGACTGCTTGTTTCGCTATCCCGTTTCGGCCCTGTAAGGAACTGTTTTATAGCCTATATCAACGCCCGCTGGCCGGGCACCTATACTGCCGGCGTTGCCCGTACCCGCCTGATAGACGATATGGTAATTGAAGCAGTACAACACGAGGGCATCAACCAGATCATCATCCTGAACGCCAGGTACGATACCAGGGCTCACAGGCTGAAAACAAGCCGGCAGGTGAACTTCGTAGAGATCGATCATAAGGATCTGCAACAGCGCAAGAGAAAGATCATGAAACCGCCTCCCGGTTCCAGGTCGCTTCCCGTAGATTATATAGAACTTGATATAAAGACACAGCAACTGGCCAAAGTTATACCATCTCCTTTACTCCCCAGGCATTATAAAACCTTATTCATTTGGGAAGCATTAACGACAACCCGGGAACTGAATGCGGCGGAAACCATCTTCGAATACCTGAAAGATTTTCCGCCAGGCACACAGGTTATTTTTTCGTATGTGGATAAAGACGTGCTGGTAAATCCCGGGCATTATACCGGTTTCTTCAAGATCAATAAACTGCTGAAGAAAACCGGCGAGCAATGGGATTTCGGACTGCATACCCATGAACTGCCCGGATTTCTTGCCCAACGGAATATGAAGCTGCGATACGACGGAGGGGCTACCGATTACCGCGCTCTTTACTATGGCGAGAAAAGCAAGCGGATGAAAGGTTATGAATATTTCCGAATTGTACGGGCAGAAGTAAAATAGCCATCGTATCTTCGTTGTATGCATATTCATTACTTTCAGCACGTTCCTTTTGAAGGTTTGGGTAGTATTGCCGACTGGATAAGCCGTAAAGGGCATCAACTTTCCTTTACCCGCTGGTACGAACAACCGGCATCCCAATTGCCTGAGAATATAGACATGCTCATTATTATGGGCGGAACCATGGGCGTTTACGAGATCGAACAATTTCCCTGGATCAAAACAGAACTTCAACTGATAGAAGAAGCGATTAAGAAAAACATCAAGGTGCTGGGCATCTGCCTGGGCGCGCAACTGATCGCTTCCGCCTTAGGCGCCGACGTTTACCCGCAGAACCAGAAAGAAATAGGCTGGTACCCGCTGGATGTCAGCTTCCAGGGCCAGGCTGCAGCATTGGACAAAGTATTCCCTCAACATTTCCCTACTTTTCATTTTCATGGGGATATGTTTGATATTCCGCAGGGCGCAACCAGGTTTGCCGCTTCCGCCGCCGGTCCTCACCAGGCCTTTATCAAAGGCGACAGGGTCATTGGCCTGCAGTTTCACCTGGAAATGACGCCGGAAAGTATTGAAGACATCGTCGGCCATAACGCGGAAGTGCTGGAAGCCGGCGGCCCGTTTGTGCAACAGGCACCCACTATCAGGCAACATTTTGACCTTTTGCCAGTTAATAATAAGATCATGTTTCGCCTTTTAGATCACCTGGAGGCTTTATAATTAAATCAGAGTAGGAATGAACGCAGCATTTGATGTTTTGATAGTAGGCGGAGGACCAATAGGAATCGCCTGTGCCCTGGAAGCAAAGAGAGCAGGGCTCAGTTATGTAGTTATTGAGAAAGGTTGTATTGTAAATTCCCTTTTTAATTACCCGTTATACATGACCTTCTTTTCCACCTCCGAAAGGCTGGAAATAGGTAATATCCCTTTTGTTTCCATCAACCCGAAACCTACCCGGCCCGAAGCCCTCGAATACTACAGGCGTGTGGCGGGCAGCAACCATATCAACATCAAACTGTTTGAAGAAGTAAAGCAGATCCTGCCTAACGCCGGCGAATATATTGTGCATACCAGCAAACAGTCGTACCATGCCAGGCATGTCGTTATAGCCACCGGTTTCTATGATATCCCCAACCTGTTGAACGTACCGGGAGAAGACCTTCCGAAAGTAACGCACTACTACAAAGACCCGCACTTTTATGCAGACCAGGACGTTGTAGTGATAGGCGCTGCGAACAGCGCGGTAGACGCTGCATTGGAAACCTATCGCAAAGGCGCCAGGGTAACCATGGTGGTCAGGGAAAAAGAGATAGGAAAACGGGTGAAATACTGGGTGAAACCTGATATAGAGAACAGGATCAAAGAAGGCTCTATCAAAGCGTACTTCGAGTCGCACGTTACCATGATAGAGGAAGCGTCGGTAACTGTCAATACGCCGGACGGCAGCATTACCATACCCAACGACTTTGTTATTGCAATGACCGGCTACCAGCCTAACTTTTCTTTACTGGAAAACGCAGGTATAGCCTTGTCTGACGATGCGCTGAAAATACCCGTATACGATCCGGCTACCATGGAAACCAATATGCCGCATATTTACCTGGCAGGAGTGGTATGCGGGGGCATGAACACTCATGTTTGGTTTATTGAGAACTCAAGGGATCATGCCGGCAAGATCATCAGCCATATCAGGAATAATGCTTAAATGATATTCACTTCCCGTTCCAGGAGTACGCCGAATTTTTCCTGTACGCTTTCCAATATTTGCTGGGAGAGATCATAAACATCTTTCCCGCTGGCATTGCCATAATTCACCAGCACCAGGGCCTGGCGGATATGAACGCCTGCATCGCCCAGCCTGTACCCTTTCCAGCCGCATTGCTCTATCAGCCAGCCGGCAGCCAGTTTAACATGGTCTGAGTCTGTGGGATAAGCTACGATCTTTGGATATTCAGCTTCCAGTTGCTGGAACTGCGCCCTCGGGATGGTGGGATTTTTGAAGAAACTACCGGCATTGCCGATCTGCGCCGGATCAGGCAATTTGCTGGTGCGGATATTGATCACCGCCTGGCTGATCGCCTGGATAGTCAACTTTTCTATCTTCATTTTTTCCAGCTCATCGTAGATCGCGCCGTAACTGGTATTGAAACGGGGAGTTTTGTTAAGACGATAAGTGACATTCAGGATAGCAAACTGCCCTTTGAATTGTTTTTTGAAGACGCTCTCCCGGTAGCCAAATTCACACTGGGCATTGGTGAATTTAACGATATGCTGGTCGCGCAGGTGAAAGGCTTCCAGTTCGTGAAACACATCCTTGATCTCTGCGCCATAGGCCCCGATATTCTGCATCGGGCTGGCTCCGACATTCCCGGGGATCAATGATAAGTTCTCTACCCCCGCCAGGTCCGCGTCGAGGCAGTATTTCACAAAGCCATGCCAGTTCTCACCGGCCCCTGCTTTCACATAAACATAATCATCATCTTCCCCCACCTTTTCAATGCCCATCACCTGGTTTTTCAGTACATAACCGTCGAAATTACGGGTAAACAGAATATTGCTGCCTCCACCCAGGATCAGTTGGGGCAAATTATCTTCCTTTTGCCTGTGGGTAAGCTCCTGCAATTCATCGGCTGATGAGAAAGTGGAGAAATACCGGGCCTTTGCAGAAATGCCAAATGTATTATACGATCTGAGTGGAACATTTTCTGATACCTGCATAATAACTTAAATTTATGGTCAGCAAAGATAGCCGCAATTCTCATTTGAAATACGGCAATAATGAGATTTATGGTTTGTTCGTCACCAAATGAAACCCGTTTATGAGTAAAACAGCAATAGTCTTAGGCGCAACAGGATTGACCGGTACTTACCTTGTAGCGGCGCTGTTACAAGACCCGGAATATGATAAGGTGAGGGTCCTGGTTCGCCAGCCCTGGGCGCATTCCCGGCCTAAGCTGGAAAGCGTGATCGTAAACTTTAACGATCCCGCTTCTTTAACGCCTCATTTGCAGGGCGACGTGCTGTTCTGCTGCATTGGCACCACCATAAAAAAAGCCCGTACCAAAGAAAGGTTTAAGCAGGTAGATTACGGCATCCCGGTCCGGTGTGCGGAAATCGCGCACTCGCTGGGCGTGAAGCAATACCTGGTTATTTCGGCCATCGGCGCTAATGCACGCTCCCGCAATTTTTACCTGCGTACCAAAGGCCAGATGGAACAGGCTGTATTAAAGGTCGGCTTCCCCAGCATCTATATCTTCAGGCCATCTGTACTGATAGGAAAAAGACAGGAATTCAGGTTTGGAGAATGGCTTGGAAAATATATCATTCAGCTCTTCTATTTTCTCTTGCAGGGCAGATGGAAAAAATACAGGGGGATCAAAGCGGCAACAGTAGCCAATGCTATGCTGGTTGCGGCCCGCCGGGCCGATGCAGGAGCGCATATCCTTGAATCGGATGCCATCCAAAATTTGGGTGTCTCTGTATCTTAGACAATACGTATCTTAGCTCATTATGAGAAAATGGATCATCTTTCTTACTGTAGGCATTTGTATTGCTAATATCACAACAGCCCAGATCAATAACTATTTTCCGGATACCTGGAAAACCCAACCCGAATCGCCCCGCCTCACTTCCGACGCTCCCTATACGGTAGTAGACAATAAACTGGTCGCGGATTTCAATGTTTCGGCACAGGATAAAGCTGAAGGATGCTATCAATACAAGATCGCTTATAAAGCCATCAGGATCAATTCTCAGGCAGGAGCCGACAGCCTTCATCAACTTGTTCTGAACTTCGAACCAAACGATGAACTCAGAAGCATGCGCGTCAGGGCTATAAACCAGCAGGGCGAAATAACGAACCTGGAAAGCAAGGTAAGAACAGTGAGGTTGCCGGGTAACAGGAGAGCGGTTGTTATCCAGGATCTCAGCCTTCCTGTTGGTACAATGGTAGAATATGAAATAGTAGTCAGGTACCTGTACAATACCTCCGGTTCGGAATTCCTGCAAACAGGACTGGAAGCGGAGCATGTCGATTTCCGGCTTACAGGACCAAAGAATTATACGTTCAGGATACAGACAACCCCGGGTGTACCGGCGATTAAAGACAGCACTTCCGGCGAACTGCAATTTCACAGCATTTCATTGAATAAAGTACCTGCGTTTATCAGCAGCGACCTGTTTTATACGCTGCCAAACCTTAAGCGGGTCGACTATGCCGTAGTACAGGCCATCGAGAAAAAAGACACGCTTAAAGCTACCTGGCAGCAATACGGGGAAGAGAACTATATCCCTTATGTTGCCGTATCGCCACAGGAGTTCAAAAAGCTGGAAAGGGAACTGCAACGTCTCACCTTCCTGGCCCGCCCGATGGCGCCGGCCCAACGCATCTATCTCCTGGAACAATATATCAAAAGCAATTTCACGCTGGTGTTCCCTGATGAAACAGGCGCCACGCAAGACATTTCCTGGATACTCAGCAATAAAAAAGCCGATGAAACAGGAATGATCCGTTTGCTGAATGCGTCCTATTACTTAATGAACATTCCCACCCAGATATTATTCACCGGCAGCCGCGACAGCATCCCGGTTACCCCGGAAATTCCGCTCCGCGGCGTTGCCAAGAATGTACTGCTATATTTCCCAACTTTAAACCAGGCGCTGGCTCCAACGGAAATGCTTACACGTTTCCCTTGTTATCCTTCCAAATGGTCTGGCATCACCGCGTTGCGTTGCAGGGATACGCTGGTTGGCAGCCAAAGTAAAGTACTGACAGATTTCATCACTACCCCGGTAGTACCTTATTCTTTCAGCAACGTTACGCTGGAAGCCTCTTTAAGCGATGTACAAAACCCCGTATGGCAGGTAACTCAATCGTTTGGCGGTTATCCCTCCAGCAATATCAAAACAGCATTTACCAAGGCCGGAGATGTGCAGGAAACGAG
Organism: Chitinophaga terrae (ex Kim and Jung 2007); assembly: GCF_900107795.1. GTDB lineage: Bacteria > Bacteroidota > Bacteroidia > Chitinophagales > Chitinophagaceae > Chitinophaga > Chitinophaga terrae. The sequence continues at coordinate 68,411 of NZ_FNRL01000016.1, forward strand.
AAACAGTTTGCTGAACTCACTTCTTCCATTCCAGGCCGGCGAAAGAAGGGCCAGTAATGTAGCTATTGAAAATGAAGTGTTCACGCCGTATACCCTGGAAAAACCGGTTGTTTTAAAAAGCAGCCTGGCTACGCCTGCACTGGTAAAAACTTCGCCTCAGGAGATCAGGCTCAGGATCGGCGACCTGCTTGGAGGAACCATACCAACGGAAACGGATATACCAACAAATAACTACCCGATACAGATCTCTTTCCCTTACTACCAGGAAAAACGTATCAACATCACCGTTCCTTCAGGCTTCAAGCTTGCCAACAGCGGCAACTGGAATGCAACGATCGACGATCCTGCATTAAGCTACAGGATCAAATGCGACCAGAACGGCCAGCAGCTTACCATATTCATCATTGAATGGTACAAACAGAATGACCTGTCAGGAAACAGCAAACTTAAATTTAAAGCGGTGCAGGAGAAGATCAGGCAGATCCAGAAACTGGAAATGGTGCTGATGAAATAGGGGTCATACGCCGTCTACATCGGGTATGATAGCCACTGTACGGAATTTTTTCTCTGTTCTTAACTGGATGATATAATCCTGGATCCGTTGCTTGATCTGGGCAATGGATTTGGCGTCGCGGGGCAGCTTGATCAGCAGTTCCTGGAGGTAGTTATTCCGCACCCTTGCTACGAGCGGAACAGCAGGCCCCATCAACTGGCTGCCGAGTAAAGGCTGCAACCAGCTGGCCAGAATATGCCCGGCCTGTTCGGCGGTTTGTTGATCTTTATGCCTGATAGTGAGCTTTAACAGCCGCACGAATGGAGGGTAACCGAACGCACGTCTTTCCGCTATTTCCGCATCGTACATCAATTTATAATCGTGGGCCATTACCCAATGCAACACGGGGTGCCTTGTATTGCTGGCCTGTATCAGCACTCTTCCTGCTCCGTGCTTTCGCCCTGCCCTTCCGCTCACCTGCTCCATAAGCTGAAAAGCTCTTTCATGCACCCTGAAATCGGGGAAGCTGAGCAGGTTATCTGCACTTAATATCCCTACCAGGTTTACGTTTTCGAAATCCAGTCCTTTTACCACCATTTGCGTACCTACCAGGATATCCACATGCTTATCTTCCAGCAACTGTATGAGCCGGTTATGGCTGTCTTTATTTCTCACGGTATCCATATCCATACGGGCAATGCGCGCTTCAGGGAACAAGACCTGCAGGTCGTCTTCGATCTTTTCTGTTCCGAAACTTTTAGGCTCGATGGTTTGCGCACCGCAGGCAGCGCAGGTGTGAACATATGGGTAACGGGTACCGCAATAGTGACAGGTTAGTTTATCCTGGTTCCTGTGATAGGTTAAGGATACATCGCATTGTTTGCAATGCGGTATCCATCCGCAGGTGGTACATAAAAGGAAAGGCGCATAACCGCGGCGGTTCTGGAAGAGTATAACCTGTTTGCCGGAGGCGATAGTATCGTTGATGGCTGTTTTCAGGGCGGAGGTGAAATGCCCGTCCATAGTTTTTTCGGCCATCTCCTTTTTGATATCAACGATCTCGATTGCCGGCATTTCAATGCCGCCAAAGCGTTCGCTGAGCGTTACCAGGCCATATTTGCCCTGCTGGGCATTGAAATAGGATTCCAGCGAGGGCGTTGCCGATCCAAGCAATACTTTGGCTTTGAACTGCGCGGCATAGTAGATGGCTGCATCGCGGGCATGGTAACGGGGAGCAGGGTCCTGTTGCTTGTAAGAAGCATCGTGTTCTTCATCAAGAATTACAAGCCCCAGGTCTTTGAACGGCAACAGCAGGCTGGAACGGGCCCCCAGGATCACTTTGATCTCCTGGGATTTTACTTTGTTCCAGATCTCGACCCTTTCGTTGTTGTTGAAGCGGGAGTGGTAGATCCCCAGGCTATCGCCAAAATGTTTTTTAAGTCGCCTGGTCACCTGGGCTGTAAGGCCAATTTCAGGAAGCAGGTACAATACCTGTTTGCCTTCTGCCAGGCAGGCTTCTATCAGTTTTACATAGATCTGCGTTTTGCCGCTGGAGGTAACTCCGTGTAATAACGTGACCTGTTTCTCTTTAAAACTTTCATTAATTGCAGATAAAGCTGCTGTTTGCGCGGCACTCAGGTCAAAATCAATTTCAGCTACAGCCGCGCCGCCAGGAACTCTATCTACCGTCCTTTTCTCTATCCACAAAATCCCCTTATCTACCAGGCCTTTCAGTTGAGCGGCGCTGGCGCCGGATTTCTTCAGCAATTCGCTTTGCAGCACATTGCCCTGCGTTCTTTGCAAATGAAGATACGCCAGCAACAATTCCAATTGCTTGGGCGCCTTGTTCATTTCATTGAATAAGGCTTCCAGCTGGGCGTCTTCTTTATATTGTTCCTGCAGGAGAACAAATTTCTCTTTCTTCTCCTTATACACTTCCTTCAGTTCTTCATACACCAGCAGCACATTTTTCTCTATCAGTTTTTTGATGACGGAATAAACGGAAGATTTATCCAGGATAAGCTGTACTTCCTCTATCCGCAGTTCTTTACGGATCAGGAGCGCTTCCGCGACCAGGTATTCATCATCATCTAACGAAGAGAAATCGGAGCCATAAGCATCGTTGTATAACAGGATGGTTTCGCTGGACAGTTTCAGGTGCGCGGGCAAAGCGGCATTCAGCACCTCTCCTTCCGTACACATATAATAGCTGGCGATCCAGGACCAGAATGCTAACTGCGACGGGTATACGATAGGATTGGCATCCAGGATATCCAGTATCGGTTTGGTTTTATAGGGAGGCGCCTGTTCATGTATCGCCTTTACAATACCTGCATATTTCTTTTGTTTTCCGAGTTGAACAGCAATACGGCTGCCAGGCTGCAAAGAGTCGGCCATTGTTTCAGGAATGGCATAAGTATAATTCTTTGGTAACGCCAATGGCAATATTACATCTGCAAATTTCATTCTACGGGCTGCAAAGTTGGATATTCGCGGTATTTACGTAATTCGGTGTCCATGATCTCATATACCTTTTGTTTCAGGGTATTGATATCATCTAACGTGAGTCCTGCAACCGGCACTGATGGCAGGAACACTACCCGGCATTTGCCAGGGTTGATCTTCATAAAATTATGAGGAAGACGGTCGCCGGCATCCAGGTAAAGTACAGGTTTGATAGGCATCTGCAATTCTATCGCCATCCTGAACGCGCCGTTGTGAAAAGGCCTTAACGGCTGGGTGCTCTCGTTGGTTGTTCCTTCAGGGAATACAAGTATGGAAATACCGGCTTTAAGGGCCGACATCATCTCTCTCACACTTCTTGCCCTGGCAGGAGCGCTGGAACGGTCTACCGCCACAACGGAGTTTTTATATATAAAACCGAAAGCCGGGATCTTCGACATCTCTATTTTCCCAAGCGGCCTGAAAGGCAGGCGCATTACTTTAACAGCGATGGCCGCATCCAGGTAAGAACGATGGTTCACAACATAAATGCAGGGCTCGTTATCTTTTTCACATTTGTAGATGCGTTTTACCGGCATCCCTACCAGCGGGAACCAGGTATGCGCCCAAAAACGCAAAAAATAGAAAATGATATTTCCCCCCCTGTGCTTTCCTAGTAACGACGCCAGGAAAATAGGCGGTAATATCAGAAACATGATACCAAGAAAGATCACAGCGGCGTATATCACATAAATAACACGCAACGGTTTCAATAACAAATTCATAAACGCCTCTGAAAAATAGTTGAATTAAAGGTGAAAACTACGAAGAAAATCATTAATAAATCAAGTAAATACTATTCACAGTTGCATGACCAGTCCTTATCCAGGTCGATACAGGTAATGACTTTGGCATGTTCTTCATCGCAGGGCGCTATGATGATCCTTAAATGCTGGCCTTCGGTAGAGTAACCTTCTAATGCGTAGGTTGGACAGGGATGATCTTTAGGATTAGATTTTTCAGGGTTTATTTTACCGACTGCGAGGATTTCTTCCACCTCGCTGGCAGTCACCTGTCGGCAACCCATCCGACATATGGCATGTTTCGTATACTCCAACTGGGCATGCCGGTTAATAACCTCGTTGCCGGTGTTCTTATCGTCTAATGCTCCGCGGGCGATAACAGGCTTACCCACAGGGCCTGCAGACTTGCCGGAGCTTTTCCACCAGCGTTGTTGCCAGCCGGCAAACAATAACAGGCCTAAGAATAATACCGGGATATATTTTTGCATTGATCTCATATAAAAACAGAACGCGCGCAAATTAGTCAAAATTCCTTACCTAACTATGACATAAAAAGTTCCTACCTTTGCCATCCTTTATGGAACAGGTAAAATCAGTAGCATTTCATACTCTCGGCTGTAAGCTGAATTTTTCAGAAACCTCTACCCTTAGCAGGTTGCTGGAACAGGATGGTTTTGTAAAAAAAGATTTTGAAGAAACGGCAGATGTATATGTTATCAACACCTGTTCGGTGACCGACAATGCCGACAAAGAATGCCGCATGCTGGTAAGGCGCATACAGCGCAGGGCTCCCGGCAGCATGGTAGTCATCACCGGCTGTTATGCACAGTTAAAGCCCCAGGAGATCGCCAACATTGAAGGAGTAGACCTGGTACTGGGCGCAGCGGAAAAATTCAACATTACCGAGCATCTTAAGAACCTTACCAAAGGCGATTCCGCCAAGATCTGCTCCTGCGATATAGAAGATGTAAATACTTTCCATGCTTCCTATTCAGTGAACGACCGTACCCGTACCTTCCTGAAGGTACAGGATGGTTGCGACTATACCTGTTCTTTCTGTACTATACCAATGGCCAGGGGCAAAAGCCGCAGCGACAGTGTTGCCAACGTGGTTACGCAGGTACAGCAGCTCGCTGCCAACGGCGTAAAGGAGATTGTACTGACGGGCGTAAACCTGGGCGATTTCGGGAAAGGTTTTGAAGGAGGAAAGAAAAGAGAAGAATCATTCTTTGAACTGGCCAAAGCGCTGGATGAAGTGGAAGGCATCAGCAGGTATCGCATTTCTTCCATAGAGCCTAACCTGCTTTCTGACGAGATCATTGAATTCGTTGCCCAAAGCAAACGGTTCATGCCTCATTTCCATATCCCGTTGCAAAGCGGCAGCAATGAGATCCTGGGTCGCATGCGCCGTCGTTACCGCCGGGAACTCTATGCAGAAAAAGTAGCGCTTATTAAATCCATCATGCCGCATTGTGCCATAGGCGTAGACGTGATCGTTGGTTTCCCTTCGGAAAGCGACGAGCATTTCAAAGAAACCTATGATTTCCTGCACAACCTGGATGTTTCTTACCTGCACGTTTTCACGTATTCTGAAAGGGCCAATACCGCCGCACTGGATATTAAACCGGTAGTTCCGGTTCCTGTTCGCCAGGAAAGGAATAAACTGCTTCGCAACCTGAGTCACAAGAAACAGCAGTATTTCAACGAGCAGCATCTTAACCAGACACGGAAAGTATTATTCGAATCTTTAGGAAAAGATGGAATGATGGAAGGGTATACGGATAACTATATCAAGGTAACCACTCCTTTCCGCAAGGAGTGGCATAATCAGCTTATCGACTGGGAACTTCGCTAATCCTTATTGTTTAGGAAATTCAGCACTTGCCATTACTTCTCTCATTTGCTTGGTATGGCGGGCGCTATGTGCGCCGTCGAGCAAGAGCACCTGGAATGCGGATACCGGACCGAACGGCGGCATGTCTCTGATATGATCACGCAGGTTGTCGTTGGTACTTTCTACATAGGAGATCAACTCATTTCTCTGGTCTGTAAATGCTTTGATCAATTCTTCCTTTGATGCGAAAGCATGCCTGGGAATAAATGGCTCGGGCGCTTTCACTTTATGACTTCTGTCAGATACGCCTTGTACGATGGCTTCATCGGTTATTTTGATCTCATGACTTCTTTCAGGATTTGGTTTTTCATCTGCCATGCTTTTTGCCATCGTGATGAAATTCTTTTCCACCAGGGTGATATGTTCCAGGCATTCGGCTACCGACCAGCGATCGGGCGCTTCTTTATACGACATCTGCGTATCTGATAATCCCTGTACTGCATTGAGCGCGCTGTCTCTTGTTGCTTTCAGGTAGTTGATGAGATCACTTTTGTCGTAAGTTCTTTTGTCAACAGTGGAAGATAACGTGAACGAGAAACTGCCTGCTATCAGTGCCATCAATAGCAGCAGTAAAAAAGGCTTTTTCATAAAAATTAATTTTGAAAAGAGGGGTAAATGAAATTACAGTGATGGAAAGTTACGAAAAGCCTATGATCTCCAGAAATTCTTCCCGTGAAATGAATACGGCGCCTAAAGAAGCCAGGTGTTCTGTATGTACCTGGCAGTCGATCATTTGTATTTCGTTCGCATGTTGCTGAACAAAAGTGATAAACGCTGTTTTTGAAGCATTGCTTACATCAGCGAACATAGATTCTCCGAAAAAGAAGGAGCCGATCCTGACGCCATACAGGCCGCCTACCAACACGCCGTCTTTCCAGCATTCCACAGAGGTAGCATAGCCTGCTTCGTGCAAACGGATATACGCGTTCTTCATTTCTTTCGTGATCCAGGTACCATCCTGCCCGGCTCTCGGGATAGCGCTGCAACGTTCTATTACGGATGCGAATGCCTGGTTATAAGTGATCCGGAATACCTGGCGGCGCAATACCTGCCGCATGCTGGCTGAAACTTTCAATTGATCGGGGAAGAGAACAAACCTGGGGTCGGGGCTCCACCACAGGATAGGGGGTTCGCTATACCAGGGGAATATACCTGAGCGGTATGCCAATAATAATCTTTCTACTTTCAAATTCCCTCCTACTGCCAGCAACCCGTCTTCATCGGCCAGTTGAGGAGGAGGAAATACCAGGCTTTTATCTAGTCTGAAAACTGCCATCAGCTTCCGGCCATTTCTTCAATTGTTGCACTCAATCCACGTTCCTGCAAGGCTTCACACTGCGGTTTCAATTTATAGTATTCTCCTTCTTTAACAGCATATTTGCCATTAAAGTGAATAATTAATGCACATTGTTCCGCCTGCTCATGGGTATGGCCACACACCTCCATGAGGGATGTGATAACCCAATCGAAAGTATTCACCTCGTCATTCCACACTACCAGGCTGAATGGGAACTGCTCATCTTCCGCCACCAGTACGTCTTCTTCCTGCTCCGGTAATCCTTTTGTACTAGTATGATCATTCATCTTTTAAAAAGCTTTCTGCAAAATTACATGGAATATTCGTTAATTTATCCATATTTGACAGGGTTTATGTTTTAAAAATTGCGGTAAATTGACCTTGACAGGTCGGTATACTGACAAAAACCGGATATATATGAAAGGATTGGTTTTATTGATGAACATTACTTTACCGCTAAAAGATCCTATCCCGATCTTTTCGCTGGTATTGTTTATCATTTTGCTGGCCCCTATTATTCTTCGCAAGTTCAGGATACCCAGTATCATTGGGCTGATCATCGCGGGAATGCTGATAGGGGACAATGGATTTAAAATAATCGAAAAAGGAAGTATAGACCTGTTTTCGAAAGCAGGGTTGTTATACATTATGTTCCTGGCGGGTTTGGAGCTTGACATGACAGAATTCAGGAAGAACCGGTACCGGAGCATGGTATTCGGCGGTTTTACCTTCCTGATCCCGCTGCTGATGGGATTCGTGGTATGCCGTTATGTGCTGCAGTTCAACTTTATGGCCACCCTGCTGGTTTCCAGCATGTTTGCCACCCATACCCTGGTTGCGTACCCGCTGGCCAGCCGTTTGGGAATCACCAAGAACGAGGCGGTGACAGTAGCTGTTGGCGGCACCATCATTACAGACACGCTGGTACTGTTAATACTGGCCATCATCACAGGAGCCCAGGCAGGTAACCTGAACACCTATTTTTGGGTAAAACTGGGCATTTCGCTTACCATTTTTGCGCTTATCATCCTCTGGCTGATGCCTATGTTGGGCAGATGGTTTTTCAAGAAGATAAAGGACGATAAAACCTCTCACTTCATCTTTGTACTGGCGCTGGTATTTGCATCAGCATTCCTTGCAGAGTTGGCCGGCGTAGAGGGTATTATCGGGGCCTTCCTGGCCGGGCTGGCCCTGAACCAGCTTATCCCCCATACTTCGCCATTGATGAACCGTATCGAGTTTGTAGGCAATGCCTTGTTCATTCCCTTCTTCCTCATCAGTGTAGGTATGCTGGTAGATCTGCGGGTATTGCTGAAAGGGCCGGAAGCCCTGATGATAGCAGGTACTTTAACCGTTATGGCCCTTAGCAGCAAATGGCTGGCGGCATTCTTTACACAACTTTCTTTCAAATACACGCCCACCCAGCGCAATGTGATCTTCGGTCTGAGCAGCGCCCATGCCGCAGCCACCATCGCGGTGATCCTTATCGGGTACAATATGGGAATAGTGGACGAAAATGTATTGAACGGCACCGTGGTACTGATCCTCATCACCTGCCTGACAGGTTCGTTTGTAACAGAAAACGCTGGACGCCGGCTGGCAATCCAGGAAATTGAAAACAAACCGGCCCCCCAGGAGCAGCCGGAGCGTATACTGGTGCCCGTTTCCAACCCCGACAAGCTGGAAGCCCTGCTTGATTTTGCAGTGATGATCAAAGACAGCAACGCCCCCACCCCCATTTACCCGTTAGCCGTAGTGCAGGACGATGCAGAAGCGAAAGAGAAGATCCATCTTACCAACAAGATGATGGAAAAAGCGGTGATACATGCCGCTGCAACAGAAAGCGAAGTACAGGTTGTTACACGCATCGATCTGAACGTTTCCGACGGTATTACAAGGGCCACCAAAGAATTGCTGATCACCGATCTTATTCTCGGCTGGACAGATAAAACCAGCACCACCGACCGTTGGTTAGGCAACATCTTCGGTACAACGCTCGACAACGTTTTGCAACGCGTATGGGAAACTGTTTACGTTTGCAACTTCCATACGCCGCTCAATACCACCAAGAAAATGGTGTTGGTACTTCCTCCCAATACCGCGTATGAACTGGGTTTCATGCATTATTTGCAGAAACTGTTCATGCTTTCCAAACAAGCGGGAGCCAGGCTGGTTATTTACTGCGACGCCAAAACACAGAGCATTGTACAGGCTTATGCAGAACAGACTAAAAACAACGCAGATTTCAGTTTCAGGCAACTCGACGGGCTAGACGATTTCCTTATCCTTTCCAAGGAAGTAAGCGCCGACGACCTGATAGTAGTGGTAACAGCACGTAAGAGCACCCTCTCCTACAACGCCTATATGGATAGCATCCCGGCCAAATTGGAACGGCATTTTAAAGACAACAACGTCATCCTGCTCTACCCCGAACAACGGGAATTCGATGCACTGGAAGCCGGCCTCCAACCCGAGGACCTCACCTTGGCGCCAATCCAGGAACAAATAGCCAACCTCAACAAGCTGGGCAAGGCGGTTAAGCGCATCTTCAAAAAGTAGCTGGTTTCACGCAGAGTGTTTCACGCAGAATGTTTCACGCAAAGAAGCTAAGGAGCAAAGAAGCATAAGAAGTTTTTTTAAGGGAAATAAGAAAGCAAAGGAGTTGAAGATTGTGTTATATAACATAATTTTCAACTCCTTTGCTTTCTTAAAATTTGCTTTGGTCAAAACTTCTTATGCTTCTTTGCTCTTTAGCTTCTTTGCGTGAAACATTCTGCGTGAAACACTCTGCGTGAAAAAAAAGGGCTGACCAAATATGAATTTGATCAGCCCTTTGAAGATGTGGGAGCTACTGGATTCGAACCAGTGACCCTCTGCTTGTAAGGCAGATGCTCTGAACCAGCTGAGCTAAGCTCCCATTTCTGATAAAACCTGTAAAATATAAGAACTTTTTGTGTGGGAGCTACTGGATTCGAACCAGTGACCCTCTGCTTGTAAGGCAGATGCTCTGAACCAGCTGAGCTAAGCTCCCTTCTTCTTTTCGTTATTCCCTATCGTCCCTTTCGTCCGATTGGATCGCAAAGGTATAAACTATTTTTATTCTACCAAATATTTTTTGAAAAAAGTAAATTTTACATTCGTCTCCCAAAAATAAAAACCTTCTAAAACACAATACTGTAAAAGGTTTTAGAAGGTCCGTCATTTTTTATCAAAGAAAAACAGGACAATAAATACGCCTGCTTTTTATGCCTATGCTTTCTTCTTTTTCTTCTCTGCTTTCTTTACATAACTGCCCTCAAAGAAACACTTGATACCCCTGTAAGCCCCGCAGCCGCCGATCTCTTTCATGGTAACCCTGCCGGATGAAAACTGGAACATCAGGCCGCAGGATGATTCTTTGTCTTTAAACTCTCCCCTGTTCCCTGCAATATAAGTTCCTTTTCCGCTAAGCTCTCCTTTACAGTTTCCGTTGTCTTTTGAAAAGCTGATAAAGAACAGGAAGGTCTTAGGATCGCTGCCATCGCGGATAGAGATAATACTCAGGTCGCCCGACATATAATCGCCTGAGAACTTGTGTTTACGGGGTAGCGTATCTATCGGGTTGAATATCTGTCCGGCGTTCGTAGGCCCGTTGGAGTTAGTCATGATAAGCGTGGTAGTACCATCGGGATTTACCATGTAGAAATCTTCCTTCAATGCAGTTTTACCTCCGGAAAGTTTCGTTTCATTCGTGATCTTTACCACGTTCTTCGTATCAATATTCACGGAAGTTACAGAGCCGTCGCTGTTTCCCGTAGTGGCAGCGCTGATACGGTTCAGGTATTTTCCTTTTTTGTCGAGGAAGCATAAATAACCCACAGATTTATTCCTGGAACTTGCCTTCACAGTGAAATAGTCGACCTGGCTGCCCTTTACCTTATGCAAAGGATAATATTTCACCCGTTCTCCTTTTGCGAAGTCCCCTTTCGATAAAGTATCTGTCAGGAATTTAAGCCCGGAAGTATCCAGGGCCAGGGAATCAGGCACTTTCAACATCAGGGAATCGGAGTTCAGTTTGTAAGGCAAGGCGCCCGGTGTGAACAGGGCCTGGAAATCTTCAAATGTCAGTGGCTCACCGCTGCCCCTGCCTGCAGGTTTTTTCGACTTACAGGCTGCAAACAACCCAATAGTCAACAATACTAAAAAGATACGCTTCATTAGAAAAATAAATTCTTGGGCGAAAAGTTAGATATAATTTTTATATGTGAGCGCTAAAAAACAAAAAACATACCGGATAACGAAAAGTTCATTTTAATTATTTAGATTTGTCTAAATAATATTTTAGATAGAATGAACTTATCAATAGCGGAAGAAAACTACATCAAATCCATATACAAACTGCAGGAAGGGGATACAGTTGTTACCACCAACGCACTGGCCTACGAGCTGGAAACCAAGCCTGCTTCCGTAACAGATATGGCTAAGAAGCTGAAAGAGAAGCTGCTGATAGACTACGAAAAATACAAAGGCTTCACTTTAACAACAGAAGGCCGGAAAATGGCCCTGCAAATTGTAAGGCGGCACCGGCTCTGGGAATGTTTCCTGGTAGATAAACTCTCGTTCAGCTGGGAAGAAGTACACGAACTGGCGGAAGAACTGGAACACGTAAGAAGTGAAAAACTGACTTCCCGCCTCAGCGAATACCTGGGCAACCCGCTTTTCGACCCGCATGGCGACCCGATCCCGGACGCTAACGGCAAACTGACCAAACCCCGCCCTCAAACGTCCCTTGACCAGTCGACCGCCCGGAAAGTAGTGGTAACCGCCGTTACAGACCAGTCAACCGCTTTGCTGGCCTTCCTGAATGCCAAGCATATCAAACTGGGCACCCAGCTGGAAGTGATAGAACATTACGAGTACGATAATTCTATTGAAATAAAGATCAAACAACAACCACCTATTACCATCAGTGAACAGGTAGCTAAAAATATTATGGTTAGACCCGTCTGAAAACTATTATGGAACATACTTCATTAAGCGACGTACATCAAAGTGTAGAGACCAACGGAAAATCTAAATGGAAGAGAATATTCGCTTTCCTGGGGCCCGCCTACCTCGTAAGCGTAGGCTATATGGACCCCGGTAACTGGGCCACCGACCTGGCAGGCGGTAGTCAATACGGCTACAAACTGCTTTGGGTGCTGCTTATGAGCAACCTCATGGCCTTGTTGCTGCAAAGCCTCGCCGCCCGGCTGGGGATTGTTAGAGGGCGCGACCTGGCCCAGGCCAACCGTGAAACCTATCCCCCTGCCGTTAACTTTGTTCTTTACCTCCTTGCCGAAATCGCCATTGCAGCCACCGACCTGGCGGAGGTACTGGGTATGGCCATCGGTATCCAGCTGCTTACCGGCTTACCCCTCATCTGGGGAGTGAGCCTGACCATCCTCGATACTTTTTTACTCCTCTTCCTGCAACAATACGGCATCCGCAAGATGGAAGCCTTCATCATTGGCCTGGTAGCCATTGTAGGCACCTCTTTCCTTATAGAACTGCTGCTTGTCAGACCCGAAATGAACGAGGTGGTCAAAGGCTTTATTCCCACCATCCCCGACAACAACGCGCTCTATATCGCTATCGGGATCATTGGGGCTACGGTAATGCCGCATAACCTTTACCTGCACTCGGCCCTCGTACAAACCAGGAAGATCAAGAAAGACAACAAAGGGATCAGGCAGGCAATCAAAATGAATTTTATTGACAGTACTATAGCCCTAAACCTGGCCTTCCTGGTAAACGCCGCTATCCTTATCCTGGCCGCCGCAGTATTCTATAAAAGCGGCAGAACGGATGTTGCCGAAATTCAGGATGCGCACCAGTTGCTGGATAAATTACTGGGCAATAAACTGGCCCCTGTCCTCTTCGCGGTTGCACTGATCGCAGCAGGACAAAGTTCTACCGTTACCGGTACGTTGGCGGGGCAAATAGTAATGGAAGGCTACCTCAGGCTTCGCATCAATCCATGGCTTCGCCGGATCATTACCCGGTTGCTGGCCATCATTCCTGCTCTGATCACCATTCTCTGGTTTGGAGATAAAGAAGTAGGCGCCCTGCTGGTTTTCAGCCAGGTATTGCTAAGCCTGCAACTTGGTTTCGCTATTATTCCCCTTATTCATTTTGTAAGCGATAAAAAACAGATGGGCGAGTTCGCCATCAAACCTCTTACAAGAGTTTTCAGCTGGGTAGTTACCAGTTTATTGGTGTACCTTAACCTGAGAATGGTTTTTACAGAAGCATTCAATTATATGTCCGGCACCGGTAATATGGCGGTAGACGCGTTGATCATACTGGCCTGCGTTGGGTTCGTGATACTTTTGGTGATCACGATCGTTTACCCGTTAAGGCAACGGTACCGGGACGACGCTGCCGCAGGTATCCATCACGCACAGGTTTCGCTGGGCGATATGGAAGCTCCTTCCTACAAGCGCATCGCCATGGCGCTGGATTTCTCGGGCCGCGACAGGGAGATCATCTCCAATGCCATTGCTCACGGCAACGAACAAACGGAGTATATACTTATCCACATCGTGGAAAGCGCCTCTGCAAAGTATTCAGGAAAAGAGTCGGACGACCTGGAAACCCGCAGGGACCAGGAACAGCTCGACACCTACATTACCCTGCTGAAAAGCAGGGGGCACAGGGCTAAAGGAGTGCTGGGATTCAGGAGAAGGGCTAAAGAGATCGCCAGGATCGTAAAAGAAGAAAACGCTGATTTCCTGGTATTGGGAGCGCATGGCCACAAAGGATTTAAAGACTGGTTATATGGAGAAACCGCCAACCAGGTGAGGCACCATGTTAAGATCCCAGTATTGTTGGTTCAATAAAAAATATCCGGGCATGCGACAGGTATTTCAACCGGGCGACCAGAAAAAATTTACAAGGATTGTAAAGAAAGAAGATTGTGCAGCTTTTGACGCAGGAGAGGTACATCCTGTATATGCAACATTTGCGTTGGCGAGGGATGCAGAATGGTGTTGCCGGTTGTTTGTACTGGAAATGAAAGAAGATGATGAAGAAGGGATTGGCGCTGCCTTAACCATCGAACACCTGGCTCCTGCTCTTGCAGGAAGCCAGGTAGAATTCGTGGCCACAATCAAACTAATAGTTAACCATACGATCACCTGTAGTTTTGTTGCTGCCAGCGGCGGACGAACAATTGCTACAGGAACACAGGTACAAAAGATATTAAAAAGGGAAAAGCTTGCTTCCCTTTTCTCCCAATCTCTATAACTATAGCCCGAGTGCGGCTTTCAGCTTAGGATAACCTGTTTTGCTTACAAGCACTTTAGCCCCGCTGCGCAAGATAGCTAAATGATTTTCTTTTTCATAAGGTTCTATGCGGGTTACCTGGTTAATGTTGAGGATATAAGAACGATGCACCCTGGTAAACTGCGCAGGGTCGAGCGTTTTCTCGAAAAATGCCATGGTTTTGTTCTTCAGGAAACTTCCTTCATGGGTCACCACTTTTACATAATCGTCTGCCGCTTCCAGGTAATGGATCTCTGATACCGGTATGATCTTGATCTTGCCATTCAGCCGGATCACTACCCTGTTGTTTTGCAGGGGCGTGGCGGCTGCCGCTTCCAGCAAAGCGTTGGTATCCGGCATTTCCGCCGGTTTATGGAAATGGTCCAGCCATTTCTGCACGGCTTTTTCGAAGCGTTCGGCCGAAAATGGCTTCAGCAGGTAATCTACGGCGTTGACTTCAAACGCCCTGATAGCATGTTCTTCGAATGCGGTAGTAAAAATAACCGCCGGCAGTTTTTCTACCAGCTCAAGCATTTCAAACCCTGTGATCTTAGGCATCTGGATATCCAGGAAAACCAGGTCGGGCTGGTGTTGCTGGATCGCCTTCAGTCCTTCGAAACCGTCGTTGCACTCCTGCACAACTTCGATCTGCGGGAAACCGAGCAGATACTCTTTCACTACTTCCCTTGCTAATGGCTCGTCGTCTATAATTACTGCTTTTATCATTTGGTTTGTGGTACTTTAATTATGGTAGTAAAAATGCCATTACTTGCTTTTGTTTCGAGAAGGTCCTGGCGGGCAAACAACAGATAAAGGCGGCGCTGGATGGAACTAAGACCGAAGCCGGTTCCTTTATTAGGTAATGATGATTTGCTGTCGAAAGGATTCTCAATGGCAATATGCAACAACTGGTTTTCTATCCAGGAATGTATGCTGATGGTGATCTCTCCTGTTGTATCGTACAACCCGAACTTGATAGCGTTTTCAACCACCGGTTGCAATAACATGGGAGGCATGAGCAATTTTTCGGCTTCCACGTCATGGATAACGGCGGTGGATAAACGATGCCCGAATCTTACTTTCTCTATATCGAGGTACAGCTGCAGGTATTTAAGCTCTTCTTCTAACGTGATCCACTGATCATCTTCCTGCTTCAGCGATCCCCTTAAAAAGTCTGAGAGCTTCAACACCATTTCCCTGGCTTCTTTCGGCCGGAGCATGATCAGGGCGTTGATGCTGTTCAGGCTGTTGAATAAAAAGTGAGGTTGAAGCTGCTGGCGTAATTTAAATAATTCAGCTTCTCTGACTATCTTTTCCGTATCCTGTTGCCGCTGCTGGTTTTTCTGCTGCTCCATAGCTTCATACCACATCTGGCTGCGCATGCCTATTCCTGATATCATCATCCATCCAACAAAGGCATGTATAGGAATGGCGTTGTTGAGCCATTGAATATAGGTAGGGTCATCCGGGTAAGTAGTCACTAATATCCACCTGCTAAGACATACCCAAAGCACAGCCAGCGCACAACTCAGCAAACCCACGTAACCATACTTCATTGCATCTGCCGAAGGCCTGTAATAACCAACGTTATGGCTAACGATAACGCCTGCAGCGCTCAGCAGGATAACATGTACCGAACTATCGGTAACAGCCTGCATTAACGGCATATTAAACCAGTAATACAGTAACGTCCCATATAACACCATCCACACCAGGAAGCTGATAATAAAAGCACTGAGGACGTTACCT
The DNA here is from genome assembly GCF_900107795.1 of Chitinophaga terrae (ex Kim and Jung 2007). Taxonomy (GTDB): domain Bacteria; phylum Bacteroidota; class Bacteroidia; order Chitinophagales; family Chitinophagaceae; genus Chitinophaga; species Chitinophaga terrae. The sequence goes on from NZ_FNRL01000016.1 coordinate 84,373, forward strand.
CTTATGATCTGTTTCGACAAAGCAGCGGTTTTTATAAGTATTATACATTCAACTCGAAGTATTGTTGACCTTGCAGCTGGGCAGATTTCATCTGCAACCAGGCGATATAGGAATTAGGATCACCTGGTTCCTCTATTCTTGAATACAGTTCCATTCCGTCTGTCAACTGGTCTAAAGTATACACTTCAGGCACATTGATGAATTTCCACTGTACAAGCTCCTGCTGCTGGTTTTTGAAAGCGTATTGCTCCTGCATTCCAATTTCCCTGGCCTTATCGCAGGCGTCTTTCTTTGTTACAGCGCTGATGAGTCTCAGTTGTTCATCGAATTGCGGGGTATGGTTGCCTTCTCCGCAAATGATCTGGTATACTACTTTCGCAACGAACCAATGCATAGCTTTAAGATTTAAAAAGTTGGAAGAATCTTTTATATTGAAGCCTTTGATCAGGCATAACTTCTGATTTCAACTCCGCCGAAGATGCAGCTGCCTGTCAGTACAAGTACATTTTTGCTATCGTCGTCCTGCATAAACTGAACAGGGCGCGTATCATCTACTCCTCCCAGGATCGTGGTAATATCCACTTTTACTTTCCAGTTTGCAGGTACTATGATCTCGCATCCGCCCATTATTGCATTTACATCCAGTACAGCGGTTCCGTTCAGCTCTGCTTTCATAAGGTTCAGTTCAACTCCTCCGAAAACGGAAGATACATCACCGCCCCTGAAATTCTTGGATGTTACTATTTTATTCACGGAACCAAAAATGGCCGAAACATTCAGTACATCTTCAGAAGAGAAAGTTGCCCTTTTACCGTCTGTATCTCCGGTATTACTCCAGTCTTTGTATTTCTCTTTATAATAGTTTTTATATGGATCTGAATATACAGACGGATCAACGTCAGAAAAATTTTCAGATTTTATTCTTTTTTTTGGCAGATCACAATTTTTGCTGATCAATACCGAAATTCCCACGCCTATCAGTACTACCGGCCAGATGAAACGGGCCGAGTTATAGGGCCAGCTGTAAATATCGCCTAACAGGAAGATGGTGCCTATTACTACAACGGGTATCCAGCCGCCTGGTCTGAAATTATGTTTGAAGCCGAGAACAAGGCCAACAACGATCACGATCATTTGCCAGGAGAACAGCCAGTAAGGGAGGTCCAGGTTCATGTTTCTCAGCAACAGCCCTGCACCGATCAGGATGAGGATCACACCGCCGGTGCTCTTTCCCCTTCTTCTCTCCTTATCGAGCTGCTTCTTGTCTTCCTCAATTGTATTTTGATCTTTCATTAGTAGCAAGATTATTTGTTTGGTTTGATGATACAAAAATAGAAAGCGGTTTACAGGGCAGGAAGCGCCTTTAGGCTAAAAAAGCGGGTTTACCGGTAAAAGGCGGGAAACTACCGGTGAAAATGAAGGCGGCAGCGTAAGGGATACCCTAAAACGGGCAAAAGGGAGATTTTCGGGGATAAAGTTTGTATGGTAAAAAGGATTGAGGGAGAATAGGTTAAGGAGGATGATCAGGGGAGATGGATGAAAGAGGATGATTGTTGGGGAATGGATTGAGTATGATTGCAGGAAAGGTTGCCCCTGGGGGCCAATGACCAGGGAGCAGGGTTAACAACACGACGAAAGAAATAACCTGGCAGGCGTTACAAAGCTGTAAGAAACATCGGTATCAGGGCCTGCGCCCATCTCTGGTAGTCTTTACCGGATGGATGGAGCCCATCTTCCGCTACCAGTGAAGGATCGGCCGCTGCTTCTCTTGTAAAAGCGGTGATATCGAGGTACCGGGTCTTAAAACCGGCTGCTATTTCTTTATTGGCGGCATTAAAGACATCTATTTCCCTTGAGATCTTTTGCCTGTCGCGGTCCGCGGCAAAGGGAGTTACTCCCCAGTCCGGGATCGACAGTACTACCACCGCCTGCGGGCGATTGCCGGAAAAATGAATAGCCTGTTGCAGAAGGGCGGTAAATTCGGCCTTATACTCATCAAGTGGCCGGCCCCTGTATTGGTTGTTTACGCCTATAAGCAGGGTTACCAGGTCGTACGGCGGGTGCAGGGTAGCGCCGGCAATACCGGCGGCCAGTTCGTCGGTTGTCCAGCCGGTAACGGCTACAATATCGGGTTGGTTAATATTTATACCGGTTGCCCGTAACATATCAGCGGCCTGAACAGGAAAGGAGGCGGATGCAGGAACGGCTTCGCCTATGGTATAGCTGTCGCCCAGCGCCAGGTAAGTGATTGGTTTCATGAAAAGTGGTGTAGATAAAGAAAGGCAAAATAGTATTATTCCTAACATAAGCAAAAAATGATATATAGATAGAGAGACGTCGTTCCTTCAGCCAGCGTATCACCTTGCAGGGCATTAAAAACGTACCTGGGGAAGGCCTCCATGTTAAAACTGTATTAACCCGCGGAAGGCTTACAATATTGTCACGGGTTAACCCGAAAAGCGTTACCTTTGCGCTCGATTACAACAATTACGTAACGCATAAAGAAACCGTTTTATGCCGGCAGAAAAAATAACGATGAACAACGGCCTGTTACAGGTCCCTGCACAACCCATCATCCCATTTATTATAGGCGACGGAATTGGTCCGGATATCTGGAAAGCCAGTGTCAGGGTTTTCGACGCAGCAGTTGAAAAAGCCTATGGTGGTGATAGGAAAATTGAATGGAAAGAAGTATTGGCTGGCGAAAAGGCCTTCCAGGAAACAGGCGAGTGGCTTCCGAAAGATACGCTGGATGCCCTGAAAGAATACCTGGTATCCATTAAAGGTCCTTTGTCGACCCCGGTAGGCGGCGGTATCCGTTCCCTAAACGTAGCCATGCGCCAGGAACTGGACCTCTATGCCTGTGTCAGACCAGTACGCTGGTTCAATAAAGTGCCTTCCCCGGTTAAACACCCGGAAAAAGTTGACATGGTTATTTTCCGTGAAAACACTGAAGACATCTATGCCGGTATTGAATATATGACAGGTACGCCTGAAGCGAAAAAACTCCTGGAATTCTTACAGAATGAAATGGGTGTTAAAAAAATCCGCTTCCCGGAAACCTCTTCTTTAGGTATCAAACCTGTATCTATCGAAGGAACTGAAAGACTGGTACGCGCTGCCATCCTCTATGCGCTGGAACACAAACGCCCGTCTGTAACCCTTGTTCACAAAGGAAACATCATGAAATTCACTGAAGGTGGTTTCAAAAACTGGGGATATGCGTTGGCCGAAAGAGAATTCGGAGACAAAGTATACACCTGGGAACAGTGGGAAAAAACCAAGAAAGAATCAGGCGAAGAGGAAGCAAACAAAGAACTGAAAGTAGAACTGGCTAAAGGCAAGCTGCTGATCAACGATGTGATTGCCGATAACTTCCTGCAACAGATACTGCTGGCGCCACAGGATTATTCTGTGATCGCTACCCTCAACCTGAACGGCGACTATATTTCCGACGCCCTGGCTGCTGCTGTAGGCGGTATTGGTATCGCTCCGGGCGCTAATATCAACTACGTTACCGGCCATGCGGTGTTTGAAGCAACTCACGGTACCGCGCCACGCTTCGCCAACACCAACACCATGAACCCATCATCAGTGATCCTCAGCGGTGTAATGATGCTGGAATACATGGGCTGGAAAGAAGCCGCCAAAATAATCATCGATGGCCTGAGCACCGCCATCATGCGCAAACGCGTCACCATCGACTTCTACAAACTGATGGACGACGCTACCCTGGTTAAAACCAGCGAATTTGCGGATGAGATCATCAAACAAATGCACTAGGTTTCACGCAAAGGGGTTTCACGCAAAGAAGCTAAGGAGCAAAGAAGCATAAGATATTTTTTTAAGGAAAATAAGAAAGCAAAGGAGTTGAAGATTGTGTTATAACATAATCTTCAACTCCTTTGCTTTCTTAAAATTCGCTCTGGTCAAAAACTCTTATGCTTCTTTGCTCCTTAGCTTCTTTGCGTGAAACCCCTTTGCGTGAAATTTCCCCATAGAAACTTTTTTGTTTTTTTGATAGCTATTCGTATTTTTCGGGATTATCCCGTAATGGGAGTCGCTTGAATAAGTGTGTCAATAGCTTTTAAACTAATTTTTTAAAAAACCCGAAATGGCAGAAAAAATTAAAGTTGCTAATCCGGTAGTTGAACTGGACGGAGATGAGATGACACGGATCATCTGGAAATTCATTAAGGACAAGCTGATACTTCCATACCTGGATGTTGAGATTAAATATTATGACCTGGGAATGGAACATCGTGATGCAACGAACGACCAGGTTACAATTGATGCTGCTAACGCTATCAAAGAAGTAGGCGTTGGTATCAAATGCGCTACCATCACCCCTGATGAAGCGCGCGTAAAAGAGTTCAACCTGAAACAGATGTGGAAGTCGCCTAACGGTACTATCCGTAACATCCTGGATGGAACTGTATTCCGCGAGCCAATTGTAATGAAGAACGTACCAAGACTGGTTCCGAACTGGACAGCTCCTATCTGTATCGGACGTCACGCATTTGGCGACCAATACCGCGCTACCGACTTCCTCACAAAAGGAAAAGGTAAACTGACCATCAAATTTGAAGGCGAAAACGGCGAAGTAAGCGAATTTGAAGTATACAACTTTAAAGGCGACGGCGTTGCGCTGGCAATGTATAACACCGACGAATCCATCAAAGGATTTGCGCGCGCTTGTTTCAACCAGGCGTTAATGAAAAAATGGCCGCTCTACCTGAGCACCAAGAACACCATCCTGAAAAAATACGATGGCCGTTTCAAAGATATCTTCGAAGAGATCTATCAGAACGAATTTAAAACCGCTTTCGATGCTGAAGGCTTAACTTATGAGCACCGCCTCATCGACGACATGGTAGCCAGCGCCCTGAAATGGAATGGCAACTTCGTTTGGGCTTGTAAGAACTACGACGGCGACGTACAATCCGACACCGTTGCACAAGGCTTTGGTTCCCTCGGTTTAATGACTTCCACTCTCATCACTCCTGATGGTAAAATTATGGAAGCGGAAGCCGCTCACGGTACCGTAACCCGCCACTACCGCGATCACCAGGCTGGTAAACCAACTTCCACCAACCCTATCGCTTCCATCTTCGCATGGACACGCGGCCTGGAATTCCGTGGAAAACTGGACAACAACCAGCAATTAATACACTTCTGCAATACCCTGGAACAAGTTTGTATCGAAACTGTTGAAAGTGGTAAAATGACCAAAGACCTCGCAGTTTGTATCCACGGTAACAAAGTTGAACATGGTAAACATTACCTGTACACAGAAGAATTCCTCGAAGCTATCGACAACAACCTGAAAGCTAAGCTGGGCAAGTAATTACCAAGCTGCCAGAAATATTAAGAGCGAAGATCGCAATGATCTTCGCTCTTTTTTTATACCTATTTCTGACAGGCAATTAATTGAAGTGCATATGCTTCTTCAATATCCTGTCTTCTCCATAAATATCATCAAAGAAAACAAGCGTACCATTCTGCCCTTCCGCCGTAAAGTAACGCAGGTAGATAGGAATATGTTTTGGTAAATCCACCTGTCTTTTCTCTTCTCTCGCCAACCACGCTCTTACACTGTCTCCCTTATGCGACAGCGTATCAGTTCTGACAAGGAACTGCGCCAGGCTGTCCCACTGCTGCACCCTTACACAGCCATGGCTCATAGCGCGCATAGAGTTCTTGAACAAACCACGGTTGTTGGTATCGTGCAGGTATACACTGTATTTATTCCTGAAGTTAAATTTCATGATGCCAAGGGAGTTGTCCAATCCATCCATTTGCCTCAGCACATAAGGGAAATGCCCTTTACTCAGTTTGCTCCAGTTAATGGTTGAAGGATCTACGGTGTTCCCGTCTTTGTCTATCACCTCCAGGTTTTTAGAGGCCAGGTAACCAATATTCTTTTGAATGGCAGGCAACATTTCTTTGAACACAATACTGTATGGCACTCTCCAGTATGGGTACATCATGAAATTGGTCATATAGGAGTTCAGTATCGGCGTCCGGGTTCTTGGCGTACCCACGATAACCCTGGATTCCAACGCTACATTTCCGCTGTCCATTACCCTCAGCGTATATCCCGGCAGGTTAACCATAATGTAGGTATCAGGCAAGGTATCCGGAAGCTTCCTCCACCTGTCGAGGTTAATCCCTGCCTGCACCACCCAGTCGCGCGCCGTGCGGTTCAGGGCCATCACAGTCCTCTTACCTGCGATACCGTCAGGATAAATGTTAAACTCTTTCTGGAATGCTTTGATACCTGCTTTCAGGGCCGTACTATCGGTATTGCCGCCGGTAGTATCCAGGTGTTTCGATTGTACCAGGCGGTTCATCACCAGCTGGCGGAAAGCTACGGTATCTGTATAGTTCAGCGGCAGCGTATCCCAGTGCAGGTCCTGGTATTTTGCCTTGAACGATACGATCGCTTCTTTCAGGGCCAGGTAACCGGCATGTGAAGGCTCCAGCGCATGCAGCTGGCTGCTTACATCCTGGTTCTGAAGGGCCGATTGCAACTGTGCGATCAGCTGGTCGTTGGTGAACAGCGAATCCTTTTTCAGGGAAACGCTGTCGCGGGGCGCTACGCCGAAACGCAGGTCAGAAGCCATTTTCATAAAGGCGTCTGTCATCAGCACATCCACCTTTGCCCAAAGTGCAGCGTCTTTTTTCGCAGAAGGATCTGTGTTCAATTGGTTCCAGGCAGCGCTCAGGGCCACGCTATGATACTGTTCAGGCATCAGCCCTGCTTCATCTGCATGCTGGATCATGAACAACATGGAATCGATCATGGGGCTGGCATTGCCGTTTTTAGACCAATGGCTGGAAGGTTTGTCGTCGCCATAAAATGTGGCAATCGCCTCCGGTCTGAAAGCCTGGATACTGTCTTCCAGTTCACCTTCATTGTCGCGGAGGGCCGACAGTCTTTCTGCAATACTTTCGGAAATAACCTCATCTAATTGTTTGATGTTGGCTACAATCTGTTTTTGTTTTGGGGCGGTATGCTTTTTCTTATTAATGCAGGCTAACAGGAAGCATATACAAGATCCGCACAACAAACTGGTAATTAAAAATTTGTTCTTCATCTGCAGTTAATCGCTGGCGTAAAGATAGATTTATATTTAGAGATACGTACTCAGGCGGAGGTTGGATTCAACTATTATGTATTAATTTTTACAGCAGTCTTTCACAAAAAGGGACTGAATAAACTTTAAAAATCCTGTTAATAACTTTTTCATATCACAAATTTAAAAAAAAGAGGCTACGATGTTCAGCAGCCTCTCTTTTACACTAAAACTAAAACAACTAAAATTTATAGTAACCCCGATAGTATTTACAGCTTGTCTATTGAAATACGCTCAGGGGCCTTCAATTGTTTAAATTTGCTTGGAGTAAGGCCGGTCACTTTTTTGAACTGAGCCGATAGGTGCGCTACGCTGCTGTATCCCAGTTTGTAGCTTATCTCACTTAAACTCAACTCATTATATACCAGTAATTCTTTAACCCTTTCGATTTTCTGCTGGATAATATACTGTTCTATCGTTGTTCCTTCCAACTCCGAAAAGAGATTACTTAAATAGTGGTAGTCCTTATGCAACTTTCCTGCCAGTAGTGAAGAAAAGTTTTCCTTCATTTCATCCAGATCTGAGTGATGAACTTTTTCTATCACGATACTTTTTATCCCTGCAACCAATTGCTGTTTCTTATCGTCGATCAGCGCAAACCCTTCTTTATCCAGGGCTTCTGCGATCGCCTGCAACTGCTGCGGTTCGGGTGTTCCTTTCACCGTCGCCTTTCCCAACTCCACCCCTGCTACCTGCAGGTGATGAGCGTTCAGAATGCCGGTAACCACCTTTATGCAGCGTGGACAAACCATATTTTTAATATAAAGATCCGTTGTTGCCATTCCATTATCTCCTTTTAACATTAAAAATGTTATGCTCAATCCTAACCAGGAAAGAATTGACTGAATTTCTTGGCATATTACCCGCCATCTGGGTTCTGTATGAAAGATCCAGGCGGGTAGTGCTGTTAAAAATGAGTTGCAGCGCCGGGGCAACATCTATATACGAGCCTTTTGCTACCTGGTCTGTATTCGTTTTCCCCAGGAATTCGACATACAGGTTCAGGTTAGTCTGCTCGAAGCTTTTATACTTTACAGGCAATACCAACAGGCCTGCAGACAGGCTGTAGTTGATCGAATTCTTTGAAAACTCATAAGGTATATTATCATGAATATTATTCAGATAACGTGTATACCCTACCGTTGTTGATAATGCCAGTTTATGCAGCAGCTGAGTTGCAATAATACCGCCGCTGACACCGGAATTGCTTCCTTCCAGGTCCAGGTCCCGGTTCAGGTACGGGCGCTTGAACGTTGATCCATGCTCCATTACAGGGTAAAAGGGATTATCGATCAACGATCCCCTGGCGTAGGCCGCCATCCTGAAATGCGCATGGGGCTGGTCGCTGGATAGAAAACGGTATTTTGCATAAAACCCTCCTCCTTCAAGTTTAAAAGACGGCTGCATCATATTCGAAGCATAGCCAAGCAGGTGTACCATCAGTTTCTTATTCACTCCCCACATTACCTCAGGCTCAATACGAATGCCATTTTCTCCGGAATGATCCATATTAAAGATCTTGTTTCCCAACCGGAAGCCCAGCGAGTGGGCAGGCATATTGCTTGCCGGCTCTGTATTTACATATAATTCCTGCGCTGCAACAACTTTTCCCAATGCAATGAGCATGGCCAATACTAAAATCTTCTTCATATCAGTAACAGGTATTAAATGGTAACGTGATAGATCCGCTGAGCTGTTGCGCCATCGGTTTTATGGCAACAGTTTTCCATTTTCCCTGTCTGATAGCAGGCCATAGTAGTTGCTGAACTGAATTTTTTAAACTGTTTGCTGGAAACAAAATCTTTGTCGATCACTGTCAGCTGCTGATCTCCGTTCAATGTCTGGTCCTTTACATTCATAAAATGCAAAGTGCTGCCGCCATAGTTGATATGCGTATCATTCTTTACAGCTACTCCGTCGAAGTTCGCTGTCATAACCAGTTTGGCTACAGAAAAACCTGCATCTTCCACCTTGTTCTTGATCGCATCGATGTTCACCGGAACATTAGGTTTGAAGATCAGGATGAAAGTAGTGTTATCCAGGTCTGTATCTATTTTATCAACAAATGGCAGGGAAGCCAATGATTCGTAAGTTGCTTTGGAGCACATGGCGCAGGTAAGCCCTGAAGCATGCAAGCTGGCTTTTTTAAACTGTTGTGCCTGTGCAGCGAATGTAATACCTAATGCGAGTAATATTAAAGAGAAGAATTTCATGATGATTGATTTGATAAGTGAATAAATGAATTCATACGGGCATGGCAATGCCCATAACAACTAAATGTTGCCTGGTATCAAATCAGGAAAGTACAGTTACGAACAAATAAGGGAGCTGCGTTATTATCAGGCGGATCATGATGGGCATGATCAAAGCATGATGCCAGCATCCTGAAGGAAGGAGTTAGCAGGATCTTCACCGGAAGCTGAAGATCAATTAAGGGGGCAAAGTTTTGTTGAGTAGCTTTGGCAGCCTGGTGAGATTCCGTCAACTTGCAGAACTTCACCTCATCTTTACAACAATCCATGCCTTTCGCCGGCTTCTTGCATTTATTGCAAACGTCGGCCGGCGTTCCTTTTAAATCAACACCTGCCAGTTTTCCCATACAATAATGCACGTTCACTGCTATCCCGCCCGTAAGCGTGATATACAATGTTGCAAGTAATATGGCGAAAAATCGTTTCATGTTGATTTACAAAAATAACAAAAAAAGTGTTTCGTTCTTAATTCACGAACCACCATCGCAGTCCCACCCTGAACGCAAAGTTGTTCAAAGGGTACATCGGGCCTGCATAATTGTTGGTAGCTAATAAAGTGTTAAGATTTTCTCCCCTTATATATGCAGTGAAAGATTTCACCCTGAAATTCACGAAAGCAGCGATATCAGGTATGTTGTTGGTGATCTTCTGGTTCTGCTGGTAAATAAACTGCCCCAGGAGCGGAGAGTAATCATATGCATAGAACCCTGTATTGTACCGTAATTCTATACCTGTGGATAAGTTCAGGTTGGTGTACAGTTTCTTCTCAAAGGCGAAGCGGTTGCGGGTCCAGAAAGCGGGTACACTCACAGGTCCATCACCGTGGCGTTGCTGGAACGCAAGATCCAGGTACCAGCTGAAGTAATTAATACTGAACTTCTTGCTGAAAATTACCTGCAACAGGTTAAATAAACCATTAAACTGGGCGCTATGGTAGTAATCTGTAAAATAAGTGTAGTTATTGAACAGGTAATAATTGACGGTTAAATTATATTTTAACTTATCATTATTCGTAGCAAAGGTCAGTAAAGTAGTGTTCTCCTTGCCCAGGCTGGTGTTATACCAGGCATCCCGGTTGCTGTTGAAGTACTTGAAAACGTAGCTCGGCTCCCTGTTCACATTGAGCGCCGATATGGTCACGTCTCCCAGCAGATCGTTGATATGCCTTTTGAGCATACCGGAGAGCATATAGTCGCCAATGTTCTGCCCTACGGCATAAAACTCGCCTTTGGCGGAAAAATCCCATTTCTGGTTCCGGGTCTTATTCCGGTATTCGCCATGCAGTGCCAGGTTGCTGAAATTGATGTCCGCATCCAGGAAAGTGCCGGCAGTGCTTTCGAAACGGGCTCCCAGGTTAATGAAGTGGCCCAGGTTGCCTCGCACAGGAAACTGGATAAGCGACAGGTCGTTGGATAATGTCCTGAACTTGTGTTGGGCTCTTACAGTATCGCCTGGTATAAAGTCGTAGTGATTAACATAAAATGCCGTATCCGCCCCGCTGTCTATAAATCCATAATTCCCGCTTTCGATGTTGAAGGTATATTGCACGCGAAATACAGGATCGTATTTATAATAGTCGGTTGTATCGTTAACGTGAATGGTATCACCATGCCCCCAGTCGTATTGCTGCTGGATAAGGAAACCGGTTTCCTTGTAGGTGGATTTCGTAGGGATGGTACTGTTAAAGAAAGAAAAAGTGGTGGAAGCGCCATTACCTATGTTGGTAGGGATGGTTTTACGCTGTTTGAAGCTGTTGTTATGCAGGAAAGTATCGCTTCGGATACCGCCATTCTCGCCGCCGTTGATCTTGTTGTTGTAAAAGCTCAGGTAAGTATTGGCTCTTTTGTTTTTGGTCTGGTAACGGGCGGTTAACCTGTAAAAATCATGACTGGTATTCTGTGAACGATAATATCCCGGTGCATTGATCTTCCGGTAATCGAAAGCAAAGTTGAAACGCTCTGTCCTGTTCTGGGTATGAGATACGCCAATAACCTGTTCCTGCTTGCTGCCAACCAGGTATTGCAGTTCGGTATAAGGACGGGTAGTGAAATAGAACTTCGCATCTTTATGCTTGTTCATATACACGTCGTAGGCGTGGTACCCCGGATCGAATCCTGGTTTCAGGACAGGAGTAAATATCGTGTTATAGGCGGCAGATCCTGTATTTCCGAGGGTTGTGTAGCTGGCAGGCACTCTCAGGAAATTGGTCTGGAAATCGTTGATCGATGAGTCCATCCTATAAGTGGTGGGTTCGCCCATATACTTATAGCTGATGGTCAGCGTATCCGGCTCGTGTTCGTGTTTAGAGGTATCACGCTGCATCCTGCTGTTACCACTGTTAACAGCGCCTCCGCCCATATTTGTAAAACGGCCTGAATTAAACTGGGCTTTTACATGAATCCCACAACAGAACAGCAGCGCTGTAAAAATGAAAAATTGCTTCATCCGAAAGTAACAAAAGCGTTTATAATTGCCGGATTAATTCACTAAAGATAAATGTAAGCTTTGGTTCTGCATCTTTAGCTGCTGCCAGTACCTCTTCGTGGGTAATTACGTTTTCTTCCTCGCGGATCCCTATATCGGTAATTACGCTCATGGCAAATACCTTCAGACCTGAATGTACAGCTACAATTACTTCCGGAACGGTGCTCATACCAACGGCATCGCCCCCGATAATGTGCATATAGCGGTATTCGGCCCTTGTTTCGAAGGTTGGTCCCTGAACGCCAACGTACACGCCGCTGTGTACATCTATGTTATTAGCTGCAGCGATATTGAAAGCAGTCAGTATTAAATCTTTGTTATATGGTTCGCTCATATCAGGGAACCTTGGACCGAGTTTATCGTCATTTTTTCCTCTCAGGGGGTGTTCGGGCTGCAGGTTGATATGGTCCCGGATGATCATCAGGTCGCCCACTTCAAAATCGGGGTTCATTCCTCCTGCCGCATTGGAAATCAATAAAGTTTCAATTCCCAGCGCTTTCATTACCCTCACGGGGAAGGTCACCTGTTGCATGGTGAATCCTTCATAATAGTGAAACCTTCCAGCCATTGCCACTACGGGCCTGTCTTCCATAAATCCCAGGATCAATTTGCCTGAATGGCCTTCTACGGTAGATTCAGGGAAATGTGGTATATCACTATATGGAATGGAGATCGAATCTTCTATTTCTTCAGCCAGGTTTCCAAGTCCGCTGCCTAAAATGATCCCTGCTACAGGTTTCTCCTTCCAAAACTGGTTGATATAGTCCCTGGCTGCTTCAATCTTAGCTGTTAATTCACTCATCGGTTTTATACTATATTAATTATAACGGAACAAAAATAGCCCGTGCAAAGGTATTTTTTAATTCACAAATGAATGCAGTTTTATATTTAAAACATAATGACCTATTTTAGCGGCAAATTTTATTCCGATGAACTTACACGAGTACCAGGCTAAAGAACTGTTGAAAAAATATAATGTACCGGTACAGGAAGGTATTCCGGTGGATACTCCTGAAGCAGCTGCGGAAGCATACAAGCAGCTGAAAGTACAATTTGGTAATGAGTTTGCCGTTGTAAAGGCTCAAATCCATGCCGGTGGGCGCGGAAAAGGTAAAATCCGTGGTACAGAGCAAAGAGGTGTGGCAGTAGGAAAAAATGCAGAAGAAATTAAAACCATTGCTGGAAATATCCTGGGCGGTACCCTTGTTACCATCCAGACAGGGGAAGCCGGTAAGCTGGTAAACAAAGTGCTGGTAGCACAAGATGTTTACTATCCTGGCGCCAGCCCTGTAAAAGAATTTTACCTGTCTATTCTTTTAGACCGTGCAAAAGCTGAAAACGTTATCATGTACTCTACTGAAGGTGGTATGGATATCGAAGAAGTAGCGCACAGTACTCCTGAAAAGATCTTCAAAGAGTGGGTAAAACCAAATATGACCCTGCAACCGTTCCAGGCTCGTAATATAGCTTTCAACCTGGGTTTAAGCGGTGAGTCATTCAAAAACATGGTAAAATTCGTGACCAACCTGTATAACGCATATGTAGGCCTGGATTGCAGCATGCTGGAAATCAACCCGCTGTTCAAAACCAGCGACGATAAGATCATTGCAGTAGATGCTAAAGTAAACCTGGACGATAACGCTTTAATGCGGCATCCGGACCTGGAAGCGCTGCGCGATATCTCTGAAGAAGATCCTACAGAAGTAGAAGCCAGCAAATACAACCTCAACTTCGTGAAGCTGGACGGTAACGTAGGTTGTATGGTGAACGGCGCTGGTCTGGCCATGGCTACAATGGACATGATCAAATTAAGCGGCGGCGAACCTGCCAACTTCCTGGACGTAGGAGGTACTGCCAACGCGCAGACTGTGGAAGCCGGCTTCCGCATCATCCTGAAAGATCCAAAAGTTAAAGCGATCCTGATCAACATCTTTGGCGGTATCGTACGTTGCGACAGGGTTGCACAAGGGGTGATCGATGCTTACAAATCAATCGGCAACATCAATGTTCCGATCATCGTTCGCCTGCAAGGTACCAACGCTGCAGAAGCGAAAGCGCTGATAGAAGAAAGCGGCCTGCAGGTGCAATCAGCTATCCTGCTGAGCGAAGCAGCTGCACTGGTAAACAAAGCAGTAGCCTAGTTTATAAAAACATTAAATATTCTGTGAGTCCCCGGCCTGAGGCCGGGGACTTTTTTTATACCCGCATAAAAAGAGGAAGCAACCAGTGCTTCCTCTTTAATATGATATTTGTTAAGTGATTCAAACCAGGATCCTTCCCGTGAATAAACAACTGCCTGTTAAATGTATTAATGATCTTTCTTCGGTTGCGCCGGCATTGTCGCCTTTGGCGCCGGTTTCTGCTCTTCCTTCTCTTTATTATTTTCCTTATTCTCCTTTGGTTTGGCAGGTTTAGTCGGTTCCGGCTGGTCATATCCCGGCTGTGCAAAATCGTCGGCAGCTCCTGATCCATAATCATCCGCCGATCCGTTTCCTACGTTCTCTGATTCCGCTCCCGGCTGTACATTGGAATCATAGTTCATATAGATATCATCTTCCGCCATGTTAGGAGGAACAGGGAAATGATCGTTGGAACCGATCTTCAGGGTGGGATCTGCATATACTTTCTGCATAAACAGCGCCCAGATAGGCAGGCCGGTGTTAGCACCCTGACCAACTGCTGTGGTACTGAAATGGATAAAGTTGTTTTCGCATCCAACCCAGGCGCCTGCCAGCAATTTAGGGGTATAGCCCATAAACCAGCCATCGGTGTTATCGTTAGTGGTACCGGTTTTACCAGCTATTTCGCCCTGGATGTTATAACGGGAACGGACACGGGCTCCGGTACCTCCGGGCGCCACTACCCCTTCCATCATCTTCACCATGGTATATGCTTCTTTTTCGCTGATCACTTCACGTTTAACAGGAGCAAAGGTTTCCAGGATATTGCCGTTACGGTCTTCGATCCTGGTGATGTAAATAGGTTTGGTGTTGATACCGCGACCCGGGAACATCGTATAGCCCTGCATCAACTCGTAGAGCGAGATCTCTACGGCTCCCAGCGCAATAGCCGGGTAAGCGGGGATATCGCTGCTAAAGCCAACTTTATTCTTCGCAAAGTCTGCAAATGCCTTGGCGCCTATCTGTTTGATCAGGTAAGCGGCAACCAGGTTAAGCGACTTTGCCAGTGCGCCGGCCATGGTAATAGATCCGCCGGTACTGCCTTCGGAGTTCTTAGGCTGCCAGCCATTAATATTAATAGGTTCGTTCGGCAATACTGTATTTGGCGACATACCGTTCATAATAGCAAAGCAATACAGGAACGGTTTGAAGGTAGAACCAACCTGGCGGCGGGTTTTAGCTACGTGGTCGTTTTTGAAGTAACGGAAATCCGGTCCGCCTACCCAGGCTTTCACCTCCCCGCTTTCAGGGTCCATTGCCATAAAGCCCGCCTGTAAAATGGCGCGCATATATTTGATGGAATCCAGCGGGGTCATTACTGTATCAATTTCATTCAGATCAGGTTCTGTAGCGCTCTTCCAGCCGAACACCTTCATCCTGGTTGGCGTGTTGAATGCTTTGGCAATGGCAGAATCGGAAGCTTCGTCTTCTTTCATTGCTTTGTACCTATCCGACTCTTTCATGTATTGATCCAGGAACTTTGGCCATTTTTTCCAAACGTTGCCTGTTTTAATATCATTCTGGGCAAAAAGTGATTTTTGCAATACAGCCAGGTGCTTGGCTACTGCTTCTTCTGCATACAACTGCATTCTTGGGTTAATGGTCGTATAGATCTTCAGGCCATCCCTGTACAGGTTATATTCAGAACCATCGGATTTTTTATGCGTTTTACACCAGCCTTTCAGCTCATCGCGCAACACTTCCCTGAAGTAAGGCGCCAATCCTTTGTTATGGTCTATTTTGTTATAGTGAAGTACTATAGGTTTACTTTTAGCGGATGCAGCTTCGGCAGGCGTGATAAACTTCTCTTTCAGCATATTGTCTATCACCGTATTCCGGCGGATCAGGGCATTCTGCGGGTTGCGGCGAGGGTTGTAAATAGTGTTCCCTTTCAGCATCCCTACCAATACCGCTGCTTCTTCTATGGATAAATGACCTGCATCTTTACTAAAAAACGTACGGGCCCCGTTCTCAATACCATACACATTATCTCCGAATGCCACGGTATTCAGGTACAGGGTGAGTATTTCCTGCTTGGTGAAATTCCTTTCCAGTTTGATCGCCATGATCCATTCCTGGATCTTCTGGAAACCGCGGTACAGGGGATTGGAGGAACGTTGTTTACCATTATCCGCCTGCAGGTTCAGCGCCAGCTGCTGGGTAATGGTACTGGAACCTCTTTTCTTACCGATCAGCAAATAGAAAGGAATAGCCAGGGTACCTTTAGGATCGATGCCTGAGTTATCGTAAAAACGGCTTTCCTCTGTAGCGATCAGCGCATTGATCACATTTTTGGAGATCTCGTTGTAATCGCTGCTCGAACGGTCTACCTGGTAGTATTTTCCGAGGATGGTACCATCTTCTGCTATTACTTCAGAGGCCAGGGAGGCGCGTGGATTTTCCAGTTCATCCAGCGACGGCATGCCGCCAATGATCCGGAAATTGATCAGCAATACAAGGAGGATAATAAAACCAAGAAATCCAAAAGCCACCAACCACAGTATTTTCACCGATTTTTTCATGCGCTATAATAGTTTGTTTAACAGTTGCCCTTCAACCTAAAAGAATGGCAATTTATATTATCTGTTGGCTATATAATATTTTTTTTCAATAAAGTTCTTACTGCAATAAACACGCCTGTTTATAACAGTTTGACCGACAAAGATATTTAAAATCCAGGGGATTTGCAGATTTGCTGAAATTTAGGATTTTGTTATGAACTGTTTAGTTATTAGTGGTTTCATAATTATCTGCAAAGAACTTCCGGTACCCGTTCAGGTCTTTGGTGCTGTTCAGCAGGATAAAGTTATCCCGTGAAATAACGAAAAAGTTATAGTCGTTACGTTGTATCCGCGGGATGATAGTGACTGCGGCCTCGTCGCGTATTTCGTCGAAATAGGCCAGCGCTTTATCTTCGTTGGGGAACAGCCTGAAGATCAGCATTACTTCGTTCGGCGTTAATACGAAACTTCCCACTTCAATCTTTTCACCCGCATGCTTGGTTGCGTTATAACGGGTAAACTGGCTCAGTCCTTCATCCATCAGTTCTTTCGACACACGCTGGAATGACAGCACCACGAAATAAGGATTATCTGCCGTCAGCTTATAGGGCGTAACCGGTTTTGCAGGTTGCACCGGACTTGGAGGCGCCGGCAGCGGCGAAGTCATTTTAGCAATGATCCTGGCCGAATCCGCAGGCACCTTAGCCGTATTTACCTTGTCGGCCAGCACCGGCTGCGGGTTTTGCCATGGATAACGCATGGAAACATTTTCATCGATCACCGGGTTGCCATCGGCGGTTTTCTTTATTTCCAGGTTCGCGAGGTAATTGGTCAGTTCCGCCTTCCTGTCTAACGCTTCCATCAGCAGGAGGGCCTGGGCATGCACTTCCTCGTCGGCGGCGTATTTGGTAAGTACCTGCTGCACTGCTTTGCGCGCCAGTTGCAGGGTATCGCCAGCCTGGGCGGTGTCCATCCTGATGGCTAACATAGCTTCCAGCAGATCGAATTTTGATTGCAGGAAATTAACTCCAAAAGTACTGTCGGCCTGTTGTTTCAGGGCTTTTGCCGTTTCAAAATTGCCGCTCTTGAAGGCGAGGTAAGCTTCGTTATATGCTTTGGTGATCTCTTTCTTCTTTTGCCCGTCTATGTCTTTCAGGCCTCCGGACCTGATAATGTCTGCGAAGTTGGTGTTCCCGTACTGGTTCAGCACCATGGTCTTGTACCTGTCGGCTTCCCTGGCATGATTGGCCTTGTTATGCCAAACGTACAGGGAATAGATCACTTCAGGCTTGCGGGGATGCTCAGGATAGAGGATCAGCAGCGAGTCGTAGGTTTCAATGGCCAGGGGGCTGTCGTCCAGTTTGTCGTGATAGAGCTTGCCCAGGTCGAACCAGGCTTCTTTTACAGAAGCGGAGGCGGTTTCCATTTGCGCCGGTGTTAATGGCAGCCCGGCCGTCAACTGGTCTACCGTTAAGCTGTCGGGAGAGCCGGATGCGTTAGTGTTTGCCAGCGCTTCCTGGTCTTCAGGTATAAGAGGCTGATTGGAATTTGGATTTACCACGCCATTCTGGCTGCGCCTCCAGTTATCTCCGGCCGCCCGGTTGCCCCATTTACGTTTAAACTCCGCATAGCCGGCTGATTTGCTGGCGGCATTATAAAAATACCAGTCGCCTTTTTCTTCCTTGGGCGAATAGGCGCCGTTGTTATTGGTAATATTGGCCAGTCCATCTGTTGCTGACGTAGCATCCAGGGCCTCTTTCAGCTTTTTGGTGTTGGATTCTTTTTTCATGCCGGCCAGGAGCTTGGAAAGGTAGATATTCCTTTCGGAGGGGTCCATAGCGGCGATCCGCATTAAGCTGTCCTGTTTCTTTATGATATCCAGCTTGGCAACAACTTCTGAAAGTGCGTCTTTACGGGTAGTAACGATGGCTGCATCTTTAAAGTCCTGGGTCATTACTCCGGCAGTGCTGTCGTAGTATTTTTTCGCATCCACATAGTTGCGATGATCGTAATAGAGATCGGCCAGGCCTTTATAGGTAAGCGCCCGCTGCATCAGGTTATCGCTCGGTTGTTTGAGCGATTGTTTCATGTAATTGGCTGCGGCGTCAGGATCTTTCTTTGCAACCAGGGCGCCCATGGTATAATAAATACCATCCCTGAACCTTTCGAACTTTTGTTTGTGCAGCATGCGTTTGAGTCCTGCCAGGCTCCTGTCGGGGTCGCCGGTTGTTTGCGCATTGATGATGGCTATCTGTATCCTTGCCTGGAAGTCCATCATCGGGTCGGGTTTCAGGGCAATCACATGCCTGAACTCATCCATTGCCGAATCCGGTTGCTGCTGCATAGCGTATAGTTGTCCGAGTATAAACGCCATACGGGCTTTCGACACCTTGTTGCGGCTCTTTGCTATGGCCAGTTTCAGGGGTTCGATAGTTTCCGGGTAGCGTTTCTGGATATAGTTGCTGTATGCCCTTACCTCGGCCAGGTCGCCATCGAGGCGATGAGGGAAGTTAGGGTCAGAGTTGAGTACATTGAGCAGCGACTGTACTTCATCGTAGTTCTGCATGGCCAGCAGGGTACGTGCCTGCCATAAGAAGGCATCGTTCCTGGCTTTTTTATGTTTGAGGGAGCCGAATAAGCCGTTCCTTTTCTCTTTGGAGGCGATAGAGATCTGGTCGTTCTCGTGTGCTCCTACAACTGTTTTGTATTCTGATTTATTTTTAGGGGCGAAAGCGATGTTGATATACCTGAAGGTTTTATAGGCGTTATCCAGGTCGTTTTCGTAGAAATAAGCGCGTCCGAGGAGCAGGAAGCAATCGTCTATCCATTTGCCGCGGGGATCGTGCAGCTGGATGCCCATGTTGCTTTTTTCTATTACTGAATCCAGCTCTCCTTTGCTGATGTCGCTGTTCTGGAGGCTATATGGGTAGAAGGGAAGCAAAGCGGTGTAATCGTCCTGCCCGTCGCGGTTGGCAGATTTCACAACCCTGTCCAGTTTTGTTTTAGCATGGAAGTAATAATTGAAGCGGGTGGCCATGTTCTGGAAGAACATCCTTTTCCAGTTCCATTTCTTTTTTTCCAGCATTACTTCTGAGGGAGGTCTCCTGTCTTGCACTCTGGGTTCTCTGGGTTTAAACAGGGGTTTCATCCCCGTGTGCTGCTGCCGGGAGGTGTCTGCTTGCCCCCTTACAGGAGTTGATCTGTTCTGGTTTTGAGGTCTTTGCTGCGCAGTTGCTGAAATAAGCCCCAGGCAAAATGACAAAACAACGAGTACCAGACTTTTATGTAGCAATTTGATGCGATTCATGGATGCCAGGGTGTATAGGCTATATTATATAACTCTCAGTTTGGAAAAATATTTTAAAGATAGGATAAAATAGTTGATTGCGATGGTTGATTTCAAAGCAATTAGAGAAAAGCGGGAACATAGATAAAATTTTAATACACTGGTTTTCAGATTATAAAGATGTTAACTTTCAGGAATCGTCAAAACAAACTTCCCAATTTTACAATAATGATTAACTTTAACGCCTTAAATTCCTTAAGCAGTATTTACACATGGCCCGGAAGGTGAATAAAAACAACAGAAGAAGTTTGGAAAAGTTAAGTCATAAATACCGTCTGGTAATTATGAATGAAGATACCTATGAAGAAGTCACATCTTTCAAGCTTTCCCGGATGAGTGTTTATATTGCATTCAGTACCCTATTTGTATTATTGGTTGCTATCACTGTAGCTACCGTAGTATTTACGCCATTACGCTATTATATACCGGGATATGGTGATCTGAAGCAACGCAAGGAATTTATTCATCTGAAAATGCGGGCCGATTCGCTGGAACATGCGGTGATGCTGCGCGATCAATACCTGAATAATATCAAGCAGGTTATCAATGGTGAATTTACGGGCAAGTTAGACACGACAAGACTAAAGGTTCCGGCGGTAGACAACAGCACCTATTGATTTTTGTAACAGAAACTATTCTTTTTATTATTTGAATATTTTAGTCCTACAATCACGAGCGGGTAGCGGACCAATCCTATTTTTGTTAAATGTTATTTTTTTTGTATATTTATTAAATTGTAACAACTAAACTTGGAAAACCTAATTCCCTATGTTCAATAACAGTCAGAAATCGAAAGGTGACAACAAGGCGATGCTGCCGTCATCAACAATCAACATTATCGGTACTGGAACTACTATCCAGGGCGACATCGTATGCGAAGGCGATATTCGTATTGATGGCCAGGTTACCGGCCTTGTATCTACCAAAGCCAAGATCGTAGTTGGGCCGGAAGGCGAAATCAGCGGCGACCTGGTATGCCAGAGTGCAGATATACTGGGCAAGGTAACAGGTATCATTAAAGTAGAAGATCTGTTGTTCCTGAAGGGCAACGCATTGGTAAAAGGCGATGTTTATACAGCTCATTTCGAAATGGAGCCTACAGCCAAATTTAATGGCCGTTGCTACATGGATGAACAGGCGCCAGCTGATCACCAGAAACATGGAAAAACCGTCCTCCAGGAAGCAGAATAATCTAAAACTGATATATCGTTACGCCGGGTTAGCCTTCCAGATGATGGCTACGCTCGGCCTGGGTGTCTTTGCCGGATATAAGCTCGACCAGCGTATAGGCTGGCGGTTTCCCGTATTTTTGCTTATTTTTTCTTTAATTGCTTTAGCCATAATTTTGTGGCAAATTATCAAAGACACCAGAAAGCATGACTGACAGATTTTTTATTAGATTATTCGCTGTATTCGGGATCCTTAACGGCATTCTGTTCATGATAAAACCACAGCTCCTTGACCAGGGTATGCACGTCAATATCCTGATGATAGGAAACCTGTTGCTGGCAATTATTACCCTGGTGTCTTACCTGATGAGTCGCCAGGGCTTAGCCTCTGCCAATAACAACGCCTTTGTAAGGGCCGTGTATGGCTCTATGCTGTTTAAATTCTTCCTTTGCATCGTTGGCGTTGCAGCCTATGTGCTTACTTACCGTCCTAATGTCAGTAAACTAACTGTATTTACCCTTCTTTTTCTCTATCTTCTCTATACTGTTTTTGAAACATTCAGCCTTTTCCGGCTGACCAGGTTAAAAAAGTAAACTGTTGAAAAAAGAGGCGCCACTTCATGCTTTAGCGGCTTACCTGCCAGAAGGCACTTTCGACCAGGTAATGGATTTTATCCGCACTTACAAGGTACATCTCACCATTACCCGGGAAAGAGCAAGTATCCTGGGCGATTACCGGCATCCCGACGGAACCGGGAAAGGACACCGTATCAGCGTAAACGGATCACTGAACAGGTACGCCTTTTTGATCACCTTGCTGCACGAGATCGCACACCTCACCACGTATAATAAATACGCGAATAATGTGCCTGCCCATGGTAAAGAATGGAAGCAGGAATTCAGCTTTATCCTGAAAGGGTTTGTAGGCAAAAACTACCTGCCCCCGGATGTGGAAATGGCTATCAGGCAAAGTATAACCAACCCGGCGGCCAGCTCCTGCGCCGACGAAAACCTTATGCGGGTCCTCAGAAATTACGACAGGAAAAAAGAAAATCATTTATTCGTGGAACAGATACCCCTGCACGGTTTCTTCAGAACAAAGGATGGCAGGGTATTCCAGCGGAACGAAAAAATAAGGAAACGATACAGGGGTACAGAGATCGCAACCGGCAAAGTTTATCTTTTCAGCCCGGTATACGAAGTAGAATTAATTGCAGAGATGCAAAAGTGAGAAAGATGATCTGCTTCTCCCTTCTGCATCCCTGCTAACTATATTACTGTTTTTCCATTCTTCTTATTTCAGCAAACAAAGCTTTGAAAGTATCCACATTATCCTGGGTTCCTTTCCTTACGCCCTTACGGTTGTAATACCCGTCTATAAACTCACGGGTGCTTACCCACATGGTTTCAAATACGCCTGGCATACGCTCGGATAAAGTCCTGGAAAAATCGGCCCTGAGGGCATTTTTGCGGGCAAGGTAAACCTGCTCCAACTGCGCCAGCGCCACATCCTTTTTCCCACATGCCGATGGCAGTACCTGGAAACCCTTTACTGCAAAATAACCAGGCGTCGGCGGCGCATCTTCATACTTCCAGTCACAAATCATAATATCCTTCGGTATCATGTCTATTGCCCGGGCTGTATTATTCATACTTGCCTGCCAGGCCAGCAGGTTGGTCACTTTTCCATCTATCAGCCTGTCGCTCCACATCCACATCTGGCATTTCTTTTCCTTCAGATGCTGGTGCAGCGCATTTACATAACCGGCAAACAGTTCTGCTTTGTCCCGGCCTCCGCAACGCGGACATTTATCATACCCGATGATCCATGCTTCATCCAACCCCACATGAAACGCATCCGCTCCTGTAACATCTATCAACTCATCCATCAACGGGAAAATAATGCTGAACAGGTCAGGATGCAGGGGGCAAAGACACTTGCTGTAAAAGTCGAACATGCCTCCATCCTTCCAGGGAACAGGAGGACCGTAATCCGGCGATTCGTCCAACTGCGGATAATTCTTCAGCAACGACAACATTTCTGTTTGCTCCGACTGGTGCGCCAGCAGGTTCATTGTAGGGATAAAACGGATGCCCGCTTCCCTGCAAGCCTGGACAATCTGCTTAAGATCGCTCTCCGATATTGCATTCTTTTCACGGATCTTAGGATTGGATTTAAACTGGTACCAATACTCGATCCTCAGCGCCAGGGTATTCACTCCTTCCGCTTTCAACGCTTCCTTAATAAAGCGGCATAGCAGCGGCACATCTTCCGGCGGCGGCACACTTAACAATAATCCCTTTACCGGTAATACATTCCATTTAAATTCTCCCGGCTGCTGTTGCGCCTGGGTCAACAACTGAATGAAACAACACGCTATAGCTAATAAATACTTCTTCATTATTCTGCTGGTTTTATTCTGCAACTACTTTCCTGATACAATTGTTATTTCTGTCTACCACATACACTACTCCATCTTTATCTACCGCCACGCCTGTTGGCGCATTGAACAACGCTGCGGCTCCTGAGCCATCTGCAAAGCCAGGCGTACTTCCGCCGATATAAGTGCTTACATTCCAATCGGCCGGCGTGATCATCCTGATACATTGGTTGGTATTCACTACAGAACCATCTGAAGTTCCGTTACCGGCAACAAACAGGTTGTTATGTTTATCTATTGCGATACCCCATGGATAGTCGAAACGGGCAGCGTTGCCGATGCCGTTCACCAGGCCTGTTTGGCCGGCGGCTCCGGCAATGGTTTCAGGCTCCCAGGTACCGGCTTTGAACTTCTTAATAACCGAAGTACCGTTTTCTGTAACATAGAGATTGCCTGCATCATCTACGGTCACATCTGCGGGGTATACCAATCCTGTAATAATGGCTTTGGCGTCGCCCGACGGCGTTACCTGGAAAATACTTCCCGGGTTGCCGGCGTTGGCGTAGTACATCATCCCATTCCTTTTATCTATCCCCATTCCCCACGCTTCTCCCCAGCATACAAGCGAGGTAGTACCGTCGGGAGTCACTTTCCTGATGGTCCAGGCAGCAGGATCTGTCACGAAAATATTACCATCGTTATCTGTAGCGATATCCAGCGGCAGGTAGAACTGGGCGTCTGCTCCCTTACCTTCTTTATAACCATAGGTACCGCCGCATAACGTGGTAACAGTGCCGTCGGGAGCTATCTTCCTGATGCGCAGGTTGCCTGCATCCGCCACATATACGTTACCGTTAGCATCTACATCCAACCCGCAACGTTTATCAAAGTTAAAAAACGCATTGCTGCCTTTTCCATCGGCAAAGCCGGATGTACCATTACCAGCAAGGGTACTTACTTTGTAGGAAGATTCATATTGAAAGTCTTTGGGCGCTTCGCCTGTTTTACCGTTGATGGTAACCGCTATTTTCCCGCTTCCCGCTTTCTCCGGTATCACGATTAAAATATGATCGCTGATAATGCCTGTGATCAGGGCTTTATGGCCATTGACGGTCACCGTTACGCCGGCAGTATCTGTACTGAAATTGGTACCGTAAACCAATACCTCTGTTCCTGCCGCTCCATGCTCCGGAGTGAACTTGTCTACCACTATCGGCGCGTTGTTATCGTGTACAAAGCCTTTATCTTTTTTGCAGGCGGCCAGCAAGAGGAAGCATACCGCCAGCAGGTTGTATATCGTTGTTTTCATGTATGCATTTTTTACCAACCAGGATTCTGTTTAAAATCGGGATTATGGCCGCTTACCTTATCTATTTCGCTCTGCGGAATGGGCAGCCAGTAGTTCTTAGCCGGGTCAAACACCCTTTTACCTATTACCGGGTAGGTATAGGTAACGTTCCCGGCGCCGTTGCCGCTTACAGCTACGCCATGCACTTCTTTGTTATCTACCACCTCCGCGATCTTCCAGCGCCTTACATCCCAGAAGCGGTGATCTTCCAGCGCCAGTTCTATTCTTCGCTCATGGCGTATCGCGGCCCGCAGGCCCGCCTGGTCGCCGCCTGCTATATCAGGCATTCCGGCTCTTCTCCTGATGGCGTTCAAGGCGTTGTAAACATCGGCGCCCGGACCTGCAACTTCATTCTGCGCTTCCGCATAATTGAGGTATAATTCTGCAGTTCTTATCAGCACCCATTTGCGGTCGGAGCCTCCTGTACCTGCAAACAGGTCTACAGACGGCAAAAGGTATTTACGCGGCCAGTAATTGGTAACGATCTGGCCAGAGCGTGGAGCGTCCGCGCCGTTAGGGTCCAGAATCTTCCCTTTCCAGTTGGCGCCAGGATAAAGAATGGTCGCGTAAAAACGAGGGTCCCTGCCTTCGTAAGGTCGTTGGGCATTGTAGCCGGAAGCCGGGTCGCCGATCGGCAATCCTGTTGCTTTCATCTCATAATCATTCACCAGCTCCTGCAAGGGGGTGATATTCCCGTAACCGTTAGCGCTGCGCGGGTTCATCTCCCTGTCTATCCCTCCATCGCCAAAGGCGCCGGGAGCGCCACGGCTCCAGATCACTTCCCTGTTGAAATACTGGGTGAAAATATCTCCATAATTATCATATAACGTATAGCCGTTAACGATAGCGGTGTCTAAAGCCGCCTTGCATGCGGCAGCAGCGGATCTCCACCTGCCGGCATCATTTCCCGGGTTAAACAGGGGGCTGGCATAAAATAATCTCACCCTGCCTTCCAGCGCCATAGCGATCATTTTGGTAGCGCGGCCCCAGTTGGAAGGACGATCATTATAAGTAACAGGCAACAAAGTACCCGCTTCCTGCAGGTCTTTCAGGATACTTGCCGTTACTTCGTCGATACTGTTGCGTTTCAGGTAAATGCCAGCCGGATCATCGAAGGGATTTTTTTCATCCAGGATCAATGGCAAGCCGCCGAACGCCCGCATCAGTTCAAAATAATAGTACGCTCTCAAGAGTAATACCTCGCCTTTTAAACGGTTGCGGCGCTGCGGGTAGTTCGGATCTTCCGGCACCAGCGAATATTGCGCGAGGAATTTATTACAGGACCGGATCTTGCCGTAGAAATCGCCCCACCAGCTTTGCATAGGAAAGTTGGAAGGACTCATGGAACCATTGTTGAAGTTGCCGGCATACGAGTCGTTCGCCTGGTTCGTTTCATCTGTAGCGCTGCTCAATCCCCATGCTGCGCCGGGTTTGAAGATATTCGGCAAACTCTGGTAAATACTGTTTACAAATCTTTCCGCGTTTTCAATATTCGAAAAGACTTCCTTTTCAGTGATCAGGTCACTTGGTTTTCTGTCGAGGTAATTTTTTCCGCAGGCGGTAAAGCACATTATCAACACTGCTGCGATACCCGATTTAATAACTTTTCTCATACTTATATTTTTATCGCAGTTGCTTAAAGATTAACGGTTATTCCGGCATTGAACACACGCATAATTGGGTAAGGCTGCCAGCCCCAACGGCCGCCGGTATTGGATTCGGGGTCAATGCCCAGTTCCCTCACATTATCCCAGCTGATGAGGTTCATACCATTCATATAGATCCTTGCATTTTTGATCTTTGCTTTTTTCAGCCAGTGCGCAGGCAATCTATATCCTATCTCTGCATTCTTTAACTTGATATAATCAGTGTTCCTGATCCAATAGGTGGAGGAAATGAAATTATTAGCCATGTTGCTTTCTGTCAGGTGAAGCGCAGGGAAGGTAGCATTGGCCGCATTTTCCGGGGTCCATCGGCCTTCGTGGAATGGCCTGAAACTTTCCCGGTAGTTGGCTGTCAGCTGTGCAGAGAAGATCTGCCGGCCGCCTGCTGCCCCCTGGAAAAGGATGCTCACATCCAGGCCTTTGTAATCGAATCCTACCGTAATACCGTAGTAATTGGTAGGCACATTCATCATAGGCAACATTGTTCTGTCGGCCTCGTCTATCTTTCCATCATTGTTCAGATCTTTATACTTAATATCACCAGGGATGAGCGGAGCAAATGTTTGTTTAGGGCTTTTGTTGATCTCATCCTGGCTTTGGAACAGGCCTTCGGCAACATATCCCAGGTCGTACCCTACAGGATGGCCAACAGCGCTCTGGTAAGGATATGCGAGCTTAGGTTCGTCCAGCTCCAGTATCCTGTTCTTCACATACTGGTAGTTCATTTTCGCGAAAACGCCTACCTGGCGGATGTTGGTATAAAGATTCAATTCGCCTTCGATACCCCTGTTGCGGATGCGTCCCATATTACGGTTGAGAGAAGCGGTGATGCCCAGGTAAGAGGGAATGGTGCCTGCATAGGTGAGAATGTCTTTACGGAGCTCATTGAATACATCTACTGAAAACTTCAGTTTGTCTTTCATGAATCCTGTTTCTATACCCAGGTTGGTTTTTGCAGCCTTCTCCCAGGTGATAGCGGTATTGCCTATCCTGTTTTCGTAGTAGCCGCCTACAGAAGAGGCTACGCTGCCAAAAGTAAAGCCATCGCCTCTTGCATAGTCGGACATATACAGCCAACGATCGCCTCCTACCTGGTCGTTACCTACATAACCGTGAGAGAAGCGCATTTTCAGGAAGCTGAAGGCCGATTGCTGTTTCATGAAATTTTCGCTGCTCAGCACCCAGGCGGCAGAAATAGCCGGGAAGAAACCATAGCGTTTACCCGGAGGAAAGTTTTCTGAACCATTGTAGCCGGCGTTGAATTCCAGGTAATATTTAGAAGCGTAGTTATAAGCGAGGCGGCCAACAAAGCCTTCGTATACACGTGGCAGGTTGCCGGATTGCGAACGGTAGTTGCGGTTAAAAAGATATAAGCCGCTCACGGAGTGTTTCCCGAAGTCGCGGTCGTACATGATCTTCAGGTCATAGTAGTAATACCTTTCACCGCTGGAAAAGCCTGAACGCTGCAAGCTCGTAGCCTTACGGTGCTGGGTATACGTACCTTCGCTGCCGGGTACTGATTTATAACGGTACGAATCAAATTCCTGGTCCAGCGCGAAGTTGATATCGCCGTAGTTTTCGAAAGTGAATAAACCTTTTACCTTTAGCCCCGGAGTGATGAAATCCAGTTTCCGCGTTAAGGCAACGCTACCATTGGTGCTGTGCCAGTAAGCATCCAGGTAGCCGTTGCGGGTAAGCATCCCGTAAGGGTTGTAGAAGTCTTCCCGCATGCTGCCGGAAGCAACGGAGCCGTTGGGGTTCAGGCGTGGAGTGAGCCTGTTGGTCATCTGCGACAGCACCACCCAAAGGAATTCAAATCCTCCGCGGTCGGAAGAGGGGCCCGTCCTGTTCTCCAGCCTGGAGGCCAGGTCTACCTGCAGATCCGTGTTCTTGTCGAGGGTAATATCAACGTTGGAGCGGAAATTGAAACGGTCGTATTTGTATTTCACGCCATAGATGTTTTCATTAGCTCGCCTGTAAATCGGCTCCTGGCGCAGGTAAGAGCCGGAAACAAAATAACGTACATACTTGGAGCCGCCGCCGATATTCACATTCAGCGTTTTCTGCGGAGAATTTTTCCTGATCATTTCTTCATACCAATCGGTGTTCGGGTAATCATAGGGCTTTAATCCTGTTTTATAATATTCCAGCTCCTGGTCTGTAAACACGGCGGGCAATCCATCGTTCTTTGCAGCTTCGTTCTCCAGCAGTCCTGATTCATAAGAGCTGAGGAAACGGGGAAAATTAGTAGGTTGTTGCAAAGCATATTGCATATTCACCTGGATGTTGGGGGGACCGTCCTTTCCTCTTTTGGTAGTCACCAGCACAATACCGTTAGCGCCCTGGATACCATACAAGGCAGTGGAAGACGCATCTTTAAGGATAGTAACAGATTCAACTTCGTTAGGGTCCAACTGGCCGATATTGGCATCTCCCCGCGGCAAACCATCGATCACTACCAGTGGGTTGGTAGCCCCTATGGTGCTGATACCGCGAATGAATAACTGCGAATCGTCGCCTCCCGGCCTGCCGGAATGCTGGGCAGTGATCAACCCGGGCAGGCGGCCTGCCAGGGCGTTGGAGAGGTTGGAAACAGGGCTTTGTTTCAGTTCTTTCGTTTGTATGCTGGAAACAGCGCCGGTAACGCTCTGGCGGGTTTGCTTCTGTCCATACCCCAATACCACTACTTCATTCAGGCCCGATTCGGAAGGTTTTAGCCTGATAACCGGCAGTTGTTTATTACCTTTTACCGGCACTTCCACGGATTGGTAACCGATATAGGAAACGATCAATACCCCGTTTTCAGGCGCCGATATGCTGAAGTTCCCGTCTACATCCGTAGCAGTTCCCCTGCTGGTACCTTTTACCTGGATGCTTACCCCGGGCAGTTCCTGGCCATTCTCCGAAGTTACCTTACCTTTTACCGTTATATCGGCAGTGCTTTCAGAAATAGCTACCATGCCTCCTTCCAGGATCTTGTATTTAAAGTTCTTACTCAGCACTTTGTCGAGGATCTCGGGCAGCGTAGCGTCTTTAAAGTTTACGTCCACTTTCTGGTCTTTCGGGAAGGTCTTATAGTTATACAGGAAACGGTATTCGCTTCTTGTTTCTACCCATTCCAACAGCTTATGCAGGGCGATCTGTTTACTGTTGAGGGTAAATCTGCCTGATTCAGCGCGTACCTGGAAAAGGGTAGCAGTTATGAGAATAAGACAAAGCTTCATACACATGAATGTTTTTCTCACTAAATAGTTGGAACGGGCTGTTTTTGAACACAGCGTTTTTTTCATACTTTTGAAATTGAACGTTAGACATTTGAAACAATGAGCATCCCGCACGGACATCTTTGTTTCATTCCATGTTTAGCTTTGAAGGGAAGGTGCAACTTCCCTTTTTTTATGGCAGAAGGAGTGGTTATACAGGTTCCGGAGGTACCAGGTGTAAATTTTTCATACGTTTCGTTTTTAAGTTGGTTGACTAATGGTGCAAATAGATGGTATCTCCTTTAATCGTGTAATGAAAGTCGGCTGTGATCTGCAGCGCTTTCAGTACTTCAGTAACGGTTTCTTTTTTAAAAGTGCCTTTGAATCTGTAATCTTCCGGAAAAGTATCCCTCAGTATAATTTTACGTTTGTACCAGCGGCTCATTAATCGCGCCAGTTCAGGGAAAGATTTGTCTTTAAACGATAGTTTGTCGTCCATCCATTCCAGTTCACTGTTTGTTGTTTTATTGGTCTGCGGATTTAATTGTTCTATGATCGCCACCCGGTCGGGCCACTCTATAACCCTTGCTCCCGGCGGTACGGTAATTGGTTGATCCTTCTTTTTTAATGTCAGTTTTTCACCTGCTTTAAGCGTGAGGGAATTAGATTGATGATCAATTGCAATACTTCCTTCTATTAACGCCGCTTCCAGCGCCTCGTCGTCTTTATAGGCCTTTACATTGAAACGGGTACCCAGTACCCGTACGCGCATATCAGAAGCCCGGATGGTAAAGGGTTTACTTTCATGTTTGGCTACATCGAAAAATGCTTCTCCTTCCAACACCACTTCCCTTTTGCCGTCGGCTATATTCCCCGGATAGCTTAACCGGCTGCCAACATTCATCCAAACCTCTGTTCCATCTTCCAGCGTTATTTTTTTACGTTCGCCTTCGCTGGTACTTATGGCCAGTTGCTGCACTTTATGGGAGAAATAATATTGCAGGCCGGCAGCGCTGATCAGCACTGCCAGTACGGCTGCTACGGCTAATTTCTTCCATTTAAATTTCACTATCCTGGCTGCCGGTTCTTCCCACTCCCCTTCTGCTTTCAGCCGGTCTGTAATATCGTTATAGAGCTGGTGAAGGTCGGGGTGCGAAGTCCCGGCATGCCCCGTTTTCTTCGCCCTGTAGTCTTCGTACCATAATTCAAGCGCCTCTTTTTCTTCTTCCGAACAATTGCCCTGCAGGTATTTTTCCAGTAATCCTATTAATTGGTGATCACTCATTATTTTGGTTGTCTGAAGGTATAGACACACAGTTAAAAAACAACCCTACCCCTTTTTCGTATTTTTTTTCCTATCTTTTGCCTTTCAGAGAGATGTGACTTCCTCACTTTACCGTATAAGTGGAAAGAATGATCGAGTATATTGAATTACAGGACGAAGCATTAACTGCATTACTGGCGAACAATGATAACAAGGCTTTCGAGGCCTTGTACCAGCGTTATGCCCACGACCTGTATCAGCATGCCTACACCCGCTTTCCTGTTCCTCACCTGCTGGAAGACATGATCCAGGACATTTTCATCCATCTCTATAAAAAAAGGAATACCCTTGGGGAAGTAAAAAATGTAAAAGCCTACCTCTATGCCGCCATGCGAAACAGGATCTTTAATGAGATCAGGAATTCGTTGTTGCATGAAAAACATCACCAGCAGATCCCCGCAACCGGCGTTACAGAAACTGAAATCAACTATGATGTAAAGTTGCTGGAGAAAAGATTATCGCAGGCCCTTGATAAATTGACGGAGAGAAGCCGGGAAATATTCCTGCTGAGCCGGCGCGATCAGCTTAGCAATAAAGAGATAGCCCAACGTTTAGGGATATCCGTGAAAGCCGTGGAAAAGCATATGGGGAAGTCGCTGCAGGTAATGCGCGACGAATTTAAAGACTATGGACTGATACTGGCGCTTACAATTGTGCTGTATCATTAAGCGTTTCTGCCATCTTTTTAATATTAAACACCGTACCTCTCCAGTAAAACTCCAGGTGTTTCCTGATCACATCTGTAGGGAAGTTGGAAATATGTACCGTCAGCTGCTGGAGGTTATCAATTACCGACAATTCAAATAACAGGATGCTGTAATTCCCGGGCAGATCCGGGAGCCGGGATATTGAACTGAAATGGCTGTAGCTGAGCGCTTTTTCTTCTTCATACCGCAGCACTATGCCTTTGTTTTTGAAAGGAATGTGATGGAAACCTTTGACCAGGATGGAAGAATTGACCTCCCAGCTGGTAGATATGGTAATGTTCATTTCAGGGCCCATCCATACTGCCATCAGTTCCGGGTTGGTCAGTACTTTCCAGAGAGTGGCGGCTGTACAGTTGATGGTGAGCGTAGTAGAAAAGCTGTCCATACCGCCAAGATAGCATACCCACCCCAGGCAGGCGGCAAAAGTTATATGAACGGTACAAAAACAAACAGGGCGTACCGGATAATGGTACACCCTGTGAATATCGGCAGTTAGACTGGTAACTATTTTTTCCTTTGTTGCTGCATTTCCTGCTGGCGTTTTTGCACCTCTTCGAGGCGCTCCTGCCATTTGGATTTGGTCTTAGGTTTTTTCTTATTCTCCTGGATCTGTGCATGAATTTTATCATGGTTGATGATAAATTTCTGAATCACAAATTGCAACAGGATACTGATAACGTTAGATAAGAAATAGTAGAAGGTCAATGCGGCAGCCAGACGGTTGAAGATACCCAACAGCATGATAGGCATGATGTAAGGCATATACTTCATTACCGGGTTGCTTTGATCTGCCATACCACGGTTGTAGAAGGCGAGGATCAAGCTGGTGATGGTCATAAGGATGGTGAACAAGCTGACATGATCGCCATAGAATGGGATATTGAACGGCAGGTTCACGATCGAATCGTATGTAGACAGGTCTTTTGCCCAGAGGAAGCTTTCCTGGCGCAGTTCGATGGAAGACGGGAAGAAGCTGTACATCGCTACCAGGATAGGCAACTGTAGTAAAGCTGGCAAACATCCGCCTAACGGGTTTACGCCTGCGCTTTTGAAGAGTTTCATCTGTTCAACGCCAAAAGCTTGTTGGTCGTCGCCATATTTTGCTTTCAGTTCATCGATCTCAGGTTTCAGCACTTTCATCTTAGCTTGTGAAACATAGCTCTGGTAAGTGAAAGGAGCGATGAGCAAACGGATGAAGATGGTCAGCAGGATGATGATGATACCATAGTTGCTGATAAAGCCGCTGAGGAAGTTGAATACAGGGATGATAATGAAGATGTTCACATACTTCACGAAAGCGAAGATACCTGTACCCAGGGGAATGATCTTTTGCAGACCTATATCAAATGATTTCAGTGTTTTGTAATGGTTAGGACCGTAGTAGATCTCCATCGGGAAGCTGAAGTCGTTAGCGCGGTTGTAAGGCAGCTGGAGGGTAGACAGCGCCTGGCCTACGATCTGCGGGCTTTCAGGAACCTTTGTATTGATATCAGCGTTGTTGAACAGGTCTTTCTTCGCGATGATGGTAGTATTGAAGAACTGTTGTTTAACGCTGAGCCATTTTACTTTTTTGTCCAGTTTTTCGTGGCTGGTACGGCTTAAAGTAAAGTAGTCGTGTTTCTCATTTTCCAACATGTAGTGCGCCTGGTTGTTCTGGCGTTCGTTCTGCATGTCGTGTTCCTGTTTATCGTCCTGTGTATTCCACTGCAGGTTCAGGTAGTTCTGGTTGCCTGGCAGCAGTTTTTGCAGTCCAACAGCGTGAATGGTATAGTCAACCAGGTAGCTGCCGGGTTTCAGCGCATACTGGAATTCAAGATACGTATTAGGATCGGTGGTATTAAGACGGTAAGCGATGGTTTTAACGCCGCCCGGGCCTTCCTGAGGTTTGCCTGCTGTGAAATACAGGTCGGCGCTGTTGAGCATTTTATTCAGGTTAGCGGGAACTTCAACTGAAAGGCGGTTGAAAGAGCTTTGTTGCAACATTAAAGGAGCGCCATCGTAAGTTTTATAGTCTTTCAGTTGTACGCTGGCAGGCTGGCCACCTTTATTGGTGAAAACGATTTTCACCACATCATTCTCTAAAGTGGTTTTTTCTTCAGTACCGGCAGCAGCGGCTGCAAATAATCCAAATTCGCCGTTTAATAATGCCTGGTGTGCCGAGTCGAGCGGCCCTGCATTCAGCGCACCTGTAGTATCAGCAACCGGAGTTTTAGGCTTGTTAAGCGCTAAAATGGAATCTTGTCTGGCTTTTTCTTTCAAATAAGCGGATTGCTGTTTCTGATTGTAGAAAATGTACCCTACCATCAAAACACCTAACAGTAAAAACCCAATGACCGAATTTCTATCCATGAAATGCAATTAAAATTTAGGCAGCAAAGGTAAGCATGATTTTACGAAATGACCATGCTTTTTAGGTGAAACCCCTGTTAAATGCGGTTAAAATAATAATATAAAGTACAGAATATGTATCTTACTGATTATCAATTTAAAAATCACATCATTTAATTAAAGGGTTATATACCTTTCTTTCCTGATATTAAAAAAGATCAGCAAGAAGTCTTTTCTCACTGATCTTTTATATGATGTGAATAAATTAAGCGATTTGTTCTTCCAGTTTGGTTTTGCCATTCTTGCTCTCTGCGTATTGCTTGGCGGCTTTTACGAAAGAGACGAAAACAGGGGCCGGGCTTTCTACTGTACTTTTCAGTTCCGGGTGGAACTGAACGCCTACGTAGAATGGATGGTCGGGCAATTCGATGATTTCAACCAGGCCGCTTTCCGGGTTTTTACCGGAGAGTTTCAGGCCGGCTTCTTCAAACTGTTGAATGAAGTCGTTATTGAACTCGTAACGGTGACGGTGTCTTTCGCTGATGGAAGTAGCGCCGTAGATCTCGGCAGCTTTAGAACCTGGCGTCAGTTCGCAGGCATAGGCGCCTAATCTCATGGTTCCGCCTTTAGCGGTCACTTTCTTCTGTTCTTCCATGAGGTTGATCACCGGGTGGGCGGTGTCAGGGTTCATTTCAGAAGAGTGCGCATCTTTCCAGCCGAGAACGTTGCGGGCGTATTCTACAACCGACATTTGCATTCCCAGGCAGATGCCGAAGAAAGGCAGTTTATTTTCGCGGGCGTACTGGATGGCAACGATCTTGCCTTCGATTCCCCTGCTTCCGAAGCCCGGGGCAACCAGGAGGCCGTCGAGGTTCTTCAGTTTTTCCGCTACGTTTTCCTGCGTAATATGTTCAGAGTGAATATTTTGTACTACTACTTTACATTCATTCTGTGCACCGGCATGAATAAATGATTCCAGGATGGATTTATAAGCATCCTGCAATTCAACATATTTACCGATAAGGCCGATGGTCACTTTAGATTTAGGATATTTCAGTTTATCCAGGAATTCGCGCCATTTTACCAGTTCCGGTTCTTTTTCGATAGGCAGGCCTAATCTTTTCAGTACGGAGATATCCAGTTTTTCGCGCATCATTTCCAGCGGTACTTCGTAGATGGTAGGTACGTCGTTGGCTTCTATCACGGCATCTACCTGCACATTACAGAAGAGGGCGATCTTCTTTTTCAGATCGCGGTACAGCGGTTCTTCAGTTCTGCAGACGATAATATCAGGATGTACGCCATATTCGCTTAACAGGCGTACAGAGTGTTGAGTAGGCTTGGTTTTAAGTTCTTTAGCAGCTCTCAGGTAAGGGATCAGGGTCAGGTGCACTACCAGGCAATCTTCTTCTCCCAGTTCCCACTGCAACTGGCGAACTGCCTCAATGTAAGGAAGAGATTCGATGTCGCCTACTGTTCCGCCTAATTCGGTGATCACGATATCATATTTGCCATCTTTTCCTAACAGGAGGATGCGGCGTTTGATCTCATCGGTAATGTGAGGGATCACCTGCACGGTTTTACCCAGGTAAGCGCCTTCTCTTTCTTTGTTGATCACTGTTTGATAAATACGGCCGGTAGTAACGTTGTTAGCCTGCGAAGTAGGCGTGTTCAGGAAACGTTCGTAGTGGCCCAAGTCCAGGTCGGTTTCTGCGCCATCTTCAGTTACGTAACATTCGCCATGTTCGTAAGGGTTTAATGTTCCCGGATCCACATTGATATATGGATCAAATTTCTGAATAGTCACTCTAAAGCCACGGGCCTGCAATAATTTTGCAAGTGAAGCAGCTATAATTCCTTTACCCAAAGAGGAAGTAACACCTCCCGTAACGAAGATATATTTTGCCATAAAAACTATAATTCAGCTAAAAGTACTTGACCTATAAACGGGGAAGTGCCGGACTGCGTTTGGTGTAACCGATCAAGTAAAACTACTTCCGAAGGTCATGCAAAGTTACACAAATTTGCGTCGCTCCCAAGTTTTTTAAGCCACAGCTTTATTTGTTTGTTAATTTTTGGGCAAATATCTTTCGCTCTGATCATTGATCTAATGGGCGTTTTGAAGAATTTTCAAGCAGTGGAAATTATTTGTTAAAAACCTTTATTGCTGCCGGGGGTTAAACATATAATAACCGGCGCTTAAATATATTAGATGTAAATTTGCGTCCGAAATACAATAAAAAGAAATGACTTTAACGCCGAAAAGAGCCCAGGATTCCCTGGTTCAAATGACTGAACTGGTATTACCGAACGATACGAATACATTTGGTAACCTGATGGGAGGTCGTTTGATGTATTGGATGGACATCGCGGCAGCGCTGGCCTCTATGAAACACTGCAGTGCGCCTGTTGTTACCGCGTCTGTTGACAATATATCTTTCGAAAATCCCATTAAACTGGGCAACGTAGTGCATATAGAATCCAAAGTCAGCAGGGCTTTCACTACTTCCATGGAGGTACACATCCGGGTTTGGGGAGAAGATCCTGTGCAGCAATACCGTTACAAATCCAATGAAGCTTTCATGACATTTGTGGCGCTTGATCCTAATGGCAATTCCCGTCCTGTACCGAAGATCATCCCTGACACAGAAGAAGAAAAAAAATTATATGAGAGCGCGATGAGCCGCCGCCAAATGCGGCTGATCCTTTCCGGCAAAATGAAACCCGAAGACGCTGATGCGCTGAAAGCCTTCTTTTCTATATAGCTCCCGGCAGAGGTTTCACGCAAAGGAGCAAAGGAGCAAAGAAGCATAAGAAGTTTTAATCGAAGCGAATTTTAAGAAAGCAAAGGAGTTGATGATTGTGTTAGATAACATTATTCTTCAGCTCCTTTGCTTTCTTATTTCCTTAAAATAATTATCTTATGCTTCTTTGCTCCTTTGCTCCTCTGCGTGAAACCTTTGCGTGAAACCACCCCATTCTTTGTAGAACTGTTCCAGGAAGCCTTCCATATAGGCGTGGCGTTCGGCGGCCAGTTGCCGGCCCGTTGCGGTATTCATCCTGTCTTTCAGTCGCAATAGTTTTTCGTAAAAATGGTTGATGGTAGGCGCTGTACTCTTTTTATATTCTTCTTTTGTTAAAGATAAATTCGGCGCAATGCCCGGGTCGTAGATTGCCCGGTTTTTGAAACCTCCGTAATTGAACGCCCTGGCAATACCAATAGCGCCGATGGCATCCAGCCTGTCGGCATCCTGTACTATTGCCAGTTCGGGAGAGGTATAGGCGGCTTTTTTGTTTCCTCCTTTAAAGGAAATATAGCGGATGATGTTCACCACGGCTTCAATTACGCGGGGCGGTACCTGTAAAGACTCCAGGAACGCTGTTGCCCTGGCCGGACCTACCTCTTCGTCGCCGTCGTGGAACTTGGAGTCGGCGATATCGTGCAATAAGGCGCCCAGCTCCACTACCAACAGGTCTGCCTCCTCGGAGGCGGCAATGAGTTTTGCATTATTCCAGACCCGGTTTATATGCCACCAGTCGTGGCCGCCTTCGGCCGATCTTAATTCTTCTTTTACATATGCAACAGTTGCTGCTATAATTTCATCATGATTCATCATAGTTTCGCAATGATACTTTTTTTTAAGAAGGCTGCTGCCAACATTCGATTAATTTAGGTGTTTTCCTTATAAAAAACTTCTATTATGCTGCAGGTGAAAAGGATTTATGAGCCTTATGACGAAAAAGACGGGTTCCGTATCCTGGTAGACAGGCTATGGCCAAGAGGGATATCAAAAGAAAAAGCGCATATCGACGAATGGGAAAAGGAAATAGCTCCCAGCAACGAATTACGGGAATGGTTCAACCATGACCCCGCGAAGTTCGCCGAGTTCAAAACAAGGTATAAACATGAATTACAGGGGAAAAAAGATTTGTTGGACGCCATCCGGCGTAAAGCCCAACATCAACGGGTAACGCTATTATATGGGGCTAAAGACAGGGAACATAACCAGGCCCAGGTACTGCTGGAGATCCTTAAAAAGTGACCTCCTGGCGGGATCAGGATTTATCTTTATCCGTTTGTACCAATACGTCGGTGATATTATTCAGTTGTTTCACCTTACTGGCGAAATCGCCCGCCAGGCGGTCGCGGATCGCCGAAAGCTTATGCAGGATCTCGTCGATGCTATCCGGGATGGCCTCCTGCAATACCTGTTTCAGTCGTTTGGCAATGGTAGGCGACTTGCCGTTGGTAGAGATGGCGATCTTCAGGTTTCCTTTACGGACAATAGATCCCAGGTAGAAATCGCAAAGATCAGGGGTATCGGCCACGTTGATCAATACACGGCTTCCTTTTGCTTTTTCCCAAACGTAATAATTGAATTCCTTAATGTTAGTGGCGGCAATCACCAGGTCTTTCCCCAGCAGGTCGCCGCAGGAAAATGATTTTTGAACCAGGGTAATATTCGGATACTGATGGGTTAAGGCTTCCAGTTCAGGCAAAAAATCCAATGCCACTACTGTAATGGTTGCCTGGGGGCAATTTTCCAGCATGGCATTGGTTTTTTCCAATCCGATATTCCCTCCACCAACTACTAAAACATGAAGTCTTTGCAGTTTGAAAAAGACGGGGAATAAATGATTTTCTTCCATTTTATACAGCAATTTTTAGTTCATCGGCTACCTTCTGTTGTAATGACTGAAATGCTTCATGAAATCGTACTACCTCCCCTATTACCAGGATAGCCGGGTTATGCAGGTTCTTGTCTGCTGCTATCTGCGGTAATGCGGCTACATCGCCCAACCCGATCTTCTGGGTAGGTAAAGTGCCATTCTGGATAATAGCTGCCGGCGTTTCTCCTTTGCCTGCGGCACGGTATATTTCCGCTATTTCGTGCAGTTTGCTCATTCCCATGAGAATTACAACGGTGGTATTAGCATTGATGGCATGTTGCAGATCGCGGGATAAGTTGCCATTTTGCGTATTCCCTGTAATTACCCAGAAACCTTCACTGACGTTACGCGCCGTTACCGGGATCTTGTTGATCCCCGGAACAGAGATCGCGCTTGAAACGCCAGGTATCACTTCGGCGGTGATACCAAACTGCTGTGCAAATGCGATTTCTTCCTGGCCGCGGCCAAACACGAAAGAATCACCTCCTTTCAGTCTTACAACACTACCATAAGTTAATGCATATTTTACAATCATGCGGTTTATTTCGTCCTGCGAATAAACATGCATGCCTGCCCGCTTACCCACAAACCTCCGTAAGCAGTTAGCCGGCGCGTGATCCAGCAGTTCGTTGCTGGACAGTGCGTCGTATAAAATAACCCTTGCATTCTGGATAGCTTTCAATCCTTTCACGGTAATCAGCTCAGGATCTCCAGGTCCAGCACCTATCAATGTGAGTTTCGGTTGTATATTTTGCATGGTAGTAGTATTTAGGTAATGAACTAATTATGCCTGTACAGGCGCTGCCTGTGCTGCTTTCTCGCGGTAAACCTGGGCCGTTTTATAAAAATCGGCGGCCTGAGCGTAGTATGCTTTTGCAAATTGCTCGGAAGGTTCGTTAGCGTTGATCTGCAGTACGGTAGTTTTGAAATCTGTATCGAAAGTGAATTTGCCTGTAGCAGTGAAATACTTATCGAAATCGTTAATGATACCGATCTGTGTATTTCCGCTTACCCCTTCTCCCAGCAACAATGCTTTTGCTGCCTGAACGAAAGAAGAATAAGCATGGTAGATAGCGTCTGACCAGGCGCCGTTTGCCAAAGCAGCGGCTCCCAGTTCCAGTTTTTCGTCTGCTTCCAGCAGGAGGGTAGCTACCAGGTCGATGATCACACCGGCGCACTCTCCTACTCCTATCGCTGTTGCATAGTCCTGCGCCTGTCCCC
The DNA here is from genome assembly GCF_900107795.1 of Chitinophaga terrae (ex Kim and Jung 2007). Classification (GTDB taxonomy): domain Bacteria; phylum Bacteroidota; class Bacteroidia; order Chitinophagales; family Chitinophagaceae; genus Chitinophaga; species Chitinophaga terrae. Next base: position 124,291 of record NZ_FNRL01000016.1, read on the forward strand.
AGTCAATAAAGTCTTCCTGTGTCAGGTTGGTGATATCTGCCAGTGGTTTCAGCAATTCATAGAAATATTTTTCACCCTGCCTGTCGTAATATTCGTTAAACAGTTCGTTTTCCTGGCTGTTTTGCTCATAGTCGTTCAGCAGGCTGCGTAAAACATCCGGACCGCGTTTGCTTGGCACCTTGATAACCTTATCGGCTACCCGGCCAACGCCATCGCCCACGATACCGCCGCCTAACAATACCTGCAGGGCTGGCAATACCTTACCGCCGCTTTTCATGGAAGAACCATGGAAGCCGATGCTGGCAATACCGTGCTGACCGCAGGAGTTCATGCAACCGCTGATCTTGATCTTGATATCTTTATTGTAAACCAGGTCTGGATATTCTTCTTTGATCACATCTTCCAACACCTTGGCAATACCGGTGCTGCTGGAGATACCGAGGTTGCAGGTATCGGTGCCCGGGCAGGCGGTGATATCGGCAATGCTGTCGAACCCTGGCTCAGCGAAGCCCGCTGCTTCCAGCGCACTGTACACATATTCCAGGTGTTCAGGTAAAATGAATTTCAGCAGCAGGCCCTGGTTAGCGGTTACCCTTACATCGTCGGCGATCACCGGGCGAAGCGCTTCTATCAGCTGCCGGCTCACCGCGGAGCCGATGTTGCCTAAAGTGATCTTCACATAGGCCGCGAAATATCCTTTTTGTTTTTGTTCGAAGACGTTGGTTTTCTTCCAGGCTTCGAATTTCTTAGGATCTTTAACCGAGTAAGCAGGCAGGGAAGAAACCGGCGCCGGAGGCTGGGTTTGAGGCCATGCATCTGCATCTACGGGTACTGATTTGGTTCTGATAGCGGTGTATTCTTCTTCTACCAGCCTGTTGAATTCCTCGAAACCGATCTTTTGTACCAGGAATTTCATACGGGCTTTGTTACGGCTGGTTCTTTCGCCATAACGGTCGAATACGCGCAGAACGTTTTCGATGTACGGGATGAGCAGGTCGGTTTCCAGGAATTCGTGCGCGGTTTTGGCCAGGAAAGGCTGAGCGCCCAGGCCGCCGGCTACCAGTACTTTGAAACCCCTGACTTCTTTACCATCGATTATTTTCACCTTGGGGATCATGCCGAAATCGTGCATGAAGGCCCAGGCAGTATCTTTTTCTGAGGAAGAGAAAGCAATTTTGATCTTGCGGCCCATTTCCTGGCTTACGGGATTGCGTAAGAAGTAGCGGAAAGTGGCGTCGGCATATGGCGTTACATCGAATGGTTCTTCAGGGTCGATACCGGCCCTGTCGGATGCTGTAACGTTACGTACCGTGTTACCGCAGGCTTCGCGGATGGTGATGCCATCCTGCTCCAGTTTGGACCAGAGTTCCGGTGTTCTGTCCAGGCTCACATAGTGGATCTGAACATCCTGGCGGGTTGTCAGGTGAAGGTTGCTGGTCGCATACTCGTCTGAAATATCGGTGATGCGTTTCCATTGTTGGAGGGTCATTTTACCGTATGGCAATTTGATACGCACCATTTGTACGCCGGGTTGACGTTGGCCGTAAATACCCCTTGCTAAACGGAGACTACGGAACTTTTCATCAGTCACAGCACCTTCGCGAAAAAGGCGGATCTTTTTCTCTAGTTCGATGATATCCCGTTCAACGATCGGATTTTCCAGTTCTGTTCTGAAGCTTTGCATAAAAAGTATTTTCAGGTGGTGGTAAAAGCAATTTTTATTCTGGCAGGGTAAACAAAAAGCCCCCGTTTGTAGCGGAGGCTAGTCTATAATGATTTCAGTCAAATACACTGATTTTTCGTTATTAGGCACTCCTCTCCGCATCTATACAACAACAGGGCATCGTTATCATACTGCGACCAATTTTCAAAGCATTACCCATATTTCCTATAATTTTAGTAGAGTAATACAAAGATATAAATGCGTGTTATCTTTCCAAAACTTTTTTCGGAGGTTTAAAAGGGGCAGAAAAAGGGGATTTTTAGGAAGAAAGGAAGAAAAAAGCCGGGAAACCGGCTATAGGGCTGGATCCGTCTGCTGAAAACGCTGTATTTCACGTGGGTATAAGATAACCTCCATTTATGCCGTATAACTTTTTGTTATAGGAGAACGCTGGTTTTTATCTTCTTATCTTTGCGGCTTCGAAAAAACATACAGGATGTTAGACACGGTTATTTTTGACATGGACGGTTTGCTGGTAGATTCAGAGCCGCTATGGGGAGAAGCTATGACAGAAGTATTTGCCTCGGTGGGTGTTACTTTAACGCCCGATCTCTGGCATTTGACCACCGGGCTAAGGACCAAGGAAGTGGTCAGCTATTGGTACAATTATTATAAGTGGGAAGGAAAGAGTGCAGAACAGGTAACGAACGAGATCATCGACAATGTGACCCATAAGATCATTACTTCCGGCCAGCCTATGGAAGGGATGTTGTATATCCTGCAATATTTCAGGGAGAAACAGTTCAAGATAGGATTGGCATCTTCTTCGCCCCTGCGCCTGATCAACGCCGTGATCGAGCGTTTCAGGATTAAGGAATATTTCCAGGCGGTGTATTCGGCGGAGTTCGAAGACTATGGGAAACCGCACCCGGCGGTATACCTGGCCTGTGCGCGGGCGTTAGACAGCAACCCGTTGGATTGCCTGGCGTTTGAAGATTCTGTAGCGGGTATGACGGCTGCAAAAGCAGCAAGAATGACTGCGGTGGTAGTTCCGGAGGCCCATAACCGGCATAACCCAAAGTACGCCCTGGCAAATATGCAACTCGACAGCCTGCTGGAGTTTAACGACGCCAAGCTGGAGTTGTTGAGAATAAGATAGTTATTTGTGAAAACCAAAGTAACTTTATTACAAGGCCGGTGTATTAACCGGCCCTGTATTTCAAAGCATTTAATCTAAATGGTATTTCTCATAATATACCAATTTTCAGCCCCACTGGAATCACGATACCAGATACCTTCTATCGTCTAGGTAGTGCCTACTGAGAAATAAATTAGCTGACCTGTAAATTTGAAATTCACGTATTGTACATTAGTCGGAGCATTCGGAGTAAGAATGCTTTGGGCATGGTAGGTTACCATTGTTCCATTCGCCCCCTGGATATCTCCATTAACCAGGTGAAAATCAGAATCATCAAACGTCAGTATGATTTTCAGAGGAGGATTGGAAGGCGGATAATTCAGGTTGAAATTATACGTCTTGGTTACAATGGAAGCAGATTTCATCACCATAGGTTTCCAGGCGTTGGCAACAGACGTTGTTTTTGCCGTCGCGGGCGTTACAGACAACAAGGTGGCAGCAAGCAGCATGCTGCATGCAATGAGGATCGTTTTCATAAATACTACAATTTAAAATTGAGAAAAACGTGGAATGATGTGAAGCTTTGTAGTAACTATACCGAGGGGGGACAAAGTGATAGTTAGCAGCCTCCTTGTTTATTATTACCGGGTTTTAAAAATGATAATATGGTTCAACTACATCCGTGCATTCGTTACGGTTACCAAATTAGCTAAACATTTAGCAAATTCAAATTATTAACGGGAAATAATTTAACAAGACAAAATTGCAGCAACATAAAAACTCTGAGGCCTTTACAGGAGCGGGATTACAAACAATAACTGCTTAAAACAGCAGGGATCACAGGGTAGGCATAAGCATGCAGGCCGGTTATATAGCTAACCGACCTGCATTGCCTTATCCCGGTTCCTATTAATAGGTATTCCGGCTAATGGCCCAATGGTCGTTGCCCGAAGGACCTTTGTACCAGTTACCTTCTATCCAATAACTGGTTCTGTTACCAAAAACATTGTGATACCCTCTGAATACGAAGGTCACCGAGCTTACATAATAAGGGCTATTTGGCGTTACCGTGTGTACTGTTTCTTCCTGCATGTCTACTCCCGGCGTATTGCTCAGGATACTTCCGCCAATGAGGTGATAATCGGAATCATCGAACGAAAGGGAAATCGTGAGTGAATGATAGGGGCTGTAGGCGAAATTAAAGTTATAGTACTTGGTGACGGTGCTGAAAGGTTTCATCACCATAGGTTTCCAGACTTTTACGGGAGAGGAAACGGGAGTTGTAGCTCCTGCCATTGCGGGCATTACAGACATTAAAGCAGCAACAAGCAGCGTGCTGCAGGCAATACGAAGTGTTTTCATAAAATATTACGGTTTATGATTAGAAAAAACGTGGGAAAGATTTGGAAGGCAACTACACAGGGCTGGCAACGCGGTGGTGAATAAGTTTCATGGTTGCTGGTTTTTCTGTATCAGATGAGGGAATGGAATGTCAACAACAACAACTTGGGCTTTCTGGTACGTTATACAAATTAGAAAAATACCCGGCTATTTCAAATTTTTAAGGGGGAATAATTTAACAAGACAAATTGTGTAATAAAAAATCCCGTCTCTAGCAGGTAGAGACGGGATTTAAGTATTAAATGAAACTTACTTATTGTGCGCTTTTTTCTTCGCCACCTTCAGATTGTTTCAGTTTTTCTCTCAGTTCAGCTAAAGCGCCGAGATCACCTAAAGTAGCTTTTTCAACTTTACCCTGGATGTTTTTCACAGCCTTACGGGTTTTGTCAGCTTCTTCTTTCTTTTCTTTGATGATCGCTTGTTTTTCTTCAGCTTGTGCTTTTTCCCAAACGCGGGTGTGAGAAACCAGGATACGTTTTTCGCTGCGGTCGAATTCGATGATCATGAATTCTTTCACGTCTTCAACGTTGATTGGTTTATCATCTTCCGTTTTCAGGTGACGGGCAGGAGCGTAAGCTTCCAGGCCGTATTGCAGTTGCACGGTAGCACCTTTATCATCTTTCTTCACAACAGTACCTTCGTGTACGGAGTTGATCGGGAAGATAGTTTCGAAGGTGTTCCATGGATCTTCTTCGATCTGTTTGTGACCGAGGCTGAGTTTACGGTTTTCTTTATCAATACCCAGGATCACTACATCAATTTCGTTACCTACTTTAGTGTATTCAGATGGGTGGTTGAAACGTTTGATCCAGCTCAGGTCAGAGATGTGGATCATACCGCCGATACCGGTTTCCAGTTCAACGAACACGCCATAAGGAGTGATGTTTTTCACGATACCTTTGTGACGGCTGTCAACAGGGAATTTAGTTTCGATAGTAGCCCATGGATCTTCTGTCAGTTGTTTGATAGACAGAGACATTTTACGTTCTTCTTTGCTCAGGGTAACTACTACTGCTTCGTATTCTTCTCCTAATTTGAAGAATTCTTTAGCGTTGATAGGAGTTGAAGCCCAGGAGATTTCAGAAACGTGAACCAGGCCTTCTACGCCAGGCATGATTTCCAGGAATGCGCCGTAGTCTTCGATGTTAACAACTTTACCTTTCACTTTAGCGCCTTCAACGATGGTAGCTGGTAAAGTATCCCATGGATGCGGAGTCAGTTGTTTGTAGCCCAGGCTTATGCGACGTTTTTCGTCGTCGAAGTCCAGTACCACAACGTTGATCTTCTGATCCATCTGGAGTACTTCGCTTGGGTGAGAGATACGGCCCCAGCTGATATCGGTGATATACAGCAAGCCATCCAGACCACCCAGGTCGATGAATGCACCGAAGTCGGTGATATTTTTGATGGTACCTTCCAGCACCTGGCCTTTTTCCAGTTTGCTGATGATATCCACTCTTTGTTGTTCGATATCGCTTTCGATGAGTGCTTTGTGAGAAACAACGGCGTTACGGATGGTTTCGTTAACCTTAACCACTTTGAACTCCATAGTTTTACCTACAAACTGATCGTAATCGGTAACAGGTTTAACATCGATCTGAGAACCTGGCAAGAATGTTTCCATTCCGTATACGTCTACGATCAAGCCACCTTTAGTTTTGCTGGTAACGATACCAGTAACCACTTCTCCTGTTCTGTAAACCTCAACGATTTTTTCCCAGGCACGTTTCTGGCGGGCTTGTTTACGGCTCAGGTGCAGGTTACCATCTCTGTCTTCTTTCTCAACAACCAGTACTTCTACTTCATCGCCGATTTTCAGACCTGGTAAATCACGGAACTCGTTCAGAGAGATCAAACCATCAGATTTGAAACCGATGTTGATAACTACATCTGTGTTGGTCAAACCTACAACAGTACCTGTTAACAGGCTGTTTTCTTCAAACACTTTGAAAGTGCCTTCGTAAGTCTGATCATACTTTTCTTTTTCTTCTTTGCTGTAAGAAGAAACATTGCGTTTGTCTACGCTCCAGTCGAAATCGTCATGTGCAGTTTCAACTTTTGCTACAGGCGCTTTTGTTGTCGCTGTTTCTGCAGTTGCCTGCGGAGCCTGTTGCTCAGCGTTTTGTTCGTTAATAATGTTGTTTTCGCTCATAAAAATTTTTAATTTAATCCGGAATACCCGGACTCCCTTTTTTATTGGGACGGCAAAGTTACTGAAAATAACCCGAAATTCCCGCTTTGATCCCCCGTTTAGCCCTTAATTGGCCAATTTTTTCACATTTTTTGAGAATTTAACATAACAGTGAAAATGTATTTCTGTAACAAATTAAAAATCAGAAAAATGGATATATTTTTAAAATGCATTAGTAGCAACGCTCCTATCATCTCTAAAAAAACTCCCCACATCATGAAAAGCAGGGCAAATCAGGCAAAAAATTTGCCCGTTAAAAATCGGATTCAACAACCAGAATGCGGATTAATTGTTGGTATATTAGGAAGTAACAGCCTGTTATTCTCTTGCAGTCAACAGCCTTACTTTCCCTTGCATAAAATGTTAATTGCTATTCATTAATCCCGGATTTTATTTTAATTTGTGTATATGAACGGGACCTCTTTTCAATCGGATATTCGCTATTGGCTACGGAAAGGAAACACAGTAAACCATTTACTATTCTGGAACATTCTAATCTTCCTCGTAGTTAATATACTGCGCCTCATCGCCTTTGTTACGCACCAGGTTACACCTTTCAGCTGGGTGGTAGACGAACTTTCCTTACGCGTTCCAATCAACACATTCATACTCCAGCCCTGGGGGCTGCTTACCTACATGTTCACCCATGTAGATATATTTCACGTACTCTTTAACATGATCAACCTGTACTGGTTTGGCAACCTCTTCAGGGATTTCCTGGGCGATAAACGGGTGCTTCCCCTCTACCTGCTGGGCGGTTTTGCCGGCGGTATACTCTACCTGGCTTCCGCCAGCCTGTTTGCCAGTCCATACCTTGGTCTTTCCCTGATAGGCGCTTCCGCCTCTGTAATGTGCATCCTGGTAGCCTGCGCCACCCTGATGCCGAATTACGAGATCGGGCTCATGTTCTTTGGAAACGTGAAACTTAAATGGCTGGCCATCGCGCTTATCGCATTAGGATTGATCTCCATCCCGAACGGCAACATTGGAGGCATTATTTCCCACATGGGCGGCTCCTTATTCGGCTTCATCTACATCCGGTTGTTGCAGGCCGGCAATGATATGTGCAAACCACTCATCTGGCTATTCGGCAGTAAAGGCAGGATGGAAGAAAGAAGAACCGCCAACAGGAAGTTCAAGCCTAAAAAGTCGCCGCTGAAAGTGGTGAAAAAAACAGAAGACAGTAATCCCAGCCGCCTTGATCAGCTGTTAGACAAGATCAACGAAAAAGGCTACAACAGCCTCAGTGCTGAAGAAAAAGCCTGGCTGGAGAAAGTGAGCAAAGAAAACTGATTACCTTTGCCCCATTATTTGAGCTCATGAAAACATTCAACGTTCCGGTTATATATAGAAGTCCGCTTATCAGCGCTATCAAGAACAAGCGCAAAGAGCAGGACAGGATGAAGAAGGATTTTACACCTACCACCCTGGATTTTGGTCCCATTAAAATATTGCTGGCCCGCCACTTCGGCTTCTGCTACGGAGTAGAAAACGCTATTGAAATAGCTTTTAAAACCGTAGACGAAAACCCGGGCAAAAGGATTTTCCTGCTGAGTGAAATGATCCACAACCCGCATGTGAACAACGACCTGCTCGACAGAGGAGTACAATTTCTCATGGATACTTCCGGCAAACAGCTTATTCCCTGGTCTGCACTGCAGGCCGACGATATCGTGATCATACCTGCGTTTGGCACTACCCTGGAAATTGAGCGTCAACTTGCCGGCCTGGGTATAGAACCGCTGAAGTATAACACTACCTGTCCCTTCGTGGAAAGGGTATGGAATAAGGCTGAACAGATAGGCAACAAGAACTATACAGTTATTGTGCACGGAAAGCCTAAACATGAAGAAACAAGGGCAACTTTCTCCCATAGCCAGGCAAATACGCCTACTATAGTGGTAAAAGATATGGAAGAAGCCATCGTATTGGGCGAGTTCATTAAAGGGAAAAGACCGCTGGAAGATTTTGCCGATGTATTTAAAGGGCAGTTTTCAGAAGGCTTTAACCCGGCAACAGACCTGCAACGGGTGGGCGTGGTTAACCAAACTACCATGCTGGCCACTGAAACACAGGCCATTGCAGACTACATCCGCCAGGTAATGGTAGAAACCTTCGACCTTAGCCCGGAAGCAGTTCCGGAACGGTTTGCAGATACCCGCGATACGCTCTGTTACGCGACCAACGATAACCAATCGGCCGTGACAGGCATGCTGAAAGAGGCTGCCGACCTGGCTATTGTCGTAGGCGGGTATAACAGTTCCAATACTTCTCACCTGGTTGAATTATGTGAAGAAAAGCTGCCCACCTACTATATTTCATCACCGGAGCAACTGATCTCGGCCACTGAGATCAGCCATTACGACTTCCATAACAAACAGGAGCTGCATACAAGCTACTACCTGGCAGATAAATCGCCCGTCACTATTTTGCTGACCAGCGGCGCTTCCTGCCCGGATGCCCTGGTAGAAGCCGTGATACGAAAACTGCTCTCGTTCTATGGCGTAGAGCACAAGGCCGACGAATACATCGCACAGTTATAAGATATTCACAAAAACAAGAAAGACACCAATCAAGGTGTCTTTCTTCTTTGGGGCTAATCACGCTAGTAATGCAGAGTATAAAAATTTATATGGCGTGTATGAAAATCAGATTATTAGCCAAAACTAAAATATCTGTCATATGCCTGCAATCCCCATTTAGTATATGGTAGATAATAAATCATAACTGGTATAAAAACGATTAAATCTGGATAGCTCTAACTGCCTGAAACCGCTGATTTTCATATTAGAACTGCATCGCCTTCTTCAGGAACTCCGCTTTGCGCCTTCTCGAAACCTCCACCTGGGTGCCATCGCTCATTAACGCGAAGCCCCCTTCTCCCTGGATATACGACTGCATCTGCTGCATGTTTATCAGGTGGGAATTATGCACCCTGAAGAAATCCACATCCGACAACAGTTCTTCAAATTCCTTCAACGGTCTGGAAACCATCAGGTTCTTTTTATCAGTGAAGAAAATACGGGTATAGTTGCCGGTAGATTCGCACCTGACAATATTCTGAACGGGCATAAACACAAGCCCGTTGATGGTTGGCAAGGCTATCTTTTTATGAGATTGCTGCATGGTTTTCATATTCTGCAGGAACACGTCCATCGGGCTTTGTGCGCCCAGGTCTTTTACCCGGTTGCCTTTTCTTTCCCTGCTTTTCTCCAATGCATCCTGCAATTCCTTAATACTGAAAGGTTTCAGCAAATAGTCGAGTGCATTGAATTTGATGGCTTTCAACGCATATTGTTCATAGGCCGTTGTGAAGATCACATCAAAACTGACCTTCTCAAATTGTTTTAACAATTCGAAACCATTCTGGTAAGGCATTTCAACATCCAGGAATACCAGGTCCGGATGTTTTTCATCAATCTGTTCTTTCGCGTCTTTCACGCTTTTGGCTGTTCCTATTACTTCAACGCCCGGGCATTTCTTTTCCAGCATCGTTTGCAGGGCATCAATGCAATGTTGCTCATCATCTACGATGATAGCTCTGATTTCGCTCATACGAGTAGCTTTTTAGCTAAAAATCTATAGTTAGTGTGACCGTTAAAACACAAATTCTGCCGGCAATACAATCGTTACCTGTGTTCCGGTGGCGTTGCCCTGTTCATCTTCCAGGTCGGTTACGGTAACGGTAGCTTCTTTGTTATTGATCTTACGAATAAGATCTATCCTTCCTTCCGTTACTTTCATCCCTACGGAGGTATGGGCTTTGCCCTTTCGCTCTTTGATCTCCATAGCTTTCTTCCTTCCTATTCCATTGTCGGTGATTGTACAGATCAGGCTGCGCTTCTCCAAAAGCATTTCAATATCCAGCAGTCCTTTTTCGGTTGGTTGTTTATGTACTAATCCGTGCCAGATGGCGTTTTCCACATAAGGCTGTAAGATCATAGGTGGAATTAATACTTCTTCTTCGTTGATCCCGGCGTCTATAAAAAATCTACATTCAAATATACCATTACAGCGCAATGATTCAAGGTCAAGATACAGTTTTAAGGATTCTAATTCCTTATTCAAGGTAACAAAAGTATGTTGTGTATTATCCAAAATCAACCGCATTAACCGGGAAAATTTAGTCAGGTAATCTGACGCTTCTTCCTGGTTGTTGCTCCAGATATACCGGTGAATGGAACTCAGCGAGTTAAAGATGAAATGAGGATTCATCTGCGAGCGCAGTGATTTCAGCTCCAGCTGCAAAGTTTGTTTTTTGGCTTCCAGGTTACGGTGACGGATATACCAAAAACCGCCAATAAACCCCATCAGCAGGAAAGCGCCTAAAAAGAAAGTAATAATGACGTTGCGTCTTGTGCGCAGGTTATTGATGATCTTATCGTGCTCCAAAGCCCGGATCTGGTTATCTTTCCTGTCTACCTCGTAGATCGCCTGCATTTGGGTAATAGCCATAGAGGCTTTTTCATCCAGGATACTATCTTTATACAACAATGATTTGTCGGCTGCTTCCAGGGATCTTTTGAAATCTCCTGCGGCTTTATAATCTTCCGCCAGCCCTTTCCAGGCATCCATGAGCATAGATTTGAAGCCCCAGAAGGTGCTGACTTCTATCGATTGCTGCATGTATTTCCGCGCTTCCTCATGTTTTCCCTGGGCGCCCAGGAGCTTGCCGATATTCAGGTAGCTTTCTGCCACATGCACTTTATCTTCCACTTTTTCATTGGCCTCCAATGCTTTTTGCAGGTAAACCATTGCGTGGTCGTACTCTTTTTTCTCTTTATATGCCGCGCCGAGGGCGTTATAGCAGACAGCCATTCCCGTTGGATTGTTGAGCTGCTGGTTAACAGCCAGGGAACGTTTGAAATATTGAATGGCCAGATCCAGCTTCTTTTTACTTTGGTAGGCATAGCCCAGGTTTCCCAGGTTGATGGCCATTCCCAACGGGTTATTGCTTTTTTCTTCCAGGGCCAGGGCCTTGTTGAAATGCTCGATGGCTTCGTCGTACCGCTCAGTACTTAACTGGATATTCCCGATACTGTTGGTGGCAATGCAGATATTCCTGATATCCCCTATTTGTTCTGCCAGTTTCAGCGCCCTTACATGGTAATCGAAGGCTTTCTGGAGCTTATCCTGGCGCCGGCAGTCGACGCCTACGTTATTGAGGGCGATCACTATCTGCAAAGTATCTTTTGCGTCTTCAGCTGCTTTCAGCGCTTTTTCATGGAAATCTTCCGCGATGAGGTACAACGACTTGTTCCGTTTGCTGGTGCCGATCTCGTTGTAGAGAACAGCTACTCCTTTGGGATAATGGAGCTGGTGAGCGAGTAAAAGGCCTTCCTGCCAGAAGAGGTTCTCCTGTTTCTGCTGGTCGAAATACCGGGAGTTAGACCTGCCTGCTTTCAGGTATGCCGAAAGCTTTGCGGTATCCGGGCGCATGGAGCGGATCTGTTCCAGTTGCCGGTAGACCTGCAGCGAGTCCTGCGCCCATAAATTATAAGACAGGAATAACAGGCAGATAATACATACACCTTTTATAGACATTGGTCGATTGTGTGGCTCACAATTTAAAAAAGAATTACGACAAAAGCCGGGAAGCCAAACAAGGAAAGGGTATTTTATTAAAAAGCGAAAGGGCGAAAGAATTCGCCCCTTCTTCCTATTAACCGAATACACCTACTGAAAATATGAGATAGTCATGGTAGCCATGCTTTCCCACATTACCTTTTACAACCTACCGCATTAGGAAACCTGCTGTAGGGTTGATCTTTATATTTTATTAGCAATTCTGATAATCGGTTAATAGCAAAGGGTCCTTTTGTGGATATAGCTAGGATAAGACCTTAACGTAGCACGATATATAATAACGCGTCAGACGCTCAAATTCAATTGTCTTATACACAACACTCTAAAACACACGGCACAAAAAATTACCAATGCAGACTTCAGGAAGGATAAAGGTTAAAACAATGCAACCAATGTCTGTATACAGACAATGCAGAGGCATAGAAAATAAATAAATTGGAAATTCTGGAGGATGTGGAAAAATTATTACGCGGCAATGATCCATTGCCATATAGCAAATGTATAAAAGAGTTTTAATAAAAGAAAAAATTCTTTTATGAGGAATGCTCCATAATGGCATCCTCTACCCATTGCAGTACCAATTTCAACTGATCTTCGTGGGTTAAGTGACTGTTATCCAATATGATAGCATCGTCGGCTTTCCGGAGAGGGCTGATCTCGCGGTTGGCATCAATATAATCTCTTAACTCGAGGTTCTTCTTAACCTCTTCAATAGTGATATTTTTATTCTTTTCGAAGAGCTCTTTAAAGCGGCGTTGTACCCTGATCTCGATATCGGCCGTCATAAAGATCTTCAGTTCTGCGTGCGGGAAAACAACCGTACCGATATCCCTGCCATCCATTACGATACCTTTGCGGGCGCCCATTTTCTGTTGCTGGGAAACGGCAAATTCACGTACTTCTTTCACCGCAGCCACTTCACTTACTTTTTCAGCAACAACCATCTCGCGGATCAGGTGTTCAACATTCTCTTCATTCAGGTACATTTCACCAAAACCAGTCAGCGAATTGATCACAAAGTCAAGATGGATGCTTTTAAGCGCAGCCACCACCTCTTCATGAGATGACCAGTTCACATTATTCTGAATAAAATAAAGGGTAATTGCACGATACATAGCACCGCTGTCGATGTAGGTATAATTAAGTTTCCTTGCCAGTTGCTTTGCAAGGGTACTTTTGCCACAAGAAGAGTAGCCATCTATCGTGATGATTATCTTTTTCAAAATATTCTGTTTAATTGATTGCCTGTCTGAGGAAGAACGGTACAAATTTGAGGCAAATTGGGCAAATAACAAAGAATTTTCCTGCAAAAGCCCGGCAGTGAAACGCTTTTGCAGGAAAATTGATTACTGTGCAACTATTACTTTGCAGGTGTAGGCAACCTTCATTGTGTCTTTATGGTATATCACGAGGAAATAAGCTCCGGATGGAAGGTCGGTGATATCAAGATCCGTATCTCCGCTCTTAGCGTTATATATTCTCAGCGACTGGCTCCAGGTATCCCGCACCTGGATCAGCAGATCGCCTCGAATGCCGCGTATGCTGACTTTAAAATTACCCGCATTGGGGTTCGGGTAAACATTGATCTGTACAAACGGCGGTACTGCGCGGATATCGGAATATACTACCTGCCCGTTTTTCCCAACTGCTTTTACACGGTAATAGGTCCAGTCGTCGTAGTCGTTCAGGTCCTGGTAGGTGTAACCAAGAGGCACTTTACTGTTGCCGTTCACAGCTTTACTTGGAATAGTAGCTACCCGGGTAAAGGTTTCTTCCCTTTCATATCTTCTTTCCAGTTCAAACCTGAGGTTATTAACTTCTTTACTGGTATTCCAGTCGCACTGCACTACAACCGGGGCGATCCTGTATGCTTCGAAATTCAGGAATATGGCAGGTTTGGCGGTACCGGCCAATATTGTTTTCGCAAAATACTCACTGCTTCCCAGCGTGGTAAAGTGGCGCAGGTGCATCACTGCCGGCTCAGAGAGAGGGCTGGCGGTAAGCGTACCCGGTAGAGGTTTGTTCGGAATTACATTCAACCTGTCCCATACCCCGCTTACAAACTGGGTGATATAACTGCTATCCCTGTTTTCGGCGTATCCCGGCAATTCGCTGGTTTCTTTATGCTGAAGAATTACATCTACTTCTCCCCCTTTATTATTCACCCTTTGTACGTTCCAGGTTTTATTCACAACACTATCCTTGTACGCCGGACCACCCGCTGCCAGCGTGTATACGCTGTCGTATACCCTGACCCCGAAATCGTCGGAGCCGCCGGTCATCACCAGGGCCGCCGGCGAATAATCATTTTCATCTGTACCTACAGGGAAAACAACTTTATTGGCAGCATCATTGACCCCTTCCCTATACAAAGCTCCCCCGGCTGCTGCATTTCCTGTTACCACGTAACGCTGATCGTTATAGCCTGTAATAGTTCCGGGCTGTTTATTCCCTACCAGCAAATTCCATCCGTTCAGGAAAATCCTGCCGTTCGCAAAATGCAGGTTGTTACGGATCTTCAGATCACTCAGATCATCGAGCCAGAGGCCGGAAGAATTGTTGACCTGCAGGTTGGGAAACGAAGTACCGGATTTTGCAGCCAGGCTGTATCCGCCGAATATCAATTGCCTGCTGCTTCCTGAAAATACGAATACGCCTCCCTGGCCGGAATAGCCATCAGCGCTTTCATCGGGCAACGTAGCACCGTTACCGTTAGTCCATAGTTTGCTGAGGAAATAGAAAGTGCTGTTAGGCTGAGAGCCGAGCGTACCGTTATTGGTCATATCGCTGAAGATACCTACGTTGGTATTGGACGACAACCAGACGGATGCGCCCAGCGGAATGTAGACTCCCTGCTGGGCAGAAAGGCCCGGCGACCAGCAGAGGAAAGCTAATATGACTAATAGGTATTTCACAGAGGTAGAAGCTCGATTAAAGAATAAAAGAAATCATTATCCAGGCGTTATCCTGGGCGGAGTAAACTAACGTAGCATTACCTTGATTTGAAATAGTAACTGCGGCACCAGTGGGAGTATATATCCTGTTCCCTAGGGCTGCATTATTGCTGTTATTATTAAAAGTGAGACTGGTTCCGGTAGTCGCAATACAATAGAAAGTAATAGTTTGTCCGTCAATCGGCGTTGTACCGTTTGTAATTCCATTAATGGTACCGTTATAGCCGCTATTAATTCTAATCATATTATTTACCGTACCAACGTTTAATGCATTGTTTGTACCAGTGATATTCATACTGGTAAAAGAACTGGTACTATTCTTATTTACCTGCCTCACATCCCCATTAGCATCAATGGTCAATAAATTATTGGCCGTAGTAGTGGTAGCCAGGTTTTGCAAACGGATGGCATCGTTCCTGGCATTTACATGCAGCACTTTGGCCGGTTCAGCAGTTAACCCGATTCCTACTTTTCCCAGCTGAATCCTCATCATTTCACTAAAAACCCGGCCATTGTAATTATAACTTTTAAAGATGATCGGTTCATCGCCATCATCGCCGATAATAAAATCAAAACCGCCATCGTTGACCGTAGAACCAGTAGCCCCAAATTCGAAAATATCGTCGCTGGCGGCGCTTCCTTTCATACGGAAGTTGCCATACTGGTCTACAAAGAACATCGGTTTATACAACCTCGACGACGACTCGAATTGCAAAGCAGAACGTAGATGCGTCACTTTCTGGTTCACATCACTATATTCAGGGCCGTAAGATTCTGTATCTGTTAATCCAAGCAGATCGCGCCGTCCAAATTCAAGGTAGGTTTGATTGTTTGATTTAATGATCATCGGTACATCGTCCCTGTTCCCCAGAAAGGAACCTGCCGCTGCGCCAACGTTACCGGTGGTAAGCCAGTTATCGTTAGCTGCGTTGTTTGTAACGATCACGTCGCCTTGTGCATTGATAGAAAGTACTTTTGTATTGGAAGGATCGGGTGTTGCAGTAGCCAGGTTTTTAAGCCGCAGGCCTGATGTAGCGGGCGTCAGGCTGCCGCCTGTATAGGCGGCTCCCGCAATTTCAAGGGCATTGGCGGGAGTGTTGGTGCCGATGCCTAAACGTTTGTTCGCAAAATCGTAAAAGAAATTACCAGCGTCCTGCGACACTTCCACAGAAGCATCCGACGTCTTCTTCGCAAAAACGATCCCGCCATCTGTGAACACGTTATCGCCATGCGTCAGCACAGCTTTGTACCAGGGATTGCCACCGTTGGAAGTCAGCGGGCTATTGTTGCCGCCCCACTCTTTAATCGCCAGGTTGGCTTTATCGAAAAACAGCTGAGTGGTATAACTGGTATTGCGGAAAGACAGGATGGTCCATGCGTGGGCGGTAACGCCTGCCGGGCCATTTGTTACGGGCGAGCCGCCCTGCGCTTCCCAGATCTTTAGTTTTACTTTAGGAAAGGGCTGATCGGCATACGCGGCATCGGGTGTTGTGAGTTTAGCAAAAGTAACGCCGCCGGTACTATCGTCCATTGGTTCGTAAAGCGACTTGGCAGCGTTCCATTTTAAGATCTGCCCGTCTGCCGGTGCAGTAGTGCTGATGCCCAAACCCTGGAGTTTATTGGCATTCCATAGTGCGTTGGTATTGTCAGCGTCAATAGTCCACGACCTGTCGGCTGTGAGGTCCTGCGCCCCTGCCGGCGTAACCTGTTTGATCCCCCTGCCCGCCGTGATGGTAAGTTTACGGGCGCTGGTGGTTTCTGTTCCTGCTGTCCAAGCAGTGCCATTCCATTTTAGCACCTGGTTAGCAGTGGTACCGGCAATCAGCGACAGCGGCGAAGCGGCAGTGCCGGCGCCGGTAACAGGAGCAGCGGTCACAATACTGGTCAGCGCTGTTTTGTTTGTCCATTTGCTGGTAGCCTGGTCAAAAGATAATACCTGGTTATTTGCCAGTGATGCCGTATTGATCACCACATCGTCCAGCAGGTCAAGGTTATAGTCGCCCTCCTGTGGAGACACAGCGCCAGTACGGGTTTTGAAAGATGTAACGCCAGTGTTACTGATAACGCCTGCGGCATCAATGCTGATCCCTGTTCCTGCTGAAACAGAGCTGAAGTCAGTTATCCTCACCCATCCGGTTGTTTTCTTCAGATAGATACTGGCATCATCCACCACATAAACAAGCATGCCGGCTTTTGCGCCAAACAGCAGTCCGCCTGCTGTAATCCTGCTTTTAGGTACGCGAGGCATTAATAAACCCTGTTTATCACTGTTCAATTCCAGTACAGCATCTTTGTCTAAGATAGTAGGTTGCATTCCCAGCTTCAGTTGCTGGGCAAACAGTTTATCAGAAAAAATACAACACAGTGCAATGACGGACATCGCCTTCCATGGTAACGACTTCATACTAAATTTCTTTGGAAAAAATGACCGATAAATGGAAAGAGGGAAACGGTGAAATGATCACCGTTCCCGAAACCTTATCCTTATTTCTTAATGATATACCAACCGTTCACACCATCAGATTGCAGTGTAACGAAGGTCCAGTCATTGATGATATTGAAAGCTGTTCCGCCTTCAATTGTATCTCCTGATAGTGTTTTAATCGTAACAGGATTATCGGTGTTATCGTCTGTTGCTGTTGCAGGTATTTTTTTGATGGTGATCACGCGGCCTTCCACATCTGCAGCTTTAGGCAGATGCAACTGTATAGGAGAAGTCGATTTTACCAACACCGTATAGGCATCACCGATAGGAGCGTCATCTGTAGTCACCGTCCTGATCGGCATAGAAACAGTACCTGCGCCTTTATAACCTACCTGGAGAGTAGAATTGGCAGCATATACGGTATTGCCTACCAGCACTGATTTTGCGGCATACAGGGAGTCGGCGAATTTCTTAACGCCGCCAAAACTTTGCGCATCGTTGGTTACCAGACCGCGAAGATTGGTTACAGAGGCGTTTGGAATGTTCAGGTTCAGTTCCATTGGCGTTTTACTGGCGTCCGGAACAATGTTGAAGTCTGTACCTGCGCTGCCGGCCTTCAGGTCGATCTTAGGGCCTGTTAAGGTGTTGAGGGTAGTAATTGATCCATCAAATGCAGCATCGTTCAATTGGCGGGTTACTACTTCTCCGCCTGCGCCTTGCAATAATACTTTATTGCCTGCGGTTACAGCAGCGGCACTGGGAATTAAAAGTTTGTTGTTGAATTGAGCGTCTCCATTCACGGTTGCACCGGCGTTGATAGTCACGCCATTTTCAAGCGTGGTAGCGCCTTTGATGGTAGCTCCGCCTGCTGTGATATTCAAACCGTTGGAGCCATTGATCTGATCCAGGAAGGTTTTGATCCCTTTGAATTCCTGCGCCGTGATTGATACGCCACCGGGATTGGCTGCGTCTGCGGGATGCAGTATCAATGAAGCCTGGGCGCCGGTTTGATCGATCGATAAACCGTTAGGATTGGAGGCGATAGCGAAATTGCCGATAACGATCTGCTTCTGCGAAGCCTGTATCTTATTCCAGTCGGCAAGGCTCAGGAAACCGTATTGCTGGGTGTTCTTGTTCATAACGGGTACGCTTACCTTAACGTCGCCGGCGGCTGCGGCTTTGGTGATGTTATCGATATTTCCATCGCCGGTGAGGGTAAATGTAACATCGCCATCCAAACCATCGAGGGTACTAACTACTTTGCCGAAGGCGTTGGCATTCAGCGTACGTTGAGAAACTGTTCCATCGGCTGCCAATACCAGCACTTTCAGGGAAGTTGCTTCAGTGGGGATGTTAGCATCTGTACCAGCCTGCAGTTTGCCATCGCTGGATATTTTGAACCTTTCCTTGTTGTCTGTTTTGAAGACAAGCGGGAAAGCATCCCGGGTGCCGATAAAATCACCTGTTTTCCCGTTGTTGCCGGTTAGCTTCCAGTTGGAAGTTGCATCAGCAGCACTTGCCAGCAGTACCCATGCACCTGCCTGGCGAATGTAAAGACCTTCGGCGCCATCGGCAGCGGCGAGTTTATAAACCAGCATACCGTCTTTCACCGGGATTCCCATACCGTTGATGCCTGAAAAGTCGTCCAGCCGCGGCAGCAAGAGACCTTGCTTTTTGCTTTCCAGTTCGAGGATAGCGTTTTTCTGGACGTTAGTAGGATTCGAACCTACTTTCAACTGGGCTTTAACCTGGGAAGCAGTAAGGCCGACGCCTCCCAGTAACAAAACGCGTAAAGCAATACGTAGAGATTGTCTCATAGGGATAGATATAAGGATAAATAGTATAAGGATTTCCATTCAATACCGTAAAGCGGTACTGTTCAGGATTATGTAAAAAATGGTTGAAAATCAGATAATCAGGGATTGTCAATATCCTCCATGCCCGGTATACATGAAATAAATACAGTTAAAATTTGGATAGCACAATAATCTACATTTCAATTGGTTAAATAGGGTGTAAATTTTGTATAACGCAAAATTGAAATATATCCTGTTTCAAAAAAATGGTATTTACATACCATTTTTGCTTTGTTTTAGGTCAGGAAAACTGTCTTTAACCCATATAACTTGTTCATCTTCTCTAATAATATATCTATATGGATGAGTTTGATATAACATGTTAGTGGTAGAAAATCGAGTAGGAAGTGAGGGATTATTTCCCTCACTGTCCTCTCACACCACCGTACGTACCGGTCTGGTATACGGCGGTTTGTTAGAATAATTTAATCTGACTTTTTGTTTTCAGATAATAGCGTTCGTAAAATCCGACATAGCCTTCTTTCCTAAAGTATGCGTTGGTGAGGGTTCTGCATAGTATCGGACTACGAGCCGCACGGCTGTAACCTATACTCGTTTTGCTCCACATCCTTGCGTAATACTTTGATAAGCCAAGTTTTATAAGATTACGGTACCGGTTACGGATGGTTTTCCATTGCTTCCAGATACATATGCGCAGACGATTGTAGACTTTTCTGTCCAACTGTTG
>NZ_FNRL01000017.1 GCF_900107795.1 Chitinophaga terrae (ex Kim and Jung 2007)
GGGAGATGGCTCGTTTCCCTGCCTACTATGACCTCGGCTGACTCCCTGTAAAAAAAACAGGGCCTCCCAGGGTAAGTGTTATCGCTTTCCATCCATGTAGCCGCTGCATTTACGTTGTTACAATCTGTGTAGTATCGGGTTTTTGTTTCTTATGCAACATCACCCTTGTAACCCCGCCTTGTATACAGTTTCTGTTCGTCGGCCCGGATGTTTGCCGCCAGCTTCCTTCAGATTCCACTTTACAGTGGACACCCTTGCTATTGGCTAATGCTTCCTACTACAAAGCGCATTCGGGACTTGCACCCTAGAGATATAACACATGCCTGGCACACATAAAAAAGAGAGAAAACGGTTGATTTTCTCTCTTTTTTTGTCTTTATATTATTCTTGACTTCGTCAAGTATTAATTATTGACAGGATCAACTATTTTAATAAAATCGCAGCGCCGTCAATGCTTTCCTTCCTGCTTCTGGGCATATTGGTAATCGCCCAGCCTGATCTTAACCGGCACCCCGGTATGCTTCTGCCAATTCCACTCCTGTTTGCAAAAGAAGCCCATATCTTTCTTATAAAAAGTATTCCCCGCCAGGATATTAATAGGCGTGTAAGGCCTGGCAACGGGACTTTGCATCGCCGGCTTTTTATCCGGCGGCCGGAATAAGGACACGGGGCGCAACGAAAAAGATTGTGCGGATACCCCGGCTCCTAAGAGCAGCGCTATAGTCAATATTGTAATTACCTTCATCATGATATCGCTTCAAAACTACCAATTCCTTCCCTCACCAGCTCAGGTACCGGGCCTGTGCAGTCGATCACCGTGGAAAATGCCATACCTCCCGGGCCGCCGTCTACCACAATGTCTACCTGCTTGCCGAATTTCTCGTAAATGATCTCAGGGTCCGTGTATTCTTCTACGTAATGCTCTATGGGCAGGGTAGTGCTCATAATCGGGTTGCCAAGTTCTTTTACGATGGTTCGGCAGATATTATTATTAGGTACGCGTATACCTACGGTATCTTTTTTTGTTTTCAGCAAACGGGGTACCTGCCGGCTGGCTGGCAAAATAAAAGTGTAAGGACCCGGAAGCGCTTTTTTCAACATCCTGAAAACAGGCGTATCAACGCTTTTGGCGTAATCTGACAAATGACTGAGGTCATAGCAGATAAACGAAAAATTCGCTTTTTTAGGATCTATGTGCTTGATACGCGCTATCCGCTCTATGGCTTTGGGCTGCGTGATATCGCACCCTAAACCGTAAACGGTATCGGTTGGGTATATGATGATTCCCCCATCCTGCAAACATTCTACAATGGTTTTGATATTGCGCGCGTTCGGATTATCCGGATGTACTTGTAACAACATACATAAAGTTAC
The DNA here is from genome assembly GCF_900107795.1 of Chitinophaga terrae (ex Kim and Jung 2007). Taxonomy (GTDB): domain Bacteria; phylum Bacteroidota; class Bacteroidia; order Chitinophagales; family Chitinophagaceae; genus Chitinophaga; species Chitinophaga terrae. Next base: position 1,375 of record NZ_FNRL01000017.1, read on the forward strand.
GTATTTGTTTTTTTTGAAGGATTTGCTGACTACGTTTCATCTTTTTAAATTACTTTCGGCCCGATTTTCTAAACCTGCACGATGGAATTAAAAGGCATTGTACCAAGAACGTGGAGAAGATTAAAGCGAATTTTACTTATCCTGTTTATCGCTCAATTTGTCTATATCTTTATCCTGAAGTGGATCAATCCCCCCATCACTATTACCCTGATAGGCAGTTGGATTAGCCTTTGGGGTACTGATAAAAAATTACAGAAAACCTGGGTCGATTATGACCAGATCTCTCAACACGCCAAACTAGCAGTAATCGCCAGCGAAGACCAGTTGTTCACAGACCATAATGGCTTCGATTTTAAATCCATCGAAAAGGCAATGAAACATAACCAGAAGAGCAAAAAGATAAAGGGCGCCAGCACCATCAGCCAACAGGTTGCAAAGAACGTTTTCTTATGGCAGGGTAGGAGTTGGTTCAGGAAAGGCCTGGAAGTCTATTTCACCTTTATGATAGAAAAGATCTGGGGAAAGCAACGTATCCTGGAAGTTTACCTGAATGTTGCGGAAATGGGAGAGGGGATTTTCGGAGTGGAAGCAGCTTCCCAGAACTATTTTCATAAAAACGCCGCCAGTCTGAACAGGGAGGAAGCAGCCATGATTGCAGCCTGTTTGCCTAACCCTATCAGGTATACGATAGTTCCGCCCGCCCGTATCACTGTTTACAGGCAACGCAAGATCCTTATCCAGATGCGCAACCTCGCGCCAGACCCGGATATTACAGAACTGGTCACCGGCAAATAAGTCATTGTTTTAATAATGCGGCCACCGCTTCTTTTGCTGTGGCTTCCCGCTCTTCGTAACCGCCCCGGATATCGACCCAGGGAGCGCCGGATTGCATAACAATATCCCTGTATACGCGGTAAAAGTATTGCCGCATCTCAGGATCGGGGTATTCCCGCTGCGGGTCTTCTTCCCAGGGAAGATCTATGTAGGTAAGCAGGTACAGGTCGCAATGCTGCCTGGATATAGCGTCGAGTATCCGGCTGTCGCAATCGCCATACTTATGTTCGCTCCACACTTTAACAACATATAGATCTGTATCACAGATGAGAACCCTGTTGGCTCTAGCCGCCTGCTGGCGTTCCAGGGCCAGTTGACCCATGGCTATCTCCAGAAGGTCCGGTTTTTCGTACGGGCGTGGCAGGTTGTCGATATATTCACGGGCATACTCGGGAGTCCACACGGTATCAAAATCAGCGGCGAGCCGCTCACTTAACGTACTTTTCCCGGTAGATTCCGGACCTATAACAACAACTTTCTTCATTATTGGGAAGTTTCTCTTTGCAGAACAGCCTTTCTCCAGCTAAAATATCCAAAAACCGCAATGATAAACAAAAAGATGGTTAATAACGCTGTAAAGTACAGGGTTTTGGAGAAGAGAAGCGGTATTGCCGCCAGGTTAGAGATATTGAGATATATCCAGTTTTCCAGCTTCCGTTTGGCTAAAAGCCACATACCGGCGCATGCGGTTGCCGAAACAAAAGCGTCCATTACCGGCACATTGGAATCAGAATAATGAGTAAGAAGATAGTGGAAGACGAACCAGCCGAATGCGGCGATCAATGTTGCTATACCCAGTTCCTTCAAACTGCTCCGGGTAATAGGCACTTCAGCAGCAGCCGGGTTTTTCCGGGCCCAATATATCCAGCCATAAACGCTCATGACGAAGTAGTAGGCGTTCAGTGCGGCATCTGCATACAATTTAAAATGATCTCTTGATAACAGGTAAACATAGATACCGGTGCTGACTAACCCTGCAGGATAAACGAGAATACTGTTCTTCTTCTGGTAGATAACAGATATTACCGCAAAAACTACGGCTATGATCTCCAGTAAGGTCATTTGATGAAACCCGTTCTGAAGCTGCCGGAAGAAATCATTCATGGTAAAAATTGCAAAGGTAGGAACATATCAAAAGAAAAGCACAGTCAGGAGACTGCGCTTTCATTTAACACTATCATTCACTCAACTATGGCTTATTCAGCTTCTGCCACAACTTCTTTCACTTCAGGGATCATACGCTTCATCATACCTTCAATACCGGCTTTCAGCGTGATCATGGAAGAAGGGCAACCTGAACATGAACCCTGCAGCATTAAGGTAACAGTACCACTATCGTAGTCTTTAAACTGGATTGCACCACCATCCATTTCAACGGCTGGTTTTACATAGTTTTCCAGTAATTCCTTAATACGTTTAACAACATCAGTATCATCGGCACTTACTTCATTGCTGGCAGAGGTTTTGGTAACTACTACCTCATCTTCATTGATGATAGGGCGATTGTCTTCCAGGTATTCTTTCAGGAAAGCTTTAACGGTTGGAATGATGTCATTCCAGTCAGTTTCACTTGTTTTGGTTAAAGTGATAAAGTTGGCCATGATGAACACACCCTTAATAAACGGGAAGCTAAACAGTTCCACAGCTAATGGAGATGGTTTAGCACTTGCTTCATCAGGGAAATCAATGCTCTTACCAGGATATAACAGTTTGTTAGCCACAAACTTCATTGTTTCCGGGTTGGGCGTCATTTCTGTATATATGCTGATAATTGGGTTGCCTGTCTTAATCATTTCAATTATTGATTTACTTGCACAAAGGTAACATTTTATTGCCAGATTTCCCCTCCCCAAACACCTGCCGCTCATTGAATTTAACAATACCCATATAAGCGTATTCACAGCATCATATAACATCTTTTTACAATACCCCTGTTAAAGCCGTATTCAATCCCACTGAATCAGATATTATTAATATCTACATTTATTTATTCTCTGGCTATTATTACTTTTGCAGGGTATGCAGCAAAAAAAGATACTTCAGGCGCGCAAGAGGATCGCACTCATCGCGCACGACCATAAAAAAGCCGAATTAATCGAATGGGCTACCTACAACAAAGCCGTTCTTGCCCGTCATGAGCTCTATGCAACCGGAACAACCGGGCAACTGGTAGAACAGGCCCTGGATGTATCTGTAAGGAAGCTCCTCAGCGGCCCCCTGGGAGGCGATCAGCAAATTGGCGCCCTGGTGGCAACAGGCGGACTGGATGTCATCATCTTTTTCTGGGACCCAATGGAAGCACTCCCTCATGATCCGGACATTAAAGCCCTGCTCCGCCTGGGCGTAGTATGGAATATCCCAATGGCCAGCAACCGGGCCTCGGCCGACTTCCTGCTTACTTCCCCGCTCATGCACCAGGAGTATGAAGCCATCCTGCCAGACTACTCACAGTATACAAGCAGAAAAATATAGCAGGATTCAATCCCCCTTCGGGAATGAAATTTGATCTATCCCGAAACCCGTTGATCACAGGTTTCGGCAAGGCCATGCAATCCACCCCCGGTTATCTTTTATAAAAAATTACGATATCGATTGCGTGTTATGGTGAAAAGGAATGATAATCACCCAATTATAGTGGGTCTTTGCTATTTTCGCGTCTCAAGGATAAAAGTTTGGCTGATGTTGAAGCAATTTTTAGCAGGTGCTGTTCTATGGATATTAATGATGCAGCAAGCCCTGGCACAATTACCTCCAAAAAGAGAATTAAGGGCTGTATGGATCGCAACAGTCGAAAATATCGACTGGCCTTCCCGCCGGGGACTAAGTACAGAACAACAGAAAGCAGAGTTCATTGCGCTGCTGGATCAGCATCAACGCAATGGCATGAATGCAGTGGTCGTACAAATACGCCCGGCAACAGACGCCTTCTACAATTCTCCCTACGAACCATGGTCCGAATACCTCACCGGTACCCAGGGTCAGCCTCCCTTTCCTTATTACGATCCCCTGGAATTCATGATAGCGGAAACGCATAAACGCGGAATGGAATTCCATGCCTGGTTCAATCCCTACCGGGCCGTTTTCAATATCAGCAGAAGCAGCATTGCCGCTAATCATATCACCCGGCTCAGACCCCAGTGGTTCCTGACCTACGACGGTAAGAAATATTTCGACCCCGGCATCCCTGAGGTCAGAACCTACGTGACTTCCATAGTAGCCGATGTGGTTAAACGTTATGATGTGGACGCCATTCACTTCGACGACTATTTTTACCCTTACAAAGTCCCCGGCAAAGAGTTCCCCGATAACTTCTCTTATCGCCAGTATGGCGGCAACCTGCCCCGCGACGACTGGCGCAGGGCCAACGTAGACGCCATTATCCAGATGATCAGTAAGGCGATCAAAGCCGAAAAACCCTGGGTGAAATTCGGTATCAGTCCTTTCGGCGTCTGGAGAAATAAAGACCGCGACCCTGAAGGATCTTACACCAAAGGAGGGCTGACAAATTACGACGACCTATATGCTGATATCCTGAAATGGCTGAGAAATAAATGGATCGATTATGTGGCGCCGCAACTATACTGGGAAAGAGGGCATAGGCTGGTAGATTACGAGATCCTGCTCAACTGGTGGAGCCAGCATGGCTATGGCCGGCATGTGTATATCGGACATGGCGTTTACCGTATCAACAGTAATGCCGCCTGGAAAAACCCCAACGAGCTTCCTATGCAGATAGAAGAAGCCCGCGCTATCAACACCGTACAGGGAAGTATTTTTTACAGCTCCAGTTCTTTCAGGGGCAACCCGCTGGGAATAGAAGATATATTGCGCAACAAGTTGTATAAATACCCGGCGCTGCGGCCTGCCATGTCGTGGCTGCCCAACGAAATGCCGGAAGCGCCTTACTTCGTTGACGCCTTTGAAAGACCGGGCGGACTGGTTATCCACTGGGCCGACGGCGACACTACCGGACGCACGAAACAATATGTGCTATATCGCTTCGAGAACAACGAAGTTATTAACGTAAGCGACCCTACGAAAATAATCAGCATCCAGGCTCAAGCTTCAGATCCTGAATTTAAAGACCTGACATATGTAAAGGGTAAAACCTATACCTATATTGTTACGGCATTGGACCGTTTGCAAAATGAAAGTCACATAAGCGAACCTCTCAAATTGCAAACAGTCAACGGTAAAACCACTTTTACATTCGAATAACGGGAAGGGGAACAGGCGGTTAAAAGATCAGATCGCCTGTTTCCATGTCTATGGCCGTTGCTTCCGGCTCGGCAAGATGAGGAAAAGCGTCTGCTTTTGCCAGCCGGCTCGACGACTCTCCGATCAATCCGCCGGCCACTCCGCCTACCACGGCGCCAATCATTACAGCATTATTTTTTCGTCTGTAATCCGCCAGGTAAGAAGATATAGTAAAGCCATACCCGTCTTTATCCAATGGCAACAACCTCTTTTTATAGTATTTGTAGACCTCCCCGTTCTTAACCACTCCCCAGTAATCTGCAATCCGCCGTTTGCTGCCATCCGCTTCTATTGCAGTCACCACTGCTCCTTTTGTTTGCTCTATTTCAAAATTGGTGACGGACGGTTTATTCTCGCGGAAATCCAGGAATGAAAGGTAGATCCCATCTTTAACCGGTTGGGTCAATACAGGGATTGCCCGTTTTCTGTCAAACGATGCGATGACATCATCGTACGAGAATGTAGCTCCCTGTTGGTCAGACAATACAGAGTCTATTTTTCAAAGGGAGAGCAGGTAAAATTGTTTGAATGCCTTGGCAATGTTGTTTTTATGTTTATGTGTGACGTCCATCCCCCCGTTCTGGGTGGCCTCATCCGAGGCGGCGAGCAGTTTATACTGGTTGCCGCCGGTTGCGAGATAGGCGGTAGCTTTAAGGCGGGTAAAAGCCTTTTCAGACATTCCTCCTGTCCGTTCCCCGATCCTGAGATCTTCGATCACCCATAGCAGGGAGGGAGCGTTGGCCTGGAACTGGTTCGCAAAGGCTTCATTTACAAATTCCTGGAACCAGGCGTTATAGTCTTTATCGGGCACTGCTTCGGCTTTGGTGTTGAACATGCCTACCTGCAGGAATCCAAGCCGGGTTGTATCCCAAAGTTTGTTTACTACCGTTATCCCGGCAATTTTCTTTGTGCTGGCTTCTTTGTCAGAGAAAACAGCTTCCTTACTGAGGGAGATCTTCTTTTTGGCGACTTGTTTTTCTGTTTTACCCGCTTCCTGGTCGCTGGGGTATTGGGCCAAGACAGAGGAAGAGAGCAGCAGGGCTATAATAGCACAGGGAATGATTCTAAGGTGCATATGACAGTGTTTTAGATGTTGGCGGTAACTTCAAGTTAGTATTTCAGCCTTAAAGCCAGAGGCTGCAGGTGGGCTGCTAGATAACTTTTTAAAGAAAATGTCTGGTTGCTGCAATTCTCGTAAAATTATCCTGATGGCAGAGTCATTTTTTGTAATTTTCTAACAATTAACAGCCCATTTTTATGTTTTTCTAAATTTTTACCGTCTAACAGAAGTTTATATAAAAAATACAGCATTCCTTTAGTATCTTTAAACCGTTCCCGTATTATATCGTACACCATCACCCGCGGCGCAAGTCTGGGGAGGGAGTGTGCAAAAGCAAAAATCTAAACCAAATGGATGAAGTGAAGCAAACGCAAGGTTTATACCGTCCGGAATTTGAACATGATGCCTGCGGAACCGGTTTCACGGCCCATATTAAAGGCCGGAAATCCCACAGCATTATTCGTGACGCCTTAACCATGTTGGAAAACATGGAACACCGCGGAGCATGCGGTTGCGAGGTGAACACGGGTGATGGTGCAGGTATTCTCTTTCAGGTTCCTCATGAATTCTTCTACGACGAGTGTCTGAAACTGGGCATTCGCTTACCTGAATTCGGCAAATACGGTGTAGGCATGGTCTTCTTTCCGAAAGAGCCACGCTGGCGTGAAGAATGCCGTGAAATTTTCCAGCGCTGTGCTGAAAAATTAGGTCTCGAAATTCTCGGTTATCGTAAAGTACCTGTAAGACCAGACGGTATTGGCGAAACCGCTCTTTCCGTTGAACCGGAAATCGAACAGGTATTTATCGCCTGCCCTTACCATATTAACGACCAAGATGCTTTTGAGCGCAAATTATATGTGCTCCGTAACTATATTACCAAAACGGTTCGCAACACCGTTCCCAAAGAAAAGTCGCTGTTCTATATAGCGTCTCTTTCTTCTAAAACTATTGTATATAAAGGCCAATTGACCACTTACCAGGTACGCCATTACTATACAGACCTCAGCGACGAGAAACTGGTATCCGCTTTCGCGCTGATCCACTCCCGCTTTGCAACCAATACCTTCCCAAGCTGGAGACTTGCTCACCCTTACCGCTATATTGCGCACAATGGTGAGATCAACACCCTGAAAGGTAACCTGAACTGGCTCCGCTCCGGCGAAAGAGGCTTTGTTTCCAAATACTTCACCAGCGAAGAAATGGAAATGCTGCTCCCGATCACAGAAGACGGCCAGTCTGACTCCGCCAGCCTCGATAACGTTATCGAACTGTTGACCATGACCGGCAGGTCCCTTCCGCATGTAATGATGATGCTGGTACCGGAAGCCTGGGATGGTAATGAAGATATGGATGAAGATAAAAAAGCATTCTATGAGTACCACGCTTCATTGATGGAACCATGGGATGGTCCTGCATCTATCTCCTTCACCGATGGTAAAATCGTAGGCGCCACCCTCGACAGGAACGGATTACGCCCAAGCCGCTTTGTTGTAACCAAAGACGACCGCGTGATCATGGCATCTGAAGCCGGCGCTTTGCCTGTAGATCCTAAAAATGTTAAAGAAAAAGGCCGTTTGCAACCTGGTAAAATGTTCATCGTAGACATGGACCAGGGCCGTATCATTGGCGACGAAGAACTGAAAAAACAGATCTGCAGTCAACAACCGTACGCTGAATGGCTGAACAAATACAAAATTCGTCTTGAAGAACTGCCGGAACCAAGAGTAACCTTTACTCACCTGGAGCATGAGCAGATCTTCAAATACCAACGCGCCTTTGGTTACAGCACCGAAGACCTGGAGCACATCATCGCTCCAATGGCTATCGACGGTAAAGAACCGGTTGGCTCAATGGGTACAGACACGCCGCTGGCAGTACTCAGCAACCAACCGCAACATCTGTGCAACTACTTCAAGCAGCTGTTCGCGCAGGTAACCAACCCGCCAATTGATCCGATCCGGGAACGGTTGGTAATGTCGCTGGCTACTTTCGTAGGCAATAACGGCAACCTGCTGGATGAAGATCCGCTGCACTGCCATGGCGTTGCTTTACGTCACCCGATCTTAAATAACCACGAGTTAGAAAAAATACGCAGTATAGATACCGGCTTATTCCAGGCCAAAACGCTCCACACTTATTTCAAAGCTGATGGAAAGCCTGGTTCCCTGGAAAAAGGCCTTGCCCGTATCTGCCGTTACGCGGTAGATGCCGTAGAAGATGGCTTCGAAGTGATCATCCTCTCTGACCGCGCTATCGATTCAGAACATGCTGCGATCCCGTCTATCCTTGCTGCTTCTGCAGTTCACCACCACCTGATCCGCAAAGGATACCGTGGCCAGGTAGGACTGATCGTTGAAGCCGGCGACGTTTGGGAAGTTCACCATTTTGCCTGCCTGTTAGGTTTCGGCGTTACCGCCATCAACCCATACCTGGCGCTCAGCACCATCCGCGATATGAAGCTGAACGGCAAACTGGAAACCAACCAGGATGTGGATAAACTGAAAAAGAACTACATCAAATCCGTTTGCGACGGTTTGCTGAAAGTGTTCTCTAAAATGGGTATCTCTACCCTGCAATCTTACCAGGGTGCGCAGATCTTTGAAATCCTCGGTATCAACCAGGCAACTGTGGATAAATACTTCACTGGCGCCGTTTCCAGGATCGAGGGTCTGGGCCTCGACGAAATTGCACGTGAAACACTGGCTAAACACTGGATGGGATTTGGCAGGAAAGAAACGCCTGTTCAACGTCTGACAGAAGGCGGCGTATACCAGTGGAAACGGAAAGGAGAGTTCCACCTTTTCAACCCAACAACTATTCACTTGCTGCAGCTGTCGACCAGGACTGGCGACTACGCTACTTTCAAGAAATATTCTAAAGCGGTTAACGATCAAAGCGAAAAAGCAGCTACCCTCCGCAGCCTGTTTTCGTTTAAACGTAACCGTGCTCCGATCTCTATTGATGAAGTAGAACCGGCATCCAGCATCTTTAAGCGTTTCGCTACCGGTGCTATGAGCTTTGGCTCTATTTCGCACGAAGCTCACTCTACCCTGGCCATTGCCATGAACCGCATAGGCGCTAAAAGCAACACCGGGGAAGGAGGAGAAGATGAGCTGCGCTACGAATTGCTTCCAAACGGCGATTCTATGCGCTCTGCCATCAAACAGGTTGCCAGTGCAAGGTTTGGCGTAACCAGCTATTACCTTACAAATGCTGACGAACTGCAGATCAAAATGGCCCAGGGTGCAAAACCTGGAGAAGGCGGCCAGTTGCCAGGCCATAAAGTTGATGACTGGATTGCGAAAGTAAGACACTCAACTCCTGGCGTAGGTCTGATCTCTCCACCGCCTCACCACGATATTTATTCTATCGAGGACCTGGCACAATTGATCTACGACCTGAAAAACGCTAACCGCGCTGCACGTATCAGCGTGAAACTGGTATCCAAGGCCGGCGTAGGTACGATCGCTGCCGGTGTGGCTAAAGCGCATGCCGATGTGATCCTCATTGCAGGCCACGACGGCGGTACCGGTGCATCTCCCGAAAGCTCTATCAGGCACGCAGGTTTGCCTTGGGAACTTGGTCTGGCTGAAAGCCACCAGACCCTTGTTAAAAACAAACTCCGTAGCCGCGTTGTATTGCAGGCCGATGGCCAGTTGAAAACAGGCAGGGACATTGCTATTGCGACATTACTGGGCGCAGAAGAATGGGGCGTAGCAACCGCTGCACTCGTTGTAGAAGGCTGTATCATGATGCGTAAATGCCATGTAAATACCTGTCCCGTAGGTGTTGCCACCCAGGATCCGGAATTGCGCAAACGCTTTACCGGCGACCCTCAGCATGTTGTAAACTTATTTACCTTCCTGGTTGAAGAGCTACGCGAGATCATGGCGGATCTCGGATTCCGTACCATCAACGAAATGGTTGGACAGGTAGATTGCCTCCAGATGAGAGATAACATCACCAACTGGAAAACATCCAAACTGGATCTTTCTCCAATCCTGTACAAAGAAGAAGCAGGACCAGAAGTTGGTTTATATAAACAGGAAGAACAGGATCATGGTATTGCAGAAGTACTTGACTGGCAGTTACTGAAAGCAGCTGCGCCGGCCCTGGAGAAGAAATCAAGGGTTTACCAGCAGTTCCCTGTTAAAAACACCGATCGTACTGTTGGTACCATTCTTTCCAACGAAATATCCAAACGCTATAAGAGCGAAGGATTGCCGGAAGATACCCTTCACTTTAAATTCACAGGTTCTGCCGGTCAAAGCTTTGGAGCATTTACTACCAAAGGCCTGACACTGGAACTGGAAGGTGAAGCGAACGACTACTTCGGTAAGGGATTGTCCGGTTCCAAACTGATCCTCTACCCGCATAACGAATCCGGTTTCAAAGCGGAAGAAAATATCATTGCCGGTAACGTATGCTTCTATGGAGCTACCTCCGGTGAGGCTTATATCCGCGGTAAAGCCGGCGAACGCTTCTGCGTTCGTAACTCCGGAGCTACAGTTGTAGTTGAAGGAATCGGCGACCATGGTTGTGAATACATGACCGGCGGTAAAGCGGTGATCCTCGGCGAAACAGGCCGCAACTTCGGCGCCGGTATGAGCGGTGGTATCGCTTATGTGTACGATGTAAAAGGCAATTTTGCCAACCACTGCAACCGCGACATGATCGACCTTGATCCGCTGGACCAGGAAGATGTGGCCAGGCTGCAGGACCTGATCACTAAACATCACGCCTATACTAACAGTACAGTGGCCAAGTTTATCCTGAAAGACTGGGAAAACCAATTACGCCACTTTGTGAAAGTATTCCCGAAAGAATACAAGGCCGTGTTGAAAGCAAGTCAGGCAAAAGGCGAAAAAGTCGGACACTAAGGAGAATAAAATTTAATATTTATCATCAAAATATCCCTTGCAGTTAAGGGACTTGTGGAGGAAAATTATGGGTAAACCTACAGGATTCCTGGAATTTACACGAGAGCTGCCTTCAAAAGCAGATCCACGGGAAAGAATAGGGCACTATAATGAATTTGTAGAGCGCTTTCCGGAAAATAAATTAAATCAACAGGCTGCCCGTTGTATGAACTGTGGTGTTCCTTTTTGCCATAGCGGATGCCCGCTGGGTAATGTGATCCCTGAGTTTAACGATGCAGTTTATCATAAAGACTGGCAGGAAGCATACGATATCCTGACTTCTACCAACAATTTCCCTGAATTCACCGGTCGTATCTGCCCTGCACCTTGCGAAAGCGCCTGCGTACTCGGCATTAACCAACCCCCGGTTGCAATTGAAGAAATTGAAAAACACATCATCGAAATAGCTTTCGATAAAGGTTTGGTACAGGCTAAAGTGCCGCGCGTACGTACAGGTAAGAAGGTTGCCGTGATCGGTTCCGGCCCTGCGGGCCTGGCGGCGGCAGCCCAACTGAACTATGCTGGTCATACTGTTACCGTTTTCGAGCGCGACGACAAACCAGGAGGCCTTTTAAGATATGGCATCCCTGATTTCAAGCTGGAAAAATGGGTGATCGACCGTCGTATTAAACTGATGGAAGAAGAGGGAGTGATATTCCAGTGCAATGCAAATGTTGGTGTGAATGTTCGGACCAATGACCTGTTGAGGGAATTCAATGCAATTGTACTTGCCGGTGGCTCTACCATTCCGCGCGACCTGAACATTCCGGGCCGCGAGCTGAAAGGCGTTCACTTTGCTATGGACTTCCTGAAACAACAGAATAAACGTGTAAGCAATATCGCCGTAGAAGGCAATGATATATTGGCTGGCGGTAAAAACGTAGTAGTGATCGGAGGTGGCGACACCGGGTCTGACTGCGTGGGTACCAGCAACCGCCACGGTGCTAAAAGCATCACTCAGTTAGAGCTGCTGCCAAAACCACCGGGAGAACGTACTCCATATATGCCTTGGCCTACTTACCCGATGATATTGAAAACTTCTACCTCTCACGAAGAAGGAGCAGACAGGCAATGGGCTATTGCAACCAAAGCGTTCCTGGGCGACGAAAACGGAAACCTGAAGGGTTTGCTGTTGGTTGACCTGGAATGGACAGCAAGCGCCGATGGCCGTCCTGCTAAATTCACTGAAAAAGCTGGCAGCGAAAGAGAAGTGGCTTGCGAACTGGCCTTATTGGCAATGGGCTTCGTACATCCGCAACATGATGGCTTGCTGGATCAACTGGAAGTGGAGAGGGATGAACGCGGCAATGTGAAAGCCTCCGAAAAAGATTACCTGACATCCATCCCTAAGGTATTTACCGCGGGCGATATGCGTCGTGGACAGTCTTTAGTGGTATGGGCGATCAGCGAGGGTCGCGAGTGTGCGAGAAAAGTGGACGAATTCTTGATGGGTAGTTCCCAGCTTGAAAGCAAAGACCATTCACTTCAGGAAATGGCATTATAACATCGTTTTTTTTAAACTTTTCTCATAAGCAGGTTTAGATTTTGTTGTAACCTTCAGCCGGGCCGGGTTTTTACCCGGCCTATATTTTTTAAAGACAGAATTGCTGCTTCAATAGTGATGATCCCCCGGTTCAGCTATTTCCCTAACTTCTCATCTCTCATTCCCGGTAATTTTAACCATTATGAAATGGCTATCGGGCATTCTGATTCTTTTTACCGTCAATAGCAAGGCACAGGTCCCTGTTATTGATACCCAGCACCCACAGAAAGGAATATATAGAACGATTGAAGAATTCAGGAATAATACTCCCTCTGAACAGGGAGACCTGGTCATCAAAACCCGTAGTACCGCCGCACAGATCTACCTGCTGACTAATAAGAATGAATTGCGCCTGCGGGATGCCAGCGGAGCAGAACATAAAGTGAAGAACTATTGGGGATATTGCGATGGAAATAACTTCTATATACGCGACTATGGTCTTAATAAACTCCTGGAAATAGGCTATTACTGCATTTATGAAGTGCAAACCGTACAACCCTCCAGGGGATATCTTAATAGCACAGATATGTCGCTGGCGCAGTTCAATCCCCCTGTTCCACTAAAAAAGGTCTTGAATATAGTAACAGGAGAGAAGTTTGATCTGACCGCCTATAACCTTAAAAAATACATCCTGCCGCAAGATTCAGCTTTACTGGAAGAATTCCGAACAGACAGAAGTAAAAGATCATCACTTGATTATTATATCGTTAGGTTCAACCAACGCAACAAACCAGCGATCTGACTGAAATTGTCTTTAAACCCCGTTTCCCCGCAACAATCTGAGCATTTTCCTACTCATTAACTGGTATTGTTCATTCAAATAGTATGTTCGTTCCCGTATTTTGGTGTATTCTTGCAAAAATGAACAGAAGCAGAAGACCCCGGGTATAAATTTTGTTGTACCCCCGGTCTATACGCTCCGGTTATACTATCCTATAGGTAAAGTAAACCATAAGCGTGCTTTTACGTTTATATTCAGTAATTATCTCTAATAACACATAGTGACAGAACCAACAGAAACCGGAGAAAAACATCACCGTCGCTGGTGGCGATGGTTGTTGTGGATTTTTGTTGCGGTGCTTTTATTGCCCGTAATGGCTGTTTTATTGCTTCAACTGGAAGGCGTTCAAAACTATTTGAGAATTGAAGGCGAAAACTACCTTCAGAAAAAACTAAATACCAAAGTTCGTATAGGCTATCTCCGCGCAAGAGGATGGCAATACCTCGAACTCAGGGATGTTTATGTAGCTGATACCTCCAATCAAACCCTTTTCTATACGGCCGACCTCAAACTTCGTTACAACCTCCTGGCGTTGATCAGCAACGAGTTAAGGGTCGACAGGTTAGACTGGGACACTGTTATCGTTAACGCCTACCGGAAACCCGGTGATTCGACATTCAACTTCCAGTTTGCGATCGACGCATTCGTTAGTCCTAAAAAAGAACCAGATACCCTGGCCGAAGCTTCCGGCACTACCATACAATTCAGGTTAAAAGATCTGAACCTGCGAACTATTAAACTGCAATTCCAGGACGCCCTGACAGGCATGCACGCCGTAGCAACTTTCGATAGCCTCCATGTAGATCCGGACGACCTGTTGATCGACGACGGGATCTACGCTTTCAGGAATATTACCCTGGATGGGCTGAAAGGCTTCTTCCGTCAGAAATATATCCCCACGGCTGTTACAACAGCCGCTCCACCGCCGCCGAAAGAAGATACTTCGGCAGCTTCCCTTCATCTGCTTCTTAAAAAACTGGCTATCACGAATAGCTATTTTTTATATGAAGACGAAGGCTCTGGAATATCCACTAACTGGAAGATCACTAAACTTCAATTGAAAAACAGTAACCTCGACCAGGATTCGACACGCATCCAGATCGGCGATCTCGCTATAAACGGCGCAGCAGGTTATGTAATGATGGCGCCAGGAAAAGCGCCTGCCCCGGCAACGCCGGCAGACACTACCCCGAACACCTGGAAGGTCTTTGCCACAAACGTGAACCTCGATAGGGTAGTCACCCGTTACGACAACGGCGGACCGGCCCCTAAAGCCGCAGGCCCCAACCCCGATTACAACCACCTTTTACTGCATAACATTACAGCCAAACTTCACAATATCAGGTATCAGCCGGATAGCATTTCGGCCATTGTAAAAGCTTTATCGGCTAAAGACAAATCCGGGTTCACACTACGTAAAGCCAATATGGATGTAGTATTTACCCCGCAATCACTTACACTCAGCAACCTGCTGATACAAACCAACAGGAGTATATTCAGGAAATCTATTAAGGTTACCACTCCGGGCTGGTCTGTAATGGCCGATCACCTGGATCAGTTGGGAATAGACGCAGACCTGGATTCTGTTAAAGTTGCTTTGGGAGAATGGCTCCCGTTTGTGCCCAATGCCCGCCAGAATAAATCTTTTCAACCGCTGTGGGATAAAAATATTTCCCTCTCGGCTATCTTAAAAGGGAAACTGGCAGATCTGGCTATCAAGCAGCTTTACCTGGCAGATAACCAGGGCAATATCATTAAAGCCAGCAATAGCCAGGTTATGCATGCAGCGGATATGAACAAGTTCTCTGCTTACCTGCCCGACCTATATATCGAATCAGGAAATAAACAGCTCCGTTCATGGCTGCCTGCCGGCACGCTGCCGGATACCCCGCGCCTCCCGGCTCATATGGTCATTACCGGGATGTTCAAAGGCGGCATCAATAACATGATAACTGCCCTGCAGTTAAAGAGCGATTATGCAACCGCGACAGTCAATGCCCGCCTGACAAATATCACAGACAGCATCAGGAGCAGCTATGCCGTGAATATCCCGCATTTCAGGGTGAACCCCGGCTTCCTGATGTACGATACTACCATGGGCTGGATGACGGGTCGACTGGAAGCTAACGGCCAGGGCTATACTATCAGTAAGATGGCCGCCAATGTAAACGCCCAATTGAATGAAGCAACCTTTAACAGGTATACCTATCATGATATTAATGTAAATGGTGAGATAAGCCATGGCGACTTCCATGCGCAGGGAGAGAGCGCCGATTCCAATATCATTGCACAATTTGATGTAAAGGGACAACTGACAGATTCCACGGCCAGCGACCTGCATCTGTTCCTCGACCTGACCAAAGCGGATCTTTACGCCACCCATTGGTATAGTGAGCCATTAATGCTGAAAGGAAAGCTCGATGCCAACTTCAAGAGCATTGCCCCTGAAAGGGTAGAAGGTGGCGCTTTCCTTACCAACTGGCAGATTGCAACCAATGAAACGGTAATTCCTGTAGATAGCACGGCGTTAATTGCCACTTACACCGATCAGCAATATGTTACCCTCCATAGCCCCCTGGGTGTTATTAACGCATATGGACACATGGACTATCGCAAGATCGGGGCTGCTTTCTCCGGCATTATAAATAAGCCGCTGACGCCGATCGACTCCGCTAACGTCATCCAAGTGCCTTCTAACCAGGTACTGGCCTGGAATGCGTCCCTGCTCTGGCCTAAATCATTGCAGGCGCTGCTTCCTACGTTAAAAATGAATGTGCCGCTTACAATGGAAGGCCGCCTGAACAGCGACAGCAGCCTGCTCTATGTACATGCGGCATTGCCAAAAGTAAGGTACGATTCGCTGGCGATTGACAGCTTCCGCTTATATGCCCGGATAATAGATACCACGCTGAATACCTATGTGGCTATCTCGAAGATGGATCATCCCACCTTCCCGCTTTATTACACTTACGTTGCCGCCAAGGCAAATTCAGGAAATGTTGATTTCAACACCCTGCTGACGGATGCTAAAAGGCGGCCTAAATATAAGTTCGGGGGATTATTGTCGTTCCTTAACGATAACGCAATTGCATTATCCCTGAAACCGGGCATTTTGCTTAATAAGGAAGAATGGACCGTAGACAAGGATAATATCTTCCGGCTCAAAAACGGAATGCCGGATACCGCAAACATTAAACTATCTCACGATGGCCAGGCTATTCACCTGTTCACCCAGGCGGATACCAGTTCCGTACCTTCTTTGGCAGCAAAGATCACCGACTTCCAGTTATCTACCATTACCGGTTTGCTGGCAACAGATACATTACTGGCAAGCGGAGTGTTGAATGCCGACGCCGTTGTTCGTAACTGGAATGCTTCTCCACTGGTTCAGGCTACATTAAAAGTAGACAGCCTGAAAGTGAAAAACTCAACACTGGGTACGCTGGATGCAAAAGTAGAGAACAATACTCCTGACCAATACGGCCTTACTGCCAACCTGCAGGGTAACGACAACGACGTAAGGGTTGAAGGAACATATGATTCTACTATCAACGCCAAATTAAACATCAATAAGCTGAACATGGCGTCGCTGGAGCCTTTTACCGGGGGAACCGTTTCCAGGATGTCGGGTAGCGCCAATGGTCAGTTCACTTTCAGCGGAACTACTTCAGCTCCGCATATCCTGGGTAACCTGCATTTCGATGAAGCGTCCGGAATGGTGAACATGATAGGTACTACCTTCCGTTTACCGAATGAAGATATCCTGATCGATGAAAAAGGCATCCAGATGAATAACCTGGTGATTGCCGACAGCGCTAACAACGAGTTGGTAGTGAATGGCCGGATCAATACCGAGGACTTCTCACGATTCCTCCTGAACCTGAATGTGAATGCCGAAAACTTTATGGTGCTTGGCAGCCAGCAAACGCCGGATCAACTGGTTTACGGTCCTGCATACATAGACAGTAAGATCTCTGTTCGGGGTTCCCTGGATCTGCCAAGGATAGATGCTGCTGTGAAGCTCCGGGATAAGTCGAGCGTTACCATGACGCTGCCGCAGGAAGAACCGGGTATTGCCAACAGGGAGGGAGTTGTAGAGTTCATTGACCTCTCTAACCCCATCGATTCCGCAATGCTGGCTAAAAACGACAGCTTAAGATATAATACTACCCGCCTTAAAGGCATGTTCCTCTCAGGCACTTTGGATATCACTCCCGAATCGCTGCTTAAAGTGATCATCGATTCACAGAACGGGGATTATGTTCAGGCAAAGGGTTCTGCCAGTCTTAACGCCACTCTCGACCCCAGCAGCAAGTTAAGTTTAACGGGCCGCTACGAGATCAATGAGGGTAAGTATGAAATGTCGCTGAACCAGCTGATCAAAAGGTCTTTCAACATTGAGAAAGGCAGTTCCATTACCTTTAGCGGCGAGCCTACCAATGCGGATATCGACATTACAGCCAAATACACTGTAAACGCCGCAGCCTACGACCTGGTGGCAGACCAGTTGCAAAGCATGTCGGCCGAGCAACGGAATACTTATCGCCAGAAATTTCCTTTTATCGTTTACCTGATGATCAAGGGAAGCATGTTGAAACCTGATATCAGCTTCCAGCTCGATATGCTGGAAAAAGACAGGAACGTGCTGGGTGGCAGTCCGTATAACCGTATCAAACAGATCAACCAGGTACCGTCTGAACTGAATAAACAGGTGATGGGCTTGCTGGTATTGAATACCTTCATTCCGGAAGATCCCACCAATACACTGGAAAGTACCGGTGGCGGAGTACAGCAGGCGGCAAGGAACAGTGTGAGCAAGATCCTTTCCCAACAGCTGAACAACCTTGCCGGCAACCTGATCAAAGGGGTTGATCTGAATTTTGACCTGAAGAGTGAAGAAGATTATTCTACAGGCTCGGCGCAGGAAACAACCACGTTAAATGTTGGCGCTTCAAAGAGATTGTTCAATGATCGTTTAACCGTTTCCGTTGGTTCCAATATTATGCTCACCGGTAATACGCAAAACGCCAGCTCATTAATTGGCGATATTTCTGTTGAGTATAAATTGACCCGCGATGGCCGGTACAGGATCCGTGTTTACCAGCACAACGACAATACTACCGTGATAGAAGGCCAGATCGTGGAAACGGGTGTAGCATTTGCCCTGGTAATGGATTACGACGAGTTCAGGGAAATATTTCAGCGCTCAAAGGCAGCTGCACGAAAAGAACGCCTGCGGAACAACAAAAACAAAGACACTAAAAATACTCCAACCACTGATGCGAATAAGAAGTAACCATATATTCGTTTCCTGTATGCTGTTCTGCTGCATTGTACTGCTTATCAGCGGCTGCAGCACCACCCGTACCGTACCGGAAGGGGATAGGTTATATACCGGCAGCAAGGTTACATGGACGAACGATACTGTTACAAAGAAAAGACCTAAGGATTATGGCTCGCTGATGTCGGGACTCGAAAAAAGAATAAGGCCTAACCCTAACAGGAAGTTTTTAGGTATGCCTATAAAGCTCTGGTTATACAATCTCGGCAAAGAACCCAAAGGGAAGGGACTGAATTATTTATTAAGAAAGAAATGGGGAGAGCCGCCTGTTTTACTCAGCTCAGCGAAACCAGACTACACTTCAGACATATTGGAAAGTTACCTGGTAGACAATGGATTTTTCCAGGCTGAGGTAACAAATGCCATTAAATATTCCGGTAAGAAGAAAGCCAGTATCAACTACACTGTATCTCCTAATCACCGTTATACCATCAACCGGGTAATGTATATTATGGATACTCACTGGCTGGGCAGAACTATCCTGAAATCCAGGGATGGAAGTTCCCTGATCGCAGGAGCGCCCTATTCACTGGACTCCATCAAAGCCGAACGGGAGCGCATACACGCTTACCTGAAAGAACAGGGCTATTACTATTTCACTCCCGATTACCTGATCGTGCAGGCTGATAGTACCCTGGACGGAAAAGTCAATCTCTATGTAAAGGTAAAAGACAACACGCCAGCGCTGGCGCTTCGCCCGTACAAGCTAAGAGATATCACCCTGTTCCCGGATTATTCGCTGGACAACGATTCCACATCAACCCTGGGTACGCCGGTGAATTATAAAGGCATTTATATTGTAGACTCTGCACACCGGTTCAAATCTTCGGCCTTCGACAGGTCGGTGTTCCTCCGGCCGGATAGCCTATACCGGCTCAGTTCACACGATATTACCCTGCAACGCCTCATCAACCTGGGTGTGTTCAAATTTGTAAAAGGACAGTTTTCGCCGGTTCGCGATACCAGTAAACACAATATTGTTGGGGGCAACCCGAATGCGATCCCAAGAGATACTTCCATGAGAAGAAGAAGGGACTCAACAGCCGTGAGAGATACGTTGTCGCGCATCAACTACGCTACAATGCTGAACAACCGCTTTTCTCTTGACAGCGGCTGGCTGGATGCTAAATTCTACCTTACCCCTTACCAGCGCAGATCATTACAGGCAGAACTGCGTGGTACATCCAAGTCGAACGGTTTTATAGGATCACAGGTAAACCTTACCGCCAAAAACCGCAACTGGCTGCACAGAGCAGCTTTACTGGAAATCGGGTTGAAAGGAGGTATGGAATGGCAAACAGGTAATAAATCAGCCGGCGGGTCCAACTCCTACATGCTGGGGGGCGAAGTAGCCGTTACCTTCCCAAGGTTTATCACGCCTTTCAAAAACCTGAACATACGTACTCCCTATGTTCCAAGGACGAGGATAAGTGCCGGGTATGAACTGTACAGCAGATCAGACCTGTATAACCTCAACGCATATACGTTGCAGCTGCAGTATTTATGGCAGAAATCACAATACCTGAATCATAGCCTGGCTCCTATAGCAGTTACATATGTATTGCCAACAAAAACCACTGCGGCTTACGACAGCATCCTGAAGAACGATCCGAGCCAGCGTTCAGCTATCGAAAAGCAGTTCATTCTCGGGGGCAATTATACCATTACCTACAATACGCTGCAACCTAACAAGGTCCACAGCTTCTTCGTAAGCGGTAATATAGATATCTCCGGAAACATAGCCGGATTGATCATCCCTAAAAATGATACCGGCCAGAAAACCATAATCGGCAACTCTTTTGCCCAGTACGAACGGTTTACGCTTGAAGGCCGGCATTACTGGAAAATAGGTAATGGCAAGCAGTGGATCAATCGTTTATTACTCGGGTACGGGCTGCCATATGGCAATTCCCAAACCCTGCCTTTCGTGAAGCAGTTCTTCACCGGTGGTAGCAGCAGTATAAGGGCATTCAGGGCCAGAACACTGGGTCCGGGTTCTTATCACAACCCGGCGGTTGACTCATCTGCCCTGCTGGCCAATGAAGCAGGAGACATTAAACTGGAGTTTAACTCGGAAGTTCGCATCCACCTTGCCAGTGTATTCAATTTTGCAGCTTTTGTGGATGCCGGTAATATCTGGTTGCAGAAAGATGTACCAGATAAACCTGGAAGTAAATTCAAGTTCGATTCATTCTATAAGGAGATCGCTGTAGGCGGCGGTATCGGGTTGCGTATAGACGCTTCTATTGTGGTTGTAAGGCTCGACCTGGCAACTCCATTCAGGATACCCTATCTGCCAGAGAAAGAACGTTGGGTCTTTAATAAGATCAACTTCGGCGATCCTGAATGGAGGAAAAAGAATTTAATCCTGAATATCGCGATAGGTTATCCATTCTAATTAAATGCTGATATCCCTGATATGTTTGTAGTTCGATTTTACTGCATCAAAAACTTCGTCGTACCTGCCGCCTAATATCAATTTGCTCATCCATAAAGCAAATCCTTTCATCTGTGAAAATTCAATCTTAGGCGGCATTGCCAGGGAAGTTGGATTGGTGAATATATTTACCAATACAGGACCCGGTGTTTGCAAAGCCATAGATAAGGTATTCTCAAGGTCTTCGGGCTTACGTACGCTGAAGCCCTTTATCCCCATTGCTTCCGCTACTGCTGCAAAATCGGGGTTTACCATATCTGTTTGCCAGTCGGGCAGGCCGGCTACCTCCATTTCCAGTTTTACCATCCCTAATGACCGGTTATTAAACACAATCACTTTTACAGGGAGTTGGTATTGCTTTATGGTAACCAGGTCGCCCAGCAGCATAGACAGGCCTCCGTCGCCGCACAACGCAATAACTTCCCTGCCAGGGCGGGCCAGCGCAGCGCCAATTGCCTGTGGCATTGCATTAGCCATAGATCCGTGAACGAACGAACCCAACAAAACTCTCTGCCCTGTTCCCTCCAGGTACCTGGCTGTCCACACGTTTGTCATCCCCGTATCAACAGTAAAAATTGCATCAACAGCAGCAAGTTTATTCAAGACGGCAGCAACGAATTCAGGGCTGATCGCGTCTTCTTTTCCTTTATCTTCCACATATGTCTGCATCCGCACCTGCACTTCTTTATAAAATTCTACCATAGCATCCAGGTAGCCCTGGTCAGTTTTTTCTTTCAGCAAAGGAAGCAGCGCCTTTAACGTGTCGCCTACGTCGCCGCATAGCCCCATTTCCAGGGCAATTCTTCTACCTAAGCGTTCAGGCCGGATATCTATCTGTACAACCTTATTATTTTCAGGCAGAAAAGGAGTGTAGGGAAAATCTGTTCCCAACAGCAGTACTACGTCTGCTTCATGCATGCTTTTATAGGCAGATGCGATACCCAGTAAGCCGGTCATTCCAACTTCGTACGGGTTATTGTGCTGTATTCCCATTTTTGCACGGAAAGAATAGGCTACCGGAGCTTTCAGCAACCGGCTCAACGCTATGACATCGTCGTGTGCTTCAACGGCGCCAAGGCCGCAGAAAATACATATTTTGCTTTCGCTGTTCAGCAACTCAGCCAGCGCTGTAATCTCGCTGTCCGACGGCCTGACGATGGGGTTAGGTTGGTAGATCTTCGTAGCGGTGGTAGTTTCTTTTGCGTCTTCAGCGGCCACATCCCCCGGCAAGCCAAACACCGCCACGCCGCGTTTATGTACTGCATGCTGCAAGGCTGCCTGCAACATTTTCGGTACCTGGCCGGCGGTAGCCGCTACCTGGTTGTAACAACTGCAGTCGTCAAACAACTTAATGGTATTGGTTTCCTGGAAGTATCCCATCCCGAATTCGTCTGTTGCGCAGGTAGATGCAATAGCAATAACCGGGGCGCCGGAACGATGAGCGTCATATAACCCGTTGACCAGGTGAACATGCCCTGGCCCGCTGCTGCCGGCACAACAACCCAGCCCGTTCAACTGGGCTTCAGCACCGGCGGCATATGCGCCTACTTCCTCGTGTCGCACATGGATCCACTGAATTCTTCCATCGCGTCTAATAGCATCATTAAGATGGTTCAAACTGTCTCCTGTTACTGCATACAAGCGCTTAACCCCTGCATTTGCCAACATTTCTACTATCTGATCTGCAACTAATTTTGCCATAGATTATTTTTTTGAACTGATAACAGCTTTGAATAAACATTGTTCATACGGGGTATTTTAATATTAATACCCTGTATTTTTACCTTATTTTTAGACAGCAAAAATTACCGTCTATGTTACCTATCCCTGCGCCCTGCCGACTACCTGTTTTCGGCCTACTTCTGCTTATATCCGCTACTCTGGCGTCCTGTGCCCGCAAAGTCACGGAAACCGGGAAAGCGTCTTACTACGCCGACTCTTTCAATGGAAGGAAAACAGCCAGTGGTGCAATCTTCCGCCAGAATAAACTGACAGCTGCCCATAAAACATTGCCTTTCGGAACCAAGGTGACGGTGATCAATATAGCAAACGGAAAAAGCGTTAAGGTAACGATCAACGATCGCGGGCCATTTGTACAGGGGCGGATCATTGATCTTTCTTCCAAGGCGGCAAGAAGAATAGGTATGATCAATACCGGAGTGGCTAATGTTGAAGTAAAGTATAAGAAGAAGAAAAAATAAGCAGGAGGCTAACGCGCTCCTGCTCAGTTTCTTAGCCTAGCTGTGAAACGCCTCCGTTGTTAGCTCCGGCCACTCTGTTGTGAGGACCTTCCGCAATCTCTTCGACCATCTTTTTACAGAAAGCAGGCAGGTCGTCGGGAGTCCGGCTGGTTACGAGACCTTTATCTACAACCACTTCCTGGTCGAGCCACAAAGCGCCCGCATTTTCAAGATCCGTTTTCAGCGACCGGTAAGAAGTCACTTTCCGGCCATCCAGCTCCCCGGTTTCGATAAGCGTCCATGGCCCGTGGCAAATAGCGGCAATCGGTTTTCCTTCATCGAAAAAGCCGGTTACAAATGCCACCACCTTATCGTTAACCCGCAGGTGATCTGGGTTCATTACCCCGCCAGGCAAAACAAGGGCATCATAATCACTGACTACAACATCCTCTATATTTTTATCTACCTGGTATTCCTTGCCCCAGTCGGTTTCTGCCCAGGCTTTAACCGTTTTGTCTTTAGGCGAAATTATCTCAGCTGTGGCGCCAGCTTCTTTCAGCGCGTCCAGCGGCTTTGTTAATTCTACTTCTTCAAAGCCATCGGTCACTACTATGGCAACCTTCTTGTCTTTTAATTGTGTTCCCATAACCCTATGTGTTAAATGATGAATAATCCGGATTATGGCACAAAAACGATTCCTGCAATCAATCATCTTTGACAGGGGGGATCAACAAGGATCAGCGTGTTTAGGGCCTGTCTATTTTCTTTCTCAGATCGTTGAAATTTCTCATTGCATTGTCAATTTTGCCAGGGCTCACTTGTATATGTAGGCGGTTCGGCTTTTATTTGTCTGACATACTTTTAGAACAATGATCATGAAAAAACTAATGGCTACGATGGTGGCTGCTGGCTTTGCCATTGCCTCCTATGCCCAAACATCAACCATCCTGCTTCCCGGCTTTACCGCATACGCCGAACCTGACGAGCAAAATGTAACTATCAGCCAACAAAAAGGCGTCATAGGTTGGAAAAGCAATAAGGCTACTGTCACTTTTTATTTCTGCACACCCGCAGCCGGAGATCTGAAACTCGCTGTTCTGGCTAAAGCAGCTTCCGACAGCAGGATATCCGTTTCTCTCGCAGAACAAAGTAAAGAAGTAAGCATTCCTAACAGCAAAGACTATACGACAACACCAGTTATGGATGTGAAAATTCCTCAACCCGGTTTTTATCGTATCTCACTGAAAGGGCTTAATAAAAAAGGGGCACAGTATCCTGATATCAAAGGAGTAGAGTTATCTGGTGAGCTTGCCCGGAATATTCAATATAATCCCAAACCCTGGCGCAGGGCCGCATCCGTGCATTTAGGCTATACGATTCCTGAAAATAAAAATGCCGAGTGGTTTTATGGTGAAATAAAAGTGCCTGCAGGAGAAGATAAGCTGGATACATATTTCATGTCATGCGGTTTCCACAGGGGCTATTTTGGCATGCAGGTAAATTCGCCAACCGAACGCAGGATCATTTTTTCGGTCTGGGATGCAGGCGGAGAGCCGGAAGAGCGCAGTAAAGTAAAGTATGAAGACCAGGTAGTTCTGCTGGCAAAAGGCGACAGCGTATATGCGAGCGGGTTTGGCAATGAGGGAACGGGCGGCCATAGTCATTGGATCTATAACTGGAAAGCAGATCAGACCTATCGCTTCCTGATGCACAGTGTTCCGGCAGGCAACACTACAACATATACTGCATACTTTTATGTACCGGAACATAAAGAATGGAAAATGATTGCAAGCTTCAGGGCGCCTAAAGATGGGAAATACATGGGGCATCTTTATTCTTTCCTCGAAAACTTTGGATTTGAGAACGGGCAATGGGAACGTAAAGGATATTTTGGCAATCATTGGATTAAAACAGACAAAGGTGAATGGATAGAACTTACCCGGGCTAAATTCACCAACGATGCTACAGCCAAAGCAAAAGACAGGATAGATTACGGAGGAGGCAGCGAAAATGGCTGGTTCTATTTATGGAACGGCGGATTTAAACCCGCTAATGCACAATATGGCGATGTGTTTGAAAGGCCCGCCGGTGGCGTACCTCCAACAATAGATCTTCCGAAGTTCTAAAAAAGTATAGAGACTGTATCAAAACTATCTGCCCCTGGGAATTGCATAATGACCCAGGTGCAAAATGTTTTTGATACAGTCTTTTTTTTTAAGTTATTGTCTATATACCCTATAGGACAAAAGTGGCGCAGATATTTTTGCTGTTTTTCACATTTCCTTTTTTAAGGGCTGGGGGGAGCTATTGATTTTTTTTGGTTTAAATTCATAGCAAAATTTTCTGGCAGTATGGCTTGGCGCAAAAATTTACCCATTACGGATGTAGTTCAGGTTTTAAATCCCTTTAAAGTAAAAAAACAGCGGATTATGAACTTTAATCCGGCTGCGGGGATATCTGTGCGGCAACCAGCCGAAAAAATCCAGATCACTGTATTTGATTATAGTGCAGAATCCTGTTCCCAGATTGTATTAAACAGCGTCGAAGAAACATTTAAATACCTGGAATCGCCAACCTTAACCTGGATCAATATCGATGGCTTGAGAAAGGAGGAGGTGCATGCCATTTGTCAGCAGTTTTTAATACATCCTTTGCTGGAAGAAGATATCCTGAGCATTGGTCAACGAGCGAAGATGGATGAGATCAATGACCGTCTTTTCTGTTTGCTGCCGATGATCTATTTCAATAGTGAAAGCGCCTCGGTAGACCAGGAGCAGGTAAGTATTGTGATGGGCAAGAATTTCGTGATCTCTTTCCAGGAAGATCCGACCCGGGATGTGTTTGATCCTGTAAGGAACAAGTTATCCATCAAGGGTTCCAGGATCCGGAATGGGGGAGCAGATTACCTCTGTTACGCGCTGCTGGATGTGATCGTGGATAATTATTTTATGGTGATGGATAAGTTGGGAGAGCGGATAGAGATGATGGAAGACATTGTACAGCACCAACCTAATACCAGGGCCCTGGCCAGGATCAATTATCTGCGTAGGCAGATATTTCTTTTCAAAAGGGCTATTTCACCGGTACGGGAATTAGTGAATGGCTTCGTTAAAAGCGAGAGTGATCTCCTGGAAGACCATGTAACGAAGTACTTTAAAGATGTATACGACCATATAGTTCAGTGTAACGACCTGGCAGATAACTATCGCGATATGGTACTCAACCTGCAGGAGATGTATCATACCCAGCTGAATCTCAAAATGAACGAGATTATGAAAGTGCTGGCCGTAGTTACTACGCTGATGGCGCCGCCTACTTTGATAGCAGGCATCTACGGCATGAACTTCCATAATATGCCTGAATTGGATAGCAAAAACGGGTACTACTACACCCTTGGAGGGATGGGACTTCTACTCCTCCTGATGATCCTTGTTTTCAGGAAGCGGGGATGGTTCTAAACCTTCTTTTTATATACGGGAACGGTAGAACAAGGCTCTCCATACATAATGCTTTTGGCAACCGGGCGTAACAGCCTGGTGATCTCTGCATAGGCAACCTCTCCAACACGTTTATCTCCACACCCTTTTATTACAATCCTTTTATCATGAAATGGGGCCAGATCAATTTTCGCAAGATTTTGCAGGTATAATGTCTTATAAATAAAATCTGCATCTCCGAAGGCCGCATAATTTGCTACCGGTTCCAGGTTGGTCATTACCAGCATATATGCCCACAGCGGGATCACTGCATCTGCTGTGCAAACAAGCCCTACGTTTTTCCCCCGGTATTGTTCCCAGTCCAGCGCCTGCATGCTGGCCCTGAAATCCTTTTCTTTCAGTATCATACCCATAAAAAGGTAATCCTTCATATCGAAGGTCACAATCTCACCTTGGGGGTAAAAATCCTCTAAGTCGATGGTTTCCAGTCCACTCTGCGCTACTTTATTTATTATTTCGTCCATTTCTTCTCTTTTTACCTAACAAATTTACGAATCATTCAAAAGAAAAAGGGAGACTATAAAGCCTCCCTTTACTATGTCAGTTAAAAATGTTTTGACCTTAGAAGAATTTACTCCTGGTATCTTTTACGTCGCTTAATTTCTTCAGCGCCGGCATTAATTGCTGATCCAGCATCAATCTCATGTTTTGCTCATATGCAGCTTGCACGGTGGCAATGTCCTGAGGCTGCTGGCCGGATGGCTGGAAGTTATCCACTTTGATAACGAATACGCCTGCATTACCCTCAATAGGAGAAGATACTTTAGCGGTACCCCAGTTCTTATTGAAAGAAGCGCCCACAACACGTGGCTCAAAGTTGAGAGAGGCCACGAACGGAGAAGCGAAGTTCACATTCTCAGCTTTCAGCACTGGCTGATTGGTTGAAGAAGCAGCAGCTTCCAGGGAAGCAGGAGATTTCAGTTTAGCGATGATCTGTTCTGCTTTCTTGTGTTTCTTCACTTCAGCTTCTACCTGAGGTCTTACTGCTGATAATGGGGCAGTTCCTGCTTCAGTAACATTGGTTAAAACTGCTACCACATATTTATCGTCGAACGTAAATACGTTGCTTACGCTACCAGTTTTGGATTCATATGCCCAACGAACCAGTTCACGCGCCTGGCCAATACCGGCAACAGAGAAATCCATTGGTCTTACATCTGCAATTCTTTTGTTCAGCTTCTCTTTCTGAATAGTGTTCTGGAAATCGTTAGCTGAGCTGTGTGCTTTAGATGCGAAATCGCTGGCTGCAGCAAACATAGTGTTATTGGTTTCCTTGCTGGCATCCACTGATTTACCAAGGTAAGCTACTTTAATAGCAGGGCCAATGTTCTTTTGTTCCAGGATTTGGGTTACGAAATACCCAACAGCAGTTTTAACTGCTTTGATTTCGCCATTAGCGCCTTCCAGGGCAAACTCCTTAAACTCAGGGAAAGCCTGGGCGGTAGGAGTGATATATCCTTCGCCGTGGTTGTTTTCTTTATCCGGATCGTCAGAATACTTAGCAAGCAATTCCTGGAAGTTAGCGCCGCCACGAAGAGCTACAGCAATACTGTCGGCTCTTTTCTTAGCAATGGAATCAGGAATTCCACCCTGTGGACCGGAAGCAATAACGATCTGGCGAACTTTTACAGAATCCGGCAGGTTTTTACGGTCTACCATTTTAGCATACACGATCAGGTTACCATCATAATATGGACCGAAAGTGCTGCCTACAGGCAGGTTCACGATAGAATCTTTCTGCGGAACATTTACCATGTTTTTGGAAACATAACCATCGTAATATTTAATATCAGAGTTGCGGTTAATGAAACCGGCAATTTCTTTAGTGGTATCCAGTTCCTGTTTCAGAGCAACGATCTGTTGGATAGCGGCAGTAGAATCTGCGCCGGAAGGGATTGCATCGAACGACACAAATTCAACTCTGCGTGATTCTTCCACTTCGAACAGTTTCTTATGTTCGTCTATGAACCTTTGCAATTCAGCTGTAGTTACTTTAACAGCAGAATCGGAGATGGTAGCATAAGGAACGCTTACATAAGATATATTAGCTATCTGGCTATTATCTGCCTGGTCTTGCTTCGCCAACCATTTAGGATAATAGATACCTTGTCTTATTAATGTTACATATTTCAGTTGCTGTTGGTATTTAGCAACCATTCCCTGTAATTCATATATGCTTTCGCGCAAATTAGGGTTAGAGTTGCCCTGGCTTAATGCATTCCTGATAGCGTCGCGGTCTACAACTCCGTTACGGGAAAATTGCTGGGCAACGATCGGGTTTACCGTTTTACCATAGAATTGGTCTACAACTTCTGCGTCGGTAGCTTCAATTCCGAGCTTTTTATATTGTTCGCCCATGATTTGTTCAGTCAGAAATTCTTCCCATACTCTCTCACGAATGCTTTCACGCATCTGGTCATCCATATTAGGATACTGAGAACGCATATTGTTTTCTGCAATCTGAATACGACGCATGTATTCCGCTTGATCAAGCTCTACACCATTTACCTTACCAGCTGTAGTATTTCTACGCATAAAGGAATTTTTGCCGAAGAAGGCATCCTGCAATAGGAAACTCGCTATTGCCACGCAGATCACCACAATGATCGTTACGGCATATTTGTCCCTGATTTTCTGAATTACTGACATATATTATATAGTCTACATTTTTAAGGTTAGCAAAAATAGAATAAAATAACTGTAACTGCAAAAGAGTATTTTTTGCCTTCTAATCCAATACAGGCAAGGGTTCCAGCGGTTTATAACACTAAAGTGGAGCGAAAAGCATTAACAGGTTTTCCACACATTGGGACGTTTTTCACCGTTATATTTTTCAATATTTTAGGTTTCTGAAAGGGTTCACTGTGCTGCTGTTTCATGAAATTTGGAGGCAATACTTCCCCGTTAGCTTATTCACAATTGTTGAAAACGTAAAAATGCCTATTCACATAAAAATGTGAGTAAATGGCTCTAAAATCGTCTAAAACAAAATTTGGGACGTTAAACGTCCCAACTCTGTTTTTTTCCACAATAGATGTGTAAAAACCCCTGTAAAACGTAAAATAACGTGGGAAAAGGTGCCTTTATACACAGGAATAAAAAATTTTGTTATTCTCCGTTTTTTGTCCCTAGTTTTTTCCAAGGCGAAATTGTGAATAGTTAAGCTCGTCTTTTAACATTTTCCTAATATAGGGTTAACATTAATTTTTTACACGAACAACGATATCCACGTATGTGGATGAAAATAGGAAAATCCAGTATTGACGCGGAAACAGCATGTTAATTTAATGTGGAAAGCGTAGTAAAAAATAATAACAACTACATTTGTATCAAACTCGGAAATTAGATTTCCACAAATTCACAGCCCTAATAGTAGTGGGCTTTTTCTTTTAAATAAATAAATAAGTATATAGCTATGATTATGGAAATCGCTGACGCGAAAAAAAATTTGCAGCGAAAAGGTTTTTTAGATATAGCCGTTGATCCAACGTTAGACCTCTTTGCAGTGATAGAAGATCTGAAAAAGAAAAAGAATGCCATTGTGCTGGCTCACTACTACCAGGAGCCAGACATCCAGGATATTGCCGATTACATTGGCGACAGTTTAGGACTGAGCCAGCAGGCCGCGAAAACAGATGCTGATATCATTGTTTTTGCCGGCGTGCACTTTATGGCTGAGACAGCCAAAATTTTGAGTCCCCAGAAAAAGGTTTTGCTCCCCGATCTGAAAGCGGGATGCTCGCTGGCCGACAGTGCGCCTCCGGAGCTCTTTAAGAAGTTCAGGGATAAGTACCCGGATCATATCGTGATTTCCTACATCAACTGTTCTGCGGGTATCAAGGCGCTCAGCGATATCATCTGTACCAGTTCTAACGCCGAAAAGATCATCGAAAGCGTTCCCAAGGATCAGCCGATCATTTTTGCCCCCGATCGGAATTTAGGCGCTTATTTGATCAAAAAAACGGGTAGAGACATGGTTTTGTGGAACGGAGCCTGCATGGTGCATGAAATATTTTCCCTGGAGAAGATCACAAAACTGAAAGTACGTCACCCCGAAGCGAAGATCATTGCACATCCTGAGTGCGAGCCGGCGGTTCTGGCGCTGGCGGATTACATCGGATCCACAACTGCGTTGCTGAAATACAGCAAACAGGACAGTGCGAAAGAATTCATCGTTGTTACTGAAACCGGTATCCTTCACCAGATGGAGAAAGAGAATCCGGACAAAACATTTATCCCGGCGCCACCCAACAATGCTTGTGCTTGTAATGATTGTCCACATATGAAACTGAATACGCTTGAGAAACTGTATTTGTGCATGGAATATGAACAACCGGAGATCACGATGGATGAATCGCTGAGGTTAGCTGCCTTGAAGCCAATCGAACGGATGCTTGAAATCAGTGCTAAAGCCGGCCTCTAGTGTAAGTTGTTGAAAATCAACAACGAAATGGCATCATTCTGTTAATATCTTTATTAAGGTCCTGGGGATAAAAATATCTCCAGGATTTTTTTTGCCCATAATTTATTCGGATTCAATGATTTAATTACTCCTTCCTATTTGTTGATATCCGGTGAATTTCCTGTTTATAATGCGTTGAAAAGTAAAAATGAAGGCGCTGAGATTTTGATATTTAAATTATCCATTGGGTAGGTACGGGATTATTTTGAATATGCGATTCTCATGAGGCTGCATAAAGGTTGAGAATAGCGTAAATGTGAATTCATTTGTGGATAGATCGGAATATTTTATTATCAACTTGTGCGGAAGTGGATTTTTGCTGTGGATAACCGGTTATTTTATCCCCATATTTGATCGAATTGAAAAAAATGAAGGCCCTGAGATTTTGATATTTGTAACCTCCCGTTGGGTTACCCCAGCGTTCTTTTATATACTCGATTGTCAGATGGTTGGCTATGCGCTGAGAATCCTTTAAACGTTAATTATCTGGTGGATGGACGGGGATATTTTATTATAGCCCCGCTCCTTAAAGAGCTTCATTTTAATGTTCCCGTTTTTCTACTACGAATCAAAATTCATAAAATAAGTGCGCTGAGATTCTGGTATTTAAATAACCCGTTGGGGTAGGCCGAGCGACGTTTAAATACGCGATTCTCATAAGACTGCCTAAGCGCTGAGAATTGTGTAGAAACTAATTTACTTATAAGCGGGAGGAGATCTTTTAATGTAGGACTGCTCACGAGAATATTTTCGTTATTTCTCTTATCTCAATTAACATCAACAAAAATGAAGGCGCTGAGATTTACCTATTCATTTTTTTCGTGTGGTTACCCTTGATGTTATAATTTCTATTGGATTGTCAGCGCTTTACCAACAGCGTGTAGATTATTTACTGACGTAGCCCATGCGATCGGGTCAAAATCTGTTGAATTCTCACGGCCTAAGGAAAGCGCTGAGAATTGAATATTTTTCCTTCACTCCGGTATTGGCTGCAATTCTGAATTGTATTTAACTGTGAGAGCGCTGGCAACAAAATAAGAATCCAGTGTACTGTTTTATTTGGCCACGGTATAGGAGGGAGGCGTTACACGCTTGTTAGTCTGCAGGGCATTCTACCTTTTGATGCCCCTGAGGTTTAAATATTTTGTTATTGTACGTGGTATCCCTTTGATTATAATTTTGATGCGATCCTGGAAGGCAATATAATGAGCTGAGAATGCTATATTCTTGGATTTTCCTTGGTGGGTAGGAGATCAGGTAATTTGTGTCGTTTTGGGAAGGTCATATGTGGCCTGAGAAATTGACACAGAATAAATGAGTGGGTGTATGGAATGAAATAGATGGCTACGCAATTGTAAGGGCTTAAGGAGTCTGCTGAGCATCTGGTTGTTATGTTTGTCCTGGGGAAACCCTTGCGAAAAAAGATATGATGAAATCTGGCGGGGTGGTTTTGTGCCGATGAAGTAATGTTAGAATGAACTCGGATTTGATTTTTGAATGAGGATTAGAGATCAAGATTTTTTACCAAAGAACGATGCCCTTTCAGAATAAGGCTATGCCTGATGTTTGCTGCAAGGGGTGGGGATCTCAATACAATATGTGAGTGGTTTGTATTTTTTATAGGTATGCACTCTATATATATTGTATAAGGGAGTTTTACGTGAAGAAATAGATGTGGATGGTTGGATCGTTATACTAAATTTTCGTCCTGGTTTAGAGAAATCTGAACCGGATCTCATTTAACCGGCGCTGACATTTATTTATATTAGGAAAGTGGAGTGGTTGAGTGTTATTTTAAAGTATTGATTGGGATTTTTTTAGAAGAATCGTCGCTGAAACACTTCCCTTTTTCGTTCAGTCAGCTTTTTTTGCTGAATTTGACCTTTTGCTTGGCCACTTTTCACGATTTTTCGGCCATTTTTTGCTTTTTCGGACCATTTTTGCCCATAAAAAATGGGTATTCTCTCTGAAATACCCATTTTTCAAAAATTTTTTTGATCAAAAATTTAGATTTCTTCTACCCAAATATGATCGGCTTCAGTTTTACGTAAAGACAGATTATATCCTGCTACTGAAATAGAAATTGGATCTCCTAGGGGAGCAATTTTTTCGATTTTTACTTCTTCACCGGGAACGCAGCCCATTTCCATTAGTTTGATGTGAAGATCGTCTTTCTCGAACTCTATAATTACTGCACTTTTCCCTGTGCTAAGGGAAGACAATTTTATTGCGCCCTTTTTCATGTCCTGCGTATTATTCTGATTTAAATCTTTGTTCCCTTATGCTTTGGGAATTAATTCGATGGATGATCTAACAAAGTTACCTTTGTATCCTCAATATCCAAAAAGAAAGGTGGAGCTAAACATAAATTTCACTTTATTTTTACATCCGTTTTTTTAAAGTAATAAATGGCTATACAATTTACATCTCACGAGGTTAAGGATCGTTTGAAAGATAAAAGGAGACTGAAGGGCTTCCTGAAAGATCTTTTTGCAGCTGAAGGACAAGATCTGAAGAGCTTGCATTATATTTTCTGTAATGATGCCTATCTACTGGAGATAAACCAGCAATTTTTAAAGCACGATACCTATACCGACATTGTAACGTTTGAAATGGGGGAAGATCCTGGTATTACCGAAGGTGAAATTTATGTGAGTACCGACAGGGTGGAAGAGAATGCGGAGAAATTCGGTGTTCCGTACGAACAGGAGCTTCACAGGGTTATTTTTCACGGTGCTTTACATCTTTGCGGCTTTAAGGATAAAAGCAAAAAAGAAGCTGAGCTGATGAGAAGCAAAGAGAATGAATATTTGAGTAAATACTTCGGTGCATAATGTAATGTTCCACGTGGAACATTATAAGTCTTTAGTCAAATACGCATAACCGAATTCAAACACTTAATGTTCCACGTGAAACATAGGTAAATTGTTAAAGCTCCTATGTTCCACGTGGAACATTATAGTTTATAGGGAGAATCTCCCTTCTTCTATGTAATTTTGCACTTTCCAAAAACGAATTATGTTTCCATCATACGATGTAATTGTTGTAGGCGCTGGTCATGCTGGTTGTGAGGCTGCCGCTGCTGCTGCTAATATGGGTTCCAAAGTATTATTGGTAACCATGAACATGCAAACCATTGCCCAAATGAGTTGCAATCCCGCTATGGGGGGAATTGCCAAAGGACAGATTGTTCGTGAAATAGATGCCCTTGGAGGGTATTCCGGTATTGTGACCGATCAATCTATGATCCAGTTTAGGATGCTTAACCGTTCCAAGGGACCCGCTATGTGGAGCCCGCGCACCCAGAACGACAGGATGTTGTTTGCAGCCAAATGGAGAGAAGCCCTGGAGAAAACGCCAAATGTGGACTTTTACCAGGATATGGTGAAGGGGCTTTTGGTAAAAGACGGCAGATGTTATGGCGTTATTACAGGGTTGGGCCACGAGATTAAAGCAAAGGCTGTAGTATTAACTAATGGAACGTTTTTGAATGGAGTGATCCATATCGGCGAAAAACAATTCGGCGGAGGAAGAGTTGCAGAGAAAGCTGCAACGGGCTTAACCGAACAGTTGGTTTCCTTGGGGTTTGAAAGCGATCGTCTTAAAACCGGCACACCTCCCAGAATCGACGGACGAAGCCTGGATTATTCCAAAATGGAAGAGCAAAAGGGCGATGATGAAATCGTAGGATTCTCTTACCTGGATGTTCCTAAGGTCACCCCGGCACAGCAAAGAAGTTGTTGGATCACCTATACCAGCGAGGCAGTACATGATATGTTGAAAACGGGGTTCGATAAGTCGCCTATGTTCCAGGGACGTATCCAGGGAACAGGACCTCGCTATTGCCCAAGCATCGAAGATAAAATAAATCGCTTCGCCGAAAGAGAAAGGCACCAGCTGTTTGTTGAACCTGAAGGATGGGATACCGTAGAGATATACGTCAATGGTTTCTCTACTTCCTTACCGGAAGATGTTCAAATGAAAGCGCTTCGCCTGGTTCCCGGCTTCGAAAACTGCCGGATGTTCAGGCCCGGATATGCCATCGAATATGATTTCTTCCCGCCTACACAGCTGGAGTTCTCTTTGGAGACTAAACATGTTCAGAACTTATTTTTCGCAGGACAAATAAACGGTACCACCGGGTATGAAGAAGCTGCCTGCCAGGGTATTATGGCAGGTATAAACGCTCACCTGAAAAGCAGGGAAGAAGCTCCTTTTGTACTGAAAAGAAGCGAAGCATATATTGGCGTACTCATAGATGACCTGATCAATAAAGGAACAGAAGAACCTTATCGCATGTTCACCTCCCGCGCCGAGTTCAGAACGTTGCTGCGACAAGACAATGCCGACCTCCGTTTAACCGAAAGAAGTTACAAAATGGGACTGGCAAGTGAAGAGAGAATGCAGAAAATGCTGGCAAAAAGGAATGGTGTAGAACAGGTCAAAAAGATACTGAAAGAACTTTCAATAGAACCAGAAGAGATCAGCGGTTTGCTGGCAGAGAAATCTTCTGCTCCATTATCTCAAAAACAAAAAGCACATCAGATCCTGTTACGTCCCAACCTGGATATTTTCTCTATGAAAAACCAGGTGGAGAAAATTAACCAGGCATTAGCAGACTTCGATAGGGAAACATTAGAGCAGGCCGAAATCCAAATTAAATACGATGTATACATCGAAAAGGAAATGGAACTGGTTCAGAAAATGAGTCAACTCGAAGACCTGGCCATTCCATCCAACTTCGATTATAACAAATTGGTTTCCCTGTCTGCCGAAGCAAAACAAAAATTCAATAAGATCAGACCACATACGCTTGGTCAGGCCAGCAGGATAAGCGGGGTAAATCCGAGCGACGTACAAATCTTAATGGTATATATGGGTCGATAATCTCTATCTACCTAAAACAGAAAAAAGACCTGGAAAATATTTTTCCAGGTCTTTTTTTGCGCTTTTTTCAAAAAAATTAGTGTTTCCCTGAAAAAATCGACCTTCAGAAATAGGTCAATTTTTGAAGATCTCACTGGAGTTGAATACTTATGTTATAAAATGGTATGAGGCCGAATATGAGGCTAAAAATGCGTAATTTCATAACAGAAGGCGAAAAAGGTCTAAAAAATGTTTAAGAACTCCTTTTCCTGTTAAATACACTTAAGTAGTCGCCGAAGCATAGAAAATTAATCATCAAGCCAATTTTTTCGTCTCCAATTATTTAATAACGCTAACGACTATACGAAAGTATATTGCTTGCCAACAGGAAAAACCGCCGAAAACTTTCTGCAAAAAAACTCTACTACCTGTGGCAGGAAAGAAGCACATGAAAAGCCGGAGAAATAGGAGTCCAAAGAACTCATCCATACCAGTTCCATATAGCCGGGATTAAACAAACATACTCAAGCAGTGTTATAATTTAACCGTTTGCCAACAATGAAATGGCACGGCATTCGAACATCTTTTTACATTAAATCTTACTGCTATGAACGATAAAAATAAAAAGCCGCAGAAAAAAGCCGGTGAAGAAAATGAATCACGCGATGAACAATTTCCAGGCTATCCTACTTACCCGGCCAGCGAGGATATCATGAATAATGATAAAGAAGCAAATATTGACATCGATGAAGTAACCGGTTCATTCAGGCGTAACAGTGAATTGCCCGAAAGGGAAGAACGCCCGTTTGATGAAAGTGATGAACAGGAAGAAACATGGAGAAAGGATAAAGTAGGAGACGACCTCGATGTGCCCGGCGCCGAGCTGGACGACGACCTGGAAGACATTGGAGAAGAAGACGAAGAAAATAATATCTACAGCCTGGGAGGCGACAGGCATGAAGACCTGGAAGACGACAACGGTGAATTCCTAGATTTCGAAGACGACGAAAGGGACTCACAATAACGGAGTAAGCAAGCGGCATAAACCATCCATAAACCGCTTCATTATATTTCGCTTATTCCACCTGGTTTCCTGGACGGGTACGCAATAAAGCAGATCATCTTCGAAACTTTTATTCAACTTGGCCGCCACTTCAGGATCATAGATCAACGCACCGATTTCACAATTCAGGTAAAAACTCCTGTTATCAAAATTTACCGAGCTAACCCAGGCCAGGTTATCATCAATCACCATCGTTTTTGCATGAATAAATCCGCGGGTATAAAAGAAGACCTTTATACCCGCCGCCAGCAATGGTTTCATGTTAGATAACGCTGCATGCTGCACGATATAGGAATCTCCCTTCAATGGTAACATTAATTCAATTTCTTTACCTGCCAATGATGCCGTTTGCATAGCAGTAAGGATTTCTTCTGTGGGAATGAAATATGGATTAGCAATCCGTACTCTTCGTTTCGCCAGGTTAATAGCCATTAAAATACTCTGCATGGCAACCGGCCATTCAGAATCCGGACCACTGGCCACTATATCTACAAAGCAATTACCGGTTAATTCAGGTTTTACAAAATAAGGCTCTTCAAAAGGAAATACATCTTTACTGCAATAGCGATAACTCATTAAGAATTGCAGTTGTAAAATACCTACTGCATCTCCTTCAATTTTTAAATGCGTATCTCTCCAAAATAAATCATGTTTACCGTTGTTAATGTACCGGTCGTCCATATTGATACCGCCAACAAAACCTACGGAACCATCAATAACTATGATCTTACGGTGATTGCGATAGTTGGCATTCAGGTAGAAATCTACCAGCACAGGGGAAAATGGATATACCAACGCTCCATGTTCTTTCAGGCGTTTAGGGATAGACCCGATCCTGTCGCTGCCCATATCGTCGTAGAGGAACCGGACCTGGACGCCCTGGCTTAGTTTCTCTATTAATATCTCTGTTAACTCGTTTCCTACAGTATCTTCCGACACCATGTAATACTCAATATGTATATGATGTTTCGCGGCTCTCAATGCTGCAAATACGGCAGGAAACTTTTCATCGCCGTTAATTAATAACTGCACCCGGTTGTTTCTTGTAAGCAGCGATTGCCGCGTATTCAACAGCATAGAAGATAATTCCTGCTTGCTGCCTACCAGCTGCCGCAGGTTTACCTGCCGTTTCTCTATCTCGGCTTTCTGCGACTGCCAGTATCGCGTGAACAAGACCTCATCCTTGCTTCCTTTTAGCGTAAACCGTCGTCGTTTGCGAAGATCTCTGCCGAGGTAATAGTAAACGATCAAGCCAACAATGGGGATAAAAACCAGTACCAGTATGTAAGCAACAGCTTTAATAGGATTCCTGTTCTCCAACAGGATAGTGGCAACAATACCTATGAATATTAAAGTCATAAGTACCAGGCTGGATATTTTTATAAGAATATGCCAGTTAGATCCCGTCAGATATTCAATTATAAATCTCACCTGAAAAGTTTAATTAATTAACACTGATATAGTAAGGTAAGTTGAAATTACATAATTCAGGCCTGAAAAAAAGAATGCCCCGGTTCCTGTAAAGGCCGGGACATTCGTTACCAGCTTTCTGAAAATTATTCTGCAGTCAGCTCCAATATATTACTGGTCAGAGAACTTGCCCATCCCGGCAACAATTGAATGCCTTCTTTCATCAACATATCTCCGCTGTATACCTGGTTAAAATGATACCTGGAACTGGTGCCGGGGAAGAGGTTTATTTCTTTGATCCTGTATTGTTTGTCAGGATCCAGTCCCTGTAGCTTTACAAGCCGGAATTGATCATTTTTTCCGATGTTCATCAGGTAATTGAAAATAATCGCATGGTTCTTAGCTTCATTGACATATTGAAATACTGCCCTGTTTTCCTGGTAAGGCGATACTAAACGATAAAGATCCCCATACCATACTATATCACTGATACGCCTATACGTTTTTACCGCCTCCTGGCTAAACTGCAATTCTTTCTCTGAAAAATCACTCACCTTGATATCATATCCAAGTTTATCCATCATCGCTACATCGGTGCGGAATTTCAGCGACTGTTTTCCCCAATTGGTAACATGAGCTGCAATTGTATTTGCAGGGAAGAAATGAGAATAACCATATTGAATATAGATCCTTTCCAGTCCATCAGTATTATCGCTTGGCCAGAACTCGGTGAAATATTTTAATGCGCCGAAATCAGTACGGCCGCCTCCTCCTGAGCATAACATAATTGGCAGATGAGGATATTTAGCTCTTACCCTGTCTAACACCTTATAAAGACTGCGTGTATAATCAATGAATAAATGCGATTGTTTGTTTTTCAGGTAAGGGGAGTAGGCATTTGTTATCATACGGTTGCAGTCCCACTTAATATAGGCGATACCGGGACTGGCAGATAAAGTTTTATCAACCACGCCATATACGAAATCCTGCACTGCAGGATTGGTAAGGTCCAGCACCATCTGGTTCCTGTAATAGTGTTCTTCACGATTAGGCAAACGCAGTACCCAATCAGGATGTTGTGTATATAATTCGCTCTTTGGATTCACCATTTCGGGTTCCAGCCATATGCCAAATTTAACGCCTGCCTTATCGGCTTCCTGGACTAAATAACCCAGGCCGTGCGGCAATTTGGTTCTATTGGGTTCCCAGTCGCCGAGGCCTGCGTTATCCGCATTCCGTGGATATTTATTGGCAAACCATCCGTCGTCAAGCAAAAACATATCAACCCCCAGCTTCCTGGTTTCCTGGAACAGGCCTGTGAGTTTTTCTTCATTAAAATCCATACCTGTAGCTTCCCAGTTATTCAGCAAGGTAAGACGGGGGCTATGACCGTCTAATACTGCATGTTTCAGGGCCCAACGATGGAAGTTCCTGCTGGCAGCGCCTTTACCAT
Organism: Chitinophaga terrae (ex Kim and Jung 2007); assembly: GCF_900107795.1. Lineage (GTDB taxonomy): Bacteria > Bacteroidota > Bacteroidia > Chitinophagales > Chitinophagaceae > Chitinophaga > Chitinophaga terrae. The sequence goes on from NZ_FNRL01000017.1 coordinate 41,478, forward strand.
TGGTAGTAAGCGTGAAAATAAAAGCAGGAGTGGTAAATGTTTCATTAGGCTCCAAAGCATAGTCGCTGGCGTAGGGATTGATACCAGCGCTGATATGGAGTTTATTCAACTCGTCTACTTCGAAACCGAATTTAAAGTTCCCTGTCCAGGCAAGCGTTCCGGCAAGCAGGGTACCGGTGTTTTCATCGGCCTGCTGATCCAGCGACAACAGGAAGAAAGGCGATTGCTGCATATTGGCGCGTACGGCAAGTTTGCTATCCAGTATCTTCATTCCGGTTGTCAGGTATTGCTCCTGCATGTTAACCTCTTTTGCCCAATCGCCGTGGAACTGGGTTAGCCAGTACTTGCCGGCGTTCAGGTGAATCATAGCGGAAGCATAAGCAGTAAGTTTCACCGGCTTTTTTTCTGTATGTTTTACCTCTGTCCAGGCCTTGATGATATTATCTTTATTGAATGCTTCAAAATGAAGCACTACCGTTACCGGGTATACGGGATCTTTTAAGGTGATGGAAGTATGTGTGGCATCTCCTTCCTTGGTTACAGCAGTACCCGCGAATTTCAATTCGAGAGATGGATTGCCATCGTTGTGCACTATCCTGATTGCCGGGTCTAACAGGCTTTCCATACCGGCGGTGATGTAAGCTTCCTGGTTGTTATGAACGAGAGTGTCGGCGCCGGCAGGAGTTAACTGTGCCCCAAGGTATTGCTGAACAAGCCGGCCACGTTGATTGACGCGGTAAACAAGGCTGATATCGGATGTGGCTATACGTATTTGTTGGGCATAAGAGGAATAACTGAATAATAACAAGGCGAAGGCCCAGAGTTTTTTCATAAATGGGAACTGTTTTAATTAAGTGTACAAAATACAATATATTTTATACGGGTGTGAACAAATTTTGTAATAATTTCAATAAAATAGAATATAAAATATTGATAATAAACATGTTGAGTAAATGAATTTTTTAGCGGAGTTTTAGCAAATCAGATCACTTTGTATACTTTCTGGCGAAACATATGGTAAATACTTTCGATTTAGGGGTTGGCCAGTAATATTATATTGAAAGAATAGATCTTTTAACCACTAATATCATTAGGAATCCTTATTAATATGCAGAATAAATATTATTGTATAATCTATCATTTTGCCCATAATAACCGTCATCAATTTTGTTAACACCAAAAAAATTAAAAAAACGAGTGGTGTTTTATTTTTATTAACAGTTCATATTCCATTTTATTGGAGCTTTGCAATATGAATTGTAACCCGCAAAAGTTTTTTGTCATTGTTGGTAACCCCCACTCAGGCAAAACAAAAACCATCCAGTCTATTTTTAAAAGGAAGAACTTTTTTCCTTTTAAGCAGCCTATCAATGTTCCATGGTTACATACAAAGAAATTTGTTGTCATCAATAGCTCCGATTTTAATTTCAGGAGCAGTGATCACCTTGGAAAGATCAGGGCAGTGGTAAATCTTCGTATCGGAGATCCGGTATCATTTGTAACGCCGTTGAGTATTTGTTTTGATGGCAGCCCAAGAGATATCTCGGATATCCTGGTGTATTTGAATTACCTGGATATTGAAATGCATCACCTGGTCTTGTGTTCCAGTTGGTTTGATAAAAATGTGATAGGAGATGAGGTGCTGGAAAGATACCGGGAGCTGCAACACAATGGTACTATTCACCTGTTTGAGAAGCTGGTAACGAATTCTCCTTTGCGGTTTGAGGAAAGGACGAATGAGGTGATACAGTTGATAAGCAGTTTGCTTAACAACAAAACGATGCAGCCAGCAACAAGCCGTTTATATGAAAATCAGCTAAAGGGAAAGAGCTTCGATCTAAAAAGCGGATATCCGGAAGTGGGGTCACGATATCAACGTTATTAATCGAAGCTCTTAAGGAAAGGCTATATTAGTTTGCTGCATGATTGGCAAACCATATCATGGCTTTGCTGATGAAATCGGCGAAAGCAGGATCCGGCTTGCCATCAGGCGATTGTATGTATCGGTCGTCTGTTATGTAAAGGTTAGCCAGCCCTTTGTATCGCTCCAGGATGGAAGCGTCGCAGGAATCGACATTCCAGAACCGCTGGATCAGCGAAAAATGTTTGCTGATGAGGGTTTGTACCTGCCTGTCAGTTGGTTGCCTATGCATAACGGTGCGGAGGTCAGTAAAGACCTGTTGAAAATCGTGGGTCAATTTCTTTAAAGCGGCTTTGTTAAGCAGGCGAAGACTATTTTCGCTGTCTTCTACCGTTTTTTCTCCCCATTTGCTGACAGCCTCTTTACGATGCTCCAGGCCTTGAGGGAAGCCTTCATATAATTCCTCGTGTGTTAACATAATAGGTCCTCCTTTAAGTTTGTTGATCGTTTTACCGATCGTGTTAAGTAAAGCGGAAATACGGTTACGTTGTTCTTCCAGGGCAACACGATGTTTTTCCAGGGCTTGCAGCATATCGAATCCCGGGTCGTCGAGTATTGCTGCAATTTCAGTTAATGGGAAATGTAATTCCCTGTAAAAAAGGATCTGTTGCAACCGGAGTAACTCGCTTTCGCCATACAGCCGGTAACCGGAAGCGCTTCGTTTTTCCGGCTGCAGCAGCCCTAATGAATCGTAATGGTGTAAGGTACGCACACTTACGCCCGCAAGACGGGAAAGCTGTTGAACAGTGTAATGTTTTTCCATAAAAACAAAAGTAAGACCTGACGTTACGTTAGAGTCAAGAGTTTTTCTGCGTCGTAAATCTTTTTTGTTAAAGATGCTTTAACCAACAAAGGGAAATTCGACGCCCAAAAAGAAACATATTTTTTTACAACTACGCAATACATCTGCGTAGTTATATTTTTCGCAAACCTTTTTACATGAAATATTAAAATTAATTTATTGATTATTAATTAAATAGAAAAAATTTTGAGATAAAAAATATCTACGCAGGTCTGCTGCGCAGTAGTGTGGCCATCTTTGTGTTGTCAATAACAAAAAACAACAGTTATGAGATTCAATCTGCAAAACAAAGCCGCAAAAGAAACAGTAAACTACATGGGAGCCACAGCTTACAAAATGTCTCCTAAACTGGAACTTTACACTGCAGTAGCAACTTGTATGGTGGATGACTCCTACTATGAAAAGCAGGAGAACCGGATTGATCGTATCAAACGCCTGGTTGCAGCATGTTCGCCCGAATTTGTAGCAAAACTGGCTATTTATACCCGGAAAGAAATGAATCTTCGTTCTGTTCCTGTTGTATTGGCAATAGAATTGGCGAAAATTGCATCCGGTAATAACCTGGTAAGCAGAACAATAAATGGTATTGTACAAAGAGCCGATGAAATAAAGGAAGTATTGGCTTACTACCAGATCTCAAATAAGAGAACAGGGGTGAAGAAGTTAAACAAACTTTCTAAACAAGTGCAAAAAGGCCTTGCGATGTCGTTCAATAAATTCGACGAATACCAGTTCGCAAAATATAATATCAGTGCGGAAGTAAAAATGAAAGACGCCTTGTTCCTGGTTCACCCGGTAGCCAAGGACGAAGCGCAGCAGGAGCTGTTTAATAAAATAGCCAAAGATAACCTGGATACACCTTACACCTGGGAAACAGCCTTGTCTGAACTGGGCCAGAAAGCCTTCGCGACTGAAAAGGAAAAACAAGAAGCAATAGCATTGCAGTGGGAAGAACTGGTATTGAGTGGAAAGCTTGGATACATGGCCGTATTGCGTAACCTGCGTAATATCCTTACCAAAGGTTCGGCAACTGCCTTTAAAGAAGCGCTGGCTATACTTACAGATGAGATCAGGATTAAAAAAGCGAAACAATTGCCATTCAGGTATTTGTCGGCTTTCCTTGAAATAGAAAAACTGGCAGAATCTGAAATAACATTTGAAGATCAGAAGAACAGGATAATGAAAGCCAAAAAAGCGCTGGAGATGGCATTGCTGATCGCCTGCGATAATATACCTGTTAATAAAGGCAAAACAGTTATCCTTTCCGATAACTCAGGAAGCATGTATGGAGATAGGGCAGGGAAATCGCTGGTTTCTGCGATGAGCAACCGTACTACTGCAGATATAGCCAACCTGTTTGCTGTACTGTATTGGAACAAAAGTGAAAATACATCTATTGGACTGTTTGGCGACCAGTTAGTACAACCATCTTTAAGCCGTAAAACCAACCTGTTTGAAAATTTTAACCAGGTCAGCCAGGCGGCTAAAAAATGCGGACCATCAACTGAGGCGGGTATCTTCGAATACATGCAAAAGTTGATCGCCTCCAGGTCAATAGTGGATCGTATTGTTATTTTCTCCGATTGCCAGTTAGGTAAAGGATGTAATTGGTATGATCGGAAAGGTAACCGGGCGGATAACTTCAACAAATTGCTGACAGAATATCTTAGGATCAATCCAACGGTTAAGATCTACAGCGTCGACCTGAAAGGGTATGGCAACAGTCTTACCGGGATGCATGATAAGCATACAATACTGGTAAGCGGATGGAGCGAGAAAATATTCGATATGCTCTATTACGTGGAAAACGGATCAACCGTGGTAGACCAGATCAATCAAATTGAATTGTAGGAGGGAAGGCACATTGCAAAAGGTAGTGTGCCGCTTCTTCAGCTGAAAATATGAACCGGTGTCGTAGAACAGGATTTCTTCGATAGGGAAATGGGGATGCAGGCCAATCCTGCCCTGTAACAACAGGTAGTTAAATTTAAACACCATTTAAAGTAAGTGCCTTTTCGAGCTTTTACCCGGTTTACTTCTTTAAAGAACAGGTGCCGTAGAAATGAAATACTTCGTACCATTTAAGGGGAGGAATAGCGTAACAACTATCCGGTTCGACTCCGGCAAACGAAGCCCCGTTTTTTGTTTCGCATTTTGCCTTGTTAAAGTAACAGACACCAGATTGTAAGTGTCGTAGAATAGAGATACTTCGACTCTAATCGGGAGGTTGCAGGTTCGAATCCTGTTTCCGCAACATTTAAAGCAACAATACCTTGCGGAATAGCTCAATGGCAGAGCGCCATACGTTCTTTATTCGCTTTTTACCTTACAATAATTGTCTGAAAAAAGACTATAGACCCCAATACCTTATCCGGTGTCGTAGAACAGGATTTCTTCGTTAAGAGAAAAAGGGCCTGTTCGGCTTATTACCCGGTATTTTTAATGAAAGAGGAAAGGGTTCAATTATGCAAAGGCCGGAACATTCCTATTCAGCGCAGATGAATAACCGTTCTGTAAAAAACAGCCGGAAGGCGCCAACAGGGACGATGCCTTGGATGCTGTAACTAATAATAAAGTGAGAGAAAGCCAGCCGAAGCCAAAGTAAAAAGCGTTTTGCTGTTTTATGATTCTACCGTGACCGTCCATTCGATACCGGATAGACGCTGTTTTATGCGTTGCAACGTTTGTAAAATGTGATCGGGTGTGGGGAATTCATCACCGAATACCATAGCCCTGAATTGGTTGTCATAGGTGCTTGTCATTTGGTCCCAGGTGTTTTCAAGATCTTTGAATAGAAGTGCTTCGTTCGGATGATGCTTGAGCCATTGATTATTTGATTTGTAACTGGCAACATCATCCTGGCCGACTTTTAATAGCATGACGGCAAAGTCGTCGGCATGAAAAAAATCGGAAAACTCCTTTATCCGCAACAACTGGTGCAAATCATACGCATGGCGGATTTTAAGCCGTAAATCGCCAATAGGTGCTTCGCTATAAGAAAAACGCACCAAACTCATAATTTTTTCGCAAATCGTCCGCGCCGGCGACAATACTTTCGCCTTGAAGGGCTTTAGCCCGTATTCTTCGGCCAATTGTTGCTGCCCTTGTGTTATCATCATGTCATAGATAAAAGAGCGTATCGGCATTTCGGCATAAGGTTCGAAATACCCCAACCACGTGGCCTCCACAATAACCGCGTCGCGCACTTGGCCGAACTCGCCGGAGAATTGTTTCTTATAGGTATGCGCCGTCTTTCTGTTCATCCCCATTTTGACGGTTACTTTTGGTAATTCCACCTCCGGCAATACATTCGAAATCACATCGCTGATCGTTCGGATTTTGTTGGTCAGCTTGTTGTTTGACTCACCTTCCCGTCTTAATACTACCAGATCGATATCCTCCGAAAAACGGTTGATGACACCATAGCATTTCAAAAGGGACGTGCCGCCTTTGAAAACCGTTTCTGCGCCGATTTCACTGTTGAACAGCGTAAAAAGGGCGAAGGTCACCCAGTAATCTTTTTCAATAAATATCTCAGGGATATTCAATTGCTGGGCGGTAAATTGTACGGCCTGCCGGAATAAGTCTTCATTTTTGTGCAATTTCATTGGATGTTCCAGTCTTTGGCATTGGCAATCGAATCCCCAATGCCAGGTATTTTGTAAACGGTTACAGGGTTGAGTGTGTCCCGCAGGTTCTCTGCAAGTTCTATGTTTCCCAATATTTCAAGCATTGCCCCCGCAAGCGCCCGCGTCGAAGCCGGATATTTAAGCAGAAGCCCGGCCATTTTCTTTTGATCGGCACGCGGTAAAGCCGCGACAAGCGACAGCAAGCGTTCGAACGAAGAACGCGGAGATGCATCCGGTATCTTTTTTATGTAGCGGATAGCGTCCAAAATTTGCAGCAAGGGAATATTGTCTTTGGTAATTGTGTTTTTCTGTTTGACAAAGGCGATGGTATAGCGTCCTCGTTTGAAGGGATAGCGAATATCGTTTTTGCCAATTTGGATCGTATTACTAACCTGGGTCGTAAGCCCCAATTTATTATAAATGCTGTACCCCGTCAGGTAGCCCGTCACGTTTCCGTTGCTTTCCAGCAAATCCTTTACCACCTGGTACAAATCCGGCTCTAATTTGCCGAAGACGGTTTCTTCAACTTTATAATATTTGCCTTTGCCTAGTTTAGCGAGTTTTTTCGCGGAAACCATCCTGTTCAATGCTTTGATAGCAGCGTCTTTGTTTTCCGGCTGTTTGATGATGTCGGAATAGGAAAAAACATAGCCTTTCGGCAGGTCCTTTATTTTCTCCGCAATGTATTCCGCCACTTTCATATGCTCTGGTTTACCCAAAGATAGTAAAATGTCCAGTTTTTTATATAAAAAACTGGACATTTGAGGGCAAACGAATGAGGAACGTATGTTGTGCCGGTACACTATATAAACCATAGGAAAATCAGGAAAGTATACGCCTTGGCCTAAAAAAAAGTTTTTGATATAGGCGTCAACGTTGTAAACGAAGGGGAGCGGAAAAAGCGTATAAGATTATTGTAGTAAATGAAAAAAGGTTTGACGCTGATCGCATCAAACCCTTATCTGTTTCTGTGGTGTGAGCCGGGATCGAACCGGCGACACAAGGATTTTCAGTCCTTTGCTCTACCAACTGAGCTACCGCACCATCCGTTTTTTATTCCCCATCTCTCTCGATGGGATTGCAAAAGTAATACAATCTTTTAAATTGCAAAATTTTTTTGCAAGAATTTTAGAAAATTGGCGCTTCCGCTAAAATACCGCTCCAAAGTTCGTGCCTCCAATGCAGCGACAGACGGGCGTATTCAGCGGCTTCTTCCCATTTTTCCCTGTCATCTCCGCATAGTTCAGTTACCATTTGCATAGCGAGTTGACTATGATGATCGCCATCTACTTCTATATGTCTTTCCAGGTAATAAATAAATGTATCTAGCTTGCCGGGAATCTTTTGATCCAGGTCTTTTACCAGCTCCAGGAACATATCAGGAATAAGATCTTCCCTCCCAAAAGTGAACACGGCTGCCATTACATGGGCTTTACCGGTTGCAATTACATCGAAAGTAAAGCCTAAGAAGCCTTTTACAGCTTCCGGAAGGGGAGAAGAGGCAAGAATGTCCTGTATCTTTTTACCCTTTTGTACTTCGGTAATAATTGACCGGATAGGACCGCAGTCGGCGCCTGCCTGAAGCATGGCCCTTTCATATAATTCGAAATGGCTGCAACGGTTTCCTTCTTTATCTATATCACTTTCTTCTCCCGTTACAATTTCATTGATAAGATACCTGGTAGCTGCGTTGCCAACAGGTATCCAGGGCAGGCTCACACAGGTGAGTTGTTGTTGCAATGCTTTGAGCAACGACATAAAATCCCATACTGCATAAACATGAAACTGCATGAATGTACGTACATCTTCCAGCGTTTGCAGGGAGGCATATAAGGGATGTGCGATTACTTTCTCCCTGTTGGGAGCAATGGCTTCCTGGATTAATCTGATGCTCATAAAATTAGTTTCCGTATTCTACCAGGAACTTGATACGCACGAGTTTTAGCTGTTCCAGCGTGTAATCATTTTCAATAAGTTCTTCCCGGGCCAGCGCTAAACTCGAAGTTTCGCAGCCTTTAAAGTACTCCATGATCTCATCCTGGGCATAATCGTCCAGTTCTTCGTCCAGGCAATAATCAATATTCAGTTTGGTGCCGCTGGCAACAATTGTTTCCATTTCGTCGAGCAATTGCGAAAGAGTGATCTCCTTGTTCTTGGCAATTGTTTCGAGAGGTATCTTTTTATCGATGTTCTGAATGATAAACACCTTCATACCGCTCTTATTCACGACGCTTTTCATCACAAAATCATCCGGGCGGGTGATATTGTTCTCTTCCACGTAGCGGGTTATTACATCCAGGAATTGTTTGCCGTACCGCAAAGCCTTTCCTTTGCTGACACCCTGGATCTTTTCCAGTTCCTGCACAGTGGTTGGGTACTGTGTAGCCATATCTTCCAGTGAAGTTTCCAGGAAGATGACAAAAGGAGGTAATTTCTTTTCTTTTGAAACTTTTTTCCTCAGTTCTTTCAGCATTTCAAACAACACCGGGTCGGCAGTTGCATGTGTTTCTCCTACTGCTTCATCTTCATCATCCATTGCATCTTCATCGAACTGATGGTTCAATGCAACCATGATGGAATATGGTTTCTTCAGGAATTTTTTACCCTTATCGGTAACCTTTAACAGGCCATATTCTTCAATATCTTTTTCGATGAGGCCTTCCAGCATCATCTGGCGCATGAGGGAGTTCCAGAAGTGAGCGTCAAACTCTTTTCCTTCTCCAAATACATCTAACTGGTCGTGGCGGTAAGTAGTGATCTGCGGACTGGTTTTACCGGTAATGACGTTAATCACGTATTCGCTGCCAAACCTTTCTTCCAGGGCCTGGATAGCTTTCAACATGATAACTACCCGGTTCTTCACCTCGATCTTTTCTTTAGGATTACGGCAGTTGTCGCACTGGCCGCAGTTCTCGGTTTCGTAATGTTCGCCAAAGTAGTGCAGGATCACTTTACGGCGGCATACGGCGCTTTCTGCATATGCTACCGTTTCGTTGATAAGCTGGGCGCCCATTTCCCTTTCACTAAGCGATTTATCCCTCATCAGGTGTTCGAGCTTCTGAACATCTTTATGGGAATAATAGCAGATGCAATGGCCATCGAGGCCATCTCTGCCCGCTCTTCCTGTTTCCTGGTAGTAGTTTTCCAGGCTTTTAGGGATATTGTAGTGAATCACGAACCTTACGTCGGGCTTATCGATACCCATACCAAAAGCGATGGTAGCAACGATCACTTCTGTGTCTTCATGCAGGAACATATCCTGGCGTTGGGCGCGGGTAGAGCTATCCAACCCCGCATGATAAGCTACGGCTTTAATGCCGTTGGCAACCAGCATATCTGCCAGTTCTTCAGTGGTTTTGCGGTTTAAAGTGTAAATAATCCCGCTTTTGCCTTTATGTTGATGAATAAACTTAACAATATCCTTGATGGTTTGCTCTTTCTTGCGTTTTGGCCTGATCTCGTAATACAGGTTAGGGCGGTTAAAAGAAGAAATAAAGATATTGGCCTTATTCAGTCCCAGGTTCTTAACAATATCACTCTGCACCTTCGGGGTAGCCGTGGCGGTTAAAGCGATGATCGGTAATTTATCATTGATCTGGTCGATCATTTCTTTCAGACGGCGGTATTCCGGGCGGAAATCATGACCCCACTCAGAAATACAGTGCGCTTCGTCTACTGCGATAAATGAAATTTCCAGCTCTTTAAAAAAATCGAGGTTTTCCTGTTTGGTGAGTGTTTCCGGTGCTACATATAGTAGTTTGGTTTTTCCCGCCATCAGATCAGCTCTAACTTTTTTGATCTGCGCCTTTGATAAGGTCGAATTAAGAAAATGTGCCACATTATCCTTACTGCTGTAACCACGTACTAAGTCAACCTGGTTTTTCATCAGTGCAATAAGCGGAGAAACGATCAAGGCACATCCCGGACTCATCAACGCCGGTAATTGGTAGCAGAGGGATTTCCCTCCGCCTGTTGGCATTATTACAAAAGTATCTTTGCCTGACAGGATGCTATTAATAATTTTTTCCTGATTTCCTTTAAAGGAATCGAACCCGAAATGTTCGCGTAATGCATCCATCAAACGTTCCTTAACAACAGCCATTGCATTCAAATTTAAACTCTAAAGAACTAACAAATGACGAAATATATTTATATGTTTTTTAGGGGACACGAAGTTAACTAAAAAAGCCCGGAGTATCAATATTAATTACCAGAGTGCGCCACTGCTGACTAAAAAATGATAAATTTGTAAATCGACATGAAAAGGAACGAAAGTATCAATATAGGACAAATAGCCAGGCGCACTATTGCGATGGAGGCCACAGCGATTAGTGATTTGCAGCAGTTTATAAATGCCGATTTTGAACAAGTTGTAGAACTGATTGCACATTGCAAGGGTAGGGTTGTGGTGACGGGAATCGGCAAAAGTGCAATAATTGCACAAAAAATAGTCGCTACATTTAATTCTACAGGCACTCCCGCCCTTTTCATGCATGCCGCAGAAGCCATTCACGGCGATTTAGGTATGATTACTGAAGAAGATGTGGTGCTGTGCATATCGAAAAGCGGATCTTCTGCAGAAATAAAAGTATTGGTACCATTAGTTAAGAATTTTGGCAACAAACTGGTAGCCATGGTAGGGAATACAGATTCCTTTCTGGCCAGGGAAGCAGACTATGTGCTGAATACCACGGTAAGTCAGGAAGCCTGCCCAAATAACCTGGCCCCAACGACCAGTACTACTGCTCAGCTGGCTATGGGTGATGCACTGGCTGTTTGCCTGATCGAATACCACGGGTTCACAGCGGCAGATTTTGCCAAATTTCATCCGGGCGGCGCACTGGGAAAGAAACTGTACCTGAAAGTAGCGGACCTGAGCAAACTGCACCAGGCGCCGCAAGTGACGCTTACAAGTTCTTTACGCGAAGTAATAGTGGAGATCTCTTCAAAAATGCTTGGTGTAACTGCGGTATTGAACGAAGAAGGCCTCTTGCAGGGCATTATCACAGACGGAGACCTGAGAAGAATGCTGGAAAAGAATGTTCCGACTGCGAATGTTCAGGCAAAAGATATTATGTCGCTGAATCCTAAGGTTATCCAACAAGATGAGTTGGCCATTAATGCTTTAGATATGATGAGACAGCATGATATAACCCAGTTATTGGTAATGGATGGAAATCGTTACCAGGGGATTATACATTTACATGATTTAATCAGAGAAGGAATTATATAGAAATGACACAACTCAATAGCCACTTCTACGTGGCAATTATGGCGGGAGGAATCGGGAGCAGATTCTGGCCTCATAGCCGGACAGATAATCCCAAACAATTCCTGGATATTCTAAATACGGGGAAAACACTGCTGCAATGGACCTATGAACGTTTCCTGCAGTTTATCCCCAAAGAAAATATTTACGTGGTCACCCATGTACAATACACGGGCAAAGTACATGAGCAACTACCTGAACTTCCGGAAGAAAACATAGTGAATGAGCCTTCCAGGAAGAATACGGCTCCATGTATCGCCTACATCTCTCACAAAATACACAAACAGGACCCCCTGGCGAACATTATCTGTGCGCCAGCCGATCACCTGATCATGGACGGCCCGGCATTTACCAATGCCTGTCTGAACGCCCTGCTGTTTGTTCAAAAACACAGTGCGTTGCTGACGCTGGGTATAAAACCAACCCGCCCCGATACCGGTTACGGGTATATCCAGTTCGAACCGCAACAGGTAGCCGATAACGTATACCAGGTGAAAACCTTCACCGAAAAACCCAACCTGGAGCTGGCCAAAACATTCCTTCAAAGCGGCGATTTCCTCTGGAACGCCGGCATTTTCGTCTGGAATGTGAACACCATACTTTCGGCGCTTAAACAGCACCTGCCGGAAATGAACGAGCTGTTCGAGCAGATCAATGATACGCTGAACACACCGCAGGAAAAGGACGCTATCGAAAAGGTATATCCGCAGTGTACCAATATCTCCATCGATTACGGCATCATGGAGAAAGCAAATAACGTTTATGTTATTCCTTCCAACTTCGGATGGAGCGACCTGGGAACCTGGGCCTCTGCATACGAAAACCTGGAAAAAGATTACCTGGGCAATGCTGTTCAGGGCAAAAACGTAATGGTTATCGACGCAACCAAGTGTATGGTGAAAGTGCCTAACGATAAACTGGTGCTCTTACAGGGACTGGACGAATTTATCGTTATCGATACCCCTGACGTACTCCTTGTCTGCAAAAAAGAAAACGAGCAACAGATCAAAGAATATGTTGCCGAGATAAAGAGAAACAAAGGTGAAAAGTTCCTTTAAATAATTTCGTTTCTTTGATGCGGCATATAAAAAGTGCCGCATCAAAAGTAACGAACTATGATCTCCAAGCTACCTAATGTTGGTACTACTATATTTACAGTGATGTCTGCGCTCGCAGCTACTCACAAGGCCATCAACCTCTCCCAGGGCTTCCCCGATTACGATTGCAGCGATGAACTGAAAAGCATGGTTAACCAGGCCATGACAGAGGGTCATAACCAATATGCTCCCATGCCCGGCTTGCCGGTTCTTCAAACAGCGATTGCTGATAAGATCCGGTTATTATACCAGCAGGAGGTGAATCCTGCTACCGAGATCACCATTACACCCGGCGGAACTTACGCTATATTTACGGCCATCGCAACCTGCATCAGGCCAGGCGATGAAGTGATCGTTTTTGAACCGGCTTACGACAGCTACATACCCAACATACTGGTGAACGGCGGTACCCCTGTGATCATCCCGCTGGTATATCCCGATTATCATATCGATTGGGATCTTGTAAGAAGCAAGATCACTCCACGTACCAAAATGATCATGCTGAATACGCCGCATAATCCAACGGGAAGTATCCTGAAAGAAACAGATATGCAGGAGTTGGAGAAGCTGGTGGAAAAATATGATCTGCTGGTATTGTCTGATGAAGTATATGAACACCTGGTTTATGACGGAGCATCGCACCAGAGTATGTTGCGTTATCCCGGCATCTTTAAAAACAGCTTTGTAACCTTTTCCTTTGGAAAAGTATTCCATATTACCGGTTGGAAAATGGGCTATTGCGTGGCGCCGGCCCATTTAATGAGCGAATACAGGAAAGTGCACCAATACCTCTGTTTCTCTGTAAATACGCCAATGCAGTATGGGCTGGCAAAGTTTTTAGAAAACCCGCAGCATTACCTCGAGTTGCCGGCATTCTTTCAGCGGAAAAGGGATTTGTTCCTGCGGTTGATGGAAGGCAGCAAATTTACGCCGCTGCCCAGCGCAGGCAGTTATTTCCAGTTGATGAAATACGATAAGATCTCAGCGGAGGCAGATAAGGATTTTGTGATCCGGCTTACTAAAGAAGCAGGGGTGGCGGCTATCCCCGTTTCTGCGTTCTACCAGGAAGGGGAGGATAACAGGGTTATCAGGTTTTGTTTTGCAAAGAAAGATGAAACGCTGATCGCAGCAGCAGAACGATTGAACAGGATATAAAATGGAAAGGGCATTTAGTAATATTTATATCGTAGCCTTTAAAATATATGATATACACTTACCAATGCCCTCTCCGAACAAGCAGACAATCTTCTCTTAGTTAAGCATTCGCTTAACCTGCGATAGCTTCAACAGCTTCCTTCTTTTCTTCCAATATAAGCGTGTGGTCCATGAAACTCACAACACCGGTTTCCACATCATATATTGCTCCTATAATGCCAATTTCTCCTTTTTGCAGCATATCGCGGAGAATGTTGCTTTGTTCTACAATAGCCTGAACAGAACGTTCTACATGGATATTATTCACCGCTTCTACGAAAGCGCCGTTATGTGAATTCCTGTTCCCTGTAATAGTTTTTTCTGCGAATACGGCAGGTGCGATCTTGTTCAGCAGGGCGGTTAAGTTGCCTAGTTCAACCGCGTCGCAGGCGCCTTTGATAGCCCCGCATTTGGTATGACCTAACACCACGATGAATTTCGAACCGGCAACTTTACATGCGTACTCCAGGCTTCCCAATACATTATCCGAAACAACGGCGCCGGCTAAACGAATACTGAAGATATCGCCCAGGCCCTGGTCAAATATCAGTTCAGCAGAAGTACGGGAATCCATACAGCTGACAATTGCAGCCATAGGCCATTGGCCGTCGGAAGTTTCGTTTACCATTTGCAACAGGTTGCGGTTGATGCGCAGGTTATCCACGAACCGGGTGTTCCCTGCTTTCAATAATTCCAATGCCTGTTTAGGAGTGATCTTTGCCTGTAATGCTTTATTAAGTGTTTTCATTTTTGTCTTGTTTTTGAAAGTGAAAAAGGGAATTAATTCAACTGCAATTCTTTCAGGAGCTCTTTATGGCTGCCGGTAGAAATAGTGTGAATAGGAGCCGATTGAAGGCTTGATTTTTCTTCCGCTGTCAGATCGGGAGTGTTCTGTATACGGTATACAGGTTTAAACCCCGTTAAAATAACCTTGATATTTTTCTGCGGCGCTTTAATGTCTTTAAACTCACGGATGGTTTGCAGTACATCAAAGTCGATGTAATCGGTTTTATGAGCGTCGATTATGAGCGTAATATTTTCCGGAATATGATCCAGGGTCAATAATATGCTCGCTTTGTTCAGGAACGAAACTTCCTGCGCCAGCTCCAGCCGGATGCCATCGCCGCTGTGATATTTCTCCTTACTGAAATAGTAAGAGCTTTTGATGTTGCCTCTGAGGATAGCTAAGACACTAACAGCCATGCCCAAGGCAATACCCACTAACAGGTCGGTGAGCACAATGGCAACAACCGTTACGAGGAAAGGCACCCATTGATATTTTCCATTTTTGAACATTTCTTTAAAGATGGAGAATTTGCAAAGTTTGTAACCTGTTACCAGTAACACTGCCGCCAGTGTTGCCAGGGGAATTTTGTTCAGTAAGCCGGGGATCAGGGCGGTACAGATCAGCAGCAAAGCACCGTGTACCATCGTAGAGAGCTTTGTTCTGCCGCCCGCGTTGATGTTGGCGCTTGAGCGAACGATCACTGAAGTGATAGGCAAACCTCCGATAAGACCGCTCACTATGTTGCCGATACCCTGTGCTTTCAGTTCCCTGTTAGGAGGTGTATGGCGTTTTAATGGATCTAGTTTGTCAGTAGCCTCTACGTTCAGCAATGTTTCTATGGAAGCGACAATGGCAATAGTTGCGGCGGTTATCCACACCTCTTTGTTGCCAATAGCGCTGAAGTCGGGTAAGGTGAATTGGTGTATGAAATCCCCGAAGCTTTCAGGAATAGGAAGCGTTACCAGGTGATTCGATCCCAATGCCAGCACGCTGCTGCCAGAAAAGATGCTGTTAAGCAAAATTCCTGTTAATACTGCTACCAGCGGTGCTGGCACTACATTGAGTTTAGGGATCTTGTTCCAGTACAGAATAATGAAAATGGATATAATGGTTATCAGGGTCGCTCCCAAATTAATATGATTCAGGGTAGATAATAATGCGGTGAAAGAATTATCACCGTTCACCTGAATAAAATTGAAGTCGCCTTCCGAGTCGGCATCGTATCCGAAAGCATGTGGTATTTGCTTTAAGATAATAATGATACCGATCGCGGTGAGCATGCCGGTGATGACGTTAGACGGGAAGTAGTTGGCTACGGTTCCCGCTTTCAGTAAACCCATGATAAACTGTATTACGCCGGCAATAACAACACTTAAAAGGAACACTTCAAATGCTCCGAGCTTGGTAATAGCTACCAGTACTACAGCGGTAAGGCCAGCAGCAGGACCGCTAACGCTCAGGTTAGAGCCGCTGAGAAAACCGATTACCAGACCACCCACGATTCCGGAGATCATCCCTGCAAACAGGGGAGCGCCGGAAGCCAGGGCAATGCCCAGGCAGAGTGGTACTGCAATGAGGAAGACTACAAGGCCGGCGGAAAAGTCGCCTTTTATATTGGAAAAGAGAGATGTCTGCTTGTTCATAAAAGAAGCTTTATGTTTAAGGGATCGAGCTTCCGGATAACAGCATTTGCTGAAACCTGGAATCGTACAGATAGCGAATATGCTATGGGAACCAGCTATTTACACGTATGGCGCTAGCACATACGGACGGTCCGATAGCTAAAAAATGATGTAATAAATGAATAGAATGAGATTTTCAGGCTACGCAAGGGTAGCTGAAGGAACGTAATTAACCAATATGTTGGTTGGGAGGCGGGGCGTGTATTTCCTGGGCAGGATTGCTTGGAATATCTTCCATTAAATGAATGTAGTTAGTGCCGTGCAGAAGAACCAGGCTAAAATCGAGATTATCATCATATTGCTTGCAGAATTTTAATTCCTTCGCAATTTTGACAAGATCAACCCCACAATCTACAGGATGCTCTTCTACAATCTGATTTTTATACAGCAGCTTTCCTACCTCCTTGATTGGAAGTAATTGAGACACCATCAGTGTCAATAGAAATATGCCGATAATCCTCTTCATGCAACTATAACCTGCTACAAAAATAGTTGAGGCGCATCAAAAATGATAAATTGTGTAATTAAAATAATGTTAAAGCATTTTAACATACTAAAATTAACTATAAAGTTTGGAAAAATTCCACTTATCCTGGATAATTACCGTTTATCAATATTTCATCTTGCGGTCGCTACGTTTATTTTCACACAATTAATTGTAAATTAATGACTTATTACTAATTAATAGTAACTTTCTAAGCAAGTTATTTTGCTTTGTATGGTATTGTGTATTGCATAGTAGTAAATATTCTCTACCTTTGTTTCAGAAAGTTGATAAAATAGCTATAACAACAACTATCAAAAACCACCATTTTTTAAAGCACACTAGCCATGAATATAGATAACACACAATCGCAGATGAGGAAGGGGGTGCTAGAGTTTTGCATATTATCCATCATAAAACAGGGTGAAGTTTATCCTTCAGACATTATCGAAAAGATGAAAGAGGCGAAGCTCGATATCCTGGAAGGAACTCTGTATCCTCTTCTAACCCGTCTAAAAAACGCCGAGCTATTAACCTATCGATGGGTAGAAAGCAGCTCCGGACCGCCAAGGAAATATTTTTCGATGACAGAGAAAGGAGAAGTTTTTTACAAAGAACTGGAAAGTACATGGAACGAATTGGCTAACGCAGTTCATCAATTAACGCAAAACAGTACACCTCTTTAACCGGAGAAGACCTAAACCTAAAACCTAAATCAAGAGCAAAATGAAAAAGATCATCAATATAAACCTGGCCGGGCGGCTGATACCGATCGAGGACAGTGCCTACGAGATACTGAGTCAGTATCTTGGCAGCCTTAAAAAGTACTTCTCAAAAGAAGAAGGAGGGGATGAAATTGTTGCTGATATTGAGAGTCGTATTGCCGAACTGTTCCAGGATAAACTAAAGAAAGGAGCGCACTGCATCACTGATGATGATATCAATGCAGTGAAAGCCTCTATGGGTACGCCTGAACAGTTTGACGACGCCAATTCATCATCTGCTTTCACGGAAGAAAAGAAAGCTGCAAATGAAGACGCTTACGCGCCACGCCCCCGCAAACGCCTGTACCGGGACCCTGAAAATAAAGTACTCAGTGGCGTATGTGCCGGTTTAGGCGCCTACTTTAATATAGATCCTGTTATTTTCCGCGTCATTTTCGCCCTGCTGGCTGTTGGCGGCTTTGGTACCGGCGTATTGGTATACTTCATCCTGTGGGTAGCTACCCCGGTTGCAGATACTGCTGCCGAAAAACTGGAGATGAGAGGAGAAAGAGTAGACCTGAATAGTATTAAAAATACCATCCAGGACGAACTGAATCAAATGAAAGGTCAGGTTAAAAATGTAGGAGATGATATCCGAAATTTTTCTCAGGGCCGCGGAAAGCAAATAGGTAACGACCTGGAAAGCTTTTTTGTTAACCTGGCTTCCGGCCTGGGCAAAGTGCTGGTGTTCGTTACCAAAGGGTTCTTTTACTTCTTCGCCGTAGTAATGCTGATCTGCCTTATCATAACGGCAATCGCTATGGCGGTTACTTCTGCGGCCCTGCTCCCGATGAAAGACCTTCTATTGCAAGGTACAGTTCAGAACACGTTTATCTGGCCGGCAATCGGTTTACTCATAGGTATTCCAATCGTTGCCCTGCTGATTTTCGTGATCAGGAAACTTACAGGTGCAAAGGAAACCAGCAGGTATATCGGTTATACCCTCAGTTTCCTGTGGATTGTTGGACTGATGCTGGCAGGCATTGTTGCCATCTCCATAGTTAAAGACTACAGGAGGGAAACAACTGAAACCACTGCCATCGCTATTCAACAACCTTCCAACGGCAAACTGATCCTGAAGAAAGCGCCGAATGGCTTGCTGAACGATATGGATGACGACTGGCATATCAATTTTTTTGATAACCAGGCCTTGATAGACGATGATACTATCATCATCAATCGTGTACGCATCCGCGTAGAGAAAAGCATCGATTCCAATTATCATGTAGAATTGAAAAAATACAGCGCAGGACGCAATATCCAGCAGGCAAGGAAATTGGCAAACGACATTATTTTCTCAGTAGAACAGAAAGATTCTATTCTTTATTTGCCGGAAGGGTATTCGCTGCCAAGAGAATCTAATTTTCGCAACCAGGCTGTAACATTGGTTATACAGGTTCCTGCCGGTAAACTGATTGAAGCCGACAGGCAGGTGACTCGCCACTATTCCTTTAAACGGTATAACTACAATTATGAGGATGATGACTGGGGAAATGATTATGACATGGGAGGAGATATTAAACTGAGGATGACCAAAGATGGGTTTAAAGAAGAAGATGAACCTAAGGCCGCAAAAGAACCAGCGCCGGTTCAGCCGGCTCCCGATTCTTCTAATTCAGAAAAAGGCTACCGGTATAAAGGACCCTCCGCTCAGAAACTTGACAAAAGTGTTAAAAATAGAGTTGGAGCAGATAGATTGATCTCGCTTCTCTCTCCGGGTTTATCCAATATAATTAACGGATAGTATTTGTAATATATTAATAATAAATAAGAATGAAGGCCAGGATGTACTCCTGGCTTTTTTGTTTTGACCTCTGGTTATCATTCGCAGAAATTCCCGATCCGATTATTTAACAGCCTGATTAATGTGTACCTTTGCGGCTTCAGCTTCACTAATAAAAAAGGATAGATAGGATGCAGGATTCTATAAACATCGCGCTGGTTGGTAATCCGAATAGTGGTAAAAGTTCCCTTTTCAATGCTCTTACTGGTTTGAACCAGAAAGTCGGCAATTTTCCAGGTGTAACGGTCGATAAAAAAACCGGGGTCGCCGAAATCGTGCCCGGACTTTCTGCTAACATCATTGATCTTCCCGGTACCTATAGCCTGTATCCAAAAAGCGCAGATGAGTATGTCACTTACGACGTGCTGATCAATCAGCAAAGCGCAGATACTCCCAAGCTGGTGATCATAGTAGCTGATGCTTCCAATTTAAAACGCAACCTGCTTTTCTGCTCCCAGATCATTGACCTGAAGATCCCCGTGATCATTGCACTCACCATGATGGATATTGCCCGCAAGAAAGGCGTGGAAATAGACCTGGATGGACTGGAAAGGGAGATAGGAGTGCCGGTTGTAGCCATCAATCCCAGGAAAAGCAAAGGAATAACGGAGATCAAGAAAACGATAGATCTTGCGCTCCGTTCTCAATACAGTGTGCCGCCACGCGACTTTATCAACAACAATGCCCTGGCGCCGCAGGTAATAGACGGGGTAAAACAGATAGTTCCTGTGAAAAGCGATTACGCTGCATTACACGTTGCCGTAAACGCTCCTGAACTGAACTTCCTTACTGCCAACCAGAAGCAGGGCATTCAACAAACTTTAAAGACGAACCATTTCAATAAAACTACCGTACAGGCCGAAGAGATCATGCAGCGGTATGCCCGCATCAAACATATCATGAAAGCGGCGGTAGTGGAGTCTGACCCATTGCAGAAACAATTGCAGTCTGAAAAAATAGACGACCTCTTGCTGCACCGGTTCTGGGGATATGTAATACTCCTGTTCGTAATGTTCCTGTTGTTCCAGAGCATCTTCTGGCTCGCCTCTTACCCGATGGACTGGATAGAGGGCGGTTTTGGGGCATTGAGTGGCTGGCTGAGTCAAATTTTGCCCGACAATAAAGTAACAGACTTTTTCATAAATGGCATACTGGCGGGTATCAGCGGCTTTGCCGTATTTGTACCACAGATCATGATCCTGTTCGGACTGATCACCATTCTTGAAGATACCGGCTACATGGCCCGAATCAGCTTCCTCACCGACAGGTTGATGCGGCAGGTTGGCCTGAACGGTAAATCGGTGATGCCCCTCATCAGCGGCGTAGCCTGCGCCGTTCCTGCCATCATGGCTACCCGCACAATCGAAAACCGTAAAGAAAGGCTGATCACCATCATGGTTACCCCATTGATGAGCTGCTCCGCCAGGTTGCCTATTTATACGATGATGATCGCCCTGGTAGTACCAGACATCCGCGTGTTCGGCTTCCTGAGCCTGCAGGGTGTAGCGATGATGGGACTCTATCTCCTTGGCTTCTTTATGGCTATCCTGATCGCAGCGGTAATGAAGATGTTTGTGAAGATCCGAGAAAAGAGCTACTTCATCATGGAACTGCCTGTATACAGGGCTCCAAGATGGGCCAACGTTGGCACAACCATGATCGAAAAAGCAAAGATCTTCATCAAAGACGCCGGTAAAGTGATCGTTGTCATATCAGTGATCCTCTGGTTCCTGGCTTCTTATGGCCCCGCTTCCCGGATGGAACCTGTACACCAGAAATACGAAAAATTATTGGCTGATGTACCGGAAGAGTCACCGGAGGCGCAGGTTTTAAACAAAGAATTCCAGTCAGAAAAATTAGCCAACTCTTACGCAGGTATTTTAGGCCATACTATCGAACCGGCGATCCGTCCTTTAGGGTTCGACTGGAAGATCGGTATTGCCCTTATCACCTCCTTCGCGGCACGCGAAGTGTTTGTAGGTACTATGGCTACCCTATACAGCGTAGGAGAAGATCCGGAAAACAATAACGCTACATTGAGGGAGAAGCTCTCCAGCGCCAAATGGCCCGATGGGCGCCCGGTATATACAAAGGCAGCGGGTTTTTCTCTCATGATCTTCTATGCGTTTGCCATGCAATGTATGAGCACCCTGGCCATTGTCCGCAGGGAAACAAAATCATGGAAGTATCCTTTGATCCAGCTGGCTTACATGACCACACTGGCCTATATCTGCAGTTTTATCGTTTATCATATCTTCAAATAATATCTTGTACATTTAGATAACTAAATTACAAGACATGAAATGGTATTGTTTCTTCCTGGGCATGATGCTGGGAGTACCAGCGTTTTCACAGAAGGTTGTTGACTCAAGCGCCTTAATGAAGGATGTACAGAAACTATCGTCCGACCAGTTCGAAGGCCGTAAAGCAGGCACGCGCGGCAGCAGATTGGCCCAGTTCTATATTATCGACAGGTTTAAGAAAATAGGATTGAAGCCCTTTCATGATACCTACGAATATCCCTTCTTCTTTCAACCCCGCGACGGCAAGCGCACCATGGGAACTAACCTTTACGGCTATATTCCAGGTCAGCTTAAAACAGTGATCGTGGTATCTGCACACTATGATCATCTGGGCATTAAAAGCAGCAGCGAATCACAGGACTCTGTTTTTAACGGCGCCGACGACAATGCCTCAGGAGTTGGTGGCCTGCTGGCACTTGCGCAATATTTTAAAGAACACCCTCCCCGCTATACCTTGCTTTTTGTGGCCTTTGATGCTGAAGAAGCAGGGCTGCAGGGCGCTAAGGCTTTTATGAAAATGCCGCCTGTACCTGCCGGACAGATGCGCCTGAATATCAACATGGATATGATCTCCCACAACGATAAGAACGAATTGTATGTTTGCGGTACCCGGCAGTTTCCAGATCTTAAGAAGTATATAGACCAGATAGCGGCAGGAAGCAGTATTAAATTGATCGCCGGTCACGATAATCCTGATCAGGGCCATGATAACTGGATCAATCAAAGCGATCATTACGAATTTTACCAGCAAAAGGTACCCTTCCTGTATTTCGGTGTAGAAGACCATCCTGACTACCACAAGGCCTCAGACGAGTTTCAGACCATCAATAAGTCATTCTATTATAAGGCGGTGCAAACCATACTGGATGTGGTGAAGAAAATGGATAGCGATTTGCCGGAGAACAGGTTTAGCGGGGCAAGAATAATGAACTGATACATCAATAAGAAGACAAAAAAGGAGGTGCTAAATGAAAGCACCTCCTTTGCTATTTATAAGGAAATTTATCTTCTTGCATGGAACATTCCTTTAAACCGGGTGGATTGCAACCTGTTGTTGGAAGTAGTAACCAACCTCGTTTCATTTGTTAGCCTGGCCATTCTGCCCAGGCTGCTGGCAGGTACTCCGTTATCCAACAATGCAGCTTTAAGCAAAGGATCATTAAAAGAACCCCAGTCGTATGAGTAGTCATCCTCTGCTTTAATTTCCGGCGTCAGTCCATTGAAATAGTCGCCCTGTCCCTGGCTGTTCTTCGTTTGGAAAGAAACGGCAAAAAGATCATTTTGTCCCAGTGGAATGTCAATGAACCCTACCGGCTTTCCGTAGGTAGTGGTACCTATCAGTTTCGTGTTCATCACCGGTTTCAGGTTATTATAAAGCAATTCGCTTGCAGAAACAGTGCTGTAAGTTACCAGGAAAGATACTTTAGTAGGTTCCCAGCCTCCCTGTTTAGCGAAATTGGCAGTTTTATAGGTAGTGGCTTCGCTATAAAAAATATCTGCCCAATAGTAATTGGGGAAATAGGGAAGCGCTTTCATATTCTTAAACAGCGGGCTGAATTTATTATTGCTGACATTACTGTTAAAAGTCTGCGTATACATCACTGTATTATTTTTGGAAGCAGGAACAAGCCTGTTGGCAAGGTATTCAGCTGTTTCAACTAATCCGCCTCCGTTGTAGCGCAGGTCTATTATCAGTTGTTTGGCGCCGGCGGCGGCAAATGAATCGAATATTGAATCCACTTGTGTTTTAACATCCGCCAACGCAACGAAGTTGTTAAAAACAAAATAGCCGATCTTGGTGCCGTTGAAATCGTACAATTTTGAGTAAAGAATAGGGTTTAATTTATATTCAGCAGAAGTGAGGGTACTGGGTTGTACTATAGTTCCGTCGGGTTTCTTAAAACCAAACGTAGCGCTGTTATTGTAGTAAATGGCTTCCGTCAGCAGGTCGTTAGAGGTCTTTCCATTAACAAACTTAGTAGTTCCATTCACGTTAGTCAGCTGCCAGCCGCGTTTAATCCCTTTTTTATCAGCCGGCGATCCGGCGTAAACATAAATGACAAACAGGGTGCTGTCTGTCTGCCAGCCAACTTCAAAACCTTTATCTCCTACAATACCTTCCTGTAAAGCCCGGGAGGTACTGCCATCATCAATAAAACTATACCTGTCGAGCGGCTTTTTCTTGATAAGCGCCTCAAACATATCATAAGGGGAACTATAGCTATCAGGCTTAAATGCAGCCGAATCAGGCAGATCGTCTGTCCACAGGTAAATATCTTTCGTGATGGTAAAAATACTGTCGTTAAGGCTTACAGGATTAGACCCGTTACCCGGCGGATTGGGTATGGGTTCGTCACTTGTTTTCTTTTTACAACTGAAAAGCAGGGTTAAGACAACCAGGCTGCTGATTATGGTTTTGAAGTGTCGATTTCTTTGCATGTTCCCAATTTAGATGATAAAGGTATAATTTATAATAACGGCCGGGAATGGTTGATTATTTGCTAACGGATATAAAAACCTTCTATGCCCAGTTCCTCCGGCAATACGCCGTTGTTGCGAAGGCCAACATTTACACGGTCCCTCCATCTCATTTGTTCGGTTCTGTTCAGGCCATGATCCGTTTCTTCATCGAACCGGTACTGTAGTTTATTCATTTCCCGGAACGACTCCAGGTACTGGTACTGTATGACGCTGTCATAGTCGCCGCGGTTTAATGGAGTCTGTCGTAATTTTTGTTTAAACCGCTCTGTCACCAGTTTAGTGATGTCGAAATGTATCTGTTCATGGGCCAGGGCATAGCTGTTCCTGTAGCTTGGAAGTACCCATGAAGCGCTTTTTATCAGGAAAACCTCGATGCTTAAAGTGATCCTGAGCGTATCGTGCTGCAGGCGGCTATTTCCTTCATAAGCAAAGCTGCTGTAGGAAACGGCGGCGCTTTTGGGATTCGGGGGAACCTGCCCCTTGAAATCATCCCATTGCAGGGGGCGGGCAGAGTTGTAAAATAGCGTATCTGAATTGATGGAATCTTTTACCTGTTTGTCTTTGAATTCCAGGATGATCACTGCGGGTTTGACTGCCGTATCAGTACGGAAGTGTTGATGAAAAGGCAATATCAACCAGAGCAGCGCTATGTACAAAGAAGATAACATCAGGAAAGAGAGCCGAATAAAATTAAGGTATGTAGATTAATCAATTTCCCGGCCTGAAAACTTTTGCGATTCTATAACATTTCAGGGCATTATTGAGGCAGCTATTTTCTTCTAAAACGGGCTTTTTTCCGTAATTTACGATTGACCAAAACAATCGCACATGTACGGGGCAGGATATATCTTCGATGAACCCAACAGGAAGCCGTTGCCTGAACAGCAGGACGATCCTGAAAAACTGGCTGTTTTTGAGGCAAGGATCGCCAGGGGCGAAAAAATTGAACCCGGCGACTGGATGCCTGCTGAATACAGGAGGCAGCTGATCCGCCTGATAGAACAACATGCACACTCCGAGATCATCGGCGCGCTTCCTGAAGGAACCTGGATCACCCGGGCGCCTGGGTTTAAACGCAAACTGGCGCTGATCGCGAAGGTCCAGGATGAGATCGGCCACGGACAACTATTGTACAATGCGGCCGAAACCCTTGGCAAAAGCCGGGAGACTATGATCAACGACCTGCTAAGCGGGAAATCCAAGTATTCGAATGTCTTTAACTATCCTGCTAAAACCTGGGCCGACGTTGCCGTTATAGGCTTCCTGATCGACGCTGCGGCCATCGTTAACCAGGTGGCTAACTCCAAAGGTTCTTACGGCCCTTATTGCCGGGCGCTGGAAAGGATCTGTTATGAAGAAAGTTTTCACCTGAAACAAGGGCACGACGCCTTTATAGAACTGGCTACCGGTACCCCCGCGCAACGGACTATGTTACAGGATGCTTTAAATCGCTGGTGGCAACCAATCATGCACTTTTTCGGACCTCCGGATAAGGCGTCCAGCCATAGTGAAAAACTTATGCAGTGGAAGGTAAAAATGGCCAGCAACGATGATATGAGGAACCAGTTCCTGGATATGTATGTACCTAAGATCTGGGAATTAGGTCTTACGCTTCCTGATCCGGCCCTGAAAAAGAATGAAGAAACAAAGAAATGGGAATATACAGACCCGGATTGGAACGAGTTCTTTAAAGTGATCAACGGGGGAGGGCCATGTAACGAAGAAAGGCTGCAGGTACGTAAATGGGCCGAAGAAAACGGGCGATGGGTTCGCAAAGCGCTGATGCAGCCAGGTGATAAAAAAGCATTTCCCGTAGCCTAGCTATCTCACAACAAAATTCTTAACACATTCATGTCTAACGATTCATTAGATCCCAGGGTCAACAGGCTGAAACTGGGAAATGCCGGGGAGGCAGTAAGGGTAGAGGAAGGAGAGAACTGGAACAGTTATGAAGTTTTTCACCAGGAAAAAAGAGGGGCGCACCACGAACATGTAGGATGCGTACATGCTCCAAACAGGGAACTGGCCCTGATCTTCGCCAAAGAGCAGTTTGCCAGAAGAAAGAAATGCGTCAACCTCTGGGTTGTAAGAAGTGCGGACATATTGGCTTTTGATGTGGAAGACGAGGATATGTTTGCCAACAACGCCGAGAAAAATTACAGGGACGCCAGTGGCTTCAAGGTGATGGAAAAAATTAACAAGTACAAACAATCGAAAAAATGAATCCTGAAGCTATAAAAGACCTGGTCATCAAAATGGCAGATGATGAACTGATCCTCGGTCATCGGAATTCCGAATGGACGGGTTTAGGCCCCGTAATGGAAGAAGATATTGCCTTTTCGTCTATGGCCCAGGATAAGATCGGCCATGCGTGGGCCTTATACCAGGTCCTTCACGAACAGTTGAACGGAACGGACCCTGACAGGTTCGCCTTTTTGCGCAAAGAAAATGAATACCGTTGTTCACAGTTCGTGGAAATGCCCAACGGAAGCTACGACTTCAGTTTAATGCGTCATTTCCTCTTTGATCATGCCGAAACGGTAAGATATGAAAGCCTTGCCGCCAGCGCTTTTGAACCGCTAAAAACACTGGCGTTGAAGATCAGGGGCGAATTGAAATACCATACCCTGCATGCAAATGCCTGGGTATTGCAGTTGAGCCAGGCTGGTGAAGAAAGCCATGCCCGGATGCAGCAGGCGCTTAACGAGGCAATCGGTTTAGCCCTGGGGATATTTGAGCCGTCGGAACACTGGGAAGACGAATTGATCTCAGGTCAGATTTATCCCGGCGAAGTTGCATTGCGTCAGCGCTGGGAGGAACGGATTTTACCGGTATTAACTCAGGCGGGCCTTTCGCTGCCCGACCTGGGAAGAGTGGAGCCAATCTATGGAGGAAGGAAAGGGTACCATACCGTTCATTTGTTGCCACTCTTAAATGAAATGAGCGAGGTTTATAAACTGGATACGGAGGCCAGTTGGTAACATGGCGTCTAAAGAATCCATATATAAAGCATTGGAAGAGGTGATGGACCCGGAAATCCCTGTACTGAGCGTAATTGACCTGGGGATGATCACCGATGTGCAAACGGGAGACGAGATCGTCGTAAAAATGATTCCCACTTTTGCAGCCTGCCCTGCTATCAGTTACCTGCAATCCAATATCAAAAAGGTGTTGGAAGAAAAACTGAAGATGCCTGTCAGCGTGTTGATCGATAAATCTGTTAACTGGGCCAGCAGCAGGATGACCCAGGCCGGAAGAGAGAAGTTAAAGAATTACGGGATCGCGCCTCCGCCCCGGGAGCAGCAAAGCGACCCATTGTTAACGATTGCCAGCCAGGTGCCTTGCCCGCATTGCGGAAGCCGGGAAACTTATTTGCGTTCTCCGTTTGGCGCGACCTTGTGCAGGGCTATGCATTACTGCAAATCCTGCGGGCAGGTGTTCGAGCAATTTAAACCCCTGGATTAAGACGGAATACACTGTTTCCCGTATTAATACCTATTTTTACGCATTATTAGCGCCTATAACGGCAATTTATAAGACGACACATGAGAATAGGCTTGTATTTCGGATCATTTAATCCTATACACACAGGGCATTTGATAATTGCCAATTACGTTGCATACAATACAGATCTTGATAAAGTATGGTTAGTGGTTTCGCCGCACAATCCATTGAAACCGCAATCAGCGTTGTTAAATGAGCATGATCGTTTTCACCTGGTAGAAATGGCCATTAAAGATGAGCCGAAGTTAAGGGCAAGTAATATAGAATTCTCATTGCCCCGCCCTTCCTTTACCGTGGATACGCTGGCCTATTTAGGTGAAAAGTTTCCCACACAGGAATTTGCTATCATCATGGGAAGCGATAGTTTCCAAAACCTTCCCCGCTGGAAAAATTACGAACATATTATCAGGAACTATCCCATTTATGTGTATCGCCGGCCAGGCCATGAAATAAAGGACACCTGGGGTGCAAAGGTTGAACTATTGGATGCGCCCATGCTGGATATATCGGCAACTGATATACGAAAATGGATCAAAGAAGGAAAGTCTGTCCGGTATATGGTTCCCGATAGCGTGATCAATTACATTACAGAGAATAATTACTACAAATGATCATTATTCGCCCTTCTTTTCTTTGTTGGGCTCTGTAGTGCGCTTATAAAGGGTTTTGGGGCTTTCGCGTTTTTTAACAAGGAATTCGTTGCCATAAATATCCAGTAATAAAATATACATGGAGATCAGCAAAGGACCAAATATAAGACCTATAAAGCCAAACAGGCTTACACCAATGATCACCCCAATGATGGTAATTAAAGGATGAACATCAGCTATCTTTTTTGCCAGCAACATACGGGCAATATTATCTGAGGTGCCAACTACCCCGAAACCATATACCAGGATAGCGATGCCCTGCCAGGTATTGCCGGCGGCTAGTAAGTACACGCCCAGGGGAACATAAACAGCAGCGGCGCCGATCACAGGCAGCATAGCCGTGAAGCAGGTAACTACGAACCAGAAAAGAGGTTGCGGTATTCCAAAGATCAGGTAGCCGATCAATGAAACAATTCCCTGGATAATGGCAATTAATGGAATACCTACGGCGTTGGCAAATACCAGGGTGTTGAACTCTCTACCCAATCTATCCACATTTTCATCTTTCAGGGGAATATACTCGTAGAGGGTTGATTCCATCCTCCGGCCATTAACCAGCATAAAATAGAGGATAAAATACATGAGGGCTACAGTAGTTAACGTGTTAAACGTAGCACCCAGGAAGCCGGGAACGATGGCTGTTATCTTTTCCTGTAAATTTTTAAGCCTTTCGGGTGTAAGCACATTGAAACCTAACTGGCTGTCGAGCCTGGCGCTTAGTTCTTTTGCCCCGTTCAGCAGTTCGGTTGAATGGTTAGCCGCATAGGAAACTTTGGACATCAGCAGGTTAACAAGCATCCCAACCGGCAAAAGGATCACCAGGAAGGAAATGATCATTATTACAGTAGCTGCCAGGCTTTTTTTCCATTTGCGTTGTTCTGTAAGGCGGAACATGTATTTGCGGGACATTACATAGAAGGTAACCGCCCCAAGGAAACCTGGAAAATAGGTGTAAGTTTCCAGGAATAACAGTACAGTCAGGAAAACAATAAAAATTAAAAAGCCGATTTGTTTGATCCGATCATTGTCGAGGTAACTCATAAAATGTATTAACGGTAGGTAATGATTTCAAAAAGCAGACCGATCTATCCCACGATGCTACAACCAGGAAACTAAACAAATTTAATCGGCGCTTGTTCTTAAATCGTGGATTTAACAGTACAAAAATGGGTAATATTCATTTATGGAATAATGTTTGTGAAACCTGTTATACGTTAAAAAAATTTCTTCATCTCAAAAAAAACTAATCATGAGTAACAGTTCAAAAGCCGTGGTTTCATTTATCGTAGGTGCAGCAGTGGGTGTAGCGGTTGGTTATTTTCTGAATTCTGACAAAAAAGACGAATTGCTGGAAAAACTGAAAGACCAGTCAGACAAGCTGAAAGACAAATGGAGGAAGAAAAAGGATCAGTTCCAGGATGAACTGGAAAATGAGTTGGCATAATCCCCCATTTGAATAAATAATTATACTGCATGGAAGATAATTTCAGCAATTATTTTAATCAAACAGGAAAAGTAGCTAAGGAATACCTGGAAACCCGGTTAGACCTTATCAAACTCCAGGCAGCAGGAAAGTTGTCGAAAGCGTTGGGATTGTTTTTCTCCCTTACGATGGCTTTCCTGTTGTTCTTTTTTGTTATTGTTTTCCTGGGAATGGTCGTAGGCTTCTGGATCGGAGAAATGACAGGCAGCTTTACCATTGGGTTTGGTTGTGCCGCCGGCTTATTTGTGTTGCTCTTCCTTGTGATCCTTATCTTCAGGAAACCATTAATACAGCGTCCATTGGGAAAGTTATTACTGGCGGAGCTGTTAGACGAAATGGCAGATCCTGGAGCAATTGATCAGGACGAAGAAGAAGAGACCCTGGCCGATGAATCAAAAGTCTCCGCCGGGCCGGAAGATCCGGCTTATGTACCAGACGAAGAAGCTACTGAATCTACGTCAAAAGGATAATGAATGATCAAAGTTTACTTTTTATGCGTAAAGTAAAAATCGATAGTTATGAAGCCCTTGATCTGGAAGTAGCGCGTTTGAAAAAACGGTCCCGCCAACTGGAAAAAGAGATCGGAGGGCGGGTAGATTACTTCAAGAACAACTACAAGAAAATGGCTGTAAACGCCGTGATCCCCAGTAGCGCAAGACAAAGCGGTGCCCTGAACGTAGCCATGAATGTGGCTAAGTTTGCGTGGCAAAGCGGTAAAGTCAAGAATTTTGCTACCGGGGCGCTGATGACGGCGTTGGAATTTATAGGCGTTCAGTTGGGTATCAATCTTTTTAATAAAGTAACTAAGCGCCGGCGGAAGAAGAAAGAACCTGAAGCGGAATAGTTAGTTTGCGTAGGCAACTATTGTCACATCAGTTTTAATGGAGTTATCTTTTTTGCTTACGCCATCAAGAAAGAACAGTGCGCTCAGCTTCACCGTTTCGGCTTTCGCGTTGTTATCCGCTTTAAATCCGGGCAGTAACTTCACCTGGCGCAACAGCTCATTACCCAATGATTCGGCGCCGGTTTCGTTTTTCACCGTCTTTGCATCCGTAATGCTTCCATCTGGCTGAACAGTGTACTCAACTTCTACAACTCCCCATTTATTCTCGTTGCGGGCGTTGGCAGGATATAAACAATTTCTCGAAATCTGCCTGGCATATCCTGATTTTCCCTCAGGGAAACGCCTTTCAATGATGGAACTGTCTTTCCGGTGATCATTCAAACTTTTTAATGAGTTTTCGGCATATCGTGTTTCCGGCGCTTTAGTTGCGGAAATCAGGCCTATGCCCAGTGCAAGTGCTGGTAATACCAGCGCATAGCGTAAGCGCTGTGCTGTTACTGAAGGTTTTTGGTTCATCATAACGATCCTGTTTTTAATAAATGATTGACTAAAATGATGTATCAGGGAAGCCTGGTTACGGGTAGCGGCTTGCTTTAATAAACTGTATTGATAAGCGGTGGGAGATCCGGCCAGGGACAGGGCAGCTTCATCGGCCAGGAACTCCAGGTTTAGCTGCATAGCCCTGCGGGTCAGGTAGCTGAATGGGTTGATCCAGAAAATGCTGCAATAAAATGCCGCAAACAGCAGGTCGAAAGTATGGCCCTGTGCAACATGCGCCGTTTCATGATCCAGGATATGCTGAAGCGTGGCTTCATCATGCGCTTCCGGATCGTAATAAACAGTACGCCCAAACGAAAACGGCGCCGGCAGCCCTTTTATCTGCAGGTACCTGTACCTGCCCCTGAAAAAGGCTGTTCCCAGCCCCGCCAGGCTGAATATTCTCCGGACCTGTACAAGTTGGCGTACCAGCAGGAACAAAGCTACCAGGCAATAAACAACGATCGCCAGCGGGAGCCAGGCCAGAAAAAGCACGGTCGATGCCCCCGTACCGTGTACCTGCCCGGGAAGGGCGGGCGCGCCTGCATTATTTCCCCCCTCCAGGTAGTTGAAGATGGCGACTGTATTTCCCGCCTGCATAGACGGCACGGGCAACAACGGTAATACAGCCGAGAGAATAAGCGCTCCAAGGAGGAAATAACGGTTATGCCTATAGAAAGTTGTTCTCCGCAAACCTGCCTGGTAAACAAGGAAAAACAACGCCAGGATCACTGCAGACTGGATAAGGTACATTGCGACGTACATGGGCTACTTTTTTTTATTCTTTTCAATAATTTTCATCAACTCTTCGATCTCCTCCTGGTTTAGCTTTTCTTCCTTTGCGAAATAGGCCAGCATATTGAAATAGGAATTGTCGAAGAACGTACTTACCACTTTTTTCATAAAAGTGTCTTTATACTTCTCTTTCTCCACGATTGGGTAATACTCGAAAGTGCCGCCATATTCGCGGTGTGCAAGAAACCCCTTTTCTTCCAGGCGTTTCATTAGTGTGGCAATAGTGTTATAATGAGGCTTAGGGTCGGGAAGCTGGTCAATAGCATCTTTCACAAATGCTTTTTTCAGGTACCACATTACCTGCATGAGTTCTTCTTCCTTGCGTGATAGTTTTTTCATATCACCAAGGTATAACTATTTTTGTAGTTTAAAAACTATTTTTGTAGTTTTTCTATAAGAAAAATATAAGACATTGATATTTAAATAATTATCCCCAAACTTTTGTGCCTTCACTGCAATTAGCGCAGATATCTATGTTTTTACGGGTTTCCAGGATCTGGCTACGGAAATGGATATATTCTTTATTATGCCAGAGGGCTTTGAAGCTTTCTTTTTTCAGGTTGCCAAGTTTATGTTGTGCATCCTTATCGAAGCAACAGGGCACTACCAGTCCATCCCAGGTTACAACGGGCGAGTGCCAGAGCCTCCAGCAATGGTTGCCCAGTTTATTTTTAATAGCGTAGGTGCCGTCTTCATTCCTGTGGTAGCGGGAATATTTGTCGATGGTCGGGATGAGGCGGTTGCCTTCTTCATAGTCATAAACCTGTGCAGTTTTAAACCGTACCTGGTCTACGCCTATCTCTTTTGCCAGTTGTTTAATATCCTCTATCTGGTGTTCGTTGGGTTTTACAACCAGGAACTGGAAGAATACAAAAGGTTTGGACGACTTCAGTTCTTTTTTCCACTTCACAATGTTTTTGGCGCCCTGTATTACTTTCTCCAGGTTGCCGCCTACCCGGTATTGGGTATACACATCCTGGGTAGTGCCATCAATGGAAATGATAAGCCTGTCGAGCCCACTTTCCACTGTTTTACGGGCATTCTCGTCTGTCAGGTAATGTGCATTGGTTGAAGTAGCGGTATAGATGCCTTTGGAAGAAGCATATTTCACCATTTCAAGGAAACCCGGATTCAGGTAAGGTTCTCCCTGGAAATAGAATATCAGGTATAGTAGTTCCTTATGGATCTCGTCAATCGTTTTCCTGAAGAAATCCTGCTGCAGCATGCCAGTAGGCCTGGTAAAGGCTCTGAGGCCGCTGGGACATTCAGGGCATCGCAGGTTGCAGGAGGTTGTGGGCTCGAAAGAGATAGAAACCGGGTATCCCCATTGTACGGGCTTGCCAGTCCATTTACTTACGAAATAGCTGCTCAATACTTTTCCGGCATTGATACCACGACGCAGCGTGAATTTAGAGAGCAGGTTCAGGGTATCTTTCAGGTTAAAATCGGGCATAAAAAAACGCTTGACCATTGTAAAAGTAGCGCCTTTAAACAAATTATAACCTATACTTGCTGAAAAATTACCGTTGTATATCAAAAATATACGCGAAAACCTCGTAACCCTGCAACTAACTGAAACAAAGTGAAAAGCGTCTGGATCCGATTAATAGCCTTAGGTTTTGTCCTTTGCCTTGCCTTAACGGCTTATTTTATTTGGACTAACATCAACAACCGGGATAAATTCGTCAGGTACCAGGAGTTTGGTATCGATATACCTGTAAATTATAAGATACATGGTATCGATGTCTCTAAATTCCAGAAAGAGATCAACTGGCAGGCGGTTAAACAGATGAGGGTACAAAAAATTCGTATATCCTTTGCCTTTATAAAGGCTACGGAAGGGATCACCCGCCAGGACCCTTCGTTTAAAGACAACTGGGAGAAAGCCGGGAAGGCCGGCATCATCAGGGGAGCCTATCATTTTTTCTATGCCACCCGGAACCCCATCAAGCAGGCCATTAATTTTAACAACGTGGTTACCCTTCAATCGGGCGACCTGCCCCCCGTGCTGGATATAGAAACGACCAATAACCTGCCGGCTTCGGTGATACGCAGTACCGCCAAAATCTGGCTGGAAGAAATGGAGCGGGTCTATAAAGTAAAACCTATTATCTATACCAATATCCATTTTTACGAAACATACCTGGGAGATGAGTTTGACGGTTATCCCTTATGGATCGCGCATTATTACCAGAAGGAGCGGCCAAGGTCGGTTCGGAACTGGAAGTTCTGGCAACACAGCGACATTGGCAGGGTCAATGGTATCCGAACCACGGTAGATTTCAACGTATTTAAAGGCGACAGCACTGACCTGGCAAAACTATGTTTACCTTAGTATTATGGAAGAAGAACAAAATAAAGCTCCGGAAAAACAGGAAGGGCCGCAGTTCGATTGGGAGCTGTTCGGCTATTTCATAAAGATCATCCGTACCATTTTTGTAGGCTTGTTCTGGATGATGGTGAACGTGTTTGTAGGGATCTACCTTGGATTAGGTATTCCTTCAGAGTCAACGCCCCTGCGGCTTTTCTTCTTTTACACCTGGTTTTTACTTACCCTGGCAGCTTATATTTACTGGGTCTGGAAGATGTGGAACAAGAAAATGAAGGCGCCTTAATGGGCGGCCATCCTGGCGCCCAGTTCCATGGTCCAGCTCTGACCATACTTTCCGACACCCATTTCCAAAAAGTTACCGTTCATGATATTGCGGCAATGATCGGGGCTGTGCAGCCACCCCAGTACCACAGCCATCTCGTCCATATTCCCGTTAGCGATATTTTCCCCGTAGTATTTCCAGTTATAGCCAACCGCATCCAGCCGGGAGCCGGGTGTTGAGCCATTTAAGCCGTTATGATCGAAGTATTTATTGTCGGTCATGTCTTTGCTATGATTGTAAGCCGCCTTTTCGAGAAGGCCATTCCAGGTCAGGGGGCCAACAGGAGGCATCTTCTGGTCGCCGCAGGTACAACCTTTACTCCTCACTCCATTAACCAGTTGAATAAGGATAGCGCGGTCGATGTGGTTTTCTTTTACCGTATCAGTTAAAACAGCAGGGGCGATGGGATCTGGCAGCTCGGGAGCCAGGTCTGATCTTTTGGAGCAGCTGCTGATAACAGCCATAAACAACGGAATAGCAATAAAAAACGTCTTCCCGGACATAACCAGTTATATGTTATATAGTGAATAGATACCGGGTTCTAAACAGGAACAGTTAAAACTATAAAGAAGGCTTTAGGCAGGAAACGGAAAAAATTACTCTTTGGTTGTTCAAGGGTTATGAGGTTAAAACCTATTGGGGCACTAAGATAAGACGTTGTCAGCAAAAACGTATAGGCGTTTTTGTGAACCGGATGTTAATGAACCCTGCCATATAGCAGCAGGGGTGTTATTTGCCCATAGCTTACTGGTTTGGGGAGGCGATGCCCCGTTGGATGATAAAATATTGCACTATTTACAGGGTTTTGGAGCTGGAATAATGTTTGTCGATTTCTCCCCGGGAATATTTTTATTGGTATTTAAAATTATTGGTTATGAAGAAGAAAGATAAGAACGAGGGTGTAGATCATCCAAGAAAGCAAAGACCAGTACAGATCCTGGATACAGATAAGGGTACTACAAATGCGAACCCTTTACATGGCTCATTGTCTGAGTCTCCCGAAGAGGAGAACAGGGCAGTCAGGCATACAGAAAAGAATAAAGAAAAGAATAAAAAATAAACTAAGGAATTAGGTAGATAATATCCATATCTATTGAGAACCCTTTTTACTTCTTTAACAAGAAAGA
Organism: Chitinophaga terrae (ex Kim and Jung 2007); assembly: GCF_900107795.1. Taxonomy (GTDB): domain Bacteria; phylum Bacteroidota; class Bacteroidia; order Chitinophagales; family Chitinophagaceae; genus Chitinophaga; species Chitinophaga terrae. Next base: position 77,268 of record NZ_FNRL01000017.1, read on the forward strand.
AGAACCAGACTTCTTTAATGTTGTGGTGTATAGCGGCCATCCTAGTCTTGGGATGGTTTTTTCTTTTAGCTGCTATGATCCGCTATGATCTTCCAGGTTTTCCCGAACCGTTTCACTACCAGGCTGAAATGCCCCTGCAGGTCGCCTATTTGGCGGGCAAGGTGCCAGCGCCCTACCAGGAAATAAACATCCTTCGACAATTGTTTGAATTCTAGCAATTTAAAATCTAACTTTCCCATGGCTGCCGCATCAGGATAGGTTTTCTTATAGCGGTCGAGCGTGGCCTGCCATCCATATGTAATTCCGTTTTTTCCAATGAAAAGAAGGGAGTCGGATTGCCAGTAGGTGTCCATAAAGGTGTTAATATCGCCTTTATTCCAGGCATTGCTTTGTACGGTCAGCAAGGCCTCTATTTGTTCTTTTTCGGTTGAAGGAGCGGAGGACTTTTGGGCAAACACAGCAGTTGAAAAACCCAACCCGATAAGGAGCAATAGAAAACGCATGATAAATTTTTAGCAAAAGATAAACAGTTTTTCCGATGTAACGCAACACTGATTATAGTAACTTTGCAGCACCATTTGAAAAACATCACTTACTTATATTTTAAATCAACAGCTTATGCCCGGATATGAACTATTTGGAGCCGAGGAAAGAAAAGAGGTAAACGACGTACTGGAAACCGGTATTTTTATGCGTTATGGATTTGATGGTCCGCGTAAAGGTATCTGGAAAGCCAAGGAACTGGAGCAAGCGATTTGCGACAAGTTGAATGTACAATACACCCAGCTGGCATCCAGCGGAACTGCGGCGCTGACTACCGCGATGGCGGCGCTGGGAATAGGAGCCGGCGACGAGATCATCATGCCTACTTTTACTTTCGTAGCAAGTTTTGAGTCGGTGTTCTCCGTAGGTGCAACCCCGGTGCTGGTAGATGTGGACGATACCCTGACTTTAGACCCTAAAGCAGTGGAAGCGGCGATCACTCCAAAAACCAAAGCTGTAATGCCTGTACACATGTGCGGCGCAATGGCCGACCTGGACGCTTTACAGGCTATCTGTAAAAAACATAACCTTTTCCTGCTGGAAGACGCCTGCCAGTCATTCGGCGCTACTTACAAAGGAAAAGCCCTGGGTACCATCGGCGATGCCGGAACCTTTTCGTTCGACTTTGTAAAAACGATCACCTGCGCAGAAGGCGGAGCTATCGTTACAAACAATAAAGACATTTACATCAAATGTGATGGTTATACAGATCATGGCCACGATCACCTGGGAGCAGACAGGGGCGCAGATCTGCATCCGTTCATCGGCTACAACTACCGGATCTCTGAACTGCATGCAGCTGTAGGGCTGGCGCAGGTCAGGAAACTGGATAAGTTCCTGGAAATCCAGCGCAGTACCAAGAAGATCTTTAAAGACGCCCTGGCTACGTTGCCGGGAGTGACTTTCCGCAGGTTGCCGGATGAAGCCGGCGATAGCGCTACTTTCCTCTCTTTCTTCCTCCCAACACTGGAACAAACGGAGAAAGCAGCAGCAGCAATGAAAGCGGCGGGCCTGGTAGCTTTCCATTACTATAATAACAACTGGCACTATATCCGCCAGTGGGATCATTTTAAACAGGGGGCAGTACTGACGCCATTCGCTCCCGGTTTGAAACAGGCAATGGAAATCTATAAGACCAAAGAATTCCCTGCTTCAGACGCTATCATAGGCCGCAATATTTCTACGCCTATAAACCTGGGATGGTCAGCCGCCGAAATCCAGGAAAGGGCAGAGAAACTGGTGAATGCTGTAAAGAGCGTATTATAATCCGATAAAGTGAAGCCGCCCGCTTCACTTTATTTGTAAAAATATCCACATGAAAAAAATTGCGTTAATACCAGCCCGCTACGGAGCTACCCGTTTCCCGGGTAAAATGATGGCAAAGCTTGGCGACAAATCAGTGATCTTACGGACTTACGAATCAACAGTAAGAACAGGAGTGTTTGACGATGTAATGGTGGTTACGGACAGCGATATTATTTACAACGAGATCGTTAGCAACGGCGGTAAGGCGGTGATGAGCAAGAAGGAGCATGAATGCGGAACAGACAGGATTGCGGAAGCGGTTGTGGATATGGATGTTGATATAGTAGTGAATGTACAGGGAGATGAACCTTTTACACAAAAAGAACCCCTGGAGAAGCTTTTAAAGGTTTTTGAAGGAGAAGAAGGAAAAAAAGTAAGGGTCGCCTCTTTGATGCAGGAGCTAAAGGATCAGCAGTCAATAGAAGATCCTAACTATGTAAAAGTAGCTGTAGACAAGAACTTCAACGCATTATTCTTTTCAAGGTCTGTAATCCCGTATCCCCGTAACAAAGATATTAAGTCGGTATATTACGAGCATATCGGTATTTACGCATTCCGCAAAGAAACGCTGCTGGAGTTTACCCGGCTGGAAGTTACCCCGCTGGAAGCGGCAGAAAAAATTGAATGCCTCCGGTATCTCGAAAACGGAATACCCATGAAGATGGTTGTTACTTCGTATATGGGAGTGGAGATAGACACGCCGGAAGATCTGGAAAAAGCGGCGAAATTATTATAAAATAACTAAGACGGATATATGAAATTCAGGAATTTCAAAATGGTGGACTATGTTATTTACGGCAGCGGATGTTTTGATCAGCTCGGCGAAATACTGGCCCCAAAACGTATAGGGGATGCTCCCATGATCTTTTTAGTGGATGAGTATTTCCAGGATAAGAAAGAGTTTTTGTCGAGGATCCCGTTGCAGGGGAAAGACAAGATTGTGGTGATCGATGTAACCCATGAACCTAAGACCACTTATGTAGATAAACTGCGCGATGAGTTGACCGCAGAATTCGGGAAAGTTTCCGGTATTATTGGCATCGGGGGCGGATCAGTAATGGATATGGCGAAAGCTGTTTCCCTGATGATGACCAACCCTGGCTCATCTGCCGATTACCAGGGATGGGACCTGGTAAAAGTGCCGGGTGTTTACAAAGTAGGTATTCCTACTATTTCCGGTACCGGGGCTGAAGTAAGCCGCACCTGCGTATTAACAGGCCCTACCCGCAAACTGGGAATGAACTCAGATTTCACGCCATTCGACCAGATCGTTCTGGACCCGGCATTAACGAGAACAGTTGAGCCTAACCAACGTTTTTACACGGCTATGGACTGCTTTATCCACTGTGTTGAATCGCTGCAGGGTACTTACCTGAACGCATTCAGCAAATCGTACGGTGAAAAGGCGCAGGAATTATGTGAAGAGATCTTCCTGGAGAAAGAGACCTGGGACGATGATGCAGATGAGAAACTGATGATGGCTTCTTATGCGGGCGGTATGAGTATCGCTTACTCCCAGGTAGGGGTTGCACACGCTGTAAGCTACGGACTGGCATACCTGCTGGGAACCAAACATGGTATCGGCAACTGTATCGTGTTCGATAAACTGGAAGAGTTCTACCCTGACGGCGTAAAGAAATTCAAGGAAATGGTGAAGAAGCATAATATCGACATCCCGCAGGGTATCACCAAAGGCCTTACAGATGAGCAGTTCGAGACTATGATCAATGTTTCCCTGGGCATGGCGCCATTGTGGGAAAACGCGCTGGGTAAAGACTGGAAAGAGATCATGACCCGCGAACGTTTGCGTAAATTATACGAGCGTTTATAATTTTTGGGTTTAGACCATATAAAAAGCAGTAAACAAATACGTTTAAGTGATTTGTTTACTGCTTTTGTTTTCGGTACACCGCAACACGCAGATAGGATGCGTAGCGCACATTTATTATTGTTTCAGAGCCAGATTAGCATGTTGATATTTACAATCATTTCGGGAATAGTGGCAGTTATACTGCTGGTTTTGTTGCTGAGAACCCGGCAACAGCTTACAGCCCTGCGCGCTGCAGACAAGCAGCAGATAGAGCTTTTGCAGGCGAATTTTACCTCTCTGCAGGAAAAATACCGGGGGATGGAAGCCAGGCAGGAATACCAGCAGCAAATGCTGGATGATAAAAATGCCTTGCTGAAAGAAAAGCAGGATCAACTGGAAAGGTTAAACGAAGAATTTGCCTCTATCATGTCGGAGCAGGGCCGGCTGATGGAACAGAATAAGTACCTGCAGATCCAGTTGAATGGCGAGAAAGAGAGATTGCAACAAGTTCATAAAGAGTTCAGTATCCAGTTCGAGAATACTGCACAGCAGCTGCTGCACCGGATCTCGGGGAATTTCATGGAGCAGAATAAAACCAAGATCGACGATGTGCTGAAGCCATTATCTGAAAAGATAGATAGTTTCAGAAGCAGTATACAACAGTCGATGGTTGCGGAAACCTCCCAGAGAGCTGCGCTGAAAACAGAACTGGAGCGGCTTTTAGAGCTGAACCAGACACTTTCCAAGGAAGCGAATAACCTGACAAAAGCCCTGAAAGCTGATACCAAGAAACAGGGCAACTGGGGCGAAATGATACTGGAACGGGTACTGGAAGCATCGGGCCTGGAAAAAGGAGTGCATTACAAGACCCAGGATGCACAAAGAGATGATGCGGGGCAGTTAAGGAAACCGGATCTCCTCCTGCAACTACCTGAAGAAAGGCAGATCATCATCGACTCCAAGGTTTCATTGAAGGCCTATGAAGAGTATTGCAGCGCCGAAAATGAAGATGACAGGAAGTATGCGCTTAAAATGCACATCCAGTCGGTTAAGAACCATGTAAATGAATTAAGCCAGAAAGCCTATCACCGGCTGTACCAGAACACTACAGATTTTGTACTTCTCTTTATTCCTATTGAACCGGCCTACGCCCTCGCTGTTATGCAGGAAGAAGATCTTTATGATTATGCTTTCAGGCGTAAAATAATACTGGTAAGCGTACCGTCTTTATTGGCCACCCTTCGGATCATAGAGAATATGTGGAGGCTCGACAAGCAGAATAAAAACGCAGAGGAAATTGTGAAACAAGGAAGCGCGCTTTACGACAAGTTTGTAGGGTTTGTAGAAGATCTGGCAACCGTAGGAGAGCAGCTTAAGCGCAGCAGCAGCGCCTACGAACAAGCCATGAATAAACTGACAGCAGGACACGGCAACCTCGTTGGAAGAGCCGAAAAGATGAGGAAACTTGGACTTAACAATAAGAAGGAGTTGCCTAAACAGGTGCAGCAAACCTTGTTGCCTGAAGAGGACGAGCCGGCATTGGAAATAGAACCACCGGCAGAAGAAAATATTCCCGGCGTTTTTGCCAGCAGGCCGTCAACGCCTGATTCCTGATGGGCGCCGTAAAATAAACCGTGTCAAAACCTGGAAAAGAAGACCGTTAAGATGGCTTTTTGGTTTTTGACACAGGTTGTTTTACAGTCGTTCCTGGATTGATAGGTCTCAACCCAGCCATTATTGTTTGTGTAGTATAAAAGATCTTGTGTATCGCTTAACTCCCTGTGGTTACGGGCCAAATTACGCTTGGGACAATATTACGGATCTCCTTTACCGCCTAATTCCTGATATTAACAGTTTCCAACCCGGGAGCTATTTTTTTAGGTTTATAGATGAAGCTCAGGTAAATGGTTGCCAGGAAGGTAAGCGCAGCAAATAAGTAAAAAGTGAGCGGGAAGCGTTCCGCTTTGTTATGGTAGATAAGCGCCGAGAAATAGGCGCCCAGGCCAATCCCCGCTTCCAGGGCAATGTACATGCTTGCCAGGGCGCGTCCCCTGTGTTGAGGATCGCTTAAGTCTATAGTCCATGCAGTAACCGCCGGAGAGTTCAGTCCCACAGAAATACCATAAACCACTGCGCCGGCCAGCAATATTAAGCTGTTGGAAGCCACTGCCATCAACACCATAGATATAGCCATAGTAGTAGCGGATATCTTCAGGATAGGCGTTCTTCCGTATTTATCAGATACTTTACCCGCTATAAACCGGATACCTACAGAACTGACGGTAAAGAAAGTGAAGAATAATCCTTTATTGGCAATACCCAGGTAAGTACTGAAATCAGGGATGATCGTCAATACCGCGCCATAGCTGAAGTAGGTGAGGAAACAGATCAGCACGGGCGGCCATACTTTAGGTTCAAATATCTCGCTGCCGGAGATCTTCAGTAACGAAACCCGGAACCGCTGTCTGTTGTGCAAAGTCTCTTTCATGCCTACCAGGATCACTACTGAAAGCAGTGCAAAGGCCGCCGAAAGCTGGAACATGACATCAATATTCCATCTTACTGCCACATAACCTCCAAGCGCCGGTCCCATAGCCATGCCAATAGTACTGAACAAACCAACCATGCCCATTGCTTCTCCACGGCGGGTTACAGGAACAATGTCCGACACATAGGCGGAAGTACCCGTTGGCTTAAAACCTGTAGAAAACCCGTGGAAGAAGCGTAATAACAGGAAAGCGCCCACAGAACTGATGAGCGGGTAGATCAGGCTGCACACAACACAAACCAGGGAACCGAATATCATTACAGGTACCCTGCCAACCGTATCGGTTAGCTTTCCGCTAAAAGGACGGGACAGCCCCGCCATTAAAGTAAATAAGCCAATAATATATCCCTTGTAATCTTCTCCTCCCATTCGTGTCAGGTAGGCCGGGAGTTCAGGGATCATCATGTTAAAGCTGGCAGAAAAAAGCGCGTTGCTTAAGCAAAGCAGGATAAAGTGAAGGTTATAAATCCGGTCCGTCGACTGATGCATGGCTGCAAAATTAGGAACTATGGTACAATTTTCGCAAAGTTATCCCGTCGCCGGCCTGAGCCCGAACAAAAAAGGAACTAGCCTGTTTTATATTATCTGATTATGAAATGCTGACATTGGTCATTTATTGCTTTTCTTTTTATCAGTAAATTTATATTAACTAAAAAAGTCAAAGATATGAAAGCAAACATCGGTGTTTTGGACGAACACTTAAAACAAATAGCCTTAGAGTTGAACAAAGTATTGGCAGATGAACTGGTGCTGTATGCTAAAACCCGCAACTGCCACTGGAACATCGAAGGCCCTAACTTCATGGAATTACACGCATTTTATGAAGAGCAATACGAAGAGCTGGAAGAATATGCTGATGAAGTAGCTGAATACATCCGTTCAATCGGACATTATGCGCAAGGCCGTTATGCAGATGTATTAAGCCTCACCAACCTGCTTGAATCAGAATATTCCAACGATCAGAAAGTGCAGCTGAAAGGCCTGCTGGACGACCATGAAACGATTATCCGCAACCTTCGCCGCCTGATAGACGAATTCGATACCAAGTATAACGATAAAGGAGCTGCGGACTTTGCTACCCAAATGTTGCAAAAGCACCTCAAGAAAGCCTGGATGATACGTTCTTACCTGAAATAGTATCTTAACAATATAAACTGACGTGTTGATTGCAGCGGTTTTCCTGTGGTCAACACGTTTTGTTTTAATAACCCTTACAAATGGATAATACAAGAGACCTGCGTTTGGCAGTACTGATAGATGCCGACAATATTCCTTATCATAAGATCGGCGGATTGCTGGAAGAAGTAGCCAAGTATGGCAACCCAACCTTTAAAAGAATTTACGGCGATTGGACGAAACCAACCGTTGTTGGCTGGAAAGGCGTATTGCTGGATTATGCAATAACCCCCATCCAGCAATACAGTTATACCAGTGGCAAGAACGCTACCGATTCGGCCATGATCATCGACGCGATGGATATACTATATACCGGCAGGGTAGATGGTTTCTGCCTTGTATCCAGCGACAGCGATTTTACCAGGCTGGCTACACGTCTGCGGGAAGCCGGGATGACCGTTTACGGCATGGGCGAACAGAAAACGCCCAGCGCCTTCCGGGCAGCCTGCGATAAATTCATCTACCTGGAAATCCTGGAAGGAATAGAGAAAAGATCAGATGAGGATAAACCCAGGTCTTCGAAGGTTAAACAGAAAAGCATCAGCAAAGCGGATAAACGGTTGCTCACACTTTTGTCTACCAGCATCAACGACATTGCAGATGAAGACGGATGGGCGTACCTGGGCGAGTTAGGCAACCTGCTTTTAAAGAAGAAGCCGGATTTCGACGCCCGGAACTATGGATATACCAAGCTGCTGCAGTTGCTCAAAAGCTTTCCGAACTTTGAGGTGGATATCCGCGAAAGCGGCGGCAGAAAAGCCGGCAAACTCGTATATGTAAGAACTGTATAACTATGCCATCAGTAAATATTGAAATCATCCGGGGAGACATAACAAAAATTGCAGTGGATGCAATTGTAAACGCTGCCAACTCGTCTTTAATGGGCGGGGGAGGAGTAGATGGGGCAATTCACCGGGCCGGAGGGCCGCAGATACTGGAAGACTGCCGGGCGATCGTTGCGCGGCAGGGAGGTTGTAAAACCGGGGAGGCAGTAATTACCCGTGCAGGGAACCTGCCGGCTAAACATGTTATACACACTGTTGGCCCGGTTTGGAACAGCGGTACCAGGAACGAACCTGCATTGCTCGCCAATTGCTACCGCAATTCTTTGCTCCTCGCCGCCTCCAATAACCTGGTATCTGTTTCTTTCCCTAATATCAGTACAGGGATCTATCATTTCCCTAAAGATCTTGCGGCCGGCATCGCCGTTAAAACCGTCGTGGATTTCCTCGCCAGCCATCCTGCTATGGAAGTAAAGCTGGTATGTTTTGATGAAGAGAATTACCGGCTTACTAATGATTATTACAGCCAATCCGTTTAGAAACGCAGTTTATGAACAGCCTACGTGTTGCCAATGGTTCAAAAATAATTTTCATTATTTGTTTAGATTAGACGCCGTTTGTTGTGTTGTTGAGCAATATTTGTTGTATTGAGATGAGTTGTGAAAAGGTAATGAGGTAAATATTGCTTCTTGTTTTTAAAGATTAAAACTCTACATAACAAAAAAGGCTTCCTCAAATGGAAGCCTTTTTCTTTTTCTATAGTGCGATGTGAAAAAGCGGATTAATTAGTTTTTTGCGTATTTCACCCAGGCATAAACAAACATAGCCGCAAAAAGCAAAATGGCTGCCGGAGCCAGAACACTACCAATACTATCGCCAACTTTATAGAAGTTGGTAGTATGTACTACTGTTAAGAGATTCATCAACATAGTATAATGATTTTGTTTAATTCCGGTTGCAAATTATAACTTTCATGGCAGATTCCCAATCAAACCTATTGTTACCATTGGAATAACCGTTGTATATACCCGTCCAGTCTTGCTTTGGCGAGAAAATTTTTTTCCAGCTCCTGGGCAAACGGAACCGGGGTATCGAGGCTGGCGCACCTCATGACCGGGGCATCCAGCAATTCAAAACAATGTTCGGCGATCCAGGCGCTTATTTCCGCACCGAAACCTCCTGTAAGGGTGTCTTCATGCAATACCAGTACCTTCCCGGTGGCGGCTGTGATCTCCCTGATCGCATCATAATCCAATGGGTGTAAAGACCTTAGGTCTAGGATGCCAATGGAAATTCCGGGGTGTTGCATGGCATAATTTACTGCCCAATGCACGCCGCTGCCATAGGTTATTATACTGATATCTGTTCCCGCCTGTACCAGCCGGGCTTTCCCGAATTCGATAGTATAATATCCTTCAGGCACCATCCCGGTTATACTCCGGTACAACGCCTTATGTTCAAAAAACATCACCGGGTTTGGATCGGCCAGGGCAGCCAGCAACAGCCCCTTTGCATCTGCCGGCGCAGACGGATACACCACTTTCAGGCCGGGAACATGTGTAAACCAGGCTTCATTGGTCTGGGAGTGAAATGGCCCGGCTCCTACACCGCCGCCAGCCGGCATCCTGATCACAACGTCTGCCGCCTGGCCCCATCTGTAATGGATCTTTGCCAGGTTATTCACGATCTGGTTAAATCCACAGGTAACAAAATCGCCAAACTGCATCTCTACCATACTCTTGAAACCACCTATCGAAAGGCCCAGCGCAGCCCCTATAACAGCGCTTTCACAAAGAGGCGTATTCCTCACACGGTTGCCGAATTCCTTAAGCAACCCTTCCGTGATCTTAAAAGCGCCGCCATACTCTGCGATGTCCTGGCCCATGAGGATCAGTTCAGGGAATTGATGCATTGCTTCCTTTAATCCTTCTGCAATCGCATCTATGAACCGTTGTTCTTTGGCTGCAGGACCAGGGTTTACTGCAGGAATAGCAGGAGCATAAACATCTGAAAGTTCAAGCGCTGTATTTACCCGGATAGGAGGGGTTTGCAATCCCAGCGCTACTTCGTTTTCTATTTGTGTTTTGAGTTGCTGTTGGATCCGGGTTATTTCCTCGTCCGACAGGAGGTTGATTTCTTTCAGGTAGTTGGCGTATTGAGTAATGGGATCTTTTTTCTCCCACATTTCGAACAGGGCTGCCGGTACATATTTAACCCCGCTGGCTTCTTCATGGCCCCGCATCCTGAAAGTAACTGCTTCTATCAGTACGGGTTTTTGCGTTTGCACCGCATAATTCCTGGCTGTTTTAACGGTCTGGTATACTTCAAGGAGGTTGTTGCCATCCACGCGTACCCCTTCCATTCCATACCCGGCAGCTTTGTCAACCAGGTCATGACACCTGTACTGTTCGTGAGTAGGGGTACTGAGAGCATACCCGTTGTTCTCTATAAGGAATATAACAGGCAGATCCCAGACGGCGGCCAGGTTCAGGGCTTCATGAAATTCGCCTTCGCTGGTGCCGCCTTCGCCGGTAAATGCCAGTGTAACTTTAGGTTCGTGTTTATATTGATGGGCGAGCGCAATGCCGTCGGCAATCGAGAGCTGCGGGCCCAGGTGGCTGATCATGCCACAGATATGGTGATCGCGGTTCCCGAAATGGAATGATCTTTCCCTTCCTTTACTGTACCCTTCATCGCTTCCCTGCCATTGTTTCAGCAACTTATGCAGCGGCATGCGCCGGGTAGTGAATACGCCGAGGTTCCTGTGTAAGGGCAATATCCATTCGTCGTCTTCCAGTGCCAGCGTTGCGCCTACGGCGATCGCTTCCTGGCCGATGCCCGAAAACCATTTACTGATCTTTCCCTGCCGGAGTAACAGTAACATTTTTTCTTCTATCAGCCGGGGATAAATCAATGCGTTATAGAAGGATAGCAATTGCTCGTTGCTAAGTCCTGTTCTGTCAAACTGCATAGGAAAAACAGTTTAGTTGCTGCCTGCGATACCGGAAAGTATATAGTTGACAACGGCCATAATAATGCTGAATAACATTGCCCACCAGAAGCCTTCTACCTTGAAACCCGGAACAAGTTTTTCTGCCAGCAGGATGATAAGGGCGTTGATAACCAGGAGAAAAAGGCCGAGGGTAAGAAAGGTTATCGGCAATGTAAGCACTACTAATAATGGTTTTACTAATGCATTCAGTACTGCCAATACCAAAGCGAGGATTAACGCGGTAACAAAGCTGTCGACTTTCACTGCAGGTTTAAGCAGGTAGGCGGTAAACATTGCTGCAAGCGCGCTGATGAGTATACGTACGAGGAAACCCATAGCAGATTGTTTTGTTAGTTAAGTTAAGGAAAAAAGCACACAATAAAGGGGCTGATTTAAAAGTTCTACTTTTAAACCAGCCCCTTATGATTAGAAATATTTATTAAAGGAAACTATCTGCTTCCCTGTAGGCTTTGATCAGCGCATCTTCTCCTTCCTTGCCTTTTCCGGCAATGCCATGTTCCATACCCATTACGCCTTTATAGCCTTTGCTATGCAGGTGTTTGAATATGTTCTTATAGTTGATCTCCCCTGTACCAGGTTCTTTTCTTCCGGGGTTATCACCTATCTGGATATACGCAATTTCGTCCCAGCACCAGTCCATTACAGGGATCAGGTTGCCGGTATTGCGCTGCATATGATAGATATCGTAGAGGATTTTGCAGGATGGACTTTTCACCGCTTTGCAGACTTCATAGCTTTGTTCTGCTGTTCTGAGGAACAGGTCCGGGTTGTCGCTCAATGGTTCCAGTACCATTACCAGGCCATGAGGCTCGAATATTTCGGCGCCTCTTCTCAGCGCTTCTACCACGTTAGCGGTTTGAATGCCTATCGGGAGGTTGCGTTCGAAATAGCCGGGTACTACTGTTGCCCATTTGGCGTTGACGCGTTTCGCTACCTCAACGCTTTTTCTGCAGGTATTAAGAAATGCATCAACAAACTCCTGTTTGCCGGTAGTCAGAGAGGTTTTCCAGTTATTACCGGTATCTACCACAAAAACGCCCATTTGCATGCCGAGCTTGCTGAGCAGGTCGCCGATCTTGGATTGTTCTTCCGGGCTACGGCCCAGCATCCCGTTATCTTCGATCGCACGGAACCCCTGATCATACATGTATTTGATCTGATCCAGGAAGGTGCTGCCTCCACTGTTCCTAAACATGCCATCGTGTGGGGCATAGTTGAGGTTGAAGGTTTTTCCTTTTGTATCGAGTTCGCTGTGCGGGCCTGCAGCTTGTGCCGACTGGCCCAGGCTACCGAGTGCCAGTGCAGATATTCCGGCGAGCGTGCCGTTTTGCAGGAATTTTCGTCTTTCCATAACGTTTAGATTAAAGAGTAGTTGACAGGGCGATAAATTTAAAAGGTTTTGCAAGTAAATGCTAATTTTTCAGAAAAATATTCAGTTCATCCCGCATTTATTGCATTCATAAAAAAATATTGCATTCCCCGTTTGTTTTTTTTAGATTCACCTTTCCATATTATTATATAATCACCTTAGATGACAAAACCATTTGTGGCCTTATTGCTGGGCGGAATGTTCAGCCAGGTATTAGCTATAGCGCAGACAACAAGCTTTGAAACTTATTCACAACAGATTCCGGGAACCACAATCAGCTTTAAGATGGTGCCAATCAAAGGGGGAACTTTTCAATTAGGAAGTCCGAACTCAGAGAAAGGTAGAAATAAAGATGAAGGTCCGGCTAAGAATGTACAGATATCCGATTTCTGGATGGGAGCAACGGAAGTGACATTTGATGAATATGATGTATACGCTGATGCAGAAAAAGATAAAACACCCACACCAGATGGAATGACCCGTCCCAGCCCCCCATATATCGATCTGACATTGGGAATGGGAAAAGCAGGCGGATTTCCTGCCAATAGTATGAGCCAGTACGGCGCATTGATGTATTGCAAATGGCTGTATATCAAAACAGGCGTGTTTTACCGCCTTCCTACGGCAGCTGAGTGGGAGTATGCCTGCCGCGCAGGTTCTTCTACCGCGTATCCTTTTGGAAACGACCCGGCCCAGTTGAAGGAATATGCCTGGTACAGCGCAAACAGTGAAGACAAATATCATAAAGTTGCCCAGTTAAAACCTAACGCATGGGGATTATACGATATGTTAGGAAACGTAATGGAGTGGACAATGGACCAATACGATGAAAATGGCGTAGCCAATGCTACGGCAACGGATCCGTGGAGAGTGCCGACAGAAAAAACGCCAAGGGTACTGAAAGGCGGAAGCTACAAAGACGATGCGCCTTTATTGCGTTCTGCCGCCAGGGTGAAATCTGACCCGGTATGGAACCGCAGAGATCCGCAGATCCCGAAAAGTTCATGGTGGAACGCCGACGCTCCATTTGTTGGATTCAGGATAGTAAGACCGGTAAAACAACCAACGCCTGCAGAAGCAGAGCAATTCTTCGAAGATATGATCACTAAATTTAAAGGTGCACGATAGTAAATCTCCTAAAACTAAAATCTTACTCATTTTATGGAAAACGAAAAGAAATTCCACGGTGAAGGACGCCGAGATTTTGTTAAACAAACCTCTCTGCTGGCAGGCGGGTTATTGGCAATGCCGATTTTATCCAAAGCCAGTTTTCTAACTAACAAAGCTTCAGGAGATGTGATCAAAATAGCCCTGATAGGCTGCGGGGGCCGTGGTACAGGCGCTGCAACCCAGGCTTTAAGTACCAAGGAAAATGTGCAGCTGGTAGCCATGGCAGATGCGTTCCCTGACCGCTTAAAAGATAGCTACGATAACATTAAAGAAGCGTTAGGAGATAAGGCGAATCGTGTTAACGTACCTGAATCAAATAAATTTGTAGGATTTGATGCTTACAAACAAGCCATTGCTCTGGCTGATGTTGTAATATTAACAACTCCTCCCGGCTTCAGACCTATCCACTTCGAAGAAGCTGTTAAACAAGGCAAACACATCTTCATGGAAAAACCTGTAGCAACCGATCCTGCAGGTATCAAACGCGTACTGGATGCTGCTGAAATTGCAAAAAGCAAACGCCTGAACGTAGTGGTAGGCTTGCAACGTCATTACCAGGATTCGTACCGCGAACTGATGAAAAGATTCCATGATGGTATCATTGGCGACGTGCTCTCCATGCAGGTTTGGTGGAACCAGGGAGCGCTGTGGGTAAAACCGCGTAAACCTGAATATACCGAAATGGAATACCAAATGCGTAACTGGTATTACTTTAACTGGTTATGCGGAGATCATATCGTAGAGCAGCATATCCATAATATCGACGTAGGCAACTGGTTCATGGGTAAAACCCCTGTTACAGCCGTTGGTGTTGGAGGCCGTGCGGTTCGTACCGGTAAAGAATACGGAGAGATCTTCGATCACCACTCTGTAGAATACCGCTATGATAACGGTGTGGTAATGAACGCCCAGTGCCGTCACTGGAAAGATGCGCCTAGCAAGGTAGACGAAGAGATCGTAGGTACCAAGGGCCGTATATTTTGCGATAAAGCCCAGATCGTTGATCATAAAGGGAAAGTCCTTTACCAGTTTGATAAGAAGAAAGAAAGAAATCCTTACCAGACCGAGCACGACGAGCTCTTTGCTGCTATCGCAAAAGGCGAATATAAATTCAACGATGCGGCAAGAGGCGCCCAGGCAACATTGACCGCTATCATTGGCCGGCTGGCCACTTATTCCGGCCAGGTTATCAACTGGGACGTAGCGTTGAACTCCGGCCTGGACCTGCAACCGAAGGTATATGCTTTCGATGCGCCTCCTCCGGTTGTTCCTGATGCTTCCGGCAATTATGCTTATGCAAAACCAGGGGTTACCAAGTACTTCTCCTGATGCGTATTTTAAATATTGTAAAGGGCTGGCCAAACAACGGTCAGCCCTCCTTTTTTCGGGTACCTGGCGGAGGGCAGATCATCTTCAACATCTGCATGCTTCTTTCCAGGCTACCTGATTTTTTCTGAATTAGCCCCTGATGTCATAATTTTATCCGGATGAAAAGAGGCCTGTTCACTATTTGCTGCTTATTACTTTCCCAACTCCTGTTTGCTCAAGGGACAATTGATAAATGGGCCAATCAGCATTTCCTGAAAGAAAAGCCCTTAGACCAGGCGCATGTCGGAGTGTGCATATACGAACCTGCCACCGGCAAATACTGGTATCAATACCAGGCCGATAAGTATTTTACCCCTGCCTCCAATGTAAAGGTATTCTCGTTGTTTGCAGGATTGTCGTTACTGGGCGATTCTTTACCTTCTTTGCGGTATTTCGAAAATGATACGGCGTTGTTTGTAAAAGGCATGGGCGATCCTACCTTTCTGCATCCTGCCTTTCAATACCAACCGGCCTTTGAGTTATTACAGCGTACAACCAAGCCGATATACCTGGTGCCCCAGGTGAACCTGAACAAGCGGTTCGGTTCAGGCTGGGCCTGGAACGATTATGCCGACAGCTATCAGCCGGAGTTGAACGAATGGCCCATGTATGGCAACGTTGTAAGAATATACCCAAGGGGAGCAGCCAGCCGGATGGTTCCGGCCTTGTACGATCTTGATATTACATTAGACAGAAGCCTGAAAGAAAATGGTATTACCCGCGATGAGCGCAGCAACTTTTTTTCAGTGCAATACAACCCGGCGCTTGGCAACGAACCCTATGTAGAGGTGCCTTTCATTACCGGAGGAACTACGGAATTGAGGCAACGGCTGGAAGACACGCTTCATAAACCTATAGGCCTTGCAGGCCAACTCCCCGCAGGCAGCTGGAAACTATTGAAAAGCGTACCTGTAGATACTTTATTTGTTCCAATGATGGAGCAAAGCGACAACTTCTTCGCAGAACAAACCCTGATAATGGCCTCAGCCCTGTTGTGGGATACCATCAGCACCAGCAAAATAACCGACTGGTTGCTGGAAACAAAATTGAAAGACCTGCCGGATGAACCGCAGTGGACAGATGGTTCGGGCCTCTCACGCTATAATTTGTTCACGCCGCGAGACTATATAAAAGTCCTGTCGTTGCTCCGTACTCAGTTCGGCCACGAAAAGCTCTGGAATATATTCCCGACAGGAGGGAAGGGGACGTTGAAGAACTATTACCAGCAACAGTTCGTACATGCAAAAACAGGCACCCTGAATGGTGTCGTAGCTTTGAGCGGCTACCTGGTTACCCAAAAGAAAAAGACGCTTATCTTCAGTGTAATGGTGAATAATCACCATGGCTCCGCCACTGCGGTAAGAAGAGCAGTGGAACAGTTGTTAACAATGATCTATAAACAATATTGATGATCAGGGATTGATCGTATAGGAAACAATTTTAGTGGTGTCCTGTTCCTGGTCGGCTTCGATCAAGCCAACGCCTTTGCTGTAATAACTGGTGGAGATAGTGCCTACAGGAACGGGATTGTTCAAAACAATGGCAAAAGCATCCATCCGTACTGCGATCACATTTTCATATTCTTTTCCGTTCACCGTTTTGCTGACATCTTTTTCTGTCACGGTAAATTCCAGCACCCCGGTTGTGCTTATCGATCCGTTGCTGACGGTAATAGTATCCTGCCAGCTGGCGCCTGCAGGAACATTGTCTTTCAAATATGTAAGTTTCAGGTCGTTTGCCTTATAGCCCTGGAATGTCAGAAGGTTGGCGACCTGTGTATAAACGCCGTCTTCACAGCCGGAGCAAATGAATACGCTGTCGTTGCCTACCTTTTTATACGTTGTGCCGTTAATGGTAGTATCACCGGTTACGGTCAGCGTATAGTTTAAAGTATCGTTATTGCTGATGTTGATATATGAGAAAGTGGAGCCGGCTGTATAGGGGGCGTAATCGCAGCCGGTATCGGGTGTTGCAATGCTGTCACCCTCCTGGCTTTTTTCCTTGCTGCAGGAAAAAATTATGATTGCCAGTATAAAAGCACCGATGTACAGGTAAAAATTTTTCATAGTACAAATTGGTGTTGATAGGGGTATAACGCCGGTACCGGGATAATGTTGTTTAAAGTGTAAAAATCGTTTAAAATTAAGTCGGATGAGTTGACCAAATATTAAATTTTTGTTTTTTGACCATTAAATTTTAAAACAATTGTAGAAATAACAATTATTTTTAGAAAATAATTAAAGCTATTCTAGATAAATTACGTTCAATTGGTTACGCCCATTTTTTCTGACGATAGTAGTTCTAAATTGAGATTGAAAAACTAAAAAATAACCAGGCTGTAAGCAATAGACAACCAAAAACAATGAAGAATTAAATCACTTGTTCAATTAGTCCACGTTGTGTAAAGGCAATGCCCCGGCTTCGCCATAGTTATACAACAAAAACATCGTAGAAAACCCGTCTCATATCACTCCATGAAAATGGTATGGGGCTATTATTTTACAATTTAAACTAAACCTATTCCACTATTGACAAAAACGTCGAATAAGAACATAAATCAATTAACAATATAAAATCAAGATCTCTAATCACTTGTTAGTATGAATCAATCACTTGTTGATGCTGTAGGCATTGCGTTTCAAAATTAAAGTCAGGGAACAGTTTGAAAGAAAAACATCTTGATTCTATCATCACAACAGGGCTTCTGCCCGGATGGCCATGTTATGTATTGATGTGAACAATGATGTTACTATTTCACTATCGGAAACAATGAACAAGCAACAATGAACAGTTAAACTGAAGACAAAACATTAATCATCCAAAATCCTTTGTAGCATGAATCCACGTTATGCAAAGGCAATGCTATTGCTATGCCTGTTTGCAACCAACACGAGCGCGTACAGCGCCCGACTGCCGTTACCAAGCGTATGGCAGCAAGGAAATCTCACCGTTAAGGGAAAGGTAAAAGACATTAATGGCAACCCGCTTCCTGGCGTTACTGTTTTGGTAAAAGACACCAAAAGAGGAACAACCACCGATGTACAGGGTAACTATACGATCGCAAACGTCAGTAAAGACGTGGTGCTGGTGTTCCAGTATATCGGTTTCGATCCGCAGGAAGTGAAGCCCGAAGGAAAAGGAACAGTAAATGTGGTAATGAAAGAGAACCAGAAATCACTCGACGAGTATGTAGTAGTGGGATATGGTACTCAAAAGAAAGTAACCAAAACGGGTGCAGTATCTTCTGTAAAAGGTGCGGAATTGCAGCAATCTCCAAACGTTAACATCTCTAACTCGCTTGTGGGCCGTATTCCGGGCGTTATCGCTGTAAACAACAGCGGCGAACCAGGATACGACGGATCAAGACTGTTTATCCGTGGCCGTAGTACCCTGGGTAACAGTGCGCCGCTGGTGGTAATTGACGGTTTCCCCCGCGATGGCTTCGAGCGTATGAACCCGAATGATATAGAGAGCGTATCTATCCTGAAAGATGCCGCCGCAGCTATCTATGGTTCCAGGGCTGCGAACGGCGTTATACTTGTTACTACCAAGAGAGGTAAAGGCGGTAAGCCAACACTTAGCTATGGTTTTAACCAATCTTTCGTTACTCCGACCAGGTTGCCTGAAATGGCCGATGCGCCTACTTATGCGAGGGTAGTTAACGAGATCCTGAAGTATGGAGGCGATAAGCCGAAATATACAGAAGACGAGATCAAGAAATTCGGCGACGGATCTGATCCATGGCTGTACCCTAACACCAACTGGTATGATGCTGCCATTAAAAAGATCTCTTTACAGAACAGGCACGATCTTTCACTGACCGGCGGTACTGATAAAATGTCGTACTTCGTTTCTCTCGGCTCCCTGTTCCAGGATGGTATTTATAAGAACAGCGCCACTAACTACAAACAGCAGAACGTAAGAGCAAACCTGGATGCGACGGTGAACGAAAATATCCGTTTGCGCTTCGACCTGGCGGGCCGCCTGGAAAACAGGAATTTCCCTCCACGCAGCGCCGGTTCTATCTTCCGCTCGCTCATGAGAGGACGTCCTACAGAAAATGCTATCTGGCCTAACGGATTGCCAGGCCCGGATATCGAATATGGCGATAACCCTGTGGTAACAGGAACAAACGCTATCGGTTACCAGAACGATAAGAACTATGTGATCAATACGAATATGTCTGCAGTGGTGAATATTCCCTGGGTACAGGGTTTGTTTGTAGACGGTAGTTTCGCTTACGACCAGAGTTTCCGTTTTAATAAATACTTTATCAAACCATGGACCCTTTATACCCTTGATAATACTGACCCCAGCGCGCATAAACTGAATGCCGGTTCAAGGGGGGTGAGTGCTCCAGAAATGAACGAAAACTTTGAAACCTATCGCCAGACTACTTTCAACTTCAAAGTAAACTACGTTCGCTCTTTCGGCAAACATAATATCAACGCTTTCGCAGCATTTGAGCAATCAGAACTGCGGGGCGACCTGTTTGGGGCTAACCGCCGCTATTTTATCAGCGATAAGTTAGACCAGCTAAGCCTGGGCGCCGATAAAGAGAAAAGCAACAGCGGCAGCGCTACTGAGTTTGCCCGCCGAAACTATTTCGGACGTATTTCCTATAACTACAAGGAAACTTATCTGTTCGATTACAACATGCGTTACGATGGTTCACAGAACTTCCCTAAAGGCAGGAGAATGGGGCTGTTCCCAGGCGCCTCTGCAGGTTGGGTGATCTCTAATGAAAACTTCTGGAAGAACAATATCCACAAGCTCGATTATTTCAAGATCAGGGCAGCTTACGGTCAAATGGGTAACGACCAGATAGATCCTTTCCAATACCTGAGCACCTATGGATTCAGCAGTGGCGGGGTAATGTTTGGCGGTGATCTGAATAAAGGCATCTACCAGTTACGTTCTCCAAACCAGGCTATCACCTGGGAGGTAGCGAACAACTACGATATAGGTATCGAAGCTAAACTGCTGGGCGATAAACTCGCTTTTGAAGGCGACTATTTTTATACAAAACGTTCCAACATCCTTGTTAGCCGCAGCCTGTCCATGCCTGGTTATACCGGGATGACGCTGCCCCAGGAAAATATAGGCCGGGTTGAGAACAAAGGATTTGAACTGGTATTAAGTCATAAGAACGATATCAAGAAGTTCCATTACGAAGTGATAGGAACAATGACCCATGCGAAGAACAAGATCCTGTTCTGGGATGAAACGCCGGGAGTACCCGCATGGCAGCAGTCTACCGGCATGCAGATCGGCGCTCCGCTTTATTACCGTGCAATCGGTATTTACAAGGATGCCGAGCAGGTTAAAAATACGCCGCATGTGGATGGAGCCAGACCTGGCGATATTATTTTCGAAGATGTTAACGATGATAAGATCATCAATGACCTGGACCGTGTAAGGATAGACAGGACAGAGAACCCAACCTGGATATTCGGTCTAACGGTTACGGCTAAGTACAAAAATTTCGATTTCACCATGTTGTGGCAGGGCGCAACTGGCGCCAGCCAGTACCTGCGCACAGAATCTGGCCTGATAGGTAACTTCCCGATGGCATTTGTACAAGACAGGTGGACAGAGCAAAATACCGATGCAAGCTGGCCAAGAGCGTATGACCGTGACCGTGAGTACTGGGTGAACCGCCAGAACACTTTCTGGTTCTGGAATACCAACTATGTACGTTTAAAGACGCTGGACTTCGGGTATAACATTCCTGAAAGGGTGTGTAAACGTGTACGCTTGCAAAACCTGCGGGTATATGTAAGCGGACAAAACCTGCTGACAATAGACAAGGTTAAGATCTTTGATCCGGAAGCGCCAAGCGGCAGCGGGCAGTATTATCCGCAAACCAAGATCTACAACGTAGGATTAAACGTCACCTTCTAATTAATGAGCCATGAAAAAGAACTTATTTAAATATATAGCAGGCGCTTTTCTTTTCTGTGCAGCTACTACTGCATGTAATAAGGACTTCCTGGAAAGAAAGCCATTGAACGAATATGAAGAATCTGATGTCTGGAAAGATGTCGGACTTGTACAGGCATTTGTAAATGACCTCTATGTACAGATGCGTCCCGGGTACTGGGAAGTAATGCTGTCGTCAATGACCGATGAAAGCCGGTTTATCCACGACTATAATACTTCCAGGGTAGTACAGGGAAATATAACACCCGACGATATCGGCAGGTTAGACGAGTTTGCCCGCTGGGACGATCACTACAAAAGGATCCGCAACTGTAACATGTTCTTTGAACGGATAGGCGGGGTGACGTTTACCGATCAAAGCCAACGGGAAAGGCTGATCGGAGAAGTACACTTTATGAGGGCGTGGTATTATCACCTGTTGGTGAGATATTACGGAGGTGTGCCTCTGATCACCAAAACCTTTAACATTAAAGGAGATGAGCAGGAAATATTAAACGTAAAAAGAGCGTCATTTGCAGACTGCGTCAAATTCATTTCCGACGAATGCGACAGTGCAGCCGCTCATTTGCCTGCCGGCTACGAAGCAGTTGCCAATAAAGGTCGCGTAACCCGCGGAGCGGCCATGGCGCTGAAGTCAAGGATCCTGCTATTTGCAGCCAGCGATGCCTATAACAACGCGGTAAACGACCTGCAGGGTTACACAGGTGGAACTGGTCAGACAGCCAGGTTAATGGCAGCCAAAGATGCCGCAAAAGCAATAATAGATCTGAACCAGTATGAGCTTTACCAGCCTACTTCTTCGCCGGTAGACAACTACAGCCGCATCTTCCTGGATAAAGACCACAAGGAGCTGATCTTTGTTAAACAGTACGATAAAGCGCTGCTGGGTACATCGCACGACCTGTATAATGGCCCTAACGGTTATCACAACTGGGGAGGAAACGTACCTATCGAGAACTTCGTTTCCGGTTACCAGATGAAGGATGGTAGCCCATTCTCCTGGAGCAATCCTGACCAGGCGAAAGCTCCTTATACCAATCGTGATCCGCGGTTTTATGCAACCATACTTTATGATGGCGCTCAATGGAAACCACGTCCTTCCGATGCTGCGCTGATCGATCCTAAAGGCGTTATTCAGACAGGTAAATATGAAGCAACCAATGGTAAAGACAGTATCTGGGGCCTGGATACCCGTAACGGGCCTATCGAAAACTGGAATGGTTCATTCTCCGGCTATTACCTGCGTAAGTTCATGGATAAGAACCTGGATGCACAGTTTTTCAGGGGAGACCAGAACTGGATATTCTTCCGGTATGCCGAAATACTGCTCAACTATGCAGAAGCATGCATCAAACTGGGAGGCGCATTTGAAGCAGATGGCCGTGCCAAGCTGAATATGGTGCGTACCCGCGCCGGTATGCCTGCAACAACGGCTACAGGCCAGGCGCTCATGGATGTGCTGAAGTATGAAAGACGTTATGAGCTGGCGTTTGAAGAACACCGTTTCTTTGATGCACGCAGGTGGAAAGATGCAGATGTGGCTTTCAACCAGAATGCTTTGGGAATAGAGGTACTGGGATCATTTATTCCTGGCCATCCGTTCACCTACCGTCCGTACAGTATCCAGGACCGCGCCTTCCCTGCAGGCAAATACTTCCTGCCGATACCGGCCAACGAGATCCGTAAGAACGGTAACCTCGCACAACAGTCTTATTACAAATAGGCTGTAATAAAAAGTTTGGGGGCTGACAGTATACATGCTGCCAGCCCCCAATTATTTAAATAAACAGTGAGATTAAACGCCCAATGACCAGCCGTCGCGGTATTTACGTTTAACAAACTGGTTGGCTTCATCGAAGTTCGTGATCTTCATGTTTTTACCATCCCACAGGAGTTTAATGTAACGTCCGGGATAGTCGAATTTGCCATTTGCTTTTTCCTTACGGATATCGTAGCTGCGGATAGCCAGGTTAGCCATGAGGATAGATTCGGTCAGCGGACCAGCGATATCGAATGGTGAACTCAGTGCTTTTTGTTTTGCACTTCCGTAACCGGCGATAGCAGCGTTAACCCACTGAACGTAGTGTCCTTCCGGTACACGGGCGATAGTTTTTGGCACTTTAACTTCCTTGGTGCGTGAAGTAGGCAGCAGTTGCGGGTTCATACCGTAAGTACCGCACATCATTTTACCTTTTGTACCAATAAAGAGGGCGCCGTTACCACCGTCGCCAAATGTTTCGTTTGGTCCCAGTTCGTCCGGACGCTCAGGCTGAATACCGCCATCCATCCAGTGCAAGGTTACTTCTTTACCGTTTTTACCAGGGAATTTCATGATTACGTGAGAAGAAGGAGGGCAGCTTTCAGGGAAGTATCCGCGGGTGAATTCACCAACGTAAACGCTACCTACGCTACACTCAACAGAAGTCGGATAGCCAAGGCCCAATACGCGGAAAGGAGGTTCAATGATGTGGCATCCCATATCGCCGATCGCGCCGGTACCATAATCCCACCAACCACGCCAGTTGAATGGAACCAGGTTATCTACATAATCTTTTTTAGGAGCGGTACCTAACCACAGGTCCCAATCCAGTTCCTGGGGAACTTCTGCGCGGGTTGTAGGCCACTGGATACCCTGAGGCCATACCGGTCTGTCGGTCCAGCAGTATACGGTATGTACATCGCCGATCGTACCGGCATTGTACCATTCCATCAGCTGGCGTACGCCATCGCCTGATGCTCCCTGGTTACCCATCTGGCTTACTACTTTATACCTTTGAGCGCCCTGGGTGAGCATACGCGCTTCCCAGATATCGTGGGTCAGGGGTTTTTGTACGTATACATGTTTGTTCAGCTGCATAGCGCCCATTGCAGCTACAGCGTGAGTATGATCCGGTGTAGATACAGATACTGCGTCGAAGTTCTTATGTTCTTTGTCGAACATTTCCCTGAAGTCTGTATAAAACTTTGCATTAGGGAATTTTTTAACCGCTTCGGCAGCCCGGCGTTTGTCAACGTCGCAAAGGAATGCTATATCAGCAGGTCCTTTAGTAAATTCGGAGATATCGCTAAATCCTTTACCACCGACACCTATACCTGCTACTCTTAAGCGGTCGCTAGGTGCCACATATCCTTTACCTCCCAATACATGACGTGGAACTATCATGAAACCTGCAGCAGCAAGTGCACTGTTTCTCAGGAATGATCTGCGGGAAACGCTGTTTTCTCCCTCATTCTTTTTTTCTGGAATCATTGATGTTAAGTTTTCTGGATTTAATTATAGTTAATAAATGTTGGCTCGTTGTTTTTAATCCCAGGTCATCAGCTTGCCCCTGTCTTCGATTTTCAGGCAGGTAGCCAATGTTTTTTCGTCGTAAGAGTAGCCATACTGTTGCAATACATCGGCGGGTACTCCATCCCATTCGTTTGGCGTATTACCTACGTAGCCCAGGTCTTTAATTCCCATTTTACTGGTAAAGAAACCGGTAGCGGTCAGATCGCGCATCCTGTTGAAAAAAGCAACACCCTGGCTGTTTTCAGGCAGGGCAGTTTCAGGGTAGGCGATAAGATCCAGCATTTCTTTACGTTGTTGTTCACTGCAATCAACGAATGCTGCATTATATCTTTTCAGACATTGGGTATCCAGCCACTTCAAGCCTCCTCTCATCGGAAGCTGGTGATCGGGAATGTCTTTCACAATAAATCCTATAAACTCCGGCACTTTGGCATCAGATGCGCTGCCTGAATGCTCATCTTTCGGGATGATCATATCTGCCAGCACGGTGATAGTTTTCATTTCGGCAGCTGTAAAAAAAGGTTCGCCCATAAGCGCCTTGTCTCTTTTTACTTCATCAGCGGTCCGCCCGTAACCGGGCATGTCGCCGGCTTTGTCTTTGGAGCCGCTTTCGCCTTTTTTATCTTCGCATCCTGTGGCGGAGATAATAGTGCCTACAGATAAAGTTCCCAGCGCCAGGGCTTTGAGGGATTCTCTTCTATCCATAATTTTAGATATTCTGTTTTTTCAACTGATCTATAATATACTCAGATGCTCTCATTGAAAGGGCAAGAATGGTCCAGGTAGGATTTTTATCCGCCTGCGAAACAAATGCTCCTCCATCCACTACAAAGAGATTCTTCACTTCATGCGCCTGGTTATATTTATTCAGTACAGAAGTTTTAGGATCATCTCCCATTCTTGTTGTTCCTACTTCGTGGATGATACGTCCCGGGTTTTCCAGGCCGTAATTGGTTTCAGGGCCTGCTTTTGTACCCAAAGGAATACCGCCCATTGCATGGATCAGTTCTTCGAAGGTATCCTGCATGTGTTTTGCCTGTTTGATCTCATGCTCGCTCCAGGTATAATTGAATCTTAATACCGGGATACCGAACTTGTCTACCACGTTAGGGTCTATCTCGCAATAATTATCTTCCCTGGCTATGCATTCGCCTCTTCCTGCAAACCCGATATAGGCGCCATAGAAACGACGGTAATCGTCTTTCAGGGAAGCGCCATATCCGCCGGCTGGTTTGGTTTTACCATCTTTACCGGGAATTCTGCCATTCAGGGTATGAATGCCAAAACCATAACCATAGGTTGGCATATGCATACCGCCGCCCAGTTCAATATGATACCCGCGGGCAAAATCCAGTTTTTTATTGTCGAGCCACCATGGGATGTAAACGTGCATCCCGCCTACGCCATCTTCATTATAGCGTTTGCGGTCCATGAGCATAGGCAGAAACCCGCCTCTCGATGATCCTGTAGAATCATGCAGGTATTTACCAACAACCCCGCTGGAATTAGCTAATCCATTCGGGTGTTTGGCTGATTTTGAATTGAGCAGCAACCTGGCAGATTCACACGCGCTGGCTGCCAGCACAACTACCCGGGCATTTACCGAATATTCCTGAAGGTCTGTTTTGTCTATATATGCGACGCCTGTTGCTTTACCCGTATCGTCTGTCAATACTTCTCTTACCATTGCATTGTCGTAAAGGTCGACATGCCCGCTTTTCATGGCAGGTTTAACCAGTACGGAGGAAGAAGAGAAGTCGCCATACACGGTACAACCGCGGTTGCATTGGCTGCAATAAAAGCATGGGCTTCTGTCTTTGTTCACACTCCGTGTAAGGATAGAAAGACGGGAAGGAATAACAGGGATGTTCAGTTTATCGCCTGCCTTTTTGATCATCAACTCATGCATTCTCGGTTTCGGAGGAGGAAGAAAGAATCCGTCCGGTTCATTCGGCAGGTTCTCTTTAGTACCGAAAACGCCGATCATTTTGTCCACGCGATCGTAGAACGGCGCTACTTCTTCATAGCTGATAGGCCAGTCGTCTCCGAGTCCGTCGTAACTTTTGTGTTTAAAGTCCCTGGGGCCAAAACGAAGAGAAATGCGTCCCCAGTGATTAGTTCTGCCGCCCAGCATGCGGGAACGGAACCAGTCGAATTGCGTACCATTTTTCTTTGTATATGGCTCTCCATCTATCTGCCATCCACCATAGGCGGCGTCAAAGTCGCCGAATGGACGGGTACTGCTAGCGCCTCTTCTGGGCGAATCGTAAGACCACTTCAGTTGAGTGGCCTGCTCAGGATCTGCCGGATCATACTTTGGTCCTGCCTCCAGTAAAGCTACTTTCAAGCCTGCTTCTGAAAGTATTTTCGCGGCCATGCCGCCACCGGCGCCGGAACCAACAATACAAACATCATAAGCCTTTCCCTGTTTTTTGATTTCGAAAGCCATGTGCGTGGAAATTTTTTGACATTTAGTAACAACACCAGTTTTAAATCTATAAATTAAATGTGAAAATGGGAAGGTTTTTTATATGAGTGTAAATAAGGACTATATTATTGGTCTGGATATTGGGACCAGCAGTACAAAATCGATTGTGCGCCGAACAGACGGTGTTACAAAAATGGTATTTCAGCAATCTTATCCCATAGAACAACCATTGCCCGGGTATAGTGAGCAGGACCCGGACCTGATCCTGGCGGCGGTAAAGCAGGGCATCAGCCGGGCGGTTGAAGAGATGGAAGGGCCGCCAGCGGCTATTTCGTTCAGCAGCGCAATGCACAGCATTATGGCTTTAGACGCCGGTGGGAAGCCTTTAACTCCCCTGATCATCTGGGCCGACAACAGGAGCGAGTCCTGTGCCGACAGGATCAAAGCGTCGCCGGAGGGCAGCCAGATCTACCGGCAAACAGGTACGCCGATCCATGCCATGTCGCCACTGCCTAAGCTTTGCTGGCTGAAGGAAGAACAACCGGGTATTTTTAGCCGGTCGGCCATGTTCCCGGGGATTAAGGAATATATACTGTACCATCTTTTAGGCGAATACTATGTTGATCACTCTATTGCCTCGGCAACGGGGATGTTTGACATTCATGCCCTTAAATGGAACGAAACGGCCTTGAAAATGGCCGGGGTAAAGGCCGGGCAGTTGCCCAGGCCTGTAAGCGCAGATCACCTGTTCCCCGGTATTTTGCCTGAAAGAGCCGTGGAACTGGGTATCCCGGCTGCTACTCCAATTATTATCGGTGGAAGCGATGGTTGCCTGGCTCAACTGGGAAGCCGGGCGATGGACCCGGGGCATGCTACGCTGACCATAGGCACCAGCGGGGCTATGCGGATGGCAGGAAGTTCGGCGAAGGTAGATGAGCGGCAAAGACTGTTCACTTACCTGCTGACAGATGATGTGTACATCAGTGGGGGAGCCACAAACAATGGAGGAGTGGTGATACAATGGATGGTTGAGCAGTTATTCCGCCTGCCTGTTCAGCAGCTGGGGGAATTGGTGCAGGCGGCCCTGGAAACGGAGCCGGACCATCTTATCTGCCTGCCCTATTTATTTGGAGAAAGGGCGCCTATCTGGGACAGCAGTGCATCTGCCTCATTTATAGGCATCCGTCAATACCATGATAACAGGCATTTTATAAGGGCGGCAATAGAAGGAATTTGCTTTGCTTTGTTGAGCATCAGGGAAGCGTTGACAGAGACCATTGGGCCGGTTAATAAAGTATCTGTGAGCGGAGGATTTACCAGTACGCCTGGTTGGATCCAGCTGCTGGCGAATATATTTGAACAGGAAATGTATTGTCTTCAATCGGGCGATGCATCTGCAGAAGGAGCTATATTGCTGGCGGCGAAGGTATTAGGATGGGAGACAGGACATTGGGAGGTACAGGAACCGTTAAAAGTTTATTATCCTGATCTGAAGCATAAGGAGTTATACCGGGAAAATTTCAGGAGATATAAGCAATTGTATGAGTTAATAAAAACAAAGCCCTGATTAACCAGGGCTTTGCGTTATTAGTTTCCTCTTTCAAACATCCTTGCCAGGTCTGTCAGCTTGAAGGAGATAAAAGTGAATTTACCTCCTGGCGCTACGTTAGGCATGCTGCAGGCAAAGAGTTCATCTATAATATTTTGCATCTCGCGGGCGGAGAGGATCTTGCCGGCGGGGATAGCGTTGTTGCGGGCCATTGACCTTATCAGTTGTTCGCGGCGGTTTACTTTCAGTTCAGCGCTGAAGTGCTTGAACTGTTCCAGGAGGTTTTCTATGGTAGCCTGGTCGTTGCCGTTGCGGATATCGGCCGGGGTGCCTCTTACAACAAACGTGTTGTTGCCGAAAGGTTCCAGGTCGTACCCGAGCGTTTGCAGGTCTGGCAGCATTTCGTTGATGATGGCTGCATCTGCGGGCGGTAACTGCAAGGTTTGAGGGAACAGGCTTTGCTGGGTTGAAATAGGCATTTCCTGGAGGGCGCGTTGATAGCGTTCATACAGGATCCTTTCGTGAGCGGCCTGTTGATCTATCAGGATGAAGCCTGATTTGATCTGGGAAAGAATATATTGTTGATGTACCTGTACGGGTACTTTCTGATCGTTGGCGGTATCTTGCCAGCGTTCATCAATTACAGAGGCAGTGGCCTGCGGCTGGGTTGTTTGGGTGTTATCGTCTTCGTCGTCGTCATCGTCGGGGATGACAGGAGAGATGGTAACATAACTTTCGTTGTTGGAGGAGGCGCTCTCGTAGAGGTCTTTCCAGTGTTTCAGGTTACTGCTGCTGCTGCTTTTATCGATCATGTGGGCCTGGTTGGCCTGGGTGAACGATTTATATAGCGGGCTGTTGGTAGATTCTCTTTGTTGTTCGGCTGTAAATGGTTTGCTTACGGCGTCGAGGGCCTGGATGTTGGGGTCCAGGTCAAAATCCAGGGTTGCGGTAACGCTGAATTGAGCCAGTGAGTGTTTAACGGCAGATTGGATAAAGGCGTACATCAGTTTTTCGTCATCGAACTTGATCTCTTGTTTGGTAGGATGAACGTTGATGTCGACATGTTCCGGGTTTACGTCGATAAACAGTACATAGAGCGGGAAACTATCTGTTGGGATGATGTCGGCGAATGCGTTCATGACAGCATGGTTCAGATAGGAGCTCTTGATGAAACGGTTATTGACGAAGAAGAATTGATCGCCCCTGGTTTTTTTGGCTGTTTCGGGTTTACCAACGAATCCGTAAACGTTCATGTAGTCGGTAGTTTCCTTTACGCTTACCAGTTTGGCGTTATAATGCTGGCCCAGGATGGCAACGATCCTTTGTTTGAGGGAACCTTTTTCGAGGTAGAAGATCTGTTGGTTGTTGCTGGTCAGTGAAAACTGGAGTTGAGGGAATGCCATTGCCACGCGGATGAATTCATCCACGATATGCCTCATTTCGGCGGTATTGCTTTTGAGGAAGTTGCGTCTGGCGGGTACGTTGAAGAACAGGTTCTTCATGGCGATACTGGTGCCTTCGGCAGTTTGGCAGGGTTCCTGCTTTTTTACGAAGCTGTTGTCGATTTCCACGTAGGTGCCGATATCGGTTCCTTTTTTGCGGGTTTTCAGTTCTACCTGGGAAACGGCAGCAATAGAGGCGAGTGCTTCGCCTCTGAAACCCATTGTGGTGATCTGGAACAGATCTTCTATAGATTTTATTTTGGAGGTAGCATGGCGTTCAAAACACATTCTTGCATCTGTTTCGCTCATTCCGCCCCCATTATCGATTACCTGTACAAGTTCTTTACCGGCATCTTTAATAATCAGTTGAATTTCGGTTGCACCGGCATCTACCGCATTTTCCAGTAATTCTTTCACTGCCGACGCAGGCCTTTGGATTACTTCACCTGCAGCTATCTGGTTCGCTATGTTATCTGGTAATAAATTGATGATATCCGCCACTTATTAGCCTTTTGCGGTAAAGTTAACAATTTATATGCAGTTGCTCGCTGATGATTATCAGGGAGTTTTAAACAAAAAATCAACGTGTTTTGTTAATTACGTCCCTGATTTGCAGTAAATAACAATCCGTGAAGCATATTCATACGTATTTTAAATATGTGAAAAAAGATACACCTGGCCAACGAAATAATACAACGATAGTGTTAATTAGAAGTTAACGAATCAAAATTATCCATATGTAGGAACCGAATCCGATAATTTTGACTGTCATGACAGATATAGAAACAGATACCAACTTTATTACCATGAAAAATCGGTGAAAACAAAATTCAATGGAAGATGAAAAAAAGAAGGGAGATATATACTCCCGAACAGATGCCAACAAAGTGAGGTTGTCGGACGAGGAGTGGAAAAAATTGCTTCCCAAAGAGGTTTATCACATTGCAAGAGAGAAAGGTACAGAATGGGCGTTCACAGGAAAATATTGGAACAACAAGGAAAAGGGAACCTATTATTGCGCTGCTTGCGGGAATCCATTATTTGAGTCAGACACTAAATTCGAGAGCAGTTGCGGCTGGCCAAGCTTCTTTCAGCCTTTACACAAATCAAGTGTGATCTATGCCCCGGACAACAGCCACGGAATGCACCGTACAGAAGTGCTTTGCGGAAGATGTAATGCACATTTGGGCCACGTATTTGATGACGGACCGCCGCCAACAGGATTACGGTATTGTATCAACTCAGTAATCATGGACTTTGAAGCTGCCAAAGACAAGGATCAGCAATACCAGCAAAAAAACAACGAAAATCAAGAAAAGGACATGCAATAGCCAACCTGATTTGCCGACTGATTGCCAACACACTGTGAGGGTTTGACCAATAAAAAGCGTAAATTTATTATCATAATGCCCCACAGTCATGAAAGTATTAAAAACGCTTGCCTG
Organism: Chitinophaga terrae (ex Kim and Jung 2007); assembly: GCF_900107795.1. GTDB lineage: Bacteria > Bacteroidota > Bacteroidia > Chitinophagales > Chitinophagaceae > Chitinophaga > Chitinophaga terrae. Next base: position 108,451 of record NZ_FNRL01000017.1, read on the forward strand.
GATAATAGGAATAGTTCTCTTCATAGTTATAGTATTGATTTTAGCTGCGCCAACCAACCTGCATGTGGAGCGTACCACGGAGATCGATGCCCCCGCAACCATTGTATGGAATGATATCGTTAAGTTCGAGAAGTTCAATAAATGGAACACCTGGAAGCAAATGGATCCCTCGGCGGAATTCACCATTAACGGGGATGATGGCACTGTAGGCGCAGTTGATAACTGGCACGGTAAAAAAATAGGAGACGGAAAACTTCAGCACCTGGAACTAATTCCATATCAATCAATTGTACAGAAACTGACTTTCATCAAGCCGGTTGCTGCGGAATCTGACGTGTCTTTTCGTTTGTCGGAAGCAGCAGGCAAAACAAAAGTTGTCTGGGCTTTTACAACCCATTACGACCGCCCGTACAATATCCTGATCCTTTTTATGAAAGGAGCGCTGGAAAAGGATTTCGACCAGGGGCTGAATAACCTCAAAAGCATGGCGGAAGCAGAAGCGAAAGGGCCCGGGACGCCAGACGGAGTAGACGTATCTGTAAAAGAAATGGATTATCCTGCTACTACCTATGCTGCCATAAGAAAAACAGTCCCTTTAAGTAGGATAACCGACTATTACAGGAAGAGCATGGAAACTTTAAGCCAGCGGGCTCAGGCGGCAAAACTGCAACCGGGCGTGCCTTGCAGCCTGTTTTTTTCGTGGGATACCGCCGGCAGGAAAACGGATATGGCTTCGGCCATACCTGTGCCTGAAGGAAGCAAAGCGGCAGGAGGATTCGAAATAATTACACTCCCTTCAGCCAGGGCTGCATATGCCGATTACTACGGTCCATACACGAAAATAGCGAACGCACATGTAGCCGTGCGCAACTTCATCAAAGATAAAAACAGAAAAATAGTGCCTCCTGCAATAGAAATGTATGTGACAGACCCCCAAAAAGAAAAGGATAGCAGCAAATGGCTTACTAAAGTGATCTATTTTATGAATTAGCAGCGGGAAAAAACAGTGGTAGAAATAGTTAGTTGGCCTGGAAATACAGTAGAGTGCTTATTTTTCAGATTTGACCGGGTACCTCGTTGGTTCAAACTCAATGATCTCGTACATCGCCAATTGATATTTTTCCAACGGATCTTCACTCATAATCTCTTCTACTTCTTTCCTGCTGGAAGCATTACAAAGGATGACAGAACCGGATTTAGGCTTTCTTCGACCTGATAAGATAAATCGGCCGCTCTCGAAGTGCTTCTGCAAAAAGGCGGTATGCGCCTCCATATAGTGCTCTACAGCCGCTACTGGCCGTATATACTGTAGCATGATCAGGAACATAATGGTTTTTCTATGGTTTTAGTTGTTAGTTTCATAGCGATAGTAATAGTCTTTAAGGTATAAACATAAATAGTACCGAAATATTGTATTATGGCATCGGGAAAAAAATACGGGACATATAAGCTACAAAAATATACGTACTTTTGCACGATTGAAATACCACGATAGTGGGAGTGTCGAATGGGTAGAAGTACCGATTCTAATCAATAATTTAATTCTGTATGATGAAATCAATTTCCAAAGTTTTGTTAACCGCTCTGTCTGCAGCGGTTATTTTATCTGCCTGTTCTAAAGCCCCGGAAGAGAGTAGATTTATCCCTAAAACTGCAGGGATAGTACTTGAACTCAATGCTAAACAACTGACCACCAAGCTGGTTACCAATGGTATAACCATGGACAAGTTGTTTGAAGCTGTACAATCAAAAGATACCAGCGACGTCGCTAAAGCCTGGAAAGACGCCGAAAATTCAGGTGTGGACATGCAAAGCCACTTTTTCCTGTCAGTAGTTGCCCCTCAAGGTCTTGATCAATACGTAAGCGTAACCGCCAGTCTGAAAGATGCAGCTAAATTTGAAGCCTTCGTGAAAAAAGAAGACAATGCTGCCAATATCCAGACAAAAAATGATTTCAAATATTACTGGAAAGCTGATGATCAATGCATCGTCGGCTGGACAAAATCCACCCTGATCCTTATCAAAGGCATAGATACCGACAAATTAAAGAAATATGCCCCTGGTCAACCCGGCATTCCGGCGCCAGATGAAGAAGCAGTTGATTCTGCTGTTGCAACCCCTGCTGCCTTAACGCAAACCGATGCTGAAGGGCCATGGGTCGCTGAACTGGATCGCCTCTTCCACCTGAAAAAAGAAGAATCAGCCGCCTCTGTTGAGCCATTCAACAAACTGCTGAAAGAAAACGCCGATGCAGGCATCTACGCAAATCCTGAAGTGTTCTACAACAGCCAGACAATGGCCATGGTACCGGTTAACGTAAAGAAACTGATAGAAGGAACCTACTATGTAGCTACCATCAATTTCGAAAACGGTAAGGTTGTAATGGAAGGAGACAGTTACCTGGGTAAGGAGCTGAAAGAGATCTTCAAAAAATACGGCAGCAAAGAGATCGACTACAGCCTGGTGAAAAAATATCCTGGCGATAATGTATCCGCCGTTATAGCTTATGCTTTCGATTTCCACATGCTGGGAGACATCATTAAACTGATGAGCCTTGACGGTATGGCAAACATGGGTCTTGCACAATCCGGCGTAACCCTCGACGATATCCTGGATGCTTTCGAAGGCCAATTGGCTTATGTGGCTTCTGATTTCGCTGTTACTAAACAGGAATCACAGAACATGCCGGGCAACTTCTCCGAAAAGCCATCTGCTAAATGGATCTTCACTATTAAAGTAGGTAAAAAAGAAGCCTTCGAGAAGATTATGGCTTCTCCTATGATGAAGCAGACATTCACCAAAGAAGGCGATCACTACGTGATCACTAATCCAATGATGGCTGCTACCGTTCCGCCGGTATCCATCACCGACAAATACATTACCCTGGGTTCAGACAGCGCCCTGCTGCAAGCTTACCTGGCCGGCAACGGAAACATTAAATTACCGGAAGGCGTAGAAGGTAAACTGAAAGGCAACATGATGAGCGGGTACGTAAACCTGGAAAAAATCATCGGCAGCATTCCGGATTCGGAACTGGACAGCGATACAAAACCGCTGCTGGCTAAAATTAAAGTACTGTTCCAGGATGCTTATTTCAGCAATAAAATGAGCGGCAACGACAGGCAGCATGGTGAATTGATCGTTAACTTCAAGAATAAAGAGCAAAATAGCCTTGTTCAGATAGTTAATTTCAGCACAGAAGCGGCCAAGGTAATAAAAGCAAAACAAGATAAAGCAAACCAGGCGGTTGATTCTGCCGTAGCTGCTGAGCCTACTGACTCAGTTCAGACAGCTCAATAATCATAGTTTCTTACCAATAATAATTACGAATTATAGTGTTGTTGAAAAAGATTACTTTACAACACTGTAATTCGTAATTTTTTTGTGCATATGGAGATCCAACTCAGTCAGTTAATGCCAATTCCACTGCGGGATAAATTATCGCAAAGGAAATCGGATATCTGGAATGAAGAAGTTACTTTCAGGCCCGGCACATTTGTGAAAATCAAAGCTCCATCCGGCTCCGGGAAAACTACTTTGATCCATTATCTCTATAACATCCGCTTCGATTATACAGGACAGATACGTGTTGATAACAAACCGTGGCCGGATCATTCAAAGAATGAAATAGCCGGTATCCGCCAGCAGCACATCAGCATCATATTCCAGGATTTGAGGTTATTCGGGCAACTGTCGGCCAGCGAGAATATAGAACTGAAAAGGGTTATGATACCGCAGCCATACTGCTCCGCCGATAAAGTGAAGGAAATGGCGGCAAGGCTGAATGTTACGCATGTTTTGCAGCAATCCGGCAAAACCCTCTCGTATGGGGAAAGACAAAGGATCGCTATTATCCGCGCACTGTCACAGCCTTTCAAATGGCTGTTAATGGACGAACCGTTCAGCCACCTGGATGCAGAAAACGCCCGCCTGGCTGCCGAACTGATAGCCGAAGAATGCAAGTCCCGGCAAGCCGGTTTTATATTGACCGACCTGGACGATGATCAGCATTTTGCCTATGATGTAAAACTTCAACTTTAATGAAATTGTAGCATGCGAGAGTTTTTTCGTTTACTCAGAAAGATAATCAAAACAGGCGTTGCCAGGTCCCGGTTTGTTATGGCTGCAATTGGGCTGGGAATCGCGATGGTATTGATCCTGGTAGCTATACAGACGTACACAGATTTTAACCAGCTGTTGTATGGTGCACAGAATCAGAACGAAACAGCCGATTTCCTGGTGATCAATAAACAGATCACCAACGCAATGATGGGGCAGGCCAATAAGAGCGCTTTTTCCAAAGAAGAGATTGAACAGATCAGCAAACAACCGTTTGTTCAGTCTTTTGGCGTAGTAACTCCCAGCCAGTTTAAAGTAGTGGCCCAGGCGCCCGGCGACCTGCATTTTGCTACCGATATGTTCTTTGAAGCGGTGCCGGATAGTTTTTTGGATGTGAAGAGCGAGGACTGGAAATGGGAACCGGGAAACAATACTATACCGATCATCTTGCCTAACGACTTCCTTAACCTCTACAACTTCGGCTTTTCCCTGAGCCAGGACCTCCCGCAGATCTCACAGGAAACAGTGAAAGCGCTGCCACTGCAGGTAAATATTTCAGGCAACGGGCGTTCCGATTCCTATATTGGCCGTATCGTCGGGTTTTCTGACCGCATATCTTCCTTCCTGGTACCGGCCAGTTTTATGAACTGGGCTAATCAGAAGTATGGCGCAGGACAGGCGGCCGGCACCACAAGGGTGATCGTGAAAACCCCCGATCCATCTAACCCTAAGCTGGTTAAGTTTTTAAACGATAATGGCTATACGACAAACCTGGATAAACTGAAATTCAGCAAAACCAGGGTGATCGTTCAAACCATTGTATCCGTGGTTGGATTTTTCGGACTTGTGCTGCTTTTCTTTGCCCTGCTGGTTTTCAGCATGTTTATACAGTTGGTGATAGCTGGTTCAAAAGAAGAGATACAATTGCTGGTAACGCTGGGAGCGGCGCCCCAACAACTGCAACGCTACCTGCTGAAGCAATTCGTTCCTCTTTATGTAATAATAGGTATAGTATCATTGGTGTTGGTAGCAGCCTGCCAGTATGCAGCCTCCATCGCATTATCCAGGCACCAGATGCTGGTAGACCCCTGGCCGGGAGTTGGCGTATTTGCGGCAATAGTGCTGATCATGCTGCTGGTATACCTGGTTAACTGGCTCACCGTAAAGAAATATGTAAACAACTAGCCGTTGTTATCCGGTCGCCGGTAGGGTATAACAAAGGTAGACCTGCCTCTTTCCGACAAGCGGATATATGGTATCCATATTGCCATTTTAACCAGCGGGATAAGGATATAATACGTGCTAAGCGCATTGACCTCCGTTGGTTTAAAAAGATATGCGGCCAGCTTGTTATCCACGAAAATGAAAATAGCGGTGATAAAATAATAGGTTGCCAGCGTAAAAGGGAATGTATCGCGGCGGTTGAAGAACAGTACTGCCAGCAGTATGCTTCCTGCCAGTAAAAAGGCATGCACCATCATTTCCAGGATGAGGAACAATTGCAGAAGCGTGATATTGATACCCGTATTCAAAGCCTGGATATTTACCCATCTGTCGTAGCTGAATGCCGGAAGTTTGAAAAACTGGCTGATCTCCATCAGTGGTGAAAATACTAACCCTATTGCCAGCAGCGCAAGTCCGCCTCCAATCTGCACCGGCTCTGCAGGTTGATGCGCCGGCATAACCGAACGCTGGTAGTATAGCATAGCTCCACAGGTGAATGCGCCAAGGAAGAACAAAGCAAGTACTATCGCCAACCAGTTCGGCTTTCCACTGTTGCCTGTACTTCCCGACAGCAGCGGGTTCCAGGAAAGATCCATAGAACTGAGCTCCTTCATTCGTTTCAGGTCTCCAAAATAAGTAGGAATAAATGCAAGGGGAATATGATCGCTTAATGTTTCGTAATGATAGTTAAGCGTGAACTGCTGTTTGTTCTTTTCTATCGTATAATCGAAGACGTAATAATCGGTTTGGATATGAACCGGCGACTCATCGATCGTCCAGTCGATGGGCGTATTTACAACTATCTTGTAGTTAAGGGTGTACGGAAAGCGAAGTGTTACCGGCACCTGGCGGTCTGCCCTGGAGATGTTCGATAATATATCGTAGAACGATTGAGCGGTAACAGTGAACAGTAGTTTTCCTGTTGTACTGTCGCGCTTCCATGGGTTGTTGATAGTATAGCTTTCGGTGATGCGCAGCGTATTCTTTTGTCCTACGGTATCCTGGATAGTAAGAGAATCCTTGATCTTCACATCTCCGTATAATTTCTGGTAATAGTTCAGGAAAGATTCGTCTTTACTTTCTACACTGACGCCGGCCAGTTCTGCGCGTTGATCGTCGGCGTTTTGTTTGTTGAAATCTGTAACTACAGCGAGGTGGCCCTCTTTATACTGTTGATCAGGCAGCGTGAAAGTCTCTTTAATATTAACACTTCCGCGATTGGTAATAACAATAGGAGTTAGCCGGGTAGTGGTATCGGAAGCTACCAGGGCCACCTGGAAGTCTGGTTCACACAGATCGTCCAGGGACCCGCGCTGCAAACTGACAGTGCCATCCAGCCAATATACCTTGTTCCGGAAATTCACCTGTACAATAACATGGTTAAAAGCGCCGGGCCCGGGCAACATTTCTTTTACCTTTCCTTTTGCTTCGGTGTTTACATAGGCTATTCTCGCGTTAATACCATAGTGCCTTAACATGGTGCAAAGCAGCAGGGCTTTGTCTTTACAATCGCCGAAGCGCTGAGTGAGCACTTTATCCGGGGAATTTGGTTTGTGAGAATATTCACCCATTTCTATCCCCATATACCTGATATCATCTTGTACAAAGCGGAGTGCTTGCAGGAGATATTTTGCCGTATCTCCTTTAGCGGCTTGTTTAAGTGTACTGATCTTTTGCAGCAACAGGGGGCCGGGCGTATAATTGCTGTTCACTTTTTCTGCCCACCTGGCAACCTCCTGCCAGTTTTGATATTCGCTGACCTGTATATAATTATAGGAATTGTACCAGGATGGCAGATAGCTGTAATTCTCCGGTTCTCTTATGCTTACACTGTTCCATTCGTATACTGTGCGGTTGTTGATCATTCTCTTTACGGGGTCGCTGGCCTTGTTGAATTTTTTGAAGCTGATATTCCTGCCGGCGGGGATGATCAGGTTCTTGTAATAGTTTAGGATAGGTTCATAGGCAACGAAATAGATACGATGGTCTGTTTTGCCATTGAAGATGGGGTTATCGCCAATTATGGAATAGGAATACTCTATCTGGTCTCCTTTCCTGATGTCTTCTAAAATGGAATAGGCAGTATAGATGCCGCTATATATAAACCTGGAGAGGTCCTGTTCTTTCTGGAGCTGTTTGAAGGAAGATGAGGCGAGGCGATTGATAACCTGGCCGTCTCTATGGATGAGGATACTGTGAAATACGAGTTTTTCGTACTGTGGGTCGTAGTCTACGGAGATTTCCGAACCATTTTGTATGCCTGTTTCTGAAACGATCTGCCTGATGTAATGATAATAGGTAGCGTGCTTCTCTTCATCTCTTTGTTCTTCCAGCAATAGCAAATAATAGCCGTCGCTAATATTTTTGATATTAGGTTTCTTGGAGAGGTCTGGTTTATATTCAACCAGCCAGTTGGGGGCGGGGCCGATATTTACTTTTTGTGCGCTGACAGGGAACGATATGAATGCCAGGAGCATTAAAAATATTGTTCTCAATGTCACTATGGTGATAGGGCGATACATATTACATAAGTTATACTCTCCCGGTTGAGCCGGGAGAGCAGAACTCTAAATTAAGGTTGTTTTTCTACAGTTAACATATATACGGCGAAGGAAGCCAGCCAGTGTTCGCCGGCGTAGCTGCCGCTGAAGATCTGTTGCAGACCGGCTTCCCTGTGTTTATGAGCTAAGGCCAGTATTGCTTCCTGGTTTTTGCCGGCGGCTTTTGCGATTCCTTCCAGGCACCATGTTCTGCTTAAGTTCAAACCGTCCAGGTGTACAAGTTTGCCGTCGGTTCTGTCTTTAACTGTTGCCACGTTAAAGATCTTAATATCTTTTTCGAACAGGCCGGGTAAGAACTGGTAGAGCCACTGGCGGTATTCGGCAGCCGGAAGCACCCTGCGCATCAGGTCTGCTTCCTCCAGGCTTGGAGAAAGAAAATCATAGCCTCCCGGTTCGTAGGTAACAGGGGCATTTTTGTCTTTACTGTAAAACCGGATAGCCGCATCATGAATAGCTTTCTTCAGCGCTTCATCGTTGCATTGCTGTGCATAATCCCATGCCAGGCATAATCCAAAGGCCAGGTTGGTATGTTCTCCAACCCTGATAGGGTAAACCAGTTTATCCAGGAACTGGATATAAGCTGACGAGAATTGTGAAGCCAGCGGTTGCAGGTTTTCGCTGAGTGATTTTCCCAGCGGGTCGTTCCAGCTTTTTAATTCGCTTTGCAGTTGCAGCAGCCAGCTCCAGCCGTAAATACGCTCGAAGCTTTTGTTGTCCGCGTTCTTAAAAAGTTGTTGTTCTATTTTGATGTTTTCGGCGGAAAGATGTTGTGCGAGTTTTGCCCTGATCTCCTCTGCCCTGTTAAGATTGGGATAGATCTTTAAAAGACGCACCAGCATCCAGTGCCCGTGAACGCTGCTATGCCAGTCGAAACAGCCATAGAAGGCGGGGTGATAGTTCTTAGGCGCTCCCAGCAAAGAGCTGTCGGTAAAGACAATTCCTGTTTTATATGGAAATTCGAGTTCCAGGCATTTTAATGGCAGTGCAGCCAGTTTATTGGCAATATCCAGGTTTAAAGTGGTTGGAGATTGTTGTGCATGCATGGTAACCGGAAGTAATAAACTAAATAATAAAAAGCGTTTAAAACGGTTCATTGGCGTTATCTGTTAAATAATAATTTGATATAGAACATTGGCTGGCTAAGCTTTTTCCGGAGGTCGACCTCATGGAACATGCACGACATCAGGTCCCTGATCTGCTGGTTGCGTGTACCAACTTTCATCAGCGTGTTGAATAACCACGGGTATTTAACAAGCTTCTGCAACTTGGTGCTGAGTTGAAGCTCCGGGCCGAGGATGCGGTAAACTTCATGATCGTATTTTTCAAAGAAAGCGTCAGAGAAGTCGTTTGCTTCGATGGCAGCAGCAGCTTGCTGGGCGGCGATGCGGCCTGAGTAAAGGGCGTTGCCTATACCTTCGCCGGTAAAAGGATCTATCAGGTATCCTGCATCTCCAACGAGCATATACCTTTCCCCATGCAGTTTTCTTTTCTTGCTGCCCAACGGAAGGCCGTATCCGTCGATCGTGCCTGTTAACGCAGCGTTTTTGAAGCGTTCTTTCATGACAGGATCTGTTGCAATAACATCCAGCATGAGCTGCTTCAGGTTAACCTTCCTATTGCGGGCGTTGTTACTGAGCAAACCTACCCCAACATTGGCTTCGCCATTTGGGAGAGGGAAGATCCAGATGTAACCGGGGAGCATTTTTTTCAGGAAATGCAATTCGATAAAGTTATCAGGATGCATGCCTGTAACGCCTTTATAATAGGCCCTTATGCCAGCCACATAATGCTGCGGTTCCATTTTAATACCGGCAACGTCTTTTGTAAACCCGCTATGGGCGCCATTGGCAACAATAACAACACTTGCTTTTATCTGTACCTTATTCTCCTTGTCAGAGAGGTAATAACCATCTTCCTTAAGCTCGTATTTATCGATATTCACTCCTTCAAGCAACCGGATCTCGGGCCGGCGTTTTACTTCTTCTACCAGGAAGTTATCGAAATCGATACGTTTGCATACAAATCCCCGGGGGTTGGTTTTGTTGTTCTCATATCCAAGCCGGTAGGGGATATCCATCCCGATACGGTTAGGAGCAACAAAGGTTACGCCCCAGCTATCGGTCTTAAACATGGCTTGCTGCAACCGTTTCCCGATTTCCGGATCGATCCTTTCAAGCAGCGTTAAAACCTTTCCGCTAAGGCCGTCGCCGCAGACTTTATCCCTGGGAAAAACGGCTTTATCTACAATAATACATTCGATTCCAAGCTGTGCCAGTTGCAGGGCGGCAGTAGTTCCGCCGGGGCCGGCGCCAATAATACAAACTTTTGTTTCCATTTAATGGTCAAGATAACGTTAGGACAGTAAGTTACTTCAGGAAAGGCATAAAAGAGAATTTCTCTAACTTGTCTAATAACTTATCTTTGCCCTTCCATCTTTAAAATCAAGAATTTATGTTCGATATATTTGGAAAGATATCACAAATCAAACAAAAGTTAGCTGAAGGAAAAGAGAAACTGGCTGGTATAACCCTTTCTGGGGAAGCAGGCAATGGCGCTGTTAAAGTAACCGTTGATGGCAATCGCCAGGTAAAAAGTATAGACGTTGCGGCAGATCTTTTGGCGCCTGATAAGAAAGAGGAACTGGAAGACCTGCTGTTAACCGCTTTAAACAGGGCGTTGAAAGAAGGTGAAAATGCCTGGGAAGCGGAAATGAAGAATGCTGCAGGCGGTATGCTGGGCGGTTTGTTATAAGAACACCGGGAAATTGCTTTTTGAGACAGCCCTTTTTATACGATGAGGCGGTAATATTTATTATTATCTTTATGTTTTAGATCATAAGATTATGCGAATTTTACCTTTGTTTGCCTCCTGCATTCTATTCATCTCCGGTTGCCAGTTCTTCAAACCAAAAACTGAGGAGACCAGCACAGTTGTTCTTACCGAAGCGACTATCTACGATAAAGACCTGGTTTTACAGGCAGCCAGATCGCCGAAAGACAGTAAAGAAGCCGATAAACTGTTCCTGAAAGCAATAGACGAATACCGGAATGCGCATAAACCTCAAAAAGGCATTGAGTTGTTTGTTAAATCGGCTATCCTTACACCGCAAGCCAGGACTTACTATGAACTGGCCAACGCGTTAATGGATGTTAAAAAAGAGAAAGAAGCTATCCGGGCATATACTATTGCAGAAGCATTGGATTATAAACCACTGTCTAAACTCTTCTTCAATAAAGCCTGCGCCTATTCCAGGGCGGAAAATGCAGATTCGTCTTATTATTACCTGATGGCAGCAATTGAATTCGGGTACAGCAATCTTAAAAATGTATTGAAAGATCCCGACCTGGCGTTTTTGAGAGATCACAGGTACGATCTGCACAGTGAAATAATGAATGCCATGTCAGGGGTATCGGATCCTGAGAAAGTTCAATGGCAGCTATTCAGCAACCAGTTCAAGCCCGTTCATTTCCCATGCAGGATTGATACGGAGTATGTATCGAAACTGGACCGCAACCAGATCATTTCTTATGAATTCGAGGTATATGTAACAGAGATGAAGAGAGATAAATTCACCAGGGATGTGGGTAGCGAGTTTTATTATGTAGGACTCGTAAAAAATGATTCTACTTTCAAGTCATTGATCTATGCTGTGAATGAAGAAGTGTATGAAGAGCAGGAGGCAAGGCCATACTATTACCTGGTTAGCTATACCAATAGCGGGAAGTTGATTGATAAAATGATGATTGCAGGCCAGGAAACCCTCAAAGATCCTTTCAGGGTAGCTACATTAAATGCAAACGGCGATATTGATGTAGTTGAATATACCAATCAATGGGAAAAAGACCCTGAAAAAGAGGGATATGAGAATAACAAGGTACTTAGCAGGACTGAAGCAGGGAAGAAGCGGTTTTACATTTCGCCTGACGGGCATATTTTGCCGAAAACACAGGAACTGGCTATCCGGTAGGGCCTAACATTCTTTTGATCAATATCTTTTTAAAAAATAATTCTGCCAGGAGCAGGTTGATCGTCCAACTGGTCCAGGCAACGATGACATAGGCTTTAAAAGGAGTGATGTTGAAATGCATCACTCCTATAATAAGCGTAAAAAATCTCAGCGTCAGCGCCGACAAGGTTAGCGCATAACTTCGCATCATCCATGTAAGATGCAGATCCCACCGCCGTTTTTTAGCGTATATCCATCCCAGTAAGGTGAATGCAAACCAGAGAACAGAGAGAAGCACAAAGCTTATCCGTCCTACGATTCCACCATTTGCATAGAATCCCATTATCAATCCCGCCGGGGCGCTGAAAAACAGGATAACCAAGATGTATATCTTTCCCAAGGTTCTGTGAATGGCCGGTCTGTTTAACATCAGCCATTTGGAGAACTGGAATAATCCCGCTACCAGCACTATTGTGCTGACAAACACATGAACATAAAAACTGGCGCGCCAGTGCACCAGGTGATATACCCGTTGCTTGGTACGAAGGAAATCGGTGTACCTCTCAAAGGCAGCGTAAGGAATGGTCAGCCGCAGCATCAACCACGACCCGTAGAGAATTACCAGGGCCAGGATAATCCAGCCAATATTGCGGGTAATTGTTCTGAACATTAGAATACGGGTAGGAAATGATAATCTTCACCATGAATGCCGATGGGGTAATGATAGTTGTCGTCTTTCTGGTCGTTATATTCAAACACGAAATCGCTTTGTTCAGGCAGGATGTCATTCGCTTTCCAGGTCACCCGTATAGTACTGTCATTTTCTTTTTGATAAGAGCCTTTAAGTGTGATCAGTTGGTCGGCATAGGTGCTATCCGTGATACGTTTGTAGAGCTTCAGCTCACAGGAGCCATCTTTCTGGAAATGAAGTTCGCTTTTGCTGGCGCTGTAGTCAACAAATACAAAGTCGAATGTCGGATCATTAAAAAATCCTTCTTCTTCAGACGGAGTAATTTTTTCCAGTTTGAAATTCTTTTCGGCGTACCTGGTGTTATTTGCTTTCCAGTTGCCGTCGCATTGGGAGAAACCGGCATCGAAAGTAAGGGTAAAAACGCCATCCAGCGGATGATCGCCGGGTTCGGCGAGGGTAACTATCCAGTTATTGTTTTCTTTTCTGGCGGTGCCATGTATGTTCCTGCGCAGGCCATTGTGGATATTATATCCGCCTACGTCTTTACCGTTGAAGAAGTTAAGATTGATATATATGACACCGTTTCCGAAATCGGCTTTATAGACATTGATCAGGTTCTTGAATGCGCTGCTGTCGGTAGCTGCAACTGCAATGGTATTGTTTTCAGGTTTACCGGAATGACAGGCAAACAGGAACAGTACGGCGAATGAGAGTAAAACAAAAGACTTCACAGGGATTAGTTTTTGTAAATATAAATAATTCATTAATCGGAGGTCACGTCGAATATCAGCAATTTGGTGTTGGAAATGCCTTCCAGTTTCAGATAATAACGACTGATATCCACTTTTTCCGGGAAGTGTTTCAGGGCTGCTACCTTTTCGTAGATGAAGGGAGACGATGCATTTTTCACATATTGTTTGAAAGACGTTAGATCCGTATTGGGAAAGCGTTTTCTTTGTTCCGGCGAATAAGATTTGCAAATAAAAAGGTTAGGGGCTTCCGGAGAAAGCTTTTCCCAATCGCTTTGAAAATGTTTATAGCCATTGAATACGGTTCCGTTCACTGAAACGCTGGTTTCATAGCGTTGCGAGGCAACAATATTCCGGGAATTCGAAGAGGTGATGGTGAGCATTTGTCCTTCAATGGAATGTTTTGGATGCAGGAAAAAGTACAGGGTATCAGGGCGGAGTTCAAGGTCATTGCGTTTGTTGTCGGCCTGGATCCAGTTAAGGGAAAAGTAGCAGTCGCCAAACCTGATATAGGTAGTGGTGTCCTGGTATAGGATACTTGTGGCGTTGGATGCAATTTTTGAGGGAGAAGAGGCAGGGGGATCAACCAGTATCATGGTATCTATCTGGACCGATCGTTCTTTTTTGGGTTTCGCTACCTCCTTGCAGGCAGCCAGTGTCAGCAGGGAGGCAGCAATTAAAAACAGAGATTTCATTGGGTGTCGGGTATTTAGCCCCCGAAGGACCGAATTCAATTATTCAGGTTGGGCGGTGTTTTTAGAATCAACCGGTTTGTTCAGGGCTTCCCACAGCATATCTTTCAGTTCTGTAAGACCCTGGTTGGTCACAGATGAAATAAAAACATGCGGAACGTCTTCCGGTAATTCTTCGGCAATAGCGGCTTTGAGTTCGTCGTCGAGCATGTCGCTTTTGCTGATGGCCAACAGGAATTGTTTATCCAGTAGTTCGGGATTGTATTGTTCTAGTTCATTTACCAGCACTTCGAATTCTTTTCTATGGTCGGCGCTATCGGCTGGAATGAGGAATAATAATACGGAGTTTCTCTCAATATGTCTCAAAAACCGGTGGCCCAATCCTTTTCCTTCATGGGCGCCTTCAATGATTCCGGGCAAATCGGCGATACAGAAAGATTTATTGTCGCGGTACGCTACCATTCCCAGTTGTGGAGTGAGGGTAGTGAATGCGTAGTCGGCTACTTTTGGCTTGGCGGCAGTGATAGTAGAAAGGAGGGTGGATTTACCTGCATTTGGGAAACCAACTAATCCCACATCTGCCAATACTTTCAGTTCTACTATTTTCCAACCTTCTTTACCTGGCATACCTGGTTGGGCATACTCGGGAGTTTGGTTGGTAGGTGATTTGAAAAAGGCGTTGCCTTTACCTCCTTGTCCGCCAGGCAACCAGATCACTTCCTGGCCGTCGTAGAGGATTTCGGCTTCTACTTCACCTGTTTCTTCATCCCTGGCCTGGGTACCGAGGGGTACTTCAATGATAATATCTTTTCCGAAACGCCCGGTACAGTTATCTCCGCTTCCGTTTTCCCCATCTTCGGCCAGCAGGTTTTTATGCCAGCGCAGGTGAAGGAGGGTCCATAACTGGGCATTTCCTCTCAGGATCACGTGCCCGCCACGTCCGCCATCTCCGCCGTCAGGACCAGCCTGTGCATTGAATTTAGTGCGCATGAAGTGCATGCTGCCTGCCCCGCCTTTACCAGAACGACAAAATACCCGGATATAATCTACGAAGTTCGCTTTTTCCACAGTTTCGGTGTTGTTTCTACTAAAAATAAAACGCAAAGATCGTGAAGTTTAGCTAATTAGCACAATTGTGCCGCTAGCATGACTTACAATCTTTGCGTTGATATAAGTTTAGGTAAATTATACTGTCTGGCCTATTAATTCGTCCAGTTCGTTGGACAACAGGTCAAATACTTCAGCTTCAGTACCGTCGCCTTTAATTTTCTTGAATTTGCCAAATTTTGCATAGTGATCAGCAACCGGCGCTGTTTTGTTGTGGTATTCCACGATCCTGGCTTTTACCACTTCTTCAGAAGCGTCGTCAGGTCTGCCGGAAGTTAAACCCCTGTTCAGCAGGCGTTTAATTAATGCATCTTCAGGTACTTCAAGGGATAAAACACTTGAAATAGCCGTTTTCTTCAATGCCAGCAATTTATCTAGCGCCTCTGCCTGGGCAGTGGTACGAGGAAAACCGTCAAATATAAAACCACGTGCATTTGGATTAGCATCCAGTTTGGAGCTGATCATTCCAATCACCACTTCATCGGGTACCAGGTGACCCTGGTCCATGAATTTCTTCGCTTCCATACCTAACGGAGTCTTTTCACTGATCTCGCTGCGCAACAGGTCGCCTGTCGACAGGTGGATAAGTCCGTATTTCTGGATAATATTAGCACTTTGTGTACCCTTGCCACTACCGGGAGGGCCAAATAAAATGAGATTGACCATGTTTTATTAAATCTACTTTACTCGCAAGATTGCAAATATAATAAACAATTGAATGTATTGGTAATTAAAAATACAATTGATTGAATCGTATGAAATTATTCCCTTGAAATGATAAAGATCATTCAAATATTTACCAGAATCAATAAATTATCTTTAACGAGTATTTCTAATTTACTGAATTAGTTCGACTCTCCTGCTATTATATATTATTTATTAATAATTCGTTGATATTCATAGCCACTATACTGGTTTTCCGCCTGATTATTTGTAAGTTTATGACATGAGGAAACAATTATTGGTTGCTGGACTAACAGGTTTAATGCTTGTTGGAAGCGCGTTTTCGCTTCCATCAAAACTTGATAAAGAAAAGAAAGGAAAAAAGGCTAAACAATCGGCCTCCATGTTGCCACAAGACAAAGCTTCTCAATGGGTCGACAGTGTCTTTAACTCCCTGACCCAGGAAGAAAGGATCGCCCAGTTAATTATGATCAGGGCGCATTCCAACCTCGGACAGGATCATATCAATGCAGTTATAAAGGATATCCGGGATAATAAAGTAGGAGGGGTTATATTCTTCCAGGGCGGACCTGTAAGACAAGCCAATCTTACCAACTATTATCAATCCATCTCCAAAGTGCCGCTGTTGGTAGCGATAGATGGAGAGTGGGGACTGGGAATGCGGCTGGACAGCGTTATATCGCTGCCCCGCAATATGATGATAGGAGCCGTACAGGATACCGGTTTAGCTTATGAAGCCGGGAAACTGATAGGAGAACAGTGCAAGCGGATGGGCATCCACATCGATTTCGCCCCGGATATGGATATAAACAACAACCCGGCAAACCCTGTGATCAACGACCGCTCTTTCGGTGAGAACAAATACCAGGTAGCCCGTATGGGAGTTGCCACGATCAAGGGAATGCAGGATGCGGGCATCATGGCCTGCGCCAAACATTTCCCGGGGCATGGCGATACCAATGTAGACTCCCATTTCGATCTTCCTTCTATCAATAAAACAAGACAACAGTTAGACAGCCTGGAACTCTATCCCTTCAGGGAGGCCGTCAAAGCAGGCGTAGGTTCTGTCATGATCGGCCACCTGTATATTCCGGCTATCGATAAAAAGCCCAATACGCCTACCTCCATCTCCTACAAAGCTGTAACAGAACTGCTGAAACAAGAAATGGGATTCAAGGGGCTGATAGTCACAGATGCGCTTGAAATGAAAGGTATTGCAAAGTTCTACTCAAAAGGTCAGGAATCCTTACAGTCGTTGCTGGCAGGAAATGACCTGATGATATTGCCCTCTACATCTGCCGGCAGCGTAGACGCTATAAAGAAAGCCATCAAGGCAGGGAGGATCAGCCAGCAGGAAGTAGACGCGCGGGTGAAGAAAGTATTGATGGCTAAATACCAGTTGGGTCTTTCTCAACCACAGCATATCGAAACTGCGAACCTGGTTGAGGACCTGAATGCAAAAACAGACAGCCTTCGTCGCAAGATCGCGGAAAAGGCCATCACCCTTGTAAAAAATGATAAAGACCTGATCCCGTTTTCGCCTGCTATGACCCAGCAGAAACTGGCAGTGATAGCAGTAGGAGCCGACGCAAACAATACTTTTTTACAGTCGGTAAAAGAATACAAGCCAGGTACAGATGTGTTCATCTTTACCGCCAGGCAGTCGGTAGACCAGATTGCGCCAATTGCTTCAAGGATCCAGCGCGATTACAAAGCTGTTATCATCAGTTTGCATAATTACAGCCGGCGTCCTGCAAATAACTTCGGCCTTTCCTTAGCGCAACGGTTGCTCATTAAACAGTTGCAGGCAGAATTGCCTTCTGCCACCGTTGTATTCGGAAACCCATACGCACTGCAGTATTTCTGCGATGCGCCGAATATAATTGCAGCGTATGAAGATGACAGTACCACCCAGAGAGTGGCCGCCGATATATTGTTCGGTAAACTCGGGCCTTCAGGAAAACTTCCTGTTACCGTTTGTCCTGGCATGAAAGAAGGTACCGGGATCACTTATAAAGTGAACCAGTATACTGTTTTGCCTGCTGCATCTCCCGCTGCTGTAGGAATGAATGAACAGGCATTGCTGAAAATTGATGCAATAGCGAATGAAATGATCAGCAGGGGCGCAGCACCCGGGGCCCAGGTAGTGGCGTTAAAAGACGGGAAGGTTGTTTATAACCGGTGCTTCGGGCATTTCGAATATAACAAGGCAGAACCGGTTACCCCACAGTCAATTTACGATGTAGCCTCGGTAACCAAAGTTTGCGCTACAACGCTTGCCGTGATGCGGTTGTATGACGAGGGAAAGATCAACCTGGATGCTACGCTCGGCGTTTATCTTACAATGGTTTTAGGAACAGACAAAGCGGGATTAAGGATCAGGGATATACTCCTGCACCAGGCGGGACTTGTGGCTTTTATCCCGTTTTATAAAGAAACCCTGCTGCCTGACGGATCTCCCGACCCTAACCTGTACCGTAGATCTCCGGATGCTACGCATAGCGTAAGGGTAGCGGAGCAGTTGTACCTGGAAAATGAGTATGTTGATAGTATTTGGAGAGAGATTGTTGACAGCAAACTAAATCCCCGTGCGGGGTATATATACAGCGATAACGATTTTCTTTTTCTTGGAAAAATCGTAGAGCAGCTGACAGGAAAAAAACTGAATGATTATGTAAGGGAAACTTTCTATGAGCCGCTTGGACTGGCAACAACAGGTTTCAGGCCCAGGGAGAGATTTCCATTGTCGAGGATCGCGCCAACAGAATATGAGCAGAATTTCCGCCAGCAGCAGCTGAGAGGCGATGTGCATGATCCCGGCGCCGCTATGTTGGGCGGAGTTGCGGGGCATGCAGGGTTGTTTTCCAGTGCGCACGACCTGGCTGTAATTATGCAGATGCTGATCAATTATGGCAGTTTCAACGGCGTACAGTATATCAAGCCGGAAACAGTCAGGTTATTTACTGCCTATGGAAGTTCGATCAGCCGGCGGGGATTGGGTTTCGACAAACCCGAAAAGAATAATAATACCCGCTCGGAGCCTTACCCGGCAAAATACGCTTCATCAGCTACTTTCGGGCATACAGGATACACGGGTACCTGTGTATGGGCAGACCCGGAAAGCAAACTGGTATTTGTTTTCATGAGTAACCGGGTATATCCCAGCGGTGGAACCAATACAAGAATATCTGCGTTGCGTATCAGGGAAAAAATGCTGGATGCATTATACCAGGCAATTATGTAGATTGTCAATAATATTAGAGCCAAAGCCAATCTGTTTATGCAGGTTGGCTTTTTGATTATTGTTAACGAGCGTTAAATACGCTTACCGGGCGCTACTTTGGCATCCTTTTGGAATTTTAGAGGGTATAAACTTCAAGGATATGAAAAAGACTACATTTTTACTAGGGGTGCTGTTATTGTTTGGATGGTCTGTCAATCAGAGTTTTGCACAGGTAAGCGTTAATATAAACATTGGTAGCCAGCCGGCCTGGGGACCTGTTGGTTACGATTATGCACAGTATTATTACATGCCGGATATTGATGCCTATTACAGCATTCCAAAACGACAATTTATTTACCTGGACGGAGGCAGATGGGTGTTTGCAAGATCTCTTCCTTCGCACTATCATTACGACCTGGACAGGGGATATAAAGTAGTGATCAACGATCGTGACCCCTGGTTACGGAACGATGTGTACCGGGTTAAGTATAGTAATTACAAAGGATGGTACGGAAAACAAACTATCATCAGGGATAGCAGGGATCCAAAGTACAAGAAGCATTACAACAATGGACGGGGCAATAAAAACGGCCACTATAAAGGAAATAAAGGGAACGGACATAAACATCATGACTAAAAAAAAGGACGATCAGCTGATCGTCCTTTTTTAGTTTTATTAGTTTACTGAAACATTCCTGTTAACCTGGGTTTGAGTGGTGATGGAGAGTGATTTTTCCATCATGATGTTTTTACCATTCCTGATCTCAAAAACATAATCGCCATCTTCCAGAGATTGAAGGTTATATCTTCCTTCGAATTTTACAGTAGCTGGCAGCGCTTCTCTATGGAGTGTATTATTGAATTTATCTTTGATATAAAGAGCAAGTCTTTCGTTTCCCGGGTTCTCCACTAATAATTGAAACAATAACTGGTCTTGTTTCAATTGTTTGATCTGAGCATTGAACGATTTCGCAGGAGGATTGGCTATTGATTCATTTTTAGCAGTCAATAAAGCGAAGGTCGTTGATTGTGCAGACGCACAAACCTGGAAAAATATTAAAGAAACAAATGTAAATACAACAACTTTGGGCGCTAAAACAAAACGTAAAGGTTTCATGATTTAATTTTTTAAATGTTTCGTCATTTTTAAAATCGCGGGCCGTATTAGCTAATACAATGGTGCTTTTTTTTCTGACACAAAATTCCGCCTGCAGAATTAACAGAACATTACGCATTTGTTAAAATAATGTGAGTATTTGTCGGCTTTCATTCCCTATTTTTGCAGCGTTTATGAAAGCATTAGAATTCAACATAGCAGAAGATTATATAGAGAGAAAAAGCAACCGGCCGGTGGCCATCTGGTTGTATATCGGGGTTGGCATGCTGATCGTTCAGGTGCTATTGGGCGGTATTACGCGTCTGACAGGTTCGGGGCTCTCAATCACCGAATGGCAGCCTTTGTTGGGAGCTTTCCCGCCAATGAACCAGGCGGCCTGGGAAAAGGCTTTTGAGGGATATAAACAAATAGCGCAATATAAATACCTTAATAACCATTTTACTTTATCAGACTTTAAAGCCATTTATTTTTGGGAATGGCTGCACCGTGACTGGGCAAGGTTAATGGGCGTAGTTTTTATAGTGCCTTTTATCTGGTTCCTGGTTAAAAAGAAACTGAATGCGAGTATGATCAACCCTATGATCATTTTGTTTGTTCTTGGAGGCTTGCAGGGATTGATAGGATGGATCATGGTGGCGAGCGGATTAAACGACGAGAACCTGTATGTAAGTCATATCCGTTTGGCTATTCACTTTATCTCTGCATTGGTGTTGCTCTGTTATGTTTTCTGGTTTGCATTGAAATTAAGCGTTCCGAAAACCGAAATCCTGGCAGTACCAGGCCTGAAAAAGCTTAATCTTTGGTTACTTGGCATATTGGTGATACAGCTTATTTACGGCGCTTTTATGGCGGGTTTGCATGCGGCGTTGGCTGCCAGCACCTGGCCGGATATCAACGGTTCATGGGTGCCGGGAGGTATGTTCGCCCAGCAGGGATTCTTTACAGATATCTTCCATAATCAAATCGCCATCCAGTTTATACACCGTGGGCTGGCTTATATTATTACCATCCTGGTAGCTATCTGGTGGTGGAAATCCAGCCAGACGCCTGCAGAAAGCCTGTTGCACAAAACGCGCTATCTTCCGTTACTGCTGGTATTATTACAGGTTTTGCTGGGAGTGCTCACATTGCTGAACAGCCAGATCAGGATACCTATTTCTTACGCCATATTACACCAGGCAGTTGGTATGCTGTTGCTCTTGTCTCTGATCTGGACCTATTTTCTGACCAACCAAAGCGCTAAAAGTCCTGCACTGAATTCATAATTCGTAATTTTTTCCGTAGGTTTATTTGTAATAATTGGTCTGATGAAGGTGAAGTTATTACTTATAAAAACTTACTATTCTTTCCCTATACAGCTGCTGCTGCTTCATTTCAGGAAGTACCAGGTATTGCTTGTTTTCTGGATCATACTTTTCAGTACTATCAATGGTGGTTTTGCTAAAGTATTCGGAGGCGATGCGCTGTTCCTGGCGCCGGAGTACCTGGGAAAGGTGAACTTCTACAGTACCACGCTTCTCGGGCTGGCCACAGGTATGTTTATAATGAGCTGGCAGATAACCACGTTTATCCTGCATACAGGCCGTTTTAAATTTTTGGCAACAACTGCACAACCCTTTTTCAAATATTGCCTTAATAACTCCATAATCCCGATATTATTCACAATAAGCATACTTTATAAAGGGTGGGAGTATCAGCGTTATGAGCAATTAAACACTGTTCCTGATACCTTGCTGCTGGCCGAAGGGTTTATTTGCGGAGTTTTGCTGGTCTTCTTTTTCTGTTTCTTCTATTTTTTCAACGCAGACAGGAACATCGGGCGACGCCTGGAAAAGCGTTTCGGCAACCCGCGCAACTTCCTCAAAACAATTTTAAAACCCACACAGGAGCCCGACGAAAATGCCTTGCCGGTACACAATTACTTCTCTTCTCCCTGGAAGATCCGGAGAGCCAGGAATGTGGATCACTACAATAAACACTATCTCGATAATATCCTTAAACAACATCACTTTGCGGCCATCATTACCGTAGGGTGCGCACTGGTATTTCTTGTTATCCTGGCTTATATGATGGATTACCGGGTATGCAGGATCCCGGCAGGGGCCAGTGTGCTCATATTCTTTGCCTTCCTGATAGGGGTGGCAGGGGCGTATTCCTATATGCTGCAAACCTGGTCAATCCCCATATTGCTGGTGATCTTATTTGGAATGAACTGGATGGTGGAACATGACTGGCTGGATAACAGGAATAAAGCCTACGGGCTTAATTACAGGGCAAAAAGCCAAAGGCCTGAATACAGTGTGAACGCCTTGCAGCAGTTCTTTACCAAGGAACGTGCAGAAGCAGATAGGGAATCGACCCTGGAGATATTGAAACGTTGGCGTAAGAAGTTCCCCGCCAACGAAAAGCCGCCATTGATCGTTTTAAATTTCAGTGGAGGAGGCAGCAGGTCTGCTACCTGGACGGTCAATGTTTTGCAACGGCTGGATAGCCTGCTGGATGGGAATTTAATGAACCATACAGTGCTGATGACGGGCGCTTCGGGCGGAATGCTGGGAGCAAGCTACTTCCGGGAGTTGTATTATGAACAACAACAGGGGAAGCCAATAAGGCTTACGGATGTTAAATATGCGGATAAGATCTCGCAGGACTTGCTGAATTCTGTCTTTACAGCCATGGCGGTTAACGATTTTATTACACCCTGGAGAAGTTTTGTGCTGGATAAGAACAGGTATGCCAAAGACAGGGGATATGCCTTTGAGATGCAGTTGAATGAGCATACAGACAGTGTTTTAAACAAAAAACTGAAAGATTATTATTTGCCGGAAAAGACGGCGGAGATCCCCATGCTGATCTGGAATGCGACGATCAATGCCGATGGCCGGCGACTAATGATCTCCCCGCAGGGCATTAGCTACCTGTGCGCCCCCGAATACCTGTATCCAACGCGCCAGGTGAGGGATATAGACGGGGTGGATTTCGGACAGTATTTTGCTGCGCAGGATGCCATGAACCTCCGTATTACCAGCGCTATCCGCATGTGCGCCACTTTCCCTTATGTACTGCCAAATACCTTTTTGCCCAGCAACCCGATCGTTGATGTAATGGATGCCGGCATCCGCGATAATTTCGGACAACAAACCACATTGCGTTACCTGTATACATTCAGCAAATGGATCAATGAAAATACCAGCGAGGTAGTGTATATCCAGGTGCGCGATACAAGGAAGAACGATATCAGTCCCATTAAAAAACAAAAAGACCTGAGCGACCTGCTGTTTGAGCCCTTGTTCACTATGCAACAGCATTGGAGCGCTATGCAGGACTTCGACCAGGATGACCTGATCAACTACATGGAGGGGTATTTCCCCAATAAATTTCACCGGATCATTTTCCAATATGTTCCACAGAAACAGGATAAGGCAGCCGCATTATCCTGGCATCTTACCTCCCGCGAAAAGATGGATATAGCGACGGCCCTGGATAACCCGGCCAACCAAAGCGCGTTCGATTACGTTGTTAAGCTGTTGAAAAGAGGCGCCGCTGTTACCGGAGGAAATCCAGCAAAGGAGCGATAAACTTCGGATAAGCTTCGATATGGGGGAGGTGACCAACACCTTCGATAGGAACGAGCGTGGCATGATGAATGGCTTTAGCTGCGTTTTCCCCAAGTTGAGGGTAATTACCCAGGGTGCTTCTGATATTTTCCGGAACGCTGGCTTTGCCGAGCGCTGTGCGGTCGCGTTGTCCTATGATCAGCAGGGTAGGCATTTTCAGGTTGGGAAATTCGTATAGCACCGGCTGGGTGAAGATCATATCATATGTTAAGGCAGAATTCCATGCGACTACGTTATAATCGGGGCTTCCGATCCAGCTTGCCTGGAGCTTTGCCCATTTATCGTAGCTGGCTGTCCATTTGCCTGCATAGTAGCTATCCATCATGTATTGCTTGATCTTCGCGTAGCTTTGCTGCAGCTCTCCTTTATACCACTGGTCTACAGACTGGTATGGAACAACGGTTTTCCAGTCTTCGAGGCCGATTGGATTTTCAAGGATCAGTTTTTCGGTAACATCGGGGTACATTAAAGCGAACCTTGTAGCCAGCATTCCACCCATTGAATGGCCAAGGATGGCTGTTTTCTTAATGCCGAGCGTATCTAACAGGGCTTTGGTGTTTTGTGCCAGTTGCTGGAAAGAATATTGGAATGTTTTGGGTTTTGACGATTTGCCAAACCCTATCTGGTCGGGGATGATCACACGGTAGCCGTTATTGCTGAGATCGGCGGCTGTGCTGTCCCAGTAGGCGCCGGAGAAGTTTTTTCCATGCAGCAGTACAATGGTTTTGCCGTTGGGTTTGGAGGGTTGGACGTCCATATATGCCATTTTAAGTTGCTGGCCCTGGATATGAAGAGGCAGGAAATGAACAGGGTAGGGGTATTTATAATTTGTCAGATAAATATCTTGTACGGGTATTTCCTGGGCTAAAACGTTCGCAGAGATCATCAGGAGCATTGCTAACAGCCTGAATGTGAGTTTTTTCATGAGTATGCTGTTTGATTTGCGTTCGAGAAACGCAAAATTGACGCCAAAAGGATGTAGTTTAATAGATTGATTATTAGACAGTTGAAAGGGAATCTTGACAACTGACCAAATGATTACATTTATTTAAACCAGGATCAATGCATTCTCGTATGGTTTTCGTACCTTTGCGCCTTCTTTTTGTAGCTATTAGCGTGTTTTCTGTTAATGGCTGATAGCTAAAGGTATAAGTATATGAATATTCGTAATATCGCAATTATTGCACACGTAGACCACGGTAAAACTACTTTGGTTGACAAAATTCTTCATCAGACGAATGTATTTCGGGCCAACCAGGAATCAGGCGATCTGATCATGGATAACAACGATCTTGAAAGGGAGCGTGGTATCACTATTTTCAGTAAGAATGCTTCTGTTGAGTACAAGGGCGTAAAGATCAACGTTATTGATACTCCGGGCCACGCCGACTTTGGCGGCGAGGTAGAAAGGGTATTGAAGATGGCTGATGGGGTTATCCTGTTGGTGGATGCGTTTGAAGGTCCGATGCCACAAACCCGTTTTGTGTTGCAGAAAGCGCTTCAGTTGAACCTGAAACCTATCGTAGTAATTAATAAGGTAGATAAAGAGAACTGTCGCCCTGACGAAGTACACGATGCTGTATTCGAATTATTCTTTAACCTCGATGCAACTGAAGATCAATTAAACTTCCCAACATATTATGGTTCCGGTAAAAATGGCTGGTTCAACAGTTCATTGACCCCATGTGAAGATATCACTCCGCTGATGGATGGTATCCTGGAACATGTACCGGCTCCTAAAACTCCGGAAGGAAACCTGCAATTGCAGATCACTTCCCTGGATTATTCTTCTTTCTTAGGTCGTATTGCGGTAGGTAGAGTAACCCGTTCTTCTATTGAAGAGAACCAATGGGTAACTTTAATGCAGGCAGATGGTACTGCTAAGAAACAGAAAGTAAGAGAGCTCTATGTTTTTGAAGCGTTAGGAAAGAGAAAGGTAAATAAGGTAACGGCTGGTGATATCTGTGCGGTAGTAGGTATTGAAGATTTTAATATTGGAGATACAATTGCTGATGCGGAAGAGCCGGAAGCATTACCGGTGATCAGCGTGGATGAGCCAACCATGAACATGTTGTTTGGCATCAACAACTCTCCGTTCTTTGGTAAGGATGGTAAGTTTGTAACATCCCGTCACCTGCGCGACCGTTTGGTGAAAGAAACTGAGAAGAACCTGGCATTGCGTGTAGTGGATACCGATAGTGCTGATAGTTTCCTGGTTTATGGTCGTGGTATCCTTCACTTAGGCGTATTGATTGAAACTATGCGTCGTGAAGGTTATGAGCTGACAGTAGGTCAGCCTCAGGTGATCGTGAAAACCATTGATGGTAAGAAATGTGAGCCGTATGAAACTTTAGTAGTGGATGTACCGCAGGAATTTGCCAGCAAGGTAATTGACCTGGTTACCCGTCGTAAAGGTGAAATGTTGATCATGGAAACCAAAGGAGAGATGCAACATCTTGAGTTTGAAATTCCATCCCGTGGTCTGATCGGCTTGCGTACCCAGATGCTGACTGCTACTGCCGGCGAGGCGGTAATGGCGCACAGGTTCAACGATTACAAACCTTGGAAAGGCGCTATTCCGGGCCGTAACAACGGTGTGCTGATCGCTAAGGAAGCGGGTAGTACTACCGCTTATTCCCTGGATAAGTTACAAGACAGGGGTTCTTTCTTCGTTGATCCGGGAGAAGAGGTGTATAAAGGAATGATCATCGGTGAAAACAACAAGCCGGGCGATCTGGTAGTTAATCCGAATGAAGGAAAGAAATTAACGAACATGCGTGCAAGTGGTAGCGATGGTGCTGCTAACATTGCTCCTAAAATATTAATGACGCTTGAAGAGTGTATGGAGTACATCCAGCATGATGAGTGTATCGAGGTAACACCTAATTTCATCCGTATGCGTAAAACCATCCTGGATGAGGAAGAGCGTAAGAGATCAGCAAAGAGCCTGAAGGCTGAGGCTTAATTGCTGCTTACATTACTAGTGAAAAAGGTAAGACCGCTCCGATGTTCGGGGCGGTTTTGCTTTTTAGGGGGTAACAAACGAGTTTCCTGATAGCTTCTTCTACAAACAAAAATCCCCGCCCAGGAAAAGGCAGGGATGTGCATACTAACCCAATGCTTACTAAAACTAAAACTAACTTCTATTTATATATTTCAAGTATAAATAAGTCTGATCATTTGATCGGCTTAATACCCGGAGTAATTACCCTGATTAAGGTTATCCTGATTAAGGTTACCAGAGTTAAGATTACCCAGATTGAGGTTACCCGATTAAGGTTACCAGAGTTAAGGTTACCCAGATTGAGGTTCCCCGATTAAGGTTATCCTAATTAAGGTTACCAAAGTTAAGATTACCCTGACTGAGGTTATCCTGATTAAGGTTACCAGAGTTAAGATTACCTGAATTAAGATTACCCTGAATTAAGATTACCCTGATTGAGGTTCCCCGATTAAGGTTCCCCTGATTAAGGTTACCAGAATTAAGGTTACCAGAATTAAGGTTACCAGAATTAAGGTTACCAGAATTAAGGTTACCCGGATTAAGCTTCAGCTATTCCTTGCTTTTCAGCAATTTTAGCTTTGATCTTTGTTTCGATTTCAGCAGCTAATTCAGGATTGTCACTCAGCAGTTGTTTAACGGCATCACGACCTTGACCCAATTTGTTGGTATCATAGCTGAACCAGCTACCGCTTTTTTGAACGACGCCATATTCAACGCCCATATCAATGATTTCACCCATTTTGGAAACACCCTGACCGTAAACGATGTCAAATTCTGCCTGACGGAAAGGAGGGGCTACTTTATTTTTTACCACTTTTACTTTTACGCGGTTACCTACTGCTTCATCGCCATCTTTAATCTGGCTGATACGGCGAATATCTAACCTTACAGATGCGTAGAATTTCAGGGCATTACCACCGGTGGTTGTTTCAGGGTTACCGAACATTACACCGATCTTTTCACGTAATTGGTTGATGAAGATAGCGCAGCAATTGGTTTTGGAAATCGTAGCTGTGAGCTTACGCAAAGCCTGAGACATCAAACGAGCCTGTAAACCCATTTTGCTTTCTCCCATTTCACCTTCTAATTCGCTTTTTGGAACCAGGGCGGCAACAGAGTCAATTACTACTACATCTACCGCGCCGGATAAGATCAGGCGATCTGCGATCTCTAATGCCTGCTCTCCGTGATCTGGCTGAGATATTAATAATGCATCCACATCCACACCAAGCTTCTTAGCATAGGAACTGTCAAAAGCATGTTCCGCATCGATGATAGCGCAGA
The DNA here is from genome assembly GCF_900107795.1 of Chitinophaga terrae (ex Kim and Jung 2007). Lineage (GTDB taxonomy): Bacteria > Bacteroidota > Bacteroidia > Chitinophagales > Chitinophagaceae > Chitinophaga > Chitinophaga terrae. Next base: position 136,409 of record NZ_FNRL01000017.1, read on the forward strand.
TACCGCCCTTCTTCTGGGCTTCTGCAATCGTATGTATGGCAATGGTTGTTTTACCGGAAGATTCAGGACCATATATTTCTACAATTCTTCCTTTTGGTAAACCATTTACTCCAAGCGCTATATCTAAACCCAGGGAACCAGTGGAAATAACTTCCATAGGCGCTTCCGCTTTTTCACCCATCATCATCACGGATCCCTTACCGAAATCCTTTTCTATCTTATCCATTGTAAGGCGTAACGCCTTCAGTTTTTCTGCATTGGCTGTAGACATATTATTAAAGTTTTTACAAATTTAAAAGATAGCCGATCAAACAGTAGCAAATCAATTTGTATCGCTAAGTTATGATCTTGTTTTTTATTTTCCTAAAATTTTTAGCATTTTATTTTTGATGCTATATAATTTAGCATTTTACAATCGCTCGTTTTTCTCTTCTTTCCTCTATCTATCCGTTGTTTCCCGATTGCATAACAAAGATGCGATGCCATTACGCATTGAATATGCGTATCAAAAAAAGTCCGAAAAAATTTAAATGAGAATTCTACTGCTTTTTCAAAAAGCGTAGTTATACGCTTGAGTATCGATTAAGAATATATGACCTTTGTGGAGTCAAGTTTAGTTGTTAAAAGTTAGCCCTGATGTCTGTTAGTGTTTGTTAGCCTCTGCTCTTGCGGCCTTGCATCCAGTTGATGAAGTAAGACGATGGTGCGGAGTGAAACAACCCCAATTAAGTATTCACCCATTCTATAATCTGGCTCCCTTGTTCCCTGCCGATCATAAAAAGTCGGTAGGGAAAAGGGGATAGAATGGAACTTATTTTACCAGGATCCAGCAGGCAATCAATTGAGTTGCAATGCCTATCAGGAAGCCAAGGTATATTTCACGCGGGTCGTGCGCTTTTACAATCATCCGGGAAGTAGCCACAACTGCAGCTACAAAAAAAGTAATAACCAACGGTACGCTTACATTCATATGCATCCCCCACATCAGGGACAACAGGAAACCTATTACGCCTCCCCAACCCACCGTATGCATACTGGTCTTAACGAAAATATTGGAAATAAAGGAGATAGAAATGCTGAGGAAGATCCCCAGGAAAAAGGCCGTATAAAACCTCGGCGCCCGCCCTTCCTGCTGAAATGCATAAAATGCCCAGAAATAATAGGTAAGCATTGCCACATAAGGAATGATCCTTTCTTTCTGCGACTGAAGGTATATAGACTGGGTAATATTCAGCGCCCGTAACAACAAAATGGTCAATAAAGGAAACCCTATACTGATGATTGCTACCCGGAAATACAGCATATCAAAGGCAAAGCGCTTGCTTTGCACCTTGAAGGCAACCATGTATTCGGGGATCGACTGCAAAATGAGGAATGTCACCAGCAGGGGAATAAACAGTGGATGGGTAAGATATGATATTACTTGAGCCAACGATTTTAAGGCCGGCGAAAACTCTGGCTTCTCATCTAACTCCGAAAACCGGTTTAAAACTGCATTCTCTTGCATGGTGGTATAGTTGCTTATAATTCTTTACGCAAACGGGCTACAGGGATGTTCAACTGCTCACGGTATTTGGCAACAGTACGACGTGCAATATTGTAACCTTTATCTTGTAACATCTTCGTTAAGTTCTCGTCACTCAACGGCTTACGTTTGTTTTCTGCTTCGATCAGGTCCGATAAGATCTTCTTAACTTCTCTTGTAGAAACTTCCTCCCCACTATCTGTAGATAACGACTCCGAGAAGAAGAACTTCAGTTTGAATGTTCCGAACTCCGTTTGCACGTATTTGCTGTTGGCTACCCGGCTAACGGTGGAAATATCCAGCTGTGTTCTGTCTGCGATATCTTTCAGGATCATGGGCTTCATGGTCGTTTCATCTCCTGTCAGGAAAAATTCGCGCTGGTAATCCATGATCGACTCCATAGTCGACAATAACGTATGCTGCCTTTGCTTAATGGCGTCGATAAACCATTTGGCTGCATCGATCTTTTGCTTGATAAATAAAACCGCTTCTTTCTGGCGTTTGTCCTTTTTATCTCCGCGGTCGTATTCTTTCAGCATTTCCCGGTACCCGCCGGAAATACGCAGGTCGGGAGCATTCCTTGAATTCAGCGTCAGCTCCAGCTTTCCTGCGTTATTCATGATAAAGAAATCAGGAACTACATAGCTTTCGGCCTTGTTAAGGGTAGCGAAATTACCTCCCGGCTTAGGCGTAAGCCTGATAATCTGGGTGATAGCTTCTTTCAGCCCTTCGTCCGACAGGCTTAAAGCCTTCTGTATCTTCTCGTAATGCTTCTTGGTGAATTCGTCGAAATAGTTTTCCAGGATGATGTAGGCATTATGCACCCCCGGATCGTCCTGCGACTTGCGTTTTAACTGCAATAGCAGGCACTCTTTCAGGTCGGTGGCGCAAACGCCGGCCGGATCAAATTCCTGGATCTTTTTAATTAAGGAACCTATTTCTTCTTCCGTAGTATCAATATTCTGGGAAAACGAGAGGTCATCTACCATGGCGCTGATCTCGCGGCGGAGGTAACCATCATCGTCGATGCTTCCTATAATATGTTCGGCTATGGCTGTTTGCCGGTCGTCCAGTTCCAGCATGCCCAGTTGACTGAGCAAATGTTCATGGAACGAAGTTTCGACCCTGACAGGGATCGTTTTATTGCTCTCGTCCGGGTCCGGGTAATTATCGTCGCGCAGCTTATAGTCAGCCACGTCATCATCTCCTTCGCTTACGTATTCGGAGATATCAATATTGTCGTATTCACTTTCACTGCCATCAGGGTCAAATTCATCTTCTTCAGCAGGACTGTCGAAGTCCTCCTGTTCTTTGAATTCATCTTCCCCCGATTCTTCTCCATACTCTAATGCAGGGTTTTCTTCCAATTCTTCCTTGATCCTTTCTTCCAGGTTGACAGTAGGAACCTGCAACAGCTTCATTAACTGAATCTGCTGAGGTGAAAGCTTTTGTAATAACTTTTGCTGTTGTGTCTGTTTTAACATAGTTTATTCCCCTACAAGGCAAAATTAATAAGTATAAGGTTAACGATTTGTTAGCCTTCAGCTTGATTAGTATAGCGCATTTCAGGACCTAGAGGTCAAAGTCCAATTCCAGTTGTTCCGGTAATAATCGAAACGATTTCCTGTGAAAGGGCGTTTCCCCATGTTCTTTCAACGCTTCCCGATGAAGTTTGGTCGGATATCCTTTATTGACATTCCAACCAAAATGCGGATACACATTATGCAATTCCTGCATATAGTCGTCCCGGTAGGTTTTTGCCAGGATGGATGCCGCCGCAATGGAAGCATACAAACCGTCGCCCTGCACGATACAAGCATGTGGTATATTGCCATATGCATTGAACCGGTTACCATCGACCAGGATAAATTCCGGTTGCTGTTGCAATTTTTCCAGCGCCAGGTGCATCGCTTTGAATGAAGCTTTCAGGATATTTATCCTGTCTATTTCTTCGTTATCCACACTGGCCACTGCATAACAGATAGCCTTCTTTTCAATCACTTTTCTCAGCTTCTCCCTTTCCGCAGGCTTCATCTGTTTGGAATCATTCAGTAGCGGATGCCTGAATTTTTTAGGCAAAATAACGGCGGCGGCAAACACCGGGCCCGCCAGGCATCCCCTTCCAGCTTCATCACAGCCGGCTTCAATCAATTGATCTTGGTAATACGAACGTAGCAAATCAAAATCTGTTAAGCCGGGTAAAATTACAAGATAAATGGTCAAGGAACAAGGCTTGTGAAATTTGGCATCTATTATTTAAAGAGATCCTTCAACGATTGCCATTGCTTGTCTGTTTCTTTCATTAAGTCATCGGCAGTGGCTTTGGTACTATCCCATTTTTCCTGGCTGGCATTTTTCACTTCCTCCAGTTTCCTGTTCATCTTCGCTTTTAACTCTTCCAGCTTAGCAGCTGTTTCTTTACTTTTTTTACTGCCTTCCTTTTTTAGTTCTTCAGTTTTTGCATCAATTTCCCTGATACGTTCCTGAATGCTATCTTCTGTTTTTTGTTTCTGATCTTTTAAATAGTCGCCGGCGTTACTGGCCGCAGATTTTAAATTATCTCCTGCTTCCTGTAAATTCTCTTTCATTTCATCTTTATGTTCTTCCTGTTTCGGAGTTTCATTGCACGATAAGATAGCTGCAAGGCCTGCGATCAAAAAGAGTTTTTTCATGATTTGTACAGTTTTTCAGGTTTTTAAAAATGTTGGCACAGCCCAGCTGTGCGTCTCCCTTAATCAAAACATATTCCAGTTTTTTTGTTCACTACGTATTCATATTAAAATAATCGTTACATGACCGCGGTAATACTGCTAATCTGCGGCTGGTAACGAAAAAATAGCTAGGTTTGAGGTCCTTAAAAAACAAACCTGACTTAATATGAAGAAAAAATTGATGGTTTTGCTCCTACTTTTAAGCGTCAGCATAAAATGGGCAAAAGCAGATGAAGGTATGTGGTTACCATACCTATTGGGCCAACAAACCTACAACGACATGGTGAAAAAAGGCCTCAAATTGACGAAAGAACAACTGTACAGCATCAACAAAGCTTCTCTCAAAGATGCTATTGTTATTTTCGGAGGCGGATGTACCGGTGAAATCGTGAGCAGCGAAGGCTTGATCTTTACCAACCACCACTGCGGCTATGGAGCTATCGCAAGTGCAAGTACCGTAGAGCATAACTATCTGAAAAATGGGTTCTACGCCAAAACAAAACAAGAAGAAATTTCCTCTCCACAACTGAGCGTTCAGTTCCTGATACGGGTCGACGACGTAACCAAAGAAATGGAAGAAGGTCTGAAAGGACTCGACGGAGTTGCAAGAGCCCAAAAAGAGCAACAATTATATACGGAAATTATCACCAAAAACACAGCAAATACCGACTACGAGGCAAAAGTAGTGCCTATGTTCAAAGGTAACCAGTACCTGCTGTTCATCTATCAACGTTATAAAGATATCCGCCTGGTAGGCACTCCTCCTGAAAGCGTAGGTAAATTTGGCGGCGATACCGATAACTGGGAGTGGCCACGTCATACCGGCGACTTCTCAATCTTCCGCGTATATACCGGCAAAGATGGCAAACCGGCGCCTTATTCGGCCGACAACGTTCCTTTGAAACCTAAACATTTCCTGCCGGTTTCTATTAAAGGCGTGAAAGAAAACGATTATGCCATGATCTTCGGTTACCCCGGAGGTACCAACCGTTACGAGACTTCCTATGGCGTTCAATTAAAAACATCTGTAGAAAATCCTTCAGTTGTTAATCTTCGCGATGTAAGGCTAAAAGCGATGTTTGAGCAAATGAAGAAAGATCCGGCTGTAAAACTGCAACTGGCTTCTTCTTACGCAGGTATCGCCAACTACTGGAAATTCTTTGATGGCGAAACCAAGCAATTGGAAAAGCACGGAGTGCTGGCTGAAAAACAACAACAGGAATCAGCTTTTGCTAAATGGGCACAGGACAAACCTGAATTCGCAGGCGTATTGCGCGACTATGAAGCTGCCTATAAAGCATGGACTCCATACGCGAAACAAAGAATCTACCTGACAGAAGGTATCCTTGGCTCGCCGCTGGCCGCATTTGCCGGCAACCTTACCCTGGTTGAAAAAGCACTGGTAACGCCTGGCGCACCAAAAGATGCTGTAAAGCAAGCAGTTGAAGCTGCGGATAAAGCACGTACAGCGTTCCTGGAAAGCGAGAATAAAGCCAGCGACCAGAAGATCCTGGCGGCTACCCTCCACATGTTCTATACAGATATTCCTAAAGATCAGCAACCTATTGGCTTCTTCGAAGGACTGCAGTCCAAATTCGGGAAACTGGACGACGATAATACTTATCGTACCTGGGCTGCTTCTGTGATGAACAACACTTTCATTTTTGATGATGCGAAGTGGAAAGCTTTCATCGCTAACCCGGATGCCGTTACTTTACAGAACGACCCTGCATATGCTTATGCCAGCGCGTTCATTAAGAACTACTCCAGCAAATATCAACCGCTGTACGCACAGTTCAATACAAAGATCAACGATCTTGGCCGCGTTTACCTGAAAGGCGTCATGCAAATGAACCCTAATGCGAACAGGTACCCGGATGCCAACTTCACCATGAGAGTTTCTTATGGCCAGGTGAAACCATACTCGCCCCGCGACGCCGTACATTACGATTATGTAACTACGATGAAAGGAGTGATCGAGAAATATGTCCCCGGAGATTATGAATTCGATCTGCCTGCCAACTACATGGATCTTTACAAGAAGAAAGATTTCGGTCAGTATAAAGATGCCAGGCGTAATGATGTGGTAGTTGGGTTTATTACTACTAACGATATTACCGGCGGTAACTCCGGATCTCCTGTTATCAATGCTAACGGAGAGTTGATTGGTTTGGCTTTCGACGGTAACTACGAAGCATTAAGCCACAAGATCCAATTCGATTCAGAATATAACCGTACTATTTGCGTGGATGTACGTTATGTATTATGGTGCATTGAGAAATTAGGCGGCGCTAAAAATATTATCAACGAATTGAAACTCGTTAAATAAAGTATTCAATCGCTTTTTTTCCGGGCTCCTGCGATCAAATCGCAGGAGCTTTTTTTATGCCAGTTCTTATATAAGACCCGGATAATATACCTGCAATATAAATAGCGGAAATGTTGATTATAACAGTAAGGAATATACGTAGTTTGTATTGGAAAAAAGAACAGGATGTAAAGAAAAGCTTACAAATTTTTGTTTGCATTTTGCGTATGTCGATTGCTGAGAGATGGATGCATTGAGCAGGGGGAGGGTTGCTGGTGGCTGACTGCAGCCATACGGTAGGCTGAGGTGATGACCGCATTTTGGCTGCATATGAGATGAATAAAACAAATCGCAGTTTTTACGAGGAACCATATACGTAATTCTACGTGTTTTGATAAAAAAGTTTGAATTGATTTTTTTGTTAGAAGAATGTGTCGTAAATTTGCGTCCGCTTAACAACCGAATATAGATACTGTTGCTTATAAGAGTTGCAAATGCAATAGTGTTAACCCCGGTGATTTATTTGTAACAGGGTTTTGTGACCCCCCAAAAAAAGAATGTAAAAATGAAACAGATGAAATTGTTTGTAGTTACCCTTATTATGTTATTTACTACCGCTTTGATTTCCTGCAATGCAGATTCTGACGGATCAAGTTAAATAATTGGGGGATTAATATAAAAATAGTTTTTTTGCATTGGATTAGCCAATAAAGCATGTGGATCAGAACTTTCGCAAACTTGTAGAATTGCTGTTACCAGCGGGAATATTAGAGTATTTTGACTTAATAGATTCAAATCAGGACAAAGAAGGTATTCACATATACCTGGAGGAAAAGAATAGCATTCCAGTAGAACATCAACATAAGAAAGCTCACTCTAAAGGATTCTTCTCAGAAGTTGTTATTCAGGATTTTCCCATACGCAATCAGCGCGTCATGTTGCATGCAAAGCGCCGTCGGTGGGAAGTTTTGGAGGATGGGCAAATA
>NZ_FNRL01000037.1 GCF_900107795.1 Chitinophaga terrae (ex Kim and Jung 2007)
TTAAATTATTCTAACAAACCGCCGTATACCAGACCGGTACGTACGGTGGTGTGAGAGGACAGTGAGGGAAATAATCCCTCACTTCCTACTCGATTATAAACGTATCGGCTTTACCAGGGTATCTCTCCGGTTGCAGGATTATTTTCTTCGCTGAAAAACTTCCCTGTTGGGCCATCATCACCAATCAGCGCATATTTAACAATCCGTTTTCCTGCATCTTCAACCGTTCCCGTCCCACGATTTCCGTTGAAATCTGTTTTTGTAAATCCCGGGCAAACGGCGTTAACTTTAAAAGGAGTGTTTTTGAGCTCAAATGCTAAAACCACTGTGTACATATTCAGGGCCGATTTGGAAGAAAGATATACAACACCTTTGTAGTCGTAGTATTTATACGTTGGATCGCTGTGGAGGGTTATGGAGCCCTGGCTCGAACTTACATTTACAATGCGGGGCGCCGGCGACTTTTTCAATAGATCAATAAACGCCTGTGTCACCCGCACTGCGCCGTAAACATTCGCATCATAAACTGCCTTAAACTGTTCAATTGTTGATTCAAGCGCCGTTTGTGGATGACCGCCATAAATACCCGCATTATTAATAAGGATGTCCAGCACGTTTGTTTTCCTGCCTATTTCTTTACGGGCGTTATTTACTGATTCATCATTCGTAATGTCGAGCTGCAAGGCCTCTACATTGTTTAACCCTTTTGCTTTTAAATTGGCAACGGCTTCAGCTCCGTTTTCTAAATTACGGCTGCCAAGGTAAACGTATATTCCTTCCTGGGCTAGTTGCTGGGCTACTTCAAAGCCAATGCTTTTGTTGGCTCCTGTTACTAATGCAAATTTCATCTTGTATGAATTTTATAAAGCAAAAGTAGAAGGACCAGGAGTAGGGGGAATGGACAAATCTCTCTATTCACCCGACAAATCCTGCCGGGTTAAAAATTCACTGGCACTTTTTCCAGTGCTTTTTTTGAAGAGCCTTGAGAAGTAATCAGGGTCATTAAAGCCTAATTCATAGGCCAGTTCTTTGATTGAGATATTGGAATAGCGTAGTTTTCTCTGGGCTTCCGTTATCAGGCGGTTAATAAAATAGTCTTTAGGTGATGTACCGGTATATTCTTTTACAATCCGGTATAAACTGTTGGTCGATAAAGCTAATTTTTCCGCAATTGAATTGATAGAAGGTTGCTCGGTAAGAGAGGTTTCGACAACCAGTTTGAACTCTATGAATTTGGAAAGGTTGGCATTTAAGATATTAGCGGGTTCCCTGTTCCTGAAATAGGCGCTGTTTAATTCTGATAGCAATGAATTCAGATAAGCTAATATTATTTCAGTGTCGGTCCCATATTTATCCTGGTACAGTACCTGGTTCAAAATTTCAAACACCTTTATTACTCGTTCTTTTGCTGGGCTTTCCAGGATTATGGTAGGTGCGTTTAACGAGTTGACTAAAAAAGGGAACTGTTGCGGCAATAAGGCCAACGTATTTTCATCAAACAGGAGCTTGAAATATTTAAGGTTGTCTGGTTTGGCAGGCGGCGTAAGGATCTGGTTGGGCATTGCAAAAAGCAGATGTCCGTCTGTAAGTGCATAGTCCTGCGACTCTAAATTGTATGTAATTGAACCGCTTTCAATTAATACAATAAAATAAGAAGATAGTCTTATAGGCTGCAGCACTTTTTTTTGGAGGTCGGCTGGCACAAAAGGATTCGCGTTTGATCGCATCTTTATCCCCAGATCATCATGCTGCAAGCTTTTGTCTTTCCCTTTTTGTTCCTGCATATTATTTGCACAAAATTCGTTAAGGTATTGCTGTATAAAATTCGCCTTTTTTTACGTATTATAATGATTTTTTTATACCCGGTTAAGGAAAGATGGAACTAAATAACGATACGATCTTTTTAAAACAAATAAGTGAGAAGGATGCTCCGGCATACTACGATCTGTATGCCGAAAGAATGCATGAGCAACCCTTTCTTCCGGATGAAACCCCGCTGGCATTTACTACCCGGATCACTCAATTATGTAATGTCTTATTCACCATCCGGCTAAGAAACCGGCCGGATATAGTTATTGGAGATTGTGCTTTGCATGACTGGGACCCGGAAACCGGCGCAATTGAAATCGGTGGGTCCTTGTTCAAAGCCTACCAGGGTAAAGGTTATATGCAGTCGGCTTTTGATCTTCTTATCAAATATGCAAAGGACCGCTATCAGGTGAAGAAAATCACAGGTAAAACGCAGGTGGACAATAGTCATGCAATTCGCCTGGTTGAAAAGCTCGGTTTTAAGAAAGAAAAGGAAGAGGATAGCATTGTTGTGCTTAGTAAGATCTTGTAAGATATGCCAACATAACAGGGGAACATGTAGCAAAGCGGCTGGTTGCCATTTCTGATTTATTTTTGCCGGAAAGCTTTATAAAATTACCCCGGCAATTACACCGGGGTTTCCAAAAGAGAAAGGACCATCCTCCTTATCCTGTTAATACCCCTTCTTAGCTAAAACATCCGTTGCTATCCAGGCATCCCTGTGCATAGTGGCCAGCTACCAATCCAAGCTCTTCCCAACCTGCACTGCTTGGACCGCTTACCCAAACCGTCATCATTTGTCCGCAACTGTCAAAAAACTGGAACTTCTTTTGTTGTCTGAACTGAGCATTTTCAATGATCTCAGTTGTAGATATTTTAAACTCGCTCTTCTTATATGTAATAACAACCGTCTTGGTTGCTTTATCGTTGTCCTTTTTAGGAGTAGAATTTTTTGCTGATGCGCCTACTGCCAGCGAGCAGCACATTAATGCAATGAATAAACGTTTCATGATCTTCGTTTTTTAACTAGAATAAATGAATTAAAATATTTTGAAGCGAGGATGGTTTTTCTGTCTCGTTCTGTTATGTAAATTTTGGAAGAAATTATAGATTGCTCAGGTGTGAATTGATATTTGCAGCCGGAGAATCGATATCCGGTGATTCTGAGCGGATATTCGTGGCCTATTTAAGAAGCGGAAAAGAAAAACAGATTCATTGTGTTGGCGGACAAGAGTTATAATGATAAGGGTGAAGATATCAGCGTAATGAGGCGGAATCAAACGTCCGATATCAGACGAAGTGTTCGAATCCGATCACCCATTGGAGGACGCCAAGAAATTTAAAATACAGCACTGTGGCATGTTTCCCTGTATGGCAGGCTTCTTGTTCCGGGATGGTCACTATTCAAAATAAGCATAATATCTATTTCAATTTTAAATCAATATGAAAAAGCTGATTAACACTGTCTTTATACTTTTCATTTTATCACCGGTAGTAATAGCACAAGCGTACCGGGCAAACAAAGATGCCAGTGATTCGAAGGTTAGCCAGGCGGATAGCCTGTTCAAAAGCTACAATACCCGTAACACATCAGCGATCAGCGCGATGGTCATAAAGGACGGTAAAATTATATACAATCATTCATTCGGCCTTGCAGATATTGAGAACAAAGTTCCGGCTACTCCCCTGACAAACTACCGGATTGCGTCTGTAACCAAGCAATTCACCGCCATGTGTATTATGATGCTAAAGGAAGATGGAAAACTTGCCCTGGATGACAAACTGAACAAATTTTTCCCATCCCTGCCAGGATATACTAGTAACATAACAATTCAGCAGATGTTGAATCATACCTCCGGATTGCCAGACTACGGAGATCTTGTCTCGCCTGGTATTACCAGGCCGTTGAATGACACGGATGTATTGCATTTGCTCGAAAAAACAGAAAAAAGGGTTTTTGAACCGGGTGCGAGATTTGCATATAGCAACACTGCTTATGTGCTGTTAGGATTGATAATAGAAAAGGTTTCCGGAATGCCGTTTAAGGATTTTCTCAGGAAAAGGGTATTTATTCCTTTGAACATGCGCCAAACGACGGTGAATAGCCAGACCGACAGCATCCCCAACCGGGCCTATGGTTATAACTTAAGGGACGGAAGATTGAAAAAAGAGGACCAAAGCCTGTATAGTTATTTGCTCGGTGATGGAGGTATCTATTCCTCTGTTGCCGATTTTTACAAGTGGGACCAGGCCCTTTACACGAATAAGTTGGTTAAACCAGCTACCCTGAAAGAAATTTTTACGCAAAGTTCCAGAGAGAACCCAATGCAGGCTTATGGATATGGATGGTATATAGATGAGAAGTTTGGAAAAAAAAGGGTCTCGCATAGTGGAGGTACAACGGGATTCTCTTCTTTTTACGTCCGGTATCCCGCAATACGGTTCTCAATTATAGTATTTGCCAACCAGGATGAGGGAGTGACATTGGAGCCTATTGTGAATGCCATTGAGAATATTTACCTGAATGAGCAATAATTGTTACATTCATTACGTAGCACGGATAACATGATTTTAGCCGGATCAACAGGCAATTGTAATAGTTTTAGCTTTAGAGGGTCTGAGTCTTCTTATATAAAAAATTAGCAGAACGTTCACTCCAGCTTTATTATCTTGCCGCTATGAAAGAATTGATCAATTATATCTTGCAATTCGGCCAACTGGACAAACAGCAAATCGACCTTGTTATGAATAATGTGGTTGAATCAAGTCTTCATAAAGGCGAGCATTTTTCTGAAGCTGGTAAAGTGCCTAAACAAGTTGGTTTTATTGTGGATGGAGTTATCCGTGGTTATTACCATCACAACAACGGCGAAGAAATTACACGCTGTTTTATCAGCGAAAACAGCCTGGTAGCTGATTATGTCAATTTCGAAGCCAATACTGTATCTGCTGAATATCTGCAGGCCTGTACAGATTGCCGGCTTATTATCTTCCCGAAAGATAACTGGGAAGAACTTTCCCGGGCCGTAGCCGGATGGGATAACATTAAAAACAAGATGGTACAGATATGCATGTACCAGAAATCAAGAAAAGGCCCGGTCATTTCGCAGGATGCGACCACCCGGTACAGGGAGTTTATGGAAAACTACCCATCGCTTATTAATCGGGTTCCCCTGGCTTACATCGCTTCCTACCTGGGCGTTACCCAACAATCCCTTAGCCGGATAAGAAGGAATATCCGTTAAACCATTTTTTTACCAAATGGTAAATGCTTTCTTTTAGAGATGATGCAATTTTGCTTCGTTAATTAAAAGAATAAACATGAAGAAAGCATTAATTACCGGAGCTAATAAAGGAATAGGATTTGAAACTGCGAAGCAGTTGTTGCAAAAAGGATTTTATGTTTATATCGGAAGCCGTGATCTGAAAAATGGCATAAGCGCGGTGGAAAAATTGAAAGCCGAAGGATTGATCCACACAGAAGCCGTACAATTGGATGTCACGGATGAAAGATCTGTGAAGATGGCCAGGGAAGAAATCGGGAAGAAAACGACAGTGCTGGATGTGCTGATCAACAATGCAGGCATCAACGGAGGCCAACCGCCTTATACTGCCCTGGAAGCGACTTCAGATCAGTTCTTGGCGGCATTCGATACCAATGTGATCGGCGTGGCGCGAGTAACAAAAGCCTTCATTGATCTGCTACGCAGCTCGAAAGAACCCAGGATCGTCAATGTAAGCACCAGCGTGGGCTCTCTTGCCTTGCAAAGCGACCCTGGCTGGCCTGCATATGATTATGCAAAATATGCAGTGTATGGCGCCTCAAAAGCTGCGCTGAATATGTATACCGTTCACCTGGCCTATGAACTGCGCGATACCCCCTTCAAAGTAAATGCAGTTTGCCCTGGGTATACCAGTACTGATTTTACCTTTCACAATGGCGGCAGCGTAGAAACCGCGGCTAACAGGATCATAAAATATGCGTTGATTGACCAGGATGGCCCTACCGGTAAATTTTTTAGTGAAGAAACTAATCCTGGAAGCGGGGAAATACCCTGGTAGGAGGATACTAGAACATTAGATATAAGTTTTCTGAGAATTGATGATATTGGTTGGGGAGAATAGATGTAAGAGACCTTGTTTTGGATATTAATGGTAAAAGCAGGATAACAGATAATCTTGTTGAAAATTTGAAAAATAAATTGATCGGACAAGTAATAAAAGTTATCCCGCGCCGTAATCAGTGGATATTGGAGGATAGTTCAATCCTTAAACTATAAGATGCCGGATACGGTAGTGGTTAGTAGCAAAAATTCTTCAGACAGGCAGACTTTATCTGAAGATTTTCGGAATGCCCTGGAAGTGATTATGTATTGCGCTACCAGGTATGTTTTAAATACTGGCTCCCCGCCGGCTTAAAATGGTTGACTATTTTTTATCTAAATAACCCGGGGGATAAACTTCCTGTCCATATTTCTTTGCAATAGCCATAACCTTTTCAATAGCATTTTTATCCAGGGAAGGCGCCGGCAGAAACTGACCAGCTTGTACAGGTGTGCCAACTTCTTCAAAAAAATCGTCTAACCCCGCCGGAACAACTGTACAAACAAGATGAGCCATCTGGCCGCTGATGTTCCTAAAACTATGAACGGCGCCGCCTTTAGGGATGGTTATTGTATCGCCTGGTTGGGCAATGGTTTTCCCTTCTTCTGTCCGGAATTCAACTTCTCCCTCAACCACGTAAAATGATTCGTGGATAGACGCATGGGCATGAGGGCCTGGGCCTCCGCCCGGCGGTATCAGCATATCAATTATCGCAAACTCGCCGTTGGTCTGTTTGCCCGGAATAATGATGCGATAATTATTACCAGCCACTGAAAGATGACTTCCTTCACTGTTCTTTATATGCCTGGCATTGCGGGGCACCGGCTGATTTCCTGTTTGTGTTGGTTCAAATGGTTCCATTGTTTTATCTTTTTAAATTTATTGATAATACAAAATTCTATTATAGTACAGTTCTATACTTGTACCAGTTCACTGTTTTCAATCTAATTCTATAACTACTTTACCTGTTACACCTCCTTTTTCTGCGTATTGATAGGCCTCAACCACCTTATCGAATGGAAATCTCCTGCTTACCTCTACCTGTAAGCCATTGCCTATAGCGCTTGTCAACAGGTTGATATGGGGTGTAGACGCAGCAGAGAGTATAACAACATGCTTTTTATTCGTAAACAGGTTGTTCAGGAAAGATGCGGGAATCTGTACAGGCTTTGGTGTAGGATTAAGGAACAGCGCTTTGCGATTCATGATCCTTTTGGCTTTTGAATAACCCATTTTCCCTGATAAGTCGATAACGATATCGTAAGTTGCGTTTTGAGTGAGCACATCTGCCTTTGTATAATCCAATACAATATCGGCTCCCCATTGTTTGGCATAATCGATACCTTTAGTGCCTGTAACTGCGGTAACAACTGCCTTTCTGTCTTTAAGTAATTGTAACAGGAACATACCGAAACCCCCTGTGGCCCCATTGATCAGGATGCTGGTCCCGGGATTGATCTTTCCCATTTTCTGCAATGCAGTCGTTGCAGCAGCGCCGGCAATGGGTATGGCGGCAGCTTCCGCAAAAGTGATTGCCGTAGGTTTCTTCCAGATCAAAGTTCCGGGCACAGCTACATAATCCGCCAGCGCGCCATCTTTCATCGTATTCTTTACAACTCCGAAAACTTCATCGCCTTTTTTGAAATTTGTTACGGCGACGCCGGTATCCTCAATCACGCCCGCAAAATCTACACCCGTATGCCTTGGAAACCGGGAGCCAGACATTAATTTCATTTCTCCTTTCCTGATCTTCCAGTCCATAGGGTTGATAGAAACGGCTTTGACTTTTACCAGTACCTCGTTGGATCGGATAGCAGGTTTGGTTTCCTCTACTGTTTGCAGCACGTCGGTGTTTCCGAACTTTTGATATGCGATTGCTTTCATGATCTTGTTTTTTTAATTGTTTATCCTGATAGCACAAAGTTGGAAACTATCCGCCTGGCAAACTTGTATCAAATCACTATTCTGGGTACGAAAGGGGAGTAGGCGCCGGTTGATTGAACCAGATGGTCTATTAATGAGGGTCAGTAAAGCTGGATCAAATCACTATTGTGTTTTAATGCCTTCGGCGGCATGCCAAACATCTCATACATATACTTGTTAAGCTGGGGCAGGTCATAAAATCCTGTATCATAGGCAATGTCAGTCAAACTTCTGTCCTTATCCGTAAGGGCAAGATAGATTACCTGGCGTAACCTGGTCCATAGCAGGTATTTTGATAAACTGCTGCCCGTTTGTTTTTTAAACAGGGCCGCCAAACGGGAAGGTGAAAGAAAAACCATGTCAGCAAACGTTTGCGGCGTAATATTCTGTTCGAAGTAGTTGGCCTTAATGTAATTTACCAGTATGTCGACTCTTTCGTCCTGCTTCACTTCCGGTAGTTTTGAAAGCAGTGCATTAATAAAAGCGTAAATATCCGGCGTATCTGCCTGGAAGAATGCCTTTGCTTCGCTGGTTGACTTAAATACAATATGGTCTTTGTCTCTCGGGAACAGGCCTGACAGATACAGGCCAATGCCGGAATACGGTTCTATGTTCAATACATTTAACGCGCCTTTTTCTGCAACACAAAAATGCGGCACCTGGGGCTTGATTATAAATCCATAGATCTGTTCGCACAACTGCCCCCGGATCGTGGAGATAAACGGTGCGTCGTCAGATAAAACAATTTGATACGCCGAATGATGGTGAATTTCGACAGTCAGGTTATAGGCTTTTATTGCCAGGATGAAAGGATTGTGCGGCTGTTTGTTCATAGGGCTATATGATAATGCAATTTTGTCTATCTTCCATGCCTTCAATATACGGCAATTCTGTTACCCCTTATTAAACTACTGGTAATTTGACTCGAAAATCAATTAACTTGCCGGCAAAGAAGAAGAACGCCGCAGATCAACTGCCGCAGTTGCTCACGCTTATGGCCAAACGATAATTGGCCCGGGCGCTATTTTATCTATCTTGCAAATTAAACCTGAACAGATGAGCGAAAAAAGACCGATCTCGGAACTGATCAATACAGAGGAGCCAGGCTGGGCGCTGGTTACCGAATGGATGCGCGACGCTACTCATACGGTGGAAGTACTGCCGGTTGATGAACAGGCGGCACGGGATACGCTATACGAAATCCAGGTTACCAGCCGGTCGCCCATGGGCGCCATTATCCTCAATACCGGCGGTATCCTTGTAGATCATGGGTGGATCAGGATACTGGGCTCCGGATGCCCGCGTATGAACCGCAGCATTTATACCTGGAACCAGGGGAAATCTATGTTCCCCGACGGAAGCGCGGGCTTTTTGCTGATCGCCGACGATGCCGCGGGCGGTTTCTTTGCTACCAACGGCGGCGGATTGGGTGAAGATATTGGGAAAACCTATTACCTGGATCCCGCTTCCCTGTACTGGGAACCCCTGGGTGTTACTTATTCCGAATTCCTCAATTTCTGCTTCAGCGGCGACCTGCAGGGGTATTACCAGGACCTGCGCTGGAAAGGTTGGGAGGAAGATGCGGCTAAACTTGATGGCAACCAGGTATATAATTTCTATCCCACTCTCTGGACGCGGGAAGGAAAAAATATTAATGAAATTTCAAGAAAGGCGATTGCTGTGCAGGAACAGTATGAATTGAATGAAGATTTTATCAGGCAGCTGGGAAACCAATAACAGCCAACAACAAGAATATTTTGGACGAAAAAATTATCTTTGAAGGATAGATATGTAGCCTAAAAAGTAAGAGAAGTATTGCAAAACAGTGAAACATATAGTGAAAAAGATCTGGTTCTGAGCATAACTGAAGGCGATACGGAGGCATTCGACAAGCTGTTCTTAGAAATGTATCCCGCCCTCTGCCTGTTGTCCAACAAGCTTGTAAACGACGAAACTGCCGCAAAAGATATTGTTTCGGAGGTTTTCCTGCAATTATGGAAGAACAGGGAATTTTTGAGTGAAGTAAGAAGTATCAACGCCTACCTGTACGTAGCAACCCGCAACCGTTCCCTTAATCACCTGAAGAAGCTGAAACGGAACGAAAAAAAGATACAACTGGCTTACGAAAAGCAACTGAACGACAAATCGTATGAAGATATTTTGCAGGATGTCTTCAACGCGGAAGCGGTGCGCGTATTGCATACAGCCATTTCAACGCTGCCGCCAGAGTGTACTAAAGTGGTGCGGTTAAATATCGAAGGACTCAGCACCAATGAAATCGCCCTGCAACTGGGGATCTCAGCTTCTGCTGTAAGCCACCAGAAAGCCAGGGCCATAAGACTGCTGCGGGAAAAGATGATCCCTGGCGTTGTAATTATCAGCCTGCTGCTGGGAGATTAATTTCTTCATTTTATTTTTTTTATAAAAAAGATTAGTAAAAAGCAAAAATAAGCAAAACGGTTAAAACCGTTGCTATACAGGGCTTTATAATAAGAGTAGTCTTAATTCGGAAGTCGGTGTCTGATAGGTTTTGGGCTTAAATTGACAAGGTTAGGTTACTAATTCGTTACCGATTAAGATAGGTAACTACATAGTTTAACTGATTATATTTCAGTCTTTTGCGCCCCTTTTTACATTCCCTTGTAACTCAATGTAATTTAATTTTAAACGTTAAACATTTGAGTTATGGAGCAGACAAAAAAATCAACGTTCAAACTGCTTTTCTATTTGAAAAAGAACGAACTGAAAAAGAATGGTAACGCACCGATTATGGCACGTATTACCATTGATGGAACACCAAAAACTTTCGGAGCAAAGTTCGAAATTGACCCCAATAATTGGGATTTAAAACACGGACGGGTTCAGGGCAAAAGTGCGCAGGCATTAAGCATTAATAAAAAGCTGGATAATATACGTGGTCGCATCGACAAGATTTATGAGGATATGCTGAAGCACGAGGGCTTTGCAACCGCCCAAAAAGTGAAGCTATCGTTTTTGGGTGTCGGTGTGATGGATGATGCTATACTTAAAATCTTCAACGACCAAAATGCGAACTTTAAAAAATTGGTAGAAAAGCAAGAACGTGCGCAAAGCACTTACGACAAGTATATCACGGTTTACAAACATCTTACCACGTTTATCAAAGAACGCTATCATCGTGATGATATGGCTTTTCGTGAACTGACTGCCGATTTTATACGGGAGTTTGATTTTTACCTCCGGTATGACTTGCAGTCTTTCCACAATACAGTTTGGGTGTACACGATGCCTGTATTAGCCCTTGTTGAACTGGCTATTAAAAAAGGCTTGATACGTGATTATCCATTTCAGGATTATGAAATCAATATGGAAGAAACCGACCGGGGTTATATCCTTAAAGAAGATGTAGAAAAGCTGATGATGTGCGTACCACCGCACCCACGGTATGAATTGGTAAAAGACCTGTTTATTTTCAGTTGCTTTACCGGACTTGCTTACGCTGATATTAAGAAACTGACAAGGAACAATATTCAATCATTCTTTGATGGTCATCAATGGATTATCAGCAGGAGAAAGAAATCAGATATTGTTTCTAATGTTCGGTTAATGGAAATCCCTAAACGTATCATTGAGAAGTATCAGGGTACGACAAGGAATGAATTTATCTTTCCGGTTCCGACCAATGCCACCTGCAATACACACATAGGTAAACTGGTTGAAAAAGCTGAAATCATTACAGAACAAAAAGTAACCTTTCACACGGCAAGACATACTTTCGGAACAATGTTTTTGACCGAGGGCGTACCGCTTGAAAGCCTTAGCAAAATGATGGGGCATAAAAATATTTCCACTACACAGATTTACGCTAAAATCACAAGCCAAAAAATCAGTAAGGATATGGATTTGGTTACGCCGAAATTCAAGGCTATGGAAGAAGCATTTATGATGGCTATCTAATTAGCTTTTATCTAATCACAATGAGCAGAACTTAACGGTTCTGCTTTTTTTATGCCCATACTTTTTATGTAGGTAAAGCACATTTACTTTCCCTTACCCAGTCCAATGCTGTAAAAGAGCTTATTCCCTACTTACGAAATAGAAAATTGAAAAATGAAACCCTTATCTAACGCTCCCTGCTATTCCATTTTTCAAATCTCTATTACAGGCTATCATAGCCTGGTCATTAATGCCATAAAAATTTAGTACAGAAAATTTCCACAATCAACCGGTAAAAAGGCAGCTAAGTTATAGCGGGCAGCCACCCCACACGCCCAACCAAAAGACTACGGCATAATGGCAAGGCAAAATGCTGGCTTCGCCGAATTGCTGTGTCTTGTCTCACATAGACCGGAAAACATCCCTGATTTGTTAATTTTAGCTGGTCTGTCATTTCAATTTTTATTTCCGGCACAATATTGTAAAAACTCCTCCCGATGAAATTTCTATTTCATCGGGAGAAAGTACTAAATGGTAAGGGATATTTTTACTTCAAAAAGTCTTTGTCCTTATAAGCCGGATCAGGATATGTATAAAATCCTTCGCCGGTTGCAATCCCCAGTTTACCCTTGTCGATGAAATTTTCTTTCAGGTATTCCACCACTTTTTGCTTAACGGGGTCTTTTGTAGCTTCAGCTGCCATTTTGTTGATGTTGTAAGCAGTAGTAACCCCAACTACATCCAATATCCCAAACGGACCCACCGGTGCTCCGGTAGCCACCATCCAGGTTTTGTCTATGGTTTCCACGTCCGCGATACCATTTACCAACAATCCCAGACCAGCTCCTAATAAAGGTACCAATAGGGAATTGACAATATACCCCGGCTGCTCTTTATGAATAGCCAACGGTACCATCCCAATCTCTTTTGCGAATACGAGAAGGCTTTCAAAAACCTCATCCGAAGTGCCCGGGTGCCTCATCACTTCTCCGGTATTGTGTTTCCAGATTTCATTCGCAAAATGCAGGGCAACAAATTTTTCCGGTCTTCCAGTAAACTCGGCAAATTGGCTTGGCAAGAGTGTAGACGAGTTGGTCGCAAAGACCGTTTTT
The DNA here is from genome assembly GCF_900107795.1 of Chitinophaga terrae (ex Kim and Jung 2007). GTDB lineage: Bacteria > Bacteroidota > Bacteroidia > Chitinophagales > Chitinophagaceae > Chitinophaga > Chitinophaga terrae. The sequence goes on from NZ_FNRL01000037.1 coordinate 12,864, forward strand.
TCAGGTGCTACCTTGGCTAGTTTCTGGTAGAAGTCAATTTTAATCTGCGGATTTTCCGGTACTGCTTCTATCAACAGGTCGGCATCCTTTACTGCTTCCGCCAAATCCGAGTGGTAAGACAACCGGCTTTTGGTAGCATCTAATTGTTCCTGCGTAGCTCCTAAATCTTTTTTAAAGGCTTCGCTCAGGATTTGGAACTTAGTTTTTGCTTTTTCCAAAACTTCATCATTAATGTCGTACACGGTTACATTGAATCCGTGAAATGCGGTTTGAAAAGCAATCTGATATCCTAATACGCCACTTCCGGCGACTGTTACATTTTTAAAATTCATAATCTTTTTGTTTTTATGATCTGTACGAAGTATGAATGGCTTTAGCCAATACATCAGGTCGTTTCCAGTATTCGGTTACAGGTGCTACTTTTTTGTCCAATCCAAGCAACGTATATACTGCCCACCTTGCCGCGCGAACGGAATACTCTTCGGTAAACACCATATCTTCCGGTATTTCCACGAACTGGCTGATCAGGGCGAGATTGGTAGAACCTTCAGGTACCACGGCAGGGCGATCGGCCTTGGCTCTCGGCTGGAAAAGGGCATCGATATAAGGCATCATACAAGGGATAACGTTGATGACGCTTTCCTTGATGTCGGCTTCGTGCTGCTCAAAATGCAGGTGGTGAATTAATTCAGTGAGCAATTCTTCGCCTGTACAGTCTATCATCGGTTTTTTGACAAAATCGCCGATAGCATCAGGGTATAATCCATAACCCCAAAGTATGGTGGTATCATCACCTTGTGCCTTGAAATGCGGTTGTGCCGCCACAACGATGGACATCCGCCACGAAGAGTCCTTGAAAGTCATCAGGGCTCCGCTTCCTGGTTTATTTCCGGAATATTCCTCAATGAGCTTCAGCATCTTGTTGCCCTTGAAGGTCGGCGTGAAAGAATACCATTTGGTTTCGTCCGGTTTGGTAAAGAACGGATCGGGATTGCCCAATCTTCCCGGTTTCTTATCTGCTATTTTGCGCCATAGGGCAAAACTTGGCGGATTGCCGGGTAAATATCTGGCAGGCGTTTTATAATCGCCATTGTTGGAATTATCGGTGATACATCCATTCGTAAAGAAGACCAAATCATCTTCGTTTACGGCAATTATTTCCGTATTTCCTTCAGCATTGACACATTCTACTTCAGAAACGGTGATGTTATCGTTGTCCTTAAAATGAAGGTCTGTAACCGTTTTACGAAGTGAAAAGTCCACATTGTATTTGTCCAGGTATTTTTTGATGGGTAAAATGACCGATTCATATTGGTTATAGGGCGTTCTAGTCACGCCTTCCAATGTATTTATACGGGAAAATTCCAACAGCATCCTTTTCATATAGCGTTGAAATTCGAAGATGCTGCTCCATTCCTGCCAGGCGAAGGTGGTCTGCCACATATACCAGAAATTGGTGGTGAAGAAATGGTCATCGAACCAATCGCGGATCGTTACATTATCCAGTTCATCTTCATCGGTAAAAAACAGCTTTACCATTTTCATACGATCCTTGGTATCGAACTGCATATCGGTAACGGGCAATCTATTACCGTCCTTATCAATCAGACGGGCTTGGGCATTCGTAGGATTGGCGTGGTCGAAAGCCAATATTTCATCCTTAACAGAAATATTAGGAACTTCCAGAGAGGGAATGCGGCTGGAAAGATCCCAGAAATTCTCGTAAGTTTCTTCGTTTAGCATCCTTCCGCCACGGCAGATGAAGCCTTTTTCCTTGCTGCCTGCCCCGTCGTTGCTTCCGCCCAAAATGGGCAAGGCTTCTATAATGTGGATGTTTTCTCCTTTGAATCCACCGTCTTCCAATAGATAAACGGCTCCTGCCAGGCTGGCCAATCCGCCTCCGACGAAATAGGCGTGTTTTTCTGAATTGTTTGTGCTCATATTTTTAATAAATTTTAGATCAACAACAAGTATTTCCTAGTTGTATTTTATAATTATATAAAAATTGAAAACCGGCAGCCGGTTGAAAAATTATTGTACTCGGTTGCCGGAATTGGTTGGTTACAAAAGCTTTGCTTCACGCAATATTTCTTCAGCGTATGTTCCTTCAATTTTTTTAAGCCCATATTTTTCTACAATGGATAAAAGCCAGGGAAGATCCAGTTCTTTGAGGTTCTTTTTATCATTCAGAAAATAAATGGATTCTAATAGAACCCTGATGTCGAAAGAGGAAGCAAAAACTTCAGGAACGCCCCGGTCTACATCTAACAACGTATAAACCGCTTCCATTGCTGTACGTACGGAATATTCTGTCGTAAATACCGTATCTTTTTCAGTCTCAGCAAAATTGCCGATAAACGCGAGGTTGACCGAACCTTCCGGAACGACCAAAGGACGGTCGCCCAATGCACGAGGCATAAAATAAGAAGTAATATAGGGCATACGACAAGGGATGGTATTAGCCGAATTTTGGGCAATAGCTGCGATTTCACTTTCGGGAACACCGATATGATATAATAACTCCTCGCACAATTCGGCTCCGGAACATTCGGTTATTTTTTTCTTGACATAATCACCGGGCTTATCGGAGAACAATCCATACACCCAAACAATCACCTCATTGTCTTTCTGTTTTTTAAAGTGGGGCTGGCGGCTGATGGAAAAACCATATAACCAGCTGGAATCTTTGATGGTTACAGGCCCGCTGGTTACAATACTGCCACTCTTCGGGTCTTTTTTCGTGATTTTTTCAATATAAGGCAATACTTTATCGTCCGTCAACGTAATGGTTCCGGAAATGACCCAGTTGGCTTCTGGAATATTTTCGCAGAATTTCTCTGGTTTTCCGAAACTGGCATCTTGTCGTGCCAGCTTTTTCCAAAGCTTCCAGCTGCCACCGATATCTGACGTTACGGGAGCCGGCGTATTGTTATCGCCATAAGTGGTGCTTTCCGTGATGGAGCCATTCGTTACAAATACCAAATCATTTTCTGTTAATTGGATTTGCTTTTCTTGACCGTCCTGAATCAATTCTATACGCTGTGCTACTTTCTTATGGTCTTTTGTATCAACTATAATATTTTGAACCTGGGTATTGTATTGAAAATCAACCCCCTGTTCTTTAAGATAATTGACAAGCGGTAGAATCAACGACTCGTACTGGTTGTACTTGGTAAAACGAAGCGAAGACATATCGGCAATTTTGCCTACGTGAGGTATGAAACGCAACACATAGCGGCGCATCTCCAATGCACTGGCCCAGGGTTCGAAAGCGAACATCGTTGCCCAGTATAACCAAAAGTTGGAATTGAAGAAATCTTCGGTGAATACCTGGTCTATCTGCAAATCCTGCAATTTTTCTTCGGGAATCAAAACCAGTTTTATTAATTCCTGTATGGCTTTTGGTGTCAAGGTAAGCAGTCCATCGGTAGAGAGACGTTCTCCTTTATCGACGATCACCCTTGTATGAGAGAAGGAAGGGTCTTCTTTGTTCAGCCAGTAAAATTCGTCCAGTACAGATGCTCCTTCGGTATCAAGGGAAGGGATACTGCGGAAAAGATCCCACAAGGTTTCGAAATGGACTTCCATCTCACGGCCGCCGCGAATGATATATCCCTTTTGTTCATCCAGGATACCGTCCATACTGCCGCCTGGAAGTGCCAGTTCTTCTAAAATATGAATCTTACTGCCGTTCATCTGCCCGTCGCGGATCATAAAAGCCGCAGCAGAAAGAGATGCCAATCCTGAACCAATCAGATACGCTGATTTTTGGTCTACATTTGCGGGTTTTTTGGGATTTGCAAATGCTTCATAATTTCCATTGCTGTAATACATAATTTCCTTTTTAAGAATGTTTTTGTTATGCTAATAGAAAACGTTTTGAAATCTATTCTTGCATACTTGCTCTTTAATAAAGTTACGTATATATTCAAATTCTTTTTCAACCCGAAATTCAGTTATGTCGTTCTGAAATTCGGGTTAGGAGATATTCTGCTGCCTACGATATTCGGTAGGAGAAATGGAAGCATATTTTTTGAAAAACCTACCGAAAGCTGAAACGGAACTGAATTGAAGCAGATCTGCAATCTGGGTAATACTGTATCCAGGATTGCCAAGCATAACATACGCTTCTTTCAGCAGCGCTTCATCGATGATTTGATGAGGTGTTTTGCCGGTGGCTTTCTTTACCACTTCTATCAGGTATTTGTCAGATATGCACAGCTGTTTTGCATAAAAACCGACATCTTTATAAAGCAGGATATTTTCCTTTACCAATTCATCAAACTTCAAAAACAATTCCTTTTTCTTCTTTTTATTCTCTTTCGAATCGCCTCCTTCTAAACTAACTATCTCCGCAATTTCCAGCAAAAGATTAAAGATAATCGTGCGAATTATCTCTTCTGTAAATTTACCTTTTACGGAAGTTTTTATTTGCAGATAGTCCAAAAACGCATACAATGGAACCGCTTGTTGTATGTCGGCTTCCAGAATATTGTACGAGCCGTACCGAAACAGATTCATCTTGTCAATAATGAAGGGGTTGGCAATATTTTTAAGCAGAAAGTCTTTTGAAAAAAATAGCAGCTTCATCCTGAAATCCTTGCTTACTTTTTTAAATTTTATGATAGTAGAAGGTGCGGAAATGAGGAAGCCATTCTGATTGATATTATATGTATTGTTATCTATTTCAAGTTCAATATTACCGGCAAGACAGATACAAAATGCATAAAAATCTATTCGGAATGATTTCTTTGGGAATTTAAGAATTGAATTACCTGAGGAAATATAATAAGGCTCGTTGCAATTAACCCCATAAAATGCAAGGGTTTCCTTTAAATTTTCGTATGATTTCATATATATCCTTTAAATAACTTCATCGGGGATTTTACCTTTAAATTTTCGTATGATTTCATATATATCCTTTAAATAACTTCATCGGGGATTTTACCTTGTTAAACATCGGAGCTTTCACTATTCCGAAAGAAGATTTAAGCAAAGATTCCAGGTTCATTGCAAGCCCCAAATATATCAAAATATTTTCTCGTTTTTGTTTATAGACGGTATCCCAAGGCTTAATGATATTTAGATATTCCATTTTGAGAGCATCATTCCCGAACAGACACTTCGACTAAGTTTAGGGTCGAACTGCCCTTTTACTTCATCACGATATGCTGAAACTTTGCACTATAAATTATTGCAGTTTCACTTTAATAAATTACAATGGACAAGAAAGCATACAATTACCAACTTACAATAAAGGGGTTGACAGATCTGCAGGGTCAGACGTTTGAAAACGAGCCCTTGATTTTAGAGTTTCAAAATCACGATGATCTGTTTAAAATACTCGAAATAGCTAAAAGCAGCGCCATTTTTGAAAACCCGAATGACAACACCGAATTTTTCATCGGACTGAAATTATTCAGTGAAGTTTTGCTCAGAAACCGGAAAACACCTAATCCTGTATTAAAAGATTTAACGGAAACGGTAGGCGCATTTATGATGAAGCTGAAAAAAGGAAAATAGCATAAGTCTAATAACCATCATTTATTTCTGCTTTAATCCAACAACAGTCATTTTAACTAAGATTACAGTTGTTTCGCCCTTTTAGCATTTCGTAACAAGCTGAAAATTTGTATTTTATAATCTAAAGATATTCAAAATGGAAAAAACATTTATCGATCCGATGTTTGCTGGATTTTACCAGATAGGTTTTGTGACCTCAGACATGGACAGGTCTATCTCATTTTTCGAGAAGACTATGGGCGTTCCTAAATTTTTGAAACTGGAAAAGCCTGAAATAAGAAACCAGACTTTGTATGGTGAATCCTTAGATATAGATGTAAATCTTGCATTTGGTCAAATGGGAAATACAAACATAGAAATCATCGAACCGATTCGCGGACACAGTACCTATGATGAGTTCCTTAAAAAGTATGAATGGATGGGCATTCATCATATGGCGGTAAAAGTGTTCGATTACGATGCTACTATGAAAAGACTCACAGATCAGGGACTAAAAATAGCCCAGGCGGGTGAGGTTGGCGACAGTACCAAATTCACCTATTTAGATACTGTAAAAGAGTACGGCCATTACCTGGAGGTACTGTATTTCGACCTTGGGTATGAAAAGATATTTGACCAAATAAAAAGGGGGGATTTCTAATGGATATACTTTCAATATTTAGTACGACGGACGACCCGGCAATAACACTACTTAGAGTTGTCCTTGGGGTTATTATGTTTCCCCACGGTGCCCAAAAAGTTTTGGGCTGGTTTGGTGGTGGTGGTATTAAAGGGACAATCCATCATATGAGGGCTGTAGGGATTCCCGACATTATATCGTGGTTAACCATTATCGGACAATTCTTCGGTAGCCTTGCCCTTATTGCCGGGTTCTGTACTCGCATAGCCGCCTCAGGTATCTTCATCATTATGGCAGGTGCCATGTTCATCAATCTGCCCAATGGATGGCTGATGAACTGGACAGGACGGAAAAAAGGAGAAGGTATAGAATATTTCGTACTCCTGTTAGCCATCAACTTGATTGTAATTCTTAAAGGAAGCGGGCCGATAGGACTGGATAACCTTTTGCTGAATTTAATAAAATAAGTAACATATGAAAACAGACCAATTAAAAATCATAACCATCTCTGACACCGCTTTGGAATGGCTCAAAGCAAAATATACCGCAGCGGATGCTTTGGATGCGGAAGGATACCGCAAATTTCTGGCGGAAGATGCACAGCTTCAATTTGGCAACAGTCCAATTGTAAGTTCCGCTAACGAAATCGTTTACGCACTAGGCAATTTTTGGAAAACTATAAATGGGATGAAACATTCTTTCCTAAATATAATAGGAACGGATAATTATTTTGCAGTCGAAGCACTGGTTGACTATACCCGAAAAGACGATCACGTTGTGCAAATTCCGGCAACTACAATTATAGAGCGCAATGCAGATGGATTGGTTTCATTTATTAGGGCTTATATAGATATTGCTCCTATTTATCATTATCCAACAACAAAGGCAAAAGGCAGACATTAACACGGTTTGTATCAGGCGGGGCGGTTTGCAGACATAGGCAAGAAACTTACTGATACAAACACATTATGGACAGTAATAACATAAAAAATAAGACAATGGCAGATGCAAAACATTCCGCAATACAAAGCAATACTATTGAGGTGAACGGAGTTAAAATACATTATCTCCTTGCAGGCGATCCCGAAGGCAGCCCGGTTTTGCTTTGGCACGGCTTTCTGGGAACGTCAAGTTCCTGGAAAAAAGTAATTTCATTTCTAACCGCTTCCGGTTTTTCTGTATTGGCACCTGATATGAGAGGTTACGGGGATTCCGTTAAACCCGCAGGTATCGCAGGATATGATGCCCGTTCTATGAGCGAAGATTTTAGGGCATTGGTCAAGCTGTCTTTGACAATGGGAATACAGATATTAAACTGATTGCAAAATCCTTTGAAAACCTATTTCATATTGATTTGGGAGATTTTTACCATACCTATCTGGAACTTCGAAACAGAAAAACAAATAGAACTAAATTTCTTGACGCACTACGTGACAGTTTGATAAAAAAAATGGACGACCAAGAAGAAAAATAGGATGAGATATAAAATACTCATCCTATTTTTTGTATTTTTACTATCGATTTACAAGGAAATTAATAGAAAAGTAATGCAATGAGCACCATTACCAAATCGTTACCTCTTACGAAAGCTTACCTTGTAAACTACTCTATATAAGCTACCTTAGCTTTATTTGACGTTTTTTTCAAAAAAAATTGATACGGGAAGTCAAATCCCGGGTATTGCTGTTGTCCTATACTAAATAAAGATTGTCAATGATGAAGATGGCAGACATGCCGGACGATGACTTGCATGCATTGCTGAAGGCTGCCAGGCTCACAGCTTGCGAAAAACTGGACCAGTTATCGGAGGCTGAAAGGCAGGAGCTGAAAGAATGGCTGCAACAAAATGCACGGCGCCAGGAGTGGCATGCCTCGTTCAATGAAACGGCGAACCTGGCCGAACTGAATAAACAATATGCCGCTTTCAAAGCTGTTGCAGTTAAAGAGCTGGAAGCATTGCACCGGCAACAGTCGGGAATCCCTGCACCTGTACTCCCTGTACCGTTCTTTCGTCGTGCCTGGACCCGCTACGCGGCTGCTGTATTATTGCTGCTTGCCGGCGCCTGGTACTTTTGGCCGGCTAAAAGTCCGGAACGGCCTAAACAGGCATCCATACAGCCAATAGAGGTCATGCCCGGGCAGGACGGCGCTATTCTTACGCTGGCAGACGGCTCGCAGATCCGGTTGGATTCCTCGGCCAACGGGGTTGTTGCTCGCCAGGGCAGCGCAGTATTATCTGTAAACAACGGGCAGCTCAGGTATAAAGCTGCGGGAGAAGCCTCCGTTGAAGAAACATTCAACACCCTTACCACTCCCAAGGGCAGGCAATTCAGGATCCAGTTGCCGGATGGTACCACAGCCTGGCTGAATGCAGCCAGCTCTATCCGTTTCCCAACGCAGTTTGCAAATGATGCGCGAAGGGTTGATATCACCGGCGAGGTTTATTTCGAAGCGGCTTCCATGATGAAAGATGGAAAACCGGTTCCCTTCCTGGTAAATGCCGATAACAAATTTGAGGTAACGGTGCTGGGTACACATTTTAACGTGAACGCGTATGCCGACGAACCGGCATTAAACACCACGCTGCTGGAAGGCAAAGTAGCTGTTGCGGTGGGAAAGCAGAAGCTGGTATTGAAGCCGGGCGATCAGGCTTCGCTCATTATGCGTGGCAAGGAAGCAGGGAAAATGACGGTGAAGGCGGCCGATATAGGGAAGGCGCTGGCCTGGAAGAACGGGGTTTTTGATTTTGAAGATGCCAGGATAGATGAAGTAATGCGCCAGTTAAAAAGATGGTACGATATCGATGTTAAATATGAATCGGGAGTGCCTGATATCGAATTTGTCGGGAAAATGACCCGCGACATCCCGCTGAACGGGCTATTGATCGCGCTGGAAAAATCGAATGTTCATTTCCGCCTCGAGGGCCGGACACTGATAGTTATGCCATGAATACAACCAAAATAAAGAACCGGGAACGATTGGCCTCGTCCCCGGCGATATTTCAGTTGATTTTATAAAAGGTCTCGCAAACCATTTTTTCACAACCAAAATTAGTTCACAAGTTATGCAAAAAACTGCTTATGGTGGTTTGTCTCTTCCTGTCCGGCAGGGGAACAGGCTACCGGCACAAATTTCAAAAGTAATGAGGCTACTACCCCTGTTGCTGATCACGGCCCTGGTTTCTGTACACGCGGCTGGTATCGCCCAGTCGGTCACACTTTCAGGCAAAAACCTACCATTAAAAAAAGTCTTTTCGGAGATCGAAAAACAAACAGGTTACGTGTTATTCAGCAATAAAGAACTGCTTTCCCGCTCAACAACTGTTTCTCTTGCGGTGAAAGATCTTCCTTTGAACAAAGTACTGGACCTGATGCTAAAAAACCAGGAACTGGATTATGTGTTGCAGGGTAAAACGATCATTTTATCCGGGAAACCTCCGGTTCCTTCCGCTCCGGCCACTTCTGTACAGGCGGTCGCTACACTGATCTCAGGCCGGGTTACCGACACAGAAGGAGATGCATTGCCCGGCGTCAGCGTCCAGGTGAAAGAAACGCAGAAAGGAGTTGCTACCGCCGCCGATGGAAGCTTTTCCATCTCCGTTGCCGAAGGAAATACGCTTCGCTTCTCTTTCATTGGTTATACGCCACGCGAAATAACCGTGACCGCCGATATGCTGAAAGAAGGAAAACCTGCACTGGTCGTTAAGCTCAGCCGCGCTTCCACTAAACTCGACGAGATAGCAGTTACGGTTAGTACCGGTTACCAGACCATCTCCCGCGAACGGATGACGGGATCTTATTCTACCCTGCAAACAAAACGGCTGGAAGGCAAACTGCAACCTAACCTGCTGTCGATGCTGGAAGGACAGGCCTCCGGCGTAGCCATCACCAAAGAAGGGAAGGTGGAAGTGCGTGGTAGATCTACTTTCCTGGCCAATGGAGAACCGCTGGTGGTTATAGACGGTTTTCCCGCGCCGGGCGGACTGGAAACAGTGAATATCGATAACGTGGAATCTATCACGGTGTTAAAGGATGCTGTAGCTGCTTCTATTTACGGCGCCCGTTCTTCCAATGGCGTCATCGTTATCACAACCAAAACGCCTAAGATCGGGAAGCTGCAGATAGGTTATAAAGGCAGCACAGGCATGACCCTGCGCCCGGACCTCTCTTATCTTAATAAAACCAGCGCGGCAGATTATGTGGATGCGGAAGTGGCCTATTACAACAGCGATGTGGCCAACATAACCTGGGACTATGAAGGAATTGCAACCTACGGTCGCGTAACCCAGTTATTGGTAATGAAAGACCAGGGCCTGCTTACTGAAGAAGAAGTCAATGCAGAACTTGCGCTGTTAAGAAAGAACAATACCATGGATCAATTGGAACGGAATTTATTCAGGAAGAGTTTAACTCAACAACACAACCTCTCCATTTCCGCCAGCACGGATAAATTCTCTACCAATTCTGCCATTCGCTACATCGCCAACCAGGGCAACATGAAAGGCAACAGCAACGACCGGCTGATCATTGATCTGAAGAACGACTGGAAACCGGTGAAAAGGGTGTCCGTTAAAATGTTCACCAATATCAATTTCACCAACAGCAAAACGCCGATCGACGCGGCAGACATGCTGGATTTCACCAACTGGAAGATCATGAAGCCCTACTATAACGTCGTTGACCCTTCCGGCAACCCGCTGAATGTACCGGCTGTAAGGCCCGACCTGGTCGAGCGTTATGCCGCTTATGGCGGCCTGAAATCGATGGACTATAACCCGCTGAACGACCTGACCATGGCCACTACCAGGAACCAGGCTTTCCTGGCAAGACTGGGAGGCAGCCTGTCTGTGGAGCTCCTGGATGGCTTAAGCGCCGAAGTAGGAGGCTCCTGGACAAGGGGCAGCGGTATGACCCGCAGCCTGCGCGATGCCAATTCCTTCTTCGTAAGATCGCTGTATAATGCCGCATCTTCTATATCCACTCCCGGCAAACATTATCTGCCCGAAGGCGCGATATTGAACGAAACCCGCAGCCAGAGCGAAGCTTATACGCTCAGAGCCCAGGTTAATTACGCGAAAAATTTCAACAATGTTCATCGTCTTTCTGTTATCGCCGGCAGCGAGGTAAATAAAGACCTGATAGACAACAATACTGCCCCGGCCAGGGTAGGGTACAACGACCAGGCAGGAACATTTGCCACGTTCAATTATCTCGATTTCAACAGCTACGCCTATCAACCTGATTTCCTGTTCCCGGAGGGCATGGAAACGGTTAGCATCGGGTCTTATTCGCTGCGCGACAACAGGTTTTTCTCTCTCTACTCCAACGGTTCTTATGAATATAACAACCGTTTCATCCTGAGCGCCAGTGCGCGTATCGACCAGGGTAACCTGTTTGGCACCAATCCAAAGTACAGGTACAAACCCAACTGGTCGGTAGGCGGAACTTACAAACTGGGACAGGAAAAATTCTTCCATGTTCCCTGGATCGATAAACTGGATATACGCGGCTCGTATGGGATCAACGGGAATATTTCCTTTACACAGGGACCTTTCCTGCTGATCGCCCCGGGCGCTTTCTCTCCTGTAACAGGGGGCATTCCATACAGCATCTCTTCGCTGCCTGATAATAACCTGCGCTGGGAGCGTACCATGATCACCAATATAGGAACGGATATACGTTTGATGGGAGGAAGGCTCAATTTGACATTGGATTACTACAATAAGCTGAGTAAAGACCTGCTGGCGCCTGACTTTATTGACCCGACTTACGGACGCTTCATGATCACCCGGAACGCAGGTACCGCCAGGAATACCGGCATAGAGCTCTCGCTGGAATCGGATGTTGTGAAAACCGGCGATTTTGGCTGGAACGTATTCTTCAATGGCAGCTATAACAAAAGCAAGGTATTACAGTTCAACTACGATTACCTGAACCCGAATTACCTCACGTTCAGCTATTCCAACACCATCCTGGGAAGCAATGCAGGCGCGGTGTTAAGGACCGGTTACCCGCTCGATGCCATCTTCAGTTACCGGTTTGCAGGACTGGATAATACCGGTACTCCTCAATATTATTCTGACGACAACAAGAAAATATACGGGAACGAACTGGCGGTGAAAGATATGGTATACTCGGGAACGGCAAGGCCTAAGTATCTTCTTAGTCTTACCAATTCCTTCACCTATAAACGCTTTGACCTGTCGTTTATGCTGATTGCCAGGCTGGGAGCGGTGTTCCGGAGAGATGCTTTTAACGGGGATAATATTGAACATAAAGAAGTGGCCCTGCGTTGGCGCAAACCCGGAGATGAAGCGCACACCGTTTATCCTAAACTCGCTGCCTTCAGTACAGATGCCTGGTATTTCCCATATACCGGGATGATGATCGAAAAACAGGATTTCATGAAGCTCCGGGATCTCACAATTTCTTATAGACCCGACAATAAACTTTGGGGCAACACAGGGCTCAGCAATGCAAGGATCTATTTGCAGGGCCGCAATCTCTGGACCTTAACAGCCAATAAGGTGGGGATAGATCCTGAAGCCATTGAACAGGGTTTGAATATGAGCGTCAGGAGAACGCTGCCCCTGATGCCTGAATTTTATATAGGATTTTCTGTCAACCTGTAATCTAACTATCATGACTAATCGAAAATATCTGCTATTCTTTGCCGTCATCCTGCTGATGGGCTCCTGCAAACGGTTCCTTGATGTAAAACCAAAGGGAAAGCTCATCCCTTCATCGGTAACGGACTATGATCACCTGCTGGATAATTCAGGTACAGTAGAACTGAATTTCCTGGATGGTAATAAAGGCTCCATGCTGGCGCACCTTGGCGATAATCTTGAAATGACGGAAGGCCAGGGTAAAGTAGGATACCTGCTTAGCGGGCATCCTAACCTGGAACGTTATTATGCTTATATCTTCCGCCAGCCTTATAAGAACCCGAACACCGACGATCAATTCTGGAGTTCAGGCTCACAGGGCATTTATCCCCAGATCTCGTACTTCAATAATGTAATTGAAGGGATTAGGAGTATTGACCAGAAAACGCCGGAAGAGGCAACCATAGGCAGGATTTCGGTTGCGCAGGCGCTGGTAGCCCGGGCCTGGTGCTACTTTAACGCAAGTATGATCTATGGACCGGTCTATAAACCCGGGGGAGACAATTCTGCCAAAACCATCCCTTACCTGGTGGATGTTGATGTCAACAAGCCTATTCCAAATTTATCCACCACAGAAGAAGTGGCTGCCCGTGTGCTTCATGAACTGCACGAGGCATTGCCCGACCTGCCCGTGAGATCCAGCTGGCCTTCCCGCGCCAACAAGGCTACAGGACATGCTATGCTGGCTTATTACCATCTTTTTACCCGGCAATTCGATAGCGTGGCCTATTACGCCAACCGGGCCTGGACCGCTGCCGGCAACCCGGAAGCGGTGTTGTACGATTACAACAAATTCAAACTGGCCGATCCATCCCGGCCGCTTACTTCACTGTTGGTTAGCCAGCAGGATGCTTTCACCAATGCGGTAAACAGCAGGGAAATATTGTTCTACAGGGCAACGGAAAGAGATGCCGGCATGGGCGCTTCGCTTTCCTATCCGTCGGCTGAACTGATAGCGTTGCATGACCAGGCAAGGGATCTGAGGTTCAGTTTTTTCTATCTCAATTCTGCCGGCTACAAAACAACCATGGGAGGCGGGTACGACGATGGAATGCGTATCAGCAATTACCGTTTCCGTAAAATGAAATTGACCGATGGTTTTTCCTGGCCGGAAATACTGCTCATGCGCGCCGAGGGATATGCCAGGACAAACAGGCTGGATCTGGCGATTGCCGATCTCAATACCCTTCGCCAGTACAGGTTTAAAACCGGCACTCCCCCGCTTACCGCGGGTACACAGGATGAAGTGATCCGGTTAGTGCTGGAAGAAAGAAGGCGTGAACTGCCGATCGGCGGGTTCAAAAGATTCCTGGACCTGAAGCGCTTCACCCTCGATAAAGGCAAGCCCTGGTCTAAATCCCGGATCACGCATACCATTGCCGGGCAAACATATTCAGGGACAGTTGACTCGAAAGACTTTATTGTTCCGATCAGCAACGTTGTGCTGAGGTTTAATCCCAACTGGGGTATCCCGCTGGAAACCCGTCCTTATTAACCGTTTTAATTGAAGAATATGCGAAAATTATTTTCTGTTTTAATAATGATTGGATGTACTGTTGGCGCAGTGGCCCAGTCGAAGGTCGTTATCCGTGGCACTGTGAAAGGCGACCTGAAAGGATATAAGAAAGTCTATATATTCCGGGATGATATAGAACAGGATTCTGTCGAGATACAGGATGGCCGTTTCACTATCAGCATTCCCTGGGCTAAAGATACTGTCCCTTGTCTTTACTCTGAGTACGATACTAAAATGAGGCAGGGCCCCCCGGCTTTTCCTATAGTTGTTGACGGCCCCGGTGTTGTGTATCTCGATGTGGACGATGTAACCAAAGGTTTCCGGGCCGGCCGGATCCGTGGAAGCAAATCGGCTGCCGCTTTCCAGGCATTTGAAGAGGAACGGGAGAAGATGAGGAACGAGATAAGAGCGGAGATGAATGAACGGTTTAAGAACAAGTCAAAGAATGATTCGGCTTATAACAAAGCGCATCTGAACCTGGTGCAGCAGCGGCTCATTCCATATATCTGCAATTTTGTTGAGGCGAATGCCGGTTCTTATATAGGAGCGTTTATACTTGGCCGTTACCAGGCTATTTTGCCGCAGGAGGAGCTGGAAAGGCTTTACAATAAACTGGGAGCCCGCCAGAAGGGTTCCGGCCCCGGGATCCAGGTAGCAGAGCGGCTGACGGGGTTCAAACGTGCAGTAACAGGTTTCCAGGTAGTGGATTTTACATTGAACTCGCCGGACGAACAACCTGTTACCTTCAGCAGTCTTCGAGGTAAGTATGTGTTGATCGATTTCTGGTCGAGCTGGTGCGGGCCTTGTAAAGCTTCCTTTCCACACATGAAAGAGCTGTATCAAAAATACCGGGGCGAAAAATTCGAGATCCTCGGCATTTCTATCGACCAGGATAAGACAGCCTGGTTGAATGAATTAAAAAAGCAGCAGTTGCCCTGGCCGCAGGTACTTGATACAAAGAATATTTCTGTCAACAGTTTTGCCGTAACGGCTGTTCCTACGGCTTACCTAATCAGTCCTGATGGAAAAATAATAATGAAGCAGGTAGGGTTTGGAGAAGAAGGGGATGGAGAAATAGAGAAAAAGCTGAAAGAGCTGTTCGATTAACAGGAGAAGAATGTCATATAGAAATTAAAGCCGCCCGGATCTTGCGATTTAAGCGGCTTTAATTTCTATATAAAATGATGACTGGTTATTGAATTTAGTTTTTCCTTGCCCAGTTGCTTCCGCCATTGACAGCAGCTACAAAATAATATTCCTCGTTTGTATCAAATAAACGCTTGTGTTCATCCAGCGTCAGCGGGTTGCCTTCGCCTAACCAACCGGTTAATGTATAAAGTTTCAGACCGCAGTTATGGAGCAATTCGTACACCATCTCGGGCGTGGTGCCGTAAAATTCGGCAGCGCCCAGGCCATGTTCAAAAACGATGACTGGTTTGTATTTCCTGATGGTTTCCACCGCTCCTTTTAATACGCCCATTTCTCCTCCTTCCACATCAATCTTTATCAGGTCTACTTTATAGTCGGCAGGCAGAACATTGTCCAGCAGTTCTGTTTTTACTTCAATGAGGCTGATGTTTTCGTTCTCGTTAGGATATGATCTCTTGTTGATGCCGCTGTAGGCGGGATGGGTTACAACATAATTGAATGTTGTAGTGCCTTTCTGATCACTCAATGCCAGGTCAAAGAACTGCCAGTTTTTATTTTTTTTGTATTTGGCGACGAGGTTGTTGTACATCGTAGGGATTGGCTCAAACCCGTAATGGATGCCTTTAGGAGCGTATTCGGATATAATATCTACAATTTCACCACTATGTGCCCCGATATCGATGCAATTGCTGCGGGAGTTGCATACTTTTTTGATGATCTGTTCGGTGTATACATCGTACATTTCGCCTTTCGACAAGACTCTGTCCTGGTCTTTCTTCTTTTTTCCCTTAAAAAGCTTTTTGAAAAAATTTGACATTAACTACAGTTTTTTAGATAGATAGCATTTTCGATCACTCTTCGATACCAGGTAATAGGCGGAAGGTAATTCTCACTATAACGTATTGGGTTCGCCCAAAGTTACATAAATAGATTAACTGGCAACATATTTAAGAAAAAGCGTGGTAAGAGAGAAACATGTACTGGGGCTTGCAAACGGTCTGGGAATTGTTGTTTTAGAGAAAATTAAGCCGCGGGATTTTTGTAAATTACTGGAATCTCGATTCTTTTCTTGGCGCAGCTTGTCGTTAATACGTTTTATGAAAACAAGATTAATTTCTTTTTTGGCATTTGCCGCTTTGGCTTGCTGCGCTGCATTTTGCGGCCAGGTGAATAAAAGCAATATGGTAATACTGGAAGGGAAAGTCAGCGGTTTGCCGGATGGTATTTTATACCTGGGCGACATTTACCGCCCGGCTGTTGTGATGGATTCTGCTGTTGTAAAGAACGGAGAGTTTTCATTTCACCTGGCAGTGAATGATGATTTTGAACCGTTGTTCGTCCAATTGTATTTCAACCGGCAAGGTAATTTGGAACCGCTGATATTTGATTCGGATGATGTATTGGCTGCTAACGGGAAGGCCTTTTACACCAATGGTTTTATGCTGGAACGAGGCGCTACTGCTATTACAGGGGTTTATAAGGGATTCTCTCCATGTTGTTGAACTGATTAAATCTAAACTTGCAGAATAGGAGACAGGTTATTTGTTTTACGCTTATCGCAATATTTCAGCCTGGTTATCTGAAGGCACGGTGATCTCTTTGCCGCCGGCATATAGTTTTCCCCAATTGCATAAGCTGTCTAAGATGGGCACAAGATCCAATCCTTTGTTGGTTAAAATATATCTTTTGCCAACAGGTACGGTATCCGGGATATCTCTTTTTACCAGGATGGCATGGCTTTCCAATTCTTTCAGTTGCCGGGCCAACACCATTTCTGAGATCCCTGGCAAATTTTGCTGCAACAGGTGAAAACGGTCGTTACCCATGTATATGTTAAAAACGATCTGTGATTTCCAACGGCCGCTTACGATGCTGATCGCGGAATTGCGTTCGCATACCTGTGCGAGGAGTTGTTCATTCAGGTAGTTGGAGGATTGTTTTTTTCTCATGATCATTGAATAAAAGACTAACAATTTTGTTAGCTATTGGCCGCGAGCACCCCAATCAGCATATTTGTAAAAATACGAAAATATGAAGATCAGTATCTATATCGCCACATCCGCAAATGGTTTTATTTCAAATAGCAGGAATGTTCCTGATTGGCTGTCGCCCGAGTACGGTAACGGTTTTTATGCCATCTGCCAAAGAACGAAAGCGGTGATCATGGGCCGAACCAGTTATGATATACTGGCGCCGGATTACCTGCCGCTTACAACAGAAGGGAAAACCATTGTCCTGACAACGAACAAAACATTAAAACCCGCCAATCCTACCGTGGAGTTCACTGCCGAAGAACCGGCGGCAATAGTGGATAAACTGCAAAGCGAAGGATACGAAGAGGCTGTTATCATCGGCGGAGCAATGACCATGAGCGCTTTTCTGAATGCAGGACTGGTCAACGACCTTTATTTTGTTGTAGAACCGGTGCTGTTTGGGTCCGGATTGCCATTATTGAAAAACGTGGAAACCGACAGCAAACTGGAGCTGGCAGAGGTAACTAAACTTAATGACAACACTGTTCAGTTACACTATTTAATTAAGTAGAATCCTGCACCTGGTTTGTGATTTTTCAAAGCCCCACAATTAAGCGGGGCTTATTTTTTTGCCGCCCGCCTAACCAACCAACCGCTTCCTGGCCGCCAATGCGGTTTACTATCTACCGCCTCTGCCAAGGGCTACAGTCCTGCAAATGCCAATACGCAGGCATGGAAAATAATATTTTTATGCAAACGATTGCAATTTTTCAGGCTTTTTACTATTTTCGTTTCGAAGAACTTGATAACGAACTGTAACGAATCACTTGTAAATCTTAATTAATTACCAAAATCTGACTTAAACACAGCCCTTTAATCAATAATTCCAAATGTTATGAAAAAAATCTTTCCGTATCTGCTATGTATAATAGCGTGTCTGCTGTTATACCAATTTTCTTGGAGTCAACAAAAGCCTGTTACCGTCGAAGGTAATATACTGGATGCCCAGAAAACGCCGCTGATAGGGGTTACTATTGCCATTAAAGGCAAAAACACCGGTACCCAGTCAGACCTGAAAGGACATTACAGGCTGCAGGTTGCCGACCCGGCCAATGCTGTACTGGTATTCACTTTTATTGGCTATGAAACACACGAGGAGGCGGTTGCCGGTCGTACCGCCATTTCGATAATAATGAAAGAGGACCGGAAAAAACTGGAAGAAGTAGTAGTGGTCGGATATGGCCAGCAAAGAAAGCAGGACGTTACCGGCGCTATTTCTTCTGTCAGCTCAAAAGCTATACAGGATGTGCCTGTAACTAACCCGCAGCAGGCCCTGCAAGGCCGGGCGCCGGGAGTGGAAGTCATCAACAACAGCTCCAAACCCGGAGATGAGCCACAGGTGCGTATCCGCGGTACCCGCTCTTTGAACGCCGGCAACGATCCGTTGTATGTAGTGGACGGAATTCCGTATTCTGGTAGCCTCAATGACATCGGCACGGGTGTAATACAATCGATGGAAATTTTGAAAGACGCTTCCGCTACCGCCATCTACGGCTCCAGGGGCGCAAACGGCGTCATCCTGGTCACTACCCAGCGTGGCAAAGAAGGCAAACCCGTAGTATCCTACAGCGGCTCTTACGGCATCGTTAAACAGCTGGGAGAAACAGACATGATGAATGCGGCCCGCTTTATTGAAATGCGCAGAGACGCCAACCGCACCATCGGGAAATACGACGATAACAATCCTGACGCTTCCGACCAGAAGATCTTTAACGCAACAGAATACGCCAATATTAAGAAAGGCGTGGATGTTGACTGGCAGAAACTGATGATCTCCCGTGGCTACCAGACCAATCACGGCGTCAACGTTTCTGGCGGTTCTGCCAACACCAGGTATAATATCGGTTTAGGGTATTTTAAAGACCAGGGCGTACTGAAACTGCAAAACTATGAACGTTATAATTTCAACATCGCCATCGATCAGCGGATCGGCGACCGGGTGAAAGTAGGAGCCAGCTTATTAGGCGCCTACAGTCTCCGCAACGGGGAAACCTATAACGGCATCGATAACGCCCTGAAAATGCTGCCTATTGCAGCGCCGTACGATGAAAACGGAAAGCTGATCATATACCCTACAGGCGATAGTCAGCAGCCCAACCCATTGCTCGATTATGTAGACGGCAACCGCGTGGAACTCATGAAACGGTTGCGCGTATTCACCAGCCTCTATGGCGAAGTGGAAATTATAAACGGGTTGAAGTATCGGCTCAATGTGGGACCCGACATTCAATCCTACAACTATGGCCTGTTCCAGGGAAAAAATAACACCAATCTCCTGATCGGCGGCGGCGATGCTACCGCTACCAAGAACAACGCTTCTGTTGTAGCTTATACCATCGAAAACCTCCTTACTTACAACAAACTGGTGAAGAAACACAGCATCGGCGTAACCGGTCTGTATAGCGTTCAACGCCAGACAACCGATATTTCCGGTACCAACGTAAGAGGCATCCCCGTTGAATCGCAGCAGTACTATAACCTGGGCCAGGCGCTCAACGTTACGGGGTTAAACAGCAGCCTTAGTACCTGGACCATCCTCTCTTACATGGGCCGCGTAAACTATGGCTTCGACGATCGTTACCTCCTGACGCTGACCTTGCGCGCTGATGGTTCCTCCCGTTTTGCACCGGGTAAGAAATGGGGCTATTTCCCCTCTGTAGCAGTAGGCTGGAATATCATGAATGAAGCGCCGCTCAAAGGACAACGAACTATAGACAACCTGAAACTGCGCGCCAGCTACGGCCGTATAGGCAACACCGGTATCAATCCATATGCAACGCAAGGCGCCCTGCAAAGAATACCTTATTCATTCGGCAACAAAGGCGTGCTGGGTTATGTACCTTCCGAACTCCGCAATCCTTCGCTTACCTGGGAAACCACCACGTCTGCAGATATCGGGCTCGATTTCGGCTTTTTCAACGGCCGTATCAGCGGTGTGATCGAATGGTACAATCAGCGGACCACCGACCTGCTGATGCCGCAAACCTTGCCTTACAGTAATGGTTTCAACCAGGTACTCATGAACCTGGGAACAAGCCGCAACCGGGGGCTGGAAATAGGTATATCCGCTACCGTGATCGACAATCCTAAAGGCTTCTCCTGGAAGATGGATGTCAACTATTCACGTAACCGCTCAAGGATCCTGTCATTGGGTGATGGCCGGACTGCCGATATCGGCAATGCCTGGTTCGTAGGCCAGCCTACCTACGTATACTACGACTTTAAAAAGATAGGCATCTGGCAGGACAAAGATGCTGCCCTGGCTACCAGGTATGGCGTGAAACCCGGAGAAATAAGGCTGGAAGATGTAAATAAGGATACGTTGATCGATGCGAAGAACGACCGCCAGATACTCGGCTCTCCTGAAGCCAAATGGCAGGCCGGTACCACGCAGCGCTTTTCTTATAAAGGCTTCGAATTATCAGTAGTTGCGTTTGCCCGTTGGGGTAGTATGATCAGGAGCGATTTCTATTCTAACTACAACACCTTGTTTGGCCGTTACAATAACCTGGATGTTGTTTATAATACGCCGGCCACGCCCTCCAACGATTTCCCGCGGCCTAACGCCAACCAGGAAAGACCCAGCAATTACCAGTCGCTCAGCTATTTTGACGGCTCATTCTTCAAGATACGGAACATCACCCTTGCTTATTCCATGCCGGATAAAGTGGTCCGTAACTGGGGGATGCAGGACCTCCGCTTTACCGTTGGCGTGAAGCAGCCGCTGATCATCGCTCCTTACCGTCAAACCTGGAAAGGTATTGACCCTGAAGATGTGAACGTGATAGGTATCGATGCTCCTGCAACCTGGATGCTGCAATTTGGTGTAAACGCGAAGTTTTAATCCTTTAAATGAAAGATCTCATGAAATATATAATTCCTGTTATGTTGCTGCTGTTGCTGGCTACAGTATCCTGTAATAAAATGCTGGATGAAAAAGTAGTTACCAATGCAACAGATGATTTCTATAATACAAAGGCAGGTTTCCTGACCGCGGTAAACGGTTCGTATGTATCTATGCGTAACTTCTATAGTTCCGAAAGGGGAATGACGCTGACAGAAACCGGTACAGATATTATTACCAACGGCTCGGATGGCAACTATAAATTTACCAGCCAGTATACTTCGCAGCTTGATTCCCGCTACGACCACGTAAGAGAGGTCTGGAATAGCTTTTACCAGACCCTTAATACCTGCAACGTAGTGATCAGCCGTGCAGATAAGATCACAGACCTCGACGACGCTTCTAAAAAGAAAGGTATAGCAGAGGCTAAATTCTGCCGCGCGCATTATCATTTTATTTTGATGGAAATGTTTGGCGCAATTCCATTGAGTTTGAAAGAGAATACAGAGATCAACCGGGAAGCGCACCGCGATACGGTATCGGCTGTTTATGATGCAGTGATCAAAGACCTGCTGGATGCAGAGCAGGATCTACCGGCTACGCAATCAGAATGGGGTAGGGCAACCAAACCGGCAGCGGAGCATTTGCTGGCAAGAGTATATCTCACCAGGGCTTCTTCTCCGCAGGCGCAGCCAACAGACTATGCCAATGCCGCCAGGTATGCCGACATGGTGATCAAAAACTACGGGTTCAAACTGCTGGATGACCCCGGCCAGGTGTGGGCGCAGGGTAAGGAAAACAACAGCGAAACCATTTGGGCTGCACAGTTCACAACTGACCCGCTCTACAACTACGCTGATAACAATGCCTGTCGCTTTTTCCTGATGCAATACGATGTACTGCCGGGCATGAAGCGCGATTTACCTAATGGTACGCCATGGAAGCGTTTCAGGCCAACAAAGTTCCTGTTAGACACCCTGTATAAAGATCGGGTACACGATACCCGTTACGAGAAATTTTTCACTACCGTATGGTTCACCAATGCGCCAACAGCTACGCTGAAACTGGGCGATACGGCAGTATACCTGCCAGGCTACGATGTTTCCGCTGCGGAAATTGCCAGCAAAAAATACATGCTGGTCCCTCCAAGGTTGTATACTGAAAAGTTGTATCCATCACTGAACAAATTTGCTGATGCCCTGCGTCCCGATAACCAGGCTTCAGGCGTACGGCCCTTTATCTCGTTCCGGCTGGCGGAAACTTACCTCATACAGGCGGAAGCTATGCTGATGCAGGGCAACGCCCAGGCGGCTGCCGACCTGGTGAATGTAGTGCGTTTAAGAGCTGCTCGTATAGGCGCTACCGATGCCGAAACACAGGCAAACCGCGAGGCGATGAAAGTCAAAGCCGCAGATATCTCTATCGATTTCCTCCTGGATGAAAGAGGAAGGGAACTGGTAGGAGAGCAGCTGCGCTGGTTTGACCTGGTAAGAACAAAAAAACTCCTGGAACGGGTACGGTTGCACAACGAAGAGGCGCGTGCCAATATCAGGCCTACTCATGTGCTGCGTCCAATTCCGCAAGACCAGATCGATAGAACAGTGAATGAATTCCCGCAAAACCCTGGGTATTGATTTAACCTTGTGGACTATTAGGCAAGCCGCTTAGATCTCAGGATCAGGGCGGCTTCGCTTTTTAAACGTTCGTTGATTGATCAGGAGGGGCAGATCTCCCCCATAATATTATCATCTACGGCCGCGATGAGATGGCAATAGCGTTTCACGGAAAAGGCAGATCTCCCATAACATTATCATCCACTCTTTTGCTTTCTTAAAATCCGCTTCGGTCAAAACTTCTTATGCTTCTTTGCTCCTTAGCCTCTTTGCGTGAAACTAAATATAACAGAGAGTTAATCCAACATCTCAGAAATGCAGGCTTATTTTGTGCTTCAAGTCTTCACATACTTTCTTTAAAGGGGATGTTAAATGGAAAAGAATTTGATCGAGGAAATTCAGGGAAATAGCGAAGTGGCGTTTACTACCGTTTACAACCAATATCACGCTAAATTATACTATTATTTTTTTGGTAAAACGCGGTCAGAGACTATCAGCGCCGACCTGGTTCAGTCTACGTTCCTCAAATTCTGGAATTACCGCGACCATCTGAACCCTGAAATCCCTTTGTCGTACCAGGTTTTCCGCATCGCTAAAACCACGCTGATCGATCTTCTCCGGCAAAAAGCAAAAGCCAGGCTGGTAAGCCTTGAAGACTATGCGGCAGCAGAAAATATCCCGGAAATACCTGTTGTATCCCCGTCTTTTGCGGAAGAAATAAAAGTTACCCTGAATAAGATCCCCCCGCAACGCAGCAAGATCATGAAGTTACGCCTGAATGGATGGACCAACCAGGAAATTGCAGACCAGATGGGCATCTCCAAAAGAACAGTAGAAAGCCAGCTCAATAAGGCGATTAAAGAGATCCGCACCCTTATTTCCGGAGATATTATGCTTTGGACATTGCTATGCGTTTATTCTGTCAGCTAACCCCACTTCTTTCTCAATATTAACAAATTGTTACCGGTAAGTACAGCGCCGGAGTTCAACGTATTCAATTTACAACAACCACTGATGAACCAGAAGAAACAGTCATTGCACGAGCAGATTTTGAAGTTGCTGGAAGGCAGGAGTACTTCACGGGAAGCAGAAGAATTTCTTCAACTGCCTCCCGAAATATTAGATGCTTTCCTGGACGAACAGGAATGGAATGAACTGTCGCCCGGCGCATTGCCTGAAGAATGGTCTGCCTCCTGGCTGGAAAATATTAACAGGAGAAAAGCGGTCCGCGTACGCAGGATGTCCCGGATCTACTGGAGCAGCGCGGCTGCTGTTCTTCTCCTGGGAGTCGCCACCTTTATGTACCTGTTGAAAGAACAGGTTCCGGGGCAAAAGCTCAGTGCTTCGAACGCAACGTATGCCGGGAGTAAACCGAAGCGGGATACAGTGATACAAAACCTTGGAAATAAAAAACAGAGATACAGCTTGCCCGACAGATCGGTTGTAGAACTTTCGCCAGGCAGCACGCTGCGTTACGACGCAACCATGCAGGAAAGCCGGACGCTCTGGCTGGAAGGGGAAGGAGTGTTCGACGTGGTGCACGACAGCAATCGCCCTTTTACCGTTTATACCCGGGACCTGATCACTACCGATCTGGGAACGGTTTTCAGGATAACAGCCTATAAGAATAAAAGAACTGCACAGGTTCAACTGATAAGCGGAGAAGTAATGGTGCAAAGCCTACGCGATACCTCCAGGGCTGTTTACCTGACAGCAGGCCAGAGTTGCCGCTTTGAACTGAGCGACCTTTCGCTGCAACTGGTACCGCAGGTAAAAGACCGCTTGTTGCCAAAGGCAGAAAAGAAAGAAGATAAAACGTTGTCAGAAGAGTCCCTGGACTTCCATAATACGCCATTGCCTGACGTATTGCAGCGTATTGGCAGCACCTATCATGCACATTTCGAGTTTTCGAAAGATTCATTAATGAGCCGGAAATTTACAGGTAGTTTTAATAAGAATGCAAAACTGGATGATATCATCCGATCATTGTTGCTGGTGAATGAATTGACGAGCAACAAAGTTGGAGATACCATCTATATAAGTACGAAGTAATCCCCCAGTTTTTTATAAGAAAGAAAAATTCCTCCTGACAGGGGAACAGGTATTGTATTGTCTAAAATCAAAGATACATGAAACGATGTTGTTTATTTGTCCTGATGCCAATGCTCTGGCTTATCCTGGCTGGTGTTCCGCTTTCGCTTGCAGCGCAGGATCTGCTCCCGGCGGTAAAGGGACTGGTGAAGAGCAAGGCCGATGTGGCGCTCTCTCATGTTACCGTAGAGGTACGCAATAAGAAAGGAGATTTCTATGCCCATACGTTTACCGATGATGAAGGCGTATTTACTTTTAGCAACCTGAAACCGGGAGATGCCTACTCATTCACGTTCACCCATTTGGGATATAGTAAAAAGGTATTGGAGGGATATTCTTACAAACCAGGCGAGATGATCACGCTTTCAGTTCAACTCACGGAAACGGTAAAAGACATGAACCCGGTTGTTGTGACGGCGCTGGGCGTTAAGAGAGAAGCTAAAGCGCTTAGCTATAGCCAGCAAAGCGTAGATGTCAATTCGCTGAACGAAACAAAGGACCCCAACTTCATCAATTCACTTAGCCTTTCTTACAGGTGCAAATATGGCGGGGAAATCCACTTTTATGAAGTCATTCGGTATTGCCGTTTATTTTTCACATATGGGCTTCCCCGTTGCGGCGGCGAAAATGGAATTCTCCGTGAAAGACGGTCTCTTTTCTACCATCAACGTACCCGATAGCCTGGAACATGGCTATAGCCATTTTTATGCGGAAGTATTGCGGGTTAAAAGAGTGGCGGAGGAGTTAGGAGCATCGAAAGACCTGGTTGTAATATTTGATGAACTATTCAAAGGAACCAATGTGAAAGACGCATTTGACGCTACTTTGGCTATTACGTCCGCTTTCTCTGCTCATACCAACTCTTTCTTTATAATTTCTTCCCATATCATTGAAGTGGGAGAGGCCCTCCGGGAACGGGGCGGCAGCTACCAGTTCTTATACCTGCCAACAATCATGGAAGGCAATGTTCCCCGGTATACCTACCGGTTAACAACAGGCATTACCGGCGATCGCCATGGCATGATCATTATTGAGAACGAAGGGTTGATAGAGTTGATCCGGAAGAGAGAATAGATTGTGCCCGAAACACCTATTTTTTCATAAACAGTTTCTGCATCAGCCCGGGCCCTTTTATCCTCGTGTTCTGGAATGAAGCCAGTTTCCATTCATTGTTTGTTTTGACGAATACATTTGTATTGATAGATAACCTGTCTTTTTTCACTGTCTTTTGCCACCTGAACTTTATGGCGCCTTCGGCTATCACCACGGCCACATCGGGGCTTAGGAATTTAACCTGTTTTACCTCTGAAACCAGTTCTGCTCCCCTGAAAAACCAACTGTCGGCTAATTGCTGGTGTACCTTCAAATTTTCGTCTATTCCTTTCAGATGCTGTCCCATGAACGTAACATAGTCGCAATCGTTAGTGAAAATGCTTTCAAAGAGTTCACGGGTGGGTTGTTGGAACATGAGTTTCATAGAATCGGTTTTCTGAAGTATCATTTGTGTATCAGTCATGGTCTTTTTTTTCGTAAAACTAAGCAGCAAGGCAGGGGAAGACAATTGCCCATAGGCAAATCCAAACCATATGGCGGTTAAACACATGAAAAGATCGGTGAAAAGGGGGAGTGAATTCAGGACGGGAAATACAGCAAAAACAGGAAGCCGTCTCATTACTGAAACGGCTTCTTTAGTATAGGATAACTGTTATATCAATAGTTCGGGTTCTGGGTGAAGATCTTCGACGCATCCATAGTCGATTGCGGGATCGGGTAGATCCTGCGGTAAGGCTGCGACTGCGGTTTGGCAGTACCTGCCGCATCGAACCTGCCAAAACGGATAGCAGCTTTTCTCCTGTACATCTCCCAATACATTTCATATCCAGTTTCGTTGTACAGCGTTTTCTCATCCAGCGAAGTGATAGGGCGTCCGGGAGCGTTGTTATACAGCGCTTCACGGGTCCTGGTGGTACGCAGCTTGTTGATGTCGTCCAGGGCCTGGCCGATCACCACTCCTTTGACAGGCGTCTGCTGGCTGACAACCTTGTCATACTTCTGGTGATATGGTACATTACCATAGGAAAGGCCCATAGGTAAAAGCCATCCACCTGCCATTAAGAGAGTCCGAATGTTCATTGGCGAAACTTTATTATGCTTGGTTTAAA
Source organism: Chitinophaga terrae (ex Kim and Jung 2007) (assembly GCF_900107795.1). Taxonomy (GTDB): domain Bacteria; phylum Bacteroidota; class Bacteroidia; order Chitinophagales; family Chitinophagaceae; genus Chitinophaga; species Chitinophaga terrae. The sequence goes on from NZ_FNRL01000037.1 coordinate 40,081, forward strand.
AATGAAACTGACATGAACTGCAACCAGCCGGGTAAAAATCAGACAGCGGATCTTTGGCACTTTGTAGGAAATTGCCGGTTGTTATGAATACTTATATTGCGTTGCACACTGCGACTTAACTGGAAAGAAAGGACGACGAACCTGGTTTATGGTAGTAAGTAAAATTGTGCATAGGCAACAATATTTATGAAATTGAGTGCAATGATAGATTGTATTCAGGATTTGTCTGTTAAGGCTGGGTTATGTTAATTTTAACAAAATATAATCAACCTGCCGGGAGAAAAGGGTGTAAGGGAAACTGGGGTTAACGATGTGTGGGTCTGGTGCGTTGAAAAAAAGAAGACCGGTGAAGATCTTCTTTTACAGTATGATATTATTTTTGAAATCCAATAACGGCGGTATATCTTTTTCTTCCAGCATCTCCCTTATATCTATCTCCAAACTCCTGCTCATCTGGGATAAAGGAACATCGTTGGCATTACCTTCAAAGGGATTCTCCGTACTTTCTCCCACCTGTTCAAGCGAAGTATAGACCCATGATATCAGTACGCTGAAAGGGATCACCAACCATACCATATGACCTTTAAAAATACCGGAAACCGCATCATCCAGGTTGCTGAATTCTTTAAGCATCGCAAAAGGCAACAGGATGCAGAACAGCCATACAAAGATCCGGTTAACGGTTGCATACTGCCTGGGATAGGGAAAGTTTTTAATCCTTTCACTTCTTTCCTGGTGCCCTGACAGTTCCCTGATCGATTTATGTATTTCGAAGAACCTGGGATTGTCCAGCTTCCCTTCCTGTGCCAGTTTTTTCAAAGCCATACTCTGGTTGCTTAACAGTTGTGTTGCCGGGTTGTTCATGGAAAGCACTTTTTCCAGTTCTGCTGCTGAAAGGTATTTTGATAGTTCTTCTTTAACAGGTATTTCCTTTTCGGGAATAGTGTATAGCGCAGCATATTCCTGGTTGTAAGATCTGTTGATCGCTTCCCACTCCCTTCCTTCTCTTAACTGGTAACGCAAGGCCGTTATCCAGGCCATGTGGCGGTAGATGATTTCCCGGCAACTTTCGGGATCGTCGATGAAGTCGCGGCACATGATCGTCCATGCATGGCTGGCGCTGATGATAGCGCCCCATATTTGCCGTGCTTCCCAGGTGCGATTATAGGTTTGCTGATTTTTGAAACCTACCACGAATGCGGCGGCTGTTCCAAGAAAGGCAACAATAGGCCAGGGAACCGACAGCCATTTAAGATCGAACAACTGGTAGAGGGCAGTAGGAATTATACCCAGTAACAACAGCCATAGTATATTCCGGCGGGTCCAGAAAAGAAATTCAGACAGTTTATATGATTTCCCGATGTACATTATTGATGTTTGGATGGTATAAAGAAGCCCCTGGTTTGCAGGGGCGCTTGTTTATTATTCTTCTTCGTGATCGTTAGGTTGCTGGTCAAATGGTATCTCATCTTCCATACGAATGGCGTCGTCAAGGAATTCGCCTCCCTCGCTTGTGTTAAACTCCCGTTCATGTAAAGGAACCAGCAGGTCCTTGTCTGATTGCGGTTTCGGCCCGGCAGGGTGATGAAAGAATAGTTGCATGATACTGGATTTAAAGGATGAAGAATTATATAATGATATGGCTACGCCTGTTGCAATTGTGTGCTTAACCATTTCCCGAAGCTGATAGTTCCCAGTTCGGCATGCCCGGCAGGTACCAGGGCAGTACGGGGCACTGCGCCGCCATAGTAGGCAGGTTGATCGTTAGGCACTACGGTACGCGGATCATTTATGTATTTGAGATAGCGGGTCGCCACATCATACATATCAAACCGCTCTGGTCCTGCAATTTCTACTATACCATTGGTTGGCGCAGCAAGCGCATATTTAGCCACAAATGCCGCTACATCATCGGAAGCAATAGGTTGGAATTTTACATCTGAAAGATGTACTTCATTGCCTTTGGTTGCCTGGTTGGCAATGCCTCCTATGAATTCCAGGAATTGTGTGCTGCGGATAATGGTATAAGGAACGCCGGATTGCCTGATAATATCTTCCTGGGCCATTTTAGCCCGCATATAGCCGATATTCTGCATAATGTCAACACCCACAATAGAGAGCGCTACGTGGTGCTTTACGCCGGCGCTGATCTCCGCTCCCAGCAAATTGCGGCCGGCAGTCTGGAAAAATTCCATCACGGCGTTGTCTTCAAAAGAAGGGGAGTTGGCGAGATCAATTACTACGTCTGTATCCTTTGTAGCTTCCGCCAGTCCTTCGCCTGTAATGGTATTGATGCCGGTAGATGGAGATGCGGCAATAACCTGGTGCCCTTTCTGGCGAAGTAATGCCACTACCTTTGTTCCTATAAGGCCGGAACCGCCGATAACCAAGATTTTCATAAACCTGTATTTTGTTTTGTAATTGTTTGACCAGGGAGGCCAAAACAAATACCAGCTAACGCAAGGGTCTGAAAACCAGGTAATTTTGAAATACCCGGGCGTTAGTTTTTCACTATATTTCGTGAAATCATCAGGCGTTTCTCTATATAAAGGGAATCAGGAGAAGTAATCGCTCTTGCTGATGCCGAGCTTTTTCATTTTTGAATGGAGGGTATTGCCGGGTATTTTCAGGATATCGGCTGCGCTGCCGGTACCGGATATCTTGCCGCCGCAACGCTTTAATGTTTCGATAATATAACTGCGCTCCACTTCATCCAGCGAGCGGTTTAACAGCAGTGCAGGATTTGTTTTATCTGTACCTGTACTTTCAGGGATGAACAGATCGTCAATCTTCCCGTCTTCCGCCAGCAAAATACTGCGTTCTATCAGGTGTTCCAATTCTCTTACATTTCCCGGCCAGGTATAGCTCCGGAGTTTTTGTATCACTTTAGGAGAGATGCTTTTGATCTTGCGGCCTGTACTTCTTGTATATTTCTGTATAAAAAAATTGGCAAGGGGTTCAATATCTTCCTGCCGTTCCCGTAGCGGAGGTAAATGGATAGGGAAAACATTCAGCCGGAAATAGAGATCGGCCCTGAATCGCCCGGCCTTTACCTCTTCGTCGAGGTTGCGGTTGGTAGCCGCTATCAGTCGTACGTCCAGCCTGATCGTTTGTTTGCCCCCGATCCTTTCCAGTTCCCGTTCCTGGATCACCCTTAAAAGCTTTGCCTGGGCATCAGGCGGCAGTTCCCCGATCTCGTCGAGGAACAAGGTGCTGTTATTCGCTAACTCAAATTTGCCGATACGCCGGTCGGTTGCGCCGGTAAATGCGCCCCGCTCGTGCCCGAACAGTTCGCTTTCTATAAGGTTGGCGGGTAATGCGGCGCAATTTACTTTCACCATTAGTTTATCCTTCCTGCCGGAGGCATTGTGTATGGCCCTTGCAACCAGTTCTTTTCCGGTTCCTGTTTCTCCCGTTATTAATACGCTGGTATTAGAGTCGGCTACCAGGGAAATAAGCCTGTACACCCGTTGCATAGCCTCGCCGTTCCCGATGATCTCCGAAAAATTGTAGATGGTCTTTATCTGCTCTTTGAGGTAGTCGTTTTCTATCTCCAGTTTCTTTTTATAGGTAAGCAGTTTTTCATTGGCCTGGATGTTGGCGATAGCAATAGATATCTGTGCGCATATACCTTTAACCAGCAAGGGGCTTAAGCGGTTTGCCAGTATCCAGATGGTGCCGATACTCTTATCGCCCACCCTTAACGGCAACGCATACATGTTCTTCAGGCCGGTTGATCTCCATAACCCGGCGTAGTCATTCCCGCTTTTTATTTCTTCCTCTACACTGAACATAATGCCTTCTTCACTGGCCAATACCTGCGCAGTATATGGCTCGTCAACGGTGATGCGGTGAGCGGCCATGTTATCGAACTGGTCTTTTACTTTCGTAAACAAAGACTTGTCATACATGAAGGCCGACAGGTGTATACCATCATCCTCCAGTACCCGGATCATGGCCAGCTTTGTATGCATGGTTTTATCAAGCACTGTGAAAATAGCATGTTGCAGTTCTTCCCTGGTTCTTACCCGGGTGATATCTTTACTGAAGTCGAGCAGGAAAGCCTGTTCTCCCTGGGTTTTACTAACCTGGTCGTTCGCTATGATATTAGCCATAGCGATGGATATCTGTGCGCAGATACCTTTCAGCAATCTTACATTTATTTCATCTATATCCAAAAGCAGGATGCCCAGGTTGGTTTCTCCGTTGCGTAAACGGATGCCTACAAAATTTTCTATGCCCAGTTGTTTCCAGTATTGCAGGTAGGTAGAAGTAATACCTCTCCGGATTTCCCGTTCGGTATTCAACAGAACCGGTATAGCGCTGTTCAGGATACGGTTTTGCAGGCCGTCGTTCATTTCGAAGCTGGTGTTCTCCAGCTCCTTAATTATCTTCCTGTTCTTTACATTAGGCATATCGTAAACATAGATGCTCAATGTATGTTTATCTTCATTGATCCGGCGGATAACAAAACCGCCCGAAGGGTTTAGTTTGCGAAAGGCCCCGTGAACGGCCCGGGCAAGGTCGTCCTTTGTTCTTACAGCTGCTATCTCGCTCGAAAAATCCAGCAGGAATGATTTTTCCTTTTCTTCCTTTAATAATTCTTCGTTCTTCAGGATATTGGAAACAGCGCCTGAGATCTGCGGTACAATACCGTTAATGATACTCCTGAATTCAGCGCTGAACCCTTCAGGTTTGTCTGTATAAATATGAAGAAACCCTATAGGCTTGCCTTCCTTCATCAGTTTAGTCATAAGGATCTCCGTTACGCCCTTTTCATAGTTCACTTGCAGGAAAGGCGGGCTTTGCGGCAGGTCCATCACTTCTTTCAATAAGAAAGAGATAGGCGCCGAAGCCTGGAGTACGGACTGTATAAACGGTTCGTTCAGTGAAAAACGGGAATGCACCATTTCCTGGTAACGATCATGCGTCCGGATAGGGGAGCCTTCATTGTCGAGCAGGAAAGGGGTATATGTTTCATCTTTGTAATCAATAAGGGTAATGATAGTATGGCTGATATAAAACAGGCCTTTAATCCCCTTCTTGAAGAGGTGAAGGAGGTCGTTCTTTTCACGCACCTTGGTCAGTTCATTACTCAGCGCCAGTAAGATCTCTTTTTCTCTTCTATAGTCTTCTACTGTTTGGATAAGCGTTTCGGCTTCCTTTTTACCGGGAGTGGAGTGACGATTGTTTTCTTTGCCACCTTCATTTTTCATTTGACCGTGCAGTTAGGTGAGGCGGATTCAGGGGGCCTCGTTCACAATAATAGATCGTACTAAAAGTAGTTATTTTTTAGGAAATGGAGGATGTGAGGAGAGGGGGAGGGGCGGCAAAAACTTATACTGGTAGGAACATGTTAAGAGTAATTTATGAATCCCATCCCTTAAATCAATTCACCAACCCCTTCTTAAACTGATTAGGAGTAAAACCTGTTTCTTTCTTGAAAAGCCTCGAAAAATAAGATAGGTTCTCAAAGCCCAACTCATATGCAATTTCAGACACCCGTTGGTTATCTGTTCTTAACCTGTTCTTCGCCTCGTTCACCAGGTAAATATGTATCAACTCTATGGCTGTTTTACCGGTTTCCTGTTTCAGCATGTCGCTCAGGTAACGGGGCGATAAGTTGAGTTGAGATGCGAGTGCGTTAACAGATGGTAACCCCTGGGTATGCAGCAGACCGTTTTTAAAATAGGCGCCCAGTACTTCATTGAACCTGGAAATGGTTTTGCCGGATAATTCAGTCCTGTTAATGAACTGGCGTTTGTAAAAACGCTGGGAGTATTTCAGGATAGAATCGATATGCGCCAGGATGATATCCTTGCTGTATTCGTCGGTGTTGTTGTGATATTCTGTTTCTATCTTGCTGAACAGGTCCCATATTGTATGTTCTTCAGATGGCGACAGGTGCAACGCTTCATTGGTCTCATAATCGAAGAACGCATATTTGCTGATCTCGTTGTGCAGGAAATGCCCGTTCAGGAAGTCTTCATGAATGAATATGATAAAGGCGTCTTCTTCATATTCCAGGTTGTTGAATTCGATCACCTGGCGGGGTTTTACAAATATCATACTACCGTTCTCGTGGTCGTATTTGGTGCGGCCATACATAATGACGCCCTATTTGAGCTTTTTGAACCCGATCATGTAAAAATCAGCGGTGAACTCCCGGTCGCCGATATTGCAGGTACGGGTGCACCTGTATGCGCTGAAAAGCGGGTTTTCAGGTTTCGGGAAACCATTGAACTGGTGAATATCTGCGAGCTTCTTAAAATGTTGCATTACTCCTCGGATTTAGACAAATCTACGCCAAAGATATGGCGTAGATTGTTAATGAAATTCCTATTTACCATGGGCTGCGGAGGAAACCTCGTTCCAGGCTGTCCATTCGGCGTGGCGGCTTTCGTAAGCCTGTTTGATCAGCGGGTAGGCATATTTGCCGAGGAATAAACGGAGAGGAGGATTTTTACTGTCGATCAGCTTCAACACCGCGGCAGACGTTGCCTCCGGTACTCCCCACATATCGTCGGTCATCCCGCTTGTAAACGCCGCCTTGATAGGCTCGTATTCAGGCCTGGCAGTGGTTTGGATGGCTGAAGCGCCCGACCAGTCGGTGGCATAGCCATTAGGCTCAACCAGGGTAACATGAATGCCGAATCCTTTCACTTCGGCGGCCAATGTTTCGCTTAATCCTTCCACGGCGAACTTAGACGCGTTGTAAAGCCCCAGTACCGGCAGGGTGGTAACGCCCAGTATGCTGGAAAGCTGGATGATATGTCCATGCCCCTGCGCCCTCATAACCGGCAAAACCGCCTGCGTAAGCCAGAGTAACCCAAAAAAGTTAGTTTCCATCTGCTCCCTGGCTTCTTTCTCTGATGTTTCTTCAATACTGCCAAACAAGCCGTACCCTGCATTGTTGATCAGCACGTCAATGCCGCCGAAATGATCTTTGGCCCGGGCGATCGCTTCAAAATCTGCCTGCCGGTCGTTCACATCCAGCTGCAACGGCAGGATATTGTCGCCATATTTAGCTACCAGGTCGTCCAGCGTTTTCAGGTCTCTCGCTGTTGCTGCTACTTTATCTCCTCTTTCTAATAATGCTTCTGCCCATAATTTGCCGAATCCACGGGAAGCGCCTGTTATGAAAATTCTCTTTGCCATTGTTGTATTTTTTAATGCTGCAACAAAATTAGACCGGCGAAGGGAGAGGGATTTATACAGAAGTCTGGAAGATTAGCACATTTTAACGAGGGAAATAAAGTGAGCTATCCAGACAAGTAATTTGAGCCATAAAGGAAAGTAGGGAGAGAACACAATGTTTGATCTTTGTGTTGTTAATCAATAAAAAATCAAAATCATGACAACAATAAAAAAGATTGCCCTTGGCAAGAATGGGCCTCTGGTATCGAAACTGGGACTAGGCTGTATGCGCATGTCATCCGTTTGGGGAGGTCCCGGACGCGACGAAAATGAAAGTGTAGCCACTATCCAGGCAGCGCTGGACAATGGTATCAATTTCCTGAACACGGGCGATTTCTATGGCGCCGGTCATAATGAGCTGCTGGTAGGCAGGGCGATCAAAGGAAGGAGGGATGATGCCTTTATCAGTGTTAAATTCGGGGCTATTTTTTATGGAGGCCGCATGTTGGGCCTCGATCTGCGCCCCGTTGCCATCAGGAACTTTATCAATTACTCGCTGGTGCGCCTGGGCGTTGAAACAATAGATCTTTACCAGCCATGCCGCATCGATGGCAGCGTACCGGTTGAAGATGTTATAGGTACAGTAGCTGATCTGATCAAAGAAGGAAAGGTACGTTACCTGGGCGTATCCGAAATCACTGCCGACCAGCTGCGGCAGGCACACAGCATTCACCCGGTGGCGGCGCTGGAAATAGGTTACTCGCTGGCCGACCGCCAGATCGAGAGCGACCTGCTGCCTGTTGCAAAAGAACTGGGAATAGGGGTTGTAGCGTTTGCCAATACCGCAGAAGGGTTGCTGACAGGCGATATGAAAGCGCCGCTTCCGGCGGATGCTTACCAAACGCATTTTTCAAGGTTCCAGGGCGAAAATCTGGTAAAGAACCTGGAGAAAGTGGAAGTATTGAAACAAATGGCAAAAGACAAAGGATATACGCCAACCCAACTGGCCATTGCCTGGGTAAATGCACAGGGAGATCATATTATGCCGCTGGTAAGTATGAGCAGCAGATCAAGACTGCCCGAAAACATACAGGCGATGGATATTACCTTCACCGCCGGAGAAATGGATACGCTTAATACCACTTTTGCACCAGGAGCAATACTGGGAGGTACTTACCTGCAGAGATAAAGTTTTATCTTCACATCATGATAAATCCAACTGCCGTCATCCCGGGTGTCATCTTTTACTCTTTCCTCTCTGGTATGAGAAAGGAGAAGTGTGCTTTTTTGGAGGATAATACCCTTGTTTTACAGGTATCGGGGCGTTTTACCCTGCAAACGGCCACAGAAAAGGTTGTTATGAGCCGTGGTCAAATGATGCTTATCAGGAAACACCAGTTGGCGGAACTAACAAAAATACCGGTTGAGGATAATGAATATCAAACGATCATTATCAGCCTGAAAGAAGACCTGCTCCGGCAGATCGCCCTGGAAGAACAGATAGAGGTTGACAGGAAATGGCAGGGTCCTTCCAATGTGCTGATCCCGGGCAACGATTTTTTGAGGGCCTTCTTCCAGTCGCTGCTCCCGTATGTGCAACACCCGCAGGAAAAAGTGACAACAGCAGTGGGAATACTCAAGGTCAAAGAGGCGATATACCTGCTGTTGGATACCATGCCCGAATTAAAAGACCTGTTATTCGATTTCTCGGAACCTCATAAAATAGACCTGCAGAAGTTTATGCTCACCAACTTCCATTACAATGTACCGGTCGATAAATTTGCGAGGCTTACCGGGAGAAGTCTGGCAGGCTTTAAGCGCGATTTCCAAAAAACATTCGGAATGGCGCCCCGCCAATGGTTGCTGGAAAAGCGCCTGTCGGAAGCCCGGTTTCTGATGGAGAAGAAAAATAAAAAACCGTCGGAGTTTTACCTTGACCTTGGTTTTGAAAGCCTTTCTCATTTTTCCCACTCCTTTAAGAAGAAATACGGGATGGCGCCAACGGAGATGGTCATTTAAAATAGTGAAGCCGCATAGATCATTGCTATGCGGCTTTTTTATGTGTGCCAGGCATGTGTTATATCTCTAGGGTGCAAGTCCCGAATGCGCTTTGTAGTAGGAAGCATTAGCCAATAGCAAGGGTGTCCACTGTAAAGTGGAATCTGAAGGAAGCTGGCGGCAAACATCCGGGCCGACGAACAGAAACTGTATACAAGGCGGGGTTACAAGGGTGATGTTGCATAAGAAACAAAAACCCGATACTACACAGATTGTAACAACGTAAATGCAGCGGCTACATGGATGGAAAGCGATAACACTTACCCTGGGAGGCCCTGTTTTTTTTTACAGGGAGTCAGCCGAGGTCA
>NZ_FNRL01000002.1 GCF_900107795.1 Chitinophaga terrae (ex Kim and Jung 2007)
TGCACAAAATATCCAAAAAAAGTGGACACAGCCGCTCCCCAACTGGAGCTTGACTGTGTCACAATTATCAATTATTTTTGGTGAGCGGCTGAAATAGTAGGATAACTTTTTAAAATAGACGCTTATGGACTTCTCTTTTCACATACAACAAGGACAGCAACTGTTAGAGAAACAGGATGCGGCATCAATCAAAAAAGCTCTTGAACATTTTAAGAAAGCCAATGAAATGACAGAGGAAGAAGATATAGGAAAGCCAAAAATTCTTTATCATTTAGCTCTTGGCAACTATGTTATTGGACAGATTGAGCAATCATATAAAATTGCACATAAAGCCAAAAGGAGTATTGACATAGCAATTGAGAATAGTATGTTCTCAATGAACAATATGCGTCAAATGCTTGGAGAAGCAGATATTGATGCCTTAATAAGGCATATAGACGAAAAATTCCCACAGGTTGTCTTTCATATTGATACAGAGGATGAAGATTTTGATGAAAACGAGCTTGATTTTTCACACCTTAACCAACTTTATCAAACAGCAGATAAAGAAGAAATTGAACCGCAATTTTCTATTGACGATTTAGATGAAGATGTCTTAATGGCAACATTTTTTGGACTTAGCAGGACAAACGATGAACTTGTTTATTTCGACAAACTAAAAGGAGATGTTTTAAGTTATGTCCAGGGGTATTTTTCATCACACATTGGCGACCAAAGTATTGCAAACAGAAGACTTGCTAATAGAATAACAAACGGAGAACCGACTGACTTTGTGGATGAAGAAAGATATATTTTAATAGACCGACTCAAACTAATTGATTTTCTCAACGAATACAAGAAGCAAACACAAGGAAAAGAGCCCTTTAACTCTTTCGTGGATTACTTTTCTGAAGAAGTTCTTAAAGACTTTACTTACGATGATGACTTAACTATAGATGATTTAGCAAATAGTGCTCATATTCAAGAGAAATTTCACGAATTGTTTGGGAAAAAATATCAGAATAGAGTTATGGAATTACGGAACGACTATAGTGCTATTTTTAAAAAAACGCAAAAGGCTTTGGCACATAGTTGGATTAAACAAAAAGTCTTCAATAAAATAAAGATTGACGAAGAACAGTTAGCTAAAATGAGTGTTGAAGAGCGGTTTCGTTTAAGAAGAAAATGCTCTGAAAATAGAGATATAAAATCACTGCTCACTATTGTAAAGTATCATTTTATCAAAGGCTCTGCTGCAACAAACGAGAGCAACTTTCCTGAGATGTGTTATTACTATGGCAGACTACATCGAGGGGAAGAATTACAGGAATTTTTATCCGATAAAGGCTTTTATCTTTTTATGTTGCCGGAATCCTGCAAGGAGTTAGCACAGAACTTATTAAACATCGGTTATAAATTTCCTCATTTAAACGAAAAGGAAATATCTTATCTCGAACAAAAATATTGTGACCCGAAAACCTTTGAGCTGTTTGACATCATTATGTTTGACAGCGACCAGCTTGGCCGACCAATAAAAAAGTTTGATAAAAATTCATTAACCGTAAAAAACTCAGATTTTTCAAGATACTTTTTACTAAAAGTATATGATTGTTTTTCTGAGAACGAGGAACTTAATGACGGGTACTCTGAAATGTTTGTTTACAGCAGAATAAAAAACGAGATTATACGTAAGGCATATGAAGACGTAGGATTGGGTGAGTATTGCATTGTTCAACCCATTCTTTCAAATGAATTTTGCAATCTTATTAAGGAAAAATATGGCGATGAGTGCTCGAATTATTTTGCGAAGGCACTTTCTTCAGATGAAGACTGGGAGGATTTCAAGAATTCAGACTTTTATCTGCTTAATGCAGACAGTATTGAAGAAGTGGCAAATGATTATTTTCCCAACTCCTCAAATGTTGAAGATGTCAAAGCGGAAGTTGCAAAATTTTGGCTCAATAAAGTAAATTCTCATGAGTATAGATTAACCTAAAATAATTTGATTATGAAACTGGACTTTGTATTTAAATCTTCTGACCATATTCGCTACGAAAATGGCAGACACATATCTGGGCCTCATGGAGGCGCAAGACGAGCAGTGAAAGTTGAGCCAAATATCAATGGAGGTGAAGGTTATACTGTTACACTTTACAATCTTGACGGTAATCACCCATTATGGCAAAACAACATTCAGATGGCACCCAAACAAATGAAAATCATCCAGCAGACAAACGAAAAAATGGTTTTACGTGGCTATGGACACGATGCCATGGGCGGGTCATTTGCAGACTATGGGCTGACAATTAAACTCAAAAATGGAGAATTGGAAAACTGCATTTTGCATATGCACGACAGAGGAGTTGATATAGAGTACTTACCATGACAAAAACCACAGCTAACATTGGTCAATGTTGCACAACTGCCATTTTAAATAATTCTTAGCCACCGCCAGTCCTCCGAATAATAATACGACTTAGCCGACGCCAGTCTTCTCTTGAGATTCTATCAAATAGAATTCTCGATTGCCATCCGTTGCCGAGTGTTTTCACCGGCAATCTATTACAACCTTATTTCTGTTCATAGAGTTCACTGCGAATAAGATAAAAGCACCATCGAGAATATGAAAACCTCTTCTGTTATCAGTTATTGATTGGAAAAATTTTCAGACTGATGGATAACAAAAAAATGTCACTTCACTAATTTTGAAACAGTATTAACACGATTAATATTGACATTAGTTTTTCTAAAAGCGTCCAAAAAATGATAAAATCGACGGAAAAAATTCCAGATGGGCTGAAATGTCAGCAGCTTTTAGGCCAAATTCTTAAGTTTATCATTGGAAATCAATTCGTTATTACCCATGTTTGATGTGTCCCAATATATTACTTTCCTGGTCGTAGCGACCGCTACGACCAGGTTACTATAGATATAATCCAGAAAGTAGCGGAGTTTTACCATATTGACCCATTAAGTCTTCTTGCTATGCCTGCCGGTAGTTTTATTGATAGTGGCAATAATTCACCTTTTGCTATTCATGGTACTGTTACTACTACCGATGAGAAGCAGACTACTTTAATCATGAAATTAATTGAAACCCCAATAGCAATGAATAAGAAGATAGTGGCACAACTGGAAAAGAAATCGTGCGGTATAACTGCACTAGGAGCGTTTTTTACAGTATACTGAAACTTTCAGGCAACAACAAAAATAACGTAGATTTTTAACCGAATTTTCGATAATATTTTCCTTAATTAGAATATAGCTTCTAATTTCTATGGGTTTAAAAATTCAAATAAGATAAGGTAACAATAATTAGTAGCTGCTTTAGTTAACTCCGATCAAAGGACATTTCCCTTTCGCTTGAACTGCCGACTTTCGTTTCTTTAACTACTTTGTTTCTCCCTATTATGAACAATTGAGATCATTTCTGATACTTGTAGTTCGTGCTTATCTAAATGGAGACTATGCCTTCATACGATTTTATATTTTCTCAAAATATAAGCAAGACTGTTTCTGTTGTTGGTGTTCCGCGTTGTTTTGTTTATAAGTGAAGGCAGGAACACACAACAACGGCGAAGGAATATAGTCGGTAGAAAGGCAAAGTCCGTTAAAGCTACGCGAGTACACAAACACCTCCCTTGCGTGTTTGTGTATATACACTCTGCTTGCGTCCTTCGCCTTCTCTAAACAAATCCCCAATCTCTTTTTGCGCAAAAAAACGGGAAGAACCCGAAAACCCGTATAAAAAAGTAGGGAGTATTAATCATTATTTTAAAAACCTTTCAGTTATGAAAATGATTAAATCTATCCTAATTGCTACGGCAATTGTTGCTATCGTTGGAACATTGTTTGCTTTCGCTAAAGCCGAACAACCCGCGCTTAAAGGAAGTAAACCTTTCGCGGATATTTGTTTTCAATTTAATGGTAGTGCAAGTAACGTACATGACCCAAGTCAATACGCGACATTTACTTCAGCGCCTTCTTGTCCGACAGGAACAGATATTCCTTGCGTAGTCTGTGTTGATAATACCAATCCTAATCTTTATGATGCGGCAACAGGCAAGCCAAAGGTTGCATCTGGAACTATTTTAGGCAATGCCATAGACAATAAACTTACCAGTGGAACAGGGTTTACTATTACGTATAAACGGAACTAACAAATGGGCGATTATGAGAAAACGGGAAGGTTAATCCTTCCCGTTTTTTTGTTGCCAATACCCAACAATAAAACTAAATAAATTAGCACGAAAAAACTGGTATATTAATCCCGTTTATTTTACACTCCCTTTCGCTCCTTTGCTTCTTAAAATAGTCTCTTCTCCCTTTGCTTTCTTATTTCCCTTAAAAAAATTCCTTACGCCTCTTTGCCCCTTTGCCTCTTTGCGTGAAACTATTTCACCGCGATTACGGAGATTTCCACGTTCACTCCTTTAGGCAGTGCCGCTACCTGTACGGTTTCGCGGGCAGGGAAGTCGCTTGTGAAATAGGTGCCGTATACTTCATTTACCTGTGGAAAGGTTTTCATGTCTGTCAGGAAGATAGTGGTTTTAACTACGTCACCGAAGCCCATGCCGGCTGCTTCAAGGATTGCCTGCAGGTTTTTCATTACCTGGTGAGTAGCCGCTTCGATACCCGTTTCTACGAGGTTGCCGGTGGCAGGGTCGATAGGGATCTGGCCGGATACATAAAGTGTATTGCCTGCCAGGACAGATTGGTTGTAAGGTCCGATAGGAGCGGGGGCATTGGTTGTGTTAATGATTTTCTTTTCCATATAAAACGAAGTCTTGTTTTAAATTGATCGCCACAAAGATACGGTTGTTGATTGCGCAATAATTAATGATTCTTTATTAGGTTTGCCAAAATTTTATGCTATGAACATCCTGGTGATAGCAGATGCTCAGCGGTATGATGAGTTAATGGAGAAAGGAATAGCCAAACATCATCAGATCCAGTGGAAAACAAGCCTGGAAGAAGTGAAGATGCTGAATGTTTTTGACCTGGTTATTGATATGTTGTTCGACGACCGTACAGAGCATGCGCTGGTGTATGCAAAGAATCCTTCTATTCCTGTATTGGCGGGGATAGTAAAAACTTCTTTGGCTGAACTGATGAGCCAATACGCTTTTGAGCAGGGTTTTAATATTATGGGTTGCAACTTTCTGCCGGGGATGATCAACATGCCGGTGATGGAGGTTTCGGTTCTGGAAGAAGCGCAGCAGTTGACGTTATCCAACATCATGTACGACCTGGGTTGGGAATACCTGCTGGTAGCGGATAGCGTGGGATTGGTTACCCCGAGGGTCGTTTGCATGATCATCAATGAAGCTTACCTGGCAGCAGAAGAAGGTACTGCATCGCAGGAGGATATTGATACCTCCATGAGGCTTGGAACTAATTATCCTTACGGGCCGTTCGAATGGAGTGAAAGGATGGGCGTACGACATGTTTATGAAGTGTTGAAAGCAATCCAGGAAGCAACGGGCGACAGCCGCTATACAGTGGCTGCATCATTACAAACAGCATACGAAGCAATTTAACATGGTAATACTGAATATAGATACTGCAACAACAATAGGATCTGTGAGTCTTGCGATCGATGGCAAGGCTGTGCAAACGTTAACCAACAACAAACAACAGGATCATGCTGCTTCCATTGTTGGATTTGTTCAGGCGTTGATGAAGGAAAACAATATAACGCCTTCGCAGATCGACGCTATTGCAGTAAGCGCCGGCCCGGGCTCATATACAGGATTACGTGTAGGCGTTGCCACCGCAAAAGGTTTATGTTATGCATGGAATAAACCTTTAATTGCTGTATCCACACTGCAGTTGATGGCAGCAGGTTTATACGCCGGGGTGCAGGACAATGAAGCCTGGTATTGCCCCATGATAGATGCACGAAGACAAGAAGTTTTTACCGCCATATATGATAATAGTTTAAAAGAAGTGTTGCCTCCCCAGGCTATGATCTTAACCCCGGAAAGTTTCATTTCGCAGCTGGATCAGAAGAAGATTTTCTTTTTTGGAGATGGCAGTCCGAAGTGGGAACTGATGTTATCTTCACATAAAAATGCTATTTTTGCTAAATATGTGATAAGTGCTGCACACATGTCGGCGCTTTCAGCGAAGTTTTACACTGAAAAACAATTCGTTGATCTCGCATACTTTAGTCCTTTTTACCTGAAGCAATTCTATACCCCGAAAAGCCCTAACACGAACGTTTGATTTGTCACAGGATTGTCAAATTACATCTATTTTGCAAGTATCTGGGGGATATATATGATAAAATAAGGTATGGAAATTTTTTTTATTGTGATAGATATTATATTTTTGTATAAATCGATAACCGCAATTGTTCTCTAACTGTTTGCGAGTACTGTCCGTTGATCCCTTTCATTTCATCATTTTTTAAACTATTATGCGATGGAAAAAACATTATTAACTACCTCTTCTAATACTCTTATTATTTCTAGAGGTACCAATGAAAAAGACCAGATCAAATTGGATTACATTGCCGTGAAGAAAGCTGCTATGGTTCTGCGAGCTATCAACCATAAGCTGCGCCAGCAAATGATAAAATTGCTGGAAGACCACAAAAAAATGACCGTAACTGAAATTTACGTCAAATTGCGTCTGGAACAATCGGTAGCATCGCAACATCTCGCTATTTTAAGGCGGGCTGGCATTGTAATTACAGAAAGAGATGGTAAGTTCATTCACTACACCATTAACAAGCAACGTATTGCTGAAGTGGCGAAGTTCGTGGAAGAACTTGTTGGTTAATAACATTAATCGCCGTACTTGGGTACGAAAACGATATAAAAAAGTAGCCGAACCGGCTACTTTTTTATTTTTATATAGATTTTATCCATGAGGAGACCATTGCAGAAGTTGTAAATTTGTAAAAATCAAAAACCATGTTCGTAAAACAATTGTACACCAACTGTTTGTCAGAAGCTGCATATTTCATTGAATCTGATGGAGTTGCAGCGGTGATAGACCCATTAAGAGATATAGACGTATATCTTGAGTTGGCCAAGGAAAGGAACGCAACCATTCAATACATTTTTGAAACGCACTTCCATGCCGATTTCGTTTCAGGACACCTGGAACTGGCAGCAGCTACCGGCGCAAAGATCATCTATGGTCCCAATGCCGTAACCAGCTTCGAAAGCTATAAAGCTAAAGACAACGAAACCTTTGCCATCGGCGCCCTGACACTGCAGGTTCTGCACACGCCCGGCCACACCCTCGAATCGTCATGCTACCTGCTGAAAGACGAACAACAACAGCCTTACGCCCTGTTTACAGGCGATACCCTGTTTGTTGGCGATGTTGGACGCCCGGATCTTTTCAGCGGCAACCTGACCAAAGAAGAACTGGCCGCTCACCTGTTCGATTCCCTGAACAACAAGATCAAAACCCTGCCAGACCAGGTAATTGTATACCCTGCACACGGCCCCGGATCTGCATGCGGCAAAAACCTTGGTCCTAATACTTTCAGCACCATCGGCGAACAAAAAGCAACCAACTATGCTTTACTCGCTACAGATAAAGAAGCTTTTATCCAGGAAGTGACTTCAGGGTTATCTACACCTCCTTCTTACTTCCCTATCAACGCAAAGATCAACCAGGAAGGCTACGACGCTTTATCGGCAATCCTCGAAAAGGCAATGAAACCATTGTCGCCTGCCGAGTTCAAAGCAAAGGCAAAAGCCGGCGCAGTGATCGTAGATACCCGTAACGCAGTGGTATTCGGGGAAGGGTTTGTTCCCGGATCTATCAGCATCGGGCTGGAAGGACGCTTTGCAGAATGGGCGGGAAGCCTCCTGCCATTCGACCAGGAGATCATCCTCGTTACTCCTTTGGGTAAAGAAGAAGAAACAGTTGTTCGCCTGGCTCGCGTAGGCTTCGACAATGTTGTCGGCTACCTCGAAGGCAGCTATGAAGCCTGGGTGGCTGCAGGTGAAGGCATAGATATGATCATCACCGTAGAACCGGACGAACTGGCGATGGACCTTCCTCACGATCCAAACCTGGTGATCCTGGATGTCCGCAAGCCAATAGAATTCGCTGACGGCCACATTAAAGCAGCTATCAACCTGCCATTGAACGAAATGACAGATCCGGGCAAAATGAGCGACCTGGAAGAACATCATAACCTCTACGTTCATTGCCAGGGCGGTTACCGCAGCATCATCGCCTGCTCCCTGCTGAAGAGAGAAGGAATACATAACCTCCGCAACGTAGAAGGCGGCTTCGCTAAAATGAAAGACGAAAAAGGCCTCGAAGTAGTGCAGGAAAAAACAGTCCTCAACTAGTTTCACGCAAAGGCGCTAAGGGGGCCAAGAGGCGTAAGATTTTTTTAAGAAAATAAGGAAGCAAAGAGCCGAAGATTATGTTGTATACATAGTCTTCGGCTCTTTGTTTTCTTAAAATTCACTGCAATTAATATTCTTTTGCTTCTTCGCTCCTTAAAAAACTCTTATGTTTCTTGGCCTTCTTAGCGCCTCTGCGTGAAACCTCTGCGTGAAACTTCGTATCTTCTGGATGCTAAATTGTTTGTTATGAGTTCCAGTTACGGATCAACGGTATTTATACAGCTTGCATTGGCCTTGTCCCTGATCTCCTGCCGGCCTTCCGACGAAAAGTTGAAGGCTGAGATCAACGAACGTTTAAGCATGATACCCGGCATTTCAGCTACGGTGAAAGACGGTAAAGTTACCTTGCATGGTACAGTAAAGGACGAAGTGGCCAAATCGGCTGTAGAAGATGCACTGAAAGAAATTAAAGGCATTCGCTCCATCGAAGACAGTGCAGTGATCTTTAAACCGCCTGTGGCTGCGGAACCAGTGCCTGTAGCGCTCAATGCAGATCAGCAGCTGCAGAAAACATTAGATTCTGTATATCGCGCAGGCGGCATCACCACCGTAGACGCTTTCATAAAAGATGGTACCATCACTTTAGAGGGCGTGGCTAAAAGCAAAGACATCAGCAAGGTGCTTCGTATCACCCGCCAGTACTCAACCGGGAAGATCGAAAATAATATTAAGCGGGTAAATCGTTAGACTTTGGAACAGGGGCGGCGGCGCCTTTATACTGGTGCTTCCACCGGCGGTGACTCCATACCCAGACTTCAGGCTGCTCGTGGATATTCTTTTCAAGGAAACGTACAAAAGCCTCTGTGATCTTGCCGTCTGGCTCCTGTCGGGGGTTTTCGAATGCGAGTTGCAGGGAGGCATGATAGTATCCTCGTTTTGTTTTCCGGATATCGACAAATACAACAGGGATGTTGCTTCTTTTAGCGCCCATTTCAGGGCCCTTGTAGAACGGGGTCATTTTATTGAGGAAAGGATACCAGAAGCAGGAGCGGGGATTGCCCGGGTTCTGATCTGCCACCAGCGCTATCAGGTACTGTTTATTGGCCCAGGCCCTCATGCTGTTGCCCATATCATTGGCCGGGATCAGTATAGAACCGAACTTTTCCCTGAAATGCCTGAAAAGCCTGTCGGCCGGCTTGCTGGTCAATGGCATATACACTACCAGGAAGGGGAATGCAACGCCCTGCATACAGAAAAGGTTTGCCCACTCCCAGTTGAAGTTATGTCCCAGGTGTAACTGGCAGCTCTTTCCTTCTGCATACAGTTGATGGAGGACTGTCAGATCGCACTGAAAACGTTTCTTCAGGGAGCGTTTACTCATAGTGAGCAGCTTGATGGTTTCCACCATCATATCTGTCAGGTTCCGGTAGTATTTCCTGGCCAGTACGGTTAATTCCTTATCTGTTTTTTCCGGGAAAGCCTGGCGAAGATTGGCCATAACAACTTTCTTCCTGTACCCGATAACATGATACACCAGTACATACAGCAGGTCGCTGATGAAGTAAAGAACCGGGAAAGGCAGAATAGAAAGACTATAGCAAAACGCCAACAGCAGATAGTACATGTTTCCTGTTGTTATAAACCAACCGTAAAGGTAATGAAATGAGCTGGTTAAGCCTTATAATACAATATTCTGAACCAATTCGCTCTTATACGGATAGTCGGTATTGTAATGTAAGCCCCTGCTTTCTTTCCTGAAGGCGGCCCCTTTAACGATCAGGTACCCTACGGTAATAAGGTTGCGCAGTTCGCAGAGCTGAGGCGATACCATCGTCTCTTCATAGAGGGCTTCTGTTTCTTCATGCAACATATCCAGCCGGCGCAGCGCACGTTCAAGACGTACATTCGTTCTTACAATACCTACATAGTCGCTCATGATCTGTTTCAGCTCTTTCAGGCTTTGAGTGATAAGGATCATTTCCTTAGGCGCTGTAGTGCCTGTGGCATCCCAGTCCGGAACATTCTCTTTGTATTCAAGCTTTTCTATCTGGCTGGTTGCATCCACAAAACAACGATGCGCAAACACCATCGCTTCAAGCAGGGAATTGGATGCCAGGCGGTTAGCTCCATGCAGGCCGGTGCTGGCGCATTCTCCGCAGGCGTATAAATTTCGGATAGAGGTTTGTCCCCGTTCATTGGTCTTGATGCCTCCGCAACTATAATGCGCTGCAGGAGCTACCGGGATCATCTGTTTAGTGACATCTATACCTAGTGACAAACATTTTTCGTAGATGTTCGGGAAATGATGAATGAACTTTTCAATATCCATATGCCGGCAATCCAGGTATACATACTCTGTTCCGGTGATCTTCATCTCGCTGTCTATAGCCCTGGCCACAATGTCGCGGGGAGCAAGGGATAAGCGGGAATCGTATTTATGCATAAAATCTTCTCCATGCACATTCCTTAAAATACCGCCATCGCCACGTACTGCTTCTGTAATAAGGAAAGAATTGTTCACTCCCGGCTCATAAAGTGCGGTAGGGTGGAACTGGATGAATTCCATATTCTCTATCCGCCCTTTTGCACGGTATACCATGGCTACGCCATCGCCTGTTGCGATACTTGGATTGGTAGTGCTCCTATAGGCCTGCCCGTTACCCCCGGTTGCCAGCAGGGTAACTTTCGCCAGTATCTTTTCGATTTTATTGGTAGAAAGGTTTAGCACATAAACCCCATAGCATTCAATATCGGGGGTCGATTTGGTTACCAGGTAACCCAGGTGATGCTGGGTGATCAGGTCTACCACGAAGCAATGGCTGATCAGTTCAATGTTGGGCCTTTTATGAATAGCCGCTAACAATGCCCTTTCAATCTCTTTACCCGTAACATCCTTGTGATGAATTACCCTGAAAACGGAATGACCGCCTTCCCGGCCAACCGAAAAATCGCCGTCGGGGTTTTTATCGAAGTTCGCTCCCCATTCGATGATCTCATTTACCCGGTCTGGCCCTTCTGTAACCACAATTTTAACTACCTGTTCGTTACAAAGCCCGTCGCCGGCTATAAGCGTATCTTCTATATGCTTTTCAAAGCTATCGTTCTCCAGGTCGTTCACTACCGCTACTCCGCCCTGGGCATATTTAGTATTGGTTTCGTCTTCCCGGCTTTTGGTAATGATCGTAATTTTCTTATCAGGACACTGTTGTGATACCTTAAGTGCGTAAGTAAGTCCGGCAATCCCTGAACCGATGACAAGAAAGTCTGTTTTCTGCATAGTGGTGTAAAAATAAGAAGATTTACCCTTTGCTTTCGAAATACTTTACGCTTCCGTAAACAAGCCCCGATTGTGCGAGGCCATAGGTTAGCATAACCAGCATATCCCCGCCGGGTATGGGCTGGTAAAATTTCTGGAATGCGATCAGGCTGTCCGATATCATGAATAATACTGCCCCTATAACGCAATATATCGCCATGGGTTGCCGCTTGAAATGGAAAGCGTGTATCGTGCTTTGCACATTAATGCTGATCGCTAACGCATAAAGGATCACCGGCCAGGTGAATGAGCCGGTGTAAGGCGCCAGGAACAGTATAAAAGCAATGGCCGCTGCGGCATTCAGAAAAATGTATGGGTATTTGCATAAAGGAACGGGAGGGTTGCTATACCTGATTTTCAGGAAGAAAACAATGTAGGCAATGTGGGCCAGGAAGAAGCTTCCCAATCCCGGCAGGAATAACCGGTCGCCATCATACAGCAGCAAGTCGTCGCCCAGCGACGAAAACAATAAAGCTGCCAGCAGGAAGTTCCTGTAAGCGCCCGGGATAGCCACATTGGAATACAATGCATAAATCACCAACAACAGCATTAATAACGGCTTCGTAGCAACCCGGTATGCTTCTGCGTGGAAAGCGATAAGTAAGATGTCTGCCAACAGTAATAGGAAGTATAGTAACAGGCTGGAAGAACGAAGCATAGAGAAAAGATTATGCTTAAATTTAAATAAAATTTCCTGTTAAGTAGGGAGAAGAATATAAAACGTAGTACCGTTGCCGTTAACTCCCGGGCTGCTCACCTTCAGTTGTCCGCCGTGAAGCTGGATGATCTGTTGGGAAAGACTTAGCCCGATACCCGAACCTTTCTTTTTAGTAGTGAAGAAAGGAATAAAGATTTTGTTCATCGCATCAGCATCGATGCCCGGCCCGTTATCCGTGATCTCAATCGCCATCTGCTGCGCATTATTGAGATATAAACGGATGTCGATCTGCGGATTGCTTGTATGCTCCAGGGCGTCCATGGCGTTTTTAACCAGGTTGATGAGCACCATCTGCAACTGCGATATATCCGCATGGGTTTCTATGGTATCCACTTCCACGTCAATGTTCAGCTGTATGCCGGCCTGCTTCATCTCGGCCTGCAGAAGGCTGCCGATGGAAGTAAGCAATGTTTTTACATTTACAATGGTGAACTGCGGCTGCGGCAAGGTTGTATAATCGCGGTAAGCGTTAACAAAGTTCATGATCCCTTTGCTGCGGCTTTCTACCGTTTGCAGGGCTTCCCGCAGATCTGCAATACCTTCGTTGTTCTGCGCTGTAGGCGCAATATCCAGGTCTACTATTTCCTGCATGGTGCTGATCAGCGACACGATAGGCGTAATAGAGTTCATGATCTCATGACGCAGGATCTTGGTAAGGTTTTGCCAGGCTTCCAGTTCTTTTTTCTGAAGTTCTGAATGGATGTTCTGGATAGAAATAAGTTTGATCAACCTTCCCTGCAACCGCACCGTAGCGGCGTTGATAGAAAGCTGTTGTTCCTGCCTGGTGGCATAGAGGGTTTTGTTGCCCGACGGGAGTTCTGAAAGCAATTCGGCCAGGCCCGGATGCACCGTTTTCAACTCCTGTATGTATCGCAGCCTGTATATCCCCAGCAGCCTGAAAGCCGCAGGGTTAATGAGTTCTATCTTCCCATCCTGGTCAAACGACAGCACCCCGATACTGATATGCTGTACAATGGTATCGATGTATTTAAGGTTGGCTTCCTTTTCAGCACGGGTTTGCCTGAAGGCTTCCAGTACTTCATTGAATTGTTGATTCAGCATGGTGAAACTTTTTCCCAGCTTGTTATCGGCGCTGAAGCGGATAGAGAAATCTTCATACCGGATAGATTCCAGGAACAGTGTAAGCTTCCTGTTAATGCGGTTAAGGTAGTAGTACATGGCGTACATCTGTACCAGGATGAACGGCGTTAACAACAATGTAAGGGGCTTCATGCCTGCAAACCAGAACCATGCAGCAGCAGCTATTGTTGCTGTTAACAGCAATACCCGCAGGGAGATATTTATGCTGAACCTGTTCATTCAATTCAGATGTTATATTTTTCCAGGCGCCTGTAAAGTGCAGCCCTGCTGAGTCCCAGCTCCTTTGCCGCTTCTGTGATATTGCCATTACACTTTTTCATTGCTTGTGTAATGATATTGCGCTCCATTTCTTCCAGATTATAACCGGTATCGGATGGCTGATCATTGTTCTGGTTATTCTTGATGAACACATCTTTAGGTTGCAATGATTTGCCTTGAGCAAGGATAACCGCTCTTTCAATCGCATGTTGCAATTCCCTGATATTACCCGGCCAGTCGTACTTTTCCAGTTGGTTGATCAATGAGTCCTGCAGGCTGTTCACAGGGCGTTTGTATTTATCCCTGTATACCTGTAAAAAGTGTTCTGCCAGTAGAACGATGTCTTCTTTCCGTTCTCTCAGCGCCGGCAGCTGGATCTCGATGGTGTTGATCCTGTAAAGAAGATCCTGCCTGAACAGTTGTTGCGTGGCCAGGTGCTGGATGTTGCGGTTGGTAGCGCAGATCAGCCTCACGTCAATGGGAATGGGTTTGTTGGAACCTACCTTTGTAACATACCTGTTCTGCAGTACTGTCAGCAGTTTGGCCTGTAAGGGAATAGAGATATTTCCTATTTCATCCAGGAAAATGGTACCTCCGTTAGCTTCTTCGAAACGTCCTGTCCTGTCTTCCCTTGCATCTGTAAACGCTCCTTTCACATGGCCAAACAACTCGCTTTCAAAAAGGTTTTCGCTGATGGCTCCCAGGTCTACGCTCACGAAGGGCTTATTGCTGCGGTGCGATTGTGCATGTATCTGCCGCGCCAGCAGGTCTTTACCTGTTCCGTTTTCTCCCAGTATCAGTATATTGGCATCGGTAGCGGCAACGCGGGAAATAGTATCAAATATCGCCAGCATCGCAGGGCTTTTGCCGATAATGTTCATGTTGGTGCTGCCCGGGGTAGGAACGGCTATCGGTTTATTCTGTTTCGCGTTCCTCTTATCGTAAGCAGTTTGGATGGTTGCCAGCAGTTTCTCGTTTTCCCAGGGTTTTAACACGAAGTCAGTAGCCCCTGCTTTGATAGCTCTTACAGCCATTTCTACATCTCCGTACGCTGTGAACAAGACGACCGCCGTATCCGGTTTTATGTCCAGTATGCGATCCAGCCATTCAAAGCCTTCTTTCCCGCTACTGAGGTCCCTGGTGAAATTCATATCCAGTAGGATGACATCATAGTCGAAATTCGTTACCAGGTAAGGAATCTTTTGGGGATTCTTCTCAAAATCTACCTGTTCAAAATGCCTTTTAAGCAATAATCTCGCTGCTCTCAACACATCAACATCATCATCAACAATTAAGATTTTTCCGGGTTGCATAACTTTTAGTTTCGAAGGGTGAATAGGTGACAATATTAAACAAAGATTTTTTCAATGCCACAGCTAATTTCAGGAACTTTTAAAAGTGTCCGATTATGAACGTTCCTTGTCCGCCATAGGACGTTTTAAAAAGCCTTAAATCCTTTGAAATCGGCTGTAGTAGCGTATTTTGTGCTTTGGCATGTGGATTGGATTTCCACGGGCAGCAATTTTTCGCTTAAACACATGGATAGAAAATTAGAAAAGAAGTTCTGGAGTAAAAAGCGCATCATGATGATAGGAGGTGGTGCAGCAATCGCCTTGTTGCTTTTGTATACGCTGATCTTTGCCGACCATCGGGCTACCCTGAACGTAGAAAAAGATAAAATAACCATTGCGACGGTAAAGAAAGGAACTTTCGATGTTTATATAGCTGTTACTGCTGTAGTAATGCCCCTTAAAACTATCCGCCTGGATGCCATTGAAGGAGGATATGTGAGCCGCAAATACCTGGAAGGCGGAAGCATGGTAAAAGCCGGCGATTCGATCCTGAAACTGGATAACCAGCATATGATGATGGATTTCGTTAACCACGAAACAGAGATCTACCGCCTGCGTAACGAATTGCAGAACACCAGGCTGCAGATCCGGCAACAGGAGTTTACCATGCAGCAGGCTATCTCGGAGCTGGATATGAAGATCAATACAGCCAAGGACCTGTACGACAGGAACAAGCAGCTTGTTGAAGAAAAGATCATCGCCCGCCAGGAGTTCAATAAGAACAAATATGAGCTGGAAGGACTGCTGCGTCAGAAAGAGATACAGCAGGAATCGCAGAAGTACCAGCTTGAAAACGCCCGGACACAGATATCGCAGCTGGAAGGTACCCTGGCCCGCACCCAGCAGAACCTGGAACTCATGCGCCAGAACCTGAACAGCCTGATAGTAAGGGCCCCTGTTTCCGGTCAGCTGTCCAGCATCGATGTAGAAGTTGGGTCCAGCATTACCGCCGGCCAGAACATCGGGCAGATCGACGATCTGAATGGTTTCAAACTGAGGGCGGATATAGATGAGCACTATGTTTCACAGGTTTTCCCTGGTTTGAAAGCCACTTTCGAATTCGACGGCAAAACTTACGACATGGTGGTTACCAAAGTATATCCAGAGGTTAAAAGCGGTCGTTTCCAGGCAGATATGAATTTCGAAAAAGAAACACCCCAGGGAATACGCCGCGGACAGTCTTCGCCTATCCGCCTGGTACTGGGCAAATCGGCAGAAGCTATCCTGCTGCCGTTGGGAGGATTTTTCAGCGATACAGGAGGCAACTGGGTTTATGTACTCGATAAAAGCGGCAACAAAGCCGTTAAACGCAATATTTCGCTGGGTAGAAAAAATCCTTTGTATTTTGAAGTATTGGACGGTTTGCAACCCGGCGACCAGGTTATTGTTTCTTCTTATGAGAACTTCGGAAATAAAGACGTTTTATCTTTTTAACTATCATCCACTAATCACAAAAATAAAGATCACTTATGATTCGCACAGTCAACTTGCAAAAGCTGTTTACCACTGAAGAAGTAGAAACTACGGCCCTTAATGGAATCAACATGGAGGTGAATGATGGAGAGTTTGTAGCGATCATGGGTCCATCTGGTTGCGGAAAGTCTACATTGTTAAATATACTTGGCTTATTGGATAACCCTTCAGACGGTGAGTATCATTTCTGGGGTAAAGAAGTTGCCAGGATGAGCGAAAGACAAAGGGCCCAGTTGCGTAAAGGCTCTATTGGCTTTGTGTTCCAGAGCTTTAACCTGATAGACGAGTTAACGGTTTTCGAAAACGTGGAGCTGCCCCTGTTATACCTGAAGGTGCCGGCTGCCGAACGTAAAGTAAGGGTAGAAGAAGTGCTGGAAAGAATGAACATCATGCACCGCCGCAACCACTTCCCCCAGCAGCTTTCCGGTGGTCAGCAGCAAAGGGTGGCAATTGCCAGGGCCGTTGTTGCAAAACCCAACCTCATCCTGGCCGATGAGCCCACAGGAAACCTGGATTCAACCAACGGTGAAGAAGTAATGAAGTTATTGCAGGAATTGAATAATGCAGGTACCACCCTGATAATGGTAACGCACTCTCCTTATGACGCCGGGTTTGCCCACAGGATCATTAACCTGTTCGACGGCCGGGTTGTGACAGAAAATATCAAAGAACAGTTTCACGTGTGATTTCCTTCCGCCATTCTAAAATCAAACATGATGTTCAGGAACTATTTAAAGATCGCAATACGCCATCTGCAAAGGAACAAATTCATTACAGCGATTAACGTAACCGGGTTGGCCGTAGGAATGGCCTGTTGCATTTTTATAGTACTTTATGTCAGAGATGAACTGAGCTTTGATAAATTTCATCACAACACCGGCAATATTTACAGGGTTACCCGGTTTATATCCCGCAATGGCGTAACAGAGTACGATGCGCCTACACAGATTGCCCTTGCGCCTGCGATCAGGAACGAGGTAAAAGGTTTGAAAGAAGTTACCCGCGTATTCATCCCCGGGGTACTCCAGATCCAGGTAAATGACAAAAAGATCAAAGAAACCAAGGTAAAATTTGTAGATCCCGGCTATCTTAAAACTTTCAGCTTCGGGGTGCTTTCAGGAAAGAGCGCCGACCTGCTCAAAGCGCCATACACCGCCGTGCTGACCCAATCGGCCGCCCGCAAGTATTTCGGCAATGAATCGCCCATCGGTAAAAGCATGCTGGTAAGCAACAGCTATAACTGCCTGGTGACCGGCGTCATGCAGGACATGCCGCAGAATACAGATATAGGAACAGATGTGGCGATATCATTTTCCACTTTTCTTTCAGAATCACTGAAAGCAGGGATCGATTATGAACAGCAATGGTTCAATTTCCTGGATAATCAAACATTTATCCAGGTAGATGAAAATGCCGATCTGGCGAATGTACAGCGGGATTTAACCGCCATGGCCGAACACTATACCGCCGGCATTTCCAGGCGGCTGGGAGTAAAATTCGGACTCAACCTGCAGCCGCTCAGTCATATTCACCAACGGCCGCAGGGCGATTTCGGCAAAGATAATATGCCAATGCTCTGGATCTACCTCGCAATTGGTGCTTTCATCATATTGATCGCCTGTTTCAACTTCATTAACCTGACCACAGCCAGGGCGCATGAAAGGGCCAGGGAAGTGGGGTTAAGAAAGGTATTGGGCGCCGAGAAAAAAAGCCTGGTACTGCAATTCCTCACAGAATCTTCCCTGATAAGTATTATTTCTTTAATCATCTCATTGTTGCTGGTAATAGCACTATTGCCGGCATTTAATACCATTGCAGCAAAAAATATAAAGCTAGGTTTAAGTATAGACAGCGTACTGTTGACTGGCCTGGTATTGTTAGCGGCGGTAGTAGGACTGCTGGCAGGCAGCTACCCCGCTTTTTATTTGTCTTCCCTGCTGCCCATAAAAGTGTTGAAAGGGAAATTCGCCACTTCCCATTCAGGGATCTTCGTAAGGAAAGCCCTGGTTGTTTTCCAGTTTGCGGTTGCTGTAGCTATGATCATTTCTTCCTTTGTAGTTTATTCTCAATTAAAATACTGGTCAAATAAAAACCTGGGCTTTGATAAAGAGCACCTGGTAAATATCAGGATGGATGGCGTCAGCCCTGCGGTTGCTGATCACTATAAAGCAAAGTTGCTGGAACGCGCTGATGTAAAAAGCGCTTCCCTCAACAGCATGTTGCTGGGCAACAGCATTGATAGTAACAACCCGATCGTGGAAGAAGGCAAAGATGATAAGGAAGGATTTGTGGCAGGGATCATACATGGGGACTTCGACCTTGTGAAAACACTGAAACTTAAAATAATCGCAGGCCGGAATTTCGACCCGGCAATGAGAACCGACAGCAACAACGCGTTTATTGTTAACGAAGCGGCGGTAAGAAGTTTCGGGTTTAAAGATCCTATTGGTCAGCGTATCGAATGGAGGCCCGGGAGTAAAGGGGTTCATGGAACTATCATAGGCGTGGTTGCGGATTTTAATTACCAGGATCTGAAAAAAGCGGTTACCCCGGTGTTATATATGATAAAACCGGAGTACGCATCTAATCTTACCCTGCGCCTTGCACCGGGTAACCATACCGCCCAGTTAGCCGAGCTGGAAGAGCTCTGGAACAGCCTGTCTCCGGACCTTCTTTTCCAATATTCGTTCGTCGACCAGGACCTGCAAAACCTGTATAAAGGAGAAAGTACCCTTGGAAGACTATTCGGCATATTTTCAGGACTAACCATCCTGATCGCGTGCATTGGCCTTTTGGGACTTTCTATCCTGATCGCCCAACAAAGAACCAAGGAGATCGGAATCCGCAAGGTGCTGGGTGCATCTGCCGCTCATCTAAGCGTGCTGCTGACAAAGGATTTCCTTAAACTGGTACTGATCGGCAGCGTATTCGCCCTGCCGGTGGCCTACTTTGGAATGAATAGCTGGCTTCAGCGTTTTGTTTTCAGGGTATCGGTAGAATGGTGGATAATGGTTTTAGCGATCCTTATGGTAGTGATCATCGCTATTGTAACTATCAGCCTGCAGGCTGTCAAAGCTGCGCTTGTCAATCCCGTTGTTTCTCTTAAAACAGAATAGGGATAGAATTTTTGACTATTGAATATTACGGGTTTTTACCTTAAATCTGAATACGATGCTAAAGAGATACATAGTACTTGCTTTCCGAAACCTGCGCCGGCAAAGGTTATTCACCTTTATCAATATCGCGGGTCTGGCTATCAGTATGGCTGTGTGCCTGATGGTACTGGTCTCTTTGCATGAAACTTTCTCTTATGATAATTTTCATCCGCATGCCGGCAGGATATTCAGGGTCACCACAAAGGTGGAAACAACAGACGGACGGAAATACCATATGGCCAGTACGCCATTGCCGCTGGGAGAGGCAATAAATGCGGGGTATAAAGACGTAGAGCAAGTAACCTCTGTTTATTCGGCACTGATAGACGATGCTGCCGCCAATGGCAAAGAAATACCCGTAAGAGCTGCATTTACCAACGAGGCTTTTTTCAGGATTTTCGGGTTTAAACTGAAATGGGGAAACGCTAATACCATATTTGCTGATCCTAACTCAATTGTGGTATCCGATAACCTCGCCCAACGCTATTTCGGCGCAGGCAATCCTGTAGGCAAGGTGATAAGGTTCAGTAAATATGGCAACTATACGATCAGCGGGGTATTGGAAACGCCTCCATCCCATTCCCATCTCGATTTCGATGCTTATGCTTCATTAGCCGCGGTGCCGGTACTGGAACAATCGAAAGCCTTGCCCCAGATGTTGCAAAGTTGGGACCAGGTACAGGGTGCGTATACCTATGTCCTGATGAAAGAGGGAAAAGGTAGCAAAGCGATAAACGACCTGTTGGCAGTAGAATCGCACAGGTACGATATAATGAAAAAGGAAAAAAGAGGCAGCCTTTCGTTTGCCTCACAACCTCTGAATAAGATAACCCCTTCACAGGAATTATACGATGATATTACAAGCAGCCCGCCATGGGGAAAAGTGCTGACAGAAGCGCTGGTAGCCCTGGGATTGCTTATCTGCGCGTGCTTCAACTACATTAACCTGACCATTGTAAGGTCATTGCAACGGGCAAAGGAAGTAGGCATCCAGAAGGTGAATGGTGCGCAACGCTGGCAGATCTTCCTGCAGTTCATCATTGAATCTGTTATTCTTTGCTTTTTATCGTTCATCCTGGCTATAACAATGCTCTCCATAGCACGCCCTGATCTCCGGATCTGGAACGCTGAAATACTGCTTCTTTTCCTGGTGTTCAGTTTTGTGACCGGGGTGGTAGCGGGAATTATTCCTGCCTGGAGCCTGTCGTCTTTCCAGCCGGTGAAAGTACTGAAGAACATGGTAGACATTAAACTGTTCGGTGGTATTGGATTGCGGAAAACATTGATCGTCATCCAGTTTACACTGTCCATTGCCTCCATATTTTTCCTTATCACAGTTGCAAGGCAATTCTCCTATAAAGCAGTTGTGGATATGGGCTTTGCCAGGAAAGATATACTGGATGTGCCATTGGAGAAAACAAATTATGAGCTGATCAAACAACGGATGCTGGGGTTAAAGGATGTAGAAGCCTGTACAGCTACTTCCGGAGTATTGGGAATGCCAAGGGAAACGCGTTTTTGCCGCATCAGGACCCGCGAGAACAAGGAGGGGATTGAATTTGGATACTATGCCACAGACAACGACTTTATTAAAACCATGCACCTGACCTTGGTGGCAGGAACTAACTTCCCTGCTGCAAACACAGACCAGGAGCGCTATATCGTAATCAATGAACGGGCTGCAGGTGCGCTGGGGAATAAAACTCCGGGAGAAGCGATAGGACAAAACGTATGGCTGAATGATTCCACCCAGGTTAGCATCGTAGGCGTTTTAAAGAATTTCAATTACCAACCTATTGAAGTCGACATCCGCCCGATGGCTTTAAGATTTCTGCCCCAGGAGTTTACAAAGTTGCAGTTAAAGATGGCAAAGGGGGATAAACCGGCGCAAGTGGCTGCCGTACAGGATATATGGCAAAGCTTCAACCCCGGCAAGGAATGGAAGGCTGAATGGATGGATGAATCCCTGGCCGCCAGGAATGGGAGAGAGGTGGTTTCCATGTTGAGTTTCCTGGTGTTTATCTGCACATTGATCGCGGCATTAGGCCTGTTAGGCATTGTTTCATACACTTCATTTATCAGGAGAAAGGAAATAAGTGTTAGGAAAGTATTGGGAGCCGATGTCATCTCCCTGCTGGTACTGCTGTCCCAAAACTATCTGAAACTCATCTTTATTGCTGCGTTGATCGCCATGCCAATAGGAATACTGGGAAGTTCTTTCTTCCTGCGGATATTCGCCTACCGGGTTTCCCTGGGAATACTTCCAATGGCGCTTGGGTTTCTTGGGCTTTTTGTTTTGGCGCTTATTACCATCCTGTCACAGACCTGGGCTACCGTTCAGGTAAACCCTGCTAAAAACCTAAGAAACGACTAACTATGCTGCTTGCAAACTACATAAGGATCGCATGGAGGAATCTAAGGAGCAAAACGCTTTATAGCAGTATAAAGATCGGAAGCCTGGCTACCGGTCTCAGTGTTGCTATACTGATCCTGCTGTATATGGCCCATGAGCTGAGTTACGACAGGTGGCAAAAAGACAGCGACAGGATCTTTTGCCTGGCAACCAGGATAAAGCTGGATAAGGATACGATCCAAACCAACGGGTATAGCTATGAGGCAGCCACTATGATCCGCGACCAGAACAAGCAGGTAGAGTCGTTCCTTCGCATTACAGGATCATTATCCCAGGGCGCAAGCATCCAGTCGGTTACTGATCCGGCCCTGAGAGAGAATGCCGGCAATATTTATTTTACCGACCCTAACTTTTTTACTTTCTTTTCTTTCCGCCTGCTGGAAGGCAATAAGGAAGAAGTGCTGAAGCACCCCTTTAGCATTGTGGTCAGCGAACGCATTGCCAGGAAGTTTTTTAAGGGCGCTTCGGCAGTGGGGCAGTCGTTGCTCTATAACGGGGAAAATACTTTCCTGGTAACAGGCGTAATGGAAGATGCGCCATCCAATGCCAATCTGAAGGCCGACTACCTGATGTCGGCAAACAGTATCAGCGGCATAGAAAAGATCGGTACATTGCTGAACACATCCGGGAATTTCGGAGGGCCGTTCAACCTATACCTTAAACTGACCGACAAAAGCCAGCAGGCGCAGGTTGCAGCAAATATCTCCCGCCTGGCCGACGCTTCGGGCCTTCCCGGCAAGGTCTTGCTTCGCCCGCTGACCAGCCTGCAGAAAGAAATATCTCCCAATTTCAGGTATCTAAGCCTTTTCCCGCTGGTAGCGGGCCTGGTTTTGCTGATGGCGCTGATCAACTATATGAGCCTTTCCACCGCCCGCGCTATTGGCAGGGCGAAGGAAATTGCCGTAAGAAAAACGCTGGGAGCAAATTACAAACACATTGCCTGGCAGTTCTATATCGAATCCGGCCTGTATGCCTTCATCGCATTTGGAGTTGCGTTAGTAATGGTTTTGTGGTTCAACCGGCCGTTAATAAGATACCTGGAAGTAGATATAGATACCGGTTTCCTTTTTCAACCATTAGCCTTTATTATCTACCTGGGATTGCTTGCCATAACAGTTTTGCTGGCAGGAAGTTATCCTGCTTTTATCTTGTCGAGATACCAGGCTGCTGTTGTAAAGCCATCGGAAAAAGACAAGAACACCAGGAAAGTGATGACAATAGCGCAATTCCTGGTAGCCGGTGTACTGATCGTTTGCTGCGTCGTTATCCGGGAGCAACTGGATTATTTCAGGAATGCCAATACGGGGATAGAGAAGGACCGGGTAGTGATGGTTCCCTTCCAGGAGTCGATGGGCGCTCATTATCCCGCCTTCAGGCAGCAGGTGGCCGCGCTGAACGGGGTAACGGCAACGGGTACTGCAAGGTATCCCCTGTACGAGGGCGAGGATATGTGGTTCATAAACCAGGAAAAGGATAAGTCGCAAACCCTGGTATCGGTGATCCAGGTTGACCAGGCTTTGATGGCTATGACAGATATGAAGTGGAAGGACAGGCCGGTCAGCAATTTTATATCCGATCAGCCCAAGGCGGTTGTGTTAAATGAAACGGCGGTTAAATACCTGAAACTAGGGGATGCGCCGGTAGGAAAGTTTGTCCCTTTCGGGCCCGATAACCGGCAGGTTATAGGAGTGGTAAAGGACTTCAATTTCCGTTCGCTGAGATCTGAGATCACTCCCCTGGCCTTGTTCGTGGAAAAAGAAAATTCCACGGCCTGGGGTGTTAGTAATCCTGGTTGTTTGTTTATTAAACTGGGGCCTAACCAGTCAATTCCCCGGCTGCTGGCGGATGTTAAAAAGATCTTCGAGCGGTTCGACCCGCGGTCGGCGTTTGAATATAAGTTCCTGGACGAAACTTTCAATAAGATGTACCGGGCAGAAGACCAGTTAAGAAGGCTGTTCGACATTTTTACCCTCTTAACCATCATTATTGCCGCTTCGGGATTGCTGGGCCTGGCCACTTTTTCGGCAGAATTAAGGACCAGGGAAGTGGGTATCCGGAAGGTTCTGGGAGCAAATGTTTCCCAGCTGGTGTTACTATTATCAAAAGAATTTATTAAACTGGTGTTCGTTTCATTGGTGATCGCTACTCCCATAGCCTGGTACCTGATGAAACAATGGCTTCAACAATTTGCTTATCGCACTGAAATGAAGTGGTGGATGTTCGCTGTGTCGGCCGCCCTGGTATTGACTATAGCGATTATTGCAGTAGGTGGTCAGGTGCTGAAATCTGCTTTACGTAACCCAGTAAAATCATTAAAAATAACAAGTGATTAGAGAATCGGAGTGTGTTTCTACACGCCCCGCTTTTTTGTCATGATAAATATTTCATAGTATGTTGATAAGTTATTTAAAAATTGCATGGAGAAATTTATTGAAGCAAAAGGTCTTTGCTTTGGTAAATCTGGTTGGTATGGGGGCTGCTCTGTGCGCTGTACTGCTGCTTTCGTTAACCGCTTACAAAGAATGGTCTTTTGATCGATTTCATGAGAAAAGAAATCATATATACCAGATTGTAAATGAGAAGGTCCAGAATGGGAATACTTCTACGATGGTCACTAACAGCGTTGCCGAGCCGCTGGCGGCCGCTGTTAAGGCAGAAATACCAGGGGTAAAACATACTTCCTATATAACCGGTTTTAACCTGCCAGTACGGGTTGGGGCCAACGTATATTATTTACATACCCAGTTTGCCAACCGCGATTTCTTTAACATGTTTTCCTTCCCGTTGGTAAAAGGGATCGGCGACGAGGCGCTGCGGGAGCTAAACCAGGTGGTGATCACGGAAGCTACCGCTGCGAAACTTTTCAGCAAGGCTACCGATGCCGTGGGCAAGAGTATTGAGATCAACGTACGGGGACAATGGCAGCCCTACATTGTTGGCGGGATTGCCGAAAACATCCCACAGAATTCAAGTATCCGGTTCGACCTGGTGGCACGCGTAGAAAGCGACCCGTATTACAACGAGGTTAAAGGGAAATGGGATGTTTCTACTAATCCCCTGTTGGTAGAACTTGAACCCGGCGTCAGCCAGGCTTCTTTTGAAAAGCAGTTAAATGCTTTAAAACCCAGGTATTACGCGAAAGCGATCCAGGAAGGGATGACGGATTTTACCTTCAAAACTATATCCCTGAACGATTTCAGGCTGGATGAACATAGTTATTTCTTTGGCGGGGTAAATAAATACTATCCCTGGTTGATGGTTATTTTATCTGCGCTGATCATCAGTATAGCCTGTATAAACTTTATCAATCTTTCCGTTGCCCGTTCTCTTGGCCGGAGTGCAGAAATCGGGTTGCGTAAATCCCTGGGCGCATTTAATGGCCAGGTGTTCCTGCAGTTTTGGATGGAGTCTTTCCTGTTATGTGTATTGGCGCTTGTACTCGGGTCTATCCTGGCGGTATTTATCCTGCCATTTTATAACCGCCAGTTCAGCCAGCATATCCAATGGGAGATGCTCCAGGATGTGAAGGTGATTGCGGGTATCATTATCATCTTCTTTTTAATCACCCTGCTGGCCGGAGGGTTCCCCGCCTGGAAGATATCGCGCCAGCATATCCTCACAATGCTGAAAGGAAAGATGAACATCAACAAAGGCAATTATGTAAGGAACTCCCTTATCGTAGTACAGTTTGTAGTAGCAGTGATCCTGTTCAGTTGTACAGCTATTATCTGGCAGCAGCTTAATTATATCAGGAACAAGCCACTGGGTTATGAAGTGAATACCATAGCCAGTATCCCGCTGGATAATGCTACCCCGGCGGTACTCGACAATATGAAGCAGCGGTTATCACAGTTCCCCGATGTAAAGAGCGTAAGCGCGGGGATGAACAATTTCGGTATTGGCTCTGATGGCAACTCCGGCAACTGGATCATAGGATTCTCGTTCCATGGACAGATGCTTACTACTAAGTTCCAACGGGTAGATTATAATTATGCCGGCACTATGGGCATGCAAATGGTGGAAGGCCGCGATTTTTCAAAAGAATTCGGTACGGATAGCAGCGCTATCCTGATCAACGAAACAATGGCGAAGCAGTTAAGAGTGAAAGAACCGTTGGGAACGATGATAGATCTGGGGCCGCAGGGCAACCTGAAAGTAGTGGGAGTTATAAGGGATTATCATTTTGAATCGTTGCGTCGCAAAATTGATCCGTTGATCATAGGCCTGGCAAAACCCAATGACCTGGGTTACTTGTTCGTAAATGTAAGAACATCAAACCCCACCGCTACGTTGGATAAAATAGCAAGGTTATGGAAAGAAGTGAATCCCCTGGCGGAAAACTCTCCTACCTACCTGAATGATAATATGAGAAGGATGTATGAAGATGAACATCGTTTTTCAAATATGCTTCTCAGTGGTGCAGGACTGGCAATTATAATAACCTGTATGGGCTTGTTTGCCGTTACCGTGCTGGCAACCGCCCAGCGTAAAAAAGAGATAAGCATACGCAAAGTATTGGGTGCTTCTGTAAGCAGCATAGTAACGTTGCTGACACGCGATTTCCTGGTACTGGTGCTGATCGCTATCGTGATAGCAGCCCCTTTAAGCTGGTATTTCATGCAGAAATGGCTGCAGCATTTTGAATTTCATGTATCTGTTCCCTGGTGGATATTTATCGTGGTAGGGGCTATCGCTATTCTAATAGCCGTGGTAACTATCTCCCTGCAATCTATAAAGGCAGCATTGTCTAACCCTGTTAAAAGTCTGAACAGAGAATAAAACTAATTACCAATGATGTGGCAAAACTTCTTTAAAACTTCTGTGCGTAGCTTGTTCAAAAGAAAGCTGTATACCTTCATCAACATAGGAGGGCTGGCTATCGGGATCGCTTGTTTTATATTATTGTTCCTGTTCCTGCAGAATGAATGGACTTATGATCGGTTCCACACAAATGGCAAACAGTTATTTCGCATCAGTTCTGCCTATGGCGAAATTGATCAGCCTTTAACGCATACCGCGCTGACGCCCAGCGCCCTGGCCCCGGCTTTAAAGACTGTGCCGGAAGTACAGACAATTACCAGGATCTATCCGAAAGCCAGCCTTGTTGCGAACGGAGAGAAAGCGATAAACGAGAGCAGATTTATATATGCAGAAGCGCCTTTCTTTACTATGTTCTCTTTTCCTTTACTGGAAGGCGATCCGGCTACCGCTTTGAGCGGTCCGAACATGGTAGTGCTGTCAGCTTCGATGGCGGAAAAATACTTTGGGAAAAGCAGTCCTACCGGCAAAATGCTGAAGATCGACGGAAAGGATTTCATGGTAACCGGAGTGGCCAAAAATCCCCCTTCCAATACTCATTTAAAGTTCGATTTTGTTGGCAGTTACAGTTCAATGAATATTACCGACAGGTGGGGATCTGCAAATTACTACACTTACATCCAGCTTGCCGATAAAGCTACCAGCAATGCGTTGCACGATCGCCTCACTTCGATGATAAAAGGGATGATGGGGTCTAATACCAAGTACAGGTTTGATCTTATACCGGAGCCTATTGCCGATATTCATCTTTACTCACAGTCTGAGAACTCGACCGAAAGAGGCGGCAACCTGCAATACGATTACATGCTGGCTATCATAGCAGTGTTATTGCTGGCTGTTGCCTGCATCAATTTTATGAACCTGGCCACTGCCAGGTCTGCCGACCGGGCAAGGGAAATCGGCGTACGTAAAGTAATGGGAGCGGTGAAAAGAGAATTGTTTACACAGTTCATCACTGAATCGGCTATTATCACCTTCTTAGCCCTGGTGATTGGCACAGTGTTATCCCTGGTCTTGCTGCCATGGTTTAATAATCTCACCCAATCTACCATCCGGATGCACCTGGAATGGCCGTTGATTGTTGCCTTGATCGCTGTTTTCGTGGTAACCACTTTCCTGGCTGGAGCCTACCCGGCATTCTTCCTGGCCAATTTCAAACCAGTGCAGGTATTGAAAGGCAAAACTCCTGTGGGTAAAGGCGCTGCTTTACGTAAAACACTGGTGGTATTCCAGTTTGCAGCAGCGGTATTTTTTATTATCTGTACCCTGGTGGTAGGGCAGCAACTTTATTATATACAACATAAAAAGCTGGGGCAGGACAGGTCGCAGGTTGTGGTGCTCAACGGCAGCCGTTTTGACAACAACTCGCTGGCTGCCTTTAAAGCCAGGCTGCTGCAGCAGTCGGAAATCAGCCAGGTAAGCGCATCTTACGATTCGCCTGTTAATATCGGGGGCGGCTATGGCATTGGCCAGATCCAGGGTAAACCGGCTGACTATTCCATGGATGTTACTGCCATCCCGGTGGAAAAAGATTATTTACAGACCATGGGGATCGATATCCTGGCGGGCGGAAAGTTGACCGATGCCGACATCCAGGATGTGACCAGGGAGAAGCAGGAAGATAGACGTTATCACTTCTATTTAAATGAAACAGCTGTAAAGCAACTGGGATGGACGCCTACAGAGGCTGTTGGCCGGACAATGACTATGAACGGGCGTATCGGAAGTGTGAAAGGCGTGATGAAAGACTTTCATTTTGCCAGCATGAAACAGAAAATTCAACCTTTAATTGTATTCCCGGAATACGAATGGTTCGGGGAAATACTGGTGAAAGTGAATGGACGTGATCCGCAGCGTGCATTGGCCAGGATTGAAGATGCCTGGAAATCTTACCAACCTGGCAGACCATTCGACGCTCATTTCCTGGACGATGATTTTAATGCCATGTATGAATCGGAATTCCGGGCCGGCAGGCTGCTGAAGGTTTTCAGCGGTTTGGTGATCCTGGTTTCCTGCCTCGGGTTGGTTGGATTAGCCGCTTTCACGGCAGAACAAAGGACCAGGGAATTGGGAATCCGTAAAGTATTAGGTGCTTCGTCATCGAATCTTGTTGCCCTGTTATCCAAAGATTATATCAAACTGGTAACAATTTCGTTGATAGTTGCTGCTCCGCTGGGAGCTTATGTAATGATCAAATGGTTATCAGGTTTTGCCTATCATATAAACCTGGGCGCCGGCGTTTTCGTTGTGGCGGGCCTGTTAGCCATGGCAATAGCCTTGCTGACAGTGAGTTTACAGTCTGTCAAAGCAGCGCTGATGAATCCTGTTAAAAGTTTGAAGTCCGAATAATACCTTAGTTAGCAGGTCTGTAAAAGAAAATTTATCTTGTAAAAGCTAAAAAAATAAACAAATCAGTCATGATACAATTGCAGAATATCACTAAATACTACCCGGTTGGACTTGGAAGGAACTTTATCCTGAAAGACATTGATCTGACGATCAATGAAGGAGAATTTGTGTCGATAATGGGGCCTTCGGGATCAGGTAAATCCACGTTACTCCATATTATGGGGTTGCTGGAAGAGCCGTCGGAAGGGCAGTATTTATTTGAAGGGGAGAGGGTAGATAAGATGAATGAAAAAAAACGTACACAATTGCACCGGGGATCTATTGGTTTTGTATTCCAGGCATATCACCTGATCGACGAGTTAACTGTTTATGAAAATATTGAAACGCCATTGCTCTATAAAAATGTATCGGCTTCCGAGCGTAAAAGCAGGGTCGCAGATGTGCTGGACAGGTTTAACATTGTTGCCAAAAAAGACCTGTTCCCTAACCAGCTTTCTGGAGGCCAGCAACAGCTGGTAGGTATTGCCAGGGCTATCGTTGCCGAGCCCAGAGTGATACTGGCCGACGAGCCTACCGGTAACCTGCATTCAGACCAGGCTAAGTCGATCATGGAGTTGTTCAAAGAACTGAATGAAAAGGATAAAATAACCATTGTACAGGTGACCCACTCGGATGTAAATGCGACTTATGGCAATCGCATCATCCAACTTCGCGACGGGCATATAAGGTCATGATAAAATAGCCCGCATTTAAAGAAATCTGTAAAAAAAAGATTATGTTGTACACTGAAATGGTGAACGGTATTGCCATACCTAAAAAATTTTGGCCTTCTATCAAGAAGAATGAAAAAGTATCGTCACAATTATTATATTTTTGGAAGGTTATGAGAATATCCCGAATAGCAGGAGTGATCCTGGTTTTATTGTTTGCCGACATAACATCCGCATTAGCCCAGGATAAGTGGAGTTTACAGCGTTGCGTGGATTATGCCTTGCAGAATAATTTACAAGTTAAACAACAGGAAATCCAAAGACGTTTGTCTGAACTCACCCTCAGGCAAAGCAAACTTGGTATGATCCCAAGCGTGAACGCAGGACTTAATGGTTCCTACAGCCAGGGTCGTAATCCCAGTCCCCTCACCAATACTTATGTTACCCAATCATTAACGGGGGTAGACGGAAGCCTGTCTGTAAGCGCCGATATCTTTAACTGGTTTAACAGGCAACGCACCATCACTGCAAACAAGTACGACCTGGAGTCTAACAGTTTCCTGCTGCAAAAAGCAAGGAATGATCTTGCATTCAATGTTGCGACAGCATTTTTACAGATCTTGCTGAACGTTGAACAAGTGAAAGTAAACGAGGTGAATGTGGAAGTGACCAAGCAAAACCTGGAGAATACAAAGAAGCTGGTAATTGCAGGATCAGTTCCTGAGAGCAACCAGGCCGACCTGGAAGCGCAATTGGCGCTCGACAGTACTAATCTCGTTTCCGCTCAGAACCAGGTAACGTTATCTATCCTCCAGATGAAGGCATACCTGAACCTTGGATTTGATATTCCATTTGAACCTGAAATCCCTGCAAATATTTCCAGTCTGCCAATTGCGCCACTGAGCGAGATGGCCCCGGAAATGGTTTACAGCCAGGCGCTGACAACCTATCCGCTGGTTAAAGCAGACCTGGCCAAAATTCAGTCTGCCTACTATATTTACAAAGCAAACAAATCAACGCTGTATCCAAAACTAAGCATTGCTGGTTCAATTGGCAGCAACTATTCCAACGGGATCACGAAAAATGGCGACAGGGGAGCGCCATTTATCTATACAGATACGATCGGAGTTGTAAGTAACAGCGGCGTGCCGGTAACAACAGAAAAAGTAATTTTCCCCAACCAGCAGATCCTGAAAATGCCGTTCCATGAACAGTTGGATCTGAACTTCCAGCAGATGGCCAGGCTTTCTTTAAGCATTCCTATATTTAATGGCTGGCAGGCACGGACCAACATAGCGAAAGCAAAATTGAATGTTGAGACATTGGAGTTGACCCGGGATATCGATAACCAGAAATTGAAACAGGATATTTATACAGCACATGCAAACGCTGTTGCTGCTTTACAGAAATATAATTCATCAACAACAGGGGTGGTTGCCGCGCAGAAAGCCTATGATTTTGCAACAAAAAGATTTAACCTGGGCCTGATGAATACGATTGATTATATCACAACGCAGGGTAAATTGTATCGTGCGCAGATCGAAAAGGTCTCGGCGCAGTATGACTATATATTTAAAATGAAACTGCTGGAATTCTATAGAGATCAGAAAATTTCGCTGTAGCTTTCCTTCAGAAATTAAACTGCTTTATGAAGAGAAAGAAGAAATGGTATTGGGTATTAATTGTACTGGTATCAATCATTGTTTTACTTGTTATTCTGAAGGCCGCCGGAGTTATCGGCAAAGATGAAGGCCTTAAAGTAGCTACCGACAGGGCTGCCCGACACAACATCATAGAAGTGGTTACCGCCAGCGGAAAGATCTACCCCGAAATTGAAGTGAAAGTAAGTTCCGACGTATCCGGTGAAATTACCGACCTCCTGGTAAAGGAAGGCGACTCTGTAAAAAGAGGCCAGGTACTGGCTCGCATATACGCAGATATTTACGGTTCAATGGTAGATAAAGCCGCAGCTTCTGTTAGCCAGAGCCAGGCCCAGTTAGCCAATACCGCTGCTGCTTTGAATTCGTATAAAGCGCGCCTCGACCAGAATAAAGCAGCCTACCTCAGGAATAAACAGTTGTTGACCGAAAAAGTGATTTCACGGTCTGAATTTGAAACTGCCGAAGCGGCTTACCTGGCTGCCCAGGCCGATTATAACGCCGCTGTTCAGCAGATCAACAGTAACAAATTTGCTGTTCAAAGCGCCCAGGCAAACCTGAATGAGGCCAATAAAAACCTCGGTCGTACTA
The DNA here is from genome assembly GCF_900107795.1 of Chitinophaga terrae (ex Kim and Jung 2007). Classification (GTDB taxonomy): domain Bacteria; phylum Bacteroidota; class Bacteroidia; order Chitinophagales; family Chitinophagaceae; genus Chitinophaga; species Chitinophaga terrae. The sequence continues at coordinate 32,216 of NZ_FNRL01000002.1, forward strand.
CCATCTCAGCCCCCATGGGCGGCATTATATCTTTACTCTCCGTTAAAAAAGGGGAAAGGGTGGTAGGTACCGCCCAGATGACCGGTACCGAAATGCTCAGGATCGCCGATATGAACACCATGGAAGTACAGGTAGATGTGGGGGAAAACGATGTTCCGAGGGTGAAACTGGGGGATACCGCCATTATTGAAGTGGACGCCTATAACGCCAGGGAATTCAAGGGCATAGTGACCCAGATCGCAAGCTCCAGCAAAGGCGCTGCAACTGCTACTACCGCTACCGCATCATCAGCAGAACAGGTTACCAGCTACATCGTTCATATCCGTATCTTACCTGAAAGCTATGCCGACCTGGTAGACAAAGCAAACAGAACGTTCCCTTTCCGCCCGGGAATGAGCGCCAGCGTGAATATCCAGACCCGCACAGTTAAAAACGCACTGGCTATTCCTATTAACGCGGTGACAACCAGGGATTCTGCAGCCAATGCAGCAAGAAATAAAGAAAAGAAAGAAGGAGAAAGCGAAGAACAGGCTATTACGCCAACTAAGGCCAATATTAATGAAGTAGTTTTCGTGTTGCAGAAAGATAATACAGTTAAAATGGTAACTGTTAAAACCGGGATCCAGGACGACTCAAATATCCAGATACTTTCCGGCCTCAATGAAGGCGATGAAGTAATAAGCGCACCATATTCCGCTGTTTCCAAAGGCCTGGAAAACGGCAAGAAAGTGAAAGTCGTTCCCAAAGAGCAACTCTTCGAAGGCCAGAAGAAATAGGCTCACGCAAAGGTGCGGCGGGAGCTAAGAGCGCAAAGGATTTTGTTAAGGGAAATAGGAAGCAGAGATTTTTTCTGGAAATAATAAGCAAGCAAAGGATAGAACGTTTTATATAACTTCAATCCTTTGCTTTTTTATTTATAACAACCGTTTATTCCCTTAAAAACCGCTTTGTATCCTTATTTCCTTAACAAAATCCTTTGCGCTCTTAGCTCCCTCGGCGCCTTAGCGTGAAAAAACCTCCTTATATTGCGTAAAAAAAGCATAGTGAGTAAGCGTATCGGACTTATCGGTAGTGGCAGTTGGGCTACCGCCCTGGCGAAAATCCTGACAGATAACGGGCATCATATCAATTGGTGGATCAGGAATGAAGAAACTATTCGCCATATGCAATCGAGGCACCATAATAAGCATTATCTTACCTCAGTATACTTTGACACCAGCCTCCTGGCATTAAGCAGCGACCTGCGGAGCGTAGTGGAATCCAGCGATATAATTATTCTGGCCGTTCCTTCTGCCTTTCTTGAAACAGTGCTTGAGTACCTGCCTCCGGCAACCTTGCAGCAAAAACAGATAGTTTCAGCCATTAAAGGACTGGTACCCAGCACCAACACCCTGATCAACGATTACCTGGAGAAACAGTTTAAGATATCTCCAAAACAATACTTCACCATCACTGGCCCTTGTCATGCCGAGGAAGTGGCCAATGAAAAACTCTCTTACCTGACATTTTCCGGAACAGCGATCGACGATGCGCAGGAAATTGCCAACCTGTTCACCACTCCTTACCTGCAAACCATCGTAAATGCTGATATTATTGGCGTGCAGCTGGCGGCTGTGCTGAAGAACATTTATGCATTGGGTGCAGGCATAGCGCATGGGCAGGAGTATGGCGACAACTTCCTGAGCGTATACATTACCAACTGTTTTAAGGAAATGCAGCATTTCCTGGAGAAATACGAGGAACTGGCGGCTATTTCCGCCGGCACTACGCCGGTATCCCATAATTACAGCGCCAGCGCCTACCTGGGCGATCTGCTGGTTACCTGTTATTCGCTGCATAGCCGGAACAGGACGTTCGGGAACATGATCGGGAAAGGATACAGCGTAAAGGCGGCCCAGCTGGAACTGAATATGATCGCTGAAGGGTATTATGCAAGTAAGTCTGTATTCCAGATGAATAAATCAATCGGGGCTTATATGCCGGTTGCCCAGGCCGTGTTTTCTATCCTTTGGGAGCAGGTACATCCTGCCGATGCATTTGAAGGCCTGGAAAAAGGATTCGTTTAATATCAATCGCCTGATAGGATAAAGGCTGGTCAATTCAGACCAGCCTTTGTTGTGGAAAAGAGAAGTAGTCGCAATGAGAAGTCGGGAAGTTTAATAGTCATCGTAGTCTTCGTAATTGTCCTCCCCAATCTTGACGATCGCTTTTACATTGGGAAAATATTGTTGTACCAGGGCCGATATCTTTTCGAAAAGGTATGGCGGAAGTACCGGCCCTTCGTAGTATTCAAGATTGTTCGTTTCGTCTGAGATAACGTATTCAGTAACGTTTCTGTCTATAATCGCTTGAAATCGCCTCTGTCGGGGTAGTTTCCTGAGATTTAGCCTGGTAGGCACACCATCGACATTGAATGTACATGCAATGTTTCGCATAATTTCAGTAACTGGGTTTAATTAAAAATGGATTTCAAAAAGATGCTGGTAAATGTGTAACTAGTGCATTCACGAAAATAAGCTGAAATGGAAAAGTTTTCATTTTTGTATAGTTTTTATAAATAGAATTTTGGATAATGATTATAATATCTTGCTTAATATAGAATTTTGTACTGCAAGTGTAAACATTTCTACTTATATCAAATGTTAACCCAACACAAATGATGATAAATAATAATATTGTTGACCTGTGAATGAATCAATTATCCAAAAACTGTGTATTTTTTTCCACAACTCCAAAACCTGCTTTCTCATCAATTCCTGAACGGGGGCGTTGGATTGATATTTGAAATATCCCTTATCCCGATCCGAAGCTTAGGACCAGGTTAGTTCAGTTGCAAAAATTTACATTATGAAGATTAGAACTTTGCTTTTTGTTACTTCTTACCCACCTCGTGAATGCGGCATCGCAACTTTTGCTCAAGATCTCATCAATGCCATGAATAAGAATTTTGATGGAAATCTGAATATTGAAGTAGCCGCTTTGGAAGAATCAGGGAAACCCAACACTACATTGTTAAACCCGCCTGTAAACTACCGGGTAAACCCGTTTGATATCGACAGTTGTATTGAGTTTGCCCAACAAATAAATGAAAACGATAAGATTGACCTTGTGTGTTTTGAACATGAGTTTGGCCTGTATGGCGGCGAATATGGACATAACATGCTGGCAATGATATCGCTACTCGACAAACCTTTCGTGGTAAGGTTTCATACCGTATTGCCTTACCCGGATATTAAATGCCAGAAAGTTGTCAGCCTGATCAGTGCGCTGGCATCGAAAGTGATCGTCATGACCCGCTCGTCAGCCGACCTGCTGCGTGAAGTATACCAGGTGCCGGCGGGTAAGATTGTTCACATTCCGCACGGTACGCATGCCCACATTGTAGATGATATACCTGCATTGAAAAGACAGTATGGTGTGGAAGGACGTCTCGTTCTTTCCACATTTGGTTTACTCAGCGAAAATAAAGGTATCGAAGTCGGAATCCGGGCAATGAAAGAAGTGGCCAGGGAATTTCCTAATGCTTTATATCTTATCCTCGGCAAGACGCACCCTGTTGTACATGCCCGGGAAGGTGAAAAATACAGGAATTCGCTTGAAGCATTGGTAAAGGAACTGGGATTGGAGAATAATGTAAGATTTGTAAACTCCTATCTTTCCCTGAAAACGCTGTTAGATTATCTCGCACTGACCGATATTTACCTGTTTACGTCAAAAGATCCGCACCAGGCGGTGAGCGGCACTTTCGTATACGCCATGAGTGCAGGCTGTGCAGTAATTTCCACATCATTCGTCCAGGCAAAAGAAATGCTGGAAGATGGAGCCGGTTGCCTGGTAGATTTCAATAACCCGGAGCAGATGTCGCAAGCTGCATTACAATTGCTGAGAGATCCGCAGCTGCGTAAGAATATGAGCAATGCCGCGAAGGAGAAAACACGCAGTTCTATCTGGGAAAACGTTGCCATTGCTCACATGAGCGTGATCAGTGAAGCCCTCGCAGAAGATAAACTGATGCCTAACCTGCCGCCTCCATATTTAGACCATGTAGACAGGCTGACAGATGAACTGGGAATGTTACAATTTGCTGTTCACGATGTACCTGATCCAACTTTTGGTTATACGCTGGATGACAATGCCAGGGCTTTGATAGCCATGTGTATGTATAGCAGCGAAATAAAATCCAATACATTTGTTGATACACTGATGCGCAAATATGCGCAGTTCATTAATAAATGCCAGCGCCCTTCCGGCAAGTTCCTTAACTATGTGGACAAGCACGGGGAGTTCGATGCCATGAACAACGAGGTAAACCTCGAAGATGCCAATGGGCGTGCGGTTTGGGCTTTGGGATACGTGTTGCACTCGCATGAACGCCTGCCTTTCGACGTTGTTCAGGTTGCACTGACCGGCTTGCGCAAGGCGTTTACCTGGATCCCTGAACTGCAATCGCCACGCGCAATGGCCTTTGCTATTAAAGGGCTCTATTATGCCCAGGACTATCGGGTAGGTGAAAAAGCCTCGGAATTGCTGACATTGTTGGCAGAAAAATTGCATAACAGTTACCTGCAGGAAGCTGACGAAAACTGGCACTGGTTCGAACCTTACCTTACTTATGGCAACGCAGTGCTACCGGAAGCTATGATGATGGCCTATAAGGTTACTGGAAAAAAAGAATATAAACAGATAGCTGAAGACAGCCTGCAGTTCCTCTGCAGTAAAACGTTTACTGAGAGCTACATGAAATTGATCAGCAACAAGACCTGGTATCACCGCAACGCGGAAACGCCACAGGAAGACGGAGGAGAGCAATCAATTGAAGTAGCTTATACTATGCTGGCATTAAACACCTTCTATAATATCACAAAAAACCATTCATATCTGGACAAAATGAGATTGGCCTTTAGCTGGTACCTTGGAAATAATCATCTTAAACAACTCGTATACAATCCTTTAACTTATGGGTGTTACGACGGTTTGGAAAAAAATAACGTTAATCAAAACCAAGGAGCTGAATCAACCGTGTGTTATCTGATTGCCAGACTTTTGATGGAACAATGGAACAAACACAAGTATGTTACAACGAAACAAAACAGCATGGAGCCCGTCAGAGTCGGCTCCAACTGAGCGCAGCACGACGGGGCCGAGCATACTGATTATCGACGATGAACCTGACATTTGCAGATTGTTGCAGTTAACGTTGGTACGACATGGCTTCACTGTAAGATATGTTCACGAACTGAAACTTGGCATGCAGGATATCCTGAAACATCAGCCTGACCTGCTTTTTCTTGACATTCATTTGCCTGATGGTTCAGGTTTGGAGGCGTTGCCTATTATCAAGGAGAAATGTCCTACCCTGCCGGTGATCACTATCAGCGCATACGACAACGCAATGGAAAAGCAGACAGCGCTTAAAGCAGGTGCCGCCTTTTTTCTCGCTAAACCTTTTAGCGTAAAACATGTTGATGAATTAATAGATCATATCAGAATTTGATGTCGATCCCGTTTTTTTTATTTATTAATTTTAACCACTCTGTTGCCAATACCACATATTAAAGAAGTATGAAAAATATTTTAATAATAGACGATGAAATAAATATCTGTACCCTCCTGAGCAAGTTCTTGGGTAAACATGGTTTCGACGTCGACACAACCATGACAGGTAACGCTGCGCTGAAAATGATGAAAGAGAAAAACTATGATCTCGTATTATGTGATTATAGGCTGAAAGATACCGACGGCGCCCAGCTGCTGCAGGATATCCGCCAGATCAACCCGTCTACGATTGTTATTATCATTACTGGTTATACTGATGTAAGGGTGGCCGTAGAAATGGTTAAAAACGGGGCATACGACTACTTGTCCAAGCCGTTGTACCCGGATGAGATCCTGAACCTCGTTCATAAGGCTTTTGCACATAAAGAGTCGGAACAGGAAAGACAGGCTGTAAGGCCAGTTGAATCAGGATCCGAACCCGAAGTAAGGGAAACATTGTTATCACGCAACCAGAACGATAAGAACGACAAATACGTATACGGCGAAAGCGAAGGCGCGAAGGAATTGTTCAGACAAATAAGATTGGTTGCGCCAACCGATTACAGCGTGATCATTTTTGGCGAAACCGGTACAGGTAAAGAATCCGTTGCTCACCTGATACACCATCATAGCAAACGCAATTCGCAGCCTTTTGTGGCGCTCGACTGCGGCAGTTTGTCTAAAGAACTGGCGGCCAGTGAGTTATTTGGTCACGAAAAAGGAGCCTTCACAGGCGCCATCAACACCAAGATTGGCGCTTTTGAACAGGCGCAGGGCGGTACCCTCTTCCTGGATGAGATATCCAACCTTTCGTACGATATACAGGTAGCGCTGCTCCGTGTATTGCAGGAAAAAGTAATACGCCGGGTGGGCAGCCTGAAGGAAATCCCTGTAGATGTACGTATTATTGTAGCCTCCAACGAAAAGCTTTCAGAATCCGTACAACGGGGCAAATTTAGGGAAGACCTCTTCCACAGGTTCAATGAATTTACCATCTATATTCCGCCGCTGAGAGAGAGAAGAGAAGACCTCCCGCTGTTCACAACAGCCTTTGTAAACCAGGTGGAGAAAGAACTGGACAAATCCTGCGGTAAAATATCTCCGGAGGTTTGGGAATGTTTCAGGCAATATAACTGGCCAGGTAATATTCGTGAACTGAAAAACGTTATCAGAAGGGCATGCCTGCTGACGCCGGAAATGGAAGACATTACCATGTCGGCCCTCCCGCTGGAAATGAAGGAGTCGTTCTCCCAGACGCCAGACGAAATACCGATCAGCGGAGAACTGGCAATCCTGTCGAACGACAATGACCTGAAAACAGTGGCCCTGCAGGCAGAATATAACAAGATCATCAACGTACTGAAAGAAGTGAAGTACAATAAGACGAAAGCTGCGCAGGTATTAAATATCGACAGGAAAACTCTTTATAATAAACTTCGTTTGCTAAATATTAATTACTGATTAAGAATGACGGATTGTACTTGTTGCAGTCCGTCATTCTTCTTTTTCCACAGCCGGTAAAGCTATGGTAAATGTTGTACCGCTGCCAGGTTTGCTATCCACATGAATAGAGCCTTTATGGTTTAACAGGATGTTTTGAGTGCTCGTCAGCCCCAAACCGGTACCCTTCGATTTGCTGGTATAAAAAGGATCGAACAGCCGGGCCAGTTTATCCTCAGGAATTCCAATCCCATTATCGCTGATCTTTAGTAAAGCTTTATCGTTATTCTTAAGTGTAGTAATAGTAAGGACTCCTTCACCTGGTTTCATCGCTTCCACTGCGTTGATTATGATGTTCAGGAAGGCAATGATCATCTTTTCCTCATCTGCATTGATAATAATGTCAGGAATAACCAGCTCTTTTATGAGTTTTATTTCATTAAGCTGGATCCTGTCAATGGCCAGCAACAAGGTTTTTTCAATCAGTTCATTGAGGCCATGCTGCATTGTATGCAACTCGATCATCCGGGTGCTGTGCAGCAATTCAGTGATCAGTTGGTTGATCCTTGTACAGTTCCTCTCAATAATATCTGTATAGATGACAGATTCTTCATTGGCTTTTACTGCATCTTCATCTTTAAACTGGCTTACTGCCAAAAGAATATTTGTTAGCGGGTTCCTTACCTCATGTGCAATGACCCGGGCGATCCGGCCTGTAATAACAAATTTCTCCTGGTGTTGCTTCTCCTGCTCCTCCCTTTTCTTATCAGTAATATCCTGTATCACACAAAGGAATATCTGCGCAGCTTCGTCTAAGGTTACCGCATTGATTAATACGATGAGCTTTTTATTGTCGGCGGTTTTGAACTGGTATTCTTTTGAATTGACACTTTCATTGCCGCAAATATTATCAAGAAATTGTTCGCTTTCTGCAACATCAGCAAATAGATCCCTCAGGTGCAACTTCAGTATTTCATCTCGCGAATAGCCCAGTATCCTCAGGGCAGTTGGGTTGGCATCCACGATGTTCCGGTCGCAATCTGCCAGTATGATGAGGTCGTGCGCTTTTTCAAAGATCCCGTAATATCGTTTTTCACTTTCCTCTATAGAACGCCGATGGCTGTATTCATCCAGCGCATAACGGATAGATCTTTCCAGCAGGGTAGAAGAGATCTCTCCTTTTACCAGGTAATCGTATGCGCCTGCCATCATAGCCTCTTTATCGATCTTATAATCGCCTTTTCCTGTAAGCATAATTACAGGCAATTGTTTGGATCTTTCCTGTATATAACGCAGAATGTCGATCCCGGTATGGGGGCCAAGACGATAATCAACCAACAGGATATCGTGATCTTTTTCTTCAAGAGCCTGTATGCCTTTCTGGTAGTTTGATGCCCATTCCAGCTTGTATTGTCCGGGAGATATATCTTGCAGTAATGCTGTTACCAGGAAAAAATCATCTTCGTCATCATCAATCATCAGGATGTGTATCGGACGGTCGCTCATGAGTAGGAGTTCTTAATTTATTGGCAATGGGATAATTCACCGCAATAAAGGTGCTAATATTTATTGTTCATCAGGTTGTTTCAACAGGCAGTTGCTTTAATGGCAAAATAATTACAAATGTTGCCCCCCGGTCGGGCGACCCATAGGCATGGATAAAGCCTTTGTGACTATCAACAATTTTTTTGCAGATGGCCAGCCCAATTCCTGTGCCTGTATATTCGCTGATGCCATGAAGCCGTTGAAAAATGAGGAAAATGCGTTCAGCATAAGCCTGGTCAAACCCAATACCGTTATCATCAATACTTATACGGCAAAAACGCTCATCCCACCTGCTTTCCTTTTCTATTTCCAGTTCCCTGCCTGTCATGATCCGGTAATGGATATTGATCTCCAGGCGCCTGTCGGGGCTGGCGAATTTAATGGAGTTGGCCAGCAGGTTTTGAAATAACTGATGAAAGGAAGTTTCGCTGCCTTCTACGATAGGTAAATTATCGAAGGTTACAAGGGCATTTTTTTCTTCCAGCGGAAGTTCCAGGTCTGCCAGTATTTCCTCCAATACCGTTGTCAGGTCTACCGGTTTAATACTTTCGGGAGTAATGCGCCCCGCCCTGGAAAATACCAGCAGGTCGTTGATCAGTACCCGCATCCTGGCCACTGCCGATACCATTCTTTCGATCAGCTGATTGGCGTCTTCCGGCAGATCGGCTTTATACTTCATCTGCAGCCGGTCGCTGAAGGTCGAGATCTTTCGTAATGGCTCCTGCAGGTCATGGGAGGCTACATAGGCGAATTGTTCCAGTTCCTGGTTTGTTTTGTTCAGCAGGCTGATATTCTGTTGCAATTCCCGCTGATAGGATTTCATCCGGCTTTCGATATGCAACTGTAGTTTGAATTCCCGGGTAAGGGTAATGTAAGAGTAAATCCCAATGAGGATAGCTACGAGTGAAGAGATGAAGATAACCGGCACCCACAGGACAGCATAGAAATGGAAAAGTTCCGATTTCTCTGCTACCAGTGTTTCTTCTATCCTGATCATATCCCTTACCTTGTTGTCTATCCGGTCCATAAATTTTTCTCCTTCTTTCACTGACGACTCTTTTTTCTGCTGGGACTGGGCCTGGCCGCCGGATTCGAACTGCGCGTATTTGATTTTAAGCAGCTGTTGCAGGGTATCCAGGTGCCTTTGCTGTACGGGATTGTCTATCGTGATTTTTCTCAATAACTGGTATTCTTTATTGATCCTGCTGATACGTTCCTGTACACTGGGGTTTAAAAAAGCGCTGTCTTTTGTGAGATTAAACCCCCGGATAGCGGACTCTGCCTCTTTCAGCTGCCTGGTTATTACTTCCAGGCGTTTAGATACTTCGATGGCGTGGTTTAAACGGCCGGCATTATCCAGTAAATTTTTAGCAACCAGGTAAGAAAAAACAGATGCGGTTACAATCACTGTAAAGGCGATAAAGAAACCGACTTGAATTTTTTTCTGTATTGAAAAATGCATTTGAATAGCTAGGATAAGTAGTGTTTGAAGGTACTATTTTATGTGCATATTGATGAATTAAATTCAGCGTGAGCAACATATTCCACAGAGTGCCTTTTAATTCTACAAGCAATAAATACACAACTGCTTTAGTAAGCCTATACTACTTAAGCTGAAGCGTAAGCAATTTGTAATGCTTGCCCATGGCTTGTTTAGGAGGAGAGAAAATTTCGTTTGATGTATGCTTCTCCTAGGCATGGAATGAACTTTGGGTTTAAAAATCAGTCAGAAGTTTTAACCGTTAAACCCAGAGATATGAATAACCCAAAAATAGCTCAAACCATTCCGGATCCTACCTCTCCTGACAAGCAACAGCCAGGCCGGGAGAATCCGAACCCGGTGCAGCCACCTCCTGATAAACCGGAAGTTCCGGATATACCAGAAGAGGTTCCGGATATTGAAACGCCAAGAAAGCCCGCAGATCCCAAATCCGGTGAACAGGCTTTCGAACGCAAATCGCCCGAACAACAATAACGTTAACCATTTCATCATTTTTAAAACTTTCAACAATGCCTACTTCCAAAACAACCAGCAGTACTGCTAAAAAAAACATGAGTGAATCCAAATTCCATGAACTCTTTGTAGACGAAATTAAAGACATCTATTGGGCGGAGAAGAACCTGGTGAAAGCATTGCCTAAAATGGCTAAAGCTGCAACTTCTGAAGAATTGAAGGAGTGCATCACTACTCACCTGGAAGAAACAAAAGAACACGTTGCCCGTCTGGAAAAGATTTTTGAACTGTTAGGCAAAAGGCCGCAGGCAAAAAAATGTGAGGCAATGGAAGGTTTGTTAAATGAAGGACAGGAAGTAATAGCAGATACGGAAGCCGATAGCGCCGTTAGAGATGCCGGTATTATCATCTCTGCTCAGAAAGTGGAACACTACGAAATTTCAGCTTACGGAAGCCTGAGGACCTTAGCTAAAGTAATGGGACACAAAGAAATCGCTGACATCCTGGAAAGTACTTTAGAAGAAGAAAAAAATGCAGATGCTACGCTCACCGAAGTAGCTGAATCTACAGTTAATGAAGAAGCGTCTGCAGAATAATTATTCTGGTGAATATTGTGAAAAACTGCAAAAGGTTCCTGTATCTGCAGGGGCCTTTTTTTAATCTCATACTATGCAAAAATCCAATCCAAAGAAAGTGGTACGACCAGCAAAGAAACAGGCAGTTCAGCCGGGCCTGGAAACCCGGATGCACCCGCAACCCGTTTTTGAAAAGAAAAACCCGGAAAATAAAGGCCGTTTAAGCGGCAAGGTAGCGGTGATCACCGGCGGAGATAGCGGGATAGGCCGGGCGGTGGCTGTAGCTTTCGCCAATGAAGGCGCTAACGTGGTTGTTGCTTATCTCAACGAACATACTGATGCTAAACTCACTGCCGAACAGGTGCAGTCTGCCGGCGCCGAATGCCTGCTGATCGCCGGAGATATCAGCAAAGAAAGGCATTGCAACAGGATCGTTGCCAAAACGATCAAAAAATTCGGCAAGCTGGATATCGTGGTGAACAACGCAGCTGTTCAATACCCGCAAAAAGGCCTGGAAGATATCGATGCCCGGCAGCTGCAAAAAACTTTCGAAACAAACATTTACCCGCATTTTTACATATCAAGGGCCGCTTTGCCCCATCTACCCAAAGGCGGATCTATTATCTGTACTACCTCCGTAACCGCATACAGGGGCAGCAGTCACCTTATCGACTACAGCGCCACGAAAGGGGCCATCGTTTCGTTCGTGAGATCCCTATCCGCCGCCCTGGCCGATAAAGGCATCCGTGTCAATGGCGTCGCTCCCGGGCCGATCTGGACACCGCTGATCCCTGCTACTTTTACCAAGGAGGAAGTATCGAAGTTCGGAACAGACGTACCCCTGAAACGGGCCGGCCAGCCTGTGGAAGTAGCCCCGTCTTACGTGTTCCTGGCAAGCGACGACGCTTCTTATATTACCGGTCAGATATTGCATCCAAATGGAGGGGAAATCGTCAATGGGTAACAATATTGATCCGAAATCGACAGCCCGGGCGGCAAAGCTGAAGTATGTAAAAGCATCGCAACCCGGTTTTACCAGGGTAGCGGATGCTAACGGTTTCAAGTATTTCGACCTGGATGGCAAGGAAATCAAAGACGAAGAAACCCTGTCGCGTATCCGCTCCCTGGTCTTGCCTCCTGCCTGGCAGGACGTATGGATCTGCCCCTGGGATAACGGGCACCTGCAGGCTACCGGCATCGATACAAAAGGCCGTAAACAATACCGTTACCATCCCCAATGGATAAAGGAAAGGAGCCAGACCAAATATCACAGGCTGGCGATGTTCGGCGAAAGATTACCCATGATACGGAAGCGGATAAATGAAGACCTGCATCTGCCCACGTTAAGCAAAGACAAAGTAATAGCTATCGCCCTTTGCGTAATGGAAGAAACGCTTATCAGGGTAGGTAATGTATCGTACGAACGGCTATATGGCTCGTTCGGGCTTACAACCCTGAAAAATAACCATGTTAAAATACAGGGAAACCAGGCATTTTTCAACTTTAAAGGAAAGAAAGGGGTAAAGCATCATATTACCCTGAAAGACCCGGCTTTAATCCGTTTATTAAAGAAAGTCAGGGAAATACCCGGGCAGGTATTGTTCCAGTATTATGACGAAGAAGGCCAGCACACCAGGCTCGATTCAGGCGAGGTAAATGAATACATCAGGGCCTGCTGCGGGGATGAAGACTTCACCTGTAAGGACTTCAGGACATGGGCCGGGACCGTTCATGCACTTAACCTGCTGGCCGAAATACTGCCATATGGTTCCATAACAGAATGCCGTAGAAATATTGTAGGAATTATAGACACTGTGGCAAACAAACTGGGGAATACCCGCGCCGTTTGCAAAAAATACTACATACACCCCAAAATATTTGAAGTATACGAAAACGGGCAACTGGAACCCTGGTTAAAGAAATTACGGGCAAAAAGTAAAAAACCCGCCAATGGAAATGGCGGGCTGCATGAGGATGAAAAAATTTTGTTAGCATTCCTGAAAGAGATGGAGAAAATTTAACCGTAAATCAATTGCTCTTCCCGGTCTTCTACTTTTATTTTTTTCAGAAAGTCGTCGAATGAGGTACCTTCATGCGATTCGGTTGCATAAGTACCGTAGACGTCCATTACATAGCTTTTTTCACCGTCTTTGTCTTCCATTAAATACAGTACGGAAGAATCGCCTGGATCTGACTCCCCTTCAAACCTGTAAACTTTAATGATAGTCAGGTCTTCAGGATCATAGATCTTTTGTGAATCAGAATTCTGTAATCTGCCATGATCACTCATCTTCAGCTCGTGGTCGAACCCTCTTTCATGCAGTCTTTCCAGTACTCTAGTTAGTGTTGTCATTTCTCCTGGCTTTTCCATAAAAAAGGTTTTTGGTTACACGAGCTGAAAAACCAAAAGTTATGCCGCGATGTTTTATCAAATGGTACTATTTCTGTTAACTTTTATTTCACACCAAACCACTTGAACTATGAGAGCAATATGGTCTGGATCTATCGGCTTTGGCCTGGTAAACATACCTGTAAAATTATACAGTGCAACGCAAGACAGCAGGTTGGATCTTGATATGTTGGACAGCAAGAACGGGGCACATATTAAATTCCTCCGCGTAAACGAAAACACAGGAAAGGAAGTGCCCTGGGAACAGATCAAGAAAGGTTATTTATACAACGACGAATATGTGATGCTGGATGACAGCGATTTCGAAGCTGCCAGCCCAAAGCGTAGCAAAATCATTGAAATTGAATCGTTTGTGGAGGAAGTGGAAATCGACGATATCTACTTCGAAACACCTTATTTCATTGAACCGGCGAAAGGAGGCGAAAAAGCATATGAGCTGCTTTTTCAGACCCTTAAAAAGACCGGCAAAGCAGGATTGAGCCGCTTCGTACTGCGATCCCAGGAACACCTGGCAGTAGTAAGGCCGCGGGAAAATTACCTGCTGCTGCAGCAATTGAGGTTTGAAGAAGAAGTCCGCTCCGCGGAAGATCTGAACCTGCCGAAAAATATCAGGTTGCAGAAAAAAGAGCTGGATATGGCCATCGAATTGGTGAAACAATACACTACAGAGTTCGATATAAGCGCTTATAAAGATGATTATAAAGCTGAATTGATGAAGATCATTAAAGCGAAGGCCAGCGGTAAGAAACCTACTGTGAAAAAACTGGAAGTGGTACATACCAAGAGCGACAACCTCTTTGATCAGCTGAAGGCCAGTTTAAATAAACCAGCTTCTAAAAAACGCGCTTCATGAGTTTAGCAAAATACAGGCAGAAAAGGGATTTCAAGGAAACAACAGAACCGCAGGCAGGTAAACCGGAAAAAGGGAAGCATATCTTCGTTGTTCAACGCCATCATGCCTCCCGGTTGCACTACGATTTCAGGCTCGAAGTAGACGGCGTCCTGAAAAGCTGGGCTGTTCCGAAAGGCCCTTCCATGAACCCGGCGGATAAACGCCTGGCAATGGAAGTCGAGGATCACCCGTACGATTATAAAGACTTTGAAGGTACCATCCCCGCAGGCAACTACGGGGCAGGAACCGTGTATATATGGGACAAAGGCACATTCGAACTGCTGAGGGGCGATGGCGATTTCGATAAAGAAGCGCTGAAGGAGATCAAGGATGGAGACCTGAAGATCGTAATGAAAGGAAAAAAACTGAAAGGTGAATTTGCATTGGTAAAGATGAAAGGAGGAAGGGAAGCAAACGCCTGGCTGCTGATCAAGCATAAGGATAAATACGCGGTAGACGAATACGATAGTGAAGATTACACCCCCGAAAGGGTAAAAGCACAAGGTCTGAAAAACAAAGCTGCCTCGAAGGCGGCAAAAAAAAAAGTAGTTAACCTGCCCCCGGAAAACTCCTCCAAACGGGCTATGAAAAAGCTCTACCAACCTATGCTGGCAACCTTGGTCAACCAGCCTTTTGATGGCGAAGACTGGCTCTTCGAAACCAAATGGGATGGTTACAGGGCGATAGCCGCAGTAAAGAAACAAAAGGTAGAACTCTACTCCCGGAACCAGAAATCGTTCAACGATGATTACCCTGATATTGTAGCCGCCCTGGAACAACTGGATCATGACGTTGTGCTGGACGGAGAAATTATTGTACTGGGGAAAGATAAAAGATCAGATTTCCAGCAATTGCAGCAGTACAGGACATCGGGCAAAGGCCAGCTGGTATATATGATCTTCGACCTGCTGCACCTGGACGGAAATGAATTGCAGCATTTGACCCTGCTCGAGCGCAAATCGCTGTTGAAAGACCTGTTATCCAACATCCGGGACAAACGCCTGAAATACTCCGACCATGTACTGGAAAACGGTATCAGGTTTTACGATAAGGCCAGGGAAAAGCAATGGGAAGGTATTATGGCCAAGAAAACAGATAGCGTATACGAAGAGGGGAAAAGGGTGAAATCGTGGCTGAAGGTTAAGATCGTGAACGAACAGGAAGCGTTGATCTGTGGTTACACAGCGCCCAGGGGAAGCAGGAAGAAAATAGGCGCCCTGATACTGGGCATGTATGAAGGTAAAAAGCTCAGGTATATAGGGCATTGCGGCGGGGGATTAAATACAGACAGTCTCGGTACTCTTTACGACAAACTCCAGCCCCTGGTTACCAACAACGCCCCGTTTGCTGAAAAGATCGCCACCAATACGCCGGTAACCTGGGTAAAACCGCAATTGGTGTGCGAGGTAAAATTCCAGGAATGGACAAGCGACGGGCATCTTCGCCAGCCTGTGTTCCTGGGACTGAGAGAAGACAAGCCGGCAAAAGATGTACATCCTGAAAAACCTAAAGCGTTAGATATGGCTACCATAGAAAAAGAGCGTACGCTAACCCTGAACGGGAAGAAAGTGGCGCTGACAAACCAAACCAAATTGTATTGGCCGGACGAGCAGATCACCAAAGGCCAATTGGTGGATTATTATATGTCGGTGGCCCGGTTCATACTGCCTCATCTGAAAGACAGGCCTCTGTCCCTGCATCGTTTCCCTAATGGCATCAATGGTCCATCCTTCTATCAGAAAGACCTGGATCTCGAGCAGGCGCCCGACTGGATAAAGAGCTACACTATGGTAGCCGAATCCACAGGCAAGGAAGTGGATTACATGGTCTGTAACAATGAAGCAAGCCTGGCTTATATGATCAACCTTGGCTGCATTGAAGTGAACCCCTGGCTTAGCAGGCTTTCGAAACTGGATAACCCCGACTTCATAGTGCTGGACCTGGACCCGGAGAAGATAGATTTCAAATATGTAGTGGAAACAGCCCAAAAAGTGAAGGAGATACTGGATGGTTATAAGATAGATTCTTTTTGCAAAACATCAGGCTCCAGGGGATTGCATATTTATATTCCCACAAACGGGAAATTCGAGTACGAAACTACCCGGCTGTTTGCAGAGTTTGTAGCAAAACAGGTGAATGAGGCTTTACCAAAAACAACCAGTGTTATAAGAGCCAAAGCTTCCCGTCAGAAAAAAGTATACATAGATTTTTTACAGAACAGCCGGGGCCAAACGGTCGCCGCCCCTTATTCAGTGCGGCCTAAGCCAGGCGCTACTGTTTCGATGCCGCTGTTATGGGGTGAAGTGAATGAGCGCCTGAAAATGAGTGATTTTAATATATTTAATTCACTGGAACGCATAAACGAAAAGGGCGATTTATGGCACGATATTAAAAGCCATAAAAATGATTTGCGTAACGCTATTCGGAGTATCGAAAAGCAGGCGGTAACGTAACAATTCTAACTTAAAATTGAAATGTTATGGAAAAGATTTCAGCTACCAGGTCATTGCGGATTTACGGCTATATTTTAGGGCTTATTTGTGTTGCCGGAACTATTATATTTGGTGCAACCAAGGCCATTGGCAACCTATGGTTCGGATACCTGGGTAATTGCGTAATGTTTTTAGGGGTATTGTTTGCTATCCTGCATTATAACCATATTCATCATAACCAGGTACCGGCGAAGGCTTCTTTCGCTATGGGAGTACGAACAACCATCCTGGCAACCACCATTTATGCGGCCTTCCTTTTGATCTTTTACCTTGTTGCAGGCCGGAATAACGATAATGCCCTCCAGGATAACAATGCCCAGTATGAAGGCTTCTGGGGCTTTTTCTTTGGTAATGCCTTATTTGTGAACGTATTTGTCGGACTTGTAGCAGCCATGCTGGGTGCTTATGTGTTTAAACGGAACCAGAAAACTGACCAGGTAAAAGAAAGCTAGGACCCTGTATATTTGCAGGGTTATGTCTAAAGGTCACTTACTCATTATCGACGACGAAGAGCAGCTCAGGAAGCTGCTGGGGCGTTTGCTGGCGCTGGAAGGTTATACCATCTACGAGGCGGGGAACATTAAATCGGCATACAAGATCCTGGATAAGGAAGAAATACATGTAGTCCTTTCTGACGTTAAACTCCCTGACGGCAACGGAGTGGAGCTGGTACAGCAACTGCGCGCCAAATACCCCGCTACGGAGATCATTGTGTTAACCGCCTACGGGAACATAGCGGATGGCGTACAGGCCATCAAAAGCGGGGCGTTCGATTATATCACCAAGGGAGACGATAATAACCGCATCCTGCCGCTTGTGAGCAAGGCAATGGAGCAGGCCAGCCTGCGTTTCCGGATCAGGGACCTGGAGCGCCAGATAGGCGGCAAATACAGCTTCGATTCTATATTGGGCGAAAGCCCGGAAATAAAAGCGGCTGTTGCCCTGGCGGAGAAAGTAGCGCCTTCTGATCTCAGCGTGTTGTTACTGGGAGAAACGGGGGCAGGAAAAGAAGTATTTGCCCAGGCTATTCACCAGGGCAGCCAGCGTAAGCAGTATCCTTTTGTAGCGGTCAACTGCAGCGCATTCGGCAGGGAAATCCTGGAAAGCGAACTATTTGGCCACGTACCTGGCGCCTTCACAGGAGCTATTAAGGAGAAGAAAGGATTTTTTGAAGAAGCTAAGAATGGTACCATCTTCCTGGATGAAATAGGGGAGATGGCGCTGGAACTTCAGGCCAAGCTGCTCAGGGTACTTGAAACCCAGGAATTCTATAAGGTGGGGGAGGCTAAGCCTACAAAAACCAATGTGAGGATCATTGCCGCTACCAACAGGAACCTGGAGAGTGAAATCGCCAACGGCCACTTCAGGGCAGATCTGTTCTACCGTCTTTCGGCCTTCCAGATCAATATCCCTTCACTGAACGAAAGACGGAAAGATATCCCTTTACTGGCCTCCTGGTTTTTAAAGCAGATAGGACCCAAGATCAATAAACGCCGTAGCAACATGACCCCGGCTTTTATCGAGGCCCTTCAACAGCATAACTGGAAAGGAAATATCAGGGAATTGCGGAACGTGATAGAACGGGCTGCTATACTAACAGACACGGATGTACTGGATGTACATGCCTTGCCGTTAGACTTCAAGCAGGATGGCCAGCAAACCACTTCTTCGCTGCTCCTGGCCGATGTTGAAAAACAGCATATCATAAAAGTGCTGGCTTTGGAAAAAGGAAACAAAACCAGGGCTGCAGAAGTGATGGGAATCGGTTTAACTACCCTTTACAACAAGATCAAAGAATATCATATTCAGCTGTCATAGCAGCCAGCCCAGCAGGATGCAGGCTAATACGATCAGCGGCGAAGGCACCTTGCTTAAGCACAGTAAGCCCAGGGTTGAGATCATGATAAGTATGTTGTACCGGGTCAGTGGTATAGCGATCAGCAATATCAGCGTAGCCGCCCACATAATACCTACCACTACAGCGTTAATTCCTTCCAGCGCCCGGTAGATTACCACGTATTTTTTCAGGTTATTCCATATAGGGAAAAAAAACAACACCAGCAGCAAACTGGGTAAAAAAATCGCAATGGGAGCGAGCATGCATCCCAGGAACTGGTAGCCCATGCCCAGGTTCCGCATGACCATACCGCCAACGTAGGCGGAGATGGAAAATGTAGGGCCGGGAATTGCCCGCATAATACCGGCTCCTGTCAGCAGCTCTTCTGCTGTCATGAACTGGGATTTAGACCTGGTTACATATTGTTCCAGCATCATCGCTATCAGGATATCTCCTCCTCCGAAAACAAGGCTTCCGAAACGGTAGAAGTTCTCGAACAGGTTAAACGGACGCCTGGTGATCCATTCATGGGTCCTGGCAATTTCAGACATGAATCCGGCCAATACAAAGATCAGCACGAACAGCCAGATATTTCCCCATTGGATCTTACGGGGTTTGTCGGCAATATCAGGGATCCTTTTATTACTGAAATTGGAAACGATGCCCCCCAGGATTATAAGGCAGGGGAACGTCCAGGGCGATTTCAGGAAGTAAGCTGCCAGCAGCGACCCAAGCATGATCCCTGCGGTAGCCAGGTTGTTGACGCTGATCTTGAAAGCCTTTATACTGCCGTAGGCCAGGAAACCTACCGCCATAGGCTGTACATACTTGAAAATATCCGTATGCAGGGTGTTCTTGTCGAAATACTGCAGTAAAAAGCTCAACGAACCCATTATCAGGCAGGCGGGGGTGATCCATATCAGTAAGGTGATAATAGCCAGCAGAACGCCGCCTCTTTTGTAGCCGATGAGGGTTAGGGTTTGGGAAGATGATGCCCCAGGGAGTAGTTGACAAAAAGCGTTATACTCCATCAGTTCCTGTTCTGTGACATCCTTCCGTTCCTGAACAAATGTTTTCATCATCATCGCCAGGTGGCCCTGGGGGCCGCCGTATGCGGTGATGCTATGTAATAGCACTGCTTTCAGAAATGGGATATGTCTTAGGAGCACTGTTTAATACGAAAAAATAAATATGGACAAAAACTCAAGTGTGATCTAAATTCCCGGCAAAATACAACCAGGTTGCTAATATTGCTAATTATTGCAAACAATAAGGGCACAATACTTGTAATAATGGAAGTCATATTACGAAAAAGTGGCCTTTTGTCCGTTGTGATCAGTTTAGTTACTGTTGGTTAATTTCCCAATCATGCGCGAAAGTGCCTGTTTTAAGAAAAGTAACCATTCATTTGAAAAACCATTAAAGCTAGACTTGCCTTAAATGCAGGATATTTTTATAAGTCCCGGAAATGTAATACCGTTCCGGGACTTTCTACCAATGGTTTATTTCTTCAAGCCAATTTCCCGCAAACGTTCATCCAGGTATTCTCCTGCTGTTATCGGTTCATAAGCCAGCGGATTTTCTGCTGTTATGCAGCTTTCCAGCGCATCCAGTTTCATTGCTGATTTTGGATGGAGGAAGAAAGGAATGGAGTAGCGGGAACTGCCCCACATTTCGCGTGGCGGGTTCACCACTCTGTGGGTCGTAGATTTCAGCCGGTTGTTGGTTAACCGCTGCAACATATCTCCAACGTTTACCACGATCTGTTCAGGCAGGGAAGTTACAGGCACCCAGTTGTTTTGCTTGTCCAATATCTGCAATCCATCTGCAGATGCGCCTACCAGCAGGGTTATCAGGTTGATGTCTTCGTGCTGCTCTGCACGGATAGACGATTTAGGTTCTGAAGTAATAGGAGGATAATGGATAGCTC
This sequence comes from Chitinophaga terrae (ex Kim and Jung 2007), assembly GCF_900107795.1. Taxonomy (GTDB): domain Bacteria; phylum Bacteroidota; class Bacteroidia; order Chitinophagales; family Chitinophagaceae; genus Chitinophaga; species Chitinophaga terrae. The sequence continues at coordinate 52,826 of NZ_FNRL01000002.1, forward strand.
TCAGGATAGAGTTGCCATTGTGGATCTTATCATCAAAATAATGCTCATCTAACCCCAGGTAAATGGCGATAGCCTGCAACAAATATTTCCCTGATTTCTCGAAGCTCCTGTAGGCTTTGCCGAAAGTAGGCGTAAAGGCCGGCACTTCTTCTACTACCACGTTTTCAGGGTATTCTTTACCGATAGGGTCGTTATCTTCCACTGTTTGCCCGAACTGGAAAAACTCTTTCAGGTCAGGCGCCTCATATCCTTTTGCATGTTCTTTACCAAAGGAAGTGTAGCCCCGCTGGCCGGCCAGTTCCGGGATTTCATATTTGTGTTTTACTTCATATGGTAGTTGAAAGAACTGCTGAACATTTTTGTATAGATCAGCAATGAGCTCGTCCGGGATCCCGTGGTTCTTTACTGCTACAAAACCAACATCTTCATATGCTTTACCGAGCTGCTGCACGAAGGCGGCCTTACGCGCCGGATCTCCCGACACAAAATCGGCGAGATCAACAGAGGGAATGGAGTGAGTAGTTGCCATATCTTGATAAAATTGTTTTGGAATACTAATAGAGTACTAAAGGTAGTGGTTTCTAACGAACGTTTCATGCAGAGGTTTCACGCAAAGGGGCTAAGAAGAGCAAAGAAACATAAGATATATTTTTAAGGAAAATAAGAAAGCAAAGAAGAAGATTGCATTATAATCTTACTTCTTTGCTTTCTTAATATTCGCTCTGGTTAAAAAATCTTATGCTTCTTTGCTCTTCTTAGCCCCTTTGCGTGAAATTAACGGAAGTAGCTGGCCTCTTCGTTTGGCAGATCTACGATGGCGTACCTGTCGATTTTATTGATCAGCATTTCATCGAGGATGTCCACTACGTTCTTGTAGTTGGCCTTTTTGTCGGCTTTGATGAGTACCATCAGGTCGTTTTTGCCGTAGGCCTGCAATACGGATTGCTTTTGTTGCAGGATAATGTCCCTGATCCCTTTACGGTTAGCGAAATTGCTGTAGTGAATGGCCTCAGGGCTGTTTTCCATGCCTTCATACCAGGCGATACGGTTGTCGGGCCCCAGTATTACAGTTAAGGCCTGTTTTGCCGGCAAGGCCATATCCGGTCCATCTTCCCGGGGCATTATAAGGCTCATAGACCTTGGTTTGGCCATGGTGGTGGCCAGCATAAAGAAAGTGATCAAAAGGAACCCCAGGTCTACCATTGGTGTCATATCTACACGTGTAGATTTCTTGGTACTTCTGCGTCCCCGGCTTTTTTCGTTACCTGTGTTTAATTCAGCCATAAAATAACAGTTTGGGTTATACGAAGATGTTGTACTAATTAGACGCAGTGCCGGGCAAATTCCATATAACTTCACGCGAATGTTTCACGCAAAGGAGCAAAGGAGCAAAGAAGCATAAGATATGTTTTTAAGGAAAAAAAGGAAGCAAAGAAGAAGATTGCATTGTAATCTTACTTCTTTGCTTCCTTAATATTCGCTCTGGTCAAAAAATCTTATGCTTCTTTGCTCCTTTGCTCCTTTGCGTGAAACCTCCGCGCGAAACATTCGCGTGGACCTAAAACTCAGCGCTCTTAGGAGTACGGGGGAATGGGATAACGTCGCGGATATTGCTCATACCCGTAACGAACAGCATCAGGCGCTCGAAGCCCAGTCCGAAGCCTGAGTGAGGCGCTGTACCGAAACGGCGGGTATCCAGGTACCAGCTCAGCTCATCTGCCGGAACATGCATGTCCTTCATTCTCTCTACCAGTTTATCGTAGTTTTCTTCTCTCTGGGAGCCGCCTACCATTTCGCCGATACCAGGGAACAGTACGTCCATAGCCCTAACGGTTTTGCCGTCGTCGTTCAGCTTCATGTAGAACGATTTGATCTCTTTCGGATAATCTGTCAGGATCACTGGTTTCTTGAAATGTTTTTCTACCAGGTAGCGTTCATGCTCGCTCTGGAGGTCGGCGCCCCATCCTTCGATGAGGTATTGGAATTTCTTGTTTTTATTCGGTTTGCTGTTTTTCAGGATGTCGATAGCTTCTGTATAGGTAATGCGAACGAATTCGTTGTGCAGTACAAATTCCAGTTTTTCTATCAGGCCCATTTCGCTGCGTTCCTGCTGTGGTTTTTGTTTTTCTTCTTCTACCAGGCGGGCGGCGAGGAAATCCAGGTCTTCCCGGTTGTTTTCCAGTATGTAGCCGATCACGAACTTGATAAAGGCTTCTGCCAGGTCCATGTTGTCTTCCAGTTCATAGAACGCCATTTCAGGTTCGATCATCCAGAATTCAGCGAGGTGGCGGGCGGTGTTGGAGTTTTCGGCCCTGAATGTAGGTCCGAAAGTATAGATATCGCCGAACGCCATAGCGCCCAGTTCTCCTTCCAGCTGGCCGGAAACCGTGAGGTTGGTAGATCTTCCGAAGAAATCTTCCTTGAAGTTTATATCGCCGGATTCGGTACGCGGCGGGTTATTCAGATCCAGGGTGGTTACACGGAACATTTCTCCTGCACCTTCGGCGTCAGACGCTGTGATGATAGGAGTATGCAGGTATACGAACCCGCGGTCATTGAAGAATTTATGTACCGCAAAGGCCAGTGCATGGCGCAGGCGGAAGATAGCCCCGAATGTATTGGTGCGGAAACGCAGGTGCGCGATTTCACGCAGGTATTCCAGGCTGGGCTTATTTTTCAGCTGCAACGGGTACTTTTCAGGGTCGCAGTCGCCCAGGATTTCCAGGGAAGCGGCCTTTAATTCCACACGTTGTCCTTTTCCCAGGGAGGGAATGATCTCCCCGGTTACGCTGATGGCAGCGCCGGTGGTAATGCGTTTTACCAGCGCCTGATCAGTATTTTCAGCATCAATTACAATTTGAAGATTATTATTGGTAGAGCCATCATTCAACGCTATAAACTGGTTGTTGCGGAAAGACCGCACCCAACCTTTAACCGTTACTTCGTATTGCGTCCTGTCATCTGCCAGGATTTGCTTGACTTTCACTCTTTGGCTCATATTATATAATTTTTAGGATTGCAAAAATAAGTGGAAAATTGGATAGTAGATAGCTTTTTGGCCGACTTCCTCTCCGCCCGGGCCGGGGTGCTGCGAACAAAATGTTAAAAAAGTTTGGCAAGGATTCTGGTAATGTATAGCATCGGGCATATCTGCAGCCAGTTGCAAGGCCAATTTGAGGGAGATTCGGAGCACTTGGTAACCGCTTGATAATGGGGATGATAAGTAAAATTTTTTGGATAATAGTAAAAGTTGTTTTAATCTTGCGGTATATTCTGCCTGATTAAGTTCATTTTCCATCTTCATCGGCAGTTCCTAAACTCAATCATTCCCTATCAAATTTAATAATCAAATTAAATTTATTGACTCAAAACAATTATTTGTAATTGGTGTATGTTGGTATGCAGTGGTACCCGCCTCACAACACTTCTAAAATTTGACAATACAGATGATGTACGACATCTTACAATTGAACGACATGCTCGTTCCTGAGCTGCTTGATATTGCAGAGAAACTTGACGTTCCCAACGCAAAAAAATTGAACAAACAGGACCTTATCTACAAAATCCTTGATAAACAAGCTGTATTAGCCTCAGAAGATAATCAAGCCAACGGAGACGAAAAAAAATCACGTAAACGCAAACCTGTTAAGAAAGACGAAGCAAATCATGCTGAAGAAGCGCACGCTGAAGAAAAACCTGCCGCTAAAAAAACTGCTAAAAAAGTAAGCGGCAAATCCAAAGAACAGGAAGAAGCTGCTCCTGCAGCTACTGCCAAGCCGAAGGTTAAAGATTTTGAAATAGACCTGGATAGTATTCCTTCACTCACTTTCGATGATGATGATGATATCATTCTCCCTTCCTTCACAGAAGATATTGAGGAGCCGGAAGAAGAGGAAGTAGTAGTGATCCCTCCGGTGGAAGACGAATTTGAAGACGATTTTGTAGTACCTGATGATATTCCTGTTGTGCCTGCAGCACAAAAGAACCGCTTCCAGAACAACAAGAAAGAACCATCTTTCAATATAGAGTTCGACGGTGTTATCGTTAGCGAAGGCGTACTGGAAATGATGCCGGATGGCTATGGTTTCTTACGCTCCTCAGACTATAACTACCTCAGTTCTCCAGACGATATCTATGTATCTCCTTCCCAGATCAAATTATTTGGCCTGAAAACCGGCGATACAGTGAAAGGCTCTGTACGCCCTCCGAAAGAAGGAGAAAAGTACTTTGCTTTGCTGAAAGTAGAAACCATCAATAATAAATCTCCCGAAGAAGTACGCGACCGCGTACCATTCGATTACCTGACGCCGTTGTTCCCATTCGAGAAACTGCGTCTGACAACCACTTCCAACAACTACTCTACCCGTATTATGGATATGTTCACACCTATCGGTAAAGGGCAGCGTGGTCTGATCGTGGCGCAACCTAAAGTAGGTAAAACCATGTTGCTGAAAGAAGTGGCCAACGCGATCGCTACCAACCATCCTGAAATTTACCTGATGGTTGTACTGATCGACGAACGTCCTGAAGAGGTAACCGATATGGAACGCAGCGTAAAAGCAGAGGTGATCGCTTCGACCTTCGACGAACCGGCCGAAAAACACGTAAAAGTTTCTGCTATCGCTTTACAGAAAGCTAAACGTCTCGTAGAATGCGGACACGATGTGGTGATCCTGTTAGACTCCATTACCCGTCTGGCAAGGGCTCACAATACCGTTGCCCCTGCATCCGGCAAGGTGTTGAGCGGTGGTGTGGAAGCTAACGCCATGCAGAAACCAAAACAATTCTTTGGCGCTGCACGTAAAATAGAACACGGCGGTTCCTTAACCATCCTGGCAACTGCATTGATCGATACCGGTTCAAAAATGGACGAGGTGATCTTCGAAGAGTTCAAGGGTACAGGTAACATGGAGCTGGCGCTGGATCGTAAACTGGCTAATAAACGCATCTTCCCGGCTATCGACGTATCTTCTTCTTCAACCCGGAGAGACGACCTGCTGTTAGACAAAGATTCACTGAAACGTATCCACATCCTGCGTAATCACTTAAGTGATATGAATACAGATGAGGCTATGCATTTCATGCTGCAACATATGCGCGGAACCAAGAACAACGAAGAGTTCCTGATCTCCATGAACAGCTAGTTGCCCGCAATAAATAAAGCAACTTAAGATCATAAAAAGAGAAGAGGTAAGATGATTTCCATCTTACCTCTTCTCTTTTTATCCTGCTATCGCAGATAGAATGCCTTGTTGCTGCAAAACAAAAATGGCTAAGACGATAACTCATCTTAGCCATTTCTGTTTTTTTAAGTTTTAAGAAAACAGGAAATCATTCCTTATGTTTCTTTTTTTGCAATTTTTTAGAAGATCCAGTTTACACCAACCTGGAACTCTTTAGGGAAGTCAAAAGCAAAACGGTTAGTGTTGGTTTTAACACCAGTTGCTTCTGCTTTTTCCTGCAGGTAAGTGTAGCTCAGGCCGCCGAATGCACCTTCCAGCATGAAGTGTTTGCTTACGAAGTAAGTGATACCAGGCAATACTCTAACGGAAACGCCGTTGTAAGTAGTAGTTTTAGTACCGTCTACTTTCTCGTTACCAAAGTCGTAACCTGCGTTAGCTTCTGCAAAGAATGCAAATTTGCTTTCACCGATCATGTGGTAATTGCGGGCGAAGATGCCAGGAGTGATATAAGAATACTTGTTCTTTTTACCTGCTGCATTTTTATCGGTACCGAATTCAGTTCTTGCGAACACACCGATCACCCAGTTAGGATTCAATGCTACACCCACTTTAGGGCTGATACCGAAAGTAGTGCTGGTGGTTTTGCTGTCGCTGTCTTTTACTTTCTTTGATTCAGTTGAAACGTTCAAATTTCCACCCAAAATAACATCGCCTTTCGAAAATTGAGCCTTTGCTACGTTTGCGCCGAACAGTGCTACTGCGGCCATTACAATCAACTTTTTCATCTGTCGTTTAAATTTAAATTATCGATTAAAACTATTCCTGTGTTTTGATTCTTTCTACATACATTGGTCGATTGGTTGATCTATGGTCGATATCTTAACCCGTCAAAGAAGATAGTTAATACTTGCCTTTCCCTGCTCATGAATGTTTTAAGGGCTTTCCTGTCGTGCGGATCGAAGCCCGCCGCCTGCCATTTGCACCAGATCACCCATAAGCCGAATAACACATCTACCAGCAATTGTGCTGTAATACCTGTGTCAACAGCCGGGTTCAATTCGCCGCTTTTTACTCCCTTCGCTATAGTAGCATCAAGGAAAGTGGTTTCTACCTGCTGCAATAATTCAATGGTTTGCCTCATTAAACTGGATGGAACATCTTTTACCCATTCATTAATCCCGAACAGGAAATGATACTCTAACAGCATAGTTTCTTTCAACTGCAGATACCGGTCTATGATGTGCGCCACATCCGGCGCCTCTTCTACATATCCCGACATATCTATAAAACAGTCGGCTATCATTCGCTCTACTACGGCAACGTATATACTCTCTTTGTCAGAAAAATAATAATACAAAGAACCTTTCGAGATCTCCAGATCTCTTGCTATTTCTTCCATGGTGGTTTTGGATAGGCCGAAACGCTTGAAGCGTTTTAGCGCCGCTTCCAGAATCAATGTTCGTTTCTGGTCCAATTCCGCCATAGGTCAATAGCGCAAAACAAATTTGACGATTTGACTTTTTCGTTTTGCGGGTCAAATGTACGACCAAAACTTATTCTACAAAATTTTTTTGTTAAGAAATTGTTAGGTATTCTTTACGCGGGCGATAGAAAAGATAGAAATCAACAGAAAAAGTTTCGTTTGATGAAAAACTACCGGTCTTCATTAAACGAAACAAAATTTAACGATGGTAAAAATTGAAAATGTAAAAATACGGTATCCTACCGGTGCCCTGTTCTCTGCATAAGATCACGTTGTCTTCTCTCTGTAATGTCAAGCGTGTGGCCACTTTTCATCTCAATTTTATTCTTTCCTGTATCAATATGTTTTATACTGCCCAGCTGTATCATCTGGGTATTGTTGATCTGGTAGAACTGAAGCGGAGAAAACAGATCGGAGTAGTACCTGAACGACTGTGCAGATATAAGCTGCTGGCCATTCAGCAGGGAGAATAGAGTATATTCCTGGTATAATTCAATCCAGGAAATATCATCAATATTGATGGTGTTTGATACATCATCCGGCCCTGTCAATAATATCTTCCAGTCGTCTGCTTCCTGGTTGTTAAAGTTTTCCAGTAAGATCTGGTAGCGTTGATTGGGTTCCTGGTTAGCGATCCGTTTAGATACATTCGCAACCGCCTGTAACAGGCTTTCTTTATCTATAGGTTTCAGGATCAGCTCTACATCGCTGAACCTGATGATATGAATGAATTTTTTTTCGAAAGCTGTTACAAATATGGCCTCGAAATGAAGTTGCGGCAAAGTGCCGGCCAATACGTCAAAGCCGGTACCATCGGGCATCTCCAGGTCCAGGAATACAAGTGATGGTCTGTGCTCCAATATTTTGCTGATACCATCAGAACAGTCGGTTGCCACTGCCGCTATACTGATCTCGGGGCAATACCGCTCCAGCATCAGCGCAATGATATCCCGGCTATTCCTTTCGTCATCAATAATAATGGCCTTTATCATAAAGTGAACGACTATTATAACTGTGGAATAAATATTTTTACGATCGTACCACTGTTTGCTTCATCTTCAACAGATTTGTCTATTATCTCAATGTGAATATCCGTCCTGTACATTTTATTCAGTAGTTCTGCGCGGTTCTGGCTGATCTCCATGCCCGACGACTGGTGGTGTTTAGGCAAAGTGCGCAACGACTTGGAGCGCGCTATTCCTATGCCGTTATCAGCTATCACGCATTCCAGCATATCGGGAGCTACCTGGTTGAAATAAATTCTCAGCAACCCTGTAGGCTGTTTGGGATTGGTCATTCCATGTTTTACAGCATTTTCTACATATGGTTGCAACAACATGGCAGGGATCTCCAGTTCCGCTGCAATGATCTCCGGGTCAACCACTATTTCATACTCCATCCGGTTTTCGAACCGCATTTTCTCTAAACCAAGATAGGTATTTAAATAAGTGATTTCTTCAGAGAGGGAAATAAAATTACGGCGGGAGAAGTCCAGGGTCTTACGGATCAGGTACGAGAAATCAGATAGGTATTTCTGTGCAAGCTCGTAATCCCGCTGCATCACAAATAACTGTATAGAATTGAGGCAGTTAAAAATAAAGTGCGGGTTGATCTGGGCCCTGATCGCTTTAAGTTCTATTTCCGTTAACTTTTTATCGTATTCGGTTTCCAGCTGGATCTTGCGTTGTTCTTCCAGTTCCTGTTTTTTGCGAAGGATTTCCGTTGTTTGTTCTCTTACCAGTTCTTCCAGTTGTTCGTTCAGCTTTCGTTGCAGTTCCTTGTTCTTGTTCAGTTGTTTGATCAGCAATTCCTGCGTTCGTGTTCTTTCGAGATGAACCAGTTTATTCCGGTAGCTTAACCCCGCCAGGAAGAACATGGCCTGTAACAGCACGCCTCCCATCAGCAACGTGGTAGGTGCGGCCAGCTCTCCCAGCGCCCCCAGCAAACCTAAAGGTTTCACCTGCAGCAGGAATGAGCCTAAGCAGGCCAGGTACAGGCAGGCCGACCCGTAAAGAAAGAACCTTACCAGCGGGTGATGCCTTGAACGCCTCGCCAGGGCAATAAACACCGCCAGCAGCGGGGCTAACGTGAGGAAATATACGTAGCTGTATATAATTGTCGGCAAATGGTATTTATCGAAGGCTATACAAAGCATGCAGAGTATGATCAGTCCTCCGACTACCGCCGCCATCCAGGTAAACCCTTTTTCCATGAAGAGATAGCGGTCTTTCAGGTTAAGGAAGGCATTGCCAAAGAGCAGGTACATCAGGTAAAAGCAGAACAGCAGTCCGGGAATATCCCAGTAATATTTCAGCATGGGCCATTCGTGGAAGAACGAAAGCTGGAAAGGTTTGCTGTCCAGCCGCAGGGCGAAGAACAGGATCAGGCCCAGTATGTAAGCCGCGAAGTAGAGATATGATCTGTCGGGCAGCTGAACGTAGTTGATGATGGAAATGCTGAAGAAGACCAGGAGCATACCCAGCAAAACCTGTATGATAACAGCTTCTTTCCGGAAGCTGTCGAGCTGCTCGTCATGGAAGATATTATACGCTTCTTCGCTGAACAGCACAGGCATCATGGGGTTTTCGTTGTACGACTTATTGATGATATGCAGGTAGAAGGTGCAGGTCTCGTTTGGGGCTACCTGCAGGTGAAAGGCATAATGATGCCATCTTTCCACGCCTCCATCGTCTATCATCAGGCCGGTGGCCATCAGTTGCTGCATCGGCTGACCGGCTGGTTGCCGGTACCAGTACATGCAATCATGCCAACCGGTAAAGAAGCGGTACGAAAGGGCTTTACTGCTGGTGTTTTTTACAACCAGTTTAAGCCAGCAGTCGTTAACCTGTCCATTATTCTTTATCCCCGGGTGAAAAATATGATTTTGATGCTGAAAATTTTCGGGAGGCCACAAAGTACTTTTTTCGTCGGCAGAGACGGCAATATATGGGCGCAGGTCCATTTTGGCCGGCGCAAAATTGGCATCAGTAACAAGAGTGTCAATCGGGGGGCGATCAACGTTGGCAAAGGCTTCTGCAGTGTATATGCACAACAGCAGCATTAAAATAATGCGCTTCACAAGCGGAATAGCTGGGTTTAGTTATAACAATTCGTCAATAGCTTTAGCCATTGCTCTGTCTTGATCCGTGACTATATCTCCTGCATCGTGGGTGTTCAACGAAATTTCAACCTTATTATATACATTCTTCCATGAAGGATGATGGTTTAGTTTCTCTGCCAGCATGGCCACTTTAGTCATGAACGCGAATGCTTCCTTAAAATCTTTAAACACAAATTCACGATGAAGTTGTTGATTTTTTTCTTCCCACATAAGATAAAATATCAGGAATTAAAGTAATTGGGGGCTTTTCTTGGAATGGTCAAAACTGTGCTGTCCTATCTAAAAAATCAGGTTCATCCTATTCTTGATCTCCTTGGTATCCAGTAAAGATACTAATTGTACCTGCGGTACGCGTCTTAATTCTTCTAATAATTTTTTCACATCAACAGGCTGGTAATAATCGCCTTTTATCATCCACAGGAACTGTACCTGCTTGAGTTCGGGCAACAGGTATTCGGCCTGGCAATGATTATTATAAAAGTAATGGGCTACTGAATTGGTAGCTTCATGAAATTCGTATATCGGAAAATGATATGACCTGGTTTTTTTAGCAAGTGTGATCTCAATGGAGTTATTGATCCTGAAATTAGTGTGCAGGTGGCGGTTGATATGCCAGCACACCTGGTAATCGCTGGCTGTGGAGGCAATGCCAAGCAGGTGAGTGCTTTCAAAGAAATCTTCTACCAGTTGATCATTGTCCAGTTTTAGTTTTAGTACGCTCATATGATTTACTGGGTCTAGGTTGACTTATTGTTTTGTGACTCTTTTTTTGGGGCCTGGTGTTGCAGGGTTCCAGAAAACCGACTGAAAATTAATTATTTTATTATTCTTTACCTCAATTCCTTCCTGTTCCAGCAATTCCTGCATGAGGGTAGGAGTGGCAAAATGAGCGGCTCCGCTTAGTTCGCCTTTGCTGTTAACCACCCTGTGGGCGGGCACGGCTGGTTTGGCGCCGCCTGCCGCCGCCATGGCCCAGCCAACCATGCGGCCTGTTATTTTCAGGCCGGAAGCTTCCGCGATGGCGCCATAGGAAGTGACGCGCCCCCGCGGAACCTGCCGGGCGATCTTGTATACCGTTAAAAAGAAGGAAGCCGGTTTATCGGCTTTCTCCGCTGTTTTCTTCCCGTTGTTTAAGGAGGGCAGATCTTTTTGGTTCAGGTACTTTTTCATAATTATACGGGCAGTGTTTGCAGCCGTTGCCACAGCAATAACCTCTCTCCAGGTGAAACTTCTCAGTAAAAACCATGTAGCCTTGCTCGTTATAATAAAAATCAATATGCTCCACTAAGGGCTTCTTCATCGGAAGGCAGTTTAATGCTTCTCCAATCGAGCGGCGCAGCTGGTAACTGGAATTGAAGGTAACGAATGGTCCGCCCGTCTTCCAGGTGCATTCCTTCATAATAGGTCTGTATCCTTAAAACCGGGGGGATCTCGGGTAGCGCATACACGTTATCTATATCCGTCAACGTTTTGCAGCCGGTTGCAGCTATCACCGCTTTGGTGAAAGTATAGAGCTCCAGGCTGTCCGTTTTCAGGTTGATGGTAGCGCCGGGCGCCAGCAGCGGCTGGTATAACTGGAGGAATTTCGGATGGGTCAGTCTTTTTTTAGCTTTCGACTGACGCAGGAACGGATCGGGAAAAGTGATCCATATATCTTTTATTTCTCCTTCCGCGAAATAATTATTCAGTTTATCGATCTGTGTACGGAGGAAGGCGGCATTTGGCAGCGGCTCTTCCATGGCGGTTTTAGCGCCTCTCCAGATACGGTTTCCTTTCAGGTCTACGCCAATGAAGTTCTGGTCAGGATACATCCTGGCCAGCCCCAGCGTATAATCTCCTTTCCCGCAGGCCAGTTCCAGGGTAACAGAATGGTCGTTTTTAAAGAATTCATTCCACTTTCCTGGCATTCCTTCCGGGTATATCAATACATTCGGGAAGGTCTCAATTTCTGCGAAGCGTTGTAATTTTTTTTGTCCCATTGGGGCAAAAATAGTTTGATTTTTTGAATGGTTTCCGGGTAGAATGAAGGATAGGCCTAAAATAAAAAGAGCCCAAAGGCATGAAAGCCTATGAGCGCTTTAAACCAATTTGCTGTAGGAGGAGGAGTCGAACCTCCACGGGGCAGTTAGCTATAGCACAAGTAAGATTAGTGGTCAACCCAATTATACTACGTTTATCCTGTGATCCCCACCCCCGAGACAAGAGGGCATGTCTGCCAATTTCATCATCCCACAATTTTTATTATCATTACCTCGCTATTGCTTTTCGTTAGCTTTTTTGCAATGATTATGATGCAAATCTAAAGAGCGGGGGTCTTTCTTGCAAATTTTTTAAGAAGAATTTTGGAATTTTCGATATTTTTTAAATATTTGCATGTAAGTTTAAAACAATCAAAAACAAATTGTAAAAATGAGCCACAATTTGAATATTGACAAACTCGACCTACAGATAATCAGTGAGATGATGTCGAATGCTGAGATATCCTACGCTGATCTAGGGAAGAAATTATTCGTTTCCGGGGGTACTATCCACGTAAGAATGAAGAAACTGCAAGAACTGGGTGTAGTTAAAGGTACTAAATTACATGTAGATTTAAAAATGATTGGCTATGATGTAATTGCATTTATAGGTATTTACCTGGAAAAAAGTTCAATGTATGATACTGTGGCCAAAGAATTAAGGAAGATACCTGAAATGGTGCGTCTTAACTATACTACCGGAAGCTATAGCATGTTTGCAGAGATCATCTGTAAAGACATTACCCAGCTTCGCCGTATCCTGCACGACGAATTGCAGAAGATCAAAGGAATTGAAAGAACTGAAACCCTGATATCCCTGGAAGAAAGTTTCTACCGGACAATCAACGTGGTAGAGTAACCGGTTACAGATCAGCCACGCACCTGTACTGCTGCAAAGTTTTTACCAATCAGCTTAAACGTATCTGGTCAATTGCTCCCGGAAGCCGGCAGGCGGAAGGGAAAGGAGCTATTATTCCTGTCTGGCCGTCGCCGGCCCGGCAGGTTCAGAACGCTATTCCTTAATCCGGGTTGTGAAACCCAGGCGCTGCCTGCAGGCTAGATCGTCTGGGTTGTAAAACGCTTGATGAAGTAAGTCAGCAATGGCACATTTACTTTTTCCAGGGGGTGCGCTGTATCCGGTAATACAGTAAACTGGGCCAGGGGGAGGGCGTTATAGACTTCTATGGATTCCTGGAAAGAGACCATTCCATCCCGGTCGCCCATCATCACCATACAAGGTGAAACTATCTGGCTGTAATCTGCCAGCTTAAGCAACGACTGATGCCCTAATTCCGCTATCAGGCCTGCTGTGCGGGTAACTACTTCTTTCCAGTCGTTGGCCGGGTGCCTTTCTTTCAGGGCCTTGGCAAAGGCAGGTACCTTTTCCAGTATCATTTCGGGGTTGAGCTGTTTCACTTCCTTGCCGGCAGTGGCCTCGTTCCAATTGAATTTAGTGGCCAGGGTCATCACTTTCCCGATTTTCTCGGGGTAGTGACGGGCCAGGTACATACCTACATAGCCGCCCATGCTGTAGCCGAAAATGTGGATATAATCGATGTTCCTGGCTTCCAGGTAGGATAGCACCTCGCCGGCGAACACCTGGATGCTGAAACCCTGCTCGGATACGGGTACATCTCCGTGCCCGCTGAAAGTAATAATGTGAATATCGTAATGCTCCGATAACTGTTCGGCAAGCGATTGAAACTGGCTGCCGGCGCCAAGCGCACCATGGAGGAAGAGTAAAGGGAGTTTGTTTGTCTGCATTTTCTAAAACTAGGAATTTTATAGGAGCTGTGAAAAGAACCCGGCCAAAATTTATGAAATCTTTATCCTTAGGGCTTCCCAGATGTCGTTGGGGGAACAACTTTTTTTATTATGTTTGCATAGATGTTGCCGATACATTTTCTTCACTTTAAGATGTCCCATCATCAAATCATTTTTTAAAATTTAATAATGGAATATAACACCACCCGTAACCAATTGATAATGAAGGAGTATGGCAGGAATATCCAGAAAATGGTGGAATACCTGGTAACCATAGAAGACGAAGAAGAACGCCAGCGTAATGCAATGGCTGTGATAGAACTTATGGGTACGCTGAATCCGCATCTCCGCAATGTGGAAGATTTCAGACATAAATTGTGGGATCATATTTTCAATATTTCGAACTTTAAACTCGATGTAGAATCGCCATATCCGAAACCTACTATTGAAAAATTAAGAGCGAAACCAGACCCGCTTAACTACCCTAAAAAATACCCCAGGAACAGGCATTTTGGCAAAAACCTGGAACTGATCATAGACAAAGCCGTACACGAAGACAGTCCTGAAAAGAAAGAAGGCTTTGTTCAGACTATCGCTAACTACATGAAACTCGCTTATACCAACTGGCATAAAGAGAGTGTACACGACGACGCCATCCGGGCAGAGCTGCTGGCCATTTCCGACGGACAGTTGGATTTTCAGCCAGGCAACGCTTCCGCTCCTGCTTCTGCTAATTTCAGCGGAAATGCCAATGCCTCAGCAGGCGGAGAACAATTCCGTTCCGGCAAACGCAAAAACTTCCAGCAAAATAAGTTCAAAGGCGGCAGCAATAACAAGAGCAATAACAATAAGCACAACAATAAATACAAAAACAGGAACAAGTGAGTAGCGCTTTTGAAGTAAGAGGCGGCAACCGCTTAAAGGGAGAAATTATACCCCAGGGTGCCAAAAACGAAGCTTTACAAATCATCAGTGCCGTGATGCTAACCCCCGAAAAGGTAACCATCACTAATATTCCGGACATTGTAGATGTAAATCTGCTAATAGAGCTGTTAGGCGATGCAGGAGTAAAAATTAACCGTATCAGCAGAGATACCTGTGAATTCCAGGCAGACAGTATCGATCTGAAATACATGGAAACCCCTGAGTTTAAAAAGAAGTCAGGTAAATTAAGAGGCGCTGTGATGATTGCAGGACCCCTCTTAGCCAGGTTCGGAAAAGCCTTCGTTCCCAAACCCGGAGGTGATAAGATCGGTCGCCGGAGATTAGACACGCATATTATAGGATTCGAAAAATTAGGTGCGCAATTCGTTTACGATGCCGACGACAACTATTTCAGGTTGGAAGCCGGCAATGGACTGAAAGGCACTTATATGCTGCTGGATGAACCCAGCGTTACCGGTACCGCTAATATAGTAATGGCGGCGGTAATGGCCGAAGGGTTCACCACCATCTATAACGCAGCCTGCGAACCATACCTGCAGCAGCTTTGCAAAATGCTGAACAGGATGGGAGCAAAGATCAGCGGTATCGGCTCTAACATGCTGACCATCGAAGGAGTAAAATACCTGGGCGGTTGCGAACACCGCATGCTGCCGGATATGATCGAAATCGGTTCCTTCATCGGGCTCGCCGCCATGACGCAGAGCGAGATCACCATCAAAGATGCAGGAGTGGAACACCTGGGTATCATCCCGGAAAAATTCCGACAGTTAGGTATACAGCTCGAGATCCGCGGTAACGATATTTATATCCCTTCCCAGGAAACATACGAGATACAAACATTCCTCGACGGATCTATATTAACCATCTACGATAATCCATGGCCAGGTTTCACTCCCGACCTGCTGAGCATCGTACTGGTAGTAGCTACCCAGGCCAGGGGCAGTGTAATGATCCACCAGAAAATGTTTGAAAGCCGCTTGTTCTTTGTAGATAAGCTGATAGATATGGGAGCGCAGATCGTATTGTGCGATCCTCACAGGGCTGTGGTGATAGGCCTGGGCCGCCAGCATCCGTTGAGAGGCATTACCATGTCATCGCCTGATATCCGCGCCGGCGTATCCCTGTTAATTGCTGCCCTGAGCGCCGACGGCAAGAGCACAATTCAGAATATTGACCAGATCGACCGCGGATACCAGTATATCGACGAAAGATTGAGAAAACTGGGCGCAGAAATAAAAAGAGTATAGATTTATATAGATTTATATTGTCATACTTCCCCAGAACCCAAAAGCCAGCAAGCCAATTTTACTGGATTTTGGGTTTTGCATTTGAAGAAACCGACTGTTTGAGTTAAATTATAATGGAAAAAAAGATCATCATTATTACAGCGCCTTCCGGCGCCGGGAAAACAACTATCGTGAAAAAGTTGCTGGCAAGCATGCCGGTGCTGGCGTTCTCAATTTCGGCCAGTACCCGTACGCCCAGGGAAAATGAAGTGAACGGGAGAGATTATTATTTTATGTCGACCGACGAATTTCACCAACAGATCGATAATGATGCTTTTGCCGAATATGAAATGGTCTACGCCGGGAAGTACTACGGGACACTGAAAAGTGAGCTGGAAAGGATCTGGAACCAGGGGCAGATCCCGATGGTAGATATTGATGTGAAAGGGGCGTTGTCTATAAAAGAAAAATACCATGATAAAGCATTGACGATCTTTATTCAACCTCCTTCGCTGGAGGCGCTGAAAGTAAGATTAAGTGAAAGGGGAACAGAAACGCAGGCGTCTTTAGACGAGCGTTTAGGGAAAGCGAGGTATGAATTGTCATTTGCGCATGAGTTTGATCAGATTGTGATCAACGACCAACTGGAAAAGGCCTACGAAGAAGTGAGGAAGCTGGTGGCAGATTTTCTGAATATCGGGTAGCGGCCTGATTGTTGGTTTTCCTAATTCGTTATTTTTGTTAGGATGGACGGATATACGCTTATTATTCTGGTTTTCCTTGTTTTATTGGCAGGCTTCTTTGCTGGTATAGAAGCTGCATTTTCCAGTGTTAATAAACTTAGCATTGAATTAAAGAAGAAGCAAGGAAGGACCACCGGTAAAATCTTAGCCGGATTAATGGAACACCCTAGTCGTTTTATTGCTACCAGCATTGTTGGCTTTACTATTACCCTTGTGATCTATGGAGTAATGGTAGCGGGGGTATTTCAACCCATATGGGATAAATATATGGGGCAATCTGAGGCCGCCGGGGTACAACCTATCGTTATATTCCTGGAAGTGCTGTTAGCGTCCCTGATTATATTATTCCTGGGCTTTTTTATTCCAAGGGCTATTTTCAGATCCAGGCCCGAAGCTTTGCTCAGCTTTTTTGCCTTACCTATTTCTATAGTGGCCAAGCCATTGTACGTGATAGGGAACGTAATGGCCGCAGTTTCGCAATGGGTGCTGAAATACCTGTTCAACGTCCGCCTGCTTGAAGGAGGAGAGTCCTTTGTTCGCGTGGATGTGGAACATTTTATCCGCCAGTCGCAGCAACACATGGGCGAGAACAACCAGGAGCTGAATACAGAGCTCTTCGAAAACGCCTTGTCGCTGGCTCATGTAAAGATCCGTGGTTGCCTGATCCCGCGTAAAGAGATAGAAGCGCTGGAGATCAGCCGCCCGATTGCCGATGCCCAGAAAAAGTTCATGGAAACCAAGTTATCCAAGATCGTTATCTATGAAGGGTCGATTGATAACGTGCTGGGATATATCCACCAGTTGGATATGTTCCGGGCGCCGCAGGATATTAATAGTATCATACATCCTATCCTGGCTGTTCCTGAAACAATGAGCGCTATCGACCTGCTGAGCAAATTCAATAAGGAACGTAAAAGCATTGCCTGGGTAGTGGACGAATTTGGCGGTACGGCCGGTATTGTGACGATAGAAGACGTGCTGGAAGAAATTTTCGGGGAAATCAAGGATGAACATGATGAAGAAGAGTTTGTAGAGAAGCAGATCGCGGAGAAAGAATATATTTTTTCAGGAAGACTGGAGCTAGATTACTTGAACGAAAAATATGGTTTAGACTTTCCTGAAGATGAAAGCGAAACTT
Organism: Chitinophaga terrae (ex Kim and Jung 2007); assembly: GCF_900107795.1. Classification (GTDB taxonomy): domain Bacteria; phylum Bacteroidota; class Bacteroidia; order Chitinophagales; family Chitinophagaceae; genus Chitinophaga; species Chitinophaga terrae. The sequence goes on from NZ_FNRL01000002.1 coordinate 70,447, forward strand.
TATCCGGATATATAATTAATCATCATGAGACTATTCCGAAGCTCAAAGAAAGAATTATTATAGATGACTATGAGTTTGATATTCTTAACGTTACGGATACCCGAATTGAAATGGTGAAGATGAAAATGTTGTCCTGATCCTTGCAAGATCATTCGTATCTATCAGATTTTAATATGATATAAGATTTTGTTTAATGTTTGGATTAACGAGACAATAACAAATTAATTGAAACGTTTTAAAAAAAAGTAGTAGGAATTTAACACGAATTGTATACATTTGCTATAGATGATGTAACACAATGATTTGATTTTTGTTAAAAGGTTGTAAAAAAAGTGTTTCAACATTGATAATAAAATAATTCTTGTTATTTTTGTACTACAAAATAAAAAGCAACTAACGATAAATACTTATTCTGAACGCTTGCCATCAATTAGATACGTACTTATCAATAGAAGCTAAAGACATTCTCGAATTCAACTTTTTTGGGGTTAACAAACAATGGATGAAAGGCCGGCTCTTGATTCTTCTCGGGCTGGCTCTTTTTTTTGCCCTATCTCATCGCTCCTCTCTTCTTAAAGGATCATTAAAATAACCTGACTTTATAAGATTACAACTGTTATTTGTTGTCCTCAACCGCTATATTTGTGATCCTTAAAACACTGCTCGACCAGATAAGTATGTTAAAGAAATTTTTTTCGAACAATGAGGACAAGGCGGAGATGTCCTTTTTCGACCACCTTGAGGATCTCAGGTGGCACCTCGTGAGATCGGCCTTAGCACTCGTTGCATTTAGCATATTTGGCTTCGTATATACACAGGAGATCCTGGACAATGTAATATTCGGCCCAACCAATGCTTCGTTCCCGTCTTATGTGTTTCTTTGCAAGTTCAGTCATTGGGTTGGTTTAAAAGATCAGCTTTGTATTACGCCTGTAAAGGTGCAATTCCTGAATTTCAAGATGGTCGGACAGATCATGCTCCAATTCAAACTTGCTTTCATTATAGGATTCGTTTGCGCCTTCCCTTATATTTTCTGGGAGTTCTGGCGTTTCGTAAAACCTGCGCTGAAAGAAAAAGAATTGAAAGGCGCCCGGAATATTATTTTCTGGGTATCCCTGCAGTTCTTTCTGGGAATAGGTTTCGCATATTTCCTGATGGCGCCGTTCACTATCAACTTCCTTGCTTCTTATACCGTAACTGAAAAAGCGATCAACCAGTTCTTCATCGACGATTATTTCGACCTGATGACGCAGATCGTTTTAGGTATGGGCATTTTATTCCAGTTGCCGATCCTGGTGTTCTTCCTTACCAAGATCGGTATCCTGACCCCGGATTTCCTGAAATCGTACAGGAGGCACGCGATCGTGGTGATCCTGATCCTGGCGGCTGTTATTACGCCTCCGGACCTGATAGACCAGTTGATCGTATTTGTGCCTTTATACTGCCTCTACGAGGTTAGTATTGTGATCTCCAAGCGTGCATTGAAAGACAGGGAGGATAAACTGGAGAAAGTGGAAGTAGAAGAATGGTCTTAACAGTTTGTGATCTTAAATAATAATAAATAGATGGAACTAACATTTAATACTGCATTACCGGTGGCAATTGGTTCAGATCATGCAGGGTTCGAGTATAAAGAGGAGGTGATCAGTTTCCTGGAAGGCAAAGGCTGGAAGGTGAAGGATTTCGGAACCCGGTCTAAAGAGTCTGTAGATTACCCGGATTATGCACATCCTGTGGCAAATGCGGTAGAAAGTGGAGAATGTACTTTTGGTATCCTGATCTGTGGAAGCGCCAACGGAGTAGCGATCACCGCTAACAAACACCAGGGCATCAGGGCGGCCATTTGCTGGGGAACAGAACTGGCAGAACTGGCCCGTTCGCATAATAATGCAAATGTTCTCTGTATTCCTGCCAGATTCGTAGATTTGCAGGTAGCTAACCAGATGGTGGATGCGTTTATCGCTACGCCTTTTGAAGGAGGTCGTCATCAGACCAGGGTAGGAAAAATGGCCTGCCAGTAAACGGGAATAACAATATCGTATACACGTAATTTATAACTGAGAGCCGGCTTTTCGTCGGCTCTTCTGTTTTTGACTAATCCTAAAACACGCGATATGAGGTTTTTGGTTGTTGCTTGCTGTTTGGTTTCTCAACTTGCTTTTGGTCAGCAGTCTGCGTTACCAGACGCTGAGAAAGAAATTGCCAGCCGTTTCGGTAATACAATTACAGCCGAAAAGCTGAAGAAGCAGGTGTATAAGCTGGCCAGCGATGAGATGGAAGGCAGGGAAACCGCCACCGCAGGCCAGGAAAAAGCAGCAGCTTATATCGCCGGGGAATTTGCGCAGGTAGGATTACAGCCTGGAGCAAACGGGAAATGGCAGCAACCGTATACGTTATACAACGACAGTCTTACAGCAGCGGCTATCACCTTGGAAAAGGATCAGCGTTTTGTATTGGGCCGAGATTTCTGGGTTGATATCCGTTCAGGCATCAACCTGGATACGATAGTGAATGAGTATACCTGGCTGAATGACGGAACAGATATGGAGTACCTCGGCCAATCGGTTGCCGGTAAAGTAGTAATGATCAATGAAGCGGCAGCCAGGGGCGTCAACAGTCTGAACGAAAGAGTGGAACTGGCCGCGGCCAAAGGGGTAACAGCTTTGCTGGTTATTTCCTCCTATTCCAGCCGCTTCAGCAATCCAAAAGGATTAAAGTCGTACACCACCGGCATTTACCAGAAAGGACCAGGATTCAGCCAGATCAATGTCTATTATATAAGTCCCTCGGTGGCAGCCAGGTTAAAGAAAGCCCCTGCGGATGCGGTTAATCCTGCGGTTCGTAAAATGAGCCTAAGGTTAGTGTTTAAAAAGCAGGTTACAGAACTGCATCCCTCCAATGTATTAGGCATACTCGAGGGTACCGATAAGAAAGATGAATATGTATTCATTACGGCGCATTACGACCACCTGGGTAAAGAGGGCCATACCGTTTACTATGGGGCAGACGACGATGCTTCAGGAACCAGCGCTGTAATTGAAATAGCCAGGGCCTTTGCGGCAGCCAGCAAAGAAGGGCATGGCCCCAGGAGGAGCCTGGTGTTTATGACCGTATCCGGCGAAGAAAAAGGCCTGCTTGGTTCAACCCATTATACGTCGTCTCCCGTTTATCCACTAGCCAGTACCGTTACAGATCTGAATATCGATATGATAGGAAGAATAGATCCCGCCCATGAAAAAGATTCCAACTATATCTACATTATCGGCGACAACAGGTTGAGTTCAGAGCTGCGCACCATCAATGAGTCGGCCAATGCAACCTTTACCAACCTGCAGCTGGACTATAAATACAATGACCCCGAAGATCCTGAAGCCTTTTATTACAGGTCGGATCACTACATGTTTGCCCGCCGCGGTATTCCTATCATCTTTTATTTCAATGGTACGCATGCCGATTATCATCAGCCTACAGATACCCCCGACAAGATCGATTACCCGCTGCTGGCAAGAAGAGCGCGCCTGGTATTCTATACGGCGTGGATGGTGGCCAACAGGGAAGAAAGACTGGTAGTAGACGGTATTCCACAGTGAGGCAAGACAAGCTCTTGCCTATAGAAGGGCTCTATAGGAAAAAGGTTTTGTTTTTTTGTCAAAAAATTTTAAATTGTGTATAGAGTCTTGTTTCTGAGAATTGATATTTTTTGTTGTTTGGATATTTGAGATACGGTGAATGTTTGATCTGGTTATTGATTAATAGCAAGTCGTAATTTTTCGAGTGTCGGGGTTCCCCATTAAACCTTTTTAACCAAGCTGTTGTTGTTCGAACGGTATTTTTAGGATCATGCGGTATTTGTGGTATTGAGTTTGTACCGGATTTCCGCTTTCTGTAACCATATAAAATTACCATCATGAAAACACCTGCCATCTTTTCTATCCTATTTTATCGGGCCTCCAGAGAAAAAGTGTCTTTGGATTGTTTTGAGCGATGTTGGAAGGTCAATACGTAGAATTTTTACTTGTTCAACTTGGTGTGTATATATCAAATTGTCCTGATTGTTCAGAAATAAACTAAAAAACGGAAACACTGCACGCAATGGAAACCCAATCCTGTTCTGCCTGCTCATTGTAAACCTTAAATTGAGAATGTATGCTTGATTTTTATAATGCGTATTGGTGGATCTTTTTATTGAGAGGAGTTTTTGCTTTGGCTTTGGGAATACTCGCATTAGGTTGGCCTGGAGTTACTTTTACGACTTTGATAGTTTTTTTGGGTGCATATCTCTTTATCGGTGGTTTATTTGGTATCGTTGGTGGTATTGCAGCCCGCAGAACAAACGAAAACTGGGGTTTATTCCTGTTTTCGGGATTAATTGGAGTCATATTAGGCATCCTTACGTTTTATAACCCATTTGCAACAGGAGCGGCATTGATCTATTTAATAGCATTCGGCGCAATAATGGCGGGATTATTCGAGGTGCTCGTCGCCATCCGGCTCAGGAAAGTAATTACGGGAGAGGGTTGGTACATTTTCGCCGGGCTGTTGACGATCGTTTTCGGGATATTGTTGGCGGTAAACCCTATTGCAGCGGCAGTGACACTTACCTGGATGTTCGGCATTTATGCAATCTTTATCGGGATCATGCTTGTCTATCTTTCTATCAAATTACGTAAGTACAATAAAGGAACGGCAGCCTGATAACCAAGTCTGAAACCTGCGGAAGAGAATGAGAATGAGAAAAAACCCTGTTTTAAAACTATTACTATAATCGCCCCATATGCAAGCTTATTCTTTAACTAAAAACTTCTCCTTATGATTACCGCAACACACGTATGAGGCACCTGTCCTGTTGCCAGGCCGGGTGTTGATACCTCCCCGCCTCTCAATATTTCAGGTGCCGGACAGAACTAACCGAACTGGAGAGCGGTTACCCTCAAAACTGTCACGTTCTTAACTCCTTGCCTGTCCGACAGGTAGACTTTTATTGCTAATTGTGAATATTTTAAAGTTAACCGTTATGTCATCCACCGAATTCAATAATCTGTTACTTGGAAATGCTGATTTTCTGCGCCCTTATGCAGTTACTTTAACGAAAGACTCAGAATCAGCAAAGGATCTCTACCAGGAAACGCTGTTCAGAGCACTGTCTAACCGTGATAAATATTTAGCCGGCACCAACATCCGCGCATGGCTTTATACCATCATGAGAAATATCTTTATTAACAATTATCGCCGGGGCAACCGTCAATACAGGTTGCTGGATAATGCGGTAGGAGATTACCTGCTGAGCCATCAGCCATCAGCTATCGGCAACTTCGTGGAATCTGACCTGCGGGTAAAAGATGTACAAATGGCAGTCTACAACCTGCCTGTGATCTTTAAACAACCCTTCCTGCTGTATTTCGAAGGTTACAAATATTATGAGATTGCAGCTATCCTGAACGAACCTTTAGGAACGGTTAAAAGCCGCATCCACTTTGCCAGGAAAATGCTTAAAACACGCATTACCAGGCACTAAGATGCTGGATTGAATAACCCGGCAGAAGTCTGCAAACCCTCGGCAAGATCCATTGTTAGCTGTATTACTATGAACGCCCGGTAGTATGCTTTGAATAGATGATGATACCCTGTTTGCTGGTTCCCACCGGCCTGGCAGCGTATCCGCTGTGTGTAAGTTTGCAGACTTCACCGTCTGCACTCCAGGTACTTTCGACCCTACACCCAATAACTTCCATCCTGCTTCCCAGGCAGGTGTAAAAACGTTTTTATCCACACCCGTCAAGCCTGTAAGCCAAACCCTCATTTACTTTTCGTAATTCATAATTTCTCTTCGTACTTTTACACCCTTCAGGAATATTCTTTTAAAAATAGCAGTCGTGATGAAGGCAAACTATTTAGACGAGCTTAACGAACAGCAACGGGAAGCAGTAACGCATATCAACGGCCCTTTAATGATAGTTGCAGGCGCCGGTTCAGGAAAAACCAAGGTACTTACCACCCGTATCGCACATCTGATGCGGCATGGCGTGGATGCTTTCAACATCCTGTCCCTGACCTTCACCAACAAGGCAGCCCGCGAAATGAAAGAACGCGTGGAAAAGATCCTCGGCGGCAGCGAAGCCCGCAACCTCTACATAGGTACCTTTCACTCCGTTTTTGCCCGCCTCCTCAGGGCGGAAGCTCACCGCCTCGGTTATCCCAACGATTTTACCATCTACGATACAGACGACGCTAAAAGTGTTCTTAAAACCATTATCAACGAATTAAACCTCGATGATAAACACTATAAGCCCACTTTCGTTTATAATCGCATCTCCGCCGCCAAAAACAGCCTGATGGGGCCGGAAGAATACCAGATGGATCACCTGGTTCAACAGGAAGATATGAGGGCAAACAGGCCGCTTATCGGTAAAATATACGATATGTACGCCAAACGTACCTTCAAAAACGGGGCAATGGACTTCGACGACCTGCTCTTCAAAATGTACGTACTCCTGAAATCATTCCCTGAAGTATTGCACAAATACCAGCATAAGTTCAAATACATCATGATCGATGAGTACCAGGATACCAACCCTGCCCAGTACGAGATCATCAAACTGCTGGGAGCTGTACACGAGAATATCTGCGTGGTAGGCGACGATGCCCAGAGCATCTACTCCTTCCGCGGGGCAACCATACAAAACATCCTGCAGTTCGAAAAAGACTACGACGATGTTCGCGTCGTAAAACTGGAACAGAACTACCGCAGTACCAAATCCATCCTGAATGTGGCCAACGAAGTGATCGCCCACAATAAAGGACAGATCGAGAAAAATCTCTGGACAGATAATACAGAAGGCGATACCATCAAACTGGTACGTACCATGACCGACAACGAAGAAGGTAAATTCGTTGCCGATACCATCGCCGAACAGAAACTCCGGAACCATTACGAAAACCGCGATTTCGTTATCCTCTACCGTACCAATGCACAAAGCCGCTCCTTCGAGGAAAGTCTTCGCCGTAAAGGTATCCCGTACAGGATATATGGTGGCCTTTCCTTCTATCAACGTAAAGAGATCAAGGACTTCGTGGCTTACCTCCGGTTAATCATGAACACCCGGGACGAAGAAAGCCTGAAAAGGATCATCAACTACCCCGTGCGCGGGATCGGTAAAACCACCATCGAAAAAACACTGGTACTCGCCAATGAACATAACCTCACCATGTGGGAAGTGCTGGAAAGAGCCAGGGAATTCGGTTTCCGCGGCGGTACCGTAGAAGCGATCGAAGCTTTCGTGATCATGATCAAGAGCTTCCAGGCGCTGCTGGGCACCCATAACGCCTACGATGTAGCCGTAGCCGTAGGTAAATCTACCAACCTTGTTAAAGAACTCTTCAACGATAAAACTACCGAAGGCCTTGCCCGCTACGAAAACGTGCAGGAATTGCTGAACTCTATCAAAGAGTTCACCGAAACCCCCGACGAAGAAGGGGAACTGCTGGATAAAAGCATGGGCTCTTACCTGCAACAGATCACTTTGCTGACAGATGCAGACCAGGGCAATGATGAAGACAGCAACGTAGTGAAATTAATGACCATCCACGCGGCAAAGGGACTTGAATTTCCTGTAGTGTTCACCGTAGGCCTGGAGGAAACATTGTTCCCGAGCGGGATGTCTATCAATACACGGGAAGAACTGGAAGAAGAACGCCGCTTGTTCTATGTAGCCATCACCCGCGCCAAATCGAGGTTGTGGCTGACATATGCCAACAGCCGTTACCGGTTTGGAAACCTGGTTCAGAACGAACCAAGCCGCTTCCTGGAAGAAATGCCTGAAAAATACCTGGATCGCAGCTACGCCGGCGGCGGAAGCATCCGGAATGCTTTTGGCGGCGGATCTACATCCGGCTGGGCATCTTCAGGCAATATGTTCGACAGGATGCAGAAGAAATCTCCGGCCCCTCAACAGGCTCCTCAGCCGGCGAAACCATCTTTCTCGCCAGCTACCACCCATGTTCCTTCTGCCGGTTTTACGGCAGACGACCCTGCCGAAATGGTAGCAGGCATGCAGGTAGAACACCAGAAATTCGGCTTCGGTACCATTACCAGCCTGGAAGGCGCCCCTAATAACAGGATCGCAGTGATCGTGTTCCCTAAAGGAGGCGGTGAGAAAAAAATTATGCTGAACTACGCTAAACTGCGGATAGTAAGATAAAGCAGATGATATGTTAACCGAGTTGAATAAACTCAGGCAATTTTGCGCCTACCAGGAACGCAGTCACCAGGAAACAAAATATAAGTGCCTGGAACTGGGACTGAGAGGCGAAGCCGTGGATGAAGCCATTGCCGCGCTTATAGCCGATAATTTCCTGAATGAAGAACGCTTTGCCAGGGCTTTTGCAGGGGGGAAATTTCGCATCAAACACTGGGGACGGAAAAAGATCCTCATGGAACTGAAGCAGCGGCAGGTATCTCCCTATTGTATTAAAAAAGCAATGGAGGAAATCGACGACAACGACTATATTAAAGTGCTGGAGAAACTGGCTGAAAAGAAATATTTATCGTTACAGAAAGAACCTCCTTTGAAACGTAAATATAAAACGATCCAATACCTGGTAGGAAGGGGATTTGAGCAGGATCTGATCCAGGATGCCCTGGAAAAAATACACAACGATCACCAGGATAGTTTCTGATACCCTTAATCTTTTGCGATGTCTGACCTGAAAGTAACATTGATCCAGTCTGATCTGCATTGGGAGAACAAAGAAGCCAATCTCCGGATGTTTGATGAGAAGATCGACAGTATCGAAAGAACGGAAGTAGTGATACTCCCGGAAATGTTCAGCACCGGTTTTAGCATGCAGCCGGAAAAACTGGCTGAAACAATGGACGGCAGCGCTGTTAACTGGATGCGCAGCAAGGCGGCATCAAAACGTATAATCATCACCGGTAGCCTGATCATTGAAGAGAATGGCGAATACTTTAACCGCCTTATCTGGATGCTGCCCAACGGGCAGTTCGGCACTTATGATAAACGCCACCTGTTTGGTTATGCCGGCGAGCATGAACATTACCAGGCAGGCGATAAAAGGCTCATCGCACAGGTAAAAGGCTGGAAAATAAACCTGAATATCTGCTACGATCTCCGTTTCCCTGTATGGACAAGAAATAATATCCAGCCGGCTACCAACGAACCGGCCTACGATCTCCTGGTTTATGTGGCCAACTGGCCTGAAAGAAGGAAAACTGCCTGGACCACCTTATTGCAGGCAAGAGCGATTGAAAACCAGTGTTTTGTTGTTGGAGTGAATAGAGTGGGGGAAGATGGAAATAAGATATATCACAGCGGTGAATCGAGCCTGATAGACCCGATGGGAGAGATCATTTACAGGAAATCCGGGGAAGAAGATATTTTTACGTATACCCTTCAGCGTGAACAGCTGAACGATACCAGGGCCCGGCTGCCCTTCCTTAAAGATGCCGATTCTTTTACTATTTTACCATAAAGATTATGTTGCTGCAAGCAGTTCATCATATCGCCATCATCTGCTCAGATTACCAGCGTAGCAAAACATTTTATACTGAAACCCTGGGCCTTTCTGTGATCCGGGAAGTATACAGGATGGAGCGGGATTCCTGGAAGCTGGATCTTGCGCTGAACGGGCATTACATCATCGAACTTTTTTCCTTCCCCGATCCGCCTCCGCGTTCGAGCCGCCCTGAGGCCCTGGGCTTAAGGCACCTGGCTTTTTCTGTAGAGGATATCAATAAAGCAGTGCGGGAACTGAATGCCAGGGGAGTAGTCACAGAGCCTGTCAGAACAGACCCTCATACCGGCAAACTGTTTACCTTTTTTACAGATCCTGACGGTTTGCCGCTGGAACTATACGAAACAACCTAAAAACTTTAACTATGTCTGTAACCTACGTCAATGCCCGGATTTTTACTGGAGAAAAGATTTTGGAACAACATGCGGTGACAACTGAAAATGGCCTGATAACAGCCCTCGTTCCGATGAACGAGCTTCAGCAGTCGGCCAACCGGGTAGACCTGCAAGGGGCTTTACTGGCTCCCGCTTTCATTGATCTGCAGATCTACGGGGGTAATGGCAAGGTGTTTTCTTTATATCCGTCTGTTGACGCGCTGGAAGCTACGGTAAATTACAGCAAGGCAGGCGGCGCCGCCTGGATAATGCCTACAGTGGCTACCATAGGAGAAGAGGTGATGCTGAACGCCATGAAAGCGGTAAGAGAATACTGGAAACAGGGGCTGACCGGGGTATTGGGCCTGCACCTGGAAGGACCGTTCATTAACCCGAAGAAAAAAGGAGCGCATCTCGAACAATATATTCATTCACCATCTCAACAGGATATAGACTGGATACTTTCGAATGGGGGAGATGTGGTGAAAATGATCACCCTGGCGCCTGAATGCTGCGATCCTGCCCTGGTGAAGCAGCTCAGGGACGCGGGAATCGTGATATTTGCAGGACACAGCAACGCAACTTACGCGGAAGCATATACGGCTTTTGACCAGGGAATTCACAATGCCACACACCTGTTCAATGCTATGTCGCCGCTCGAAAGCAGGGCGCCTGGCCTTGTGGGCGCTGTGTACGATCATCCGGCGGTTAGCGCCAGCATAGTGGCCGACGGGGTGCATGTCGATTTCGCATCTATCCGTATCAGCAAAAAGATCATGAAAGAGCGCCTGTTCCTGATCACAGATGCGGTGGAGGAGAACAGGGAAGGGGGATATATTTATATCAAAGAAGCCGACAGGTATGTAAGCGCTACAGGCGTTTTATCGGGTTCGCGGCTTACTATGGCAAAAGCGGTAAGGAATTGTGTGGAAAAGGTAGGGATAGAACTGGAAGAAGCGCTGAGAATGGCCTCGTTATATCCGGCAAATGTAGGCGAATGGGGCAGGCAAATGGGCAGGATCGAAGCAGGTTGCAGATCAGATATGGTAGCGATAGACGGGAACTGGAATACGGTGCTATACAGTTAATAATTTTATCTTCGCAGGTAGATCAATACAGCATGGAATGAGCGCATCTAGTAGTTTTTTTAGGAAGAACCAGTATCTGAATTTGTTTTTGCTGGGATGGTTGGTGTTAGGGCTTTTACAGGCCGGCTTTTCAGAGCTCTGGGACGACGAAGCATATTACTGGGTGTATTCCCAGCACCTTGACTGGGGGTATTTCGATCACCCGCCCATGATCGCGCTCCTGATCAAGATCGGCTACGGAATTTTTCATAACGAGCTGGGAGTACGGCTATTGGTTGTTATGCTGAATACGCTGACATTATGGATAACGGCCCGGCTGATCGCGTTTAAAGATATGAAGCTGTTCTACCTGTTAATCGGCGCTATGGGCGCCATGCAGGTAGGAGGAATGTTAGCTGTACCGGATGTGCCCCTGATCTTTTTTGCAGCCGTTTATTTCTGGATATACAAGTTGTTCCTGAATGAACAAAGCTGGAAGAATACGCTGTTGCTGGGGCTTTCCATGGCGCTGATGTTCTACAGCAAATACCATGGCGTATTGCTGGTCTTCTTTACATTGCTTTCGAATATCAACCTGCTGAAGGTTTTTAAATTCTGGGTAGCCTGTCTTCTTACTACCTTATTATTCTTCCCGCATATTTACTGGCAGTACACGCACGATTTCCCATCGCTGCAATATCACCTGGTGGAGCGTAATGCAGCGGCTTACGACATCAGCTTTTCGCTGGATTACCTGGCGGGCCAGTTGGCTTTATTTGGTCCTGTAGTAGGTTGGCTGATATTGTATTATGCTTTCAGAAGTCCTTTGCAGAACGCCTTTGAAAGAGCCTTGAAGTTCTGTACCATCGGCGTACTTGGTTTTTTCCTGGTCAGTACTTTTAAGGGCCGTGTAGAGGCCAACTGGACGGTGATGTTATTTACCCCGGTTATGGTGTTGGCTCACCAGGCGGTGGTACGTAAACAACTGACGCAGAAATGGCTGCTTTACACTTTGCCAGTAACATTGTTGCTGGTGCTGGCGGTGAGGGTTTACCTGGTCTGGAATTTCGTGCCGGGGGTGGAGATACGGCCGGAAGTGCATGATAATAAGAAATGGACAGCTGCAGTGGCGGCAAAGGCCCAGGGAAGACCGGTTGTATTTATCAACAGTTACCAGCTTCCTTCCAAATACATGTTCTACACTGGTAATCTCTCCTATAGCCTTAATAACCAGTATTCGCGCAGAAGCCAATATAATTACTGGGATACAGAAACGCAGTTATGGGGCCATCCTGTGATGGTAGTATTTGATCCCGGCGCGGGCATCCCGGTTACAGACAGTCTTAAAACCGTTCATGGAGTATGGGATTATTACCTGGATACTGCTTATTATTCTTATTCCAGGATCCAGTTCAAACCGGCGTTGAAGCAGATCAAAGCACGGCCGGGAGAGCATATAAGCGTGGTATTGCAGCCGTTTAACGAGTATCGCCAGCCTATCCAGCTCGACAGGGATAATGAACCTGTTATAGGGTATGGTTTTAAAAATAAAGACACTTCGTTGCCGGCGGTGAAACTGGCTACAACCCTTGAAACAGCGATGTTAAGACGGTTGGTGAGCCTGGAGGTAGTGGCGCCGGAAAAACCTGGCAAATACCAGTTAAAGTTCTCGGTATTTGCGGGCGATCTGCCGCCTACGCATAACAGCCCTGTGATCCCTGTTGAAGTATCGAAATAGGATATAAAAAAGAACACCCGGCTATGAAGGCCGGGTGTCTTGTCAGAATTAGAGTATACTTATTGTTTGAAAGCATTCCATCCCTGCGCCACCAGCTTGAATTTATTCCCGCCTTTGGTTATAATATGGGCGCCTTCTGAAATATCGGCCATGTAACCTACAACGCTGATCTGTTCATTCAGCACGATCTTATCGTAATCCTCCTGTTTCATGGTGAACAGCAGTTCATAATCTTCTCCGCCGCTTAATGCGCAGGCAGTGGGGTCTAACCCGAACTTAAGGGCTATTTCCCTGCTTTCCTGGGCAATGGGAATCTTTTCTTCATACAATACAACGCCAAGGTTGCTTTGTTTGGCAATATGGAGGATCTCTGAGCTTAAACCATCGCTGATGTCCATCATGGCGGTAGGAACAATGTTTTCCTGCTGCAGGAATTCTATGATATCTTTCCTGGCTTCAGGTTTTAACTGGCGGCCAATGATATAGGTCTGGTTTTCCAGGTCTGGTTTTACTCCCGGGCTTTCGAGGAATATTTTTTTCTCTCTTTCCAGGAGGGTGAGGCCAAGATATGCAGCGCCCAGATCGCCTGATACGCAAAGCAGGTCGCCTTTTTGGGCGGTAGACCGTTTTACGAACTGGTCTGGCGTTACTTCGCCTATAGCGGTAACGCTGATAATGAATCCTTTTTGCGAATTGCTGGTATCGCCGCCTACCAGGTCTACTCCATATTTTTCACAGGCGGCATAAACGCCTTCATAGAACTCGTTCAGCGCTTCTACCGAGAAACGGTTGGAGAAAGCAATGCTGACAGTGATCTGGGTAGGGGTAGCATTCATCGCATAGATGTCAGACAGGTTTACGACCACCGACTTGTACCCCAGGTGTTTAAGGGGGGTATACATCAGGTCGAAGTGAATGCCTTCTACCAGCATATCAGTGCTGACAACCGTTTGTTTTCCGAAATGGTCTATCACTGCGGCGTCGTCGCCTACTCCCAGTACGGTGCTGGCGTTCTGTATCTCTATGTTCCGGGTGAGATAATCGATCAATCCGAATTCTCCCAGGTCTTGTATTTCTGTTCTTTCTTCCATGTTTCCGAAAACTTATTTACCGTTTACGAGATCTTGCAATGCCTGGTGTATATGGCCATTGGTGGCCAGTACCTGTTTTTGATAAGGGGAATAAGGGTTGCCGGAGAAATCGGTGATCCTGCCACCGCTTTCGGTAACGATCAGTGAACCGGCTGCCGAATCCCATGGTTGGAGGTGATGCTCATAAAACCCGTCGAACCTGCCGCAGGCTACCCAGCAAAGGTCTATTGCTGCAGAACCCAGCCGGCGTACAGGAATTCCTTTCTTTACGATAGTTTCGAATGCCTGGAGCGGGTTATTGGGCATATCCTGCCATTGATATGGAAAACCGGTAACCAAACAGGTTTGTTCGATATTGGTTTTGGAGGATACTTTGATTGGCCTGTTGTTCAGGGTTGCGCCCTGGCCCTTTTCTGCAACGAAAAGCTCATTCATGAACGGGTTGTAAACAGCGCCCAGGATGATTTCCCCGTCTTTTTCCACCCCGATGGAGATGCAGCAGAGTGGTATGCCATTGGCAAAATTTACAGTACCGTCTATCGGGTCAATGATCCACTTTACGCTACTGGCGGATTTCAGCTCACCTACTTCCTCGCTGAGAATGAAGTGATCAGGATAAGTTTCTTTAATTACGGCGATAATAGCTTCTTCCGATTTTTTGTCCACTTCCGTTACCAGGTCGTTTATACTGCTTTTGCTGGTAACTTCAAAGGGGCCGTCGAAATATTGTTGCAGTATTTTTCCGCTGGCTTCAGTAGCTTTGAGTAAAGTTGCTTTTAACATGCTGTAAAGTTAGGCACGAATTGCGAATAATAGATTGGGAATGTAGCCAACATTTTGAATAATTGTATTATATATAAGATTTATTGATAGCTCAACCTGGTAATTCCAAATTATCAATCGACTTATATTCAAGATTCCACTTATTTTTGTAATTCAATTTAAAGAGAGGGAAAGTTAATGGCCATTATAGGTAATCTTATTTCCAGGTCACTGCGCATCAGGAAGAAGTTCACATTTAAATTAGGAACGCCTCGCCAATACCAGCTGCAGGTACTGCACAGGTTGTTGGAAAAAGCCAAAGAGACTGAGTTCGGACAACACTATCGCTTCCAGGAAATTTTAGATAGTCCCAACTTCATAGGGCAATACAAGGAGAGAGTACCCGTGCATAACTATTCAAAAATGCACAAAGAGTGGTGGTACAGGTGCCTTCAGGGGGAAGCTAATGTAAGCTGGCCCGAAAAGATCAAGTATTTCGCATTAAGTTCTGGCACTTCCGAATCTGCCAGCAAACATATTCCCGTTACCAAAGCAATGCTTAAAACGGTGAAAAAGGTTGGAGTAAAGCAGTTGTACTCAATGGCTAACTTCAACATCCCTCCCCGCTCCTTTGAAAAAGGGATCCTCATGCTGGGAGGAACTACTTCCTTATACGAAAAAGGCGATTATTACGAGGGAGATATGAGCGGCATCCAGGCCAAAAATATCCCGAAATGGTTCCGCAGGTTCTACAAACCAGGCGGGAAGATCTCGCGCCGCCCGAACTGGGAACAACGTATACGCCTCATTGTCCGTAAAGCAAAAGACTGGGATGTAGGTACGGTTTGCGGCGTTCCGGCCTGGGTACAGATCGTACTGGAGGAAATCATCAAATATCACGGAGTTAAGAACATCCACGAAATATGGCCAAACCTGGCAGTTTATATCCATGGAGGAGTGTCTTTCGAACCATACAGGGACAGCTTCCAGAAACTGTTGGGCAAGCCGATAGCGTTCATTGAAACCTATATGGCTTCCGAAGGTTCTTTTGGATTCCAGGCCCGCCCTGGCACCAAAGGGATCAAGCTCGTCCTTAATGCTGGAATCTTTTTTGAATTCATCCCTTTCAACGAGGAGAACTTCGACGCTGAAGGGGAAGTTAAACCAAATCCTAAGTCTTACATGGTCCACGAAGTAGTGGAAGATGTGGAATATGCCGTAATGCTGTCGACCTGCGCAGGCGCATGGCGTTACCTCATAGGGGATGTGGTTAAATTCACCTCCGTAAAAGAACATGAGATTGTCATAGTAGGTCGTACCAAGCAGTTCCTCAGCTTATGCGGGGAGCACATGAGCATCGACAATATGAATAAAGCGATAGACAATGTGCAGAAAAAACTGGGCATTACTATCAAGGAATTTACAGTGGCTGGATTCCCTTATCAGAATTTATTTGCCCATCGTTGGTATATCGGTACAGATTCACCTGGCGTAGATGTTGAGAAAGTGAGGGAGATCATCGACCAGACCCTTTGTGAAGTGAATGACGACTATGCAGTGGAAAGATCAGCAGCATTAAAAGAGGTGTTTGTAGAAATACTGCCTAATGATGTGTTTATTGATTACCTGCGTTGCAAAGGAAAGGAAGGTGCTATGAATAAGTTCCCGCGTGTGATGAAAGGCGATAAGCTGAAGGATTGGGAAAAATTTCTGGCTGGGAAAACAGTTAAGCATTAAGTAAGCACCCGGATACGGAATTTATTAGCATGGTAGCAGCAATTGTAGCGGGTTTAGGGCTTGGAGTGTTTCTTTCATTATCCGTTGGCCCCGTAATCTTCGCGATTATAAAATATAGCATTAATAATGGCTTTAAGGCAGGCATCAGCTTCGCGCTGGGTGTGTCGCTTAGCGATATTATGTTTGTATTGACGGGCAACCTGGCTACCGCTTTTATCACCGGCCTGGAAGAATACAAAAAAACAATAGGGATCTGCGGCGGCGTACTTTTAATAGGAATGGGCATCTACGGCTTGATCTTTAAGAAAGTAAAGATCAGCACCGGCGAAGAAAAACCTGAAATGTTCAGGACCCACGACTACCTGAAGATCTGGCTGGCCGGCTTTTTAATGAATACCCTCAATCCCGGGGTGATCATTTTCTGGTTGGGCGTATGCGTGGCCAATGCCGCCACTTCCTCGGGGCACCGTATCGTAATGTATACAATCTGCTTAAGCCTTGTACTTTCCGCTGATATCCTGAAAGTTTTTGTGGCAGATAAGATCAGGCATAAACTCACGCTTAACAACGTAGAATGGCTTAACAGGATAGCAGGTATCAGTATGATCATCTTTGGCGTAGTATTGCTTTACAAAATGCTTTTTGATGTGGCGTTGACGCATTGATCGCTTTTGTACCTAAAATATTCAGTGGGTTGGCTTTTAGCTGATCCACTTTTTTTATTCCTAAAAAACAAATGGGCTGGCTAGCAGCCAACCCATTCCCATAAATTTTATCCGGAAGGAACTATTTGATTTCCCAGGTTTCGTTGCCGGCCAGCAATTTATCGAGATTGCCGGCGCCTTTCCTGTCGAGGGCTTCAGATAACTGTGCTTCCATCACTTCTTCGTAGCTTGGACGGAATCCCTGGTAGAATACCCCAAAAGGACGAGGCAAATGGCCTTCGATCCTCGGATCGTCGAACATCCTGGTCAGCAATTGCGCCTTATAGAAGTCGTTTTCGTCGTGGATCCACAGGTCGCTTTCTGAATATTCGGCGCCCAGTTCTACTACTACCGGTCTCAGGCCATCCAGACGAACGCCTTTGTTCTTCTGTGCTCCAAAAACCAGCGGTTTCCCCTGCTCAACGAAAATGGTTTCCTCCATTTTTGTACCTTTTTCCGTGAATACCTCGAATGCGCCATCATTGAAGATGTTACAGTTCTGGTAGATCTCCAGGAAAGAAGCGCCTTTATGTGCATGGCTGCGTTTCAGCATTTCCTGCAGGTGCTTCGGATCACGGTCCATACTCCTGGCAATAAAGGTAGCATCAGCCCCCAGCGCCAGCGCCATAGGGTTGAAAGGATGGTCGATACTTCCCATAGGGGTCGACTTGGTTACCTTGTTCTTTTCAGAAGTAGGAGAATATTGTCCTTTTGTCAGACCATAGATCTGGTTGTTGAACAACATCACGTTTACATCGAAATTACGGCGCAGCAGGTGAATGGTATGGTTACCGCCGATAGAAAGCCCGTCTCCATCGCCCGTTACAATCCAGATACTCAGTTCAGGACGGGTGGCTTTCAAACCAGATGCAATGGCAGTAGCACGACCATGGATCGAGTGCATACCGTAAGTGTTCATGTAGTATGGAAAACGGGAAGAACAACCAATACCGGAAACTATCACAATATTTTCGCGGGGAATACCCAAAGTAGGCATTACGGTCTGAACCTGTTTAAGTATAGAATAGTCGCCGCAGCCAGGGCACCAGCGTACTTCCTGGTCCGTTGCAAAGTCTTTGGCTGTTAGTGCTGCCTGCGGAGCTATAGTTGCTGTTGACATTTGTATGAATTAAAGATATAATATATTATTGGTCTGTAAAGTTACGATAGATAAGGGTATTTATCAGGATCATTGTGCCTGTAATTCTTCCCAGTACTCAGCCGCCCTACGGGTATGCGGGATGACGATAGTTCCGCCCACAATATTGGCCACAGCAAAGATCTCGTACATTTCCTCAGTAGTTACTCCCTGCTCGTACGCTTTTCCCAGGTGGTATTTGATACAATCGTCGCATCTTAATACCATTGAGGCTACCAGCCCTAACATTTCCTTGGTTTTGGTGCTTAAAGCGCCTTCAGCATAGGTATTTGTATCCAGGTTAAACAAGCGGTTGATCACCTTATTTTGCTTGCCCAGAATTACTTCATTCATCTTAGCACGATAGTCGTTGAACTCCTGAATCGCATTACCCATATAAATATTTTTTTACATTAAAGTTCCGTTTTCGGGCATTAAAGCTATGAAAGGATTTACAAATATAGATTAATCTACTGGCTAAGTAGACTATTTGCCCTATAATCTGTGTTTATGGAACATAACCAAAAGTTATCCGCATAAATTTTTATATATTGTGACTACCCGCCACCAACCCTGACAACTTAATCTTTATATATGTTTTCAACCAATTCTACCAGTTTCCTGCTGTTTTTTACCTGCTTTACCTCCCTGGCCAACGCACAGCAAAAAATGCTGGGATTTAAAGACGCCGCCCGCCAGGCTGCAATTGAACAACGGTTTGATAAAGAGCTCAGCCGTACTCACATTGGAGAAACCATCAAATCGCTTTCAGCAAAACCTCATCATATCGGGTCTGAAAACGGGGCTGCCCTGGCGGAAGACCTGGTTAAAAGATTCAGGAGCTACGGCTGGGATGCAAAAATCGAAACCTACCAGGTGCTTTTTCCTACACCAAAAGAAAGGGTGCTGGAAATGACAGGCCCCACTACCTATAAAGCCGTATTAAAAGAGCCGGCCCTGAAAGAAGACGCTACTTCAGGCCAGGAAGGGCAGCTTCCGACCTACAACGCCTGGAGTGCGGATGGCGATGTGGAAGGCTCGCTGGTCTATGTCAATTTCGGCTTGCCGGAAGATTATGAATACCTGGCCCGTACGGGGATCGATGTGAAAGGAAAGATAGTGATCGCCAAATATGGCAGGTCGTGGAGGGGAAGCAAACCCAAAGTAGCCCAGGAGCATGGGGCTATCGGGTGCATTATTTATTCTGATCCTAAGGAAGATGGCTACTATGCTGGCGACGTATATCCTGCAGGCGCCTTTAAAAATGAATTTGGGGTACAGAGAGGATCGGTAATGGATATTGTTATCCATCCGGGCGACCCGCTTACCCCTAACGTAGGCGCTACTGCCAATGCAGCCAGGATACAGCGCGAACAGGCCATCAACCTGCTGAAGATCCCGGTGCTGCCCATCAGCTACCATGATGCCGCGCCCCTGCTGAAAGCTTTGGACGGCCCCGTAGCGCCAGACGACTGGAAAGGGGCTTTACCTTTTACTTACCATATTGGAGGAGGGAATGCCAAAGTACATCTGAAGCTTTCCTTTAACTGGGATATAAAGCCCTGCCACAACGTAATAGCTACCCTTAAAGGCTCCGAAGCGCCTGATCAGTGGGTAATAAGAGGCAATCACCACGACGCCTGGGTGAACGGCGCTGCCGATCCTGTAAGCGGACTGGCTGCATTGCTGGAAGAAGCCAGGGCAATCGGCGCGTTATATAAGCAAGGCATCAAACCTAAACGTACCCTCGTTTATTGCGCCTGGGATGGGGAAGAACCCGGGTTGCTGGGATCTACCGAGTGGGTAGAAGAGCATGCGGCAGAACTGAAAGAGAAAGCAGTTGCCTATATCAACTCTGATAACAACGGGCGTGGTTATTTCAACGCCAGCGGCTCGCATGCCCTGGAAACGCTGGTTAATGAAGTAGCGAAGGAAATAATTGATCCGCAAACCCAGGTAAACCTCCTGGAAAGGAAACAGGCTAACGATGTGCTGAAAGCTGGTTCTGTAAAGCAAAAGAAAGACAGGCTGGCCAAGCTGTATATGAACATCGGGGCAATGGGATCGGGTTCCGATTATTCTTCATTCCTCCAGCACCTGGGCATTCCGTCTTTAGACCTTGGGTTTGGGGGAGAAGACGTGGGGGGCGAGTATCATAGCATATACGACTCGTACGACGATTATTCCAGGTTTAAAGATCCCGGTTTTTATTATGGGGAAACATTATCCAAAGCTGCAGGGCATACGGTATTAAGACTGGCCAACGCGGAAGTGGCGCCTTTTGATTTCCGTCGTTTATACGAAACCGTTAATGGGTATGTGAACGAACTGGTGGAACTCACCACTTCCATGAGAGAGGCTACCCTGTTAGAGAACCAGCTGATCGCCAAAAACTATTACAGGATCGCTACAGATACAGCCAAACATCTTGCCGCACCGGGAAGCAAATCGTTGGTTCCATACCTGGATTTTTCTTCATTACAGAACGCCCTGGCCAACCTCGACAGCGTAACCTCATCACTCTCTTTCACCGCTTCATCAGCCAATGCGCCTGTTAATAAAGGCATCTACAAGGCAGAGCAGCAATTGCTCAATGAAGCCGGGTTGCCTTCGAGGTCCTGGTATAAGCATACGTTATATGCGCCAGGTTTTTATACCGGCTATGGCGTTAAAACCATCCCAGGCGTGAGGGAAGCGATTGAGCAACGCAGATGGACGGAAGCCCAGCAACAGATCGGCGTAGTGGCCGCGTCTATTAACCGGTTGTCGGCATATCTGCAGCAACTGAAGTAACGGTTAACGCTGCGCGTTCAGCCTTGCCATGTAATCTTTCAGCCCCTGTACTATTTTTTCTACAAGGAGTTGCTGGAAGGCTGGTTGTAATAACTTTTCTTCATCCCCCGGGTTGCTGAGGAACAGGGTTTCTATCAGCGCATCGGGAAATTCTGTTGGGTTATTCAGTATGAAATTGAAGTTGTCGTTATTGCCGAAATCCTTTAACCCTGTTTCCAGCAACCGCGCATGAATAGCTGCATTCAGCGGTTCGCAGAACGGGTGTTTGTAATAAGTGGCGGTACCCATTACATCTACAGGATTGACGGAAGAATTGAAATGAATGCTTAATAAAAGATCCGGATCGGCTCTTCTAAAAAAGGAGAGCCGGTCTTCGTTCGCAACGAATTTTTCTGAATTCCGCGATAGGATCACGGTAGCTCCTTCTCTTTCCAGCAAAGCCTTTAACCGAAGGGCGATGTTCAGGGTCCATTGTTTCTCTACAGCGCCTGTCAGGCCGGTAGCTCCGGGGTTGCTTCCACCATGCCCCGCATCCAGCCCTATTACCAGGTTTTTTAGAGAAGGGCGTTCTGGAAGGCGTTTAACCTTCACCGTTAATTTGTTGCCTGTATAGTAAATCTGGTATCCCCAGGGTTCGTGCTTCAGCGAGATCACCAGCCGGCAAAGGTCCGGATATGGCTGCCCCCATGCAATGGCCTTTATTTCCTTCGTTCCGTTTAAGGCCGTACTTAATGCTTTATCGGCATACGCCCCGTGGATATCTACAATGATCTTCCTGTCGTCTACCCGCTGGGTAGAAAGGTAGGGTAGTTTATCTGAGAGCTCCAGTGATATATAATCGAATTTTTCGTCGCTCCAGGTCTGTGCATTCTCTGCAACGCTCACCGGCAGTTCTTCCTGGGGGATCTCTGTATCCAGCAAGGGTTCTGGTATGTAGGCATATTGGGAGGAAGATAATCTTACTTTATAGTAATCGTTCTGTTTCCCTACTACATGCAGTAGTACGTCTTTGTCGAGGTAGCCGATCTTATCAGGTCCCAGGCGGTCGCCAAAGGGGCTGGCCACGAGATAGGTCATGTTGTCCAATGTGCGGCCGGTTAATGGCATATCGGTATTCAGCATGCTATACCTGTTAGGGCTGGCAAGTGTAGCTACGCTGCCTGATGAGTTATAGAGGCGGGCAATTATCCTGCCGTTCAGCAGGGAGTCGCTGGGTTGCAGCGTGTAGCTGCCGGTATAGTAACCGGGAACACCGTTGGTTTGCGAGGCCGGCAATTCTTTAAGTGGCTGGTTGTTGATCCATGTAGCTGTATTGCCTGGCTGGGCTTTCATACGGATATGCAGTACATCGCCCGGCATCAGTTGCAGGTTCCCTGCAGGCGTTATCTCCATGAAATCTATCCTGAATGCCTGGGTTGCCACAGGCGGGGGAACCGGGTTGTAGTAAAAGGTTACGCTCCTGGAAGCCGTTTCGTTATCGGGGCTGGTTGCGGTGATTACAAAGGTGTTACGGCCGGTATTCAGTTCGTATCTGGCGGCAAAGGTCCCTGTGCTGTAAACATGTACGGTATCGTCGTTAATGGTGATCGTGCAACCCACGCAGGTACGGCCTGCAATGAATTGCTTTGAGGTATTAACATTATTCTGTTCTCTTGCCGGTTGAGCTAACCTGATGGACACCTGACAATCAGCAACTATAGCAAACAATATTAACAGTGTAGTAAAGAGTACTTTTGGAGATCGCATAAACCCTGTCATCAATATCAATATAGAACTGTAAAGATAATTAGGGGCAGGGAGAAATAGCGTACTATGAAAAAAGGAACGAAGAATAAACAAGGGATATTGTTTTCTTTCTTCGTTCCTTTAAAAATTTATTACTGATAGCCGTTACCAGGGGTACTTGTTTTCGCTGATCAGTTTATCGGCAATCCTTCTGCGGGCTTCTTTGCTATTGAATGCTTCGGCTTTGGTGAATCGTTTCAGGCCTAAGAGCATCATACGTTGTTCATCGCCTTCTGCGAATGCGTTGATAGCGTCTTTGCCGGATTTATTGATCTTATCTGCAGCATCGTAGAGGTAAGTTCTTACCATATCGGCCTGCAATGCGGCGGCATCTTCTCCCTTGCTGTTGGTAAGTTTGATGAGCCTGAGCAGGGCGCTTTCTGCAACAAAGGTTTCAATGGCCATATCGGCTATATCCATCAGTATTTCCTGCTCATTTTCCAGCTTCGTCATCAGCTTCTGGGCTGCTGCACCTGCGGTCATAAGGATCGCTTTCTTGAAATTGGCGATGAGTTTCTTTTCTTTGGCGAAGGGCGTTTCATCGTCGCTTCCGAAATCAGGAATATCCATTAACTCTTTAAGTACGTTCATGGCAGGGGTCATCAGGTCGATCTTTCCTTTCATGGCGCGTTTCAGTGTCATGTCAAGAGTGAGTAGCCTGTTGATCTCGTTGGTTCCTTCAAATATCCTGTTGATGCGGGAATCGCGGTATGCTTTGGAAATGATGTATTCATCGCTAAACCCGTTACCGCCATGGATCTGTACTCCTTCATCCACTACGAAGTCCAGCACTTCGGAGCCATTCACCTTCAGGATGGCGCATTCCACGGCGTATTCTTCTGCGGCGCCGAGCAAGGCTTCATTGAATGGTTTGCCGGCGGCCAGCAGTTCTCTTTCTTTATCGTCTATCAGTTGGGCTGTACGGAAAAGGGCAGCTTCTGAAGCCCAGGTACGTATAGCCATTTCTGCTAGTTTGTGTTTGATGGCGCCAAAGTTGGCGATGGGTTGTTTGAACTGGGTACGTGTATTGGCGTATTGAACGGAAGTATTAATACATTTTTTGGCGGCGCCTATAGCGGCGGCGCAAAGTTTCAGGCGGCCAATATTCAGGATGTTAAAGGCAATGAGGTGGCCTTTTCCTATCTCGCCCAGCACATTTTCTACAGGAATTTTGGCGTCCTGGAAATAGATCTGGCGGGTAGATGATCCTTTGATCCCCATTTTATGTTCTTCGGCTCCCAGCGTAAAACCTGGCGTTCCTTTCTCTACGATGAAGGCGGTGAATTTTTCTCCGTCTATTTTTGCAAACACTGTAAATACATCGGCAAACCCGGAATTGGTGATCCAGCTTTTCTGGCCATTCAGTACATAGAATTTGCCGTCTTCAGTGAGTTTTGCAGTGGTTTTGGCTCCCAGGGCGTCAGACCCGCTGTCTGGTTCTGTAAGGGCATAAGCTCCTTTCATTTCGCCGGTTGCCAGTTTAGGGATATATTTTTCCTTTTGTTCTTTAGTACCAAAATAGAGGATCGGCAGGGAGCCGATACCTGTATGTGCAGCCATGGCAACGGAGAAGGAGTGACCTGCACCCAGCCCTTCATTGATAATAGTTGCGGTAACAAAATCTTTACCCAGTCCCCCGTATTCTTCAGGGAAAGAGGCGCCGAGCAGGCCTTGTTCCCCGGCTTTTTCAAGTAACGACGGCATCAATCCTTCTTCCAGTTTGTCGATCCTTTCAACTATCGGTGTGATCTCCTTGCTGATGAACTGGTCGGCCATGTCTTTGATCATCAGTTGTTCTTCCGAAAAATCTTCGGGGGTAAAAACTTCTTCAGGAGCACTTTCCTTTACCAGGAATTCAGCGCCTTTAAGCGCAGTCTTATTTTCAACTGTTGCGTCCATGTTATCTGATTTTTGGTAGTTATGTAATTTAACGAAAAAAGTATAGCGGAGCGCAAAAGAGCTGTTAAATCAAAAAGTGCTGGAATAAATCATGCTTCAGAATGTTATAGATAAGTTAATCCTTGCCCCGCAGGTTCCCCCATTTTCTGCTTTTTTGCTTATCATTGTTCCCTAATGTCCGATTTTTATCTTCCATATCTGAACAGTGTCTTTCACGGTATCGTTGATGGTAGCGGCAAAGACCTATTAATCTGTTTGCATGGTTTTGGTGAAAGTGCGGCACATTTTGCCAGCCTGGCAACCACTTTAGGAGATGTATTTACGATCGTAGCTTTAGATATGCCATTGCATGGTCAAACCCTTTGGCATGAAAACAGGGTGTTCCGGAAAGACGACCTGCAAGCCGTTATTGATGCGGTATTGAAACAGTTCAATTTCACAAGGTTTTCATTATTAGGCTATAGCATGGGCGGACGATTATCTTTATGTGTTGTGGAACTGATGCCTGAAAAAATAGATAGACTGGTACTGGCAGCAGCCGACGGACTTAAAAACAATCCGTGGCATATGTTTGTTACTCAAACGTCTGTAGGTAACTGGCTGTTT
The DNA here is from genome assembly GCF_900107795.1 of Chitinophaga terrae (ex Kim and Jung 2007). Taxonomy (GTDB): domain Bacteria; phylum Bacteroidota; class Bacteroidia; order Chitinophagales; family Chitinophagaceae; genus Chitinophaga; species Chitinophaga terrae. Next base: position 95,672 of record NZ_FNRL01000002.1, read on the forward strand.
AAATACAACACTTATCATCCCGCTTTATTCTTCGCCTTGCTGAATACATGGAAGCGACTGGGACTACTGAATCAGAGCGTTTATAAGTTTGCATTGCACCGGATGAACGAACCTGTAAAGCGGGAACTGGTATACAATGTATGGACCAACTTACGCAGGATGATGCCGGACAAAAAGCATTGCAAACAATTATTAGCCAGATATAACGTTTTTACTCTCCTGGTTTTTGGGAAATATGACCGTGTAATTCCACCGGTACTAGGCAGCCGGTTTTTAGACGGCACATTCCCTTCCCGGCTCGTGGTATTGGATAAAGGACACCAGTTAATATCCGCCGAGTTAGGGCTTATCATTAAAAATAATCTTCAGTAACCGGATGTTTTTTTTCTTAATAATATTAGTTGCGCTGGCTTTAGGTTATGGAGCATTGATGCTGTGGTACAGCCTCGGCTGGAAACGGCTTCGCAGCTTTATACCGGAAACTAAAACCCCTGGTACCACCAGCGTTACCGTTATCATTCCCGCCAGGAATGAAGCGAAGAACCTGCCAGATCTTCTCCATGCGCTGGAACAGCAGACCTATGATCCAAAGCTGCTGGAGGTCATCATTATAGACGATTTCTCTACAGATAACACTGCCGAAATTATCAGCAGTTCCAAAGCGCCGAATATTCACCTGCTCAGGCTAAGCGACCATCTCGATAAGGAAGAAAGACTGAACTCCTATAAGAAAAAAGCTATAGAGATAGCCATTGCCAGGTCAACAGGCGAGTTGATCGTAACAACGGATGCAGACTGTGTAATGGGGCCTAAATGGATAGAGACCCTGGTGCATTTTTATGAACTTCATCAACCCAAGTTCATTGCCGCACCTGTTAGTTTTTATAAGGAACATAACCTGTTCAAGCGCCTGCAGTCGCTGGATTTCATGACTATGCAGGGCATTACCGGCGCAGTAGCCCAGTCTACCTCGGGTACCATGTGCAATGGAGCCAACCTGGCCTACGAAAAACGCGCGTTCTATGAAGTAGGAGGCTTCAAGGGGATCGATAATATTGCGTCGGGAGATGATATGCTGTTGATGTATAAGATCTACAGCGCCTATCCCGACAAAGTAAAATACCTTAAATGCGAAGATGCCGTGGTAAGAACCCTGGCAGTTGATACTATCAGCGATTTCATGAACCAGCGTATCCGCTGGTCGTCGAAAGCCGATAAGTATGAAGATAAACGCCTCACCTGGATGCTGGTGTTGGTCTATCTTTTTAACCTGGGCCTGCTGGTGATGGGCTGTATGGTTATTTTTATGCCGGTATGGCGTCCATGGTTCTTCATTCTTCTCTTATTCAAGATCACGCTCGAACTCTATTTCCTGTTGCCGGTAGCCAGGTTTTTTAATAAAACAGAGTTGCTTGTCTGGTTTATACCGGGGCAGATATTTCATATTCCGTATATTGTTATTGCTGGCTGGCTGGGCAAGTTTGGTAGTTATCAGTGGAAAGGCCGCCAGGTAAATTAAGAACATGCAGTCTGCTTCCTGGAAACGCTTATATAAGAACAAGGGCGCTGTTACCGGTTTAGTTGTTATTATTATTTCAGTTATTATCAGCATTGGGGCTTACCTGTGGGCGCCCGACAATACGCCGTATGCCGACCGGATGGTGCTAGAGATCGAAGGGCAGCATCCGGGTTTCAGTATTCCTATGCTTGAAATGAAAAAAGAACAGGCTATACCCAGGGTTTCCTTCTTCCATAAACTCTTATACGGGCAACCCTCTGACCTGACATACATTCCGCTTACATCCTGGAAATTCGGGGATAGTTTGCTGGTGATCCAAAGGTATGTGGATGAACAAACGAGCAAAGAAGAAAAATATCCTTTAACGCTTGTCTGGTACGGCAGGCCGGTGCAGGACCCTTTGCCGGCGGCAACGCTGCGGGAGCTGATCAGCAAAGAAAGGATCAGCAGGAAAACGTATTGGCTAGGTACCGATAAATTCGGGCGGGATATCCTTAGCCGTTTGCTGATCGGTACGCGTGTAAGCCTGGGCGTTGGGTTTATAGCCGTGATCATTTCGCTTAGCATTGGCGTATTATTGGGCGCGTTGGCCGGTTACTTCAAAGGCCGGACAGACGATGTGATCATGTGGCTGGTGAACGTAGTGTGGGCTATGCCTACCTTGCTGCTGGTATTTGCCCTGACGCTGGCGCTGGGAAAGGGTTTCTGGCAGATATTCATTGCCGTGGGCCTTACCATGTGGGTAGGAGTGGCCAGGGTGATACGGGGACAGGTGCTGGCCATCAGGGAGCTGGAATACGTGGAAGCTGCCAGGGCGCTGGGTTATAACCATTTGAGGATCATTGCCCGTCATATTCTGCCTAATATTATAGGGCCGGTGATGGTAGTAGCCGCCGGTAATTTTGCTACAGCTATCGTGGTGGAAGCCGGACTTAGTTTCCTGGGGGTAGGGGTGCAGCCGCCGCAGCCTTCCTGGGGGCTTATGATAAAGGAAAACTACAATTTCATTATCACCCATAACCCCTTGCTGGCATTGGCGCCGGGGATTGCCATCATGGTTTTGGTTCTGGCGTTCAATCTTTTAGGGAACGGGTTACGGGACGCGCTGGATGTTAAAAGTAAAATTTGACAGATATGTCAAAAAAAACTAATTTCACCTAATTGATATGTTATAATATATGTTATTGAAAACCTGGATACCTGCCTTCTTATTAACGGTGCTGATAGTGGCTGTTTCCTGCAAAAAGAAACATAACGAAACGCAGCCGGATAATCAACAGGAAGAGTCGCTGGCCTTCGAATTACCCGAAATACAGCTCCAGAAATATAATGTAGCGCAAGACAGCACCTATGCGCTCAAGGTGAACGTAACTTCCAAAATGCCGGCCAAAGGAGTGAAAGTTACCCTGAACGTGGCTACCGAAACAGGTGTTATTCCTTTGCCGCAGGACGATATCCCGGATATTACGGCGAATCCCTTTACCGTTACCCTGAAGCATTTAAAGCCGCTGAAAACCTATGAAGTGACCATTAACCTGGTGTCTTTAAGCAATTCAGCCAATATTGCCACTCCCCAGGTCTTCTACCTGACCAATAAATCTGACCAGTAGTTTTTATACTGTATCCAGGCCAAAATTTGTAGGTTTGCTGCTTCGCAGACAATGGAACAGTTATGCAAATTGCAGTGAATGCCGCTTGTTTACGACAGGATAAACCTGCCGATACAGGATTAGCCGCAACCGAAATATTATCAGCGATGTTCAGGCAGCAGCCGGAACACCAGTTTACCTGCTTTTTTGATGGGGATGTGCCGGCCGGGTTAACATTTCCATCCAATGTGACTACAGTAGTATTACCGAGAAGGGGAGACAGATCGTGGCACTACTACTGGTGGCTGGAATGGCAGCTGGTAAAAGCCATGAAGCCATTTAAGCCCGACAGGTACCTGGGATTTGATTCCCTGCCCCTCAGGAGCAAAATACCGGCAACTTTGCTGATCCGCGATCTCTCTTACCTGCAGGGAGCGGGTACCCAGCTTCCCGCTTACCAGAAGTGGTTAAGGAAGAACAGCCAGAAATACTTTACCATTGCCCATAGCATAGGGGCATTGTCGGCCACCCTGAAGGAGGAGTTGAAGATGGCCTCCCGTAAAACAGTGTTGCTGACCCCGGGTCTGAGCCCGGATTTCAGGCCGCTGGAGTGGGATGACCGGGAAACCGTTAAACGCCAATATGCCCAGGGGGCGGAGTTTTTCCTGATCACAGGAGCTTTACATCCCCGCAACAATATCATCCCGGTGCTGAAAGCATTTTCGGCACTGAAAAAAAGGCAACGAAGCAATATCAAATTGGTGCTGGCAGGGAGTCAGACGGCAGCGGGAGGGGAAATAATCACCGCCCTGCAAACCTACAGGTTCCGCCAGGATGTAATTATTGTGGAGAACCCCGACCTGCAAACAGTGGCGGCGTTGGTGGGAGCAGCCTACGCGCTGATCTACCCGCCTCGTTTTGAAGGATTCGCATGGCCGGTACTGGCAGCCCAACGTTGTAAAGTGCCGGTGATTGCGCTGGACAGTGAGGGAGCCAGGGAAGTGGGAGGAGACGCCGTTTTGTATGCCGACCCGGCCAGCCAGGATGATCTGTCCGAAAAAATGAGCTTATTATATAAAGATGAAATGCTACGGTCACGGCTTTTAAACAAAGAAGGGAGCATCCAGCCGTTTACAAGCTGGGAAAAGGCCGCAGAAGAGCTTTTCAGGATAATGATAGGGTAATTACAGCAACTTCACGCGTAAAATGCCGGAGTATGGCTATTTTTGCGCATTAATTTTAAAATATGAGCACAACGTCTACTATAAAGATCCAGGTTGGATTGGATGATCAGAAGATCCCGGAATCGATCGAGTGGAGCGCCACTGATAACAAGGAAGAAAGAATGATCAAAGCTAAAGGGATGATCGTATCTTTCTGGGATCCGGCAGAAAGGGCTGCCTTACGTATTGATCTTTGGACAAAAGATATGATGGTAGATGAGATGGCTGATTTCTTCTTCCAGACTATGATGACAATGGCAGATACTTATGCCAGGGCTACACCATATAAAGATCAGGCACAGGAATTAAAAGATTTTGCCAAGGATTTCTTCAGGAAATTCCAGGAGAAACAAAAGGCGGAAGGACAATAATCCATTAAACTTAACCGTATGTCATTAGAAACAAACATTAACGCAGAGATCAAAACTGCGATGCTTGGAAAGAAAGAGGCAGACCTGCGTGCGTTACGCGCGATCAAGGCTGCTATCCTGGTTGCAAAAACAGCAGAAGGGGCAAGCGGAGAACTGACTGAAGCCGATGAGCAAAAGCTGTTGCAGAAACTGGCGAAACAAAGGAAAGACTCGCTGGAGATCTTCCGTACCCAGAACAGGGAAGACCTGGCGGCTAAGGAAGAAGAAGAGCTGGCAGTGATCGAGCGTTTCCTTCCTAAACAACTTACCGAGGAAGAACTGAAGAAAGAAGTAGCGGCAATTATTGCCTCTGTTGGCGCCAGTTCACCTGCCGATATGGGCAAGGTAATGGGAGCAGCTACCAAGCAACTGGCTGGCAAAGCCGATGGTAAAGCTATTTCAGCAGTCGTAAAAGAGTTACTTAAATAACTGATACTTACCTGGTATTTCCGGATACGTGGGGTCCGGAAATACTGCTTTTCTCATGTCTATAGACATCATTTTCGCCGCCATAATGGTTTTTGCCCTTTACAGGGGCTATACCCGGGGACTGATTGTAGCTATTTTCTCCTTTGTTGCCGTGACATTGGGATTGGCGGTTGCGATCAAGCTCACAGCGGTTACATCTTTATATGTGCAGCAGCATTGGGAGCTCCATTCCCGTTGGATACCTATTTTCTGTTTTATCTGCCTTTTTATCGGTGTTGTCCTGGTTGTACGGCTCGGCGCTATCATGCTGGAAAAGATAGTCGAGTTCGGGATGCTGGGCTGGCTGAACAAACTGGGAGGAATCGTGCTGTACAGTATTATATTTATAATAATTTACAGTGTGGTGCTATGGCTGGCCAACCAGGTATACTGGCTGAGCCCCGAAACCAAACTTCAATCCGTCGTATATCCTTATATCGAGCATATAGGGCCATGGACCATAGACCACATAGGGGCAGTTATACCTGTTTTTAAAAATATGTTTGCCGAATTACAGGCATTCTTCGAGGAAGCAGCGCAGCATATCCAACAGGGGTAACTCATTCCAAAGATTATTTAGATTAATAAAAAGAATTATTTTAGCGTAAAATTGACTTTCAAGATTTGGCAATGGATTACGAAATCAAAACTCAGGGTAAGTTTAGCTTTTTAGAGGAAGGAGAAGGCGAACCACTAGTTTTATTGCATGGGCTTTTTGGTGCTTTAAGCAATTTTTCGGATGTGGTAGAATATTTCCGGCATTACAATAAGGTTGTTATTCCGATGTTGCCCCTGTATGATTTAAACATCCTGGAAACATCGGTTGGTGGGCTGGCTAAATATGTGCATAAATTTATAGAGGCCAGAGGATATACAAATGTTCATTTATTAGGTAATTCGTTAGGTGGGCATGTAGCGTTGGTGTATTTGCTGAAACATCCGGAAGCCCCTATTAAATCATTGACGCTGACAGGTAGCTCGGGGTTGTTCGAAAATGGCATGGGTGAAACCTATCCTAAAAGAGGCGACTATGAGTATATCCGTAAAAAAGCGGAGCTTACTTTTTATGACCCGAAGATCGCTACCAAAGAACTGGTAGATGAGATGTTTGAGATCGTAAATAACCGACTAAAAGTTATTAAGATCATTACCCTGGCGAAATCTGCTATCCGCCATAACCTGGGAGATGAACTGAAAGATATTAAACAGCCAACAATGCTGATCTGGGGTAAAAATGACACAGTTACACCTCCGATGGTAGCAGAGGAATTTCAACGACTTATACCTAATTCTGAACTGGAGTTTATCGATAAATGCGGCCATGCGCCAATGATGGAAGTCCCTGAAGAATTCAACAAAATACTGCATGCTTTCCTTCAAAAACTGAAGTAATACCAGCCAGTGAACTCGTTTGCTTATCAGCTTACTGAATAAAAATTTTACTGCAGTCTTTTTACGTACATGTAATTTCTTTTTCTGTTGGCATATTCTTTACTATTATTGTATAAGAATACGCTAACATGATTGCCAGAGAACTCATATCTTCAGTACCTGCTCTGCATCCTTCGGATGCAGGCTCCAAAGCGTTGCGCCTGATGAATGAATACCATCTCACGCAACTGCCTATGGTAGCGGATAACAAGTATCTCGCACTGATAGCAGAAGATGATATCCTGGATATGGAAGATCCGGAGACTTCATTGCAATCAATGGAGAATAACGGAAACCGTCCAGCTATCATGGAATATGCTCACTTCTATGAAGCATTGAAATTATTTCACGACTTCAAACTTTGTGTCCTGCCTATCGTTTCCCGGGAAGGCGACTACCAGGGGATCATCACCAAAGACACCTTGCTTGATGCGCTTGCCTCTTTCAATGCAGTAAAGGAACCCGGCGGAATATTGGCGTTTGAAGTGGAACCGAGAGACTATGCACTGAGCGAAATCGCCCGTATCGCAGAGTCTAACGATGTTACCCTTTTAAGCGTGAATACCATTACCAACCCGGCAACCGGCAAACTGGAAGTGGTGCTTAAAACCAATCGCCTCGAACTTCAGGGCCTGGTGGCTACGTTTGAAAGATTTAACTACATCATCAAGTACGTCTATTCTGAAGAACAGGAGGAAGAGCTGCTTAAAAAGAACTACGACCTGCTGATGAATTACATCAGCATGTAAAAATAAAACCTGATGATAAGCCGGCCTCCATAAGCCGGCTTTTTTCGTGTTACCCTTCTTTTAATCCACACTCTCTTTCACCGTTTTTATTATATTTGGAATATTGTCAACACACTTTTAAATCGGATCTGACCTACATGCTGAAACGCTGTTATTATCTGCTGGCGATCGTTTGCCTGTCTGGATTTGTGCTGCCGAAACTAGCCGATGGACAGAATACTACGGCGAAAGAGAACAACTACCTGGTTGTCAGAAGCATTCAGGTCACGGGGAATAAGAAAACCCGTACCTCCGTTATTATCAGGGAAGTAAGCGCAGTACCCGGGGATACCATTTTCCTGAAAGATCTGTCCTCTACCTTGGAAGCTTGCCGTAAGCAATTGCTGAATACTTCACTATTTCTTAACGTTACCGCTAACGTGAAGAACTGGGATGGCGACCATGCCGACCTGGTCTTCGACGTCTGGGAACGCTGGTATACGTTCGCTTTCCCCATATTCAAACTGGCCGACAGGAACTTTAACCAATGGTGGGTAGAAAAAAAGCATAGCCTCAGCAGGGTGAACATCGGCGTAAGCGGCACACAGGGGAATCTCAGCGGCCGGAACGATGAGCTGAGCGCAGCCATCCAGTTCGGCTATACCCAGCGCTTTGCATTGCAATACAACCTGCCGTATATCGATAAACATTTCAGGCATGGCCTGGGCATTATTGCTTCCTACAAGCGGAACAGGGAGGTGAACGACAGCACCAACCTGAACAAACAGGCGTTTTTCAGGAAAGATGAATTTTTGAGACAGGTTTATTCCGTAGGGCTGAACTATAGCTACAGGCGGGCCATCAATACCCGTCACCAGGTTTTCCTTACCTATAATTATGAAAAGGTGATGGACTCAGTAGCCATCCTGAACCCTAATTACCTTGGGAAAGGCCGAACGCAGATCTCCTATTTTGAACTAACCTACCGGCTGAACTATATCAAGGCCGATAGCTGGGTTTTCCCGCTCAAAGGCGTCAGCATACTGGCGGAGATATCCAAGAAAGGACTGGGGCCCTGGGACGACATCCACGATGTGAGGCTGCGATTAAACATGGCAAAATTCTGGGAATTGGGGAAGAAGACCTACGGAGCGGTGGGGATACGGGCACAGACCAAATTCTCTAACAACCAACCCTATATTAACCAGCAGGCATTGGGATACAGCGAAGACTACCTCAGGGGCCTGGAATATTATGTGATAGACGGAACCAGCTTCGCCATCCTGAAATCTACCCTGCGCCAGGAACTGGTTTCATTCAAATTCCGCTTGCCGATCGTACCCAAAAAATTCAGCCAGGTACCTGTAAGGATCTTTGCAAAAGCGTTTGGCGATGCAGGTTATGCTTATAATAAATACCCGGGCAACAGTTTCCTGAATAATCGCCTCCTGTATAGCGGTGGCGTGGGTTTCGACATTGTTTCCTTTTACGATACCAATCTCCGGCTCGAATACAGCTTTAACCAGTTAGGTGAAAAAGGGCTATTTTTACACACAAGCATAGATTTATAAGCGTTAAGATTATCAATTAAAGTTGTGCGCATGCAGGTAGCATTATATAGCCGGGGGTTTATTACTGAAGATATTGCCAATATCCGATTATTGCTGGAAGAGCTGAGAAGAGCTGAAATAGAGGCAGTTATCTACGAGCCTTTTTATCGCACCCTGCAGGAGCATGTATTTTTTGAACACCAGCCCGTATTGTTTTCCAGTTCAGAACAATTGTCTGAAAATATCGACTTCCTCATGAGCCTGGGGGGAGACGGAACGTTATTGGACACCGTCTGCTATGTACGGGACAGCAACATCCCGGTGATAGGTATCAATTTCGGGCGTTTGGGTTTCCTGGCCAGCATCGGCAAGGAAGAGATACATGCGCTGGTTCAGGCTTTACAAAACCGTACCTACGTGGTAGACAGGCGCGCTTTGCTGCATCTCGACGCTAATATCCCGTTATTCGGGGAGGTGCCGTATGCATTGAACGAGTTTACGATCCATAAAAAAGATTCTTCGGCTATGGTTAAGATCCATACTTACCTGAACGGAGAATTTCTGAACACTTATTGGGCAGACGGGCTAATAGTAGCCACTCCAACGGGATCTACCGGGTATTCGCTGAGTTGCGGAGGCCCCATCGTTTTCCCGGAGGCAGGCAACTTCATTATTACGCCGGTAGCTCCGCATAACCTGAACGTCAGGCCCATTATAGTACCTGATGATAATATTATTTCTTTCGAGGTAGAAGGTCGGAGCGAGCAGTTCCTTTGTACCCTGGATAGCCGGATGGAGACAATAGACAGCACAGTGCAGATAGCCGTAAAGAAAGAAGTGTTCTCTATCAACCTGTTACGCTTAGACGACAGTAATTTCCTGCATACATTAAGAAATAAGTTGTTATGGGGAATTGATGCCAGGAATGCGATTAAGCTGTAGATATAAAGTAGAATTATTACATTTACACATATATTGCTCGCTGATTACGATGTGAAATTTGCCCCGTTAATGCTTTGTAAGACTGTTTAGTAAGCATAAAGTCAGCCAATACATTAAATAAATCCGGCATTTTAGCGTTTTAGAAGCACTGAATTTATGCAGAGAAAATATTTTTATCCTGGATATCTTATTTTTTGGCTGGCGATGGCGGCCGGTTGCCTTTTTTCTGTAAGGGTAGAGGCGCAGAATGAATTGCGATATGTTGGCGAGCTGGGGATATCTGTAGGAGCGGCACATTATTTCGGAGATCTGAACACCCGGGGGGCTATCAACCGCCCCAAACCTGCTGTGGGTATCTATTACAGGAAATACATGAACGATTATGTGGGGATAAGGGCACACGGAAGGTTTATGCAGCTGGGGTATTCTGATGTTTATAATACCAACGAATTTCAGAATCGCAGGAATTTAAGTTTCAATACCAATCTGTGGGAATTGAGCCTGCAGGGCGATTTTAATTTCTTCCGTTTTGAACCCGGCAGCCTATACGAACGATTTTCTCCATATCTTACAGGGGGCGCCAGTATTTTTTATTTTAATCCTTATACCTATCTTGGGGGAGTGAAATATTATTTACAGCCGTTGCGGACCGAAGGACAGGGTTCGGCGCTGTACCCGGACAGGAAGCCTTATAGCCTGGTATCGTATGCCTGGCTGATAGGGGGAGGGTTCAAGTATAATATTTCGAAGACAGTAAATGTGGGCCTGGAGGCGCTTTACAGGTTCACGCAGTCGGATTACCTGGATGATGTGAGTACAACTTATGCAGGTGAGGGGGTGTTTCCGACAATTGATGGACAGCCTTCCATTGCTGCACAACTGCAGGACAGATCTGGAGTAAAGGGCACGCCTATAGGAGTAGTAGGCAGGCAGAGGGGGAATAGCCGGGATAAAGACCAGTTTATAACGCTGGAACTAACAATAAGTATCCTTTTTACCTCGTACAACTGTAAATTTTAGTTGATAAAAAAGTAACTTTCTACGGTTCGGCAAAGTATACCGGCAAACTACTGGGTAAGTTCTCTGAATTAGCTAAAACCCCCACTGGTATTGATTTCGCTGTTAAAACTACGTTAAAAGACCTCCTCAGGCTTTGCCAAAAAAGTCATTACTCTATTTTTGTATCTTTGCACCCTTTTAGAATCTGTTATAATCTGTTATAATACGCCTGACACAAATGAGCTTGAAGGATAAATTGGACTTGCAACGGTTGCCGCGCCATATAGCCATTATTATGGACGGGAATGGCCGTTGGGCAAAAGAGAGGGGGCAAGACAGGCTGTATGGGCACCACGAAGGGGTTGAAAGTGTGCGAAATATCGTGGAAACCTGTGCAGAACTGGGAATAGGCTATCTCACCTTATATGCCTTTTCTACAGAGAACTGGGATCGCCCGGTATATGAAGTTAATGGCATCATGGAACTGCTTGTAAACACCATCCGCAGGGAGGTGACTACATTGTCTAAAAATAATATCCGTCTGACCATGATCGGCGATATGAACATGTTGCCGCCTCAGTGCCAGCGGGAAATGGAAGAAGCTATTGCGTTTACCAGCCAAAATACCGGCCTTAACCTCGTTATGGCCCTCAGTTACAGTGCAAGGTGGGAAATAGTGAATGCCGCCCGGAAAATAGCCCAGGACGTTAAAAACGGAACTCTCGATCCTCTTGCTGTTACTCCTGCCGTCTGGGAAAGTTATCTCTGTACCGCAGGCATACCAGATCCGGAATTAGTGATCCGGACCAGTGGGGAGTGCAGGATCAGCAACTTCTTACTTTATCAGTTGGCTTATGCGGAACTCTATTTTACAGATACCCGCTGGCCAGACTTCCGACAAGAAAATCTTTACCAAGCCATTTTAAATTTCCAAAACAGAGAACGGCGCTTTGGCAAAACAAGCGAACAAATTCAGCAGAATGAAGAAATTATTTCCTAAGGGCCTTCTGGCTATAGCATTATGTTGCACTGCAGGCTATCGTGTATCCGCTCAGCAAAAAGATACATTGCCTCCAACACAACCTGCTAACCAGTCTGTTTATCCATTGAATGTTGGGGAACCACGACAATATGAAATCGCTGATATTCAGGTTGTTGGTACTCAGTACCTGGATAAATCCCTGTTATTGTCTTTATCCGGCCTTAACGTAGGCGATAAAGTGACTTACCCGGGGGGAGACCAATTTACTAAAGCCATCCAAAGCCTGTGGTCTCAACGCCTTTTTGCTGATGTGACCATCTATGTGACTAAAATCGAAGGAGATAAGATCTGGTTGGAAATTGGATTGACAGAAATGCCTCGCATGTCGTCTTTCAACTGGAAAGGGATCAAAAAATCCGAAAGCGATGAGCTGACAACCAAGTCAGGTATCCGCAAAGGAAGCGTGATCACCGATGCATTGAAACAAACAGTCAGAGGTACCGTACATAAATACTATGCAGACAAAGGTTTCGGAAACGCCACTGTAAGGATCGACCAGCGGGTGGATTCCGGCCAGGTAAACTCTGCTCACCTGACCTTCGTTGTTAACAAAGGAAATAAAGTTCGTACAGAGAATATCTATTTCGCAGATAACTATAACATTCCTGATTCCAGGATCAAGAAAAAGATGAAGGGTACCAAAGAGCGCTCCCGCTTAACCCTGCATCCTGATACCGAACATTATTTCAAGGATTCCGTTGTCACGCCGGATGATTTCTGGAAAACCTATGGTTACCTGCAACCATCAAGAGCCGTAGAAAAACTGGATCCTTACTTCCGCTTTAAGCTGTTCTCTTCTTCCAAGTTCAATGAAAACAAATACCTGGAAGATAAAGGAAAGATCATCGCCCTCTACAACGCAAGAGGATACCGTGATGCGGTCATTACTAAAGACACTACTTATAAAACGCCTTCCCAGAACCTCAATATCGAAATGAGGATCGCTGAAGGAAGGAAATATTATTTCGGCGATATCACCTGGAAAGGAAATACAAGGTATAACGACTCTGCTTTAACCCGTATCCTGGGAATCAAAAAAGGAGATATCTATAACCTGGAACTGCTGGAAAAAAGATTAGGTAAACAAATGTCGCAGGAAGGTGGCGATATCACCAGTGCGTATATGGATAACGGTTACCTCTTCTTCCAGATCGACCCGGTTGAAATCGGCATCCGTGGCGATACTATCGACTACGAGATCCGTATGCGTGAAGGACCTCAGGCTACTATCAAGGAAGTGAGGATCGCCGGTAACGAAAAAACGAACGAACACGTTATCCGTCGTGAACTTCGTACTATCCCCGGCGAAAAATTCAGCCGCCAGGACCTGATCCGTTCACAACGCGAGATCTCCAACCTCGGGTTCTTCAACCCTGAAAAGATCGGTATCAACCCTGTTCCTAACGTGAGCGACGGAACCGTGGATATTGATTATACCGTGGAAGAAAAAGCGAACGACCAGCTGGAACTTTCTGCCGGTTGGGGCGGATATATCGGTCTGACAGGTACTTTGGGGGTAACTTTCAATAACTTCTCTCTCCGTAATATCTTCAAAAAAGAAACCTGGGACCCGTTGCCAAGCGGCGATGGTCAAAAACTCTCTGTAAGGGTTTCTTCCAACGGTAAAGCATATCGTTCCTATAACTTCTCGTTCACTGAACCATGGCTGGGCGGCAAGAAAAGGAACCAGTTCTCTGTAAGCTTCTATAGCAGCTACCAGAACCCTTATGCATATAACGATTACTATAAAGGATTGTACGGAGATACCACTACCTCTACCGATGGTCACTTTAAAGTATTAGGCGCTTCAGTTTCACTGGGTAAACAGTTGAAATGGCCGGATGACTATTTCTCCCTGATCTACTCCCTGAACTATCAACAATATAAACTGAAGAACTATAACTACTTCGGGATCCAGGGATTTGAAAATGGTATATCCAACAACGTTAACTTCAAGATCACCCTGGCAAGATCGTCTGTAGACCAGCCAATCTTCCCGCGTTCAGGTTCCAGCTTCATGCTGTCGGCACAGTATACTCCTCCTTATTCCCTGTTCAACCCGGACAAGGACTATACAAAGGAGCCTGTTTCGCAACAGTTTAAGTTTATCGAGTACCAGAAATACCGTTTCAATGCTGAGTGGTATGTGCCATTGAGCAAACCGATGGGATCAGATGCCAAAACGTTTGTATTGAAGGTAGCGGCTAAATTTGGTTATATTTCAAGGTATAACAATCGTACAACCTTGTCGCCGTTCGGCCGGTTTGAGCTGGGAGGCGATGGTTTGAGCAACTTCGCGATCTACGACCGTGATATCATCTCGCAGAGAGGTTACCCGGTATATTATACTTCCGATCCGAGTGTGAACCCGGATAACGGGCAGCCGGCGAATTACGGAGGCTTCACGGTATTTAACAAGTATGTGATGGAGCTGCGGTATCCTTTCAGTCTGAATCCGAGTTCTACTATCTTTGGCCTGGCCTTCCTGGAAGCTGCCAACGGGTATAAAGATATCCAGGAATATAACCCGTTCAGGTTGCGCCGTTCAGCCGGTATCGGTATGCGTTTCTACCTGCCGATGTTTGGTTTGCTCGGATTTGACTATGGTATTGGATTTGACCGTATCAGGCCTGGAGGTGGTTTGAAAGATGCAGCTAAGTTTACATTTATGCTCGGTTTCGAACCAGAATAATGTGAAAATAAATTATATATTGCAAGTTTAACTATCGTAGGTTTTGCAAAATCCTTTGTAGCATGAAGAAACTATTTATAACAGCTGCTATTTTACTCGCAATGGGAGTTGCTGCACATGCGCAACGTTATTGCGTGATAGATACTAAATATATCCTGGAAAGCATCCCGGAATACAAAGAGTCACAGTCGAAGCTGGACGCTATTGCTGAACAATGGCAGAAGGAAATAGACGCGAAGTTCCAGGAAGTGGATAAGATGTACAAGTCTTACCAGGCGGAACAAGTAATGCTTACAGAAGAATTGAAACATAAAAGGGAAGATGAGATAGTAGCAAAAGAAAAGGAAGCAAAAGATTTACAACGCAAGCGATTTGGCTATGAGGGCGATCTGTTCAAGAAAAGAGAGGAATTAGTTAAACCCATCCAGGACAGGATCTACAATGCGGTACAAAAATTGTCTGCAAGCCGTATGTACGATTTTGTATTAGATAAAGCGGGAGGCGCAACTGTCATATTTTTTGATCCTAAATTGGATAAAAGCGAAGAAATACTCAAAGCACTGGGAGTAAAGAAGTAATCCGTACCTATTTTTTTAACATAAGTATTTAAATTTTTTTAAACACAGACAACATCATGAAGAAGTTCGTAATTATTGCTTTTGTGGCGGTTAGCGGTTTATTCAGCGTGAATGCGATGGCTCAATCAAAAGTAGCGCATATCAATGCACAAGCACTTATTGCTGCTATGCCGGAAGCAAAGAAAGCTGAAACAGATCTGCAAACCTATGCACAGAGCCTGGAAGCGGATGGAAAAGCACTGGTAGATGAGTACACTAAGAAGATGAAGGAATTTGATGAGAAAGCAGCAACAATGACTGACAACGTAAAAGAAATCAAAACCCGCGAAATCCAGGATGCTCAGAAACGTATCCAGGATTACCGTGATAACGCAGAACAGAAAGTACAGGCCAAACAACAGGAACTGCTGAAGCCAATCTACGATAAAGCACGTAAGGCAATCGAAGATGTAGCTAAAGAAAAAGGTTATGGTTATGTGATCGACAGCTCTGCTGGTCTTTTACTGGTTTCTCCGGCAGCAGATGATATCCTGGCTTCCGTGAAAACTAAATTAGGTATTAAATAATTTATTTCTTTAATACATAAAGGTGGAATGTGGTGAAAACTGCATTCCACCTTTACTTTTAAGTTTTTGGATTTTAATTTTACTTTTCAATAAATTTCTGCTACCTTTGCCTTCCGTTTTAAAAAACAATCCTTAACACGGAGTTTTAGTAGTACAGGTAAAAACAAAAAAAAGAAATGAAACGTACTTTTCAACCGCATAACAGACGCAGAAAGAGCGTTCACGGCTTCAGAAAGAGAATGGAAACTGCTAATGGCCGTAAGGTATTGGCTTCTCGCAGAGCGAAAGGTCGTAAGAAGCTGACTGTTTCTGACGAACGCAAGCTGAAATAATCTAGTAGCTAAATACTATTGCCATAAAAACTTATTCTTTTAAAAAGGAAGAAAGGTTAAAAAGCAGAAAACTAATTGAAGCGCTTTTTCGTGAAGGAAAAGCGTTTTCTGTTTTTCCGTACCGTGTTGTTTACCTCCCGTTGCCAACACCGGGCACCTATCCCGTGCAGGTAGGCTTCAGCGTCAGCACCCGCCGCTTTCCCCGGGCGGTCGACCGGAACCGCATCAAACGCCTTAGCCGCGAAGCCTGGCGACTGCAAAAACAGCATCTATACCAACAACTTCAGTCACAATCCCGTCAATTAGCCGTTTTTCTCATCTATACAGACAAAAAAATGGCTGACTTTTCAACGCTGCAAGGCAAAATTTCGGTAATTTTAAAGAAGCTGGCTGCAGCAGGCGAATAATAATTCCCTGACTTTCCGTCTACCCACGCTGTTGCCAACTCCCACTAATTGATAGTTTATGAAAAGTGTGTTGCGCTGGCTCAGTTATCCTTTTATTTTCCTGATAAAGATCTATCAGTGGTTTATTTCGCCGTTACTAGGCGGTAAATGCCGCTACACTCCTTCATGCTCCCAATATGGACTGGAAGCCTTTAAAAAATATGGCCCCTTCAAAGGAGGCTATCTCACCATAAAGCGTATCTTGTCGTGCCATCCGTGGGGAGGACACGGTTACGATCCTGTGCCTTAAGCCGGTACGCCAACGTTATTCGTTCATTTTTACATTCATTTTTGCATGCGTGTGGTCTTCAACAGAAAAAAGAAACTCATTGCTACCTTGTTGCTACTCCTGACGTTAGGAGGTATCTATGCGTTCAATGAGAACGACAAGTACTTCCAGATCGCCAAGAACCTGGATATATTTGCTTCCTTTTACAAAGAACTCAATACTTATTACGTAGACGATCTTCCACCCGAAAAGCTCATGCGCAAAGGCATCGACGCTATGCTGGAAGAAACCGACCCATTCACCGATTTCGTAGCCGAAGAAAACCTGGACGACCTGAAATTCATGGCCACCGGCAAATACGGCGGCGTAGGCGCCTCTATCTATACCAACGGCGAATGGACATCCATCACCGATGTATATGAAGGTAGTCCTATGGACAGGGCAGGGGTAAAACCAGGAGATATTATTGTAAGCATGGACGGCAAATCCTGTAAGAACGTTGCCCAGGAAGACATCAGCCGCCAGCTGAAAGGCGCCGCCGGAACCCCGCTTGACATGGTATTACGCAACCCTGTTACCGGCCAGGAAACCAATAAAAAGATCATCAGGGAAGAGATCAACGTGAAAGCAGTCAGCTACTCCGGCATTGTAAAAGAAGATATCGGCTACATTAAAATGACCCAGTTCACTGAAAACAGCGGCATAATGGTAAGGGAAGCCGTAGCAAAGCTGAAACAGGCCAACCCTAACCTGAAAGGAATGATCCTCGATCTGCGGGGCAACCCCGGCGGCCTGCTCGACGAAGCCGTGGTAGTAGCCAATGTATTTATAGATAAAAATAAACTCATCGTCAGCACAAAAGGTAAAGTGAAGAACTGGGACCGGGGCTATGAAACAACAGAGCAGCCGGTAGATACAAAAATACCGTTGGCAGTACTGACCAACCATTCCTCCGCCTCTGCCTCCGAAATCGTTGCCGGCAGCGTGCAGGATCTCGACAGGGGCGTGATCATCGGTCAACGTTCCTATGGCAAAGGACTGGTACAAACTACCCGCCCGCTGCCTTACAATGCTAAGCTGAAAGTAACCACAGCGAAATACTACACGCCAAGCGGACGCTGTATCCAGGCTATCGATTATTCGCACCGCAGCGACGATGGCAGCGTGGAGTATGTTCCTGATTCCATGCGTAAATCTTTTACTACCCTGAATGGCAGACCGGTTAAAGATGGTGGTGGCATTGAACCCGATACCAAGGTAGAACCTACCTATATCAGCCAGGTAGCCCTGACATTATTAAGGAAACAGTTCATCTTCGATTGGGCTACCGAGTACTACTACAAACATCCGGGTATCGCTCCGGCAGCTAAGTTTGCGCTGACAGACAAAGATTTCGAGGATTTTGAAAAATACCTGGAGAATAAGGATTACAGCTATAAAACAAAAAGTGAAGAGGCGTTGGAGGCTTTCCGCAATACCGCGAAGAAAGAGAAATATTATGACGGTATCCAGAAAGAACTGGCGGAGCTGGAAGAAAAAATGAAGCACGATAAAAAACAGGACCTCGAGAAAAATAAAACAGAGATCAAACGCTTGCTGGAAGAGGAGATCGTGAATCGTTACTATTTGCAGAAAGGCCGTATCATCAAATCCCTGGATTGGGACAACGAAGTGATCATGGCAGCGAATACCCTGCATAATCCCGCGCTGTACAAGCAACTGCTGACAAAGAAGTAAATCATATCCTATCCAAAATAAACTGCCCGCCCGGACGATGATGTAAACAGGAAACGATTATTTTTGTTTACGTTGCCTCCGGGCGTCTTTGATTTCCCGTTAATTGTTACTATTTTGAAGTCTCAGTGAATAATAAAAAACATTTTTTCAACCTAAAAGGGTAATCATGCCAATCAACAATTCCAACGAAGATTCTCGCCGGAGTTTTATCAGCAAAATTGCCAAGGGAGTTGTAGGCGCTTCGTTAGTGCCCAGCATCCTGACAGCAGCTGATAGAAAAAGAAACATTCAATCTCTTTCCCGTCTGAAAGAAAAGTATAGTGCAAACGACCAGATCCAGATTGCCTTGATTGGCGCTGGCGGCATGGGAACAGCCGATGCCAATACAGCGATCACTGTTCCTGGTGTTAAGTTGATTGCGGCCTGCGACTTGTACGACGGGCGACTGGCCGACGCCAAAAAGAAATGGGGTAGCGATATTTTTACTACCCGCAGTTACCAGGAGATCCTGGAACGTAAAGACGTTGATGCGGTTATTATTGCAACGCCCGACTTCTGGCATAAGGACATTTCCGTAGCCGCTATGAACAAAGGCAAGTCGGTGTACTGCGAAAAACCAATGGTACACGACATCAGCGAAGCCCCTGCTGTAGTGGAAGCGCAGCAGCGGAACGGCAAAGTGGTATACCAGGTAGGTAGCCAGGGTATGAGCTCTTTAGGTAATGAAAAAGCAAGGCAATTGCTGAAAGACGGGGCAATCGGCAAATTGAACTATGCAGAAGGTTTCTGGGCGCGTATGTCGCCAACCGGCGCATGGCAATACCCGATTCCGGCAGATGCTTCCCTGAAAACAGTGGATTGGGATGCTTATTTAAGGAACGCGCCAAAAAGAGAGTGGGACCCGTTACGCTTCTTCCGCTGGAGGAACTACAGGGACTACGGTACCGGCGTATCAGGCGACCTGTTCGTACACTTATTCTCCAGTCTTCACCTGGTAACAGGTTCTATAGGGCCTAACAAAATCATGGCTACCGGTGGTTTACGTTACTGGAAAGACGGAAGGGAAGTGCCGGACATCATGCTTGGCATGTTCGACTATCCTGAAACTGCACAGCATCCTGCATTCAACTTATCATTGCGTGTGAACTTTGTTGATGGTACAGGCGGAACCAACTACCTGCGTATGGTGGGTAGCGAAGGTTCTATGACAGTAGAATGGGATAAAGTTACCTTGTACCGCAACCGCAATGTAGTGGATGAAAACGATCCGCTGGCTGCAGCCAATGCCGCTGCCTCCAACAACGGCAAGCAATATGCATATCACCGTGCAGAAATGCTCCCTCCTGACACTGTTGTTTATGAAGCAGAGAAAGGCTACAAAGGCGCGCATTTCGATCACTTCTATAACCTGTTCAACGCGATGCGTACAGGCGGTAAAGTAGCGGAAGATCCGTTATTCGGTTTCCGTGCAGCCGCTCCTGCATTACTTTGCAACCAAAGCTATTTCGATAACAAGATCGTGCATTGGGACCCGCAATCCTTAAAACTCGTTAACAAGTAAAAACACGTGAACATATGAAAAAACTACTCGTTCCCGCCCTGTCGGTGCTGACGATCACTGTGGCATCCTGTGGTAATGGTGGAAAACAAGACAGTAAAGATTCTACCGCTGTTGTGGATAGCACTGTCCATTCACAACCCGCAGATTCCAGTAACGGCACAACAGCATTGACAGATGCAGAAAAAGCTGAAGGCTGGCAATTACTTTTCAATGGCAAAGACCTCACCGGCTGGCGTATCTACAAGAACAAGCCTGCTGATACCTGGGTGCCCGAAAACGGTATCCTGCATTGTTTAGGAAGCAAAACCGATAAATCAGATAAAAGAGGTGACCTGATCACCGATAAGGAATTTGAGAACTTCGAATTGCAGGCCGACTGGAAACTTGCTCCGCAAGGAAACAGTGGTATCCTTTATATGGTAACTGAAGAATATGATGCACCGTATTTAAGCGGTCCGGAATACCAGATCATCGACGATAACAACTTCCCTGAAAAGCTGGAAGACTGGCAAAAGACCGGCGCCAACTACGCAATGAACCCGCCTTTGGTAGCTGCGGCTAAACCGATCGGGGAGTGGAACACTACTAAGATCATCGTTAACAAAGGCCATGTAGAACATTGGCTGAATGGCCAGAAAACGGCCGAATATGATCTGTGGTCGCCCGATTGGAAGAAACGTAAAGCCGAAGGTAAATGGAAGGATGCAAAAGGCTACGGCATGTCAAAGAAAGGACATATCGCCTTCCAGGATCACGGCAGCGAGATCTGGTTTAAGAACGTGAAGATCCGCGAGCTATAGCACGCAAAGGCGCAAAGTTTGCAAAGAGGCGTAAGTTTTTTTAAGAAAAATAAGAAAGCAAAGGAGCGAAGACTATTTTTTGTTGTATTATATAACACACATAATATAACACAATATAGTCTTCGCTCCTTTGCTTTCTTATTTTTCTTAAAAAAACTTACGCCTCTTTGCAAACTTTGCCACTTTGCGTGAAACTATAACGCAGACTCGTAGCGTTTGCCTACTTCGTCCCAGTTTACTACGTTCCAGAATGCTTTCAGGTATTCAGGACGACGGTTTTGATATTTCAGGTAGTATGCGTGTTCCCATACATCGATGCCCAGTACAGGAGTGCCTTTTACTTCAGCAACATCCATCAGCGGGTTGTCCTGGTTCGGAGTAGAAGTGATTTCCAGTTTGCCGTCTTTAACGATCAGCCATGCCCAACCTGAACCAAAGCGGGTTGCGCCGGCATTGTTGAATTTTTCCTGGAAAGCCTCAAAAGAGCCGAACGTAGCGTTGATCGCATCAGCTAATTTTCCTTTTGGAGCACCGCCGGCATTAGGGCCAAGAATAGTCCAGAAAAAGCTGTGATTCCAGTGCCCACCACCGTTGTTTCTTACAGCAGGGCTGATCTTGCCTGCATTAGCTACCAGCTCTTCCAGCGATTTGTTCTCGTTTTCAGTGCCGGCAATTGCTTTGTTCAGATTGTCTACATATGCTTGGTGGTGCTTACCATGGTGAATTTCCATCGTTTGTTTATCGATATGCGGTTCTAATGCATCAGATGCATACGGTAAGCTTGGAAGTGTAAATGCCATAACTCAGTTTTTTATGGGTTTTAAAAAAAGATTTCTAGATAGTCGCCAAATTTACTGCCAATCCGTTAAAAAGTAGTCATTAAATTATTCTGTTCTTTTGATCCGGCCGGCGATGGCGGAAAATATTACACCTTGGTCATATAAAAAATTCTTTTAAATTTACATACACATGGGTTTGACAGGACGTAACATCAGTGGTGTATGTGGTACACTGACGTGCAAATTGTTTGTTTAAAACTAAAAGTATGACAACAGGCTCGGATGCAGGGCAGGTTTCCCTCGATGCATTACAGAAAGAAAATGAACAACTCCAGGAACGTGTAAGACGGTTGGAAAATATACTTCACCAGGTACCGGCTATGCTATATTCTTATAACAATAATAATAAGGCTGTAACATGGTGTAATGAGCGCTTGTCCAGCACTTTAGGCTATTCGTCTGTAGAAATGCAAGGTAGGGGAATAGATTTTTTCAAGGATATCATGCACCCCGAAGACTTCAAACTGGCCTCTGTAGCGCAGCAATCGTTCCGCGACAAGAAAGAACAGTTCGGAGGCCTGGCCAGGGTCCGGAAGAAAGGTGAAGCCAACTACCGCTGGTTGCTTGGACTGGAAGTGCCCTTTACTTATAATGATGAAAATGAAGTGGAAGAGATACTATGCGCATTCCTGGACCTTACCAATGCAATGGATACCGACATACAGCTGTCTGAAGCGCTGAATGCGATCCTGCGCCGGCAACATGAAAATCTCTTTAACAAACTGACATCCCGTGAAAGAGATATCCTTGGCCTTGCCGCCAAAGGCATGAATAACAAGGAAATTGCTTCTTCGTTGAATCTTAGCCGTTATACTGTTGAAACGCACAGGAAAAATATACGACTGAAATTAAAAGTCAGGAATACATCTGAATTGGTGGCGATTGCACGCAAGATAGGAATAGGATAATAATGAGAATGATGTATTGTTTTTGAAAAGATAATTGTTTGTTATCCGTATCCTTTCTGCATTTCAGACGATAGAGCAAATCGATGGTCATTAATCTCACTGCAAAATTTTAATGTCTTTTTAAGATCAGAATGGAAAAATACCCAAGATTGGGTATTGGCTCGTTTTTTAAACTCAACTAATTTAGTGAAATATTTTTCACGAGTGTTTTTAGAACAAAAAGTAGAATTATTAGCTGAAACACCCCTATTGACTATGATAACCGAGGAAAGAGCATTTCATATACTACAACTGGATGAAACGGCAACAGCAGAAGAGATCGTGGCCCGTTATGAAGTATTGAAAGATGAATACAGAAGGATAAAGGATGAAACAGAAGATCTCCGGACCAGGCTTGCCTACCAGCTTAAACAAATTGAACTGGATGATGTGTTCATCTATTTCAGGCGTAAGCAAATAATATAAGTCATCCTGTTAACTTGTCTATTCAATAATATTTGAATCAACTTCCCCTGCACTCCATTGTTTGCTGTAAAATTTGTTAACTTTAGGCATATAACCCTACCTAAACGAATCATTATGAGTTTTTTCTTGATTTTTCTGGCAGTCCTGGTTGTACTGTTGATCTTATCATCTTTTATCACAGTGCAGCAGGGAACATTAGCTGTAACCACTATTTTCGGGAAGTATAACCGGATATTCCATCCCGGGCTTAATTTTAAGATCCCCATCATTGAAAGGGTTTATAAACGTATTTCTATCCAGAACCGCTCTGTGGAGCTGGAATTCCAGGCGATCACGATAGACCAGGCCAATGTTTATTTCAAGGCCATGCTGTTGTATGCCGTATGGAACCAGGAAGAAGAAACGATCAAGAACGTGGCATTTAAGTTCATGGATGAAAGAAGTTTCATGCAGGCGCTTGTTCGTACCATCGAAGGTTCTATCAGGGGATTTGTGGCCACCAAACGCCAGGCAGAAGTGCTGGGCCTGAGAAGGGACATTACTGAACACGTAAAAGAGCAGATCGATAAAACCCTGGAAGAATGGGGTTTTCATCTCTTAGATCTGCAAATGAACGATATCACTTTTGATGAAGTGATCATGAAATCCATGGCGCAGGTAGTAGCGTCCAATAACCTGAAAGCCGCTGCTGAAAACGAAGGCCAGGCTTTATTGATCACTAAGACCAAAGCTGCTGAAGCAGATGGTAATGCCATCAAGATCGCTGCGGAAGCCGAACGCCAGGCCGCCCAGCTTCGTGGTATGGGTGTGG
The DNA here is from genome assembly GCF_900107795.1 of Chitinophaga terrae (ex Kim and Jung 2007). Taxonomy (GTDB): domain Bacteria; phylum Bacteroidota; class Bacteroidia; order Chitinophagales; family Chitinophagaceae; genus Chitinophaga; species Chitinophaga terrae. The sequence continues at coordinate 119,537 of NZ_FNRL01000002.1, forward strand.
CCCTCTTCAGGGAAGAAGTAGCAAAAGGTATGACCATGGCTGCAAAAGAAATGCAGCAGGCCAATCTGGATACATCTGTGATCCTGTTCTCTATGTGGACAGAAGCCATTAAACACTTCTCCGAAAACTCCAAGGGCAACGTATTGTTCCTGGATGGCTCTGCGGAAGGAATGGAGCATACCATGAAACAAATGATGGGCATGAATAAACTCATGGACCCCAACAATAATAAGAAATAAGGAATTTTATCTTCTCTGTTCAAAGAAAGCCTTCATCAACTGGAGGCTTTCTTCTTTATAGGGCCCCTGTATAAGCTGGGTTTTAGGGTGAAAAGGAGAACGTTCGCCGGTAGCCCTCCGGTAGCTGTTCTTTTCATCCGGCGCCGCATATACGATCTTTCCTATCTTGCTCCAATACAAAGCCCCTGCGCACATCAGGCAAGGTTCTACCGTTACGTATAATGTTGCATCCATCAGGTATTTGCTGCCCAATGTATTAAAAGCCGAAGTTAATGCGATCATCTCTGCATGTGCGGTACAATCGTTCAGGCGTTCTACGTTATTATGTCCCCGTCCGATGATCCTGTTTTGCTGTACGACTACTGCGCCAATCGGCACTTCCCCGTCTTCAAAGGCTTTGCGGGCCTCTTCCAGGGCCTGTTTCATAAAATGCTCGTCGTTCATATAGCTGTTCTTGAAGCAGCGCTGACCAATGCCGGCCAGCGCTGCAATAAATTATACCTGTATCATTGCCAGGAATTCATCTTCCGACAATATCTTGATTGTATTGATCTTTTTAGCTTTCTCCAGTTTGCTGCCGGCATCGTCGCCCACTACAAGGTAATTGAGCTTGCTGCTTACGCCGCTCATGATCTTGCCCCCTTCTTTCTCTACCATTTCTTCTGCCTCGCTGCGTTTCAGCTTATGCAGGGTACCGGTGAAGAGGAATGTCTGACCGCTTAAATTACCGGTTTCATTACCCGATTTTTTTGTGTTCGTCATGTTGATGCCCAGCGCCGCCAGTTTCTGCAGCATGGCTATGTTGTCGTCGTTCTCGAAGAACAAACGGATAGATCCTGCTACCTTAGGCCCTATGTCTTCCAGCGCCAGTATCTGTTCTTCTGTCCAATGCTGGAGGTCCATGATATTGGTAACTGCATTGGCCAGGGTTTTGGCAGTCGTTTCGCCTACATAACGGATACCGAGGCCAAAGATCAGGCGGTGCAGGGGCTGCGATTTGGATTGCTCTATAGCTGTTTGCAGGTTGGTAAGCGATTTCTTGCCAAAACCTTCCAGTGTTCCTATCTTCTCAAAATCCAGTTCATAAATGCCGGGTATATCTTTCAGCAAGCCTAACGAGTAAAATTTGCGGACATTGCTTTCCCCGAAACTCCGGATGTCCATTGCATCTTTACTTACAAAATGGATCATCCTTTCCACAACCTGCGCCTCACAATTGATATTGGTGCAGCGCCATACGCTTTCCCCTTCCGGCTTTACAAGAACGTCATTACATACAGGGCAGTTGGCAGGGAAGACGATATCTTTCTCTTCGCCGGTTCTTACATCTGCTATTGATTTCACGATATATGGGATCACATCGCCGGCTCTTTCAACTAATACCATATCTCCCAGTTTCAGGTCTTTCTCCCTGATCACATCTTCATTAAAAAGGGAGATAGAAGAAACGGTAACGCCGCCGATATGTACCGGGTCAATTTTGGCAACAGGTGTGATGGAGCCTGTACGGCCTACCTGGAACTCTACTGCGCGCAATTTGCTGGTGGCCTGTCTTGCCTTGAATTTATAGGCGATGGCCCAGCGCGGATGGTGAGTGGTCATCCCCAGCTTGTCCTGCAGGTCGTAATCGTTTACCTTGATCACCATTCCATCGATCTCATACGGCAGGTTATCTCTTTCCTGTTCAAATTCCAGGCAGTAATCGATCACTGCCTGTATGCCTTTCACTACTTTCTTTTCTTTGGACGGACTTCTGAAACCCAGGGATGAAAAGAGATCCAGCGTTCCGCTGTGCGTTCTCAGTTCTTTAGGTTCTTCGGCGCCCGGGCTCATATTATGAAAGCTCATATGGTAGAGGAACGCTTCCAGCCCGCGTTTGCCTACTTCTGAAGGGTCAACCATGCGCAGGGAACCTGAAGCCGCATTACGAGGATTGGCCAGCGGCGGCAGGTTTTCAGCGATCCTTTTATCGTTGAAAGCTTTAAAGGTGTTTTTGTTGATGAGTACTTCGCCACGGATCTCGATCTGGTGGATACCGTACTTGGAGAAGTTGGCGGATAAAGGAATAGAACGGATTTGCCTGATGTTGGTAGTAATGTCTTCTCCTGAAACGCCATCACCCCTGGTGGCGCCCCTTACCAGCCTGTCGTCTTCATAGATCAGTGAAATACTGGCGCCATCGAACTTGGGTTCTATGCAATATTCGATCTCCGGCAGGCCGGCGCTTTCTCTTGCCTTGCGGTCCCAGTCGAGCAGGTCGTCCGCATTGTAAGAGTTCTCGAGGCTCAGCATGGGAACAAGGTGTTGTACTGTTACAAACTCGTTCTTAATCCCTTTGGCTACACGTTGGGTTGGAGAGTCGGGGCTGATAAGGTGCGGGTTTTCCTGTTCCAGTTTCTTTAACCAGGCAAACAATTGATCATATTCAAAGTCGCTGATCACCGGGTCGCTTTCTACGTAATATCGCCAGTCGTTATAGGAGATTACGCGGCGCAGCGATTCCAGCGTTTCATCAACATTATTGAGAAGTTGTTGTTTTTGCTGCAGGCTAAGTAATTCTTTGGCTGTTTGGGCCAGTGAGATTTCTATTTCCTTTGTGTACATATCGGGTTCGAACTTGGGCGTAAATTTAAAAAATTGGCCCTATTTGTTCGTTTTATGCCGATTTTTTCTTTCATTTGATTATAGTTCCACGCTGTAGTTATTTCTGTTCTTTTTACTGTAATTCCACGTCTGTATGATGTCGATGTACACCAAAAACATCAATACCCACCTTATTGAGATCAAAGATTATTTCAAGGTGGCAATATCGGTCGATTGCGTTATTTTCGGATTTGCAGAGGATAAGTTAAAAGTGCTGTTGATCAAGTCGGACCTCAACGAGTACAAAGGTAAATGGTCTTTACTGGGCGATATTGTGCGCCCCGACGAAGAGTTGGAGAAGGCTGCGTACAGGATACTGAGCGATCGTACCGGCCTTGAAAATGTGTACCTGGAGCAGGTACAAACCTTTGGGGCGGTAGACCGGCACCCGGCGGGCAGGGTGATCACAGTAGCTTACTATTCTGTTGTCAACCTCGCCGGCATCTGCCTGCAGGCGGCCAACCCTGAACTTCACTGGGTGCCTGTTGAAACAATAAGAGACATGGCCTTCGACCACCGGCAGATCCTGGAGGTTTGCCTCGATCGTTTGCAGCAGCAAATGATGGTGCAGCCGGTAGGTTTTAACCTGTTGCCGGAGAAATTCAGTTTAAGGGCTTTACAGGTGTTGTATGAAGCGGTGTTAAGAAGGGAATTGGACAGAAGGAATTTCAGGAAGAAGTTTTTGTCGATGGATCTGCTGGATGATCTGCAGGAAGAAGAATCAGATGTGCCGCACCGGCCGGCCAAGCTCTATAAATTCAACTTTAATAAATATGAGCAACACAGGAAGCGCTATCTCGCTATTGCTTTCTAGTTAACCTGTCAGTAATATTTTTTTCACACAAGTCAGCCTTTCAGGAACATACTGCGTTAATATCCGAACGGTGAAAAAGCCTGATCCATAAGGATTTGAGCGGCATGCTTATGTCTTGGAATTGTAAACATTAAATTTTTCCAGAAAAACAAAAAAAAGTTTGTATTTAACAAAAATTTAAGTAAGATTGTGTAAGATATACACATCCTAGAGCAACTTTATTTATCAGTTATAAACCAAAATTTAAAGACGTTTCGCAGCTAAGACTATTGCTTTGTTTTATTAGAAGTATGTAGAAAATTCCATTTAAAAAATTTGAAGACTACAAAATCATTTATACTAATGTGATTTTATAGTTCCACGTTATGAAATATAAGACTGCTAAGCATTATTGCCTTGTGTCTTACTTTACGCTTTCCCTTGTACAAGTTGTACAGGGGAAAGTTGTTTTTAGGGAAATACTAACCGTATTTACGATCAGTTAAAAATTTTGCAACACTTTCCGAACTCCGTTCAAACAATTCTAATTATCCGGAATCCCGCTGCCGGCCGGTATTTCCGGGCCTTTTTATGTAAATTGCAAGTTAGGTTAGGGTAAATGCCCTGCCCGGAAAACTATTTTTGATATGGCTTATACACCACAACATAAGGTTCGCATTGTAACAGCAGCAGCGCTGTTCGACGGGCATGATGCCGCAATCAATATCATGCGTCGCATTATGCAGGCAAAAGGAGCAGAAGTAATTCATCTCGGGCATAACCGTTCAGCCGCCGAAATAGTAGACTGTGCCATTGAAGAGGATGCACAGGGTATTGCAGTAACTTCTTACCAGGGCGGGCACGTAGAGTTCTTTAAGTATATGTACGACCTGCTGCAGGAAAAAGGATGCGGCCATATAAAGATCTTCGGCGGCGGTGGGGGAACCATACTGCCATCTGAAATTGAAGAACTGCATGCCTATGGCATCGCCAGGTTGTATTCGCCCGACGATGGCCGGCAAATGGGATTGGAAGGGATGATAGAAGACCTGATCAGGAAATGCGATGTAGCAGTTCAGCCTATTCCTGAAATGTCGCCGTCTGTGATCCCCGAACTCCAGGCTCATAAAAACCCGAAGATCATTGCCCGAGCTATCAGCCTGGCCGAAAGCGACCTACCGGTGGCCCTGTTAAGCCAGCAGAAGTCCGCTACTACCGTAACAGTAGGAGGCAGTGATGTAGTACACCTGTCGACCAATGAAACAGCCGATAAAAAACACCCCGTGCTGGGTATCACAGGTACAGGAGGCGCTGGTAAAAGCAGCGTCACAGACGAACTGGTAAGACGGTACCTGAACCAGTTCACGGATAAAACCATTGCAGTGATCTCTGTTGACCCGTCTAAAAAGAAAACGGGCGGGGCATTGCTGGGCGACAGGATCCGTATGAACTCCATTCATCACCCCCGCGCCTATATGCGTTCGCTGGCTACCCGCGAAAGCGATAAAGCGATCAGCGAACATATCCAGGAAGCGATTGACATCTGCAAACTGGCATCCTTCGATTTCATCATACTTGAAACTTCAGGTATCGGTCAAAGCGATACCGCGATCACCGACTACTGCGACGTTTCTTTATATGTTATGACACCTGAATATGGCGCCGCCTCACAGCTGGAAAAGATCAACATGCTGGATTACGCCGATGTGATAGCCATCAACAAATTTGATAAGGCAGGCGCACTCGACGCCCTGCACGATGTACGCAAGCAATACAAGCGCAATCACAACCTCTGGGACGCTAAAGAAGATTCGCTTCCTGTGGTAGGCTCCATCGCTTCCCAGTTTAATGATGCAGGTATCAACCAGTTATTCGAACAGGTGATCAATAAAGTGAAAGAGAAAACCGGCGTGAGCTTTGGCCCGCTGGCTCATGAAACAGTAAAGGCAACTTCCACCAAATCACAGATCATTCCTCCTGCCCGTGTAAGATACCTGGCAGAGATCACGGAAACCATAGCGGAATATGGGAAATGGGTAGATGAACAATGCAAACTGGCTACACAATTATACCAGGTAGAAGGAGTGATAGCCATGGCGCCAGAACAGGCTTCCGCATTGGCCGATATCAAAGCTCATCTCGAAAAGGCCATACACCCGGAGTGCATGAAGCTGATCAAAGACTGGCCTGCCCTCGTAGCGAAATATAAATCCGAATTTTACGAGTTTAAAGTAAGAGATAAAGTAATTAAACTTCCTCTTTATACAGAGAGTTTAAGTCATACCAACATACCAAAGGTTAGCCTTCCTGCCTATACAGGATGGGGCGACATACTCCGCTGGCAGTTGACAGAAAACCTGCCGGGAGAATTTCCTTACGCAGCAGGCGTGTTCCCGCTGAAAAGGGAAGGAGAAGATCCCACCCGGATGTTTGCCGGCGAAGGCGGCCCCGAAAGAACGAATAAACGCTTCCACTATGTATCGCTGGAGCAGCCTGCAAAACGGCTCTCTACCGCTTTCGACAGCGTTACGCTGTACGGCGAAGATCCGGCCATCCGGCCAGATATCTATGGAAAGATCGGCAACTCCGGCGTGAGTATAGCCACGGTCGACGATGCAAAGAAGCTCTACAGCGGGTTCGATCTATGCGATCCCAAAACCTCCGTGTCTATGACCATCAACGGTCCGGCGCCTATCCTGCTGGCTTTCTTCATGAATGCAGCTATAGATCAGCAATGTGAAAAGTACATCGCAGAAAACGGGTTAACAGAAGTAGTACAGGAACGGATAAGGGATAAGTTCAAAGATTTCCCTTTACCAATTTATAACGGCGCCTTACCTGCCGGTAACGACGGGTTGGGGCTTAAGCTGTTAGGCGTATCGGGAGAAGATGTATTGGATAAAGAAGTATACGATAAGATCCGCGCCCATGCTTTGAGCACTGTGCGGGGCACTGTGCAGGCAGATATCCTGAAAGAAGACCAGGCGCAGAATACCTGTATTTTCTCTACAGAATTCGCCCTGAAACTGATGGGAGATGTGCAGGAGTATTTCATCAACCAGAAGGTCAGGAACTTCTATTCAGTAAGTATTTCGGGTTATCATATTGCAGAAGCGGGAGCTAATCCCATTACCCAGTTGGCATTCACACTGGCTAACGGCTTCACGTATGTGGAATATTACCTGAGCCGGGGGATGCATATCGACGATTTTGCACCTAACCTCTCTTTCTTCTTCAGCAATGGCATGGACCCCGAGTATGCCGTGATAGGCCGTGTGGCCCGCCGCATCTGGGCCAAGGCCATCAAATACAAGTATAAAGGGAACGACAGGTCACAGAAACTGAAATATCATATCCAGACATCAGGCCGCAGCCTGCATGCCCAGGAGATCGATTTCAACGATATCAGGACTACCCTCCAGGCCTTATATGCCATCTACGACAACTGCAATTCGCTCCACACCAACGCGTACGACGAGGCTATTACCACGCCAACGGAAGAAAGCGTGAGAAGAGCAATGGCCATACAGTTGATCATCAACCGGGAGTTGGGTACGGCGAAGAATGAAAACCCCATCCAGGGATCATTCTTTATTGAAGAACTGACCGACCTGGTAGAAGAGGCCGTACTGAGTGAATTCAACCGTATTACCGAGCGTGGAGGAGTATTGGGAGCTATGGAAAGGATGTACCAGCGTAATAAGATACAGGAGGAAAGCCTGTATTACGAGTCGCTGAAGCATACAGGCGAATACCCGATCATCGGGGTAAATACTTTCCTCAATAAAAACGGTTCTCCTACCATCATACCAGCGGAAGTGATCCGTTCCACCACCGGGGAAAAAGAATTCCAGATAGCCGCCCTGCAGGCCTTCCATGCGCGCCATGCGGCCCAAAGCGGCGCCGCGCTGAAAAAGCTTCAACAGGTAGCTATCAATAACGGCAACCTGTTCGCAGAACTGATGGAAACCGTACGATATTGTTCCCTTGGCCAGATCACGAACGCCCTCTACGAAGTGGGCGGCCAGTACCGGCGCAACATGTAGTCACGCAAAGGGGCTAAGAAGGCAAAAGAGGCAAAGGATTTTTTTAAGGAAATTAAGAAAGAAAAGAAAGAAGGAGAAGGAAAGCAAAGGAAGAATCGATTGTATTACTGCATTATATTATATAACACAACATAACATAATCTTCTCCATCATTCCTTCCCCGTCTTTCTCCTTCTTTCTCCTTCCTTCTCCTTCTTTCTTAATTTCCTTAAAAAAATCCTTTGCCTCTTTTGCCTTCTCAGCGCCTCTGCGTGAAATATGGTAAATCGATTCAGCAAATACAAATATCTTTTCTATTTTAGGGGATTAAATTCATAAAACGTTATGGTTGCAAGACGCGATTTTTTAAAGAACAGTGCCCTTGTAGCGGGAGCTGTAGGGCTTGGACTGCCTAAAACAGTATTTGGCTGGGCCGGATATACATCCCAACGCCCGCCACTGGCTAAACGCAAATTTACCAGCGAAGCCGTGGAAAAGACAATAGTGAAAGTTAAATCTCAAATCGCTGATACCAAGTTAGGTTGGCTGTTTGAAAACTGCTTCCCTAATACGCTGGATACCACTGTTAATTATAAAACAGTGAATGGTAAGCCAGATACGTTTGTGATCACCGGCGACATCAACGCCATGTGGCTGAGGGATTCTTCTGCACAGGTTTGGCCTTACCTGCCTTTGGTAAAGGAAGACGCTAAGCTGAAAGATATGGTTGTAGGTGTGATCAACCGCCAGACCAACTGCATCCTGATCGATCCGTATGCCAACGCGTTCAACGAAGGCCCTACCGGAAGCGAATGGGACAAAGACCTTACAGATATGAAACCGGAGCTGCATGAACGTAAATGGGAGATAGATTCGCTCTGCTATCCTGTTCGTTTAGCTTATAACTACTGGAAAATAAGCGGTGACACAACGCCGTTTGATGAGAAATACAAACGCGCCGCCCAACTGATCGTAAAAACATTCAAGGAACAGCAGCGTAAAGACGGTAAAGGACCTTATAAGTTCCAGCGCAATACGCCTATCCAGTCAGACACCGTTCCTAACGGCGGTTGGGGCGCTCCTATGCAGCCGGTTGGACTGATCGTTTCCATCTTCAGGCCATCGGACGACGCAACAGTATTTCCATTCCTCATTCCTTCCAACATGTTCGCGGTAGTATCTTTGCGCCAGTTGGCAGAGATCAGCGAAACGATCTATAAAGACGCGGCCTTTGCACATGAATGTACTTTACTGGCAGAAGAAGTTGACCGTGCTATTAAAGCGTATGCGATCGTAGAGCATCCGAAGCTGGGCATGATGTATGGTTTTGAAGTGGATGGATTTGGCAACCGCCTGTTCCTGGATGATACGAACGTTCCTAGTTTGCTTTCTATACCTTACCTGGGTTATACAGGAATAGACGATCCGCTTTACCAGGCTTCCCGTCATTTTGTATGGAGCAATTTCCAGCCATGGTTCTACAGGGGTAAATATGGCGATGGCGTGGGTAGTCCGCATACCGGCGATAACTACATCTGGCCTATGAGTATCATTATGCGGGCGCTGACCAGCCATGACAAAGAGGAGATAGCCACCTGCTTGAAAACTTTAAGGAACACAGATGGCAACACCGGTTTCATTCATGAATCTTACCATAAAGATGATCCAACAAAGTATACACGCCCTTGGTTTGCATGGGTTAATACGCTGTTTGGAGAGCTGATCCTGAAAGTAAGCCAGGAGCATCCTGATTTGCTGCAGCGCCAGTACGCGATGTAATCTTATATTATATAATTTGCAAAGGGATTTTGTGAGGTTGTTCACAAAATCCCTTTTATTTTGTAGCCAACTAAACGTTTAGCCTATATGAACACAGCCCGGATCTACCAGGAACGGATAGCGCATTTCAAAACAGTATTGACAGAAGAAAAGAAAAAGGCGGCCCTGCTTTCATGGGCAAGGCTTTTCTGTTTTTTAGTGATAGTGACGGGCGTGGTGATGTATTTCAGGAATGAAATGAATGCAGTTTACCTGCTGATAGCGGCGGCCGGTATCGTTAGTTTTCTTTATTTTTTATTGCGTCATCAGAAAGCCCAATCGGCCATCCAGCTTGCGGAAGCGCTGCAGCAGCTGAATGAAAAGGAGCTTCACCAGGCGCTGACCTGGGAATCGACCTTCGACGATGGCAAAGAGTTCATTGACGACAAACACGATTTCAGCAGCGACCTGGATGTTTTTGGCCCTTCTTCTCTTTTTCAGCATATCAACAGAACAGGCACTTATTCGGGCAGGCAAAAACTGGCTGAGTGTCTAAGGAACCCTATCCTGGAGGTTAATAAAATTAAGGCGGTGCAGGAAGCTTTGCAGGCTTTGGCGCCGGAACTGGATTTCAGGCAGGAATTTACCGCCCAGGCATCCCTGGCCAGAGAAGAAGCCAGCGATACCCGGCAGATCAAAGCCTGGCTGGAAATGCCGTTCAAGTTCCTGCAGAACAAGTTTGTTAAAGTGGTTATGTGGGCCTCGCCGGCCCTGGTGATCTTCACCTTCATCCTTTACCTGAGTTCAGGAATGGTATTTCCCTTTTTGGGGATGATAGCAATCAATGTGTTGATCTTAAGACAGTATTTTAAAGATGTGATGGAACAATATCTCCTGATCTCTCATAAAGAACGCATCATGGATAAGTTTTCCATCCTGCTGCGGCTGATCAGGCAGGGCAAATTTCATTCTTCCAAACTATTAACAGCCCAGCAACAACAAGCCGCGGAGGCAGATAAAGCGCTGCATAAACTTGCCCGTATCAGCAACGCTTTTGACCAGCGATTGAACCTGTTGGTAGGCGTTGTTCTTAATACTTGTTTCCTTTATGACCTGCATTGTATAATGCGCCTCGAAAAGTGGAAGGCTGAAAACAAAGACTATATCCTGAAATGGTTTGATGTCATATCACGAATAGAAGTTTGGAATAGCCTGGCCACTTACGCCTATAATCACAGCGACTATACTTACCCGGAGATCAGGGAAACGGGCAGGATATTGCAGGCCCGGGAGCTGGGGCATCCGCTGATCCCGGCCAGCCAGTGCGTGAAGAACGATGGGGGCGTTGGGCAGCAGGATAGCTTCCTGATCATTACCGGGTCCAATATGTCGGGGAAAAGCACTTTCCTCAGGAGCGTAGGCGCCAACCTGTTGATGGCGATGTGCGGCGCCCCCGTATGTGCGGCGCAATTTGTATGTACGCCAATGCAGATCATGACCTCTATGCGGATCAAGGATTCTATTGCCAGCCATACTTCTTACTTCCAGGCGGAGCTGCTGCGTTTGCAGCATATTATAAACAAGCTGAAAACAGGGGCTGAGGTTTTTATCCTGCTCGACGAGATATTGAAAGGAACAAATTCGGAAGATAAATTGTCGGGGTCCCGGCGCCTGATAGAGCATTTCCTGCAATATTCCTGTTTAGGGATGATCGCAACCCACGACCTGGAACTGGGGCACCTGGAAGAGGAATACCCCAACCAGATCCGTAACTATTGCTTCGAAAGTACGATCCAGGATAACAACCTGTTCTTTGATTACAGGATACGTAAAGGCGTGGCAACCAATAAGAACGCCACATTCCTGATGAAGCAGATGGGAATTATCTGAAAATTCTAAATATTTTAGTATTATTGCTAAAATATTTAGTTGTATGACTTTGCCTTTTGAAGAAAACCCGTCAGAACAACCTTATTATAAGGGGAGAGGAGCGCAGATCAACCCTAAGAACAAGTACCTGGCCAATGAATACGCACAGGAACATATTGAAGGGATCGATGAATGGTGGCAGTCGGATGTTCCCACCCAGTTTTTTGAAGAAAATGCGCGCAACCTGGTCAATAAAGTCGACAGTCCCGATGTGGGAATGTGGTACTCCATGAATCCCTACCAGGGCTGCGAACATGGCTGTATCTATTGCTATGCCAGGAATTCGCATCAATATTGGGGACTGAGCGCTGGACTGGATTTTGAAAGAAAGATCATAGTAAAACATAACGCGCCTGAGTTACTCAGGAAGTTCCTTAATAATAAGAACTGGGTTCCGAAACCTATCTCCTTGTCGGGAAATACCGACTGTTACCAGCCGGCAGAGCGCAAGATGTGGCTTACCCGGCAATTGCTGGAAGTGGCTATTGAATACAAACAGCCCGTTGGTATTATCACTAAAAATTCGCTGATCCTCCGAGACAGGTACCTGCTGCAGCAGTTAGCCCAGGAAAACCTCGTCAGCGTACACGTTTCCATTACTTCACTGCAGGAAGACCTGCGTTTGAAAATGGAGCCGCGAACCACTACTGCCGCCCAGCGGCTGAAAGTAGTAAAGGAATTAAGCAGCCTTGGCATCCCCGTTGGGGTAATGACAGCGCCCATTGTACCCGGACTGAATGACCATGAGATCCCTAAGTTACTGGAAGCTGCCGCTTCAAACGGGGCTAAGTTTGCCGGGTATACAGTTGTGCGTTTAAACGACGCCGTTAAAACCATCTTTCATGACTGGCTCTTTAAGAACTTCCCTGACAGGGCGGATAAGGTATGGCATCATATAGAAAGCATGCACGAAGGACATGTGAATGATAGTGAATTTGGAAGAAGGATGACAGGAGCAGGCAACATCGCTGAACTGATTCGTCAGCAGTTTAAACTGCATGTAAAAAAGAACGGGTTAAACCAGGAACGCTTCGAATATAATACCAGCGCATTTCGCAGGCCCAGTTCTCAACTGAGTCTTTTTTAGGAAGACTTATTAACATGCTTATTCACAATTTGAATTTATTGTTAAGTTGGAGAAAAAAGTAAGGTATTTTTTTGTGTAATAAAAAATAAAAAAATTACCTTTGCTTCAAGCAATAAAATTTAACTGTGCAACTTTTATCAACATATCAAATTTCAGCGGCGGCCTGTCTTAAACAACAGGTCAAGTGGGAATTGCGGGCATGTTGCACCGATTGTTAACAGACGATAGTTATCAAACGATATAAACAAAAGTCCCGCACTCGAAAGAAGTGTGGGACTTTTTGCTTTTGAAGCAGTACTGAGAAATGAAGACATTGAAAGAGATTCAAAAGATAACTGTAATATTTAAACCTTGTGCTCTTTCGCGCAAGCAACAGGCCTTTGCAATGCAGATGCCTAACGGACCTTGTATGCAGTAAAGTATTTTACAACGCATTATAACCCGGTCCGTCGTTACGGCCGGGTTTTTTTGTACAGTAAATCGGCATAATAATGGCAATCAATTTTTATTAATGAATTTATGCGCTAACCCATTGTATCTGCAATTTGTAAAGTGCATAATCCCAAAAAAGTAAGACGATGAGAAACGTTATCCAGGTAGTAAGAGAAGCTTTACTCACCAATTTCAGTGGGTTGGATCAATGGTTCGAAAAGGATCCAGGATTATTGGACTTTAAACCAGATACTGACCAATGGAGTATCAGGGAAATACTGGAACATATCACGATGACCAATTATTTCCTGTTACTGATCATCAATAAGGCGACCCGCAGGGCGCTCGACCGCAAACGCAACGGACATACGGTTATCGTACCAGGCGACTATCACGATAAATTCAACCAGATAGACGTTATCGGTAGCAAATCTTTTGGCTGGGTAAGACCTGAACACATGGAACCCACCGGCAGAAAAGATATGTCCGAGATCAAAGCGTTGCTGAAACAACAATACGCACAATGTATGTATAATCTGTCACTGCTTAAAAACGGAGAAGGAGTATTGGTGTTTACCAATATGTCTGTCAACCATTTGGGCAAGCTGGATATCTACCAATACATTTATTTCCTCACTAAACATATAGAACGGCATATCCGTCAGATGGAACGTGTGCAGACTGCATACGAAGAAAGTGCGGTAATGATATAATTTGTTAGGTCGACCTTCAAACCGTTCATTTTTGTTAATCCTTTTTTATTGGTTTATAAAAGGGCCGTCTCTACAGCGTAGAGACGGCTTTTTAGTTATAGTGGTATTATTTTTTATATATTTACTGAAACCACAGATGTTTATGCCCGGACTTCCCCGATACCTATGTGTTCTCAGTACTGTACTGGTATGCTTTACAGTGAAGTTAGCCGCCCAAAGCAACAGCGATAAGAACATTACTATTACTTCCCAGCAGGAGTCTTTCCACTTCGAAACAGGCAATAAGGAAACCCCCGTGGTTATCCGCCAGTCTTCCGCCACTACCTACAAATGCAACCTGTTCAGAACAACTGTTCCGGTAGTTGAATTTTATGACGACAAAAGCACGATCGAAGATGTACGCGCCTATGTCAACGGCTCCAGGAACAAAGCTATCAAACCGGTTTTCCAGAATTATGCAGTAGATGGGATCTTCTATTCTGATGCCAGGATCTGCGGCCTGGAACTGCCACTGGAGAAGAAAGGCACTGAAAGCGTTGTGGAGCTGGATAAGACAACTTTAGACCCCCGTTATTTTACAACGATCTACCTCCCCGGAAGCTACGATATATCCCGGCATGAAGTCCAGCTTATTGTTCCCCGCTGGATGAAGCTCGAGATCAAAGAAATGAACTTTGCAGGGTATAACATCCAGAAAACCGTTGAGTATAACGGCAAACGGGATGAAGATATTTATACCTATACGGCCTCCGACCTGGCCGGGCGGGCAAGTGAAAAGATGGCGCCAGGCCCTTCCTACGTTTACCCGCACCTGTTAATACTGTGCAAATATGCTGATCTGAAAAGCGGCAGGATTAATTACTTCAATACTACTGCCGATCTGTATGCCTGGTACAGGTCATTGGTGCTGCAAATAGGGAATGATGAAACTATACTCAAAGCAAAAGCAACAGAGATCACGAAAGGCCTGAACAGCGATACGGCTAAGATCAACGCGATCTTCTACTGGGTGCAGGATAATATCCGGTACATCGCCTTCGAAGATGGTATTGCAGGGTTTAAACCCCAGAAAGCGCAACAGGTGCTGCAATACAAGTACGGCGATTGTAAAGGAATGGCTAACCTGACAAGCGGCTTGCTGAAGTCGTTAGGTTACGATGCACGCCTCTGCTGGATCGGTACAGATCACATTGCGTACGATTATTCGACGCCCAGCCTGTCTGTTGATAACCATATGATCTGCGCCCTTAACTATAAAGGAAAAAGGTATTTCCTGGATGCTACTGAAACTTACATAGGCCTGGATCAATATGCCCAACGCATCCAGGGACGGCAGGTGCTGATAGAAGACGGCGATAAATTCATCCTGGATAAAGTTCCTACCCGGAACCCGGATCAGAATTCCAGTTTTGAAAAACGAAACCTGCGGATAGACGGCACCGCCCTTACAGGCAA
Organism: Chitinophaga terrae (ex Kim and Jung 2007); assembly: GCF_900107795.1. GTDB lineage: Bacteria > Bacteroidota > Bacteroidia > Chitinophagales > Chitinophagaceae > Chitinophaga > Chitinophaga terrae. The sequence continues at coordinate 134,611 of NZ_FNRL01000002.1, forward strand.
GGTGCAACAGCAGTGGGACGGCGAAAGCCGGGAATTCCTCTTATCGCAGGTTCATGGAACCAGGAAAGAAAAACTGCAGGACGCATTGGTGCAGTACCTGGCCGATGGCAACCCTGGATATAAGATCACAGCAGTGAAAACCTCCGACCTGGCAACCTGGGATAAACAACTGGATATCCAGTATGAGCTTCAGCACCAGGAATCTGTTACCGGGTTTGGAGACGACCTCTATACGGAACTGGACTTCAGAAAAGAACTGGCCGGGTTGGTCATTGATACCAGCAAAAGAACCCAGGATATGCTTTTCAGGTATAAACATCACATCGTATCAGAAACCTCGCTGGAACTGCCGACAGGTTATAAAGCCGGCAGTTTGCCGGAAGATCTGAAAATAGAAAGGCTGGGGTATTCTTTCAACATATCTTATAAGCTTAGTAACGGCAAGATCAACTATCATAAGGAGCTTACCATACGAAATCCCTGGTTAGCCAAAGCATCATTTACCCAATGGAACGAAGACATCAGGGCACTGGAAAACGCATACAGGCAGCAAATCACATTAACTAAAAAGTAGTCATACTCTCTACCATGAAATCAAGATTCTATTTACTGACAGTAATTCTCTTATTGCAGTTACCATTGTTTGCACAAAAAGCCCGGGACATCAGGGCCTATAAAGAAAGGGCCGGCGATGTAAGGCAAGAGGTCTGGGCCTGGGAAATTCCCGCATTTAAGAACGGTGCAGGTACGAAAACTGATAATAAATCCTCTGCTGTGGTGATTGCCCGGCACATTTATCTGCTGGTTTCCAGTTCGAAGAAACTGAAAAGCATGGGATATGACGTCAGGGCCGAAAGAGGAAAAGACCTGTATTATGCGAATACCTTCAGGGAAATGGTGAAAATTAATGATAAAGCCGCCCTGGAAGAATATTCACAATTCAGTTTCAAGAAGTTCAGGAACCTGAATTCATACTTCCATCGGGGCTTGGCTACCACTATAATGGGGGTAAGGGTAATAAAGCCTGACGGCGCAATAAAAGAAGTAAATGTAGATGAGGAAGTGGTAAATGAGCAGGATGGGAAACAGGAGAAAAGCAAACTGGCTATCCCGGATCTGCAAGTGGGCGACATTATCGATTATTTTGTAAGGGTTGAAGAACAGAAGGATCTTAACAGTGCAATAGACGACCAGCTTTTCTTATTGGGAGATGATAAACCTATCATGCAATATTCAGTACATGCAGAGATCAGCAATAAATACTTCGTAAGATATCGTGTTTCCAACGGGGCGCCTGACTTTATTGTTAAGCGGAATGGTGAGGGCGCGGAATTTGACCTGCTGGTCCGCAATATCCCGAATGCGCCTGTTGGGCTGTGGATGTCGCCATACCGCCAACTCCCAATGATCCGGATGTCTATCGCTTACGGAACTGTATTGGAGCAAGACCAGATGGCGGGCGAGATACGCAAGAATCCCAATGCCATGGAAGCCAAAAAAGTATTGCTGAAAGAAGCGGAGTACATTGATCGTTACTTCAGCACCCAGCCTGCACTGACAGAGCTGAAGTTCCAGGTAAAGAACCTGTTGAAACAATATGAAAAAACGGCCAACAGGAAGATACCCGAAGACAGTTTGCCATACTATACCTACTATGCTTTCAGGTACCTGGTGTTTTACAGGGTAGATGCGACCGATAAGATCATGGTAGGGAAAGCCCGTAACTATTCCGTGCCCAACAACCGCAGGTTCCTTGGTTACCTGCACCAGGTTATGCAGTATATGGATGTACCGGTCGATTATGTGTTTGTAGTATCAAGATATGGTCCCGGCCCGGCCGACTTCCTGAATAACGGGGATTATGAGTATATGCTGAAGACTAAAACCGCCAAACCTATTTACCTGAGCGCTGATGGAGTATTTACCAATTGTGCGGAAGTAAGTTCAGACTATGAAGGCCAGAAAGCGCCGTTTATCGAACTGAAGAAGAACAAAAAGCAGTATAATGAAGTCAATGCATTTAATGAGGTAGAAATAGGAACCAGCAAACCGGAGCAGAATACGAAGATCGAAAAGCTGGAAATAACGTTTGACGACAATATGCAATTGCTGAAGATGAACCGCAGAACTACGATAAAAGGACATCTGCGGGCTGACGAGCAAAAACGGCTACTGAGGTTTGAAGACTATTATGAATCGGAGAGGAAGCAACTGGGAATAGAGAAATCGTTTATGGAAGAATTTGCAGATAGCAGGAAAAACCGCTCCCTGGCCGAAGAGTATACCAATGCGTTTGAAAAGGCGCGCCAGGAGCAGAAAGACGATTTTCTTGAAGAGATAGAAGAGCAGTTCGACATGAAGCCTAAAGAACTGACAGCTTATAAAGTTGAGAAGATGGGTTTAAGACATTCCGACCCTGATCTCGTATATGCGACAACGTTTACTGTTGATGGCCTGGTAAAAAGAGCAGGCAATAACTATATACTCGACGCCGGCAAACTCATAGGCGGGCAAATGCAGGTAAAGCCGGAGCAGAGAGATAGAAAGGTAGACGTTTACCAGCCATATGCCAGGAGTTTTGAATACCAGATAGAGTTGGTTGTACCTAAAGGTTATACATTGGAGGGTGTAGATAAGTTGAATCAGTCGGTCGATAATGAATGCGGCTCATTTATTGTTACGTCTGCGATGGATAACGGGCGTCTGAAGCTGCACATCCGGAAAGTGTACAAGCACAACTTTGAAACGGCGGATAAGTGGAAATCGTTATTACAGATGCTGGATACAGCCGTTGATTTCGGCAATCAGAAACTGCTTCTAAAGAAAGCATAAAAAAAAATTCTGAAAAAACCTCATAAAAAATTTGCATTCAGAATATTAGCTATTATCTTTGCGTCGTAAAATTTAAAATTAACAACTCAGTATCATGAAACGCTTTGAACTAAATAACAACCAGGCAATTCCTTGCTCAATGCAGGGCGATTGGGTGGTTCCGGGCGTTTTTAGTTACAGGTAGTGCAAAATATTTGTAGTAACAGAAAAAGGCCCGGTTGTTGAGACCGGGCCTTTTTTTTGGTCCTTACAACATGAAGTTACCAATAGTATTACAGTCGCAAAACGGCCGCAGTAAATGGTTTATGGATAGCACCGATCTGATCGGCGCTAAACGGACGAGGTATACCTTAACGTAATATATGCGTTAACGTTAGAAGCCCGGTCCGTATATACTGACCGGGCTTTTTTATTGGTAATATCAGCAAGAGATTTATTTGAGGAGGTACACACAAAAAAGCAGATAAGCGGAGTAATCCTGCTCCGCTCTTCCTTAAAGAAAGAAGTTTTATTTCGTCTCTGTTTGAATTAACCCTTGTAAACAGGCAACAAGAAGCCTGTAATTTTGACCCTGTAACAGATATGGTTTACGCCGGGCTTAGCGCCCGGGTAAATCCCTATCGAACAGGCAAGCAACATAAAAGAAACATGAAGCAACTAGTTAATAAAAATGTTGAAATAACAGATGGAGAGTTCTTCGCGCCTAAAGGCGTTTATACTTACTATTTCGACGCCATTGCAAACATCAGCAATATCTATGAAATAGATGGAGAAAAGGCTTCCGCTGCTTTCATCAAAGCTTACGAAAAAGACATCGTTCATATTCACCGGTATAACGATTATGATAATAAAAAGAAGCGGTATAAACATTCGCAGCTTATAGCAGTGATGAACAACAGGGTTGTTGTCGCTTTCTGGAGCACTTGGTGCGAGATCCTGCATGATGGCAAGTCGCCTGAGTTTTTGAAAGCTGTTACAGAACTAACGGCAAAGCATAAACAAAAACAACGCAACGAACCGCAGGAAATAAACCTGATCACCAGCGGGCGCAGGGGATTGCAACTGAAAAGCCTGGAGATCAAGCGCACGAAGCTGGATCTGGGACTGTATTATGACGACGACTTCGTGGAGATAGACAAAACCATCCAGAAGCGTTTGAATAAGGATAAAGACAAAGGGATCGTTCTGTTGCATGGATTGCCCGGTACAGGTAAAACTACGTATATACGCTACCTGATAGGCAAGATCAGGAAGCGGGTTTTATTCGTATCGCCCGACCTGGCGGAAGAGATAATGAACCCCGAGTTCATGGAGTTGCTGATAGACAATCCGAACAGTGTGGTAGTAATAGAAGATGCGGAGAAAGTGATAATGGACAGGAAGTTTGGGAACTCTTCAGTTTCCAACCTGCTGAACTTATCAGACGGTTTGTTGGCAGATTGCCTTAACATCCAATTGATCTGTTCTTTTAACAGTGAGTTGTCGGCGATCGATAATGCGCTGTTGAGAAAAGGAAGATTGATAGCGAAGTATGAGTTCAAACAATTGCCGATAGAGAAAGCGCAGAAGTTATCATCGCACCTGGGATATGATAAAATTATAAACAGGCCGATGACCATTGCGGAGATAGCTAACCAGCACGAACCATCGTACGAGATACCTAAGCAGGTGATCGGTTTTAAACGAACATCAGGTGAAATGGTGATGTAAGTAAGGAATCCTTTGTTTTTAACCCCAAATATTCATTGTTAAGAAACCCCGGATTCTTGTTTGTGATCTCAAAAAAACGTCCATGTTTATAATCCCGGTTTCATTTGTTGTTTGTTAACCCCGGTTCGTTTATTGTTTGTTGAACCCTTAATTATTAACCCCTAATTAGAATTATATTTAACCCATGTCAATTTTTTCAATTACAGGTAACGACCTGTTGGAATTAGGTTACCCGGAAGGCCCGGTTTTCAAGGTTTTAATAGAAGCAGTTAACCAGCATTATTCAGCGCATAGCAGCGCCGAGGTAATGGGCCTGTTAAAACGCCTGTTGTCTGATCCTGCTGCTTTTATTGAAGATGTACAACTATCGGAAGCTGCGGCGTTGTTGTTATCCGTTAAGGATAATAAAACCGTATCATTATTACCGGAGCCTGTACCATATAAGATCTATGGCGAAGAGTATATAGATCCTAACGCCATGAAGCAGATCAACCAGGCGGTTAAGCTGCCGGTTGCAGTGGCCGGCGCGTTGATGCCGGATGCGCACCCGGGTTACGGCTTGCCTATTGGCGGCGTATTAGCCACTAACCAGGCAGTTATCCCGTATGGCGTAGGTGTGGATATAGGGTGCAGAATGTGTTTGAGTATCCTGGACCTGCCGGTTGCGAGCCTGAAGGCCAGCCAGGAAACCTATGTGAAATCGCTGAACGTGCATACGAAATTTGGGGCCGGCGCCGAATGGAGGAAGCGGGAAGATCATGAAGTACTGGCCCGTCCCGAGTTTAAAGAAACCCAGTTATTAAGGCAATTGTTTGATAAAGCAGCCGGGCAGTTAGGAACTTCCGGTTCCGGTAATCACTTCGTAGAATGGGGAGTGGTAACGATAACTGAAGCGCAGCCGGAGTTGAACCTGGCGCCTGGTCAGTATGTTGCCCTGTTATCGCATTCGGGTTCCCGGGGTTTGGGCGCGCAGGTAGCCGGGCACTATACCCGGTTGGCAAAAGAGCTTTGCGAATTACCGGAAGGGTATAAGCACCTGGCTTACCTGGATATGAATACCGCGGAAGGGCAGGAATATTGGGCGGCTATGACGTTAGCCGGCGATTATGCCTCTGCCTGTCATCATGTTATTCACCGGAAGCTGATAAACGCAACCGGCGCTACTTTGCTGGCAAGAGTAGAGAATCATCACAATTTTGCCTGGAAGGAGCTGTATGAAGGGCAGGAGGTGATCGTGCATAGAAAAGGCGCGACTCCTGCGGCCGAAGGGACACAGGGTATCATACCGGGTTCTATGACGGCGCCTGGATTTATTGTAAAAGGTAAAGGTGTGGCAGCCAGCCTGCAATCAGCCTCCCATGGAGCCGGTAGAGTATTGTCGAGAAACGTTGCGAAAGCGCAGATCAAGCCGGATGAGATGAGGAAAGTGTTGGCCGATCATGGTGTGGTGTTGCTAGGCGGCGGGTTGGATGAAGCGCCGGCGGTATATAAAGATATCCGGAAGGTGATGTCGGCTCAGTCGGAGTTAGTGGAAGTGATAGGGGAGTTTACGCCAAAGTATGTGAGGATGGCGGATGGTGGTCCGGCGGAGGATTAGCGGCAGAGAATATTCTATTAGTGGCCAACTATTTGCCGCAAGTGATGCGGTAAATAGTTGGCCATGCGGAGAATATGTGCTATATTCAACGCAATATTTGCGGGGAATGTATATTTATCAGAGAAAAGGTTGGCCAGATTTTCATTGGAACAGCGAGGCCTTGGTTCTGCTGTTGGCGAAGGTTCGCTATAGGCATGGCAAGCTCTTGGGCCGGATGGGCAACTTGGGGTATTCCCTCCAGGACGAGGCTACATTGGAAAATGTGACATTGGATGTTTTAAAATCCAGCGAAATAGAAGGGGAAATCTTAGATCCCGAACAGGTGCGATCTTCAGTTGCGCGGCATTTGGGAATGGAGGTAGCAGGACTGGTGCAATCCGATCGCCATATAGAAGGAGTTGTGGAGATGATGTTAGATGCTACTCAGCATTATGAATCCCCGTTAACGGAAGAGCGGTTGTTCTCCTGGCATGCAGCGTTATTTCCAACAGGACGAAGTGGAATACGTCGGATTGTAGTGGGCGGGTATCGCACTAATTCGAAAGAAAACCCTATGCAGGTGGTATCCGGATCTATAGGTCGTGAAACGGTTCATTTTCAGGCTCCGGAAGCAGAGAAGGTGCATGGAGAGATGACTCTGTTCCTCGATTGGTTTAATACTGTAAATGAAATAGATCCTGTCATTAAAGCAGCTATAGCACATTTATGGTTTGTAACGATCCATCCGTTTGCGGATGGGAATGGTCGTATTGCCCGTGCTATTATGGATATGCAGCTTGCGCGGGCGGACGAAAGTTCCAGGCGTTTCTACAGTATGTCGAAGCAGATCAGGACAGAACGAAAAACCTATTATAATAAATTGGAAAGCGCCCAAAAAGGCTCATTAGATATCACGGAATGGCTTCATTGGTTCATTCAGTGCCTTGACCGTGCCATCACTGATACCGAAACCACTCTGGCAGGCGTAATTAGAAAAGCAAAATTCTGGGAACGTCCGGCAACTCAAACGGTCAACGCGCGGCAAAAACTTATGCTCAATAAAATATTGGATGGTTTTGACGGAAAGCTTAACTCGGGTAAATGGGCGAAGATTACCAAAGTTTCTTCAGATACGGCAACACGTGATCTCCAGGATTTAGTAGAGCGTGGTCTGCTGGTTAAGGAACCTGCCGGAGGCCGAAGCACAAGTTATATCCTAAGGGAAGAATAAGATTTTGAATAATAGAATTTCACCTTCATTTTATTAGTCTACTTATTTGGTAGGATATTTGATTTTATTTCTCTATTATTGTAAAAATTTACCACCACCAACAACATAAATACAACTGATATACGGGGCAGGAGCGCCGTGTAATCACCTATGTCTTGCATATTCCGAAATTAAAATTGATTGTTTGTGCATTTAAATTATCTGGCCTTCGCAGTACCATTCTTCCTGGCGTTTATAGGATTGGAATACCTCGTTTCCAGGCGGCAGGGAAAAACTTATTTCAGGTTTAATGACTCGGTAACGAATCTGAGTATCGGGATCCTGGAGCGGTTATTAGATGTTTTTACGGTGGGTATCTTTTATTTCGTGTACGAATACCTGCACAGGCGGTTCGGGATATTCGATATCAAACCGAGCATGCTGCTATGGGTAGCTTTGCTGATCTGCACTGATTTTATCTGGTATTGGTACCACCGTTTGGCGCACGAGGTAAGCATATTCTGGTGTGCGCATGTGGTACATCACCAGAGCGAGGAGTTCAACTACACGGTTTCCGCCAGGATCACCGTATTCCAGGCATTTATCCGCACCGGGTTCTGGGCGGTATTACCGATCATCGGCTTTCCTCCTGCTATGATAACCAGCATGCTGTTGGTACATGGCTTATACCCCTTTTTCATACATACCCGCACCATTGGGAAGCTGGGAATACTCGAATATATATTGGTAACGCCATCTCATCACCGGGTGCATCATGCCAGTAATCCTGCTTATCTGGATAAGAATTATGGAGATGTATTTATTATCTGGGACAAGCTGTTCGGTACCTTCGTTAAAGAAACAGAGGAACCGGTGTATGGACTCACCAAACCATTGCAGAGCAACAGCTTTTTATGGCAACATTTTCATTTTATACTGGAAATGCTGTACACAGTGCGCCGGACCAGCGGTTGGCGTAACCGGTTAAGGGTAATATTCGGAAAGCCAGACTATGTGGACCCTGCAGCCAGGGGAGAACTGGAGCGAATTTATCTAGTTCAAAGTAAAGAGAAGGGCAGTTCCACTAAGTTATACAACTACGTTTTATGGCAGATCGTATGTACGCTGGTAGTGTTATTCACCTTTATTTTATTTGAAAAGTATGTTCCCGTTCCGGTGCAGGTGGGTATTACCTTACTGATCTTGCTTACATTGATTAACTGCGGGGCGATAATGGAGCAAAAACAGTGGGTGTTCTACCTGGAGTTTCCCCGTTACATAGTGTTATGCATCATGGGTTACTATTGGTGGCCGCATCCAGTCTTTCTCTGTATAGCTGCAATAATTATGATTACTGCTTTCTACTTCCAGTCGCTCCTTAAAGAGCATTATCTTCGGATGGTATATGGTTACCCACGTACTTAGTTGTTTAGATTCGCCTTAGGTGTTGTGATTTTTGATAATACATGAGTAATTAAGTGTGGAACTGGTAATTCAGATTTTTTCCGTAAGATAGACCGCCTTTGACCCCTTTAGCATTCGTTTTTGAGGTAGTTGCTCGATGACGAATAGTCATGCAAGACGCTTATGCTTGGTCATTTGCCTCTTGAAAAGGGTCTGAGAAGTTTACTGGTAAAATCTATATCTATTAGGTGTCTCGGCGAGGTAAATGGTAAGATAAAGGGATTTTGAAAATTCAAGAAGTAAGGCATTGGATTCGACGAAGAATTTACTGGACTATGAATCTGGATTAATTTAAATTTTGATCCGCTCAGAAGGCATTGTCCTCAATTATACGTATTTTGGTAAAAAATAATCTGTTTCATATGAAAAGTTGGGATCCAATATGGGATAATGTCTTTTTAAATCAGGAATGGGGTAAATATCCTTCTGAAAGTGTAATTCAGTTTATTGCCAGGAATTTTTATAAAAAAGACAGAAAAGCTATTAAAATACTTGAGGTGGGATGTGGCACAGGGGCTAATATTTGGTTTATTTCCAGAGAAGGATTCCAGACATATGGGATAGACGGTAGCTCCGTGGCTATAGATGTCGCTACAAAGAGGTTGGCTGCCGAAGGTCTTACTTCAAATCTAATATGCGGTGATATATCTTCACTACCATACGAAACTGAGACCTTTGATGCCGTCATCGATGTCGAGTGCTTGTATGCAAACAACCGGACGAGTACTGAGAGAATTTTGGAAGAGATTAAAAGAGTATTAAAAAGGAATGGTAAGTTCTTTAGTCGTACTTTTTCTGACAAGATGTATTTGGGACAATTTTATGAGGAACTTACTGCCTTAGAATATACCAATTCTTCCGACGGCCCGCTTGCGGGGAAAGGATTTACCCGGCTAAGCAATAGAGAATCTATCAGGGAGATTTACGGAGCTGTTTTTAATATTGAATCAGTAGACACGCTTGATTATACTTCTCATGATGGAGGCGTTACTATTAGTGAATTTATTATAGTAGCATCAAAGTAATTCTTTCGAGATGCCATTCTACGTAGTCCTAGAATGTTGGGATTGCCACGGTGAGAAATAAGCTAATTAGCTAGCAAATTATATTTTGTTAAAAAACCTTATAGCATAGAGGGGGGCGGATATACTTGACGTTGATAGTTAGATGGGAATAAAATCCTATTGTTTGTTTGGCTACACATTCAAGTATATGCAGCTTTGGCAGATTTTTAATTCAGAGAGTGCTTTGACTTATGAAGCGCTACTTAAAAGATTTCATCTTCAATTAGATATCTATTATCAACCCTCTTTTTTGGCTGCAGATGCGTTTATGCATGGTGGGACTTATGAAATATTTGTTTGTTATGATCAAAGCTCGATTTTCATCTATCCGTATATAAAAAAAGAATTTGAAAATAATTACTATGACATAACTTCTCCCTACGGCTATTGTGGACCATATTCGAACAATGCCGCTTTTTTTGATATAGGTGAAAAGGCATTTCTTGATTATGTTGTAACGCAAGGAAAAATGGTATCCGAATTTATCAGGTACCACCCAATTTACAATGTGGGGAATGGAATGAAATTTAAGCAAAACATTTCAAATATTAAGAACAGGACGGTTGTGATGCTCAATACCAGTTGTGAATGGCAGGAAATATGGGATCATAGTTTTAGCAATACAAATCGGAATTTGGTCAGGAAAATGAAAAAAGAAGGGCTATTTTGTGAAATTGTTGATTATAATAGTTACATTCATCAGTTTATTGAAATGTATTATCAAACCATGCGGAATGCTAATGCAAAAGAGTACTATTATTTTAAAGACGATTATTTAAATAAATTAAAGCATCAGCTAGGTGATAATCTTTTGCTCGCAGTAGTGCGAGACGCACAACATCTATATGCTGCTGGTTTATTTTTTCTAAGTGGAAACATATTGACTTATTTTTTATCTGCCAGGAATTTATTATTTACTAAGGTACCGGCTACTAATCTGTTATTAACAAGCATGAGTGAATGGGCGAACATGAGAGGAGTCAGTTATATTAACTTTGGTGGTGGCCTTACTGATTCTGAGAATGATTCTTTATTTCAGTTCAAAAGTAATTTCTCAAAAGTGAGGTATCCTTTTTATATTGGCAAACGAATTCACAAGCCGGATATATATGAGATGTTGAAGGAAAAATGGATTAGTGAAAATGGCAGCGTAAAATATGAGGAACTGAAAAATACGCTTCAGTTTTATCATAAATAAAACAGCCTATTTATCTTTTTTCGTCATAAAGCGTCTCCCTTATGACTGTTTGCTTTAGGCAAATGAGGTAGTATTACATAAAGTGTGTCAGTGGTTTAAAGATTGAGTTTGAGCCCGTCACCAAAGATAATAGATAACTGGGCAAGAGTTTGATTCCAATTATGGACAGGTTTGTTCCATTTAGCACAGATATTCTCCTGTATCAGGAATGGTAGTTTCATCAGGGCGTCTTCCGATTGGAAGGCGCCTTTTGATTTGGTGATCGCGCGGAGCTGACGATGAGAAAGCCTTCGATGATGTTGGTAGTGTACATAATCCGCCGCATTTCTTTATTATACTGAAAATAGCTACCTAAGCTATACGCTGAGCCAGGTTACGTTCTGCAAGTTCTACCGTAGTAGCTCGGTATACACTTTGAAGATCCTTCATAAAAGGTTTAACGTCCTTATAGGATAGATACTTTTGACTATTACGGATCTGGTGGACAATGCAAAGCTGGACTTCTGTTTGCGGGAAGATGCTCTCAATTGCGTCGGCAAAGCCTTGCAGGTTATCTACACAGGCAATAAACATGTCTTCCAGCCCACGATTTTGCAGCTCTGTCAATACCTGTAACCAGAATTTAGCTCCTTCATTTTCGCCGATATACATACCTAACAACTCTTTGTAACCCTCCTGGTTAAGACCGATAATACAGTATACAGCCCGGCTGATTACACGTCCTTCATGACGTACCTTGTAGTGGATAGCGTCCAGCCATACAAAAGGGTAAACCCTTTCCAGCGGGCGGCTACGCCACTCCTGAATGAGGGGTAGTATTTTGTCGGTAACACGGCTGATCGTCGCTGTTGAAGCCTCCACTCCATACATATCCATCAAATGGTCTCCAATATCGCTATAGCTGGCTCCCCGAGCATTGAGGGCGATGATCTGGCGATCCAGGTCGACTCCAAGGGTCTTATGACGTTTGGGGATCAGTTCGGGGTCAAATATACCATTACAATCCCAGGGAGGATTGATATCAACGGTACCTATCGGGGTTTTTACTTGTTTATGGCCCTTCCCGTTCTTTCTATTGGGCTCTATATCATTTTCTATATGTGCTTCAAGTTCACCCTCAAGAGCCCCTTCTAGGAACTCTTTTAGTAATGGAGTAAGCACCCCATCCTTACCTAGCAGCGTGTCACCCTTCTTCAAACGGGTAGCAGCCTGCTTCTTAAATGCCTCAAAATCGAAATTCTGTTTTTCCATATTGTCAGTTTAAAGTTAGTTAACTTTTAACTGACACACTTTTTGTAATAGTCTCGCAAATGACCCAAAAATGCTTATTTCTCATATAATATTATTATCTCTTACTTTTCTAATGTACATTTTTTTAAATCCATAATATATTAATATATTTATTTATACATTAATATGTGTTGCGTAATTTGCTGATAATAAAAATTAGATTTTTTTATTCATGTGTATATATAATTATTTGAACCCCATTTAATAGAGAAGTTAATCAAGATAATTTTAATTAAAATCAAAAATCTTTGAATTTAAATCATGCTAACATTTATATGTTATTTTTAATAGATTTGCACCATATTTGCCAATTTTTGTCAAATAAGATTTGTTTCCAAAAAGTTTCGAGAAGTTTAGATCCTATTAATACATGTTAAGAAAATTTTTGTCGGTCCAACTGTTTTTGTTTTTGTGTGTGGCGGTCACTTTGGTAGCACAGGTAAAACAAGTAAACGTAGACAATCTGCCTGATGACCAGATACGCAGAATTGTTGCTGAAATGAAACAGAACAATTTGTCGATGGATGATATTAACTCGTATGCGGAACGAAAGGGTGTACCACCTGCGGAGGCGGAGAAGCTAAAGACAAGGATTCAGATGATGGGATTGGACAAAACGTTAGATAAGAGAAGTAATACTGCTCTCTTCCAACCAGATGCCCAATATAAAGGTCGAAGCTTTAATGATTCCGACACTTCACAGGTAGACCTTTTTAGGCAGAATGGTAACGTCGAGATTATAAGAAAGAAAAGGATATTTGGCGCTGATTTATTTTCAAACAAGAACCTTACGTTTGAGCCCAATTTACGTATTCCTACTCCTCAAAACTATAAATTAGCTGCTGATGATCAATTGGCCATTGATGTATACGGATATAATGAAATGCAGTATAATTTGACAGTAACGTCAGAAGGTTATATACGTATTCCTAACCTAGGTCCAGTATACGTGAACGGTCTCACTATTGAAGAAGCCAAAACCCGCATAACAAAGCAACTATCAGCTATTTACTCGGCAATTAATTCAAGGAAAACTTTTGTTCAGGTGTCTTTGGGTAATATAAGAAGCATCAGAGTTTTGTTGATTGGTGAAATCGAAAAGCCGGGAACATATACATTACCTTCTTTAACAACAATTGCAAATGCATTATACGTATCAGGCGGCCCCAATGATAACGGATCATTTAGAGCTATTGATGTAATTCGAAACGGAAGAGTTATAGTAACATTTGACTTGTATGATTTTTTAACAAAAGGAGATCTTACTAATAACATCGTCTTGCAGGATCAGGATATTGTAAAAGTGAATCCTTATCAGACAAGGGTTGAGCTGATAGGAGAAGTTAAGCGTCCCGCAATCTTTGAAGCTAAGGAAAGCGAGACACTTGGCAACATAATCGACTATGCAGGAGGCTATACAGATGGATCTTTCAAAGATAACATAACTGCCTACAGAATTAATAACAAAGAACGAGAAGTAATTAACATTAAGAAAAGTGAGATTGCTCAATTTAAATTAAAATCAGGAGATCAGTTTTTTGTCGACTCAATTTTGAATCGATTTACCAATAGGGTTACTATTTCCGGTGCTGTTTTCCACCCTGGTAATTACGGTTTAGAACCCGGAATGACAATTAAAAATTTGATTGATAAAGCAGACGGAATCAGAGAAGAGGCGAGCCTTAACAGAGGAATTATCCGTCGGTTAAATGAAGATTTTTCACCTGCAATTATAAGTTTTAACTTATCAGATGTTTTAAGTGGTAAGTCGACTATCCTGTTAAAAAAAGAGGATAGTGTCGTTATATTTTCGAAGTTTGACCTGCGGCAGTCATATGATGTGACTATTAAAGGACAAGTAAACCGCCCGGGAGTATTTCCATACGCAGATAGTATGCGGTTAGAGGATTTAGTGTTGTTGGCTGGGGGGCTTTCTGATGCAGCTTCTTTGAAAAATGTGGAGATTTCCAGAAGGGTTAGAACAGATGGATTGGATAACAGTGCCGATACTGTTAGAGCGATTGTAATGAAAATTGATCTTACAAAAGATCTTAATACAATTGATGGTAAATCATTGATTTTAGAGCCATTTGATGAGATCGTTATAAGGAAAGAGCCTGCGTATTCAGCACAGGCTAATGTATCTGTTGATGGGGAAGTTCTTTATCCGGGGCAATACGCTATTATAAGTAAAAGAGAACATATTTCCGATGTTATTAGACGTTCAGGTGGTCTGAAACCGGAAGCTTTTGCTGAAGGTGCTGTATTGCTTCGGAAGACTTATATTAATGATGCAGACAGTACTTTATTAAACTATAAATTGGCGCTTTTTTATAGTAAACTAGAAGATAGTTCTTCTATCAGCAGCGTTGCAAAAATGATGAACCGGAAATATCAACTATTAGGGATCAATCTGGAAGATGTACTTAAGCGGCCAGGATCAAAATATGATATTTTATTGGAAGAGGGAGATGTATTAAAGATTCCAAAAAAGTTGCAGACCGTGCAGCTATTTGGAGAAGTATATTTTCCGAAGAAAATCCGGGTTGACAATGGGTCTTCATTTAAAGATTATATCCGTGGCGCGGGTGGTTTTACTTCTGCGGCGTTGAAAAGACGTAGTTATGTGGTATATCCAAATGGAGAAGTAAAGAGTACAAGAAAAATATTTTTCTTTAATAAATACCCTAAAGTCAAACCTGGCTCAGAAGTATTTATTCCAAGTAAAAAGGAGAAGAAGGGACTATCAGTTCAAGAGTCTATTGGTTTAATTAGTGGTTTAGCTACTGTTGTGCTGATTTTTGTGACATTGATGGATAAAATTAAATAATGTTTTACCACTTAAAGTTTCAACCACCCAAAGAATCTATCTAAATGACACAAATTGTTAAAAAGGCCAGTGAAAATAGTACGGTAGATGAATTGTCATTAAAACAACTCGTATTGAGGCTAAATGAGCTGATTGGATTTCTTTGGAAAAAGAAGTTTATCATAATGGTGTTTAGCCTATTAGGTGGGGGGGCAGGGCTGCTTTTTGCGTATTTATCGCCTGTCAAATATAAAGGAGAATTGACATTTGTCGTTGAAGAAAACGGTGGAGGTGCAATGGGAGCATATGCTGGATTGGCCAGTCAGTTTGGGATTGATCTTGGCGGAATGGGTGGAGGAAATGGTGCATTCAGTGGTGACAATATTATAGGGTTACTTCAATCCCGAATGCTAATCGAAAAAGCACTGTTAGTTGGTAGTGTAGAAGAAAACGGGAAAAAGATTTCACTAGCGGACTTGTTTCTCCGGTTTTCAGGGATGAAAAAAAAATGGGCAAAGGCAAATTCAACAGCATTAATAAACCTGACTTTTCCAATTAACAGCGACCGATCCAAATTTACTTTATTACAAGATAGCGTACTCAACATTATACAGAATACGGTTAATACTAAAATGCTTAAGGTTGAAAAGCCAGATAAGAAAATGTCGTTCGTATCGGTTACCTGTCTTAGCAGTGATGAAACTTTCTCTAAAGTATTTGTAGAAAACCTTGTAAGCGAAGCAATATCGCTTTATATCGATACAAAAACGGCAAGAAATAAGGGTAATGTAAATCGGTTACAGGACCAGGCAGATTCGCTAGAGCGGCAATTGAACAGGAAAACATATGCTGCGGCACAGACGCAGGACTTGAATACTAATCCGGCTAAACAAATTGCAATGGTCACCGGGGAGGTTGCAATGAGGGATAAATTAGTGCTTCAAACGATGTATGCAGAGGTAATAAAAAATTTGGAACTTGGCAAGCTGGCAATGGCTCAGGAAACTCCAATGATTCAAATTGTTGACAAGCCAATTTATCCATTAAACCGGCAGAGATTCTCCAAAGCTATTTGTATAGTTATTGGAGGAGTACTGGCAGGAGTATTATCCAGCGTATTCCTTGTATTAAAATTTGAACTGAAAAAGCTAATGGCATAGGAATATGTCAATTTGCAAATGAATTGAGAAATCGCAATTAACGAAACATATGGATTTGAAAGGCAAAAAGGTTTTGGTTACAGGTGCTGACGGTTTTATAGGTAGTCATCTTGTTGAACAGCTTCTCAACGAAGGCTGCAAGGTAAAGGCTTTCGTTTACTATAACTCTTTTAATAGTTGGGGATGGCTGGATACCTTGCAGGCAAGCCAATTATCTAA
The DNA here is from genome assembly GCF_900107795.1 of Chitinophaga terrae (ex Kim and Jung 2007). Lineage (GTDB taxonomy): Bacteria > Bacteroidota > Bacteroidia > Chitinophagales > Chitinophagaceae > Chitinophaga > Chitinophaga terrae. Next base: position 151,143 of record NZ_FNRL01000002.1, read on the forward strand.
TATCGAGATTTTTGCCGGAGATATTCGTGACCCTAATGGTGTAAGAACAGCTATGGCGGGAATTGATGTCGTTTTTCATCTGGCAGCATTAATCGCAATCCCGTTCAGCTATCATTCTCCTGATTCTTATATCGATACCAATGTGAAAGGGACACTAAATATAGTCCAGGCTGCAAAGGATTTAGGAACACAAAAAGTGTTAGTTACTTCCACTTCTGAAGTTTATGGTACAGCTCAGTTTGTTCCTATCACGGAGCTTCATCCACGTCAGCCACAGTCTCCATACTCTGCTTCAAAAATTGGTGCCGATTGTATTGCGGAATCGTTTTATCGAAGCTTTAATCTGCCAGTGACGATTGTACGACCATTCAACACTTATGGCCCTCGTCAGTCGGCGAGAGCTGTTATTCCTACTATAATTACCCAATTGCTGAATGGAATAGAGGAAATTAAACTTGGTGATTTGACACCTACCAGAGACTTGCTCTATGTAAAAGATACGGCTAATGGCTTTATAGAGATTGCAAAATCAGATTCATTAATTGGACAGGATTGTAATATTGCCACACAGTCAGAAATCAGCATCCGTGATTTGGCAAATACTCTCATTAAGCTTTTAAATCCTTCCGCTAAGATAATTGAAGATCAGGATAGACTACGACCGGCGAAAAGTGAGGTTTTCAGACTATTTGGATCCAAAGAGAAAATATCAGTAGAAACCAATTGGAAGCAGAAATTTACACTTGAGCAAGGCCTGATAGAAACAGTAAATTGGTTTAAACAGCCACAAAATCTTAATAGCTATAAGGCTAATATATATAATATTTAATGGAATCGCAGAAAATTATTTCATTTATAAGGGAAACGTTTAAACAAAAAGAAGGATTTATTCCTTTGCATGTCCCTTATTTTAGAGGGAATGAAAAGAAATATGTCTTAGATACCATTGACTCAACTTTTGTATCATCTGTAGGAGCATATGTTACACGTTTTGAAGAGATGATGAAAAATATTACTGGAGCCAAATATGCTATTGCGACAGTTAACGGAACAACTGCATTACATCTTGCATTGATATTAGCGGGAGTTAAAAACGGAACCGAGGTAATTACCCAGCCATTGACTTTTGTGGCAACAGCAAATGCTATTGTACATGCTGGGGGGATGCCTGTTTTTGTAGACGTTGATATTGATACATTAGGGTTGTCGCCAACTGCCTTGAGACAATTCCTTCTAGAACATACCGAAAGGGATGAAAATGGTAAATGTATTAACAAGACCAGTAAACGTCGCATTGCCGCATGTGTACCTATGCATACATTCGGATTTCCAGCTAAGATTGCCGAAATAGCAGAAATATGTAACGAATATGGTATTCCTCTTGTAGAAGATGCGGCCGAATCATTGGGAAGTTATACCAATGGCAGACATACCGGAACATTTGGACTACTTGGAACGTTTAGTTTCAACGGTAACAAAACTGTTACCTGTGGAGGAGGAGGAGTAATTGTTACAAATGATGATAGTATCGGACACAAAGCAAAGCATATTTCTACAACTGCTAAGGTACAACATAGCTGGGAATTTTATCATGATGATATAGGCTATAATTACCGATTACCGAATCTTAATGCTGCGTTGGCATGTGCCCAATTAGAGGAACTAAATCACATTCTGACGAATAAAAAGGAATTGGCGGCGTTATATAAAGGCTTTTTTCGAGATTCAGCTATTAAATTTGTCGACGAGCCACAGGCAACATCTGCAAATTTTTGGTTAAATACGATCGTCTTCCCTGACCACGAATCCCAACAGGATTTCTTAAGGGAATCTAATGGTCATCAGGTTATGACGAGACCCATCTGGAAACTGATGAGCAGTTTACCAATGTATCAGTATTGTGAGAAAGACAGTCTTACCAACTCGAAATGGTTAGAAGAGAGAGTGGTTAATATTCCAAGCAGTGTTAGACCAAAGAGTAAATAATTAATTTTAATATTTAGCTATGACTATTGAGAACTTTGTAAAAAAATTTGAAGAACAGTTGGAAGATATTACCCCAGGGACCATTACTCCATCAACAGCATTCAAAGAGTTGGAAGAGTGGGATTCTATGACTAACCTGGTAATTATTGCGATGGTAGACAGAGAATACAATAAACAGATAACAGGTAATGATTTAAGTACTGCGACAACAATACAAGACTTGTATAATCTGATTAATAGTTAGTTAATAAAAGAGTATTATGTCCTCTCCATTTAGTCTTTCTGGCAAAAACATTTTAGTTACTGGGGGATCTTCCGGAATAGGAAAATGTATTGCCCAAACTGTGGCTACTCAGGGGGCTACTGTGATACTTCTAGGAAGAAATAAAGAGCGTTTGCAAGAAGTAGTTGACAAGTTGCCAGGTAAAGGCCATAACTTTTATGCAGTCGATTTAACAAGAGAAGAAGAGATGAATACATTTGTAGATAATGTCGGCCGGTTAAATGGAGTCGTTCATTCTGCTGGTTTACTTTCTCTTCTACCTATAAAAATATTAGATGCAACAAACATGGAGTTAATTAGTAAGATCAATTACATTGCTCCGGTACAGTTGACCAGAATACTAATTAACAACAAAAAATTAGGTGCTAATACGTCGGTGGTTTTTATCACATCTGTAAATGGTGTTTTTACAACGGTAAAAGGTTTTGCCGCTTATAGTGGAACAAAGGCGGCATTGAATAGTATAAGTAAAGTGTTTGCTTTAGAATATGCATCTCGCCAGATTAGATTTAATACTGTTGCCCCAGGAATGATTAAAACAGAGATGTATGAAGAGATGGTAAAAAAAGTGGGCGAGGAAAGTGTAAAACAAGACAAACTGAAGTATCCGCTAGGTGACTACGGAAATCCCGAGGATGTTGCTAATGCTACTGTCTATCTTCTGGCCGACGCAAGTAAATGGGTAACTGGTACTTCTTTAGTCGTTGACGGAGGATTGACCATTACATAAACTGTAAGCTATGATCTTTATTAATGGAATATCTTATTACTTACCGGAGAAAAAACTTTCAAATAGAGAATTGAATGAGTTGTTCCCCGATTGGTCAGTTGAAAAAATTGCCGCTAAAACTGGGATAGTGGAAAGACATATTGCGGCAGAAGATGAGTTTAGCTCTGGCATGGCGGTTAAAGCTGCCCAAAAGTTGTTTAAAGAATATCAGATTTCTCCTGATGAAATAGAATTCGTTTTGTTATGCACCCAAAGCCCAGATTATTTATTGCCAACCACTGCTTGCATAGTTCAGGACTTACTGGGAATACCAACCACTGTGGGAGCAATGGATTATAACCTTGGATGTTCAGGCTATATTTATGGATTAAGTACTGCAAAAGGACTGATTCAATCAGGCGATGTAAGCAATGTGTTGCTGTTGACCTCTGAGACATATTCTAAGCATCTTGCTGAAAATGATAAAAGCGTCAGAACTATTTTTGGCGATGCAGCCAGTGCAACCTTGATTTCAAGAAAACGAAAAGGAGCTTCAATAGGTAAAACATCCTTTGGCACTGATGGGAAGGGTGCTGCTAATCTGATTCTTAAAAGAGGGGGAGCACGGAACATCAATTGTGACCTGACAGGTAGCAATGAAGGAAAACTATTTATGAACGGCGCAGAGATATTTACTTTTACTTTGAAAGTGGTTCCTGCAATAGTTGAAGATACACTAAAAAAGAATGAATTAAAACTTGATAATATTGATCTGTTCATTTTTCACCAGGCAAACAAGTATATGCTTGAGCATTTGAGGATGAAGATGAATATACCAGAAGATAAATTTTATGTCCATATATCACATTGTGGTAATACAGTATCTTCAACAATTCCAATTGCTCTAAAAGCTGCTGAACAGGAAGGGTACTTGAAACCTGGAATGACTGTAATGTTAACCGGCTTCGGTGTAGGCTACTCTTGGGGTGCTTCTATTATTCATTATTAATTAATACCGATATGAAGAAGATTGCCATTTTGGGATCTGGAGGATTTGCAAAAGAAGTACTTTTTTTAATTGAGGAAATTGGTGGTTATGATATAGTCGCTTTTGTAGACGTCGAGGAGAAGGAAAGCCTAGTCATTGCTGGTAAATCCTATCAGGTAATTTCGGAAAAGCAATTATCAGAACTTGGGAATCAGGTAAACCTGACAATTGGGATCGGAGATCCCAAGCTGATAAGAAAGTTGGCAGATAAATTTAAGGGAGATTTCACGTTTCCTAATTTAGTGCATCCTTCAGTTATAGGTAACTTCAAAGATATAATACTCGGGGAGGGAAATATTATTACTGCTAGCTGTATTTTTACAACAAGTATTACAATTGGTTCCTTCAATGTATTTAATCTCGGAGTAACCGTGGGGCACGATGCTATTATAGGAGACTGTAACGTGCTTAATCCAATGGTTAATATATCGGGAGGTGTTAAGATTGGAAATTCGAATCTGATAGGTGTGAATGCAACAATTCTGCAATACAAAAATGTGGGTAATAATTCCATAGTCGGCGCTGCAAGCCTTGTTACTAAGAACGTTGATAATGATGTTACAGTAGTTGGGGTGCCTGCAATAAAAATTACAAAGTAAAAAGTAAAGAAGTGATAATTATGAGCAATCGTATTTTAATTATAGCCGAAGCGGGTGTTAACCATAATGGAGAGCTTACTCTCGCAAAGAAATTAATTGACGAAGCTGCTAATGCGGGAGCTGACTATGTAAAATTTCAGACTTTTATTGCTGAAAAGAATATTTCCAGATATGCTCCGAAGGCTGCATATCAACAGGAAAATACAAGATCAGCGGAGAGTCAGCTCGAAATGATAAAAAAACTGGAACTCTCAGAGAAGGATCATTGGGAACTTCTGGCATATTGCAAAACAAAGAACATAGGATTTCTCTCAACACCATTTGATTTTAATAGTATTCGGTTAATTAAAGAGATGGGCATAACAGTCGGTAAAATACCTTCTGGTGAGATAGTGAATCTTCCTTACCTGAGAGCTATGTCTGCGGCATTCCCCGAAATCATTTTTTCTACAGGGATGGCATCTATGAAGGAAATTGAGCAAGCGCTTGGGATACTGCTTCAAAGCGGTACGGATAAAAAAAGTATTACTGTATTGCATTGTAATACAGAGTATCCGACTCCAATGCAGGATGTTAATCTTAGTGCAATGATTTCTATAAAGAACGAGTTTGGTGTTAAGGTTGGCTATTCTGATCATACTCTAGGAATTGAGGTACCTATAGCAGCTGTTGCACTTGGTGCCGAAGTAATCGAAAAGCATTTTACACTGGACAAAAATATGAAGGGACCCGACCATAGAGCTTCACTGGATCCGGTAGAATTGAAAGCAATGGTAGATGCTATAAGAAATATTGAGAAAGCTATGGGGGATGGTATAAAGAAACCCTCCCCATCCGAGATGAAAAATATCGAAATTGTCCGTAAGAGTATTGTAGCCGGGAGGGATATAAAAAAAGGGGAGATATTTTCGCCCGATAATCTGGAGATAAAACGTCCTGGTATCGGTATTAGCCCTCTCGAATGGGATAGTGTAGTGGGTAAAGCAGCTATTAGGGATTTTTCGGCGGACGAAATTATTGAATTATGAGCGAAAAGAGGAAAATATGTGTAGTAACTGGTACAAGGGCAGAATACGGGTTGTTGTACTGGACTATGAAAGGAATCTTAGCGGACAAGGACTTAGAATTACAGCTGATTGTGACAGGGATGCATTTGTCCCCGGAATTTGGCTTAACATATAAACAAATTGAGTTAGATGGCTTTCTGATTAACAAGAAAGTTGAAATGCTTTTGTCCTCCGATACTTCAGTTGGTATTAATAAGAGCATAGGCTTGGGGGTGATTGGATTCGGTGAGGCATTTAGTGAGCTTAAACCAGATATTATTCTGGTTCTTGGTGATAGATTTGAAATATTTGCTGCCGTGACAGCCGCAATGGTCTCGCGTATTCCTGTGGCGCATTGTCATGGGGGGGAAGCAACCGAAGGGGTGATCGATGAACCGATTCGACATTCGATAACGAAGATGTCACATTTGCATTTTACTGCAACAGAGTCTTTCCGGAAACGAGTTATTCAGTTGGGAGAGCAACCTGACCGTGTACTTAATGTTGGCGGATTGGGCATTGAAAATATTAACAAGCTACATTTGTTATCCAGGCCCGAATTTGAGCAAAGTATTAATTTTAAATTAAAGAGAAGAAACATCCTGATCACTTTCCATCCAGTTACTCTTGAATTTTCCACTGCACAGCAGCAATTCCAGAACTTATTGGAAGTACTTGATCAGCAAGAAGATACGGCGTTGATTTTTACAAAGGCCAACGCGGATACAGAAGGACGCATTATCAACCAGATGATTGACGCATATGCCGCAAAAAATTCGGATAAAGCGGTTGCTTTCACCTCACTTGGGCAGTTGCGATATTTGTCTGCGTTACAGCATGTCGACCTAGTCATAGGCAATTCATCCAGCGGATTGGTCGAAGCTCCGTCGTTTAAAAAAGCAACCATCAATATTGGGGACCGCCAGAAAGGGCGAATCATGGCTGAAAGTGTAATCGCTTGCGATTCGTCTATTAGCGCAATTAAAGCCGCTATTACCCTAGCTATTTCAGAGGAATTTCAGAATAAACTTAAAACAGTTGAGAATCCTTATGGTAAAGGCAACTCATCTGTCGAAATTGTCGCATCGTTAAAAAATGCGCATTTAGATGGTATATTGAAGAAACAATTCTATGACTTATAATATATGAGAATTTCCTTTATAAGTACAGTGGAGTTCTCATCACAGGCGTTTACGATTGTTGCAAACGCTCCTGGCCGCTGAGATTGTTGGCGTGGCAACCAAAGTTGATTCAGGCTTTGATGCAGAATTACAGAGGCCGACATCCGATTATTTGGGCTCGCGTTGGGGCTTAAAAAGAACGGGCAGCCCCTTCTTTTATGGAAGGCGCGGACACTTGAGATATTTTGTCTCAGGAGTTTATTGAAATAGAGGGTTCTGATAATGCTGCGTCTTTATATGGGAAGATAACAGATATCGCACTGAAAAAAATTGCAGAGTTTACTGAACAGCTTGCATCTGGTACGTGAAATAGAATTCCCCAGAATAAAAAGAAGAGAATGTATGGAGACAAAGAGGGATGAAAGACGGTAGTATTGACTTTAGAATGAGTTCGAAATCAATTCATAACCTTCAGGGCGCTTAGCAAACCATATGTTGGTGCACATCTGGAATATAACGGAAGTTTTGTAAAGACCTGGGAATCAAGACTTGAAGCCGACGGAGAAGACGAAAATTTAGAGCCGGGGAGAGTTTTAGAAACTGATGGAAGTGCTACAAAAACTAAAACAGGACATGGAGTTATATGGCTTACATCACATGAATTTGATAAATTACCAATTAAAGGTGAATATTTATGAGTAAGGTAATAGTTATAGCAGCGCATCCCTGATGATGAAGTACTGGGAGTTGGTGGTAACATGTTCAAACATGTTGCTGCAGGCAATGAAGTATATTGGCTAATTGTTACTACCGTTAAAGTAGAACTGAAACTAACTGATAAAGACTAATGGATTTTCGCAAACATCTTATTCCCGAAAATGAGAACATTAAGGAGGCATTGCAAAGGTTAAATCAACTTGCAATAGATGCCATACTTTTCGTTGTGGATAAAAACGATAAATTAATTGGTTCGCTAACCGATGGAGATATACGAAGAGGGTTAATCAAAGGGTATTCATTTGAGACATCGATCCTGGAATACATTCAACCTAACCCAGCATATATTTACCGGAATAAAACTGCTCTGGAGGAATTAGAGTCTTTCGGTAAAAGGAATTTGAAAATAATTCCCATTCTGGATGATGAGCACAGGGTTGTCGATATTTTTAACTTTCGTCTAAAGAAAGCCCTATTACCGCTAGATACAGTACTAATGGCCGGTGGAAAAGGAGAGCGTCTAATGCCGCTTACTAGTAACTGCCCCAAGCCTATGCTAAAAGTCGGTGCTAAGCCTATCATTGAGCATAATATAGATCGACTTACAACATACGGGATCAATAAAATGTTTATTTCAATTAGGTATCTGGGAAACCAGATAAAGGAGTATTTTGGATCGGGAGAGAATAAAAATGTTGATATCAAATACATTGAAGAGGATCAACCGTTGGGAACTTTCGGCGCAATGAGTCTGATAGATTCAATTGAAAAAGACCATATTCTCCTTATGAATTCTGATCTACTAACTAATATTGATTTCGCTGACTTTTATAAATCATTCCTAAGGTCCGAGGCCGACCTCATGATTGCCAGTATTCCCTATCAGGTGAAAGTACCGTATGCAGTGTTACAGATCAACAATGGTGAAGTAATATCATTTGATGAAAAACCAACGTACGACTTTTATTCTAATGGAGGGATTTATATTTTTAAAAGATCACTGTTATCCTATTTGAAGAAGGGAGAATATTTTGACGCTACTGATTTTATGGATTTACTTATAAAGGAAAAGAAAAAAGTGTCACATTATCCTATTGTAGGATATTGGCTGGATATTGGCAACCCGCAGGATTTTGAACGAGCACAGCTAGATATTCTTCATCTCCAAATGTAGTATTAGAAATGGATACACTAGTATTAATTCCAGCAAGAGGAGGATCTAAAGGTATTCCCAGGAAAAATGTAAAAATGTTGGGTGGGAAGCCGTTGATTCAATATTCTATTGATATTGCGAAAATGTTGTTTAGTGATGATGATATTTGTGTTTCTACTGATTCAGAGGAAATCAAGGATGTTGTGGAATCAAATGGTTTGAAGGTTCCGTTTATGCGCCCAAACTCACTCGCCGCAGATACGTCAGGAATGAGTGAAGTCGTGACCCATGCAATTCGGCATTTTGAAAATCTTGGCCGGTATTATAAGCACGTTCTTCTGCTACAGCCAACATCTCCGTTTCGTACGCTAACGCAATTGCAGGATATACTCTCATGTAGGGAGAGTAATCCGGGGATGATAGTAGGGGTAACAGAAACCAATGCAAATCCATACTATGTTTTATTTGAAGAAGATAAGGCTGGCTTTTTACAGAAATCAAAACAAGCCAACTTTGTCCGCCGCCAGGATTGCCCTGTCGTTTGGCAAATAAATGGTTCACTCTATCTGATTGATGTACAGAAACTGAAACAGGAAGGTGCTATGGGGCTTCTAATGAAGAAGAAATTTATAATGGACGAATTGTCACTAGTCGATATCGATTCTCCACTGGATTGGATGTTTGCTGAATATTTAATTGAAAAAGGATTTGTAAAGAATTAGTGACTCAATTAACATATATCTCAATATTTTTAAGTAATACCTTATGAAATTCAGTCTCGTTTATAGACTAGTCACTTTGACGCTTCTTTTTGGGATCATCCAATTTGGGGTGTCTTGCCGCAAAGATTCCGGATTTAAAAAGCTCGATGTATTATTTGATTATGTTCCTTATGATGTAGATACATCTATCAAGGTCATAGGAAATGCAAAGGACTCGCTCATTATTGGCAGCAAACCTTTTATCAGCACGCCTGAGTTTATGGGATACGGATTCCCGTCTAGCATAAGCCTGGGGCAAAATAAATGGTTAATGGCAGTAAACAGATATAGTACAGTAAGTGATTTCAAATCTGCCAACATTGTCGCAAAGCTTTCAAACGATGGTGGAAAAACATGGGGCGACGAATATGTTTTGCAGCAAAATATCGGGGCAGTGCAAACCGCCTCGCCGAGCTTTGTTAGGATCAATGCAACAGAAGTATGGCTTATCTTTTTGGTAAAGCATGATACAAAGAACTGTGATGTATATTATAAGGTCTCTAAAGACAATGCACAAACCTGGGGGGAGCCCAAAAAAATAAACACCCTTCAAGGATACCATGTCATTAACAATTCAAGAGTTGTAAAATTAGGGGACCGGCTAATTTTGCCAGTGGCTTATACCGTTGATATCAATAAGTATTATGACAAGCAGGGAGTGTTTTGTTATTATACTGATGACTACGGTAGTACCTGGCAAATGTCAAAAACATTGGCTAGTACCGTTCCTCTCATGGAACCGGGTATTGTGGCTATTTCAGCGACTGAATTAATTATGACATTGCGTTCGAATAATGGAAAAATATTATTCTCACGCAGTATGGATAAGGGCATAACCTGGTCAAATCCGGTGTTGTCAGCCATCAACAGTCCAGAGTCGCCAAGCTCAATCTATAAAATAAGTAGAACAAATCAATTGATGCTGATATGGAATAATAACGGAGTGAGCCCAAATCCGGATATGAAATATTCTAATCGCCAGCCCCTAACGATCTCTTTCAGTTCAAATAATGGTAAAACCTGGTCTAATGCATATAATGTTGAATGGCTTAAAGATGCTGATTACAGCTATGTAGAATGCATTCAGAATAGTTCTGGTGTCTATCTTGCCTACAACGTCAGACCACATGGCGCTGAAATGAAGATCAACACTAAACTTATTAAATTGCAATAGCCGAATGGGATACTGTGAGGGATGATTTCACCAAAATGTGAATGGGGAGTAATAAAATCATGAATTTGAACATTGTCAAACGTATTCTTCAACGTAAAGAAGCTCAGCATTTCGTAAATTATTATATATTTACGATTATGGGAGCTTTAGTTGGCTTCTATTCCATTCCCTATTTAACTCGGCATATTCCCCCAGAAAATTATGGAATGATAGGCATTTTTTTGGGAATAGTCTTTTTTATGCCATCGTTGCTGTCCTTTTCGTCTAACGGCTTACAGGCAATCAATATAGTTGATCAAGCCGAATCTGAATATAAAAGATTTCGGAACGCATATATCAGCTTTGTGATAATATTATCGATCTGTTGTCTGGCAATTGCTGTTGCACTTAGTTATTTCTGGTCGGACTTTGGCTTTGTGATTGTGACAGCTGTAATTTACGGATGTTTGCAACTCTGTTCTTCAATTCATTCCACAGAATTAATTCAACACGGAAAGCCTACTCAATTCGGGCTTTTTAATTTTTCAACCATCGCCCTGACGTTCTTGCTTACTGTCGTAAGCATTAGCGGATTTCATTTGGACTGGAAATATAGAATCTATTCCATTATCATTACAGAGGCTATAATGGTAATTCTAAGATTTTTTTTATTTAGTGATATAGCTCGCAGTTTTAAGTTTACAATTGACAAGAAAGTAATTAAGTTATTGTTGCGTTATGGATGGCCACTAATGTTTTCTGTTGCCGCCGGATGGATTATCAATCAGTCTGACCGTTTTATTTTACTACATTATTACTCTTTGAAAGAGGTTGGCATTTATGCTGCTGCATACGGTATTGCGTCTATTATTACAACGTTTAATCAAACAATGATTAGAGTAGTTGCGCCGCCCATTTACCAAAATCTGGCCAAACGAGTTGGACGATCGTTTATAACCAAGCTAAATGTTTTGTATTCTATAGTTATTCTGGGAATAGCGGCTGCCGGTTGCCTTTGTCTTCATTTATTCTGGCATTTATTCCTTGGAGCTAAGTATGGAGCTTCCCTGCCAGTGATCTATGTTCTATGTTTTGCCCAGGCATTTTTTGGCATATATATGACCCTAGGCATTGTTATTGATTATTTTAAGCAGAACAAGCTTAAGACAATGATCGTCTGGGTTAGTGCAATCATATCTATTTGTACTTCCATCCTTCTTATTCCGGTATTAGGAGCATATGCGCCAGCTGTGGGGTCTTTCTTTTCATTTCTCATACTTGCTATTATCACATATATATATTCGTATCAACTATTGAAAAAATATAATGTAACCTAATGCGAAACCTAATTCTAAAGCTTATTCTTATTACGAAATTCGACAAAATATGTAACAAGTTAAAGGGCTTGTTACAAGACGCTGAAATTGCCAGGCTTGAGCAGAAATCAGGGAATAGGATTAAATTTGTAAGACAGGGGTTTAATGGTATAAGTATTGGTAGTTATGATGGAGATCTTACAAAATTCAAAATTGATAAGACCAGTCATCTCAAATCTGACAGTTATATCGATTGTAGTGGTGGGGTTACAATCGGGCGTTATTTCCATTGTGGTAAAGGTCTTACCATTTTTTCGTCATCGCATAACTACGAGTGTGGTGATTTCATTCCGTATGATAACGTTACCATTGAGCGGCCGGTAGTTATTAAGGATTTCGTTTGGTCTGGTGCAAATGTTACAATAATTCCAGGGATAACAATAGGGGAGGGGGCTGTATTGGCAACAAATGCGGTTATAACTAAAGATGTTCCAGACTATGCTGTAGTTGGAGGAAATCCTGCGGTTATACTCAAATACAGAGATAAGGAGAGGTTTATGAAATTGAAGGAGGAAGGACGTTTTTATTAGAAGACTGAATTTTTCTAAAAATACTATATGTAAAAGATGATATATATCCTGGTAAATAATAACTATCACTTAATCGATTTGAAATCATATTTGCAAGATGTAGATATAGACGACTTGTGCCTGATCAGAATACCTCACACCCTATCAGATGATCTATTGGGGTTGACATTTAAGAAAATTTATACCTTTCCATATTTTTATACAGGAATTAAAAGTTTGTTGAATGTTCCCGGAGTTAGAAGACAACTGCGGTCTGTACGAGAAAGTTTGACCCCGCGCCCTGACGATGTTTTGGTGGTATTTACGGATTTCGAGGTACTTAATCAATATATAATTGCGCATTTCCGAAAATATCGCTGCCGTATTGCTATGCTTGAGGATGGGATGGCTACCGTTTGCGTTGGAAATATGGAGAAACAGCGGTTAACTTTATCAAACAGGCTCGTGAAGTTTATTTTTCGAAGAATCTATGGTTTCTCTTATTTAGACATGTTTGGAAAGGGGCATAATATTTTCCCGATCATCAAAGATACTTTCATTGATGGAATCGGACTAAGTATAAAAGCACCGGTCAACAGGAACATTCCAGCATTTCAATTGTCCACCTCAGCCAGTGTTGTCAACAATCTCAAGGACGATGTACTCCTCTTTATAAACCAAGATATTTACAACTTTGGAATAGTTACGATGGATGAATACATCGCCGAATTAGACCGCATATTTGAGGCGGCAACAAGAAATTTTCGAGAGGTTTATTTTAAGTTCCATCCACGTGAAAAACCAGCAGACATCAAACGTATTGAAGATGTAATGAGCAAGTATCAGGTAACTCTATTGGCTACCAAACAGCCAATAGAGTTAGTAATTGATGAGATAAGACCGCAATACGTAGCCTCTTTTTACTCATCCGCATTAAAAAGTTTATTTCTGAGAGGGGTGCAACCTTTTTTTCTATATCATCTTTTGCAGGTATTTCGTGATCGGTCGATAGTAGATACTTTGAATAAGTATCTGCAGTATATCAATTATTTATTTATTAAAAAATATGATGATATTAAACCCGGATATCGTTGCTCTATTCTAACGGACGCCAGTGCTTTAACCTTTAAAGAATTCATAGACCGCTTGTAAAAATTGGCTTAACTTTGAAATATGTCTTTCCCAGCCTATGAGACAATCAGTACACAGTCAATCGTATACAAAATGATGAAGTATTTCACTCTTCTGTTTTTTATAATGACTACTGCCATTGAGGCAAAAAGTCAATGCGTATTGGTCAAGAATGGGCGAAGCACCTTTCGGATTGTTTTAGCAGATAAGAAATATATTGAAGCTGGTACTGTGTTGCGGGACATTATCAACCGCAGCACAAATGTGAAATTACCAATGTCTGTGGAAAATCCTAAGTGTTCAAATTGTATTGTAATTGGAACAGCGCAAGACTTGCCATCCGAAAATTCTTCGACACTGAATTCAAATCCAACTAACAGCTACAGCATTGTTACCACGCGTAATAGTATATTACTAATTAGCGGTAATGGAGGCAATGTTGTTATACCGGTGATTGAATTTCTCAAGAAGTATTTTAATGCGAGGGTATATGATGGGGGAGGAGTAATAACTCAGAATATTTCCACAATTAATATTCCTGTTGAAAAAGTAACATACGTCGCTCCGTTCGAATATCGAGACCTTTACTATAAAGTTGCTTTTGATTCCACATTTATGCAGTGGAATCAAATCAATCATATTTGGTCTTCAAAAGATAGTAAATGGGGAAACTGGGTACATACCGCCTATGAGTTTATTGACGTACCCCATTATTATAAGTCTAATCCCGAATATTTTGCGCTGGTTAATGGTAAAAGAGTTACTACACAACTCTGTTATTCTAACAAAGATGTATATGCCATCGTATTGCGTAATCTAAAGGCAAAAATTCAACAACACCCGGAAAGGGAAATATGGAGTTTCAGCCAGAACGATAACAACAACTATTGTCAATGTGATTTATGTACCTCTGCCGACCGGCGTCTGGGAACACATGGTGGGCCATTAATGCTATTTGTGAACCAGCTTGCAACTGATATTCCCAATAAAACAATATCTACCTTGGCTTATGGTTTCACTATGAAAGCGCCTGATCCAAAACAGTTAAAGTTAAGATCGAATATACTCATTGTGTATTGTGTAACCCAGGGCAATAAGGCGGCAAATTTTGCTACTGACATCAGTTTTAAAGATATGAGAACAATGCTGGATGGATGGTTTGCACAAACTAATAATATTTATATCTGGGATTACATAGTGAATTTCCAGGCGTTGTTGATGCCATTTCCAAATTTTTCTGGTATCCAAAGTGCATTACAATATTATCAAAAACTGGGGGTAAAGGCAGTTTTTCTTCAAGGGAATAACAAGCCAGGGGCAGAGTTTAGCGGTTTGAGAGCATATATAAGTTCCCAGCTATTATGGGATCCATCTCAGAACCTAAATAAGCTGATGCAGGAGTATTGTAATTACGCTTATGGCCCGGCATCAGGAGATGTTAGCCAACTCATTTCTGCAATGTTGGCAAATAGTGCGAAGACATATCTGATAGTTTCAGCAAGCTCAGCGGATCTCAGCAAAAGTCTGTTCTCTACAGATCAAATGTCGGCCTATTATGCTATTATAGATAAGGGATTGTCCAAAGTTTCCAAAGGGACCCTTTATTACAACAACCTTATGGCGATACGATATTCATTAGATTTTACCTCTTACGATATGCAGCGCAGGATGAATGGAAAGTCAAATGGATTAATGAGAGCTGCAACAAATAAACCAGCAATAGATTTTAATCGATATGATATGTTTAAGAATGTGCCGGTGGATGAAAATAATACTTTGATTGATTCATATTTGAAAGCAAATAAATAGGAGGCACGCGGAAAATGGAGTTGAAATTGACCGTAATTACAGTAGTTTATAATAACGCATCAGGTATTGAAAGAACACTCCTTTCGGTTTTGGGGCAGACGTATAGGAACTTGGAATACATAGTAATGGATGGAGGTTCTAGTGATGGTACCTTGGATATAATAAAAAGGTATGAGGATCGAATTACATCTTGGATTTCTGAACCGGATAAAGGGATATATGACGCAATGAATAAAGGCAGCCAAATAGCAAGTGGATACTACGTGCTATTCATGAATTCAGGAGATGAGTTTTATAATGAAAACGTGCTGCAGGAAATTGCTCAATTCCTTACCTTGAAGCAAGACCTGCCTGATGTAGTATATGGTGATACATCTGTGAGAAACGGTAGTTATGCCACATTAAAGAAGGTCACCTCAAGCCCATCCATAAAGAATGCGATGCCTTTCTGTCACCAGTCCGTTTTTGTAAAAACGGCGTTGCTAAAAAAATATCAATTTGACATCAGTTATAGAGTTATTGCTGATAGAGAGATGATTACTCGAATGTATTTGGATAGATATACCTTTGCCTATCATAGTACTCCGTGGTCAGTAATTGAAGGCATAGGTTTTAGCAATCTGAGCCGTGGGAGATATCAATCGGAAGAGAATAGAATGTTGTTGCGTATAAATGCTATTGGTAAATACAAGGCATGGAGAAGGCAACTCTTGGCTGTTTTTAAAGATTGGGTGATGAGAATGGCCCCTCCGAGTCTCATTTCGCTTAAACGGAAATATAAGATTTAAAAAAAAATAGTATATGTTTTTAATATATATCGTTAACTATATACTTAACGTTTTTAAATCTTACATGCATTCAAGACACTTGAATGCTATTTTGATGGCTGTCACCATAGTGCTTGCATCAGCAATCGTTGGGTTCAGGCCTTTGAATGCTGGCTATGATACAAAAGGGTATGTGGAGGCTTATGAATTATTGGACAAAAGTTTTGTTGAGTCTTTTTTAGTTATTAAGCAATACTTTGGTGTAAGTATTGAACCTTTTTTCTGGGGTTATGCCTGGCTGCTTAATAGCTTTGGCTTGACTTCAAAAGAATTTTTGTTTTGCACTGCATTAATAAGTATATCACTCACAGGATTAGTATACAGAAAAATTGACCCCAAATTCTTTTTCATTTCTTTTTTGGGTGTACTCTTCTCAGGATCATATATAAATTTATATGGAAATGCTATTAGGCAGGGCCTTGCAATGCCATTTTTCCTCCTGGCACTTTATCATGGCATGAATGGGAGTAATATAAAGGTAATTATATACGCAGTAATAACCTTCCTATTTCACCAGTTTACAGGATTACTTGCAGTATTGATTTTCCTACCCCGTTTATTACCTTTCCGTTTCTATGGAATAATCTGGCTTAGCACGTTTGTACTCACTTTCATTATAAAATTGGGTTTGTTTAATTTTGTGCCGGGCATTGCGCAATACCTAAAGGGATCAAGTTGGGCATATCTGATTCATCCAACTTATCTGGAATTTCCAATTTACTCGTATCTCGTTATTAGGCTGAAGTTGAGAGAAGATTGGATGTTTTATAGGATTTTTAAATTTGTAGCGGTGGTCTTCTTAGTGCAGACATTATTTGTCTTTAATATTTATGCTTACAATAGGATTGGCTTGTTGCGTTTTATATTAGAACCAATAATTTATACCAGAATTATCTTATCAATAAAGCCCATTAAGGCAGCCAGTCAAATTGCCATACTTGTTTTTTTCATATACGGAGCTTTTATATTTTTCAGTCAAACTGTACAAGATACGCTTTCGTCAACACCATCCGGACAACAATGATCAGCATAGTTATTCCCACATACAAGCGGTTTGAAAGCCTTACCGCCACATTAAAAAGCCTTAACGCGCAGACTCTCTCTGATTTTGAGGTAGTAGTTGTAAATGATGACCCTGAGAGTAAGGTTCAAATAGATGGAACGGAATATAAATATGCTCTAAAAATATTAAATAATTCGCAAAATCTGGGTGCTGCGGGTGCTCGAAACAGGGGAGTAAGAGAAAGCAAGGGAGAGTGGATCGCATTTCTTGATGATGATGATTTCTTTCTCCCTGACAAATTGGAATATTTAACTTCCAAAATTAAGGAACACCCCGATGTACAGTTCTTTTATCACCCCATTCTGTATGAATTTGTAAATGAAGGCGTTAAGTACGAAACTACTCCCAATGTAATCGCAAAGCCGGAGGATGTGTTAACAGCAAATATCATTGGAGGCCCTCCTGGATTTTTTATACGCAAAGACGTTTTCCTTAGTTTGAACGGGTTTGACGTTGATATGGTAGCATTGGAAGATTATGAATTCGTCATTCGTATAGTTAGGGGGAATATTAAAACAATGTTCTTATCTGTAGCTCTAAGTAGATGTCAGGCAATCACTCGTTCGATTGGACTATCGAAGAGTGTAAACAAAATTCAGGAAGCATTACGATATTTGGACAATGCATATCAAAATGAATATAAGCAATTGGCACCACATCTCGACCGCAAAAGAAAAGCGAACGGAGCAGTTCAGGTTGGATTTGCTTATTTGTTGAATTTGCAAAGAAAGGCTGGTAATTACTATTTGCGGGCTTTTTTGCACTCATTTGATTTAAAGTATCTTGTAGCAGCAGGTTTGAGTTGGTTAAACCCAACTTTTCTAATTAAGATGAAAGGAAGAATGTCAGGTTCTAAATAAAAAAAGGATATTTTTGACTTTTGAGAAATCTCCTTCAACATATTATGAATAATTCATTACCAAAGTTTACAGTTTTAATACCGATATATTTTAAGGAGAATCCAGAGTTTTTTAAAGATGCAATTAATAGCATATTAAACCAAACGTTGCCTCCGGATGAAATTCTAATTGTAGCAGATGGCCCCCTTACGGAAAATTTGGATCAGATTCTTAATGAATATATTGAAAAGTACTCCCAGATCTTCACGGTGGTCAGATTGGCACAAAACATGGGGATGGGATATGCGATGACAACCGGGGTAAAGCAAGCTAAATATCAGATCATAGCCCGCATGGACTCAGACGATATTGCTAAGCCTCAGCGATTCGATATTCAGCTCAGATTTTTGGTTGAGCATCCGGAAGTCGATATTGTAGGTAGCTGGATAGATGAATTTCATAATCAACCAGGTGACGTAATTCGCCAACGGAAACTGCCAGAAAAACACGAAGATATTGTCAATTTTGCGAAAAAGCGCTGTCCTTTTAATCATATGACCGTGATGTATAAGAAAGACAAAGTACTGAACGCAGGGGCATATTGGGAAAAGAGAATGTTCGAAGACTACCATCTATGGTACCAGATGATACGTAGCGGATGCATCATGCATAATCTTCCAATATCACTAGTCTCTGCAAGAATCGGGAACAATATGGTGGGACGAAGACGAGGATGGCATTATCTGAAAACTGAGAATTCTTTCTTTCAAATTATGAAACAAGACAACTTTATTTCTTCCTTTGGCTATTACCGAATCATGTTCATAAGAGCCATTTTCAGGATTATGCCAAGTTCAGTTTTGGCTCCTCTTTATAAATTCCTTTTACGTAGGTAAAAGCGGCTCTAGAGAAATTATAAACATTAATATATTTATAATATATATTGACAATAATGAAAAAAGCACTTATTACTGGTATTACAGGCCAGGACGGCGCATATTTATCTGAATTGCTCCTAAAAAAAGGATATGAAGTACACGGGATCAAGAGACGTAGCTCCTTATTTAATACAGATAGGATAGACCATCTTTATCAAGATCCTCACGAGAAAAATGTAAGATTTAAACTTCACTATGGTGACCTTACCGACAGCACGAATTTAATTAGAATAATCCAGGAAGTTCAACCAGATGAAATTTATAATCTTGGCGCGATGAGCCACGTTCAAGTGAGTTTCGAAGCACCTGAATACACTGCTGATGCTGATGGTATTGGTACCCTTCGCATTCTTGAGGCAGTCAGACTGCTTGGCTTAACCCAAAAAACGAAAATCTACCAGGCTTCTACATCCGAACTTTACGGTTTAGTTCAGGAAGTGCCTCAATCAGAAAAGACTCCATTCTATCCCCGTTCTCCATATGCTGTTGCAAAGATGTACGCATTCTGGATTACTGTAAACTACCGCGAAGCCTACAATATGTTTGCCTGCAACGGAATCTTATTTAACCATGAAAGCCCATTGAGAGGTGAAACTTTTGTAACAAGAAAGATTACCAGGGCAGTGTCGAAACTCGCGCTGGGTATGCAAGATAAGCTTTACATGGGTAACCTTGATGCTAAGAGGGACTGGGGACATGCCAAGGACTATGTGGAAGCAATGTGGCTTATATTACAACAAGAAAAACCCGAAGATTATGTGATTGCAACCGGAATCACTACCACGGTAAGAGAGTTCATTACAATGGCTTTTTCTGAAGTAGGCGTGGAGGTTGAATTCAAAGGCGAAGGTGTGAACGAAAAAGGGTTTGTAAAGAGTATTTCCAATCCAGAATGCCTCTTGCAGGTAGGACAGGAAATTGTAGCTGTAGATTCACGTTATTTCCGCCCTACAGAGGTTGAATTGTTAATTGGCAATCCTACCAAAGCTCAACAACAATTAGGTTGGAAACCTAAATATGACCTTCCTGCACTGGTAAAGGAAATGGTACATGCCGACCTTGAACTCTTTAAACGCGAAAAACTCCTGAAAGATGCAGGATATAAAGTGTTGAACCAATTCGAATAGTATGAATCTTTCAGATAAAATTTATGTGGCTGGTCACCGTGGAATGGTCGGATCAGCTATCGTTAGAAGACTAAAAGAAGCGGGCTTTGAGAATATAGTTACCAAAACGTCTGCTGAACTGGACTTACGCGACTCGCATGCAGTGCAGGAGTTCTTTTTGCAGGAAAAACCTGACTATGTATTCCTCGCAGCTGCCAAAGTAGGAGGTATTGTAGCTAACAATACCTACAGGGCTCAGTTTATATATGAAAACCTGATGATCCAAAATAACGTTATTCACAATGCATACTTGAATAACGCCAAAAAACTGATGTTTCTTGGATCTTCATGTATTTATCCGAAGTTGGCACCGCAGCCGTTAAAGGAAGAATATTTGCTAACAGGCTTACTGGAGCCAACCAATCAACCATACGCAATTGCAAAGATTGCAGGAATAGAGATGTGTGATGCATATCGTGCGCAATATGGTTGTAATTTTATTTCAGTAATGCCGACAAATCTATACGGGCCGAACGACAACTATGATCTGAATAATTCACATGTGCTGCCGGCAATGCTCAGGAAAATGCATGAAGCAAAGGTGAACAATATACCAGAAGTAATACTCTGGGGCACCGGATCTCCGAAACGCGAATTTTTGCATGCAGATGATATGGCTGATGCGTGCTTTTACCTGATGCAGAACTATAGTGAACCGGGACTCGTGAACATTGGTGTAGGGCATGACATTAGCATCAAGGAACTTGCAGAACTTATTCAGCGAATTGTCGGTTATACTGGTAAACTTGTATTCGATACCTCCAAACCTGATGGAACACCACGCAAACTAATGGATGTATCTAAACTTCACGGATATGGCTGGAAGGCGAAGATCGGACTTGAAGAAGGTATACGTAAAGTATACGATGAAGTGAAGAATGGCACATGGACCAAGTAAGCACCAACGGCTATGAAAAATACCAAGAACCATGTTTTTATTATGGCAGGGGGTGTTGGAAGCCGCTTCTGGCCTAAGAGCAGGAATAATTTCCCAAAACAGTTTATAGATATACTGGGCGTTGGAAAATCATTGCTGCAATTAACTTATGAGCGCTTTTTAAAACTGACCGACCCTGATCATATTTATATTGTTACAAACAAACAATATAAAAATCTTGTACTGGATCAGTTACCTGGTATCTCGGAAGAACAGGTCATCACAGAACCTTCAAGGAACAATACTGCGCCTTGTATTGCCTACGCAACCTTCAAACTGGCCGCGCAATCACCGGATGCAAATATGGTAGTGGCGCCATCCGACCACTTTATTTTATACGAAGATATTTTCCTGAAAAATATTCAGAAGGGCCTGGACGCTGCAAATGCTGCTCCTTATCTTGTTACACTGGGCATTACGCCTACAAGACCAGATACAGGCTATGGCTACATCCGCTTTGAAAAGACAGGAACGGAGGGCGTGCACAAAGTATTGCAATTCACCGAAAAGCCGGTTCTTGAAAAAGCACAGGAATTTCTTGCCAGCAGGGAATATGTATGGAATGGCGGGATATTTATTTGGAATGTTCAGACCGCACTGGCGGCCTTCCAGCAGCATGCTCCGGAAATATAC
Source organism: Chitinophaga terrae (ex Kim and Jung 2007) (assembly GCF_900107795.1). Lineage (GTDB taxonomy): Bacteria > Bacteroidota > Bacteroidia > Chitinophagales > Chitinophagaceae > Chitinophaga > Chitinophaga terrae. Next base: position 172,947 of record NZ_FNRL01000002.1, read on the forward strand.
GCTCTCTTTGCGAAAGGCCGGGATGTTTATAACACTGCTGCAGAGCAGGAGTTCATTGATTACGAATACCCTAAGTCCCCAAATATTTCCGTCGACTTCGCAATTATGGAAAAGGCAGATAATGTATACACCATACCAGCTGATTTTGGTTGGAGTGATCTTGGAACCTGGGCTTCATTGTATGAAGTAGCGGAGAAAAAAGAAAATCGCAACGTATACAGTAACAATAATCTTCACCTGGAGGAAACCCATGAAAGCATTATTCATCTTCCACCAGGAAAATTGGGGGTGATAAAAGGACTAAAAGACTTCATCATTGTAGATGATAAAGATGTGTTACTCATCTATCCTAAAAAAGATGAACAACAAATAAAGAAAGTTACTGAAACATTGAAATTGCGTGATCAGGATAATTTTCTATAAAAATCCGCATCCTGGGCATTCGTTTAGGATGTTCTAATTATCTATTAATCCCTGGCTGTCACGGCATTATTTTTAATAGCACTATATTTGATCATCCTGGCACGATTATAAGTCAGTGAATTGGTCGGTTAGTGTTGTTGCAACGTGCCTATTGAACTGTATTAATTATTTTATTACTTAATCCAAATAACGTTTGATGAAAAACCTCATTATGGTGGCGGTTTTTGCCCTGCTTACCAGTGCAGCCGTTGCACAAGAGAAGTTGCCAGTTATCGTTCCTTACAATTACCTGGATATTCGTGAATTGTACCTGGATACCAGTAATCATCATACCGCTATGAGGCCTAAGTTACATACAGATACTTCTGCTATGTATACGGAGCCATATACCACCAAACGCAGCTGGGTTCACCGCAAACTGTTTGACGAACATCTCCTGGAATTCAGAAATGAAGACTATAACGTATTCATCGACTTCCTTCCCGACTTCCAGATAGGTAAATCCAAAGACGGAAGCCGCACCAACTGGCTCAACACCAGGGGAGCCAGCATCCAGGCCAACATTGGAACCAAATTCTACTTCGAGTCTTACTTCTATGAGAACCAGGGCAAATTCCCCCTGTATCTCGATCAATATATCCGCAAACAAGACATCGTTCCCGGCCAGGGAGGAATTAAGAGCTATAGCGGCGGTAAAGCATTCGACTTTAATATGGCCAGCGCTTTATTATCGTATACTCCTATCAAATACCTGACGATCGACATGGGATATGGCCAGAACTTTATCGGTGACGGCTATCGTTCTCTGATCCTTTCTGATATTCAATTCAGCTATCCCTATTTAAAACTGACAGCTAACCTGGGTAAAGTGCAATACACTTCCATGTGGGCCCAGTTTATGGATAAGCATAGTAAAAACTTTGCAACAGCATACGATGATCTTGGCTACTACAAAAAATGGGGCGTATTCCACTTCCTCGACTGGAACGTGAGCAAAAGATTAACTATTGGCCTTTTCGATGCCGTAATCTGGCCCGACGCCGATTCCTCCGGCAGGAAACGCGGCTTCGACTGGAGTTATATGAATCCTATCATCTTCCTGCGTTCTGCAGAGTTTTCAGAAGGCTCCTCAGATAATGCATTGGTTGGATTGAATGCTAAATTTAAACTGTTGCCTAAAACTACCGTTTATGGGCAACTGGTACTGGACGAGTTCAAACTGAAAGAAGTGTTCAAAGGAAAAGGCTGGTGGGCTAATAAACAGGCATGGCAGTTAGGTGTAAAATCATTTGACCTGTTTAATGTAAAGAAACTGGATATCCAGGCGGAGTACAATGCCGTACGCCCTTACACTTATTCATATAAGAGCACATTAATTAACTATGAGCACTATAACCAGTCGCTGGCACATCCATTAGGCGCCAACTTCCAGGAAGTGCTGGGAATCGCTACCTACCGTTATAAACGCTGGTATGGAAGAGGACAGTTGCTGTATTCAAGATACGGAGACGATCCAAACCCCGCCACAAACTACGGACATGATATTTCAAAGCCTTATACTACTCACCCGAATGAATATGGCAACTACATAGGCCAGGGAGTTAAAACAAACCTGTACTATGCCCAGGGCACCATTGCCTATATATTCAACCCGAAATACAACCTGAGAGTGGAAACTTCATTGGCATACAGGAAACTGAGCAACTCTCTGAATAAATCAGACGACCTGATCTTCAATATAGGTCTACGTGCCAGCTTCCGCCAATTCTACTACGACTTCTAACACAAAACCTCTTTATACACACAAGCCCTTCCGCTTTCGGCGCAAGGGCTTTTTCTTTTCCATACAAAAGGGGACGAGAAGTAATGGACAAAGGGCCGATAGTCAGCAACAAAACATATAAGGAAATAATTCCCTATTTATCCTATAATGAATATACGAAAAATATAACTATATCGCCAGTCTTACCGAGAATTTATACCTTCGCACCATGCATTACGTTACCGTTGAAGGGTTGACCAAATCTTTTGGCACCAAACCATTATTTAAAGACATCTCTTTTCACATAGAAGAAGGAGATAAGATCGCGCTGGTTGCACTGAATGGAACCGGCAAATCCACACTGTTAAAGATCATCCTCGGAAAAGAAATGCCCGACGAAGGTAAAGTGTGGATCCATAAAGATGTTACCGTTGTAATGCTGGAACAACAAACCGGGTTCGATCCAAATAAATCAATTGTCGAAAACATCTTTGACCAGGATCATCCTGTACTGAACGCCATAAAAAACTATGAACTGCTTACCGAAGAAGGCGCCGAGCCAGACCTGGAGCAGCTCACCGCTGCCATTGCCCGGATGGACGAGCTCAATGCCTGGCATTTCGATAGTAAAGTAAAACAGATATTAGGTAAACTTAACATACATAACCTCGAGCAATTGGTTGGCTCGCTTTCCGGAGGGCAGCAAAAACGGGTAGCGCTGGCAAAAGTGCTGATAGAGATCGGCTTCGAACACAAACATGTGCTGCTGATCATGGACGAACCTACCAACCACCTGGATGTAAGCATGATCGAATGGCTGGAAAATTTCCTGGACCAGGAGAAAGTTACCCTGTTACTGGTAACGCACGACCGCTACTTCCTCGACAGCGTTTGCAACGAGATCATGGAACTGGACAAGGAGCAGTTGTTCATCTATAAAGGCGACTACGAAAATTACCTTGAAAAGAAAGCGGCGAGGGAAGAGAATGAAAAAGCCAGCGTAGATAAAGCACGTAACCTCTACAGGAAAGAACTGGAATGGATGCGTAAACAGCCTAAGGCCAGAACTACCAAATCGAAAGCCCGCCAGGATGCGTTTTACGAAGTAAAAGACAAAGCGTCACAGAAAGTCCAGGACCAACAACTGGAACTCAATGTAAAAATGACCCGCCTGGGCGGAAAGATCCTGGAACTCAAAAAAGTCTACAAGGCATATGGAGATCTTACCATCCTGAAAGGATTCGATTATACTTTCAAGAAAGGAGAAAGAGTTGGTATAGTAGGTAAAAATGGAGTAGGTAAATCTACCTTCCTGAATATGTTACTGGGAATAGAACAACCCGATTCAGGCAAGATCAACGTGGGCGAAACCATTGTTTTTGGTAATTACTCGCAATCAGGTCTTGAGGTCAAGGAAGATATGCGGGTGATTGAGTTTGTGAAGAGCATTGCCGAGAACTTCCCGCTGGCGGATGGTACCAAGGTAAGCGCCGCCCAGTTCCTGGAACTATTTCTTTTCCCGGCCGAAAAGCAATATACCTTTATTTCCAAATTGAGCGGGGGCGAGAAACGCCGGCTGCATCTGTTATCCATCCTTTTCAGGAACCCAAACTTCCTGGTACTCGACGAACCTACAAACGATCTCGACTTACCTACACTGAGCATTTTGGAAAGTTTTTTACAGGAATTCCAGGGCTGTGTGATAATCGTAAGCCACGACCGTTATTTCATGGATAAACTGGTAGATCACCTGTTTGTTTTTGAAGGAGAAGGCGTGATCAGGGATTTCCCTGGAAACTATACTCAATATAGGGAAGCAGAAAGGGAAGAAGACAAGAAAAAGGCAGCAGAGCCTAAGAAAGCCACTGTGGAAACCCCGGTAGCAACAACTACGGCAACTGAACCCAAAGCCCGGAAGCTCTCCTTTAAAGAGAAAAGAGAACTTGAATTGCTTGAAAAAGAACTGGAAGCGCTGGAAAAGGAGAAGGCAGATATCGAAACGGCCCTTTCTTCCGGTGAATTGCCTTTCGATAAAATGGAACCTATGACCCGGCGGATTGGAGAGATTATCCAGTTGCTGGATGAAAAGGGAATGAGATGGCTGGAGTTAAGCGAGATCGAGGGTTAGGAAAATACTTGAAAGCAGGCGTTAAGCCTGCTTTTTTTGTGCCGTTGAATTAATAAAAAAACAACTTTTCTGCCGCGCCTGAAAAGCACATCCAAACAATAAGTATTTTCGCAAGCGTACTTTAGTAACTACAACTGATATTCATGAAGGCCAGAGAGATACTTAGCCAGGAACTGGAACGTTTTAATTTAACCTTATCAGAAGAACTGCGAAGTGATATCCCGTTGGTAGACCGGATAATGAAATACCTGTCGAATATCAAAGGAAAGCAACTACGGCCTGTTTTCTTATTACTCTGCGCCCGGCTGGGAGGCCCGGCAAACGACAGCACTTACAGGGCTGCAGCGCTTATAGAAACCCTGCATATCGCTTCCCTGGTTCACGACGATATTGTTGACCATTCCATGAAAAGGAGAAATGCTTTTTCTGTAAACGCATTATGGAAAAGCAGGAGCGCAGTGTTTGCAGGCGACATTCTTTTCACGAAAGGAGTATTATTATCTCTTGAACACAAAGATTTTGACATAATAAAGATCTTCTCAAAAGCCATAGAAGAAACAATAGAAGGAGAACTGGTACAGATATCCAAAACCCAGAAGCTGAATTTAAACGAAGATGTTTACTACAACATCATCAGGCAAAAAACAGCTACATTATTGAAAGCAGCCTGCGAAGCAGGCGCCTCCACTACTTTCAGAGACCCGGAAATGATCAGTAAGCTGGGCGAGTTTGGTGAAATGGTAGGTATGGCTTTCCAGATCAAGGACGATCTGCTGGATTACGGTACCGAAAATATCGGTAAACCCTTAGGTAATGATATCCGGGAACGGAAGATGACCCTTCCTTTAATTTATACCCTCAATAACTGCGACCCTGTTGTTAAACAGCAGTTATTGCTCATTATTAACAAGCAAAACAGCAATGAAGAGAAACTTCAGTACCTTAAAGAGCAGGTAAGAGCAGCCGGCGGATTTAACTATGCAGAGGGTAAAATGATATGGTACCGTAACGAAGCGCTGAACAGGTTATACGAATTCCCCGATTCAGGCATCCGGCAAGCACTGGAAGAATTGGTGTTTTATATTACAGAGAGAAAGTATTGAAGAAAATAAATAGATAGATCACTCTATTTATTATTTTTCCCTTACCTTTACTCAAAAAAAAGATGGGCAGGAAAGTCACCGTTCGCGATAAAATATTAGAAACAGCGGCTACGCTCTTCTATAACCAGGGCTATGTTCAAACCGGCATCAACCAGATCGTAGCGGAAGCCGACATCGCCATTGGCTCGTTATATAAACACTTCAAATCAAAAAACGATCTCCTGTACAGCTACCTGGAACAGGAAGATATCCGTTTTTTTACGACGGTTGAAGAGAAATTGGCCCAAAAGAAAACACCCAGGGAAAAATTGATGGCATACATAGATTTCCGGATAGATCAACAGAAAACCGGCAACTGTACTGGTTGTCATTTTATTAAGATCAATGCCGAAATCGGAAGAACGGACGACGAAGTGCAGCAGCTTGTACAAAAGCACAAGGAAAAGCAAAAGAATCTTATTAAGAAATTAGTGACCGAGATCCAACCTTCGAAAAATAACTTTGACGCAAAGCAACTAACAGAAATGATCTTCACAATGATAGAAGGCGGCGTTGTTGCCGCTACCATTAACGGAAATACCCGTAGCCTGGAAGACATTAAAAAACTGGCAGATAAACTGATTTAAATTTTTTTATTTATTAATAGATAGATCGTTCTATATATTTATTTTTTATGAAAAAGCTCCCACTTTTCACTGTGCTCCTGGCACATTTCCTTACGATACTGGATATCTTCATAGTAAATGTAGCCCTGCCTTCCATCCAGCAAAGCATTAAAGCAACCAACAGCCAGATGCAGCTGGTTGTTGCTGTTTATATGATCGGCTTTGCCGCCTTCCTGGTGCTGGGAGGCAAACTGGGAGATTATTTTGGAAGGAAAAGAATCTTCATCACAGGCATGATCGTTTTTATGCTGGCTTCCATTGGTTGTGGTACCGCTACTACGCCCTTGTTACTCGTAGCGATGCGTTTCTTACAAGGAATTTCAGCTGCTGTAATGTCGCCGCAGGTACTGTCTTTTATCCAGCTGCTTTTTCCGAAGCATGAAGAACGGACCTATGCTATTGGCTGGTACGGGATCACTATAGGAATTGGTACCATGCTGGGGCAGTTCCTGGGCGGATTCCTGGTAGAATTGCCTGTCTCAGGCGTCATACAACCCTGGCGCTTTATCTTCCTTTTAAACACTCCTATATGCCTAATCGGCCTAATGCTGGCCGCTCATAACCTGGAAGAATCCAGGAGCAACTCATCCGGGAAACTGGACTACCCCGGCGCAGCCTTGTTAAGCTCCGGCCTTCTTTTGCTTGTATTAACGCTAACCATAGGAAAAGATCTTGGTAACATAGCTTTTATCTTTTTCGCTGTTTCCTTGTTGTTTTTGTTCTTATTCAGAAGAATGCAGGTAAGAAAGGAGCAGCCATTAATAAACACTACATTGTTCCGGATCAGGAACTTTAACATCGCTATAGCGATAGCGGCACTGTTTATGACCATGCTGGATGCTTATTTCTTTATTCTAAGTATTTACCTGCAGGATGGCTTAAGGTTATCGCCGGCGCATGCAGGAGTATTCGTAGTATGCCAGGGCATAGGGTTTATACTGGCTTCTTTTATCTCGGCCCGGCTGGTATTACGCTATGGTAAAAACACGCTGATGACCGGAACCATAGTGATCATGGTATCGTTGGCTCTTCAGCTCTGTTTATTCCACATGCCGGGCTACCGCTGGGTGAACTATATATTACTTGCAATACACGGAGCAGGCGTAGCGTTGGTATTGCCTCCGCTGGCTAACGTAGCGCTTAAGAATATACCTGAAAACCTTGCCGGCAATGCTTCTGGAGTTTATGCAACCTTCCAGCAGTTGTTCGGCGCCTTTGGAATTACAGTTACAGGGGGCATTTTCTTCTATGTTGTTAACCACTATTCTTACTACCAGGGAATGGTCTTTGCTACCGGCATCCATCTTCTTTGTATGTTAGGTGTATTGCTGCTGCTACTTCGTTTGCCGGGGAATATTTTGCCTAAGAAAAAGAAAAGAATAGCCAATACGCCAGGCTATGCCTGTTATCACAGTAAACTAACGGCTATTGAGCCCTGCAAAGAATAATACTATCAGTGCCGGCAAACACCAGGTTGGGATGCTGGTTCGCCAATAAAAACATTTCATTATTATGATCAATCACCCGGTAATCCGAAAGCGCTTTCGGAAGTTCCAGCTCTATAAGCTCTTTACCATCCAGCGCGAATAACTTCTGTTTGTTTTTCCAATCGTCTGTTTTAAACGCCGGCGTCAATATCGCATACTTCCCTGAAGAAGAGAATGTACATTCTTTACCTCCCTTTTTACTCTCTTTGTACAATCTTCCCAGGGAAAATAATGTCTCTTTTACTGCTCCTTTTTCATCTACGGCACTTAATTCCGAGAACTCCATCCCCGGCTTTAAATAACCGCCGTCCCTGTCGCCGATCCCGTACAGGAGTGTAGCGTTCTGCTTATTCAGCGCATGTAAAATTGCAAACGGCTTTTGCGGCTTATCGAAACTTTCGTTTTCCAGGGCGATCGGTTGTTTGTTGTTCCAGTATCTCAGATCCAGCCAACTGGCAGTTCCCTTCTCTACATCTACCTGCAGGTTGGCTACATATACCGGTAACATGCCTGCATTAGTGAATAGTATAGGTATAATGTTGGTATCTGTGTTGCCGGCCGAATGGTAATTAGACAGTGGCCTGTCGAAATTTGGATACTTTGTTTTAGGAAGATGATTAGTGATGGAAATCCTGGTAGGATTGTTTTTATCACTTTCATTATATAGAATAATAAAGTCGTTTTTGGAAGAATATAGCGCTGCATAGTTTTGAAAATGGAAGAAGGCAGGAGTTTCGAAAACATCACAGGTTATTTCATCTACCTTTGTTTCCAGGATCTCATTTCCTGTAAACCATTCTAAAAAGCAGGCATCGTCTTGCGAATAATATCCGACAATAGTTCCTGTATTTAAGAGCACGATCCTGTGGAATTGTTTTTGACCGGCATCCTGGATTTCAAACGTCTGGGCAGGTGCTAACTTCATTATGCTTTATTGGGCCTTTGGGCTGGTTAGTACAGTGATTGAACTAATATAAGCAAACCTGCAAACGGGAACAAATTTTCTTCATACCTGCTCTCGGGGTATCGCTTTACCAGGATGGCCCCGGGGTACCCGTAATAGTTGTATTACCGGTGGCCCTTTCAATGGTCAATGCTGGTCCGAGATATGTGCCGGTATTGGAATACCTGTACAACCTGAAATCTGAGCCAACATTATTCGCGTCTTCCAGGCCTGCTAATACCTGCGTCCACCTGAGGTTGGCCTGTTGGTTGCCATCACCGTTAGACAGGTGGAAATGGGCAGTTCCACCGGCGCTGGTACCCGCAAAGGTTTTTAAAGTATTCGACTGTGCAGTTCCGCTAATGTAAAAATTAGAAGATGGCTGTAAAGTGTTCTGGTTGTTAATATACTGCGCCTGGCTTTGTAAGGACAAACAAGAAGTGGCTAGTACAAATAAGGGCATCCATTTCATAGATGAAGGATTAGGGAGTTAAATATTAGGTTACAAATCTGGGCAAAAAAAAACCTCCGATGGCTAAAATGCGCATGGGAGGTTGTTTTTTGGTAGCCTCGTCAAGAATCGAACTTGAATCTGGAGCTTCGGAAACTCTTATACTATCCATTGTACTACGAGGCCAAAAAGTTGCGCAAATGTAATGTTTCTGCTGTAGAATCCCAAATTGACTTAAAGATTGATGTTGCTCTTGAATATTTTAACAGCAATTGCCAGCAATATTACCCCGAAAAACTTGCGTAATACCATCAATCCCGCCTTCCCCAGCATCCTTTCTATGTAATTAAGACATCGCAACACTATATAAACGATCAGGAGGTTCAGCAGGATCCCCGCCAGGATATTATATTCCCCGAAATTGGCTTTGAGCGACATAATAGTAGTTAAAGTACCGGACCCTGCTACCAAAGGGAAGGCAATCGGTACCACGCTTCCCGCCTTGGCGTCCTGCTCCCCTTTAAAAAACTCTATCCCCAGGATCATCTCCAGGCCTATCACGAAAATCACGATGGAACCGGCTACCGCAAACGAATTGACATCAACGCTTAAAAGCTTCAGAAATGGCTCCCCAACCAGCAGGAACAGGATCATCAACACACCGGAAGCTATAGTGGCCTTCCCCGCATCTATATGGCCCAGCTTTTCTTTCAGGGAAACCAATACAGGAATAGACCCCACAATATCAATCACCGCAAATAATGTAAACGTAACAGCGAGGATTTGGTCGATACTGAACATGGATGCTTAATTTGTGTATAAATTCGGTGTAAAGATAGGGAGAATGCGCAAGGTTGCTTTCGTTCTATTAATATTTCATGTTTTAACTATCCAGGGAGTATGGCAGACGATATTATCATGCAGATCAGTAATAAGATCAAGGAGAAGAGAAAGGCTAAAGGCATCACTATCCAGGAGCTGGCCGATAGGGCAGAGGTGAGTAAAGGACTGATCAGCCAGATAGAAAACAACAGGACTGTTCCCTCCCTGCTGGTGCTTATCAATATCATTAAAGCCCTGCAGCTCGATATGAACGAGTTTTTCAACGAAATAGACCAGCAACAGGCCAATTCCAGGGTGATCATCAAACAACGCGCCGCGTACCAGGCCTTTGAAAAAGAACCCGCCAAAGGCTTTGTGTATAAACGGATACTTACCCGCAATGTTAAAAAACTGCCTGTAGATATCGTACTACTTGAATTGAAGAAAGGCGCTTCCCCTACCCAGGTCGTAAAAACCGATGCCTATGAATATAAATACATCATCAAAGGCAAAGTGGAATACCTGATAGATAACGAAACCTATACGCTGGAAGAAGGCGATTCCCTCTTCTTCGACGGCCGCTTAGGCTATCAACCACGCAATGCCGGCAACGAAAACGCGCAAATCCTTGCCGTTTATTTCCTGATAGACGAGTCCTGAACCACCTCATCGTAATAGCGGCTTTATGGATGACCCCATCCGGGCTGGTCTTATACCGTATTTTTTTTCGGAAGATTAACAGCTGTATATAAGCAATGCAGGGTTTATCGTCTACATTGCCATTCGTTCGGGTACCTGAATAGCGTTGCTGTTATGATGGCAAACAACCACAATGCTGTGTTTTTATGGACTATTATGCTGTATTTCAGGGGAAAACTGCAGGAAGCCGGAACAGATCGTTCACTGAATATTCACTTGGCTGCAATATAAAAAGATCGTGCAGTGAATGCACGATCTTTTGGTTTGTCTTTATAACAGGAATCTAATTAGTTGGTGGAATCAGACGCTTCAGCTTTCCCCTTTTTACCAGGAGTATCTTTAGCATCTTTAAATTCGCGAATTCCGCTGCCCAATCCACGCATCAGTTCAGGTATTTTTTTACCGCCAAACAGTAACAGAACAACCAATGCTATCAGCAGTAATTCTTTAATACCTATTTCCTGCAAAAACAAAAGCGGGATATTCAGAAAAGATGTTGTCATTTAAAACAGATTTTATGGTGTACTATATTATACAGTCATAAAGTTAGCACGATTTGCCAGTTTTTTTGTTTTTTGGGCTAATATTTAGAAATTTTAATATAACTAGTTTGTAAACAATTTATTATAAATTACGAAATATTAAGCTCAATTGACCATTTTCGGCTTTTATCCCCGAAATTTTACCATAATCCACATTCAGGTCAAAAGCATCTACCAATGCAGTGTCTGTCACCAAAGCCAGTACACACCTGATGACTCCGCCATGTGTGATCAATACCGTGTCCTCACCGGAAGCTACGCATGCCTCAAAGATCTGTATACTCCTGTTGAATAGTTCTTCATAGGTTTCACCGCCCGGAATACGCTCAAAAACCACGTTGTCGGCCCATTTGCTGATAGCATTTTTACTGATACTGTCCCAGGGCTGCATTTCCCAGTTTCCGAAGTTCATTTCCATCAAACGGTCGTCGGTCGAGAACTGGTCGCCGAACAAGGCCCTGGCCAGTTTAACGCAACGTTGGGATGGGCTGCTGACCACTTTAAAGTTGCGTGCAGGTAATTTGGCTTTCACCTCTGCTGCTTCCGTTTCAAAACTCCCCGCCACATCCACGTCGGATGCGCCGTAACATACACCGCTTTCAATAGCAGGAGTAGTATGCCTGATTAAATATATTTCCATGTAAGACTGCAAAAGGATAAATAAATGATTGTTTCCGAGATCTGCTGAACAGCGCCCAGGCAATCGCCTGTATAACCCCCCAGCCATCTGTTCATCAGTCTCACCAGGTATAACCGGCCAATCAGCAGTGCGGGGAATATCAACAGCAAAGTATAATTCTGTAAATACAGGACAACGCCTGCAAAAGGAACTATTCCCAATACCGCTGCAACAAGCAGGTCGTTTTTTGTAATGCCTTTGGCTATAGGTTTGGCTTTGCTCTGTTCATCTTCTCTCACATATCTATGCGTATAAATAACCGTAACGGCTACAAACCGGCTTAAGGGCTGCGCGCTGGCAATGGTCAGCATAACCAGCAGCAACGGCATTTCCCGCAGGCAAAGGAATTTCAACGTCATTATCGACAACAACCCCAGCATCCCGTAAGTGCCGATCCTGCTGTCTTTCATGATCTCCAATATTTTTTCCTTCGTCCAGCCTCCTCCAAAACCATCGCACATATCTGCAAACCCATCTTCATGAAAAGCGCCGGTCACCCATACCCCCATAATAAGGGAAAGCAGGATAGTGACCATCGGGGGAGAGATATGCTTAAAAACCAGTACAACAGCAACCATGATAGCTCCTGTTACCCATCCAACCAGGGGAAGGTAACGGGTAGCTTTATTAAGCATATCCGCAGAATAAGGAGTATCGCTGGGAATGGGTAAGCGGGTGTAGAACATAATAGCTGTCAACACCAGTTGCCATTGTGCTCTCATATTGTACGATTTGAGATTTGTGCACTGCTGAAACTGGCCATTTCATTAAGGAACGCTGCAGCGCTCTGCAATAACGGGATAGCTAATGCAGCGCCGGTGCCTTCGCCCAGCCTCAGATCCAGTTGGAGCAGGGGCCGTACCTGTAAAAAATCGAGCATTGCTTTATGCCCCTGTTCTTCCGAGCAGTGAGCAAAGATACAATAGTCTTTCACGGTAGGTTGCATGCTGGCCGCGGCCAGTAATGCAGCCGTAACAATAAATCCATCTATTACGATGGCCATTTTCAGGGAGGCGGCTTCCAGTATCGCTCCGCAGATCATCGCAATTTCAAAACCGCCAAATGTAGCCAGGGCCTGTTCGGCAGAGGCAGGAGAAGGGTGGTAGGCCTGTACCTGTTGCAGGATGGCCTTCTTTTGTGTCAATTGCTGTATGTTGCTGCCAGTTCCTGCGCCTGTGCAGTCGGCAACGGGGATCCTTGTAAAATAGCTCATCAGCAGCGCAGCGGAAGAAGTATTCCCGATCCCCATTTCTCCGAACCCGATGGTATTGCATCCCTGTTCGTGCAGGCGTTTCACTTCTTCGCCTCCTGCCTGTACAGCCAGTCGGCATTGGTCCAGCGACATTGCCGGCATTTGCCTGAAATTTTGCGTACCCATTGCTATTTTCCGGTCCCTCAATTGCTCGTGGGCCGGGAAAAGATGGTTTACGCCTGCATCAACCACTACGAGGTTCAGATTGTGTTGTTTGCAGAATACATTGATAGCTGCGCCGCCTTGCAGGAAATTATAGACCATCTGGGCGGTAACAGCCTGTGGAAACGGGTTAACAATGCCTTCTGCTGCGATCCCATGGTCGCCCGCAAAAACAATGATAGAAGGATGATTGATCCGGGGAGTCAACGTGTCCTGTATCAACCCTAGCTGCAACGCAATACTTTCTAAACGACCTAAAGAACCGGGTGGTTTCGTTTTCTGATCAATTTTATCTTGTAAGGCAACTTTCAAGGCTTGCGATATAGGCGGTATAGTACGTTGGCTCATCATCTTTATTTTTCTTCTTTTATTACAACCGGAATGCCGGATACCATTAGTATCACGGTGTTGGCTATACGTGCAATAAATTGGTTAACCCATCCCTGGAGATCGGTGAATTGCCGTCCTGCAGCAGTTTCCGCATGCACTCCCATTCCTATTTCATTCGTCACAAAAATAAATGTGCCCGGCTGTTTTAACAGCCTGTTTATCTCTTCCTGTATAGCGTTGAGAGTACTGTTCACATCATAGTTGCTGGCAACAAAGAAATTGGTAAGCCATAATGTGATGCAGTCGATCACTACTGTTTTACCTTCCAGCGGCAATTGGCTGATATATTGTTCTTCTTCGAACAGGGTCCATGCAGGCCCCCGGTCTGCCTGGTGTTTCCTGACCCTTTCTGCGAAGTCATCGTCCCAGATCCGGGCAGTAGCCACATACACGGGCTGCGGGCTGAGTTGCAGCGCCAGCTGCTGTGCATGGCCGCTTTTCCCGGATCTGGCTCCTCCAGTGATCAGGTACACCATAATTGTTAGTTAAAAGCAGGAATTGCAGGGAAGAAGAAACCAACATAATTCACGCTTTTCTTCAATGCACCGCTGGTAGCATCGTATATATTCAGCGTGTTCTGTTTGGAATTATCGCCATATCCCGATTTCATGCTGAGAGTGATCAGGGTGTTGTTATTTGGATTATTTCTGAAACCTGCACCATAAAATTCAGTACCTGCAGGAAGCGTGATGAATGGCGCCTGTAAAGATGCAGGATTGCCTACGCTGTATTTATAGATCTGCTGCCCGCCGCTGCCCCAGGCCTCTGATTTGCCTATGAATACGGCGTTTTCGGTAGTGGATGCGCTTAACATGCCGGCATTCCAATATCCCCAGGTATCATACACGTTGAACGGAAGCGTTACGGTATCGATCTTTAAGTTCTGAGGATTGATCCCAAGCAGTTTGTTGCCGCTTCCTGCCCAAACAGTACCATCAGGGGTAACTGCAAAACCAATATCAGCAGCGCCGATCTTTTGGGCAATGCTGAAGTCCTGGTTCAGGGCAACAATGCCATCGTTCTGTGTCAGCGCGAAAATATAAGAACTGGTTTTCTGCATCGCTCCAACCTGTCCGTCGATTCCCGGCAATTTGGCGCCAACTGTCAGCGTCTGCAGGTTTACCGGGTAAATGCCGTCGAGGGTACTGATAAGGCCTGTGCTGTTATTGATACCGCAAAAAGCGTTGCCGTTTTGCGGGAGCTGGTCGATCCTGCCTGTTTCTTTCATGGTAGCAGCGTCGGCAACCACAAAAGCGCCCTGCTTAGATACCAGGTATAATTTATTATTGAAGAATGCGCCGTATTCTGTGGTTGTACCCAGGGTTTTGCCAGGGTTGTTGCGTTGGAAAACGTATTGATAAACGCTGTCTTCCCCGTTACGGTAAAAATTTACATCGCCTGGTTCGTGGGTATACCAGCCTTCGTTGATCAGGAAGAAACCATTTTCAAATTTTCCTTCTACCTTGATACGATAATAGTAAAGCGCCATGCTATTACCTGAAATCACTTTATAGGAGATGGTATAGTTGCCTCTTTCTGTTGCTGTAAAAGTGTAGATCGAGTCGGTACTTACCTCCACCCCGTTCACTAACCATTGAAAGGTCGGGTTTTTCACATCGGCCAGGGTAGGACTTAACACTCTTGAATCGCCAACATAAATGGTATCGGCGCCATTTTTTAATCCCGGGGCCGTGATCTGCGGAACTACTACCTCGCCCTGGTTGTCTTTGGAGCAGGATGCTAATCCGGCGATCGCCAATACTGCTACAATAAATGAAAGTTGAAATTTGCGTGTAATGCTGCGCATGAGTTCTATTTTAAATACGACGTATAACTTTTAGTGATTGCGCTAAAGACAGAATGTGCTTATGCAGAAGTGTTGGTAATATACACCTAAAATAATTTAGAGATTTAGGACCTACAAATAAATTTGTCTGTCACTAAATCTCTAAATCTCTTATTCTCCAATATTATTGGGCAAAACGCATACGCTGTTTTACGAGGGCAAAGCTGCCAAAGAAGATAGTGCTATAGATCAGGTTACCCACCAGTGTGTATTTCATGAAAGGCAGACCCAATGCGTAGCATTTGAGTAAACCTGCGAAATCGCGGGTAAAAGGTAAATTGGTAGTGATGTCGGTAGATCCGCTCGCCCAAACGCCGAAGTTAGATACCAGGAAGTGAACAAGGGCGGCAGCAATTGCAGCCATTCCAACATTCAGAACGCTGATCTTTTTGATCATCACCTGGCCTATCAATACGATCAGCACAAAGCTGGCGTAGTTCCAGATCCATCCTTTATAAAGCAACCCTGAAGCCCATTCTTTCTGGAAAACCTGCATCAGGATCACATCGCTGAGAAATAATGTTAATAACGGGAATGCGTATGATTTCCATTTCTGTGAAAAAGAAGCACCTCCAAATAAGGCCATAGCGCCAACCGGGGTGAACATGGCAATTGGCGACATGCTTGCATCTGCCCCCAGTACAACCCTGATTATGCCTGCCGCTATGATAAAGAGCAGCATTACACCAAATTGCGGATTGAGATTCTTTAAAGACATTATATATCGAGTTTAGTGTTTATAAATTAACAATTACGCCCGTGGTAAAGTTAAATCGTCTGCTGTTATATCCCAAAATATCAAAATATTTATAATCTGTAATATTCCTGAAACCGGCGTAAATTTTCAGCAAGTTACCAAATTTATACTCACCATAGAGGTCCACGGTATAATAATCTCCCATCGGGGCAATCGGCATATCCGGCAAACCTATATAGTCAAAGCGCTGCCCCATATATTTCATGCTGGCAGAAACAAATAATGCCTTCGTAGCCTGGTAGCCCAAAGTGGCATTTACTGCATGCTTTGGTATCCTGTAAAGGTTATTGTAAGAAGTATCCTTAGGTTGGGTTTCCGTTACCTTGCCATCTACATAGGTATAATTCGCTGATAATACCAATCCTTTGGTGATAGTCCACTCTGCTTCCAATTCCGCTCCCGAGGCTTTCTGTTTGTTGGCATTACCGTATTGGCTGACATAAGTAGCCTGATCGAACAGGAACACGATCAGGTCTTTAGTATTACGCCGGAAGCCTGTTACCCGTATGTTAACCCTGTCCTTCGCCAATGCTGCCTGGTACCCGGCCTCATAACTGATAGTCTCTTCAGGTTGGAGGTTTTTGTTCCCATAATTGCTGTAAAGCTGGTACAGCGAAGGAATCCGGTAGCCTGAAGAAATATTCACGAAGAATTTATGCCGGTTGTTGATCAGGTAGGAAGGATTGAAAGAGAAGGTTTGATTGCTGCCATAAATATTATGGTAATTATACCTTCCTCCAAGCTCCACGTTTAAACCGTGCATGTTATGCAATAACAGGGATGCGTAAACACTGCTTTCGTTGATATGCGCGCTATCCGGCGCCAGCCGCGTAACGCTGAGAGCCGGATCATAATTGCTGATCAGCCGGTCGTATTTGTCCATATTCGCCACCCTGAAAGTGCCGCCTCCTACTAACCGGAGCTGCGGCAGGATGTCGTAATTCACATAAGTTTCGAACTGGTGAATGTTTGAAACGAAAGCCGAGCTGTCGAACTTCGCATAAATACCGGGTCCGTTATAAGAGCTGTCGTTCAGGATATTTCTTCCGGTGCGCTGGTAAGTATAAAGGAAATGCCAGGTTCCTTTGTTGAACTGGTAATCGCTTTTCAGGCCGGCCTGGAAATAATTGCTTTTACCGGTATAGTCCCGTTCGTCGACATACGCGCCTTCGTCCAAATCCTGGTGATAATTATTGTAGAGAAAGAGGGAATGAAGCTGCCAGCGGCTGCTTACCTGGTAGCCAAGCTTCGCAAATGCTGCATGCTGGCGGAAACCATCCTTATCAAAAGCGCCATGGCCTGTAGAGTCATAAGCATCTGAAAAGCCTTTTGTTTTTTCGAATTTATATCCTGCCAGGTAAGAGAATTTATTCAGTGTTCCCTGGATGCTGGCATTGCCTTGCCAGGTGTTATAACTCCCATAGCTGCCGTTAAAAGTGGCGCCTATTTTCTTATCGCCAGCCTTGCGGGTGATAATATTGATCACCCCTGCCACAGCATTGGAGCCATAAAGGGTCGACTGACTGCCGCTCAATATCTCTATTTTTTCTACCTGTTCAGGCGTAATGAAATTGAGATCGAAGGTATTGTTGATCTGCGACGCATCGCTGACCGGCATACCGTCTACCAGGATAAGGGTATTGCCGTTGCTTGCACCGCGCATGTATACATTGGGCACGGTTCCCCTGTTGTTTTCGGCTCCATTAATTAACAGGCCTGTTTGCTGGTTAAGGATCTGTGCGATGGTTTTACCGCTGTTCTGCTGCAGGTAATGCTGCGATAAAATAGTCACAACTTTACCTGTTTCCCCCGCTTTCTGGGGTCCTTTGGTGGCGGTAACGGTTACTTCATTCAGTTGGTTGATTTTGCTGCTATCCTGGGCCTGCAGCTGGAACCCGGTGGAGGCAATGCCCACCAGGAGCAGTAAAGATTTGGTTTGCATTCAGTTTTCTTTAAAATAAAAAAGCGCAAAATGATTTTAGCGGGTATACCATCAAAATCACTTTGCGCCTGGTAGAAATATCATTCAGCACTTACCGGGGGGATCAGCCAGGCATCCTGGAAATGTATTTGTTCATTTCCTTGATCTGGTTCACGATCTGTGCGGTAGTAGGCTTTTGTTCTTTAGCTCTTCTGAAATATTCTTTGGCAGATTTGAAATCGCGGCGGCTCATGGCGATAGACGCCAGTGTCAGAAGAGCGGCTGCCGTATTTTCTTTGTCGGGAAGCCCTTTTTTCAGTGCCACTTTCAGGTTCTGGTCTGCTGCTTTCAGATCATTTTTCTGGTAAGCGATGGTTCCCAACTGGAAGTACTGCATTCCTTCGTATTCCTTCATCGGGCTGCCGGAGCTGATACTTTGTTTGATAGTAGACTCGGCTTTGTCTAGGTCGTTGGAATACATCGCCATATTACTCTGCATAAAATAATATACAGAGCGGATAGGCTTATATAACAGTTTAGGAAATTTTACAATATTCATCAGGGCAGTGGCTCTTTCAATATCACCCGCTTCTACTGCTTCCTGCACTAAGCGCATAGGTCCAAACATGAAGTGGGTCACCAGGCAGATAACCGCCAATACCAATACGATGGTAGCTTCCCACCAGCCAATACTAACTCCCAGGGCAATACCGGCTATTAATAACACAATCCCGATCGGCAGACGATATAGAATAAAAAAATTAAATGCTTTCATGAAAAAACAGTTCGTAAATCACTAATAGAGGCAGCAAAGATAAATAAAAAAAACACCTTATGGGTTTTCATTTCCTTCGTTTGGCATTTGCCAGTACTATGGCGCTCAAAATAATGACAACCCCAGCGATCTGGAGCCCCGAAACCTGTTCGTGGAGGAAGATGGTAGCGGCCAGCATCGCCACAGGAAGTTCCGCTGCGCTGATGATAGCGCCCAGGGCTACCCCCGTCTGGGGCATCCCTTTCGAAAAGAGGAAAGGCGGTAATACAGTACCGAACAGGGCCAAGGGAATGCCCCATATCCAGAGTCCTGAACCTATAAAGCGGCCGTTTATAAGGTAAGTTGGCGGAAAAAGCAGGGTGATTAAAATAAACGCCCCTGTTATGATCCAGGCGCTTTTTAAAACAGGGCTAAGCGAAGTTGCCGCCCTTCCGCTTACCACTATAAAAATGGTGTAGCAGAGTGCAGCAATAAAGCCAAATGCAATTCCCTTCCAGTTAAGGGCTGCAGGCGCTTCGTTAAAGATGCCCCCGGCCAGCATGGTGCCGGCAAGAATTAAGACTACAGCAATCCATTGTAATGAACCAGGTCGTTTTTTATAGATGATCCATTCAGCCAGCATGCTTAGCCAGGTAAATTGCATCAGCAGCACAATGGCTATACTGGCAGGGATATACTGTACGCTTTGATAATAAGTAATGCTTACAAGACCGGTAGAACTGCCCAGTAAGAAACAGGTGCGGACATCCGGGTTTTTAAGCCCTAGCACCGGCCGGCGGGAGAGAAGCTGTATTATCCACAGTGTGATCATTCCAAAGCCAGCCTGCAAACTGCATAATTCTCCTAATGTATATCCTTCATGGTATCCCGACTTCACGATAGTAGACAAGATCCCAAAACTACAGGCGCCTGCCAGCACCAGCAAAATCCCTTTCCACATGACTGTTTTTTTTCACGCAAAGAAGCGAAGTTAGCAAAGAGGCGTAAGAAATTTTTTTAAGGAGAATAAGGAAGCAAAGGGCGGAGATTATGCTATAGAACAATCGCCATTTCTTTCTTAATATCCATTTAAATTGCTTCTTTCGTTATTCGCTTCTTAAATAATCTTTCTTAATAACCCTTCTTAATAATCCCTTTGCTTTCTTATTCTCCTTAAAAAAATTTCTTACGCCTCTTTGCTAACTTCGCCCCTTTGCGTGAAACCCGCTTTTTCCACGTTAGGCAGCAATCCCGTAAGGATGCCGATCAATGGCAGGTATGCACATACTTCGTAAACATAATTGATACTGGTAGCATCCGCCAGTTTGCCCAGCAGGGCAGATCCTACACCCGCCATACCGAAGGCCAGCCCGAAGAACAGACCTGCGATCATACCTACTTTGCCCGGAACGAGTTCCTGCGCATAAACCAGGATAGCGCTGAAGGCAGACGACAATATAACGCCGATGAATACACTCAATACCGCTGTCCAGAACAGGTTGGCATGCGGAAGTAATAACGAGAACGGCGCAACGCCAAGAATGGATATCCAGATCACGTACTTGCGTCCTATACGGTCGCCAACCGGGCCGCCGATAAATGTTCCGGCAGCTACGGCAAACAGGAAGATGAACAGGTACACCTGTGCGCTCTGAACGGAAACATGGAATTTGTCGATCAGGTAGAAGGTATAGTAACTGGTCATACTTGCCATATAGAAATATTTGGAGAAGATCAGCACCAGCAATATGAACAACGAGAACACTACTTTACCTGTTGAAAAAGCAGGACCGGTTACTTCTGCTACTTTCTTAGGTTTGATACGATGGGTATTGCCCTGGTACCACTTACCGATATTGATCATAACAATAATAGCCAGCAAGGCGGCAACAGAAAACCAGATCACATTGAACTGGCCAAAAGGCACGATCACCATTGCGGCCAGCAACGGGCCCAGTGAGCTACCGGCGTTTCCGCCAACCTGGAACAGCGATTGAGCCATACCATGTTTTCCGCCCGATGCCATATGCGCAAGGCGTGAGGCCTCGGGATGGAAAATGGCCGAGCCCATTCCCACCAGGGTTACAGATACCAGGAGCATGGGAAATGTATGGGCAAAAGAAAGGCTGACAAGACCGATCAGGGAGAAGCCCATACCAATTGCAAGCGAAAATGCTTTTGGCTTTTTATCTGTATACAAGCCAACCAGCGGTTGAAGAATGGAGGCCGACATCTGGAAGGTAAGCGTAATCAAACCTACCTGTGTAAAATTCAGCTTCAACGAATCTTTCAGCACAGGATACATTGCAGGGATGAGCGACTGTAACATGTCGTTCAGGAAGTGGGTAAAGCTTAAGGCTAAAAGGATAGATAATACCGTTTGCCGGGCTGCCTGCTCAGCAACTGCTTTGGGCTCATCTGTTAACATTGTTGCCATTGTTGTAAGTTGAGATCAGATCATCTGATGTTTAAGGGTAAAAAAATTATTTAGAAAATTCACTGATCTTGGTTGCCCATACCAGCGCGCTTTTTGGATCTTTATCTACAATACTTTGAAGTAAAGCGTCGTGGCATTCCTGCGAGTCAATGAAGGTGTTCGTATCTGTGTACCTGACAAGGAACGAATTTTTAATATGCTCAGCCACCGTTTTGTACATGTCGCGCATGATCTCATTCTTCGCCGCTTCCGCAATGGCCAGGTGAAAGCTGATATCCGCCTGTATGCAGGGTTCCAGCTGGTTGGCCTTTGCATATTCAAACCGTTTCTTCAGGAAGTTCTTCATCCTTTCAATATCCTTGCTGCTCCTGTATATCGCGGCTTTCTCCGCTATCTTGGCTTCCAGCAGGTATCTTACTTCATTCAGGTCTGCAAAGTCGGCCCGCTGCAGGCGTTGCGATAACGCTTCTCCCGCCGGAACCTGTGATAATACAAATGTTCCCAATCCCTGCTGTACTTTCAGTAAACCACGGTGCGACAAAATCTTTACAGCTTCGCGGATAGTACTTCTCCCCACTACAAACTGCGCCATCAGCTCCGGCTCTGTAGGAAGCTGTTGTCCTACTTTATACTTGCCGCTGGTGATCAGCTCTTGTAAGCGGCCTGCCACTTCTTCGGCAAGGCTTAATCGTTTTAAAGGAGAATGTATGTTATTCATCATATCATCTGATGTTTGCAAAGGTAGATTTTTAATTGAGAAATTTTAATTTTTTTTATCTGCTGGAAAAAAAATAGTTGTTAAAACTCTTTATTTTGCCCACTTGCTTATCAACATCAACTGCTTTATGAGAAAATTGATCTTATCGCTGACCGTATTGGTCTCGATCCAAGCCTATGCGCAGGATGCTTTGAAATACCAGAGACCTCCACAAAGCATTTTGGAATTAGCTATGGCTGCTCCCTCACCATCAACCGATTTTAACGGGAAAGGAGATGTAATGCTGGTTATGGAACGCGCCAGTTACCCGTCGATCGACGAATTATCGCAACCCGAATACCGTTTGGCAGGTTTGAGGATTAACCCGGCCAACTTTGGGCCCAGCCGCGCTACCTACGTTACGGCGATCCGCATCAAACAGATTAAAACCGGTAAAGAATACCAGGTTAGCGGTTTGCCGGCCGATGCAAAGATCAGCAATATTACCTGGTCGCCTTCCCAGAAAGATATTGCCTTTACTGTAACCAACAACACTTCCATCACTTTATGGAAAGCAGATGTAGCTACAGGTAAAGCGGTTCAGGTCAGCGCCCGCAAACTGAACAGCATTGCAGGTCCCGTGTTTACCTGGATCGATGATAACCGTATCCTGGTTCTGGCGGTGCCATCGTCTTTAGGTCGCGCACCCGAAAAACCACTGGCAGCCGAAGGGCCTACCGTTCAGCAAACCTCCGGTAAAGCCGCTCCCGCCGCTACCTACCAGGATATGCTGAAAAACCCGTACGACGAGCTGCTGGTTGATTATTACTTCCAGTCAGAACCTGTGATCATCGCTAACAACCAGGAACAGGTGATAGGCAAACCGGCTATTTACACAAACATAAGCCCATCGCCCGATCTGCAGTATTTACTGGTATCCAGCATCCACAGGCCTTATTCTTACCTGGTGCCTTTGCAGCGTTTCCCTACAGAATTTGCTATCTGGAAACTGGATGGCGCCGAAGTAAAGAAGCTGGCCAGCAACCCGCTGGATGAGGTACGCCCGAAAGGCTTTGATGCTACCAGCAATTTCCCCCGCCGCTTCACCTGGCGGAACGATGTTCCGGCCACTATCACCTGGGTGCAGGCGTTAGATGGAGGCGATCCGAAAAAAGAAGTGCCTTACCGGGATGTAGTTAAAACACTGGCCGCGCCGTTCGACGGTACCCCCGTTGAACTGGTTAAAACTGTAGACAGGTTCGATAACCTGCTTTGGGGGAACGAACATTTTGCTCTGCTTACAGACGCCAATAGTTCAAAACAAAAGATACGCGTCAGCAAGCTCGATCCGTCAAATCCTTCACAGGCGCCGGTAACAATTATAGACAGGTCAGAGAACGACAGGTACAATGATCCCGGCACGCCGGTTACCATTAAAAATCAATACCACAGGTCTGTTGTTTACCTTTCGCCCAAGCAGGAATTGCTTATGACAGCGCCGGGCGCTTCCCCGGAAGGCGATCGCCCTTTTCTTTCCACTTTTAACACCAGCAACGGCAAACAGAAGATCCTCTGGCGTTCGCAGGCGCCGTACTTTGAACAGGTTGTGGATGTGATAGATCCCGCGAAACTGGTAATAGTAACAGCTAAAGAATCTGTAAGTACGCCTGTTAACTACTACCTGCAGGATATTAAAAAGAAAACTTCTGTTGCCTTAACTGCTTTCCCTCATCCTCAGCCCTTGCTGAAAGGAGTACAAAAGCAGTTGCTTAAATATAAACGTAAAGATGGGGTAGACCTTACAGCTATGCTCTATTTGCCGGAAGGATACGACCCCGCTAAAGACGGTCGTTTGCCTGTACTGATGTGGGCCTACCCGCGTGAGTATAAATCCGCCAGCGATGCGGCGCAGGTTCGGGGCTCCGCTTATAGGTTCACCAGGGTAAACTATGGTTCGCCGATTTTCTGGGTAACCCGTGGTTTTGCGGTAATGGATGCTACTGAAATGCCGATAGTGGGAGAGGGAGATAAAGAACCGAACGATACCTTCGTTGAGCAACTGGTTATGAATGCCGAAGCAGCAGTAAACAAGATCACTGAAATGGGCGTAGGCGACAAGGATCGTATCGCGGTAGGCGGTCACTCATACGGCGCCTTCATGACTGCAAACCTTTTAGCGCATACCAATTTGTTCAAAGCCGGGATCTCCCGTAGCGGCGCATATAACAGAACGCTTACTCCTTTCGGTTTCCAGAACGAGCAACGTACTTACTGGCAGGCGCCGGATGTGTATTATAAGATGTCGCCGTTCTCGTACGCCGATAAGCTGAAAGCGCCTATCCTGCTGATCCATGGGGAGGCTGATAACAATTCAGGCACTTTCCCTATCCAGAGCGAAAGGTTGTATAATGCCATTAAAGGAAATGGCGGAACTGCCAGGTTGGTGTTCCTGCCACAGGAAAGCCATGGCTATGCAGCTAAAGAAAGTGTATTGCACATGTTATGGGAAATGGATGAGTGGCTGATGAAATATGTGAAATAACATTTAAATAATTGGATTTGAGCTGGATATGATTTCCACGTCTATTCAGCTCAAATTCACCAAATAAGTAAAAAGTACCATTAAACCCCTCAATTCCACAATCCTGCTAACCCCAGCCTTTGTACCTTTGTTGCATCATGTCAAAGGCGTTGATTCCCACATATGATATATGCTCCCTGGCCTTAGGGAAACCGGCTTCGGAAGATCTGCTGGTCGCAAAGTTCGAGGAGTACCTGGAAGCGCATAAAGATATACGTTTTCCGCACCGGCACTCCTTCTATCACCTGGCGTTTTTTACTGACGGAGGAGGTACTCATACCATTGACTTCGAGCGTTTCCCGGTGAAAAAAGGACAATTATACTTCATGACGCCGGGGCAGGTGCATAGCTGGTTCTTCTCCGGCAAAATAACAGGCTATGTGATGAATGTATCAGCCGCTTTTTTCAATGCTTTCCTGAAAGACGATAACTATATAGAACGCTTCCCCTTTTTCAGCGGGGTTAGTGCAGAAGGAGTGGTACAGCTTCCGCAGGAGAAGATCCGAGGAATTGCTGATCTCTTCGAACGGATGTTGGAGGAAGTGAACAGGGGAACATTGTACAGCATTGACATGTTGCGGTTGCTGACACTGGAACTTTTTATCCAGGTAAGCAGGGCTACCAGCCAGGAAGGAGTGAAGCAGGAATTGCCGCATAACTACCTGTTGCTGCGGAATTTCAGGAAGCTGGTAGATCAGCACTACATGCAGTTGAAGCTCCCTAAAGAATATGCAGCTTTGCTGTATGTAACGCCTAACTACCTGAACGCCTTTTGCCGGCATATGCTGGGTAAATCGGCCGGCGAAATAATAAGAGACCGGGTGTTGCTGGAAGCGAAAAGATTATTGACCAATGCAGATATGAGCATAGCTTCTATTGCCTGGCAGCTCAACTTTGCAGACAACTCCTACTTTACCAAGTTTTTCAAAAAATATACAGGCATAACACCGGAAGAATTCCGGAAGAACCTGGCCTGACAAAATCTTAGTTTATGTGTGCAGATAAAAATCACGAAAAACCCAACTTGCTCAAAAGCATTTTGGGGAACAAATGCGCCCGTTGCCGTCGCGGATCTATCTATAAAACCAAAAATCCCTACCATCCGCTGAAGGAGTGTATGGAAATGCCCGAGAAGTGCCCTGTATGCGGCCAGCAGATTGAAGTAGAGATAGGCTTTTACTATGGAACAGGTTATGTGAGCTATGCTTTATCTGTAGCCTTGTGCGTGGCCAGCTTTATAGCCTGGTGGGTGTTCTTCGGTTTTTCACTCTACGATAACCGTATCTATTACTGGTTGATCGCGAATGCCATATTGCTGCTGGGTATGCAGCCCCTGCTGATGCGTTGGGCAAGAACCATCTGGATGGCTTTCTTTGTTTACTATGATAAAGACTGGCCGGATACAGCGGAGCAAAGAAGACAAAGCAATATCAGTATAGAACCGAATATTTAGAAGAAAGCAATCAGAGATTTCCCGCCCCGGGATTCTTATGTCCCTTTGCCCTTTTCGGCCCCTTTGCGTGCAAAACCGAACAATTTAACTGCTCCTGCTGTATTCTTTGGGTAAACCGCAGCTGCATGAGAAAAGCGCTGATCGTTCTGCTTTTGGGAGGATGCCTGTTGCCGATACTGTTAACCGCGCAAACGTCAGCTCCAAAAAAAGAGATCACGGATCAATGGCAATCCTGGATCTCGATGAACAGTACTTTCAGGTTAAGCAAACATTGGGGCGCTATAGCCGATATCCATATCCGGAGAACCGGCTTTATCTCCGATCCGAGTTTTTATTTCCTCAGGGGCGGCGGCAGTTATTGGGTGAGCGATAACCTTTCCTTTGTGGTCGGTTATGCACATATGTGGCTGGCGCCCTCCACACCCGGGGCAACGGCATGGGCAAACGAAAACCGGCTGTATGAGCAGATCGCTTATGCCACCGGCATAGGTAAGCTGAGTATATTAACCCGCTTCCGGGACGAACACCGGTGGCGGGAGATCATTACCAACGATAAAGCTACCGGAACGTTCAACTTTACCAACCGCCTCCGGTACCTGCTTAGTGTAGGTATTCCCGTTTCCTCCAACCAATGGGTGCCCCAGATAAGCATAGCCAACGAAGTAGCGGTACAATTCGGCCGCCCTGTTGTTAACAATACCTTCGACCAGATCCGGCTCTTTGCTGGTATCAGGCAGGGACTTGGCAATGGTTTTGCATTTGATTTCGGCTATATGCTCTTATATCAGCAAAAAGTATCAGGGTATCAATACGACAGGAACCACACCTTAAGGTTGTTCTTCTATTATGCCTTCGATAAATACAGTAAAGGAAAGAAAGCGGTACCGCTGATGTATGAAGACGAATAATTCCTTAAATTGTATTAAAACTATTTAGTCCCCATACCGAAGAGTCACTAACATCAATGCTCATACGATGATGTTTTTAAGCAGGCAGTTAACTTGGTCGGTTATTATCTCCTTATGCACTCTTATTATCTCTCCTGGTTTACAGGCGCAGGACAGTTTATATAACAACTTACCCAGGGAATGGTCCTTGCAGGATTGCTTCGATTATGCCATGAAAGCCAATATCCAGTTGAACAGTTTGCGGCTTTCCCGGTTAAGCAGTGAACAGGACCTGCTACTGTCGAAAGCTGCCAGGCAACCTAACCTGAATGCCACTTTCTCACAAAACCTGAATGGCGGTAAATCGATCAACGCCCTGGGCACAGGAGGCGCCACAGCAGTGGATTACCAGATCTACAGCTCCGGTAATTATGGCGCCAGCTCCAATGTAACGCTGTTCCAGGGAGGATACCTGAATTATGATATAAAACAGAAAAACCTTTCTTACCAGGTAGCAGGGCTTAATATCGCACAGCAGGTGAACGACCTTACGGTTTTGATCACCCAGGCCTACCTGAATATACTCCTGGCCCGTGAAAATATTGTTTACCTGAAAGACGTAGTGGCTACTTCAGAATCGCAGGTGAAGCAGGCCCAGGACCAATATAATGTTGGTTCTATTGCCCTCGTAGCCCTGGTACAGCTGCAGGCCCAACTGGCCAACGACCGGTACCTGCTCACCACCGGCCAAACACAGTACAGGCAATACAAATTAACGCTCAAACAGATCCTCCAGCTTCCCAGCAGCTACGATTTTAATATAGTCGAACCCGATACCCTGATCACCAATACCCATTTGAAAGCATTGCAGGAGGTGCAGGATTCGGCAATGGCTATACGTCCGGAGATCAAAAGCGGGGAGTTGGGCATAGAGATAGCTGAATTAGACCTCGCAAAAGCAAAAACAGGTTACCTGCCAACTTTAACGGCAGGAGCGTCTGTCGGCGCCAGCGCCTCAGGGGGCAATAAAAGCTATACTTACTTTAAACAACTGGATAATAATTTTTATCAGCAGATCGGGTTAACGCTCTCTGTTCCCATATTTACCAGGCGGGTAGTGAGAACCAATGTAGAAAAGGCTAAGATCAATATTGACCAGTCAAAGCTCGTGTTGCAGGACACAAAAACGACGCTGAACCAAACCATTGAACAAGCGTATATCAATGTATTAAATGCGCAGGCACAGTACGATGCGGCTGTTGAACAACTCAAATACGCTGAAGAAGGTTACCGTATCGGCGGCGAGCAACTGAAAATAGGAGCTACTAACCTGGTTAACTTCCTTCAGCAGAAAAACCTGTACATACAGGCGCTGCAATCTTACATACAAGCGAAATACAATACAGCGCTCAATATGAGAATATATGATTTTTACATGGGCATACCAGTAAAACTATAAACGCATTTGGTATGAGAAAGTACAAAGGAGTTATTATAACAGGCATTATAATCCTCGTTCTGGCGGCCATCTGGTTCTTCTTTATCAGGAAGAAAAAGGAACCCGTTCAGTTCGAAACAGCCCGCCCCGAATACGGAAATATAACCACTTCCGTTACCGCGACGGGCACTGTTCAGCCGGTAGATACGGTAGCAGTGGGTACGCAGGTTTCAGGTACGATCAAAAGCATATATGTAGACTTTAACAGCAGGGTAAAGAAAGGTCAGTTGCTGGCCGAGCTGGATAAAGATCTCTTCCAGGCGCAGGTAGACCAGTTAAGGGCTAACCTGCTGGTAGCGCAAACAAATCTTAGTTACCAGGAAAATAATTACGAACGTCAGAAAGCTTTATATAACACCGGCGCCATCAGCAAGGCGGATTATGATCTTGCCACCAACCAGATAGGGCAGGCCAGGGCCAATGTAGCCAGTGTGAATGCTCAATTGAAATCGGCATTGAAGAACTTTTCGTTCACCGAGATCTATTCGCCAACGGAGGGAGTTGTATTAAACAGGAATGTAAGCGTCGGACAAACAGTAGCAGCTAGTTTTAATACTCCAACCCTGTTCGTGATCGCGAAAGATATTACAAAAATGCAGGTAGAAGCGAGGATAGATGAAGCCGATATCGGGAACGTGAGGGATTCGCAGCGTGTAACCTTTACCGTTGATGCCTACCTGGAAGATGTGTTTGACGGGAAGGTACAGGAAATAAGATTGCAGCCATCCGTATCTGCAAACGTGGTAACCTATAATACCATCATCAACGCGCCTAACGACAATCTTAAACTTAAGCCCGGCATGACGGCCAATGTTACCATTTATACAGCCGAACATAACAATGCCTTGCTGATACCGGTGAAGGCGTTGAAGTTTATACCCGACTCTGTTGCCCTGAAGGATTTTGTGATCAAGCGCGCTGTGAGCAGGGGGCAACGAATGCCGAAAGACTCGGTGGCGAGAGATACCAGCAAACCTTTTAAAAGTACGCAACGCATTGGTACTTCCAACTATGTATGGGTCCTGAAAGGAGATAGCCTGATACAACGGCATATACGAACGGGGTTGAATGATAATACAAGGATAGAAGTGCTCAGGGGACTGGATCAGAACGATGTGGTAGTATTGGGAGTCAGTTCAGGAGGAGTACCTGTTGCGGGTGCAGGAAATAATAGTCCATTTATGCCCAGAATGGGGGGAGGGCGCAGGCGATGAGTGGAAAAAAGATATTGCAACTGGAAGATATCAGGCGTGAGTTCATAATGGGCTCCGAGGTGGTAAAAGCGTTGAGAGGCATCACTTTCGATGTTTATGAAGGAGAATTTGTGACCATTATGGGCAGCAGCGGATCGGGGAAAACCACGCTGCTGAATATTCTTGGTTGCCTCGACAAGCCTACGTCCGGCAATTACCTGTTGGACGGGGTAAGCGTGAGCAAGCTGTCGAGAAATGAGCTGGCGAGATTGAGGAACAGGAAGATAGGTTTCGTATTCCAGTCGTATAACCTGCTGCCGCGAACCTCGGCCCTGGAAAACGTGGAGTTGCCACTGTTCTATAATCCCGGTCTTTCCACTTCCGAAAGGAAACAGCGGGCTATGGCTGCTTTATCAGAAGTAAAGCTGCAGGGCAGGGAAGAGCATATGCCCAACCAGTTGTCGGGAGGGCAGCAACAGAGAGTGGCTATTGCCCGTGCATTGGTTAACCAGCCGGTGATGATACTGGCAGATGAGGCTACCGGGAACCTGGATTCACGGACTTCGTACGAGATCATGGCGTTGATGCAGGAGCTTAACCAGCAGGAAGGAAAAACGATCGTATTTGTAACACACGAACCAGATATCGCCTCTTTCAGCACCCGAACAGTAATGTTGAGAGATGGCCGGGTAGTTAAAGACACAAAAAATGAAAATGTGCGCTCGGCGAAAGAGGCCCTCGCTGCCTTGCCGCCGGCAGACGATTATTAACCGGGAATTATGAGCATACTGAGGTTCATCATGTTGGCATTAAGGGCATTGCAGCGGAATAAGCTGCGGGCCTTCCTTACCATGCTTGGTATCATCATCGGCGTGGCTGCGGTTATTGCCATGGTGGCGATCGGGCAGGGGTCTAAAGAAAGCATTCAAAGCCAGTTAAGCAGCATGGGATCGAATATGATAACCGTTCTTCCCAGCAGTAACGTGGCAGGAGGCGTAAGAATAGGCGGGGATAGTTACCAGTCGTTGACTATAGAAGATGTAAAAGCAATCCAGCAACAGGCGGAGTATGTAAGCGCCGTTTCCCCTGTTGCTTCAACAAGAGGACAGGCTATTTACGGAGCCCTGAACTGGCCTACCTCGTTGCAGGGGGTTGCACCTTCCTATTTCGATATCCGTAAACTGACCATACAGGATGGGGTAAGTTTTTCCGATGCAGATGTGGCTACCGCAGCAAAGGTTTGCGTCCTGGGACAAACAGTGATCAAGAATCTTTTCCCCAGCGGCGAAAGCCCTGTTGGTAAGGTGATCAGGCTGAATTCCATTCCGCTGCAGGTGATCGGCACATTGGTGCCAAAAGGGCAAAGCTCTTTCGGGCAGGACCAGGATGATATTATTCTTACTCCTTACACTACCGTACAGAAACGTATAACAGCTACCATTTACTTCCAGAGCATCTATGCTTCAGCGGTCAGTGAAGGCGCATCGGAAGCGGCAACTAACGAGATCACAGGCATCCTCAGAACAACGCACCGGTTAAGGCCTACAGATGAAAACAATTTCCAGGTAAGAACAATGGAAGAACTGATCAAAACATTAAGTTCTACTACCAGCCTGTTAACCATCCTTTTAACGGCTATTGCAGGTATTTCCCTGGTCATAGGGGGAATAGGGATAATGAATATCATGTATGTTTCTGTAAAGGAGCGGACAAAGGAGATCGGCTTACGCATGTCGATAGGCGCCAGGGGGTATGATATACTGATGCAATTTCTTGTAGAAGCAATTATTATCAGTGTTACCGGTGGGATAATCGGGGTGATATTAGGAGTTACATCAGCGAAGCTGATAACTGTATTACTTGGATGGCCAACCCTGGTATCAGAGTCCTCCATTGTATTATCGTTTTTGGTTTGTGCCTTTACGGGGGTATTTTTTGGGTATTATCCTGCTTTATCGGCTTCCCGCTTAGACCCGATTGAGGCGTTGCGTTATGAATAGCAGAAGCAGGGTACAGCGATTCCTGCATCTATCCATTGCTTAAACTCACTTTCTCTTTCGAACGGACGCATGTTCAGCGTGGCGCCTGTGCTATCCTGTATTTCTATGCCATCGGCATGGGATTCAACGAGGGTTTTGACAGCTATTTCCTGCTCGATGGAAGAAGCGCCGATAATGCGGTTGAATTCAAGAACGATGCTGTCGGAAGTATCGTTTGCATGTACTATGATTACAACGAACTCGAAATTGCCAAACTGCCGGAGGGCGGGAATGTGTTGGGCCTGTATCTTATAACAGGCGCCTGGTTGTAGTTCCATGATCGGTGTATTTAGGCTCTATGAATGTAAGGATTATCCGCTGAATTGTTTATAACTATAACGTATATACGTTTTTAGAAAGAATAAAAAATAGGCCGGCTATGATAGCCGGCCAACACCTGGTTGTTTTGTTTTAGTCTTTTTTCTTATCGTGGATCTGGCTTGGTTTCAGGTATACCTTTTTACCTTTTTCATCCACGATAAATTTGCGGTCTTTTTTATCTATATAAACCACTTCACCATTCGGTCCTTCTTTTCCTTTATAAATTTTATCTGTAACAGCGGAGGCACCTTTAACAGCGATAGAAGCGGTTTTATTACCTACTTTTTTAGCTGTACTGTCGATGCCTTGAGCAAAAGTGTTCTGGCTGCCAAGTGTAAATGCTAATCCAATTGCGGAGGCGATCAGTAATCCGGCAATCTGTTTTGGAGTTCTCATAATTGTATTCATTTTGATGTTAAATAAATATTTACAATTGCCTGTAAGTATCCAACAATAATGCCATCCCAGCTGTTAGTTATAGGTCAGCCTGTTACAAATGGGTTAAAACGGTAAATTGTGGGCAGGGGAACCCGGGAAAAATCCCGGCTGAGTTCATTGCTTTTTTTCGTATATTCATTTGCGATAATCCTATGCCATGAAATCTTCGAATAAAGGTCTGTATCTATCTGTTCCTACACCTTGATTTCTCCCGCCATGTCTGATATTGAAGTGCTTGCTGTTTTGAAAAACAGCAGGGGAGAGCTTTGCGGGCGTTTCAACAACACCCGGCTGAACAGGTTACTGACAGAGCCTGCCAACAGGCATAGCAGGTTGTTGCCGGTAGCTGTAGCATCGGCTATTATGGCTATTACCTTTACTGAATCAACTGCCCAGGTGAGGAAACTTGAACAGGTGGCGATGGCGCAATTCCCTGCAAAAGATTCATCCCAGGTTCAATGTCAGCTTCCGGAAGTAGTTGTACACGATAGTGAAATTCCGCCCAGGAGCTTTACTGTAGGAAGTTTAGCTGTTGTAAAGGTAGAAAAGTCAGGATTCGACCCAATGTATTACTCAGGAAAGTCCGTAAAGGCAAGGAAGAAAAAGCCTTAATCGTTGTAATTCAGGAAGGTATCCTTATGAACGATACCCCATTTCTTTACAAAAATATAATCTCCTTTTTCGAGAGCATTCAGGTAATCCTTTATCCATTCTTCAAATGAAGGGGCTACAATAGCACGGTGGGGGTCATCATGCCAAAGGGTAATGATCTGTCCTGATTTTCCTTCTGGTGCGGGGTCCAGGTCTATACATAAGTGGTTGCCAAAGCCGTCGCCGGTAATTGGGATCCAAAGTGGGTTCCACCAGTCATTTTTGATGCCAGTGTCGGGGGCCGATAAAATAGGCTCATCGTTGTAGGTAAATGTATCACTGTCTGCCAGGTCTTTCCAATGGTGCCACTGCGTTGTAATATCAGCGATACTCAGTAATTGATCTGCATCAACCAATCCGGTTCTGGCTTTAACCTGGCCATTATGAATGGCATAAAAGGCTTTGAAAGATTTAGGTAAAGTTGCGCCAATCAGCTTTTCCAGTGATGCTACCGCTTCAAATGATGCACCGGGTTGAAGTATGCTTAGTAGCCCGGGGGCATACTGTTTCATCCAGTTCTCCCATCTGATCCAGTATTCTTGCATATGGTTCGAAATTTTGCGAGCATAAAGATTGTGAAAATTTATCAATAAATTTAACCCTGACCCCATCTGTTTTTTATATGTTAATTATCAATATTTTTGTATCCGGTTGATAGCACATTACGTTATTACAAAATAAATTAATCCATTATGGCACAGTTACCTAAGTTCATGATCGCAGACGACCCGGTTACTGACCCGGAAAACGAGTATATTTTTCATACTGAAAAACCTCGTTTTTTTGCGAAAAGAGTAGAGGATGACGAAGAAAACGCGCATATCGATATCGTTTATGAACTCGATAGCGTGGACGAATTCTTCAAAAACTCCCCTGATAAAAAAATAGAACTCCTCGAAGAACTGGGCGACTGGTACTATTCCTACCTCGACTGGTTGGAAGATGATGGAGAAGAGGAAGACGATGAATTCTAAAAATATCGCCTCTGAAAAGGTCCGCTCTACTTTGGTAAGCGGACCTTTTTTTGTTTATTTACTTTATCTTTCACGCACCTGAATCACGATACCAATGAACTATAACATTGCTTATTTATTGTTAAGACTGGGAGTAGGACTGAGTTTTTTTGGCCATGGCCTGGTCAGGCTTCCCAAACTGAGCGGCTTTAGTGCCTGGATGCTGAAAAGTTTTGAGCATTCAATGCTGCCTGCCTCTCTGGTTGCGCCGTTTAGCTATGCATTGCCAATCGCCGAATTCATAATAGGGCTGCTGCTCATCCTCGGCCTATTCACCCGCCTTTCGTTAATAGCCGGCTGTATAGTAACGCTGGCGCTCATCTTTGGTACAACCATGATAGAGAATTGGGATGCGCTGCCGTCTCAGTTTATCCATCTTGGTTTGTTGGAGGTATTGCTGATATTTATCCAGTATAATGCCTGGGCGGTAGATAAGATGAGGAAATAAGAGGCCTGTTATCGATCTTGGCAGGCATCTTCTTAATGCTATCTTATTCTTTCAATTCTATACACTATGAAAAGAAGTCTGTTAACTTTACCATTGTTATTTGCCTCTTTGAGCCTTTTTTCCCAAACATTGCAAACCGTCACTGATTCAGGGAATACGACATCTAATATGCAACTGATCACCGGTTCTGCAAAAACTCCAACCGTAGGCAAAGGTCTTGGGCTGACCTTTTGGAATAATAGCAGTTACCTTGTCAGTCGCGACTATGCAACCAATGCCGATATGCCAATGGTTTTCCAGGGCAGTTCTTTCCTTATGAATCTTACCCAGCCATTTTTTATAAGGAATAATGCTGGTACTACAGCAAGGGGAGGAGGGTTCATATTTGACGAAACCGGCGGCGGAAGAAGCACCCTGGTGCTTGATGCCAACGGCGGCGACGGAATAGGGCTGGACTATTCCATGCTTACCCATTTTCCCGGGCAGGGCGGTTTGACAATCGCAAACATGAATGCTGCACCAATGTCGTTCCTGACCAACGGAACAAAACGTATGACTATTGACGGAACTACGGGGTATGTAGGCATCGGTACCGCGAATCCTTCTGCTTTGCTCTCTGTCAATGGCGAAATCAGAACAAAAAAAGTAAGGGTTACCCTTAACGCTTCAGATTGGCCTGATTATGTATTTATGGATGCCTACCAACTGCCGTCGTTACAGGAACTTGAACAGTATGTAGAGAGGCACAGGCATTTACCAGGCGTTCCATCAGCCGATGTTATTGCCAGCGAGGGATTGGAGTTGGGAGATATGCAGAAGCTGCAAATGCAGAAAATTGAGGAATTAACTTTATATATTATTCAACAAAATAAGCGCATCGAAGCATTGGAAGCCAGGTTGGCTGCAGTGGACGGCCAATAGCCGCCCCAACATCACCCTATAAACGAAAATCGGCTAATCCTGTTCAACCAGGTTTAGCCGATTTTTTATTCTGTAGCCTCAACAGGGATCGAACCTGTATCTAAAGTTTAGGAAACTTCTATTCTATCCATTGAACTATGAGGCCATTCCATCTTTTACCCCAATCCAGGATTGGGATGCAAAAGTAAGGCATTTAAATTAAAATTTAAACACTTTTTACTCCTGATCCCGAATAAAGGCTTTCAATCTCCTCATTGTACTTCTGCATGATCGCTTTCCGCTTCACTTTCAGGGTGGGGGTCAGTTCGCCCGCATCCACCGTCCATTCATGCGGTAAAAGCACAAATTTCTTGATCTGTTCAATGTGACTAAAAAACTGGTTATACTTGTCCAGCGCCTGTTTGTAGAGGTCTATCACCCGCTCGTTCTTAACCAGTTCCTCGTTTGAGGCGGCGTTTATGCCATTTTTCGCGGCCCATTTTTTCAGGTTGGCGAAAGATGGTACTATCAAAGCTCCTGTAAATTTGCGGTCTTCGCCCACCACCATGATCTGCTCGATGTATGGAGATTCCTTGAATTTATTTTCAATCGGCTGAGGCGCCACGAATTTACCGCCGGAGGTTTTGAAGAGCTCTTTTTTACGGTCCGTTATTTTCAGGAATTTATTATCGATGATCACCCCGATATCGCCTGTATGAAACCAGCCATCCGTAATGGCATCGGCAGTCAGGTCGGGGCGTTTGTAATACCCGATAGTGATATTAGGTCCCTTGCACAGTATCTCCCCGTCTTCGGCGATCTTTACTTCTACGCCGCTGATCACTGGTCCCACGGTTCCGAACATCCTGTCTTTAATATCATAACGGTTTACGCTGATCACAGGCGATGTTTCCGTAAGCCCGTATCCTTCCATGATCGGTATCCCTCCCGCTGTGAAGATCTTTAAAAGACGAACCTGGCAGGCGGCGGCTCCGTTGACAATGGCCTGAATATTGCCTCCCAGTGCGGCTCTCCATTTGCTGAAAATAAGCTTATTGGCCAGCTTCAGCTGCAGGTTATACCAGAAACCCTGGTTGGTGTTGATCTCGTACCTTTTGCCTATATCTACTGCCCAGAAGAAAAGAGCTCTTTTGATCCCTTTCAGCTCCAGTCCTGTGGCCATGATCTTTTCATATACTTTTTCCAGCAGCCGTGGTACGGTAGTGAAAATAGTAGGCTTCACCTCTTTCAGGTTATCGGCTATCGTGTCCATCGATTCTGCATAATAGATAGGCACGCCGTTAGCCAGGTACAGGTAGGTGACCATTCGTTCAAAAATATGGTTCAAGGGCAGGAAGCTAAGGGCTTTCGCGTCTTTATTCACAGGGAGATAAGGCCCGCAGGCAATTACGTTGCTAACGATGTTATGGTGGGTCAGCATTACGCCTTTTGGCGTGCCCGTTGTTCCGGAAGTATAGATGATGGTTACCAGTTCTTCCGGCGAAATATTTTTCTTAATCTCCTCTATTTTCCCGAAATCCGTTGTATCTCCCATCTCCAGTACCTCTTTCCAGTTCCGGGCGCCTTCTACCTGGTCGAATGTGAAGATTTCCCGGATGGTAGGGAATTTATCTCTTAACGCCGTTACCTTATCCAGCAACTCTTTATTGCTTACAAATAAGATCCTGGCTTCCGCGTCATTCAGTACATATGCCAGTTCATGCTCACTGATAGTAGGGTAAATAGGGGTCAGCACTGCTCCCAGCTGCTGTACAGCCAGATCGGTTATCATCCACTCAGGGCGGTTGGCTGAAATGATAGCAATCTTGTCTTTGTTCTCATTTTCCTTTACGCCCGCACGGATCCCCAATTTGAGCAAACCAGAACTAAGACGGAGCGTCAAATCACCCACTTCTTTTGTACTATACTTCCTGTACACGCCATTCTCTTTACCTGCCAGCATATCATCTTTCGGAAAGTGGGCAAGCTGGTAAGCGATCACGTCAAACAGTCTTTGTGGTTGGTCATTCATGCTGCTGTAGATTTTTGTTTTGGCCTGGATATTACAGGATAATATGAGCTATAATGCTTTTTTCAGATTGTTGCGGTGCGGGGCATTAAAGTTCTGGTAAGCTAATGCAACACCCCAGCCTAAAGACGGCCATAGGGGCCAGGGAATACCATTCGTGTGCACGCTGTCTGTAAGAAACCATAGAAGCCACATTCCCATATTAACAACCAGGTATATAATAAGATGAGATTTGAATCCGGCTTCTGACTTGGCTGATCGCCAATGCTGATCATCATCTCTTTCTTTATTTATGTCCATCAAACTCAGATTTTCACTCCAACGGTGGTTGTCCTAATTTAAAGTTTTTTATTGGCTTTATAGTAAAAAAAAATGTCAAAAATGAAGGATCATCGCACTGCTTTCAGACGGAATGAAATGTTGACTTGCGAGTTAATGAGTTTGTCCTGCAGCGACTTGTCGGCCCTGTAGGTAATGCCCCATTTGGTTCTGTCGATATTGAAGTTAGCGGTAGTAGTAACTCCATGGTTATCAATAGCAATGTGCGCCGGGAAAGTGATGTTTTTAACTACGCCCCTCAGGGTGAAATTACCTTTTACGATATGAGTGGCATGGGCTAAAGTTACTTCCCCGTCCCTGGCGGGTTCGTAGGGTGTTATTTCAGTGATCTCGAAGGTAGCGGTAGGGAAATGCTGAACATCAAAAAATTGCGGGCCTTTCAGTTCTGTTTCCAGTTTGTTCTTCATAGCGGTATCCGCTGCCAGATCCAGGTTCTGCAGGGTAAGCATGTTAATGGTGATGTTGCCGCCTGTTACAGTGCTGTCTTTTACATAAATGGCCCCACCAGCCAGTTTGATAGAGCCGTGATGCTTCCCGGTTGGCTTGGTTCCTATCCATTCTACCAGGCTGTTGGCAGTATCTGGAATATATGCCTGACCGGTACCGGCTTGCACGGTTTGCGCGGTAGTGATACTGGCTTTATCGGCTTTGGGAGCCTGTTCGCAGGCTACAAAAGCAAATAAGGTGAGCGTAATGAGCAACTGTTTCATATTCGTCGGTCTTTAAAGAGCAGGCGCTGTATGCACCTGCCCTGGAATAGCTTTATTATTCTGCCAGCTCCCGGTTCCCTACCCAAACAAAGCGTTTTATTATAAACTCCTGGTTCGTGAAACTGGCGTTGCCGGCCGGATTACCGCCGGTTACATGGAAATCGGAAAACGCAGCGTGCTGGTTCACCCATATCGGACCTGTCAGGTTAAAGGATACAGGGGTAAATACGCTGTTCATTTCCTCTAAGATCTTCTCTTTAACTTCCTGGTCTGTAGTATAGGCCCCACAGGTAATGGCTCCGAAATTTAATGCCATTTGTTTGGCCAGCTGCAGGCTATGATCTGTATCTTTTGTTTTGATGATCAGAACAACAGGCCCAAAAAGCTCTTTCTCAAATATTTTGTTATCAACACTGCTTACTTCAATGATGGTGGGCCCAAATACCCGTGCATTGGCAAATTCCTCGTTTTCCACAGGCGTGCCTTCCAGGATCACCTTTCCACCCAGCTGCCTTGCTTCCCTGGCTCTTTCCAGCGTTTCATCATTTTGTATCGCACCGAGGGTGCCTGCCCCCATTTTGGGGTGTTGGGTAAGGCCGGCCACTGCTTCTTTAAACTGCTGTACTACCTCGTTGAAGCTGAGATGGCCATTAGCTGTTTCAATTCCCTGCTCCGGAACAAAGAAGTTCTGGGGAGCAGTACACATCTGGCCGGAATATAAGCTCACGGAAAATGCCAGGTTCTGGATAACCGGCTCAAACTCTTTCACACTATCTAAAATTACGGAGTTAACGCCAGCCTTTTCAGTAAAAACTGATTTTCCCGGTAAAGATTCTATGTAAGCGCCGAAACTGCTGCCACCAGTGTAATCTATCAGTTTAACAGCTGGGTTCTCGCACAATTGTTTGGTAATAAGATTGTTGGAGCTATCAGCCGCCAGCTGGCAGATATTGGGATCAAAACCCAGTTCTTTCAAAGTTTGCTGGATTACGCCTACAACGATAGCAATCGGCAGAACTGCCCTTGGATGCGGCTTTACGATCACCGGGTTGCCGGTTATCAGGTCGGCATATACTCCCGGCAAGGTGTTCCAGACCGGGAAAGTAGAGCACCCAACTACTACGCCTATACCTTTTGGAATAGCCCTGAACGTTTTAACCAGTTTGACGCTGGCCTTGCCCATTGGCTTTTCCCATGAAACCTGCGGAGGATAGCGTAAAAGTTCATGGTAACCCGTAGCAATGGCTTCCAGGGCGCGATCATTGGCATGCGGCCCCGATGCCTGGAAGCTCATCATAAAGCTCTGGCCCGTGGTATGCATGGTGGCATTGGCTATATCAAAAAAGTAGTCTTTTATTCTTTCAAGGGTTTCTGTCAATGCCCCGGCTCTTTCGGCTACAGGCAATTGTTTCCAGCCTTTGCCGGCTATAGCAGCTTTCCTGATAAGATCGTCTGCAGCAAAGGTCGGGTAAGTGATGCCCAATACTTCACGGGTATATGGAGATACCTCTTCTCCGCTCCACCCGGTTTCATTGGTTTGCAGCAGTTGTTTGAATGGCTTGCCCAGCAGTTGCTGGTAGCTCTGTATTCCTTTTGCATGCGCATCGTCGCCATATGCCTTGGGGTGTTCAGGATACTGGGCATAGAATGTACGTTCGTGTGTTGCCCTGACAGCTTGATCGATGATGTTTTGGTGTTTGGTAGCGAGCATATTCAGATTTTGAGAACTACAATTTACGGATTTAGTCAATCAGTTGCTACAGCAACTAAGTGATTTATTGCAGTTCTCCGGCTGTTAATACCCTGAGTTGATCAAGGTAAATTTGCCGTCGTTATAATACTCGTCTGGTCTGGGTTTCAAAGGGTTGCGACGTTGATATTGCTGGAAAGCATCGTATTCGGATTTGTGCAGGGCGGTCCAGCCTTTGTAGTTCGACTGGTTAGCCGCTGGGCCAAACAGCCATTGGTTATAGGCCTCGAACAGGCCAGCCCTGAGCAGTTCGCGCTGGTAGTCGAACAGTGCATATGGGAATTGGTCTGCATAATTATTGTACCAATCCAGTAAGAAACGGGTTCTTGCCATGATGAGGGCGTCGGGGTCAATACCGCCGGTAATAACGCTGATCTGCTTACTCATGGTGTTCTTATAGGCTTCTACAAACTCGCTGTTCCCTCTTTTGTTTTTCTTGGCATCTGTTACGGCGCTTTCAAAAAGTGATGGATCGTTGAACAGTTTTTTGTAAGATTCCAGTACTATGGTCCTTATTTCAGCAGTACGGGTGGTGTAGCTCTCCATGTTCATGAAGATTTCGCCATATATGATGCACCACAAAGGGTTGTTGCTGTAGTTATACGTTTTCGTGGCGTTATAATAGTTCCCGGGAAAAGTAGGGTCTTGTTCTATTCCTTTAAGCCAGCTGCGTAAGGCGCCTTCATAGAGTTTGATGTTCATCAGCAGGTTGCCGTTGTCGTTATACAGCTCGCCGCTGTTTGGGAATTTCTTTAACGATTTTTCATACATCTTCTGGGCTGTCTTAAATTCTTCCCTGCCGATGTAGATGTTGCCGGCGATCTGGTATACCTGCACATCTGCTTCTTTATTGCTCAATAAAGGCTCAATGATACTTTTTGCTTTGATCAGGTCTCCTTTCAGGTAATAAGTAAAGCCTAATTGTTTTTTATATTCGAAGTTATCCGGTTCTAGTTGTAAAGCCTGGTTGAACACTAAGATCGCGTTGGAGTAGTCCCCACTTCTCATAAAATTGCTGGCCGTGTTGTATAGCTCCCTCGAATCCTGTGCAAAAGCAGTTTGAGTAAATAAAACTCCCGCTACTAGAAATGCTTTCAATAAAGAAGACCGTATATTCATTCCCTTCTGTCTGTTTGCTGTAAAAGTAAGATTTTTTCCCGCAAAGGCGCAAAGACGCAAAGCGGTAAAGCGTTTTATGAACCGGCGTAATACGCCGTTTTAACATTCACGGACGCTCTTTAATCAAATTCTTTGCCGCTTTGCTTGTTTGCTGATTTAGATCAGGTGGGTGATGAGGCCATCTCTTAACTTCGGCTCAAACCAGGTACTTTTAGGCGGCATCACATTACCACTATCTGCAATATCAAATAACTGCTGGATAGTAACGGGGTACAAGGCGAAAGCGATTTTCATTTCTCCGCTGTCAACCCGCTTTACCAGTTCCTGCAGCCCTCTTATCCCGCCTACGAAGTCTATTCGTTTATCCGTCCGCTGGTCTTTGATGCCCAGGATCTTATCGAGGATGTTATTGGAAAGGATCGTTACATCCAGGATGCCTATCGGATCAGTAGTATAGGTACCTTCTTTTGCTACGAGCCGGTACCAGCGGCCATCCAGGTACATGCTGAATTCATGGAGCATAGAAGGCGCCTGGGGCAGATGCCCGATCTCTTCCACTGTAAAATCATAGTCCAGCTGCGATAAAAAAGCTTCTTTGCTTAAGCCGTTCAGGTCTTTTACGACCCTGTTATAGTCCAGTATGGCCAGTTGGCTGGCAGGGAAGATAGTTGTCAGGAAGTAATTGGCCGGGTCTTCGGCCCCCGTGATCTTGCGGCTTGCCTGCAGTTCTTTTTGCACCAGGCTTGCCGAAGCTGCGCGATGGTGGCCGTCGGCGATATAAGTATGCGGTACCTTCCGGGCAAACAGGGAGCTGATATCGGCAACGGTTGAAGGGGCGTCTACGATCCAGATGGTATGTTGGATATTATCGTCTGCTGTAAAGTCGTAAACCGGGGCGTGCTGCTCCTGCCAGTGATCAATGATCGAGCTAAGCTCCGGTACATCGTTATACGCCAGGAATACGTTGCCCGTTTGAGCGCTGGTTGTTTTTATATGATTGATCCTGTCTAATTCCTTGTCTGGACGAGTGAATTCATGTTTTTTAATAAGGCCGTTATTGTAGTCTGCAACCGCCGAAACGGCTACCAGGCCTGTTTGTGCGCGTCCATCCATTAAAAGTTTATATATATAATAAACCGGTTGTTCATCCTGCAGCAATATTCCCTCTTTGATAAAACGTTGCAGGTTGCTGGCAGCAGTATCATACACTTGCTGGCTATGCACATCCGTACCGGCAGGCAGATCTATCTCCGATTTAGAGATATGATAGAAGGAGTAGGGATTGTTGGCAGCGGCGTCCCTGGCTTCATCAGAACTCAACACATCATAAGGGCGGGAGGCTACTTTTGCAGCTAGCGAGGGATCGGGTCTTAATCCTTTGAAGGGTTTAATAGTGGCCATAATGAACTCAGATGGGTGAATAGTAAAAATATAGAAAAAAAAATTACGAACTACGAAAGAACACTCGCTCTTCCATAGTTCGTAATAAAATCTAACTTAAAATATTATCAGGCCTTTTTCAGGGAGAAGTATTTCATGGCTTCCACCATTACTTCTACACTTTCATAAGGCAACGCATTGTACATAGAAACCCTGAAGCCTCCGGACAAGCGGTGACCTTTAATGCCAACTATATCTTCTTTTTTGCAGAATTTAAGGAATTCTTCCTCCATTTCCGGCTTATCCATAATAAAGCAGGCGTTCATTTTACTACGGTCTTCTTTTACCACTGTACCGCGGAACAGCGGATTGTGGTCGATCTCGTCGTATAGTAATGCCGCTTTTTTATCATTGATCTTTTCAATGGCAGGAATTCCACCTTGTTCTTTTAACCAGCGCAGCGTAAGCATAGAAATATATACCGCAAAAACAGGAGGTGTATTCAGCATCGAGCCATTGTCGATATGATTTCTATAATCCAGGATGGAAGGTATTTTACGTGTTACCTTTCCAAGGATGCTTTTACGTACTGCTACCATTGTGGCTCCGGCAGCGCCCATATTCTTCTGCACGCCTGCATAGATCAGCGAGTATTTGTTGAAGTCCATGCTGCGGCTCAGGATATCGCTGCTCATATCGGCTACTAACGGGATATTGGTTTCCGGGGTGGTTTGCCACTGGGTACCATAAATAGTATTGTTAGTAGTAATATGAAGATAGCTCGCTTGCGGAGGAATAGTAAATTGTTTGGGGATGTGGTTATAGTTGCTTTCTTTGGAGCTTGCTATCACATCTGTATAGCCAAACAATTTCGCTTCTTTAATAGCTTTGCTGGACCATACGCCAGTATCTACATACGCGGCTGTTCCACCATTGTCGAGCAGGTTCATGGGAACTTGCATAAACTGTGTGGTGGCGCCCCCCTGCAGGTAGAGTACTTCAAAGTCATCTTCCAGCTGCATCAGTTCCTTCACAAGGCTGCGCGCTTCTTCCATCACCGCCATAAACGGGGCGGTTCTGTGGCCAATTTCCAGTATCGACATTCCCGACCCTTCAAAGTCTATCAATGCTTTACTGGCCTTGTACAATACCTCGTTAGGTAAGACAGAAGGACCTGCGTTAAAATTGTGCACCTTCATGTTGCGATTCAGATTAAATTCATTTTTTGATCTTTCCACTTTTTTTGGTTTTTCTAAGGAAACGGAAAAAAAAACGGCACGGGCATAAAACCAGTGAGGCGCATTGTGTAGGACAGGTTAAAAGATGGTATGGGCAAAGATAAAATATCTTTTCAAATTATTAAGTATTGCAATAAATATTTTACCGTGCAGGAAAATAGCTACTTGCAATGTTCTTCCATCCAGCGCAGTTGCAATGGGGCTAAATGGTCCAGCGAATCGGCGGGGGCGGGGCTGTTGTCTGCCAGGTCGCTTAGCGGGGGCTGGCCGGCATTTACCCAGCAGGTGTACCAGGCTGCGGCAACCGCCGAGATGGCGCTTCTCATTTTGCGTTCAACCATATTATTCAACAATTTTGCATATGTTTTCGTATAGTCGTCGGCGTATGTCCTGACCAGTGCTCCATTCCTTGATTCGTAAGCAAAACGCCTGCCTGCGGGGAATTTATTGCTTAATTCCTTCTCGATCCTGAGCACCGAATCTGCTTCCTTCCCACTTAGTGTAATTATTTGCCATATATATTCCCGCGGCGAGGCGATGTAATAGGCTTTTCCCGTCCAGTAGTCGAAGGTTTCATCCGCCAGCAATTCCGGGATGCGTGACTCCCACAGCCCATGGATGCCGTGCTGGTTGCTGAACTGCCCGTTATGATTGGAGCAGGCATGCAGCGGTACATGCGCG
This sequence comes from Chitinophaga terrae (ex Kim and Jung 2007), assembly GCF_900107795.1. Lineage (GTDB taxonomy): Bacteria > Bacteroidota > Bacteroidia > Chitinophagales > Chitinophagaceae > Chitinophaga > Chitinophaga terrae. Next base: position 217,535 of record NZ_FNRL01000002.1, read on the forward strand.
TCTGCCAGGTAATGCCCCAGCTCTGCGGAGAGCCGCAGGATATGCTGTTTGTCTTTTTCCCGGAACGCTTTTGTGAGAAGGGCCAGCATTTTTTCCAGGTGCCAGGGCAAAATGCCATACCGGTTCAGCGAATCGGCGCTGTACCTGGTTACGGCTTCGTTCCAGGAACGTGGCACCTGCCGGTAGGGCGGCGAGTCCAGCAGGTCTATATCAATAAAATGCCTGGGCCCTTCCGCCGGCACCATGTAGCGGCGCTTATCTGGATCTGTGGCGTGTTTGGTTATATAATCCAGGTTGGCTTTATAAAGAAGCATCATTTCCGGGGGCAGCCCAAATACGGCCAGCCTGTTGATCCGTTCATGTGCAAAAAAGCCCCAGGGATAAGCAGAGAAAGGGAAAAAGAGAAATAAAACGCTGATGGTACAGCGAAGCTGGTTGACGGTTAACATAAACAAATGGTTTTAAAAAACAAAGAAGGCCCCTAGTACAGGGGCCGGCATTAAATATTTGTAACTCCTCCGCTGACAGCGAATTTCATCGCATCGCCGGCCGAGATATTGGTCAATTGTTTTACTTTTTCTTTGGGTACCATGAAAACTTTACCTGTAATGGCATAGGCATGAGGTACGTATACTGCCATATACCCCTCCAGGCCAAAGTTGCTCACATCCGCCTGGGTAATGAATCCCATTTCCCATACATCCACCCCGTAGATCTGCACCAGCACGGGATGATCAAACTTCTTCTTCTCTCCCACAAACGCATCAAATACATCTTTAATGGATGTATAGATATACTTGATAAACGGGGTCCGTTCCAGCAGGTGATCAAACAGGTCAAATATTCTTCCTATGATGAAGGACGAACTCAGGTAACCTACCAATACTACCAATACCAATACCAGCAGGAACCCAACTCCCTTATATTTCAGGAAACTGAACCCCGCATCCGCAGGAATGATCTCTTTGGGAATAATGTTGTCGATGGTCACAAAAGCCCAGTACAATGTAAGCGCTGTTATACCGATGGGCGCCAGTATAAGTAGTCCCTGGAAGAAGTAGCGCAGCAGTCGTGATGCGAATACTTTAAATCTAAGTTTTGGCGACATGGTTCGTGATTAGACCTGCAAATTAGATAATAATAGGGAAGTGCTCCTGTTCTTTTTAATGGTTTAGCATTAAAATAATTAAATGTTACCACATGTAAAAAAATATTACTGGAAACTTTGGAAGTTTGGAAAGTTTCCATAGTTTTGTTCTGCGTAACAACAGCGTTACCGCGGCATAGCATATGGAAGTACAAGAACGCATAATGGATAAGGCTTTTGGGCTGTTTCGTCAGTTCGGCACCCGCTCCATAACGATGGACGACATAGCCGTGAAGATGGGTATTTCCAAAAAGACCCTTTATGCGCACTTTACAGATAAAGACGATATGGTCACTCAAACCATCAGCCGCTTTATCAGTATCGTCGAAGAAGAATGCCTTGCCGACAGGGAACGGGCCAAAGATGCCATTGAAGAACTATTCCTCGTAATGGAGATGCTCGATAGAAAGTTACTGAATATGAACCCGGTCATCTTGCTCGATCTCCAGAAATTTCATGCAAAAGCCTGGCAGGTATTTGTAGATTACCAGAATAACATGTTGGCAACAATGATCCGCGAGAACCTGGAACGCGGTATCAGCGAAGGATTATACAGACCGGACCTGGACATTAAGATATTGACGCAATACCGCATACATGCCTGTATGATCTGTTTTCAACCCGAAGTATTTTCCGGTGCTCATGATATGAGCAGAGTGCAGAAAGTTTTGTTGGAAAATTACCTATATGGAGTAGCATCCGAGAAAGGATACCAGCTAATAGAAGCATATAAAAAACTATCGCAAAACAACTAAGGACATGAATTTATCAATCAAAAGGCTCACCAGTTCAACGTTGGTGGGAGCCCTGCTAATAGTGGCAGCTACCGCCAGCGCCCAACAGCAGCCAACTCCCGGGCCCATTAGCCTGAGCGCCCAGGAGGCGGTCGACTATGCCATCGCTAATCAAAGCGCTGTCAGAACCGCTAAACTGGATGAACTCATTCAACTTGCCAAAAACAAAGAAGTTGCCGGTTTAGCGCTGCCCTCAGTTGCTGGTGCAGGTTCCTATCAGTATAATCCCATCACCCAGAAACAAATGTTCAACATGAGGAACTTTGGCCTGCCCAAAGATTCCTTTACTGTCGTTTCTTTCCAATTACCTCATAACCTGCTGGGAGAAGTAAAACTCACCCAAACCCTTTTCGATCCCAGCGTTTTGGTTGCCTTACAGGCCCGTAAAACACTGGAAGACCTGGTAGCGCAGAACGTTGCCAAAACAGTGATCGATGTAAAAGAAAACGTTTACAAAGCATACTACAACGTGCTTTCTGCCAACAAAGCGCTCAACATCCTTTCAGAAAATATCAGCTCGCTCGAAAAGATACTGAAAGAAACCAGGGAGATCTATAATAACGGGTTGGCCGAAAAACTGGATGTAGACAGGCTGGTAGTGCAATACACCAACCTGCAGACAGAACAGACCAAACTCCGCAACCTCGTTGAAGTTGGCACCGCCGCACTGAAATACCAGATGGGTATGCCGCTTAAACAGGAAATAACGTTAACGGATACACTTTCTACCTCGCGCATTGTAGCCGGCGTACTGGATATGGATAAATTCGATTACTCACAACGTATCGAATACCAGTTGCTGCAAACACAGAAGAAAGCAAATGAATTCGATCTTAAAAGATATAAACTGAAAGGATTGCCATCCCTGCAACTGTTCGCATCCACAGGCGCGCTCAGGGGCAGCGATAAGTTCGATTACTTCCAGAACCAGATGTGGTATGGATATGTAAATACAGGGTTAAACCTCTCTGTTCCCATCTTTACAGGCTTCCAGCGGAAACGCCAGGTAGACCAGGCTTTCCTTGCCGTAAAGAAAAGTGAAGTGGCAATAGATAACCTGAAACAAGGTATCGACCTGGAAAGAGAACAGTCGGCATCCAATTTCCGCAACAACGTACTGACCCTGGAAGCCCAGGAAAAGAACATGCAACTGGCCCAGGAAGTCTACAACACCACCCAGATCAAATACAGGGAAGGCGTAGGCTCCAGCCTGGAAATGACACAGGCGGAAAATGATCTGCTGACTGCACAGAATAATTATTTCACAGCCTTGTTCAATGCAATCGTCGCCAAGATCGAATTGCTGAAAGCTTATGGCAAACTTTAATCCTTTTAAATCACCATTCACTATTCATCATATGATCAACAGATATGCTTTCCTGATTTTAGTATCTACCACTGTATTAGCAGCCTGCGGAGGAGATAGCAAGGAAAAAAAGATGGCTGAACTGAAAAAGCTGAAACAGGAAAAAATTGATTATAACTCCAAGACTGACAAAAGGATCGCAGAATTAGAGAAAGAATTAGGTGTAACGGAAGAAGTTAAACTGAAAGATGTTACTGTAGCTGCGGTGAAAGATACCATCTTCCAGCACTTCATCGATGTACAGGGAAGCGTGGACGCCCGCGAAAACGTGAATGTTTCTTCAAAAGTTCCGGGTGTTATTACAGCTATTCATGTAAGGGAAGGACAACAGGTGAGCAAGGGCCAGGCGCTGGCGCAGGTAGATGACCAGGTGCTTCGTTCAAATATCGCTGAATTACGCACCCAGCTGGATCTGGCTAATACTTTATATGAAAAGCAGAAGAATCTCTGGAATCAGAAGATCGGCTCAGAAATCCAGTACCTGAATGCAAAGAACCAGAAAGAAAGCCTGGAAAAGAAAATGGCTACGCTGCAGGATCAATTGGCCCAGTCACGTATCGTTTCACCTATCAGCGGTACAGTAGATGCGGTGATCGCGAAAGTTGGCGATATGGCTTCCCCGGGTAACCCAACATTCAGAGTAGTGAATGCAAACGATCTGAAAGTAACTGCCAATATAGCTGAAACGTATGCTGGCCTTATAAAAAGCGGGGACCAGGTAGTGATATCTTTCCCCGATATCAAACGCGAGATCCGCAGCACCATTGGTTTTGCATCCCGCACTATCGACCCCGTGAGCAGAACAATCAAAGTGGAAGTGCCTTTACGCCCGGACAATGCACTGCGCCCTAACATGATCGCGCAGATCCGCATCGTTGATTACACCGCGCCTAACGCTGTAGTGATCCCTGTGAACGTGATCCAGTATACTTCCGGAAAGCCTTATGTATTGGTGGCCCAGGACAACAAAGGCAAACTGGTAGCGCAACGTAAAACGATTGAAATGGGACGCACTTATAACGATCAGGCAGAGATCAAGAGTGGGTTAAAACCTGGAGATCGTATCATCACCACTGGCTTCCAGGGGTTGAACGACAACGATCAGATTAAATTGTAAAAGCAGCTGTTTGCACAGCAAAATTCCAGTGTATGCAAGACAATCTAAAAAAAGAATTTAAACCCACGAGTTGGGCCATAGATAATAAGATCAGTATCTACGTTGCTACGATCATCGTAGCGCTGGCAGGTATCATGTCTTATATCTCACTGCCGAAAGAACAGTTCCCGGAAGTAGTATTCCCTCAGTTCTATATTTCCACCATCAATGCCGGTACTTCACCGGAAGATATGGAAACGACCGTTACCAAGCCGATCGAAAAACAATTGAACGGCATCTCCGGCGTGAAGAAGATCAAGAGTACTTCCATGCAGGATTTCTCTTCCATCATTATCGAGTTTAACGCAAACGAAGATATTGAAGCAGCCAGGCAACAGGTGCGTGAAAAAGTGGACGACGCAAAGAAAGACCTGCCCAACGACCTGACCCAGGAGCCGCAGATCGTGAAGGTAGACGTATCCCAGATCCCTATCATGAACGTAAACCTCTCCGGCGACTTCGATCTGCAAACCCTTAAAAAGTATGCAGATGACATGAAAGACAGGATCGAAGCGCTTAATGAGATTACCAGGGTTGACCTGGTAGGAGAATTGGAAAGGGAGATCCAGATCAATGTCGATAAATACAAGATGGATGCGGCAAAGATCAGTTTCGAGGATATCCTCATGGCTATACAGAACGAGAATATAACTATCTCCGGAGGCCAGGTATCGATGGACGGACAGAAGAGAACACTCTCTGTTAAAGGTGAGTATAAAGATCCTTCGAGGATAGGTAATATCATTGTACGCGGACAATCAGGAGCTACCGTGTACCTGAGAGATGTTGCCAATGTGGTGGATGGTTTCCTGGAACAGGAAAGCTATGCGCGTTTAGGCGGTAAAAATGTGATCACGCTGAACGTGATCAAACAGAGCGGTAAAAACCTGATAGATGCATCTGACAAGATCCAGGAGATCAAGAAAGATATGCAGGAGAACTACTTCCCTAAAGACCTGAATGTAACCATTACCGCAGATCAGTCTAAATCTACCCGCGTAACCCTGCACGACCTGATCAACACTATCATCATCGGGTTTATATTGGTAACGGTGATCCTCATGTTCTTCATGGGGGCGGTGAACGCGATATTCGTTGCATTATCGGTTCCTATTTCCATGTTCATCGCTTTCCTGCTGATGCCGATGTATGGATTTACACTGAACATGATGGTGCTGTTCTCCTTCCTGCTGGCATTGGGTATCGTGGTAGACGATGCTATCGTGGTAATTGAAAACGTGCACAGGATATTTAATGAACGAAAAGAGCTGGGTATTGTGAAAGCAGCCAAGGTGGCGGCCGGAGAGGTATTCCTGCCGGTATTCTCAGGCACCCTGACGGTATTGGCCCCATTCTTCCCGCTGCTGTTCTGGCCTGGCGTAATCGGTAAATTCATGTTCTACCTGCCGGTTACCCTGATCACAACGCTGGGAGCCTCTCTGGTAGTGGCTTATATCATTAACCCGGTATTTGCTGTCGACTTCATGGATCAACATGAAGGAGAAGAACATGCCAAGCCGAAGTTTGACAAGAAATTTAAAATACTTACCGCAGTTTTTGCTTTGATTGCCCTGATCGGTTATGCCAATGGGAGCATGGGTGTCGGCAACTTCGTGGTGTTCGTTTACCTCATGATCCTGCTGGAACGTTTCTGGTTGGGCGGTGTGGCCCGTCGTTTCCAGACGAAGTTCTGGCCGAAAGTGCAGGAGCGTTACAAACAAATACTGAAATGGTGCCTGATAGGATGGAGGCCGGTGTGGATCGTGATAGCAACATTCGGTTTGTTGGTGTTCAGCATTATGCTGACGGTTATCCGTAGCCCGAAAGTGGTGTTCTTCCCGCAGGCAGATCCAAACTTTATCTACACTTATATCGAGCTGCCAAATGGTACAGACCAGAAATATACCGACTCTATCACTGCAATAGTAGAGAAGAGGATTACCAACGTGGTAGGAGCCAACAACCCGATAGTTGAGTCCATTATCTCCAACGTGGCCAAAAACGCCGGAGATCCGTCACAGATGGATATGAGTACGCAGCCTCAGAAAGGTAAAGTGACAGTAGCGTTTGTAGAGTTTGGAGCGAGAAATGGTCAGTCAACCGTTCAGTACCTTGACAAGATCAGGCAGGCTGTGAAAGGTATTCCAGGCACCAATATCACTGTAGAGCAGGAGCAGGGAGGTCCTCCAACCGGTAAGCCGATCAATATCGAGATCAGCGGCGACAATTTCGATGAGCTGACCAGTACTTCGTTTAACCTGAAACGTTACCTGGACTCTCTGCATATTGGTGGAGTGGAGGAGCTGAAGAGCGACTTTGAGGCTAATAAGCCTGAAATAGTGGTAAATATTGATAGAGAGAGGGCGAATGCGCAAGGCATTTCTACCAAGCAGATAGGTCAAACCCTGCGTGCAGCCTTGTTCGGTATTGAGGCGTCCAAGATCCGCGATGCGAAAGACGAGTACAAGATCATGGTGCGTTTGAGGGAAGATCAGCGTAATAATATTGAGAACCTGATGAACCTGAACCTGGTATACCGTGATATGAATATGGGAGGAATTATCAGGCAGGTGCCGCTTTCTTCCGTGGCAGATATCAGTTATTCCAATACCTATGCAGGTATTAAAAGGATAGACCAGAAGCGTGTGATTACCCTGTATTCCAACGTGTTGACAGGTTTTAACGCGAACGAGGTAGTGCAGCATATCCAGGATGCGGTTAATAATTTCTCTCATCCATCTTCTGTAACAATTAAAATGACGGGAGAACAGGAAGATCAGCAGGAAACTGCCAACTTCCTGGTGATGGCGATGTTGGGAGCATTCGGGCTTATCCTGATGATCATGGTAACCCAATTCAACTCTATTGGCCGTCCGCTGGTGATCTTCATGGAGATCATATTCAGTATCATCGGCGTGTTCCTGGGCTTTGCGATCTTCAAGATGGATATTTCAATTGTAATGACAGGCGTAGGTATTATGGCTTTGGCGGGTATAGTGGTAAGAAATGGGATCGTGTTGGTAGAATTCACTGACTTGTTGATACAGCAGAAGATGCCGGTATATGATGCGGTAGTGGAAGCGGGTAAAACCCGTATGACGCCGGTGTTGCTGACAGCTATCGCGGCCATCCTGGGATTGATCCCGCTGGCAGTGGGCTTTAACATCGACTTTGCATCATTGTTCAGTCATTTTAATCCCCATATCTTCTTCGGGGGCGACAACGTAGCTTTCTGGGGTCCGTTGGCGTGGACAATGGTGTTCGGGCTGGTGTTTGCTACCTTCCTGACGCTGATCCTGGTACCGGTGATGTATGCAATGAATAAACGCTCTATCGACGTACTGGATAGGTACAAAGCGCCAAGATGGTTGAAATATGTACCATTTGCTGCGTTGATAATGAAGTTGTTATTAAGTAAAGAAGAGGTGAGGAAGCTGCATGATCCGAAGTATGTGTCGCCTCGTCCTTACAATTTCTTCCCGGAGCCGGAAAAGGATGACGAAACAGAGGTGATCCATAAATCGGTAAAGGGTATCTCGGTTAACTAAATTTTTTTTCAATACAGTGTAACAGTTGTAGGTTAACAGTCTCCGTCCTGAATCTTCAGGACGGATTTTTTTTGTATCTTGCTTTCAAAATCATTTTTTATCTTTATTAACAAATTTTAACATTTGGAATTGAGGCGAATTGGATACCCTTTATTACTTTTGACCCTTCAGACAATTGACTTGACACGTTACTAGCCATATAAAGCCATAGTCTTATATGCCATATGATAAATAAGAGGTGAAATTTTCCGAAGAAAAGTCTGGTAAAATTTAGGCCATTTTGCCTGTAGTTATTATAGCAACTAAGAGAAGAAATAGATAATACAGAACTGATATAGCAGGATAACCGCCATTAATCGAGGCAGGCGCAAGATTGGAAGACCATGGAGTACGTAGCATCAATAGCTTATGCTAAAGGAAAGGACCAGGAGGAACAGTTTTATTTTCCACAGCGTAACGGAAAGGATGCTAATTATTTATGCGGCAACTCTCTCGGATTACAGCCCAAGAATGTAAAATCAGCTATAGAACAGGAATTATCTGACTGGCAGCAATATGCCGTAGCAGGTTATTGGGAGGCGAAAGACCCCTGGTTGTATTATCAGCAATATTGTAATAAACCATTAACAGGTATAATAGGTGCTCATCAGCATGAGTTAACGGTGAATTTGCATCAGATGATGTTTAGTTTTTACCGTCCAAACAAACAGCGGTTTAAAGTGTTAATGGAGGCAGGAGCATTTCCGGGTGATCCATATGCGGTTGAGACGCAGGTTCAGTACCATGGTTTTGATCCGGCAAATGCGATCATCGAAGTTTCTCCCCGGCCTGGAGAGTATTTGATAAGATTAGAAGATATTTTGGCAATTATTAGCCAAGAAAGTGATAGTTTAGCGCTGGTTTTACTTGGAGGTATAAACTACTATACCAGACAGTTATTTGATATAGCCGCTATAACCGATGCGGCACATCGAGCAGGCGCATATGCAGGTTTTGACCTTGCACATGTCGTAGGAAATATTCCAACATCATTGCATGACTGGGGCGTAGATTTTGCAGTTTGGTGCTCTTATAAGTATCTGAACGGTGGCCCTGGCGCAGTTGGAGGAGCCTTTGTACATGAAAAACATGCCAGCAACCGTGATTTTATCCGTTTAGGTGGCTGGTGGGGTAATGAAGAGAGTGCACGATTTAAAATGGAAAAGGGGTTTGTGCCTGAAAAAGAAGCTGAAGGATGGCAACAAAGCACCGCTCAGGTGCTTAATATGGTAAATCTGAAAGCATCCCTGGAATTATTTGAAGCTGCCGGTATCGGCGCTTTACGTAGCAAAAGCAGTGGAATGACAAATTATCTGGCGTTCCTGTTGCAACAGTTAAAAGGCATAAATTTCCAGATTATTACACCAGAAAATTGTAATGAAAGAGGCGCTCAGTTATCTTTGTTCTTTCCGGACGGAGGTAAAGAAATACATCAACGAATGACCGATGCCGGTATAATCGTTGACTGGCGAGAGCCCGGGGTTATTAGGGTTTCACCGGTACCCATATGTAACTCCTATCAGGACGTATTTCATTTTTATGAAATCATAGCAAATATTGCTTCAAACGCTTAATTAAGTAAGATGAATTTTGAGAGAAACGAACGCCCCCGCAGGCCTTACTCTTCTGATACCAACAAAGAGAATGATCCCAATAAGGAGAGAGGCGATGACAAACCCAACTTAAATAACGAGCGGGAAGGCGGCAAACCCGACTACAACAGTGAAGGCCAGGAAGGTCGCACTGGTTACAATCGTGAAGGCGGATATCGTCCACGTGACTACAATCGTGATAGCGGTGGTGGCTATCGCGATGGCGGCTACAACCGCGAAGGTGGTAGCAATTACAATCGAGACAGCTACAACAGCGGCGGCGGTTATGAGCGCGGCGGTGGTGGTTACGGCCGTGGTGGCGGTGGCTATGACCGTGGTGGCGGTTATGACCGTAGCGGCGGCGGAGGCTATGATCGCGGAGATCGTGGCGGTTACGATCGCAGCGGCGGTGGAGGCTATGACCGTGGAGAACGCGGTGGTGGCGGATACGATCGCAGTGGTGGCGGCTACGACCGTGGAGACCGTGGTGGTTACGATCGCGGCGGTGGCGGTTATGATCGTGGCGGTGGCGGCGGATATGACCGCGGCGACCGTGGCGGATATGATCGCGGCGGCGGTGGTGGTTACGACCGTGGCGGTGGCGGCGGTGGTTATGACCGTGGCGGCGGAGGAGGATACGATCGCGGCGGCGGTGGAGGCTATAACCGCGGTGGCGGTGGTGGTTACAATCGCGGCGGTGGCGGCGGTGGTTTCAACCGTGGCGGCGGTGGCGGAGGCTACAACCGCGGCGGTGGCGGCGGACGACCAGGCGGCAGACCCGGTGGAAGACCAGGCGGCAGACCTCAACGCTTCGAACCTAAACCAGATAACAAAATTTACTTTATCGCCTTGCTGCCAACTGCAGAAGTAGGTAAAGAAATCATAAAGATCAAGCAGGAATTTGCTGAACAATACGGTCCAATGTACGCATTGAAAGTATTACCGCATATTACACTGCAAGTACCTTTCACTGCTGATCCGGCCCTGGAAAAAGCATTCTGCGACGAGCTTACAGAATTTGCTAAAACACAGGCTCCGTTTGAAGTATCGCTGAAAGGATTCGGCACCTTCCCGAACAAACAGAACAGAGTGCTCTTCATCAACGTTGAAAAGAGCGAAACTATGGCTGCTATGCACCGTCAACTGATCAACTTCCTCCGTAAAGAGTTTGGTTTCAGTACCATGCTGGCACGCACAGGCTTCACTCCACACGTTACAGTGGCTTTTAAAGACCTCACAGACGAGCAATTCAACAAGGCTTGGCCTGAATATGAAAACAAGGAATACGAGGCTACCTTCAAGGTAAATAACCTCTACTTCCTCCGTCATAACGGCAAGTCATGGGAAGTATTGCAAAAATGCAAACTGGGAGGCGCCTGATAAAAGCGATCCCTGATAATACTAAAAGAGGCTGGTCATCTGTGACCAGCCTCTTTCTATTGGTGCAGTTATTATGCTACCTTATAACACGTCCCGATCCCTGGATATCAGACTCCAGGTCTGCAGTGCCTTTGAAACGGATAGTACCGCTGCCCCGTATCCTGGCGGTCAGGTGCTCGCTGGCCAATACCCGGAATTCGCCCGACCCGTTGATCGTCAGATCTGCTACGGAAGTAGGCAGATCCCAGGCGTCTACATTCCCGCTGCCGTTGATCGTTCCGTTCAGGTTCTTGCAGGCGCCTCCCAGCGTAGTATAACCGGAACCATTCACCGTAACGGAAAGATTATCGGCTTTCACTGCCAGGTCGGCCACTGCACTGCCATTCACCTCATATTTGAAAAGCGGTGTTTTTATAGTGTCTTTACAGGTAAGCGTTCCTGAACCGTTAAACTTGGCTCTCTGGAAAGTAGGGTTGCTGACAAATACCCGGATAGGGAGGTGAGAACGGAGATGAACAGAAGAGCGTATGCGGATGAATAAACTGTTATCCCTTACCCCGGTTTCTATCGCACTGATCACGTTGTCCTCCGCGCGGATTTCGATCCCTGGCGTGTTGGCGGGTATTAATTGTACTTCGAATGGTCCAAAAATTTCCACATCTGTAAAATTACCTACGCTGCGGGTTTCCGTAACTACATGTCCTGATCCCCTGATAAAATCTTTTTTGCAACTGCTCAATAATGCAATGGAGAGGAAAATAAAGCATGCCAGCCGTACAGTGGCTTTGAGTGTAAACGTTTTCATGTCGTTCTTTTGGAGTTTAGTAAGATGACGTATCAACATCCTGCTACCCCTATGCCGGCAAAAAAATAAGCCGGCCGTACAGACGTACGGAACCGGCTTTTTGATTAACCCCTATGAAAACAAACTATTGCAAATTTTAGTGTTCCAACTTGATCTCGCCCAGATCGGTGATCTGGTTCTTATCCACTCTTACATCAGTAACAGTTGCAGGTTTATATGGTGACTTTGCACCTATAATTACTGTGTAAGCTCCTGTTTTCACATTCTCAAATTGGAAAGCCCCCTGGGAAATTGGTTGTTTCAGGGTGTCGGTACCTTGTATGGCCCAAACTTCAGTTCCCGCAGAAGCAGGAGTGACTTTACCCGTGATGTTACCAGTATCCTCGAAGGTCCTGAAGGCAAACGTTCCAAATGCTATCGTTGTTAATGCTAACAGTCCCGCTTTTATATTATTCATGACTTTTGAATTTAGGTTTAACAATTGTTGATAGAGTGAGTATCACGTCAACTTACCAACGATTTCAACTTGGATGCTAAAAGAACTAATTTGATTATAGAGTTTGCAATTACGATGCCATAAACCGGCAGCTTGTTCCATTTAACATATTTTTTAGGTTTGCTGCGTATAGCCGTTCTTTTAATAACGCGGGGACGCCTGCAAAAGTGCAGGACTGCCAATAAAAAAGCCGGCTATCATTCATTGACAGCCGGCTTGAAAATGATTTATACCTCAGGTTATCTTCTGTTCAATTTGCTCAAAAGGCGGAGGATTTCCAGGTACAACCATACCAGGGTCACCAACAAGCCAAAAGAAGCATACCACTCGAAGTATTTCGGAGCGCCCTGTGCTGCACCCTGTTCTATCAGGTCGAAGTCCAGGATCAGGTTCAGCGCTGCAATAGCTACTACTACCAGTGAAAATCCAATACCGATCATGCCGCTGCTGTGGATCATTGGCATGTGGATGTTAAAGAAGCTCAGAACAAAAGCGATCAGGTAGAAAACAGCAATACCCATGGTAGCGGTCATCACGATAGCTTTAAAACGTTCTGTTGCCCTGATAATACCGGTACGGTATAATACCAGCATGGCGATAAAAGTACCGAATGTAAGACCTACAGCCTGTAAAACGATACCATTCCATTTGGCTTCAAAGATCGCTGAAATAGCGCCCAGGAACAGGCCTTCAGCCAATGCATATGCCGGCGCCAGGTAGGCGGACCATTCTTTTTTGAAAACAATAACTAACGCTAAAATAAAGCCGCCGATCGCGCCTCCGAATGCCAGCGGCATAACGCTGGTCTCATTCCTCATAAACTGGCCCCATGAAAATACAGCCGCCGCCATTACCATTGCCAGCAGGAACGCCATTTTTCCTACAGTGCCTTTAACAGTCATAGATTCGCCTGTCAGATGCGGAGCCTTGTCGAAAATACTAGGTTTCAGTACAGGGTTGTTCGATTGAAATAGTGCCATAAGAATAATTGAAATTTTATGGTTAAAAATACGATTTGAATATTTACTACAGTAATTTCCAGGTCATTTCGCTGCAAAATTAACATTTTATATCTGATAACCTCCCGTTATAACCCATAACAAGAAGTAATGGGAAAGCCTGTTTCTTATTATAATAGTCTACTAAAGTTGTGTACTTTTGTGGTGTAAAAGGGCTTTATTCAAATGTAATTGGATTACTAGCGGCCGATTACCTAAATTTACACTTTCAAAACGATTAATTAAAAGATCAATAGATGCCTAATACTTCGATTCAACAACTGGAGGATGTAGTGATCAAATTTGCAGGCGACAGTGGAGACGGAATGCAGTTGACAGGTACCCAGTTTTCTAATAATACGGCTTTAGTGGGCAATGACTTAAGCACTTTCCCTGATTTCCCTGCCGAAATACGCGCCCCAATAGGAACTTTGCCCGGTGTGAGCGGTTTCCAGCTTCATTTTTCTTCAAATAGGATCTTTACCCCGGGCGATGCCTGCGATGTGCTGGTAGCCATGAACGCTGCCGCATTGAAAGCGAACCTGAAAGGACTGAAAAAAGGAGGGATCATCCTCGCCAATACCGATGGTTTCGACGCCAAAAACCTCAGGTTAGCCAACTACCCTGAAGGAGTGAATCCATTGGAAGACGGATCCCTGGCAGCTTACCAGGTACACACCATGGATGTGACCAAAATGACCAGGGAAGCGCTGAAAGACACCACTTTAGGAATGAAAGAGAAAGACCGTGCAAAGAACATGTTTGTACTGGGCTTCCTTTACTGGCTGTACGACCGCAACATGGAAAGTACAGAGAATTTCCTTCGTGATAAGTTCAGCAAGAAACCTGAAATATTGGAAAGTAACCTGAAAGTATTGCATGCTGGCTACAACTTTGCTGAAACCGTGGAAGCGTTTTCCACTCGTTTCAGGGTAGAGAAAGCCCGCATGGAACCAGGTACTTACCGCAGCATTACCGGTAACACCGCATTGGCATACGGCCTGGTAGCGGCGTCTCAGAAAGCCAACCTGCCGCTGTTCCTCGGTACTTACCCGATCACCCCCGCTTCCGATATCCTGCATGAACTGAGTAAACTGAAGAACTTCGGAATCCGAACTTTCCAGGCGGAAGATGAAATTGCAGGTATTGCATCCGCCATCGGCGCTTCTTACGGCGGGCATATGGGCGTTACCACTACCTCCGGCCCCGGCGTTGCACTAAAAGGCGAGGCAATGGGTCTGGCGGTTATGTTGGAAATTCCACTGCTGATTGTAGACATACAACGTGGAGGCCCTTCTACCGGTTTGCCTACCAAAACAGAACAATCTGATCTTTTACAGGCATACTACGGCAGGAATGGCGAGTGTCCGATGCCCGTGATCTCTGCATCCACGCCGGCCGACTGTTTCGAAGCCATCTTCGAAGCTTTCCGCATCGCTGTTCAGCATATGACCCCGGTTATTTTCCTGAGCGACGGTTATATCGCCAATGGTGCAGAACCATGGCGTTTCCCTAAGGCTGCCGACTTGCCTTCCATCCAGGTGAAATTCAAAAAAGGCCTGGAAGAAGGAGAGGAGCAGTTCCTGCCTTATCACCGCGACGAAAACCTTGTTCGCCCTTGGGCCGTTCCTGGTACCCCGGGATTGGAACACCGTATCGGCGGCCTTGAAAAACAGAATATCACCGGTAACGTAAGCTATGATCCTGAGAATCACCAGTTGATGGTGAAGATCCGCCAGGAGAAAGTAGATAAGATCGCTGATCACATCCCGTTGCAAAAAATTGAGCTGGGTCCTGAAAAAGGTAAGATCCTGGTACTCGGCTGGGGCTCCACCTACGGAGCTATCAAAAGCGCAGTGCTGGAACTGATAGCTGAAGGTCATGAAGTGGCGCATGCGCATTTAAGGCACCTGCGTCCGTTCCCTAAGAACCTTGGCGAAATCCTGCATAGCTACGACCAGGTGTTAATTCCGGAGATCAACAACGGACAGCTTATTAAGATCATCAGGGATCAGTACCTGATCGATGCAAAAGGCTATAATAAGATCATGGGAGTGCCTATTACCAAAGGAGAACTGGTTACCAAGATCAAAGAAATGCTTGCCTAGGCTGTTCCCGGGTATAAAAACAATGATATGACACAATAAAAAATCCTGCCCTCGTGGCAGGATTTTTTGTATTTTCCATATGTGGGAAGATATTACAGCTACTCTCCCCCCAATTTCCGGTAGTTTAAGTTTATGAGTATGAAAAGTTATTTTCGAGTATTGCTCACCATTGTTGCAGTAGCTGTAGGTAGTTTACAGATCGCGTTGGCCCAGACCAATACCTTTGAAGTACGGGTAGCCAACCGCCCTGTAGGCACTATAGAAGCTAATAGAAAGCTGAGCGGACCTTCAAAAAGCATCGTTATCAAGACGCGTATTCAGGTGATGTTATCCAAAGTGAACAGCGACATCATTAATGAGTACAACAACAACATCCTCACGCAGGCCACGTCTTCACGTATCTCAGGTAAAAGCGGGGAGGATAAGCAAACCACAACGAAGCGTAACGGTAAAGAGTATACGATAGTGGTGAACGGGGAGAAATCTGTCCTGGAAGAACCGGAGATCGTATCCTGTGTGGCCGATCTGTATTTTGCTGAACCCAAGCAGGTACATCGCGTATTTTCTGAAACCTTAGGGCGCTTCCTGCCGGTCAAATCCCTGGGCGGAGGGTCGTATGAGCTTTCGCTTCCTGAAGGAAGAAAGAACGTCTATAAATACGAAAACGGCGTACTGGTGCAGGTAGAAGTGAACCACACTTTTGGAAAGGCGGTGTTTGTGAAAGTCAGCTGAAGATATCGTCATCATCCGGGTAATGACACGATGTTATCCGTATTGTTGTTACGATAGCAGGAAGGTATTTCCTATACGTGGCATAAAGTTGCGTGAAGATCTCTTCAGGCGCCTGGTCTGTAGCCTGGTAATGTTCATACGTTGCTGCATCAACATCCAGGAACTCCATAATGTCCTTATCGCTCAGCGGATGGGTATCGGTTGCCGCATTCTTCTTCAGCATATCTATGGTGCCATTGAACGACTGCCATTCTTCGCTTTTTTCTTCCATAATTATCATTTTTCGTAATAAAAAACAGGGCTATTTTTTATTAATAGCCCTGCCAGGTATGCTTTAAACAGTTTGTTCAATTATCTGCCCTGTTGATTTATCTTTCAGGATCAGTTTCTTCGCGCCGAAGTGCGTCATTTCTTCTTTCACCAGGTAATACTGATCGTTATAATCGGTCAGCGTTTTGGCTTTGGACAACCCTTCCTGTCCGCGCCAGATATCCAGTTTCACAGGCTCCCATTGCTTGCTGGCAGCGCTTTTGTAAGCAGCGTCCAGGATGGCGTTTACAACATAGCCATCGTAGAATGTTTCACGGGCCTGGCCGCCATTTTCCATAGCGTTGAACATATCTGTGAACATGTGGTTATAACCCAGGTCGTTTAATTCGTCGCCCACGGGGAATAACCAGCCTGAATTGCTTTCAGCTTTTTCTGCAACATAGTCTGCGCCTTTGCCGGTAGTAAACATATCGAAGCCTGTACGCAGGAAGTTATTCAGCCAGATAGTTCCTTCACTTCCCATTACTTCGTCCCGCAGATCCAGTCCGCCGCGGAAAGTCCAGCTTACTTCAAACTGGCCGATAGCGCCGTTTTCATACTTCACCAAACCAATGGCATGGTCTTCGGCATCAATAGGTTTTACTTGTGTATCTGCCCAGCACATTACTTCTATTGGCTTGATATCCTTTCCAATAAAGCTGCGTCCGATCTCCACGCAATGGCAACCCAGGTCGAGGATGCAACCGCCGCCAGCCTGCTCTTTATCCCAGAACCACTCGCTGTGCGGACCAGGATGCGTTTCTCTTGACTTGGCCCAGAGGATGCGGCCTAAAGCGCCTTCCTGCACGCTTTGCAATGCTTTCAGAAACTTAGGAGTGTATACCAGGTCTTCTAAATAACCATGGAAAATACCCGCCTTTTCTACCGCTTCCAACATACGTTTGGCTTCTTCAGCATTTCTTCCGAGCGGTTTGGTGCAGATAACGGCCTTTTTATGTTTACAGCAGAGATTTACTGCGGCTTCATGCAGGTTATTCGGTAACGAAATACACACTACGTCAACTTCCGGGCGGGCAATTGCAGCTTCCATATCAGTTGTCTGGAATGCTACCTTGTAATCGTCCGCGAATTTTTTCGCACTTTCTTCACGACGTGAATAGACAGTTACTATGGAATCGCGACTTCTTTGTCCAACGATGGAATCGGCATAGAAACGTGCAATAAAGCCAGAACCAAGCATTGCTATGTTTGCCATAATACTTTGATTTAAAGCCCTGCAACGTGGCTGCAGGGCTGGAAATGAAGAGATTATTTGTTGTTATCTTTAAAGAAGAGCATGAACAGTACTAATACTACTGCGGCAATACCAGCAGGGATCAGCCAGATGCTGTGCCAGTCGTGAGCCGTTGCACTGGTTTTGTAAGCATTTACAATAGGCCCTGAAATGAGGAAGCCTATCAACATACCCACACCATAAGTTGCCAGCGTTACAAAGCCCTGGGCTGAGCTTTTGAATTCTTCACCCGCTACTTTATCTGTATAGATCTGACCGGTAACGAAGAAGAAGTCGTAACAGATACCATGTAAAAGAATACCTACTATCAGCATCCAGTAGTTGCTGTCTACGTTTCCGTTGGCAAATAAGGTATAACGGATCACCCAGGCCAGCATACCTAAAGCCAGCATCTTTTTAACGCCGAGGCGGGAGAAGAACAATGGCATTACAAGCATGAAGAGGAATTCAGACATTTGCCCCATAGATTGCTTGCCGGCAGCGGCGTCCATGCCAATTTCGTTCAGGAACGGATTGGTGAAGTTGTAGTAGAACGCCAGCGGAATACAGATAGCCACAGATGCCAGGAAGAAAAGAAGGTAAGACCTGTTCTTCAGCATGCGGATAGCATCAAGGCCTAAAATCTCCCGTACTGAGATCTGCGTTCCTTTTTTGGCAGGAGGCGTTTTAGGCAGTGTAAAGCTGAATAAACCCAGCAATAACGATGCAATAGCCGCCATTTTAAATGTCAATTCCAGGGTGTTGGATTTCTCCCATTTTAACCAGCCGATCAACAAACCGGCAATGATCCATCCAACTGTTCCGAACACGCGGATGAAAGAGAATTCCTTACTTGGATCTTTCATCTGCCTGAACGAAATGGAATTTACCAACGCCAGTGTAGGCATGTACAAAACCATGTACCATAGGAGGATCGGGTAAAAGGTGGCGAAATCCGTTTGCCCCGACATCACCCAGAGCAGCGCTGCCCCGATCAGGTGAATAATACCCAGGATGATCTGGGCAGAAACAAACCGGTCGGCAATGATGCCAACAATGAATGGTGCGATCACCGCACCGATGGATTGGGTCAGGAAAGCTACACCTACTTCGGTGTCTGAAGCGTGCAGGTTTTTTAACACAAATGTTCCCAGAGTCACGAACCATGCTCCCCAAATGAAGAATTCGAGGAACATCATAAACGATAGTTGTACCCTTACAGCTGATTTCATACGACGATATATATTTTTGAAACTAAGATGAACCGCTTAAATTAATAAATTTTAATAACTGCTACATTGAAATATTGATGGATAGAAGAAACTCTCAGAGTTTAAATAGTTAACCTTTTATTTTTCTGCCTGGCATTACGGCAATTTCAGACCCTGCTGCCAGCATAACGCTGCGTGGCGCCTGCTTCAGGACAGGTACAAATTGTTCACCGTATAAATTTAAGGTATCGCAGTGGTAATTATAATCCTTTACCGGGAAAACTTTCCAGCGGGGATGCTGCACTTCATATTCGCCGGTGATGCCGGGGCCGAGCTGGGTATAGCCCCAGTAATGTTCGAGTATAAACTCGCTTTCACTACCGGCAGGAATTGCCACTGCGGCTTTATCTGCAACCGCGGAAATATGGTTCCAGTGATTATTTAGCTTCCATTTATAGCTCACCTCGAAATTGGCTTCGGGTAACTGCTGGAAATTATGGGCCATTGGCAGGGTTGCATAGTTCTCCTTATAGAGGGTGTTGGCCACAAATGTGATCAACGGTTTAGGGACCAGTTCTTTGATGAATACCACGCCCCGCTTCCAGTTACCGTCTTCTTTATAACGTACATAGAAACGGAGGTTCACTTCTTCGAAGTTGCGATGGCCGGGCATTGCTATTCCTTTCACCCTGGTATTTTCAAAGAGGAAGCCTACCAGGCTTACATAAGTGATACCCTGGTAATCGTCCAGCTCTGTATGGCGGGGAACATAGGGTTTCAATACTTCCTTATCTGCTTCGAAATTCAACAGCAGCAGGTTGGTCCAGTTGGCTGTCAGGAACGGGCGCATATTTTTTATTTATTGGGCCTTCACCAGTTTAGCATAGTATTTACAGGCAGGGCGTAAGCCGCACTCTTCACACTTGGGAGTGCGGGCAACGCAGATATACCTGCCATGCAGGATCAGCCAGTGATGGGCGATATGGATCTTGTCTTTCGGTATATTCTTAATGAGTTGCAACTCCGTTTGTAAAGGTGTTTTGGCATTATGGGTCAGCCCTATTCTTGCAGCTACCCTGAAAACATGGGTATCTACAGCCATATTAGGTTGATGATGGATCACCGAAGTAATTACATTAGCCGTTTTACGGCCCACGCCGGGCAGTTTCACCAGTTCGGCCACTGTAGCGGGTATTTCGCCGTTAAACTCCTCTACCACCATATTGGCCATTCCAATAAGATGCTTTGTTTTGTTATTGGGATAGCTGATACTGCGTATCAGGGGAAAAAGGTCGTCGAATGTGGCTTTGCTTAACGCGTAAACATCCGGGTATCTTTCAAAGATAGCAGGAGTGGTCATGTTCACCCGTTTGTCGGTACACTGGGCCGATAAGATCACCGCTACCAGCAATTGGTAGGGATTATCGTAAATCAATTCGGTTTCGGCATTAGGAGAATGTGTCTCAAAGTAATTGAGTACAAATGCGTAACGCTCTTTTTGAGTCATGCCGTAAAGATACTATTTTTCTTCCCCCTTCTCCTGGCTAGTTGCGTATTCGAAGATCTGTTGAAGGGTAGTAGTTCTGGGAGAAAAGCGAAGCGTGTTCAGTGCTGTTTTAGTGTCCTCGAAGTTAGCTTGTTCTTCCCGGGTTAAGGAAAGTTCTTCCTGTTGTTTGATATCATTTTTGGTAACAAGACACAGGGTTGAAAGTACAGAAAGTGTAAAATTACTCATGCAGATTTGTTTTAATACCAAAAAATAGGTTCTGTTTTTATAACGATATAAAAGGAGAATCTATTGTTAAATTATGATAATTTTTTACAAGGCCGGGTCTCTACGGGTTTGCGGGGGGCGCGGGTGTAATGATGAAAAGGTCTTCATCATCCTTCTTCATATAGTACTTCTCTCTGGCAAATTTCTCCTGTTTTTCAGGGCTCGACAGTAATTCCTGTTGTTCTTCCTTTGTTTGCTGGATCTCTTTAATGAAGAATTTTTTTTGAGATTCCAGTTTCGACTCTTCAGACCAGAACTGGTACTGGTACATGAGGTTAGTTTTGTCTAAAAAGCAGATCCATATTGTAAATGCAGCAAATGCTATAAAGAATTTATTCTTTATGAATTTGGGCAGTTTTATGGATTGGAATCTGGACATACCAGCAAATTACAAAAAAAATACGGGTTTGGAAGCATCCCGGCCTCACAAACCCGTATTTGTATCTTAAAATCTGATTATTTAACGCCGATTGAGTTGGTTGGATATACAGCCACTTCGCCCAGTTCTTCTTCGATACGGAGCAATTGGTTGTATTTAGCCATACGATCGGTACGTGAAGCAGAACCGGTTTTGATCTGACCGCAGTTCAGTGCCACAGCCAGGTCGGCGATGGTTGTATCTTCGGTTTCGCCGGAACGGTGACTCATGATAGAAGTATAACCAGCTTTGTGAGCCATGTTAACCGCGTCGATAGTTTCGGTTAAAGTACCGATCTGGTTTACTTTGATCAGGATGCTGTTACCGATACCTTTTTCGATACCTTCTTTCAGACGGATTACGTTGGTTACGAACAGGTCGTCACCTACCAGCTGGCAACGGTCGCCGATGGCTTCAGTCAGTTTTTTCCAGCCATCCCAGTCATCTTCCGCCATACCATCTTCGATGGAAACGATAGGATATTTATTTACCCACTCAGTCCAGTAAGCTACCATTTCATCGCTGCTGATAACTTTCTGTGAGCTCTTATAGAATTTATAAGTTTTAGCGGCATCATCGAACATTTCGCTGCTGGCAGCGTCTAAAGCGATAGCCACTTGTTTGCCTGGCTCATAACCGGCAACTTTGATAGCTTCGATCACTGTTTCGATAGCTTCTTCGTTGCTTTGGATCTCAGGGGCAAAACCGCCTTCGTCACCTACGTTAGTGCTGTATCCTTTCTTTTTCAATACAGATTTCAGGTGATGGAAGATCTCAACTCCCCAGCGCAGACCTTCAGAGAAGGTTGGAGCGCCAACAGGAACGATCATGAACTCCTGGAAGTCGATCTTGTTATCTGCGTGTACGCCGCCGTTGATGATGTTCATCAGGGGAATTGGCAGGGTGAATGCATTTACGCCGCCGAGGTAACGGTACAGGGGCTGGTTGCATTCTTCTGCGGCAGCTTTGGCTACGGCCATGCTTACAGCCAGGGTAGCGTTAGCGCCCAGTTTAGCTTTATTTGGAGTACCATCCAGTTGGATAAGCAATTTATCGATGCCTGCCTGGTCTGTTACTTCCCAACCAATTAATTCTTCAGCAATGATCTCGTTAACATTTTTAACGGCCTGTAAAACGCCTTTACCCATGTAAACGCTCTTGTCATTGTCACGGAGTTCAACTGCTTCGTGTTTACCTGTAGATGCACCGGATGGAACCGCTGCACGGCCAAAATGACCATCTTCAGTGGTTACGTCAACTTCAATAGTAGGATTACCGCGGCTGTCGAGTATTTGCCTGGCATGGATTGATGAAATAGTACTCATAATCGAATAATTATTTATTTATGGATGGATGCAGCTTTCCCCTCGTAATCCATTTGCGGGGAAACCTTACACACGTTTCGTCAATTCCCGGAATATAGTTTCAAGGCTTTGCGAATTGCTCTGCAAAGAAAGTATGTTCCTGTTATTAATCAAAGCAAATTGTAACAGGTTTTTTCTAACCTCGTCTACCTCGTTGGAAAATAGCTGCCAATGTTGCTCGTCGGGGGCCGCTACCCGCGTAACTCCCGGTATGCCCGCCAGTTCTTCAGCGGTAACGGGCTCTGCAAACCGGACCAGGATATGCCCCGAGGCGGTTCCCTGCTGCTGGAGCGCCGATAACCGGTCGTCGGCAATGATCTTCCCCTTGTTAATGATAATCGCCCGGTCGCAGATCGCTTCCACTTCCTGCATTATATGGGTCGACAGGATCACCGTTTTACTGGCGCCCAACGTCTTGATTAACTGGCGTATATCTGCTAACTGATTGGGATCCAATCCTGTAGTAGGTTCGTCGAGGATCAGCACCTCCGGGTCGTGCAGCAATGCCTGGGCAATGCCTACCCTTTGTTTATACCCGTTGGATAAAGCCCCGATTTTTTTATTCCTTTCAGGTTGCAGGCCTGTCAGGCTAATCACTTCATCTATACGTTTTGACGCATTTGCCCCCATACGATGGATTCCTGCAATAAACCGGAGGAATTCTGTCAGGTACATATCGTAATACAAGGGATTGGATTCCGGCAGGTAACCCACCCGTTTACGGACATCCAGCGACTGGGTAACGATATCAAACCCGCAAACTGTTGCAGTACCGCTGGTAGGCGGCAGAAAGCCAGTTATCATTTTCATGGTAGTAGATTTCCCTGCACCGTTAGGCCCGAGGAAGCCGGTGATCTCTCCCTTTTTCAATTCAAAGGAAATGGCGTCTACTGCCCGCTGCTCTCCATATACTTTACTTAATGCTGATACCTGGATAGACATTAATGCTTTATCATTTTTGCGGCAACTAAAGTACTATAATTTCCTTGCTGTACAGGTTATTTCTTTGTTTAATGCCGGGATTGCTTTACCTCTCCTGATCCTTGATCTGCGGGGCCCGGCAGGGTGTTTCTTCCCCTGTATCAATAAATTTTAACATTTTATTGCCTGCTTTCAACACCTGTTTAAATCCCTCTGCGCACTGCTGATAAGGTACTATAAACAATTCTTTTTAGTACGCCAACGACTATACGCCGGGAAATGCCGGTTTAATAGGTAATTCTCTACCTTTGCCGTACTATGAAGAGAGTCATTGGTTTATTTTGCTTATTACCGCAATTGTTACAAGCGCAATCCATTCCGGTAAAGGATTACCCGCAAGGCTATTTCAGAAATCCGTTGAATGTTCCGATTGAACTGGCCGGCAACTTTGGCGAGTTAAGGCCTAATCACTTCCATTCAGGGCTGGATATAAAAACCCAGCAAAGAGAGAACCTGCCTGTTCATGCAGCAGCAGACGGCTATGTTAGCCGGATAGGCGTTTCCCACACCGGCTTCGGGAATGTCTTGTACATTACGCACCCCAACGGTTATACGACCGTTTATGCGCACCTTAACAGCTTCTTTCCTGCCCTGCAGCAGTACGTAAAAAAACAACAGTACCAGGCGGAAAGCTGGGCTACCGATATCAAAATCCCGCCAGGAGCCTTCCCGGTAAGGAAAGGCGATTTTGTTGCCTATAGCGGCAACACCGGCGGATCTGCCGGCCCTCACCTGCATTTCGAGATCCGCAACACCGAAACGGAAAAACCCCTCAACGGGCTGCTCTTCGGTTTCAATATTGCAGATACCCATGCTCCCGACGTTTACCGCATCGCACTGTACGACCGGGACAGAAGTATATACGAACAACAACCCATCATCCTGCCTGTTAAAAAGGTGAACGGGGAATATGTTACCACGAACCCCGTTATTAAGATCAATGCTGCCAAAGTAGGCTTTGGCATCAATGCGATCGACAGGATGAACTCAGGTAATATCTATGGGATCTACGAGGTAACGATGCTCGACAACGGTAAGCCGAACATCGATTTCCAGTTGGATAATATCGGCTACGATGAAACGCGTTACCTGAACGCGCATATCGATTATAAGATCAAGAAAGGCGGTGGTCCTTACTACCAGTTGTTGTTCTCATTACCCGGCAACCAGCTGAGCATCTACAACGATCTGAACGGCGATGGGTCAGTGGATCTGACAGATGGCCAGGTGCATCATATCACCCTCCAGGTTAAAGACGCCTATGGCAATACTTCTGTTGTGAAATTCGGCGTACAGCAAGGCGGGCCTGAAGCGCCGGCTACTCCATGCGCCAATACCATGTATGCTGATTCCCGTAATATTTTTGAGAATAACCAGGTAGAATTTTACCTGGATGAAGCTGCGCTGTATGATGAAATCTGCTTCCGGTACAAGGAACTGCCAGCAGAAAGCGCAAAATATGTTTCCAATGTTTACCAGCTGCATAATGCGCTGATCCCCGTTCACAGCTTCTTCAATGTATTGCTGAAACCTACCAGGAATATACCTGAAGGGCTGCAGTCAAAAGTCGTAATGGTAAGGGAAGGACAGGGCAGCAACGCTTCCGGCACTACCCTTGAAAATGGCTGGTATAGGGGTTCATTCAGGGATTTTGGTAACTTTCACCTGGAAATTGATACGGTAGCGCCAAAGGTTACCCCGTTAGCTGTGAAGCCCGGAGCAAACCTGGCTAAGGCATCGAAATTATCTTTTGCCATGAGCGATGCCAGCGGCATTAAAGAATACAGGGCGGAACTGGACGGCAAGTGGCTTATGTTCTCCAGGAAAGGAAATGTACTCACCTATACATTCGACGAGCATTGCGGGCCAGGCAGCCATGTACTGGTAATGAAAGTAACGGATATTGCCGGCAATGTTGGCTCTTACCGCTTAACCTTTAAACGTTAATAAAAAGATTTAAACTGTTTTTATATGACACACTTGCAAGAAGGAGATAAAGCGCCGGTTTTTAAAGGTAAAGACCAGAACGGTAAAACTGTTTCCCTGACAGATTTTAAGGGAAAACGGGTGGTTCTTTATTTCTACCCGAAAGATATGACGCCCGGCTGCACTGCACAGGCATGTAACCTCAGGGATAACTACGACCAGTTACTGAAACTGGGTTATGTTGTAATTGGCGTAAGTACAGATAGTGAACAAAGCCATCAGAAATTCATCGCCAAATATGAACTGCCATTTACTTTGCTGGCAGATGAAGATAGAAAGATAGTGAACCAATACGGCGTATTCGGCGAGAAGCAAATGATGGGCAGGGTATACGATGGCGTTCACAGAACCACTTTCCTGATCGATGAGAAAGGCAAGATCGCTCACATCATCAAAAAACCAGACACCCAAAACCAAACCGAGCAAATCCTGGAACTCTGGAAATAGGTTTCACGCAAAGGTTTCACGCAAAGGTTTCACGCAAAGGGGCATAAGAAGCAAAGAAGCATAAGGAACTTTTACCGAAGCGAATTTTAAGAAGCAAAGGGAGTGAAGAATATGTTATAAATAACACAGTCTTCACTCCCTTTGCTTTCTTATTTTCCTTAAAATAATATCTTATGCTTCTTTGCTTCTTTTGCGTCTTTGCGTGAAACCTCTGCGTGAAACTACCGTTTCTGGCGTTGTTTGCGGAAAAGGTTACCGGTCTTGAATTTGTTACCTTCAGGGCTGCCTACGCGGTCCATAGCGCAACGGAAACCTACGGTGTTGGTAGCCATATCTTCCTGCATGAAGCGGCGGGTACCTGGTGAGAGCCAGTAAGCGCGGTCGTTCCAGCTACCGCCCTTGATCACATGGGATTTATCGTTGATCAGGGTAGTAACGCCGTAACCGTATTCAACCTGTGATAAAGAGTCGCCATCCAGGTAATTGATCACATCACCCTTCTGGTAGTTCAGGCGGTTGGCGCTTTCTTCATCTGTAACATCTCTCATTTTCAGGTGACCAAGGCTGTCTTTTTCAAACTCCTTGTTCTCGTTCTGGTAAACAGTCTGGAATTTGTTACCACGGAAGTAGTTGAAGTCTTCACCATCGATCGGGTTCAATGGCCTGTAAACGTCAAGTACCCATTCTGATACGTTACCAGACATATTATAGATACCGAAAGTATTAGGATAGAAAGAGCGGGTAGGCCCAGGGATAGATGCACGGTCGTTCAAGCCTCCGGCCACACCCATGTTATCACCTGATCCGCGTTTGAAGTTAGCCAGGAACTGACCCTGCATATTGCCGCGACGAATATCACGCAAGCCGCTGGTATTGGTTCCCCAGGAATAAACCTGTTTGTTCATGATCAACTCTTCCCCGTGTTTGCCTTCTTTCTTGGAAGGACCAGGGTTCTGACCAATATAACCCAGTGCGGCATATTCCCATTCAGCTTCTGTCGGGAGCCTGTAGTTAGGAAGCATTACCCCATCTTCAAAAGCAGCGTTACGCGGAGTACCGTCTGCATTTTTGAACTGGTTCTTTGCATCTTTAGACATTTTACCGGGAGTGCCTTCGTAAAGGCCGGCCATGTATGATTTGGTGTCGAAAGTATTATCGTCTGACTGGTTGTTGACATCAGCTTTGGAAAGCAAGCCTTTATCCATCAACAGTTTCTCGTTCACACGGTTGGAACGCCATTTACAGTAATCGGTTGCCTGTTTCCAGGTTACGCCTACTACCGGGTAGTCGTTATAGGCCGGGTGACGGAAATAATATTCTACAAGCGGTTCGTTGTAAGCCAGTTCACTACGCCATACCAGGGTATCGGGCAAAGCATTGCGGTATACATCAGGGAATGACTCACCGTATACACGGTTAAGCCAGTACAGGTATTCACGGTAATGAACGTTAGCTACTTCAGATTCATCGATGTAGAAAGAGGAAACAGTGATACGGCGTGGAATGTTATTCCAGTCGCCCATTACATCCTGTTCTGTTGCTCCCATGGCAAACGTACCGCCTTGCACAAATACAAGGCCCGGACCAGTTTGTTGATCCTTGTTCTTTGCTACGCTGAAACCACCCATTTTCTGGTCGTTATAGTTCCAGCCGGTAGCGGAAGAAGTCTGCTTCTTCTTACCGAAAAGTCCCCCGCCGTCTTTATGACAGGCACTCATGGATAGCATTACGCTGGTACCTACGAGCAATGATAAAGAGGTTAATCTACGCATGCGATACAGCTTTAGTCGAGTATATTTACAGTAAACGCAAATGTACTCTTTTTTATTTTATGGCGAAAAAAATTAATTTGTAATTTGCTGCCATTCGTATAGGCTATACCTATATCTGTCTTGATGTTTTGGCAGAAAACGGCGATTAAAATAATGAAACTCAGCTACATTTTTATTTGCTTTTTGTTATTTTCTAATTCTTTCGGGAAATTATCCGCCCAGGAAGGAAATCGCCGGTACCGGGAAAATTCAGTTTTAGCGAAAGGGTCCTGGTATAAACTGGCCATCAGCCAGCCGGGGATCTATAAAATTGATCTGCCCTTCCTGCAGCGGCTGGGAATTCCTGCAAACGATCTTCAAAGCAATACCATACACCTGTATGGTACAGGAGGCGCAATGCTGGGAGAAGGAACCAGCGCCCCGTATATAGACGACCTGCCGGAAATAGCGGTTTCCGTGACAGACGATGGGGATGGGTTGTTCAATAATAACGACCGGCTGCTTTTTTACGCTCCCGGCCCTCATCGCTGGGGAGCAGACGACCAGGGGAACTTCCGGCACCTGCCCAACCTCTATACCGATACAGCTTATTATTACCTGAACATAGACGCCCCCAACGGGTTGCGGGTACAAATGGCTCCCCCGGCGCCGCTTCCCCTGGTTACCGAAAACGCTTTTGACTTTCACCTGTTCTATGAAAGAGACAGTATTAATTTTTTAAACAGCGGCAAACAATGGTGGGGACAGGAATTCAGCAACGTGGTAGGGCTGTCCCGGACCTATCTCTTTACACTTCCGGCAAACCCGGTAGGCGACGTGCAGGTGAAGGCCAGGGTGGCAGGCCGCAGCAGGGGAGGCTGTAATTTCAATATCACTGTCAACGGGCAAAGCGCTATCAAAGACCTGTACCTGTTGCCGGTTACAGATAATGTATTTGAAGGCGTGGCATCATCGTCCGAGGGCGAGGGGCAGGTTAGCGTAAACGCAAGCCAGTTGTCTGTTGGGGTAAGCCTGGCCCCCGATAATATTAACGATAAAGGGTGGCTGGACTACCTCGAAATACAGGGACGTTGCGGCCTCGTTATGCCGGGTTCCGGGGCGCTGGAATTCAGGAGCAGCCGGTCTTTAGCGCTACCGGCGCTGCGTTATGCACTTTATAAAGGCGACGCAAACACGGAAGTATGGGATATCAGTAATCCCCTTCAACCCATGCGGATGCCGGTTGCAGTAACAGGCGATACGCTTGCCTTTACAGGCGCTGGTAAAAGCCTGAGAGAGTACGTGGCATTCCGGCCTTCGGATGTATTGACGCCCGGAATCAACGGGCCTGTAGCTATGCAGGACCTGCACGGGCAGGGAGCCGCCGACATGCTAATTGTGACTCACCCGCTTTTCCTGCCCCAGGCCGAACGACTGGCCGCCTTCCACAGGGGGCATGACCAACTGACCGTTCATGTTAGCACTACGGAGCAGGTGTATAATGAATTTGCCGGCGGGGCGCCCGACCCTGCGGCAATCCGCAATTATGTGAAAAAGTTTGCCGACCAGGGCAAAGCTCCCAGGTATCTTTTATTGTTCGGCGCTGCATCTTACGACTACAGGAACCGGGTGAAAAACAATACCAACCTGGTTCCTACCTGGCAAAGTGAAGCCAGCCTGGATGGATTACGCTCTTACGCGTCCGACGATTTTTACGCGATCCTGGAAGATGGAGGAGATATTAACCGGCTCGACAAAGCCGATGAGCTGGAACTAGGGGTAGGCCGAATCCCGGCAACCAGTGTAAGCGAAGCTGTTAGTGCTGTTGATAAGATCATCCGGTACACTGATCCTGCCACGCTTGGCAGATGGAGAAATGAAATGATGCTGGTAGCAGATGACGAAGATAACAACCTTCATTTTAACGATGCAGAGCAATTGGCAGCAACGATGGAACAGGTTTCGCCTTTGCTGCACCTGAATAAGATCTATGTAGATGCTTACCCGCAGGTTGCGGTAAACGGAGCAGTAACTTCCCCGGAAGTGAACGATGCTATTAACAAAAAGATCAATGATGGCGTATTGATAGTGAATTATACAGGGCACGGCAGCAATGCAAGGCTGGCGGCGGAAAGCGTGGTTGATGCAGGTAGCCTGGGGAAATGGCAGAATGGGGATAGGCTACCTTTGTTTGTAACGGCAACCTGCGATTTCGCGCCGTTCGATGATCCGGGGATCGTGTCGTTAGGCCATAAGATCCTTTTCATGAGGGATGGAGGCGCCATTGGCCTAATGACCACTACAAGGGCGGTAGTTGCGGCATCCAACCGCCTGATGAACGAAAATTATTTAAAAGCTTTATTGACAGCTACCGGCGGCGGGTTGGGAGAAGCGGCAAAAACAGCCAAGAACAATACGTTTAAGCAGTCGAACGATTTTATCAATAACCGTAAATTCCAGCTGCTTGGCGATCCTGCGCTTCGTTTAGCCTATCCCCGTTATAAAGTGGTCACAGACAGCATCAACGGGGCAGTGGGAATAGATTCCCTGAAGGCGTTAAGTACCTACGTCGTGAAAGGACATATAGCCTCCGGATCCGGAACCCCCGTAAATGATTTTAATGGTACGCTATACACGATAATTTACGACCAGCCGCTAACCTCTCAAACCAGGGGAAATGACGCAGGAAGCATCCCTGCAGCCTGGCAACAGCAAAAAAATATCTTATTTCAGGGGTCCCAAACTATCACAAACGGTTATTTTTCTTTTACCTTTGTGACGCCCAAAGACATCAGCTCCGGAGATGGAAAGGGAACGATAAGCTACTATGCCAACAACAGTCAAACAGATGGCGCCGGATCTGTAAACGGTTTTATAACCGGAGGGCAGGCCGCCAATGTTCCGGCAGATATAGCCGGACCCGTTATAAACGCCTGGGTAGATAGCCGCCGTTTCAATAATTATGATATAGTCGGGCCAACGCCTACCTTGTTGGTAGACCTGGCAGATAACAGCGGCATCAACATCAGTGGGAGAGATCCGGCCCACCGGGTCATAGCGGTTGTCGATGGCATAGATTATATTGTGCTAAATGATTTTTTTGAGGCATATTTGGATAATTTTCAAAAGGGAAACATCCGGTATCCTTTGAGCAGATTGTCGACAGGCTTACATAGTATTACAATTCAGGCATGGGACAACTATAATAATAAGTCTGAAGTTACCATTAACTTTACTGTTGCTGCAGATAATACGCTGGCCGTTGAGGATGTGAAGAATTATCCTAATCCTGTTCAGGGTTACACACGTTTTTCATTTATTCACAACCAGCCGGGAGAAGAGTTAGCGGTTACCTTACAGGTTTTTACATTGGAAGGAAAGTTGGTAAAAACGTTGAGAGATACAATAATTTCGGCCAACAGTCGTTTTGATGGAATGCCCTGGGATGGTCGTAATGATTCGGGAGCAAGATTATCAACCGGGTTATATCTGTACCGGTTAACGATCAAATCGAGCAAAGGAGCAAAAGTTAAGGGCGGAAAGCTGGTTATTTTATAACCTATGCAGGAAAATAATTTTTACCATTATCCCAATAAACCCCCTTTCTGTTATATTTTAATAAATTAGATTATTTTTACATTTTTATCAAATACAAAATCTGCATGATCCGAAAGGTAATAATGGGCTTCGCGCTCGTTTACTGTACTTTCTTAAGTTTTAATACCTCAGCGCAAATCACTACGGGGCAGATAGATGGTCGTACTAATGTGGTGAATACAGCCGTACCATTTCTGAGAATTACCCCGGATGCCCGCAGCGGTGCAATGGGAGATGCAGGAGTAGCTATTTCGCCGGATGCTTATTCTATCTATAACAATCTTTCCAAACTGCCATTCGCGGAAAAAAATGCTGGTATTGCAGTAACCTATACACCATGGTTAAAGGAACTGGTAAATGACGTATTCCTGGCCTCAGTTTCAGGGTATACGAAATTGGATGATGTACAGGCAGTTTCAGGTTCCTTACGCTACTTCTCTTTAGGAACTATCAATTTTACAGATGTTACCGGTGTGCCAACCGGCGATTTCAGGCCAAGAGAATTTGCCCTGGATGCAGGATATGCCCGCAAACTTGGAGAACATTTCTCGCTGGGCTTAACCGGGCATTATATATATTCTAACCTCGCTGGCGGCCAGACAAGGGATAACGTGGTGATCAAACCCGCGCAAACTTTCGCCGTAGATTTCTCCGGTTTCTATACCAAAGATTTTGAAAAAGACGATGGACTGTCTAACCGTTTGAGCCTGGGTTTTGCTATTTCCAACCTGGGTGCTAAACTTTCTTACACCAGTTCTGCCCAGTATAAAGACTTCCTGCCTACCAACCTCACATTGGGAGGCGCATATACCGTGGCGCTCGACGAAAAAAATGACCTGACCTTTGCCCTGGATATCAGTAAACTATTGGTACCAACCCCTGATTCCAGCGG
This sequence comes from Chitinophaga terrae (ex Kim and Jung 2007), assembly GCF_900107795.1. Taxonomy (GTDB): domain Bacteria; phylum Bacteroidota; class Bacteroidia; order Chitinophagales; family Chitinophagaceae; genus Chitinophaga; species Chitinophaga terrae. Next base: position 249,660 of record NZ_FNRL01000002.1, read on the forward strand.
TAACTATAAATCCAAAGGCACCCTGGAAGGGATCTTCAGTTCTTTTGGCGATGCACCGGGAGGTATGAAAGAAGAACTGCAGGAACTGATGTATTCCGTAGGTATGGAATACTGGTATAACAAGGTATTTGCAGTAAGGGCGGGGTATTTTAACGAGAATAAGTATAAAGGTAACAGGAAGTATTTTACAGCCGGTATGGGTGTGAAATACGACATCTTCGGCCTTAACTTCTCTTATCTGGTTCCAAGCGGCACCGGAACTCAGCGCAACCCGCTCTCCAACACCTTACGCTTCACCCTGACCTTTGATCTGGGCCCCAGGGATGAAGAAAGCCGCACCGGCTGGTAAGGAGTTCTGTTAAATGATTAAATAACAAAATTTTATGATAGAATCCCTCCGGCAGACGGAGGGATTTTTATTTTTATTGCCTTACCTTGCAAATTGGCAGGAAACTAAAAATTAAATTATGAGCAGGATTCGAATTGGTCTGGGAATCGATTTTCATCAACTGGTTGAAGGACGTGACTTCTGGCTTGGAGGGGTACAGGTACCACATCATAAAGGCGCTTTAGGACACAGCGATGCGGACGTATTATTGCATGCCATCTGCGATGCTATGTTAGGAGCGTTATCATTGGGCGATATCGGGGTTCATTTCCCGGATACCGACAATACCTATAAAAATATCGATAGTAAAATATTGCTGGCTAAATGCGCACAGCTGATCGGTGAAAAAGGCTACCAGGTTGTGAATGTCGACAGTACGTTGCTGCTGCAGGCGCCTAAGATCAAACCTTATGTGCCGGCGATGCAGGAGGTTATAGCAAAAATATTGCATATTAGCGTGGAGGATGTTTCTGTCAAGGCTACAACAACAGAGAAGTTGGGTTTTGTAGGAAGGGAAGAAGGCGTAACAGCCCATGCAGTTGTGTTGCTGGAGCATCTTCCGGGTTAAGGAACAACCGCTGATGTATTAGGCGCTACTCCATTCGTAATTCGTAATTATTTAAAATATCTTTGTCCAATGGCGGATATCATAGTGAAAATCATTAACAAGTCCGGTAATGAATTGCCGGCTTATGCAACAGCCGACGCAGCAGGAATGGATCTGCGCGCGCACCTGGAAACTGCTGTTACATTACAGTCATTGGAACGAATGTTAATTCCTACAGGATTGTTCATGGAACTGCCTGCGGGATATGAAGCCCAGATCCGGCCCCGTAGCGGACTTGCGATCAAGCAGGGATTAACATTGCTGAATACGCCCGGTACCATTGATGCCGACTACCGTGGCGAGATCAAGATAATTATGATCAATTTATCAAACGAACCGCAAACCATCCAGCCAGGCGATCGTATTGCACAAATGGTGATCGCTCCTTTTGTGCAGGCAGTTATTGAACCGGTTACGGTACTGACAGAAACTGTTCGGGGCACTGGAGGATTTGGTCATACGGGCAAATCCTAATGAATGAGGATCTACTTAACCGTAATAGGGCTAACTGGAGTATTGCTGGCGGCGGCTTGCAGTGGAAGTAAACATACTTCCCGAAGCGTTGCAGCCAGGAACGCTGCCGTGCTGGCACAAAGGGCCGACAGCCTCTTTTTCGCCGCACAACGGTCCAAAATGCTGGGCGATTATAAAACAGCGGTTGTTCAATACTCAGATTACCTGCGGTTAAACAAACAGAATGCTACTGTTTATTATGAACTGGCAAGGCTGCATATGGAACTGCAAAATCCGGTTGCTGCCTTAAACTATGCCCGTCAGGCAGTGGCACTGGATCCCGGCAACCACTGGATGTCAGTAACGCTGGCAGACGCTTATGCAGTCAACGAGCGATTCGACAGCGCCGCCATTGTATTCGATAAATTAACGCATCAATTCCCCGACAACGAAGATTACCTCTACAATAAAGGTATCTCGCTGGCGAAAGCCAATAAATTCGCTTCGGCCCTCGCTGTATTCAGCCAGCTGGAAGATAAGGTCGGACCCGTTGAAGAGATCATCTACCAGAAACAACGTCTGTTGCTGAGACTGAGTATGGTGAATGAAGCAGCGGCAGAAGTGAAGAAACTTATTGACAGAAGCCCTGATGAGATCAGGTATTACCTGTTGCTGGCAGAGATCTACGACGCCAATGACCTTACAGAAGAGGCTTCCAAAGTGTATCGCCAGATCCTGTCGAAAGACCCTGACAACGCCAGGGCATTGATTGCGCTTTCTTCCTACGCAAAAAAGAACAATGATCAGCAGGGCTACTGGTCTAACCTTAGTAAAGCTTTTGCCAATCCATCTTATAGCATAGACGAAAAAGTAGCTTATGTGTATCCTTACCTGCAGATGATGAACCTGGATTCTACCAAGTTAGGAGAAGGATTAAAGCTCACTTCCCTGATCATCAAAGCGCATCCTAAAGATGCCAAAGCGTATGCACTGCGGGGCGATATGTTTTCGCAGGCCGATTTGCTGGACAGTGCGGAAGTGAATTATAAAAAAGCCATACAACTGGATGATACCAGGTTTTCTGTCTGGTACCAGCTGATGTGGATCTATAGCAGGAAAAATGATCCTGCCGCTTTACTGGCGCTTAGTAACAACGTCACCAACAAATTCCCCAGGGAGTTCATGGGCTATTATTTTAAAGGGGTAGCCAGTTTCCTGTTACAGCAATATCCAAGCGCTATCAGTTCGCTGAATACAGCGCTGGAAATTGGAAACGGGGAAAGAAGATTTCTGGGAGATATTTATTCCCTGTTAGGCGATGCCTATCATGCAACAGGGCAACATCACCAATCGGACAGTAGTTATGAAACCGCGTTACGCTACAGGCCTAAAGACGCGCTGATCATGAATAACTACAGCTACTATCTTTCTTTAAGAGGCGAAAACCTCGAAAGAGCAGAGCAGATGTCCAGGGAATCGCTGGAAATTGAACCGGAGAGCCCGACTTATATGGATACCTACGCCTGGATCTTGTTCAGACAGGAAAAATATGCAGAGGCAAAGATCTGGATAGAGAAGGCCCTTCAATATCCGGACGCCCAGAAAAATCCGAATGTCTTAGAGCATTATGGGGATATCCTTTATAATCTGAAAGAAGTAACAAAAGCAGTGGAGTACTGGCAAAAGGCAAAAGAAAAAGGTGCATCTTCTGTTGACCTGGCCCGTAAGATCGCTGAGAAAAGATATATTCAATAGGCGTTTAGCTTTAAGATCATTTACTCGATGAAGAGAAACATAACCATTACACTTTTAATTTTTTTTAGCATAACCGTTATGATGGCGTGCCGCCATCCCCGCAAGCTGGCCAGGAACACGTTCCCGGCTGCAGATACCAGCAAAAGCCCCGTTGTAAAAACGGAAGACAGCGCTGCTATTAAAGCCATGCAACAGTTCACTGCAGAGATGTTAAAAGGAATACAGGCCAACCATATCAATTTCAATACCTTTTCAGGCAAAATGAAACTGGCATTTGAAACTGACAAGAAAAGCCATAACAACCTGAATGCAACTTTCCGCATAAAGAAAGACAGCATCATCTGGATCTCGGTTTCTGCACCGATCGTAGACGAAGTGATCAGGGCAGTGATCACGCCAGACAGCCTGAAAATGTATAACCGGCTGGATAAACAGTTATACCTGAGAAGAATGGCTGATGCAGAAGAACTGCTCAATATTCCTTTCGATTTTCAGACCCTGCAGGATATGCTTATCGGTAACCCGGTGTACCTGACAGACTCCGTTTACCAGGTGATCAAAACGCCTTCCATCATCTCGTTCAGTTGCGATCATAATAAGTTCACCAGTTTGTTCAACGTATATGCCGACGATTACGTACTGCAGCAAAGCAAAGTGATAGATAAAGACAGCACCGCGCCAGTGAGGCGTTCATGCGAACTGACCTATGGCGACTATGCCAAAGTAGCCGGCCGTAAATTCCCCACAACCCGGAGAATTTATGTAGAAGAAAAGAATGTGACCAAGGTGTCGTTAGACTTCACCCGTTACGATTTTGATATCCCTTTAACATTTCCTTTTAGTATGCCATCCTCCTACAAAAGGATGTAGTGCATTAACTTAGAAAGGTTGTATCTTGTAAATAAATTTATAGTTATAATTCAGTCATGTTGTATTTGAAGAAGCTTTTCCCGTTCATGTTAATCATCTGGTTAATGCCGACCATGCTGGTTGCCCAGGCGCCTGCCCAGTCACAGCAACAATCGCGCGAAGACCTGGAACGTATGAAAAGGGAATTGCAGCGTGAGATTGATGAAGCCAACGAACAACTGAAGGAAACAAAGAAATCTACAAAAGAAAGCCTTGGCCAGCTAAGGGCGTTAAAAGACAAGATCACACTACGTACCCGTTTGATCAATAACATCAACGATGAGATCAATTTCATCAACGGTGATATCAATACTGCAACAAGGGATATCAAAACCCTGCAGAAAGACCTGGACACGCTGAAAGCGCAATATGCACAACTTGTCGTATATGCGTATAAGTATCGTTCCTCTTACGACATGCTCAACTTCGTGTTCTCCGCAGAAAGTTTTAACGATGCGGTGAAACGTTTTCAGTATTTAAGGCAGTACCGCGAATATCGCCGTCGCCAGGCCGATAATATCCTTTCTACCCAGGAACAGCTGAATAAGAAAGTAGCCAATCTCCAGTCGCAAAAGGTAAAACGTGCCGAAACCCTGAAAACAGAACAGGAACAACGGGCTACCCTGGAGCAGGATAAGAAGGAGAAGGATGAAGTGCTAAATAAGTTGAAAGGAAGAGAAAAAGAATTAGTGGCTGATATTAACCAGCGAAAGAAAGACGCACAGAAAGTTCAGGCGGCCATCAGGGCGGTGATCAGGAAAGAAATTGAAGAGGCCCGCCGTAAGGCTGCCGAAGAAGAAGCTGCGCGCCGTAAAGCTGCTGAGGAAAAGAGAAAAAGGGAAGAAGAAGCGCGGAGAGCTGCGCTGGCCGATGCGGAAAGAGAAAAAGCCGCTGCCGCTGCAAATAATAACAATGCACCTGCAACCCCTGCACCGGCTACGCCAACCCCGGCTCCTGCAGCTCCTAAACCTGCAGCGCCTGAACCAGAGAAACCAGCAACACGTACAGAGAACGTGCTCGAGGCTACTCCGGAAGCCCTTGCGCTGTCAGAAAGCTTTGAAGCAAACAGGGGAAAACTTCCATGGCCTGTAGATGCAGGAAATATTATCGAGCACTTTGGCATTCACCAACACGCGGTAATGGAACACATACAGGTACCTTCCGACGGAATTGTTATTGCTACCACGAAGGGAGGAGCAGTGAAGTCAATTTTTGATGGCGAGGTAAAATCCGTAGTAGTAATGCCTGGATCAGGTTACGTGATTATTATTCGTCACGGACAATACTTTACTACGTATGTACGTTTGCAAACTACCCGGGTGAAAAAAGGGGACATGGTAAAAACTGGCCAGATAATTGGTACAGCCAGCACCAATGATATTGAAAACACCGGTGAAGTTGAACTGCAGATATGGAAAGGTGTGAATAAACAGAATCCGGAACAATGGATTCGCAGAAGGTAATCGCCTTCCATAGTACTTACTAACCAAATGCACTTGTTTTTGAGAAAGTTGATCCCTCTCCTGATGGCTTTATGGCTGTTGCCTGCTCTGTTGTATGCGCAGAGAGGTACCAAACAGGCGCGCGCTTCCCTTGAGAAACAAAAAGAACAATTGCTGAAAGAAATAGCCGAGGCTAACAAGGCTTTGCAGGCGAACAGGAGATCAGCAAAACAAAACCTCGCAGTACAACGGGAGCTGGAGCAAAAGATCGCCAACCGTAATGCCCAGATCAATAACATTAACCGGGAACTGAAAGAAATAGAGGGAGATATCAGCTCAACTAACGATAACGTACGTACGCTGGAAAAGGAAGTGGACTCACTCCGGGCCAGGTACGCCGAGTTGCTGGTTTACGCCTACAAATCGAGGGATAGCTACGACGTGCTTAGCTTCTTCTTCTCTGCCAACAGCTTCAATGATGCCATACGCAGGTACCAGTACCTGCGCCAGTACAGGGAGAGCCGGCGCCGCCAGGCCGAAAGCCTCTTATCTACACGCTCGTTGCTGAGCCAGAAACTGGCGGACCTTGAAACCCAGAGAGCCAAGAAAGCAACTGCACTCCGTTCAGAGCAACAGCAGCGGAATGTTCTGGTAGCCGACAAGAAAGAAACCGACCAGACCATTGCCCAGCTCAAAGACCAGGAAAAAGATCTGCAACAACGAATAGAAGCCAACAAGATAGCCGCAAAGAAAGTGGATCAGGCCATCCAGGCCGCGATCAGGAGAGAAATTGAAGAAGCTCGCAGAAAAGCCGCAGCACAGGCGCTGGCCAGGAGAAAAGCGGAAGCCCTGAAAAGGAAACAGGCAGAGGAAGCAAGAAGAAAAGCCGCTATTGCAGCTGCAAAGAAAGCGCATAAACCGGTTAAACCGCTTCCGGAAAAGAAAGCGGAAGAACCGGAAGAAGAGACGCCGGTAAAAATGACTTCCGAAGAAGCGTTGGTTGCTACGCCCGAAGCCTTATCCCTGGCGCATGATTTTGAAGCCAATAAAGGGCGGTTGCCCTGGCCTGTAGATGCGGGCAGGATAACAGGGCATTTCGGAGCCGGAAGAGTAGGGAAGATAGATGTGGATAACAACGGTATTATTATCGCCACCGCACAGGGCGCGCCTGTAAAGGCGATCTTCGACGGGGAAGTTATTATGGTGTTCCAGGTGCCAGGCGCAGGATATATGGTTACCCTGCGCCATGGAAAATATTTCACCAATTATGTCAGGCTTGTCAACGTCCAGGTAAGTAAGGGCGCCTCTGTAAAGCGAGGGCATGTTCTTGGCTCTGCGGCGCCGGCGTCGGGCGGAAGTAACGGAGAGATAGAACTACAGGTATACCGGAATATGACTAAACAAAATCCTGAAAGCTGGATACGTCGTCGTTAGAGCAACTGTACCTGGTTTTGTAAAACTTCTTCATACAATGCCTCATACTTAGGTATGATATTGTCGATATGGAAACGTTGCGCCTGCTCCCATGCACCTTGTCTTACTTTTTCAAGCAAAGCTTCATCTTTCAGCAATTTCAGTGCATTGGCAGCCATGTTTTCAACATCTCCCACATTGCTCATATAACCAGTCTGGCCGGGAATATTGATCTCCGGTAACCCGCCGGCATTGGAAGAGATAACAGGCACTCTTGCCGCCATTGCTTCCAGTGCAGCCAGTCCAAAGCTCTCGTAATCAGATGGTAAGAGGAAAAGGTCGCTGATCGACATCACATCTTCCAGTTGTTCCTGTTTACCAACAAACCTTACATCTTCACAAATACCTAATTCCCTGCACAGGCACTCGATCGACGGCCGGTCCGGACCATCGCCCACCAGCAGCAATTTTGCCGGGATCTCTTTACGTACCAATGCGAAAACCTTTACTACATCGGGTACCCGTTTAACTTTACGGAAGTTGGAAACGTGCAATAGTATTTTCTCGCCGTTCGGCGCAATTGCCTGCCTGAAATGAGGCAGCTCGCGACGGCTGAAACGTTGGGTATCCACAAAGTTGTAGATCACTGCTATATCTTTTTCAATAGGGAAAGATTTATACGTCTCGTCCCTGAGGTTTTCTGATACCGCTGTAATAGCATCAGATTCGTTGATGGAAAAGGTCACCACCGGTTCATATGTCTTGTCTTTTCCTACCAGTGTAATATCGGTACCGTGCAGTGTTGTAATGAACGGAACTGTTCTGCCATGTTTCTTTACGATCTGTTTTGCCATATAGGCTGTAGAAGCGTGAGGGATGGCGTAGTGAACATGAAGGAGGTCCAGTTTCTGGTTAATGATCACATCTACCATTGTGCTGCTCAGGGCAGATTCATAAGGCGGGAAATCGAATAACGGGTATGTCGGAACCTGAACTTCGTGGTAATATATGTTTGCGTGGAACGCATTGAGCCTCACCGGCTGCTGATAAGTGATAAAATGAACCATATGGCCTTTATCTGCCAGAGCTTTACCCAGCTCTGTGGCCAATACCCCACTACCTCCGTAAGTCGGGTAACATACTATTCCTATGCGCATGAGTATCTTTTTAGCATTCTGCAAAGGTACATAAAAGCAAATTGGATATTAACTCCCCGTTTCCCCAGCTCCGTCATCAGTCTGTTAATTTTACATCATTTTTAATGAAAAAGCTACCCGTATAACAACGGATTTTGAAGAGAAGTTGAAGTTTTTTGAAGCCTTTTAATCCCTATTTTTTGATTAGTTTTAATGATTTATTAACCTGTGTTAGCGAAACGTATGAAGAAGTACCTGATGCCAGTTTTATGTGCCTGCGCTATGCCGATTTTAGCAATGGGGCGAAATGGCGACTCACTCACCATCAGAAAGATAGCCGATGAAGTTTTAACTCATAGCACGGCTTATGAAAACCTGAGAGTATTGACAAAGCAAATCGGAGGCAGGCTGGCCGGCTCTCCCCAGATGGTTAAGGCCGAACAATGGGGCGTGGAAGCTTTTAAAGCCGCAGGCGCCGATACCGTTTATTTACAGGAATGCATGGTGCCTCACTGGGTAAGAGGTGAAAAGGAAGAAGCGAGGATCATTTCCAAACGCCGTGATTTTATTCCCCCTTTGAACATACTTGCCTTAGGTAACTCCGTGGCTACCAGCCCCGAAGGAGTGACGGCGCCGGTAATTGAGATCGGTTCCTTTGATGAACTGGAAGCAAAGAAAGACCAGGTGAAAGGAAAAATAGTTTTCTACAACTATCATTTCAACCCGCGATTTATTAAGACCTTCCATGCTTACGGGGATGCGGTAAAATACCGCTCAAATGGCCCCAGCAGGGCTGCAAAATACGGAGCTGTGGCAGTGATCGTTCGTTCCATGTCGCATGGCGCCAATAACTTCCCGCATACAGGAGGTACGCATTATGATACGGCCTACGCCAAAATACCTGCTGTAGCTATAGGACTGGAAGATGCCGATATGCTGAGTGCAAGATTAAAAGACGATCCTTCTGCCAATATCTTCCTCAAAACAAATTGCCAGATGTTACAGGATACTATCGGGCATAACGTAATTGCAGAAATAAAGGGAAGTCAGCATCCCGACCAATACATCACGGTTGGCGGGCACCTGGATTCGTGGGATATCTGTGAAGGCGCGCAGGACGACGGCGCCGGTTGCGTGCAAACCATAGAAGTGCTGAGGGCGTATAAAGCAGCGGGGATTAAACCATCCAGGACTATCCGTTTTGTGTTGTTTGCCAATGAAGAGAATGGAGCCCGCGGAGGCAGCAAATATGCGGAAGTGGCAAAGGCAAAGAATGAAACGCATATCCTGGCGCTGGAAAGTGATGCCGGCGGGTTTACGCCCAGAGGTTTTGCCTCTTCCATGAGTGCAGAGAAAAAGGCGGTGATACAAAAATGGCGTCCGTTGCTGGAGCCGTATGGAGTATATGATTTCAGTGAAGATGGCGGCGGTACCGACATTGGTCCACTGCATAGACTGCTTGATACGCCGATGGCTGAACTAATTCCTGATTCCCAGCGTTATTTTGATGTTCACCACGCTGCCAATGATGTGTTCGAAGGCGTAAACAAACGCGAATTGGAATTAGGTGCGGTAGGTATGGCAGGATTCATTTATCTTGTAGATAAATACTTTTAATCCTGGTAAATAAAAACAATCTATGGGCCGATTTCTATTTATTGTAATCCTTGTTATTGTAGTATTACTCGGCGGAGGGTTCTTCTACAAGTTCTATTTCGTATTCGGTAAAGGCGTAAAAGCCGGGGAGCTCAACTACTTTGTACAGAAAGGATACATTTTTAAAACCTATGAAGGAAAGCTGATCCAGTCAGGTTATCGCGGAAAAGTGGCTGGTACCATACAGTCTAACGAGTTCGAGTTTTCAGTGACCGATGAACGGGTGGCCCAGCGCCTGATGAATGCCAGCGGAAAAGCGGTAGAACTTCACTATAAGGAATACCTGGGGGCTATACCCTGGAGAGGTTTCAGCCCATTTATTGTAGACAGTATTATTTCTATCAGAGATGCCAATACGGGAGCGCAGATCCCGTGATCTATTCTCTCCCAGCGTATAAAAGGAAAATCGCCGGTCTCTTATGAAGGTCCGGCGATTGTTTTTTCCAATCCCGGATACTTTTTGTTTTGATGAATTCAGTAGGTCCTGTAATGTCAACGGCTATGCAAAGCTGCGTATATTCCTTACAGTTATCTAGTATATCTTTCAGCAGTTGATTGTTACGATAGGGAGCTTCAATAAAGAGTTGCGTTTGCCTTTTTCTTTCAGAATCATGTTCCAGTTCCTTCAGCATTTTCACTCTTTCAGGCGCTTTAACCGGCAGGTAGCCAACAAACTGGAAATTCTGTCCATTCATGCCGCTGGCCATTAATGCGAGCAGGATAGAGCTGGGCCCTACCATCGGGATAACAGGCGCATTGATACTATGCGCAGCTTTTACAACAAGGTTGCCTGGGTCGGCAATGGCCGGTACGCCGGCTTCGCTCATCACCCCGATGTCTTTTCCTTCTGTGAGAAGTTTTTTTGCCAGGGCGATGTCGGGCGCCTGGTGCTCGTTCATGGGAACAAGCAGGAGATTGTCTATATTGATCTGCTTGTCCAGCGCTTTCAGGTACCTGCGGGCAGTTCTTTCGTTCTCTACAAAGAATACCGTCAGTTGCTGCGCGATGGCAGTTACATAAGCGGGGATGGCAAATAATGTATCCGGGCTTAAAACGGTAGGAATTAAATATACGCTTCCGGTCTCCTTGCTCATTATCGCAATCTTTTATCCTGTAAATCGATAGTAGCAGCTATTACCGCGTAAGAGGGAGCCAGCATCCAGCCTATAACGGGGAGCAACATGAAAATATAGAACACCATTCCATTGCCAAGAGCCATACCCCTGTGCTGCCGGATGAAGCTGATGCTTTGCGACATATTCAGCCGGTGTCTTTCGCAGCTGTAATCCATCATCGCGAACCCATAGAAATATGATTCAATAAAGAAACCGATCATCGGCGTAAGCCATCCAACAACCGGGATAAACGATACCAGCAGCAAGGCCAGTATTGCGCCGGTCTGGTAAACGATATTCCTGCACGACATTTTAATGCCACGCATAATATCCTGGCCCAGTTGCGACCAGCTGAATGGAAATTCTTTATGTTCAAGTATCGCTTCTGTTTTTTCGGACAGGTAAGAAAAAACAGGCGATGCGACTATGAGAAACAAATATTTGAAATAGGAGAAATACCAGTAAACAAATATCACCTGCACAGAAAAGCCTACCAGGATAAAAAGAAAACTTACCCAGCTGCTTTCCAGGTCCTGCACCCAGTCGGTAATATGTAAAAGCCTGGTCAGCCACTCCACAAAAGCGCCGGAATAACCCCAAACGAAATAAAAGCCCAGTATAAACAGTATGCAGTAAATTATGCCGGGGATGAGTATCCATTTCCATAATTTATGCTTCATAATGAATTGATGGGCCTTCCCGTATGACTGAATAGCCGACAGTACTTCTCTGAATGAAAACAACGCCTCTACGATTTTAGTGTGACGGAATTAATTTTGTTCACGGTTAAAGAAGTTGCAAACTAAGGAAAGTATTACGAAATACGAATAAAGAATACAGATTTTACTGTATTCTTTCCTACTAAACCCCTATGTTGTATGAGCTAGAACCTGGGGCAAAGTGTTTTATACTTGTTGTTCTCGTTCTTGGTGCGGATGTAAATAACAGAGATCTCCACACCTCCGCGGTAGTTGGATGCAGGTTTTAAAGTAGATACGTTGGTATCGTAAGTCAGGCCGATCTGGAATCCTTTAATTTCCAGTCCCACATACGGAATAACCGCATCTTTCAACCGGTACCAGCTGCCCAGGTAAAAAGTGGTAGGGTTATCGTCCATATCGTTCAGCATAAATCCGTAAGCTCCGCCGAATGTGAATTCGCTGGCCGTGCTTTGCTTCATGTACAGAACACTTCCGTGAAACCTGTCGCCACGCCCGTTTACAGGAACAGAGCCGCCGCCATGAACAGTCCAGCGATAGCTTAATCGATTCTGTGTCAGGTTCATGAACGACTCGGTAGGCTGGGTAATATGGTAATAGGAGGCGCCCAGGTAAATGTTCGACGATTCTCCTATTAACCCGTTATACAGGATGCCGATATTAGGATCGAAGTACGAGATCTTCGGGTTTACCAATGTTTCGTTACTGGGAATGGCCGGATTATAGCCATTGTTATCTATCTGGTTTTCAAACTGCAACTTGGTATTGTCTATTCTCTTCTGTACAAAAGTACCCTGTAACCCGATGGCCAGCGTATGATTGCCTTCAGGGTCAAGTCCTTTGTGGTACGCAGTGCTGGCAGAAAGGTAGGTAGAAGTTAACGCTCCGCCTCCTGTTCTGTCGTACATCGCCATCAATCCTACTCCCCAGATATCCGTATACGAGATCACGTTTTTCAGGATACCAAAATCCACAGCCATTGTTCCGGTTACAAAAGGAGAAGATATGCTACGCCATTGAGAACGATAGTTGCCCGATATGCGGTAATCGCCGGAAAATAAACCTGTAAAAGCTGGGTTAAGGGTGAGCGGTGAAGCAAAAAACTGGGAAAAGTGCGGATCCTGGGCCCGCAAAGGATTAAAATAAAGTAATATGGTCAAGAATAGTAAAGCTCTTTTCATAGTGTTCTAGCTTAAAAAAAGCATCATAGGTATATGCTGGTGAAGGTACGTTAATTAAATCATATCTCAAATAAAAATCATGTATTGTATCATCTATGCAATAAAAAACGGATAGCAATTTCGTATCAAAAGATACGGAATCACTATCCGAAAACGTTATTTTTTTATTATTGTTGTAATTTATTTCCAAAAGCCAGGTCTCCGGCATCTCCAAGGCCCGGAACAATGTACCCCTTCGCAGTCAGTTCATCATCAATATCACCGGCCCAGATGGTAATAGGAGACTTAGTATTCCTAAGTACATATTCAATCCCTACGGTGCAGGCAATGGCCACTACCAGGTGAATATGGCTGGGCTTGCCAATTTCTTCCAGGTGCTCAATGGTTTTAACCAGTGATGCGCCGGTTGCCAGCATCGGATCAGAAAGTATAAGTACTTGTCCGTCAATCGAAGGAGTGCTTACATATTCGAGGCTGATGTCGAACGAGCCGTCATGATTATGTTTGCGGTAGGCGGAAATAAAAGCATGGTCAGCTTTATCGAAATAGTGCAACACGCCCTGGTGCAGCGCCAGGCCGGCCCGTAAAATAGTAGCCAGTACAGGCTGCGATTTCAGAACCCGGCAGGTAGCGATACCCAGCGGGGTAGTTACCTCCTTATCTTCGTAATCCAATGTTTTGCTGATCTCGTACGCAGCCACTTCACCAACCCTTTCCATATTGCGCCGGAAACGCATACGATCCTGCTGTACGTCAATACTTCTTATTTCACTTAACCATTCTCCAACCAATGAATTGGTTTCACTGAGATTAATAATCATGAGCGATTTATTTGGGTCGCAAAATACCGAAAAATTTATGGAATTGGGCCGCCGGCTGGCAGCTTAAAAGTTAATAATTTACCTTTGCTCAAATTTTTTAAGCAGATGGTTTATAATGTGATCGGCACTATGTCGGGCAGTTCATTGGATGGATTGGATATAGTATTTGCAGTTCTTACTGAAATAAGAGGGCAGTGGACCTACGAGATCAAGGCAGCGGAAAGCATTCCCTACGAACCTGCCCTGAAGGCTCAACTGGCAGATGCAGTTAACCTGCCGGCCAGGGATTACCTGCTGCTGCATACAGCTTATGGCCATTATACAGGCCAGCAGATACTCGCTTTTATCGAACGTCATCAACTGGATCATAAAGTACATTTTATTGCCTCTCACGGCCATACAACTTTTCATATCCCTTCCCAAAAAATGACGGCGCAACTCGGAGATGGAGCCGCTATCACAGCGGTTACCGGCTTGCCGGTGATCACCGATCTCAGGTCTGTGGATGTAGCCCTCGGCGGACAGGGGGCGCCACTGGTGCCAATAGGCGAAAAATTCCTGCTTGCAGGACATCAATTTTACCTGAACCTGGGCGGAATCGCGAATATCTCTGCAGTAGGCAACGATTATATTGCGTTTGATGTGTGCCCTGCCAACAGGGTGTTAGACAGCCTGGCAGCAGGCCTGAACCGCCCATACGATGACGGGGGCGCACTGGCAGCGGGGGGAACAATAGATAACGCATTGCTGGAACAGTTGAATAACCTGCCATATTATTCAGCTCCTTCTCCTAAATCATTAGCCAACGATTTCGGTACTGATATCGTACTGCCGCTGATCAATGAACTGAAAATTTCTGTTCAGGGCAAGTTAAGGACCTATACGGAACATATTGCCCGGCAAATTGCCAATGCAGCCGGCGCTTTGAAAGGAGAGAATACCGAAACTTCCAGCATGCTGGTAACAGGTGGAGGAGCTTTTAATACCTTCCTGGTAACCAGGTTGAAAGAACTGCTGACGCCATTGAACATTACGGTAGAAGTACCGGATGCGCAGCTGATTAAATTTAAAGAGGCGCTTATTATGGCGTTCATAGGTACTTTGCGCTGGAGACAGGAAGAAAATGTAATGGACTCTGTTACAGGAGCTTCTGCCAGCTCTGTTAACGGGGCTCTTTGGATAAGCAAATAAAATCACATTACTGTGATCACGCAGGTGATCACAGTAATTTAAACTGGTCGCCGTCGAAAAGGCCCAGATCACTCAGTTTTAAATGTGGGATCACCAGCAACGCCATAAACGACAATGTCATGAAAGGCGCGCCCAGCTTCGAGCCCATTGCTTTGGCCGCATGATCTAACCGGCTGTATTGTTCAGCTATCGTATATCCGTCCAGGTTACTCATTAATCCTGCCACGGGGAGTGCCAATACCTGCGTACCTGTACCGGTGGCCACGCTTATGCCGCCCCGTTCCCTTATCACTGCATTTACTGCCGCTGCGATCAGCTCATCGCTGGTTCCCACTGCAATGATATTATGGCTGTCGTGCGCTACCGAGGAAGCAATAGCGCCTTCCTGCAGGCCGAATCCTGTTATGAATGAAACGGCGGGGGGAGCTGGGTTATAACGGTTCACCACTACCAGCTTCAGGATATCATCTGCCAGGTTGGGCTGCACAAAACCGTTTTCCACAGGCAGGGTGCCGTCGATAGCATTAGTGATCAGTTCACCATCTATTGCTTCAATTATTTTTACTGTTGCTTTATCATCCGCAGGTACTGCGAAATCAGCTGGCGTTACTTCGTTGGCTGTAAAGTTATTAACAGGAGTGGCGGCTACAGATTGGATCAGGGTATGGCCGTTTTCAGCCACTTTAAGCCCGCCGATATAGGTAGCCAGCACATTGAAGTTTTGAAGATCGTCTACTACGATAAAATCTGCCAGGTCATTTTCTCTCAGCAACCCGTTAGGCAACCTGTAATGCAATACAGGGTTTATGCAGGCGGCACGGAGAATGTTGAACAGGTTAATCCCTTTGTCCAGCGCCCGTTTTACCAGGAGGTTAATATGTCCTTCCACGAGGCTGTCGGGATGTTTGTCGTCGCTGCAGAACATCACCTTTTCTGCATGTTCGTGCAGCAGGGGATACAGTGCTTCAAAGTTCCTGGCGGCGCTGCCCTCACGGATGAGGATATGCATATTGTACTGCATTTTTTCCAATGCTTCTTCTAGTGTAAAGCATTCATGGTCGGTGCTTATGCCAGCCTCGGCGTATGCTTTGGCCGCAGCGCCCCTGAGCCCGGGGGCATGCCCGTCTACAGGTTTATTCACTGCTTTTGCCGCTGCAATTTTTGCCATTACTTCCGGGTTGTGATCTAGCACTCCGGGGAAATTCATCATTTCAGAAAGGTAGCCGATATCCGGGCGTTGCAGCAGCCTGGCAACAGCGTTTGCATCCAATGCAGCGCCGGCTGTTTCGAAAGTAGTGGCCGGAACGCAGCTGGGAGCGCCGAAACAGAACCTGAAAGGCGCCTGTTTGCCGTTTTGCAGCATGAATTCAACGCCTGCTTCACCCATTACATTGGCGATTTCATGAGGATCGCTTACCGTGGCTACCGTACCATGAACAACGGCCAGCCTGGCAAATTCGGAAGGTATGAGCATGGAGCTTTCTACATGCACATGTGCATCAGTAAAGCCCGGTAAAATATAATGATCATATGGCTGTGCATCGCGGGTTATCTTCGTGATCCTGCCATCTGTAATATGAAGGGTAGCGGGGTAGATGTCTTTAGCGAATATATCTACCA
The DNA here is from genome assembly GCF_900107795.1 of Chitinophaga terrae (ex Kim and Jung 2007). Lineage (GTDB taxonomy): Bacteria > Bacteroidota > Bacteroidia > Chitinophagales > Chitinophagaceae > Chitinophaga > Chitinophaga terrae. The sequence continues at coordinate 266,066 of NZ_FNRL01000002.1, forward strand.
GGTTGCCTGAAATGTTGAAAGTATTCATGCTGTAAAGCTAACGAATCCTGATCTATTGATACAGGGCTGCCATTGCTTTTGCTTCTTCAGCTACTTTCTCTGCCAGGTGTGCCGGAGCCAGTACTTTTACCTGGGCGCCATAGCTTAACAGGGTCATGATCAGTTCGGGATTGATCACAACGTTGAGGGATACACGACATTCGTCCGGCGTATCTTCAACGATCTGCTGGGAAGTATGTATAGGTTGTGATTTTACGTATTTGCCCTGCCTTGGGGTAAAGCTGAGCAGTACATTTTCAGGATCGGCATCGTGTACCGTGATCCCGATAGCATGTTTGAAATAGCTGGCATCGTCAAAATTCTGTTCATCAAAGAATTTGTTGGTTGGCCATAGCTTTACCACCCTGTCGAGTGCAAAAGTGAGTACGGCATTTCGTTTCTGGCTTTTGCCGATGAGGTAAAAGCGGTGTTGGTATTCCCGTAAATGATAGGGCTCTACCCAGTGTTCATTAGGCTTATCCCTATCGAAACTCTGGTAGGCGAGGCGTATTACTTCCAGGTTTTTGATGGCGTCAACAATTTCCGGGATAAATTCGGCGCCTTTATACTGTGAGCTGCGGGTAAATTTTATTAATCCTTTATGTTGCAGCGCTTCCCTGTTTGTTTTCAGGCTGGCGGCTATTTTCAGGATAGCGTCTTCAAACTGCCTGATGACAGGAAGGCTGCGGAATTGTTCCAGGATGCCGATAGCAATTTCCAATCCCTGCAGGTCAGCTTCTTCAATAGGAGAGTTGTTGATGGAGAAACTCTCGTCGGCATACCTGTAGGTACCGCTGCTGCGGTCGTAAACGATGGGCGCCATGTAATTCAATTCAGGATCATGACGCATATCCTGGATGTCTTTCTGAATAGTGCGTACAGATACATCTACCCCCATTTTATCGGAAACATATTCTATGAGGTTCTCAAGGGTGGGTTTAGGTTTCTGCTTACTGCGCAGGCGTTCGTCGATCCACCGGTAGCGTGACACCGCGTCTTTATTCTTTGGCAAAAGATAAAATTTAGGTCATAAAAATACATATTTCCCTCTTTTATGGGGGTCATTAAAAAAATTTAAAACAAATATTCACTACGCAAATTCTATGCGTGGAGGCCGGATACTTTTGTATTGTTCTTAAACGTAATGGTTATGAATAAGCTACATACAACTGCGGCAAATATGCAGGTACAAGCCATTTCAATTGGCCAGATAATTTTAGACGATTCCAATTATTTGACCCTTTGGGGAAAGGTGTTGCAGGCCGACGGCGCCTGGAAAACCTGCGACCTGGTTACGACCTACGAAGTAATGAACACGATGCTGCGTTTCAGTTTAGACAAACATGAAGCTGTGCAGATGAGCATTGTGCATAAACTGGAAACCATGTGCAGGGTGCCGGATATCATTGACCTGGAAGCAGAACTAGGCAACCCGGTGGTATTTGATAACCTGGTTTTCCAACTGCAAAGCCCGGCGGGCGATTTAGACGCTTATACAGAGGACCTGTGTTATTTCATTGAAAGTGTTGCCGCTTGCCCGGCAATGCCTGCAAAGGAAGAAACCTGCGCCCTGAACGATAAAGCGGCGGCCATCGACTACGGTGTAAAGCTGCTTGCTGATACCTATAACCTATACCTGGGATACGTGGAGGTGGAACTGGAGGAAGGAGTAGCCAGGCTAAAGGCCGGCCTGGAAGACGATAACCGCTTCAGTATGGCTTATTATGCCTGGCAATTTTATACCTCTAAAGGTTAAGCCCCTTGTATCCATTTTCCTGACATCCTTGTTGTTAACCCCCTGATTTTATCCATTGATAACCCTTGCCTATTGTTTGTTTATTAACCTACCTGTTGTTTGTTGACCCCGATTAATCAGCCTAAAGGTTCCTGGTAAAGCCACAGGAACCTTTAGCCTTTTTGAGGCTTTATCGCATTCCCGGGCGCCTGAAAATCCATATTTCTTAAAAATTTCCCTCTCTCTTGGAAAGTATAGCGGAGCAAGTTGCCTCTAAGACCCGTTACCAGGCTATTTCAAGGCGATTTTTTCCCCTGTATATTAAAAAACGATGAAAAAGTAAAAAAAAAGCCCAAAAGTCTATAAATCTTGTAGGAAAATGCTATTTTTGATTCTCTAAAACCGCAAAACCATGAGTTTAAGACTTGGCGATATAGCACCCAATTTCAAAGCGAATACCTCTTTAGGGGAGATTGATTTTTACGAATACCTTGGAGACGGTTGGGGAATACTCTTTTCACACCCGGCAGATTTCACTCCGGTTTGTACTACAGAGCTGGGAAAAACAGCTTTATTGAAAGATGAGTTTGCGAAACGTAACACTAAAGTGTTGGCTGTCAGCGTTGATCCGGTTGATAAACACTTAAGCTGGATAAACGATATCAACGAAACTCAGAATTGTGACGTAACTTTTCCTATTATTGCAGACGAAAATAGAACAGTGGCTAATTTGTATGATATGATCCATCCAAATGCCTCTGAAACATTTACTGTTCGTTCACTGTTTATTATCGGGCCAGACAAGAAGATTAAACTGATTATCACTTACCCGGCTTCTACTGGCAGAAACTTCCATGAAGTACTGCGCGTGCTGGATTCACTGCAATTAACTGCACAATACAGCGTAGCTACCCCGGCAGACTGGAAAGATGGTGAAGACGTAATCGTTACCGCTGCAGTGCCAACGGCTGATATTCCGGCACGTTTTCCAAAAGGGCACAAGATCATTAAGCCTTATTTGAGAACAACGCCTCAGCCTAACAAATAGCTGATAAAGCCTTAACGGGCTATTATATAAAATTTTTTTTAATGGTTGGTTTTTGATTTTTACGAAACGGGGATTTCTCCCCGTTTTTTTATTTCACGCAAAGGCGCGAAGGAGGCTAAGAGACGTAAGATTTTTTAAGAGATATAAGATTTATAAGAAAAAGAGAGGGGAAGACTGTTTGCATACAATCTTCCCCTCTCTTTTTCTTTAATATCTCTTAAAATATCTCTTAAAATATCCCTTAAAATATCCCTTAAAATATCCCTTAAAATATCTTATGTCCCTTATTAAAAATATCTTACGTCTCTTAGCCTTCTTGGCCGCTTTGCGTGAAACTCTTCCCCTTGTGTTTGCGCAACTGTGTTAATACGGCTGCCATGTCTTTCGGCAATGGAGCCTCGATGGTATATTCCTGGCCGTCGGGTCCTTTAAACATCAGCGTTGAAGCGTGCAATGCCAGCCTGCTTAACAACGGGCGTTCCTCTTCTGTATGTTTTCCCAGCTTGAATTTCTTCTTGATGGCAGAGAGGCGGATAGGTTCGGCGCTGCCATAAAGTTCATCTACCGCAATGGGGTGCCCCAGGAATTTCATGTGAACCCTGATCTGGTGGGTACGACCCGTGTGGATCTGCATCCTGACGAGGCTATACAGTCCGAATTCTTCCTGTACTTCATAATCGGTCGACGACGCCTTGCCCTTGCGGTTGGTTACCATCTTGCCTTTCTGAACCGGGTGCTCCATTATTCCTTCGCTCACATTTCCCTGTTTGGTGGCCAATTCTCCACTTACAATGCCCAGGTAAAATTTCTTTACATCTCTGCTTTCAAAAAGCTGGGAAAAATATTTATGAGCCGCTTCTGTTCTGGCAAAAAGGATAATGCCACTGGTATCGCGGTCTAAGCGGTGAACAGTATAGATCTCGCCATACGCTTTTTTCATGATAGCGATCAGCGAAGTAAGTTCGTTATCATGGCGGTCTGGCAAGGTCAGTACGCCAGATGGTTTGTTGACTACTACAAAATCGGGTGTCTCAAGTATAATATGTTCAGCTAAACGCATCCGGGATTATAGATTGGTTTTGAAATGTTTCAGTACTATCACTTCCTTTTCTGTCAGGAAGCGCCACTGGCCGCGGTTCAAGTTCTTTTTCGTCAGGCCTGCATACATAACCCTGTCCAGTTTCTCTACTGTATAACCCAGGTGCTCGAAAATACGGCGTACGATGCGGTTTTTGCCGCTATGGATCTCGATACCCAGCTGCTTTTTGTCGCGCGGATCTACATATCCCAGGGCATCTACCACTGCTACTCCATCTTCCAGGGTAACGCCGGCCAGGATCTTGTCGAAGTCCGTTTTGGTAAGCGGTTTATCCAGTTCTACCTGGTAAATTTTCTTAATATTATGTTTAGGATGAGCAAGACGTTGGGCTAATTCTCCATCGTTGGTGAGCAGCAGGAGGCCTGAAGTATTGCGGTCGAGGCGGCCCACTGGGTATACGCGCTCGTTTTCCGCAGCTTCCTCTATCAGGTCCATTACCGTTTTGCGGCCTTCCGGATCGTCGGTAGTGGTGATATATCCTTTAGGTTTATTCAGGAGGATGTAGACCAGGTTCTTGGTTGGCGTGATCCGTTTTTGCTGCATGGTTACCACGTCCTGGGCAGTTACCTTTGTAGCCGGTTCAAACACCACGGCGCCGTTCACGCTGATCTTTCCTTCTTTGATATAATCAACGGCTTTCCTGCGGGAGCAAAGACCACAGTGCGCAACAAACTTGTTCAGCGGCATTTCGCCGGGTCCGAAACTGCTTTGTTTAGGCTCTTTTGCCGGTTTAGCGCCTGAAGTTTCTGTTTTCCGCTGGATCTTCCTTTCCTGTTTGTCTGCAAAGCGTTCGTTGGCTTTATCAAAAAATTTCTGGCGGTTAAAGCCGCTTGGAGTTTCTTTTCCTCCTTTTTTGCTATCGCCGTGGAAATGGAAAGCGCTGTCGTCGTTGCCGTTTTTATAGGTACGCTTGCGCAGCGGGCGATCGCCTGCAGACTCGCCCTGTTGTTTATCGAACTTGCTTCTGAAAGCTGGTTTATCGTCGGTTTTCCTTGGTTTGTTGCCAAATCCGCCGGTTCTTTCCTGGTCGCCCGGTTGTTTGTCGAACTTATTTATGAACGCTGGCTTGTCGTCAGCTTTCCTGGATTTATTGTCTGGTTTGTCGAAACCTCCGGCGCCTTTATCAAATGATTTTCCGCCGAACTTGCGTTCTCTCTTGAAAGGCGAGGAAGATTGATCATCTTTTGCAGTGGTCTTTTCACCCTGGTCTTTGCCGGTGAAAGGACGATTGCGGGAGCCTGCCGGTTTGTTGCCGTTACCAAATTTCTTGTCCCTGGCGGGGCCACTTCCCTTCTTAGCAGGTAAATTCTTCTTCATAATGTATTATAGATTAGTTGATCATGAACACATGATCTTGTTGTATTAGTGTTGTTGAATTAACCTTTGTTGGCTAATTGTCCGCATGCGGCGTCTATATCTTTCCCCCTGCTTCTTCTCAACCGGGCATTTACTTTATTCTTAGCCAGGTACTCCATAAATTCTTCAGCCGTTTGTGCATCAGGTTTCCTGAAGAGCGCCATATCAATAGGGTTATATTCTATGATATTCACCAGGTCGGCAGGTACCTGCCGGTAGATCCTGATCAGCTCATCAGCGTCGGCTTTGCTGTCGTTAAAATCTTTGAAAAGGATATATTCGAAGGAGATCTCGTTGCCTGTTTCTTTGTAGAAGTAGTTCAATGCGGCGATCAGTTCTTTCAGGTTGTTGGAATCGTTGATCGGCATGATCTCGCTGCGTTTTTTATCATTTGCGGCATGCAGTGAAAGGGCAAGGTTGAAGCGTACTTTATCGTCGCCCAGCTGGCGGATCATTTTAGCTACTCCTGCCGTTGAAACGGTGATGCGTTTCGGCGACATAGCCAGGCCATCCGGTGCGGTGATCCTTTCTATCGCTTTCAATACGTTTTTATAGTTGAGCAGGGGTTCGCCCATTCCCATAAAAACAATATTTGTTAATTTTTTACCATAAGATTCCTGGGCCTGCTGGTTGATCAGGGCTACTTCGTCAAAAATCTCATCGTATTCCAGGTTGCGTTTACGGTCCATATAACCCGTGGCGCAGAATTTACAGCTGAGGCTGCAACCTACCTGGCTGGATACACAGGCTGTTTGCCGGCTGTCGGTAGGAATTAATACTCCCTCGACCAGGTGATTGTCGTGCAGGCGGAAACGGCTTTTGATAGTACCATCGTTACTCTGCTGTATGGCATCCACTTTCACTGCAGGCAATACGAAGTGTTCGGAAAGCTTGGCTCTCAAGTCTTTAGAGAGGTTGGTCATATCGTCGAAGCTTTGTGCATGACGTTGCCAGATCCATTCGTACACTTGCTTGGCCCTGAAGGCTTTTTCGCCTATAGAACCGAAATATTCTTGTAATGCAGGTAAAGTAAGATGTCGGATATTTTGATTGTCAGATTTCATTATTGACCGTTAAATGAGCAATTGGCTGCCTTACGGCAGTCGGAAGTAGCTGCAAAGATACGTTGTTTCTTGCAAGCCACAAAGTTATGCACATCCCGGAGGGCGGGAAGGAAAATTGACCAGATCGGGGGAAATACTTTATTTTCATATAAACCAAAACAACCAAATGCAAGAAGCTTACATTGTTGACGCGGTGCGTACGCCTATCGGCCGTTATGGCGGGGCGTTAAGCACCCGGAGGCCGGATGACCTGCTGGCCATTGTTATCCGGGAACTGATCCGGCGTCAACCAGGTATCGATGTTAATTTACTGGAAGATGTGATAGCCGGTGCAGCTAACCAGGCGGGAGAAGACAACCGTAACGTAGCCCGCATGGCCGCTTTGCTGGCCGGGTTGCCGGTTACAGTTGCAGGAAATACTGTCAATCGCCTCTGCGCCTCGGGCATGCAGGCAATTATGGACGCTGTAAGAGCTGTCAGGTGCGGCGACGGCGACCTGTTTATCGCCGGGGGAGTGGAAAGCATGACCCGGGCCCCCTTTGTAATGGCCAAAGCGGATGCGCCCTTCAGCCGTAAAGCAGAAATATTTGATACCACAATAGGCTGGAGGTTCATCAATAACAAACTCGCAGAACTCTATCATCCTTATTCCATGGGCGAAACAGCGGAAAACGTTGCTAACCAATGGAAGATCGGCCGGGAAGAGCAGGATGCTTTTGCCCTGCGCAGTCAAACCCTGTATCAGCAGGCATACAATGCAGGTAAATGGAACGATGAGATTATTCCTGTAGAGGTCAATAGCGATAAAGGAGAGCAGGTGCTGATATCGAAAGATGAGCATCCCCGCGCTACTACCATTGAAAAACTGGCAGGCCTGAAACCGGCTTTTGTTAAGAACGGTACGGTAACCGCGGGCAATTCTTCCGGCATCAACGACGGGGCCGCGGCGGTATTGGTAGCGTCGGGGAACGCAGTGAAAGAATATGGATTGAAGCCGATGGCGAAAGTGATAGGCATGGCCGTTGCCGGCGTAGATCCTTCTGTCATGGGCATTGGCCCGGTTCCCGCTACCAGGAAGGCTTTGGCCAGGGCGGGCATCGGTATCAGGCAGCTCGACCTGGCAGAATTTAATGAAGCTTTTGCTGCACAGGCGTTAGCATGTGTGCGCGACCTGGAAATTGACCCGGCGATCGTGAATGTAAACGGGGGGGCTATTGCATTGGGGCACCCGCTCGGATGCAGCGGCGCACGTATTTCAACAACCTTGTTGCATGAGATGAAACGCAGGGCAGGGGCGCGTTACGGGCTGGCAACCATGTGCGTGGGCGTAGGGCAGGGCGCAGCAATTATATTCGAAAAAGTATAATGAGGGCGCCCCATAAAACACGAGCGGTCGGACATTACATCCGGCCGCTCGTTGCTGGCAAGCAAAAAAAGGGTTCATCATAGACAGATTTGTTTCTCCGTCATCATTTTACGGAGATTGATCAGGCCATATCTCATACGGCCCAATGCTGTGTTGATACTTACTTGCGTAAGATCGGCAATTTCTTTGAAACTAAGTTCCGCGTAATGCCGTAAAATTATGACTTCCCGCTGTTCGTCCGGCAGCATGTCCAACATCCTGCGAACACGGTCATGACTCTGGCGGGTAATCAATTTTTCCTCAGCACAGCTATCACTGAAACCTAACACGTCAAAAATATCTTTATCATCACCTGTTCTGATCATGGGCGTACGTTTGATCTTCCGGAAATGATCCACACAGAGGTTGTGTGCAATACGCATTGCCCAAGGTAAGAACTTGCCTTTTTCAGTATATCGTTCTGCCCTGATTGTATCAATAATTTTAATGAAGGTGTCCTGGAAGATGTCTTCGGCCAGAAAGGGATCTTTTACCAGTAACAGGATGGAGGTGAACACCTTGTCTTTATGACGGTGAACCAACTCTTCTAATGCGGAAGAATGTCCCTTTTTGAATAGGGTGATCAACTGCTCATCGCACAATTTGTACATTACTTGCATAAACTTCTACAACTAGGCGGGTTAGTAAATAAGTTTACAGACTTTACAGCCAGTTCGGTTGTTTGATTAAGTAGAGTTTAAGCGATAAGTAGCAGTTTTTGGTTTAGAATAAAAATTGTTACGGTAAACCCATGCGAGATAGATCCGGTCCTATGCAAATATAACAGAATAGTTCAATAAAACAAATATTAAAAATAGCTTTTCCTTTTCAGGTGTGAGCTTCCGTCGATTTAGGGTTCTGTTTGTAAAAGGCTAACTCCTCAACTAACATCTTTTCACGTAAATTTGTTCTGTCATGGCAACAAAAGTTAAGAAACAAACGAGTGCAATTGATCCTCAGGAAGTTAGCCCGCAGGACAATATTTTTATAAAAGGGGCCAGGGTACACAATCTTAAGAACGTAAGCGTTGGTATTCCCCGTAATAAGCTGGTAGTGGTAACTGGTGTGTCTGGTTCCGGGAAATCTTCCCTGACTATGGACACCCTCTACGCAGAAGGACAACGCCGGTACGCCGAAAGTCTCAGCTCCTATGCCCGCCAGTTCCTCATGCGGATGAACAAACCGGATGTCGATTACATCAAAGGTATTTGTCCCGCTATCGCGATAGAACAAAAAGTTATTACCCGTACTCCAAGATCAACCGTCGGATCGATGACCGAGATCTACGATTACCTGCGCCTGTTATTCGGCCGCATAGGCAAAACCTATTCGCCTGTTTCCGGCCAGCTGGTAAAAAAACACGAGGTAAGCGACGTTGTTGATTTTATCCTGAAACTGAAAACCGGGAGCAAAGTACTTATCATAGTTCCTTTCCGCCGCCACGCCAAACGTGATGCAAAAGAAGAACTGAATATACTCTTGCAGAAAGGTTTTTCCCGTTTATACGTTCCCGGTAGTGACAACAGTTTGCTGAGGATAGAAGAACTGCTGGAACAGAAGAAAGTTTCTGTGCCGGAAGGAGCCTGGGTATTGATAGACCGCCTTGTAGCAAAGGACTTTGAGGAAGATGATAAGCACCGGATAGCAGACAGCGTTCAAACAGCTTTTTATGAAAGCGAAGGCGATTGCTTTATAGAAGTTGACGGAAAAGAGCCTATACATTTTTCCAACCGTTTTGAACTGGATGGAATTGTGTTTGAAGAACCTGTTCCCAACCTCTTCTCCTTTAACAACCCTTACGGCGCATGCCCGACCTGCGAAGGTTTTGGACAAGTGCTGGGGCTGGATAAAGACCTCGTAATTCCCGACAAACGGTTAAGCGTATACGAAGGCGCCATCGCACCGTGGAGAGGAGAGAAAATGGGCGAATACAAAGAGGCCCTGATCAAATCGGCCCGTAAATTCGGTTTCCCTGTACACAAGCCAATTGCAGAATTAACAGACGAGCAGGTAGAGTTGCTCTGGACCGGGAATGAATACTTCTATGGGCTGAACGAGTTCTTCAAAATGGTAGAACAGAACCTCTATAAGGTGCAATACCGCGTGCTGCAGGCGCGTTACAGGGGGCGCACTGTTTGTCCTACCTGCGAAGGGGCGAGGTTGAGAAAGGAAGCGCTCTACATCAAAATAAACGATAAAACGATTGCGCAACTGGTAGAAATGCCGGTGTCAGACCTGAAAGAATGGTTTGATCAGCTCACTCTCAACGAATTTGATCAGCAAATCGGCAAACGTATCCTGCTGGAAATAAATCATCGTCTCAAAACCTTGCTGGACGTAGGCTTAGGATACCTTACCCTGAATCGTGTAGCCAATACGTTGAGTGGCGGCGAAAGCCAGCGTATCCAGCTTACCCGGACCCTGGGCAGCAACCTTACCAATTCCATGTATATCCTCGACGAGCCAAGTATAGGCCTGCATGCGAGAGATACCAACCGCCTGATTGGCGTGCTAAAGGAATTGAGGGACCTGGGTAACACGGTAGTGGTAGTAGAGCACGATGAACTGATGATGGAGGAAGCCGATTACATTATCGACATGGGGCCTCTTGCCAGCCATTTAGGGGGTGAAGTGGTGTTTGCTGGTACTTACCAGCAGATCCTGAAAGACCCTAAAAGCCTTACAGGTAAATACCTCAGCGGAAACCTCAGCATCGATCCTCCTGCTAAAACAAGAAAATGGAAAAAGGCCATCACACTGGAAGGGTGCCGGCAGAACAACCTGAAAAACATCACCGTCGATTTCCCGTTGGGGGTACTTACAGTGATCAGCGGGGTTAGCGGATCGGGGAAAACCACCCTGGTAAAGCAGATACTCTACCCTGCGCTGATGAAGCTCAAAGGAGAATTTGCAGAAAAAGTAGGGAACTATAAAGCATTGACAGGCGCGGTAGATGACATCACCGCCATTGAAATGATAGACCAGAACCCGATAGGTAAATCGTCGCGTTCCAACCCGGTAACCTATATCAAGGCGTACGACGAGATCCGGGATCTTTTTGCTCGTCAGCCATTGAGCAAAATGCGCGGCTTCCAGCCTAAACATTTCTCGTTCAACGTAGATGGAGGGCGTTGCGATGCCTGTAAAGGGGAAGGGGAAGTGATCGTGGAAATGCAGTTCCTCGCCGATGTACACCTGCTCTGTGAAAGCTGCGGCGGAAAAAGGTTTAAAGACGAAGTGCTGGAAGTCACTTATAAAGGCAAAAACATCTACGACGTATTGGAAATGGGAGTGGATGAAGCCTTGGAATTCTTTAAAGAAGAAAAGGATGTTTGCAATAAGATCCGCCCGTTAAGCAGCGTAGGATTGGGTTATGTAAAACTCGGCCAGAGCAGCGATACCCTATCAGGCGGTGAAGCGCAACGCGTAAAACTGGCTTCTTTCCTGGGTAAAGGAAAGGCGCAGGGCCACATCCTGTTCATCTTTGATGAACCAACAACCGGCCTCCATTTCCATGATATCAGGAAACTGCTCGATTCATTCAACGCCCTGATAGACCAGGGCCACACCGTATTGGTAATAGAACATAACCTGGACGTTATCCGCAGCGCCGACTGGCTGATAGACCTTGGCCCTGAAGGCGGCGCCAACGGAGGAAACCTGCTCTACGCCGGCGTACCCGAAGGCCTCAAATCCGTGAAAGAAAGCTATACTGCACGCTTCCTAAAATAGTTTCACGCGGAGGTTTCACGCAAAGGGGCATAAGAAAGCAAAAGAGGCAAAGATTTTTTTTTAAGAGAAATTAAGATAGCAAAGGGACAAAGAAATTGGACCGAAGCGAATTTTAAGATAGCAAAGGGGTTGAAGATTTGTTATATAACATAATCCTCAACCCCTTTGCTATCTTAATTTCTCTTAAAAAAAAATCTTTGCCTCTTTTGCTTTCTTATGCCCCTTTGCGTGAAACCTCCGCGTGAAACTACCGCAGGCGATCGAGGGATTTGATCAGCTTCTCGTCTTTGTAGATGCCGCGTGCGGCCAGGAATAAAAGGATGATGACCACGATTGGCAGGAAGGAGGCGGGCAGGTATGAGGCTGAAACGATAGTTGTACCTCCCTGGCTAAGTTTATTGGCAGTATTTTGAACTACTACATATTGGTAAGCCAACGCAGCAATAGCAAAAAGAATGTTAAAAATCGTGAGCCGGAACTGTAATTTCCGCTTCTTAAAAAGGAAAATTGTTACCACGCTCAACAATATAATAATGATATATAATACAAAGAGCAAATAGTTGCTGGAAGCATTAACAGTCACGGGATTAGGGTTGCCGGAGAGGGTTGCTTTCCAGATATTGAAAGACAAAGCGGCAGTGCAGGCAGCTGCAGCTAAGAGCAGATAAAGACTCTGAATGCGTTGTATCATGTTATTTGTGAATGTTTAACGTTGTAAAAGTAAGTATTTTTTAACGGTTAATATACCTGTTCTACCGGTTATCTGACACATTAGGGGGAAATGGCGGTAATGCAATACTTCGTATATTGCACGCCCAACAACAACAATCTAAACTTGATATGGCAAAGAAACTGAATAAGCAGGATGCATTAGACTATCATGCTATGGGCAGGCCGGGTAAAATTGAAGTTATACCTACAAAGAACACCAAATCACAATGGGACCTCTCACTCGCTTACTCTCCCGGAGTAGCAGAGCCTTGCAAAGAAATCTACAACGATCCGGAAAATGTTTACAAGTACACCGCTAAAGGCAACCTGGTAGGCGTTATCAGTAATGGTACCGCAGTATTGGGCCTGGGAGACATAGGCCCTGAAGCCGGAAAACCAGTAATGGAAGGGAAAGCTGTATTGTTTAAAATATTTGCAGATATCGACGTTTTCGACATCGAACTGGATGCTAAGGACCCCGATTCATTTGTTGCTGCTGTAAAAGCGATCGCTCCGACATTCGGCGGCATCAATCTGGAAGACATTAAAAGTCCTGAATGTTTTGAAATTGAAGACAGGCTGCGTAAAGAACTGAACATCCCGATCATGCACGATGATCAGCATGGTACGGCAATCATTTCTTCTGCCGCATTACTCAACGCACTGGAACTGGTAAAGAAGAAGATAGAGAAAGTGAAAATCGTGGTAAGCGGTGCAGGAGCCGCTGCTATGGCTTGCGTGAAATTGTATGTTGCATTGGGCGCAAAGCCTGAAAACTTTATCATGTTTGATAAGGACGGTGTGCTGAACAAATCCCGTAAAGACCTGTCAGACAGGCATAAACAATTCGCTACATCATCAAAAATAGCTACCCTCGCAGAAGCCCTGAAAGGCGCGGATGTATTCCTCGGCTTATCTGTTGGCAACATAGTAACTGCAGAAATGATCAAGTCAATGGCTAAAAATCCTATCGTTTTTGCCATGGCCAACCCTGATCCTGAAATTGCCTACGATACTGCAATTGCTGCACGCCCGGACATCATTATGGCTACCGGACGTTCTGATTATCCTAACCAGGTGAACAACGTACTGGGTTTCCCGTACATTTTCCGCGGAGCATTGGATGTTCGCGCCACTACCATCAACGAAGAGATGAAGCTGGCCGCTGTACATGCATTGGCGGAAATGGCTAAATCCCCGGTTCCGGATATTGTGAACCTTGCTTACAATGAAAAGAACCTTTTCTTTGGTCCAAGATATATCATTCCAAAACCGCTTGACCCGCGCTTATTAAGTACCGTAGCTCCTGCCGTTGCAAAAGCAGCTATGGATAGCGGCGTAGCGCACCGGCCGATCACCGACTGGGAAGCATATAAACATGAATTGAACCACCGACTGGGACTGGATAACCAGTTGTTCAGGATGATCGGTAACAAGGCGCGTCGTGATCCAAGGAAAGTAGTATTCGCGGAAGCCGACAACCTGAAGGTATTGAAAGCCGCGCAGGTGGTGAATGACGAAGGTATAGCCTTCCCGATCCTGTTAGGTAATGAAGCGCGTATCCGTCAACTGATGGAAGAACATGCCATCGAAATTGACGACGTTGTGATCATCGATCCGAAGAGCGAGCAGGTGAAAGAAATGCGTCACCGGTTTGGAGACCTGTTCTTCAAAAAACGCCAGCGTAAAGGCTTGAACCTCTATGAAGCGCGTAAAATAATGAGAGAACGCAACTACTTCGGTTGCATGATGGTGGAAACCGGCGAAGCAGATGCCCTGATCTCAGGTCTGACGCGCAAATATCCTGATACCATCCGCCCGGCCTTACAGGTGATAGGAATGGAAGACGGAGCTAAACGCGTGGCTGGTATGTACATCATCCAAACCAAGCGCGGACCGTTGTTCCTGGCCGATACTACCGTAAACTTCAACCCGACTGCGGAAGAAGTTGCAGATATCACCCTCATGGTAGCGAAGGAAGTAAGGAACTTCAATATTACGCCGCGTATCGCGATGTTGTCTTACTCCAACTTTGGCAGCAGCCAGACGCCGGAAGCGCAACTGATGAGCAAAGCGCGTGAAATAGTGAAATTGCGTGAGCCGTCATTGATCGTAGATGGCGAGATCCAGGCAGCCATGGCCTTCAACAAGGAGATATTGAAAGATAACTATCCGTTCACAGAACTGTTGCAGGAAGAAGTGAACACCCTCATCTTCCCTAACCTCGCCGCAGGAAACATCGCTTATAACCTGTTGCAGGAAGTAGCTGGTTTCGATGCTATCGGGCCAATCCTTCTGGGAATGAAGAAACCCGTTCACATCCTCCAGTTGGGCAGTACGGTAAGGCAGATCGTGAACATGGTGAACATTGCCGTGGTGGACGCCCAGGAAAAATGTTGCAAAGCGAAAGTGGAAGCAGCCCTGGAGCCGGCGAAAGACAAGAAGAAAAAGAAAAAATAGAACCACAGGTTTTTGCTTTAACATTACTATAATTAAGATCAGCGGGAAATGCAATGTTCTCGCTGATCTTTTTTTATCTTTATACCATGCAAACCATCTCCCGAAAAAAGATCTTTTTTCCCATCAACAAAGCTTTCCGCAACTATCTGAAGTTATACGAACGGGAGGTCAGGTTACCTTTGTCGTATGAAGAGTTGAGGTACTATGATCAGTCTGTGGCCGTATACGATAAGAATGGTGTGGATACTTTATGGGAAACCGTCTTTTACCCCCAGAGTATGGCAGCCAACATCCATGCGGGTCTGAAAAGGATCTATTCTATCCTGAAGGCGGGGGGAGATCAGACGGCGGAAGAACACCTGTTTATAGAGCGGGTCGACTATTGCATTTTCGGTAATTCCCATCCGTTCAGGATCAAAATTGTGAATACCTATAACGAGGTATACGACTACTTCTATATCAAGAAAGCAGATGCCAGCAGGATATATGGCCTGGAGCTGGAACATATTCTTTCGCCTTTCTGGATCAACTTCCTGGTAGATGGTACTACGCTGGTGGAAGAGCATATCGCAGGCGTGCCTGGCGACCAGTTCATCCAGCATTACCTGAACAGGCCGGAGTTTAACCCGAAACGTATAGCCAAGGAATTTGTGAAGTTCAACGAGCGTTGTTTTGTCAGGTTGCTGGGAGATATGAGATCCTATAATTTCGTTTTCGACATTACGCCGGATTTCGATGATGTACAGTTCCGTATCCGCGCTATCGATTTTGACCAGCAGTTCTATGAAGGCCGGCGCACATTGTATATGCCGCAATTCTTTAAAGAGAACAGGGTTTTTGTGGAACTGGCTATCAGGCATCTGAATGCGGAAGTGGTGAAACAGTACCAGCAGGAAGAACGCGCCGTTATAGCCCGCCGTATTAAAACCCAGCGGCACAGGATCAAAGATCTGAGGGATGTTATTATGACCGACAGGGTCTCTTTCCCGGAAAAGATCCAGCAGTTGGGGAGCGAGTTGGCAGAATATTATCATGATCCGATATTTGCCCGTTGCAAAACAATGGGAGAGATCATTGAACGCAGCCTGAAACGTTTGCTGGTCAGTAGTTTGCGCTAACCCGGCAAGATATATCTTAAATTAAGGTATGAATTAAAAAGTCCTTCCTATCTTTGAACAGTTATGGAGTTCAGATTCTTCTATCATTTCGGAAACTTCCTGATCATGCTAAAAGGCATGTTTTCCCGGCCGGAAAACATGAAAATGTATTGGAAGCAATTTATGCAGCAATGTGTGGATATAGGCGTAGGGTCGTTTGGTATAGTGTTTATTATTTCCCTGTTCATGGGAGGGGTTACAACCCTGCAAACAGCTTATCAGCTGGTTAGCCCTATCATTCCTAAAAGTACTATTGCCCAGGTTGTAAGGGATACCATTATCCTTGAGTTTGCGCCTACCCTCACCAGTATTGTGCTGGCAGGCGTGGTAGGTTCCAAAATAGCTTCGGAACTGGGTAACATGCGTATATCAGAACAGATCGATGCCCTGGAGATCATGGGCATCAATACCAAAGGATATCTTATTATGCCCAAAATACTGGCTGGGGTATTGATGATCCCGATCCTGGTATGCTGCGCGGGTTTCCTGGGTATCTACGGCGGAAAGGAAGCGGGGGTATTATCCGGTGTCATATCATCAGAACAATTTATGCAGGGCCTGAGGCAGGAATTCAAAGCTTACAACGTATTCTTTGCCATGGCCAAATCATATACTTTCGGGTTTATCATTGCCAGCGTTTCCGCTTATTATGGTTACAATGTAAGCGGGGGAGCCCTGGAAATTGGTAAGGCCAGCACTACTGCAGTGGTAGTGAGCTGTGTGTTGATATTATTCATGGACTACGCATTAACGGCTATTTTACTGTAATCATGATCGAACTGCAAGACATAAGAAAGAGCTTTGGCGACAAGGAGATATTAAAAGGCGTATCGGCCGTTATGGAATCCGGTAAAGTGAACCTGATCATTGGGTCCAGCGGAAGCGGTAAAACCGTGATGATGAAATGTATTGTTGGCCTGATGGGGGTAGATAGTGGAAAGATCCTGTACGATAACCAGGATTTTACTGCTATGGATGAGAAAGAGAAAAAAGTGATCAGGCAGCAGATCGGCATGCTGTTCCAGGGATCTGCCCTGTTCGACAGTATGACGGTAGAGCAAAACGTGATGTTCCCGTTGGAAATGTTCGGCACCGGAACACTGAAGGAAAAGAAGAACAGGGTAGCCGAGTGCCTGGAAAGGGTGCAACTGAAAGACGCCGCCAAAAAATTCCCTGCCGAGATCAGTGGCGGTATGAAAAAAAGGGTAGGTATCGCCCGGGCCATTGTGCTAAATCCTAAATACCTTTTCTGCGATGAGCCTAACTCAGGGCTCGATCCCCAGACTTCCCTGCTGATAGATAAGCTGATCACTGAGCTGACCAAAGAATACAATATCACTACGGTTATCAATACCCACGACATGAACACCGTTATGGAAAGCGGCGATCATATTGTATATATGTACCAGGGGTTGAAACAGTGGGAAGGAAGCAATAAGGATATTGTTTTCAGCAAGGATCAGCGGTTGAATGACTTCATCTTTGCCTCCGAGTTCCTCCGGGAAGCTAAAGAGATCCGCCAGCTGGAGATGTTCAAAGATGGAAATTGGCGGAACCAGCTCAATAAAGGGGAAGGAAAGCAGCCATAAAAGGCTTTTTTCTATTGGTAGCATAACCTTAAAGGTGCTAAATTGCAGAATTAGTGAAATCGGCTTATTTTTGCCGTCCAGAATCCGATATATAATATTAAACCAATAAAACAAGCGCGATGAGTGTTCTAGTTAATAAGGATAGCAAGGTGATTGTTCAGGGATTTACCGGTACTGAAGGTACATTCCATGCTACACAGATGATTGAATATGGTACCCAGGTAGTGGGTGGCGTTACCCCTGGTAAAGGCGGTACTACTCACCTGGAGCGTCCGGTATTCAATACCGTAGCTGATGCTGTAAAAGCAACCGGTGCAAATGTGTCTATCATCTTTGTACCTCCGGCTTTTGCTGCTGATGCAATCATGGAAGCTACCGAAGCTGGGATTGCTCTGGTGGTATGTATTACAGAAGGTATCCCTGTTCAGGATATGATCAAAGCTAAAAACTTCCTGCAAGGTACCAAAACCCGCCTGATCGGCCCTAACTGCCCTGGCGTTATCACTGCTGAAGAAGCGAAAGTGGGTATCATGCCTGGCTTTATCTTCAAAAAAGGTAAGATCGGTATCGTATCTAAATCAGGTACTTTAACATATGAAGCGGCAGACCAGGTTGTAAAAGCCGGTTTAGGCGTTTCTACAGCGATCGGTATTGGTGGCGACCCGATCATCGGTACTCCAACCAAAGATGCAGTGGAACTGCTCATGAACGATCCTGAAACCGAAGGCATCATCATGATCGGTGAGATCGGCGGTAGCATGGAAGCGGATGCAGCTAAATGGATCAAGGAACACGGTACCAAACCGGTAGTTGGTTTCATCGCTGGTCAGACTGCGCCTCCGGGCCGCCGTATGGGCCACGCCGGAGCTATCATCGGCGGCGCCGACGATACAGCAGCTGCTAAAATGAAGATCATGGCTGAATGCGGCGTTCATGTTGTAGAAAGCCCTGCCAACATCGGTAAAACAATGGCAGAAGTACTGTCTAAAGTGAAAGCATAAGTCTAGTCAGCAAATCAATATTCAGAAAGGTGAAAAGTGAGGGCATTCCGTCGCTTTTCACCTTTTTTTTAACCCGGATATGGAATTAACGTTTTCCCCGCATCCTGAAAAAGTAAAAGACAATCTATTCTGTAAATAACAAGTCTATGAGGTTATTCTTTCAACTGTTCATTGTTTCATTCTTCATAAGCAACTCGATAATGGCCCAGTTTAATTTTAAAGACGCCTGGAAACAGGTAGACGCGTATAACGAAAAGCAATTGCCCAAATCGGCTGCTAAAGTAGTGGACGATATTTACAACCACGCCAAAAAAGAGAAGAATTATCCCGAACAGATCAAAGCCCTGGTAAACCTGCTGAACTATGCCTCGCTGGTGGAAGACAGCAGCCTGCTCATAAACTATGAACGGATCAATAAAGAGATAGCCGCAAGTTCCGGAACCCCGCAAGCTATTTTACAAAGCCTGAAAGCAGAAATGCTTTATTGGTATTTCCAGAACAACAGGTATAAGTTTTATAACCGTACAACCGTCAGAGACGATAAAGATGCCGATATCACTACCTGGACTTCAGAAAAGTTCTTAAAACAGATCGGGACCGATTACCAGGCATCTATCGCCAATGCCGCTACTTTAAAGAAAGTGAAAGTCTCCGATTATGATACGATCATAGTTAAAGGAACAGCCACCGGAAGGGCGGTACGTCCTACCTTATACGACCTGCTTGCTCACCGCGCCCTCGGGTTCTTTAAAACAGGGGAAGCCGGAATACGCCAGCCGGCCAACCTTTTGCAGGTGAAAGACCCGGCTGCATTTGCGCCTGCCGCTCAATTCGCCGCTCATACTTTCCAGACGCCCGATAGCAGCTCTTTACAATACCAGGCGATACTGATCTTCCAGGACCTGATCCGTTTCCATGCCGGCGATGCAGCGGCATTGCTGGATGTAGATGCAGAAAGGATCGGCTACATGAACACCGTAGCCGTAATGCCTGACAAGAATCAATTATACCTCGCAGCCCTCGAAACAGTAATGAAGCAGTATGGCGATCAACCCGGCGTTACCGGCATTTATGCACTGCTGGCCAATCATTATCTTACCCTGAGTTATGAAAACCAGCAGGACAGCCTCTCGCTGATCAAGGCAAGGGAGTATGCAGAGAAAGGAGCGAAACTGGCGCCTAAAACCGCCGGAGCGGTACAATGCCGGCAGATCATTGCAGGCATCGATGAAAAGAACCTGAATATCACAACGGAGCAGGTAAACGTACCCGGTAAACCTTTCAGGGCCCTGGTAACCTACAAGAACGTCGGCAAACTATACCTCCGCCTGGTAAAAGTTTCTGAAGATCTGAAAAAGAAAATAGATAAAGCCAGCGAAAACTATAAAGACCCCGAAGAGTATTACAGGATACTTCTCGCACAAAACCCCGTAAGATCATGGGAGCAGGATTTGCCTGAACCTAAAGACTACCGGGAACATAGCGCGGAAATAAAGATAGATGAACTGCCGGTGGGCCAATATGCCCTGGTTTCGGGCAACGGCAGGGATTTTAACCTGAAAAGCGATGCAGTGACCACTCAACTTTTCTGGGTATCTGCCATCAGTTATATCTCTAACCAGGATACATATTATGTGCTCGACAGAACAACCGGTAAACCTCTTGCCGGCGCCCAACTGGATATCTACATCCAGGAAAGGGGCAAAACGCCGGTTAAAGATACTTCCTATGTTGCCGGTAAAGATGGTAGCCTGAAGGTTAAAAGAGCCAGGCTGAATTATTACCAGAACCGGCTGTTCGTTTGGAATTACGGGAACGATAAACTGGCGCTGGACGATGCTTTGCCATATGCGCCAAGCCTGAAGGCAAAAAAAGAATTTCGTACAGTTCTGTTCACAGACCGCCAGATCTACAGACCCGGACAAACGGTTTATTTTAAAGGGATTGTAACAGAGAAGGGGGTGGATGGAACAAGCACCATACAACCTAATTACCGTACAACCTTAACATTGTTTGATGCAAATGCTTCGAAAGTAGATTCCATTCAACTGGTCACTAACGAATACGGTTCTTACTCCGGGAAGTTTGTTTTGCCGGAAGGTAAGCTCAATGGCTATTTCCGCCTGGCTGATGAGAAAGCAAATGCCAATACCGGCTTCCAGGTAGAAGAATATAAACGCCCTAAGTTTTATGTGAATTTCGATACGCTGAACCAACAGGTTCGTTTAGGCGATAACGTTACAGTTAAAGGAAAAGCAGTAGCATACGCCGGTAATAATATCGATGGCGCAACTGTTAAATATACTGTTTCAAGAAGCGTGCGATATCCTTATCCGTGGATGTTCTGGAAGGTGATAGCGCCTGTTGGGAACAGCCGGGAAATAGCTAATGGCGAAGCTGTAACAAAGGCAGATGGCAGCTTCGAGATCCGTTTCCCTGCATTACCTGACGAATCGGTAGATAAATCTACCAAACCGATATTCACCTATTCTATTCATGCCGATGTTACCGACCTGAATGGAGAAACAAGAAGCGCCGATGAACGTCTTAATGTTGGTTACCAATCCCTGGAACTGAAAATAGAAGCATCGGATAAACTGGATAAAGAACAATTGGCCGCAGTGAAGGTGTTTTCGCAGGGACTGAATGGCAACTTCCTTCAAAGCAATGTTACGCTCACTATCAGCCCGCTGGAACCGGTGAAAAGACTGATCCGCCCACGGTATTGGCAGATGCCCGACCAGTTTGTGATGGATGAGGCTTCGTATATCCGGAACTTCCCGGCAGATCTTTACAGGAATGAAAATGATCCGGCTACCTGGCCACGGAAAGAGGCGGTAGTGAAACAAACCATCGTTACAAAGGCCGATGGATCGGTGGACTGGACAAAGCTCAAACTCGCTCCCGGCTTTTATGAACTTCAGGTAACGACTACAGATCAGTATAACGAATCGGTTACACAGAAAACTACTTTTGAACTGGTTGATCCGGCAGCGAAAACGCTGACAGTACCGGCCTACCTTGCGCTGCAGGCAAGCGATAAAGCCGTGGAACCGGGAAATACTGCTACCTATTCGCTGGCAACATCGGTTAAAGACCTGTATGTACTGGAATTAAAAGCAAGACGGGATAACCAGTTGGAAAGGAACAACCTGTATGTTGATGGCAGCAGGCAGTTTAGCATACCTGTTAAAGAATCGGATCGCGGGAACATCATTGTTGCCTATGCGGCAGTCAGGGATAACCGGGTGTTGAATGTGATGCATACAGTGATGGTGCCCTGGACCAACAAGATGCTTGATGTAAAGCTGGCCACGCACAGGGACAAATTATTGCCTGGTGAAAAGGAAAAATGGACTGTAAATATTACCGGGAATAAAGGCAGTAAAGTAGCCGCCGAGATGGTAGCAAATATGTATGACGCTTCTTTGGACGCGTTCGTTCAAAATCGTTGGGGCGTTCCCGATTGGACGCCGTTTGTGACGTTCCCTGGCCAGTTTGCAGGCACTAATAATTTTACGCAAAGTACATCCCGCCTGCATATTAACTATCCCGCTGTCGACTACGGGAACTACGATATCCGGTATGATGAACTGCTAACGCTCACCCCTTATGTTTACCTGGAGAGAATGAGCCCGAATCTTTACGGTTCCAGGGCAGCGGGCGCACCGGCGCCGGCCGCGATTACACGCATGACAGTTCAGGCCAGGGAAAAAGTAATGTTGAGAGGCAATTCAAATATACAAACACAGGGCATGCTTGCCGACCTCTCTGCCGTAGCTTTAGATACGGTTGCAGCTCCTGCGCCTGCCGCTGAAGTTCCGCTTCGCAGCAACTTCCAGGAAACAGCCTTCTTTTATCCAAACCTGCGTACAGACGAATCAGGCAATATCATTTTTGAATTCACCATGCCGGAATCCCTTACCAAATGGAATTTCATGGCAGCGGCTCATACAAAGGAACTGGCGTACGGCACGATCAATACCAGTATTGTTACTCAGAAAACTTTGATGGTGGCTCCAAATGCGCCCCGCTTTGTAAGAGAAGGTGACAAGATCAACTTTACCGCTAAAGTTTCCAACCTGGCGGATTCTATGCTCATAGGCCAGGCCAGGCTGGAGCTGCTGGACGCGGCAACTATGCAGCCTGTAGATGGCTGGTTCCAGAATCTTTTCCCTGTACAACACTTTACCGCACAAGCAGGGCAAAGCACGGTTGTAAGCTTCCCGTTGCAGGTACCTCGCGGCTTTAAAAGCGCGCTGCTTTACAGGGTCGTTGCACAGGCAGGCAACTTCAGCGATGGAGAAGAAAACGCCCTCCCTGTTCTATCCAACTCCATGTTGGTGACAGAGGCTTTACCATTGCAAAGCAAAGGTGACGGCAACCAGGCCTATAAATTTGAAAAGCTGTTGCATAGCGATTCTTCATCTACCTTACAACAAAAAGGTATTACGGTAGAATATACAAGCAATCCCGCCTGGTATGCAGTGCAAGCCTTGCCTTACCTGATGGAATACCCATACCAATGCGCGGAACAGGTGTTTAACCGTTATTACGCAAATGCCATTGCAGGGCATATTGTGAATAATGCGCCGGGCATCAAAGCGGTGTTCGATAAATGGAAAACCACTGATACGGCAGCATTAATGAGTAACCTCCAGAAAAATGAGGAACTGAAATCTGTACTGCTTGAACAAACGCCATGGGTGCTGGAAGCTAAATCGGAAGCTGAACAGAAACGAAATATCGCCTTGCTGTTTGACCTGAAGAAAATGTCGGCCAGCCTGGATAAAGCCATCAGCGAACTGGCCGAAAAACAACTGGCAGACGGATCTTTCCCTTGGTTCGCAGGTCTGTATACCGATCGTTTCATTACCCAGTACATTGTAGCGGGTATAGGTCATATGCAGAAAATAACCGGCAGAACGGATGCAAAAGCCAATGAAATAGCGGTTAAAGCTATTGAATACCTCGATAAACAGCTGGATAAGGACTATCACCAGCTGCTGAAATCGAAAGCTAAAATGACGGACGCACAGATAACCAATTACCAGGTGCATTATTTATACGCCAGGAGTTTCTTTAATGTACCGGCGCCAGCAGACATGAACAAGACCTTTGATTATTACTATGGCCAGGCCGCCAAATACTGGACCCGTCAGGGTATATATTCACAGGGCATGCTGGCATTGTTGCTGAACAGGAAGGGAGATACGAAAACCGCGGCTGATATCATCAGGTCGCTGAAAGAAAGAGCTATCAATAATGCTGAAAGAGGGATGTACTGGAAAGAAGTAGAATCCGGGTACAGCTGGTACCAGGCGCCTATAGAAACAGGAGCGTTGATGGTGGAGGCCTTCTCTGAGATTGGTAAAAATGATGCAGAAGTAACCGGCCTGAAAACCTGGTTGTTGAAGAATAAACAAACAAGCAACTGGAAAACAACCAAGGCAACTGCGGATGCCGTGTATGCTTTGCTGTTGAAAGGAGATAACTGGTTATCGACAAATGCAACGGTTAATATCAAACTGGGTAATACCGCAGTGAAGGCAGACCGGCAGGAGGCCGGAACAGGATACATCAGGCAACAGGTAGCCGCAAAAGATGTAAAACCTGAAATGGGTAATATTGAAGTAGCGGTATCTGGCAGTAATGGTCAGCCTTCCTGGGGCGCTGTTTACTGGCAATATTTTGAGGAGTTGGATAAGATCAGTTTTGCCAAAACTCCTTTGGCCATAGAGAAAACACTTTATAAAGTGGAGAACACAGCAAAAGGAGCGGAGCTTACCAGGATTGATGAGCATAATGAACTGAAAGTGGGAGATAAGGTGAAGGTAAGGATCGTATTGCGGGCAGACAGGCCAATGGAGTACATACATTTGAGGGATATGAGAGCGGCGTGCTTTGAACCTGTAGATGTGATCAGCGCTGCGAGGTGGCAGGACGGGCTGGGGTATTACCAGAGCACCAAAGATGCATCTATGGATTTCTTCTTCAATAGCCTCGACAAGGGTACTCACGTTTTCGAATACACGATGTTTGTTACGCATACAGGCAAATATTCAAATGGCGTAAGTATAGCTGAATGTATGTATGCGCCTGAGTTTTCGTCGCACAGCGAAGGAATAAATGTAAAAGTGATAGAGTAATAATATACTCCCGGTGTGAAAGAGTATGCTGAAAATTGATTAGGATTTTCAGCATACTCTTTTATCTTCGCGTGATCATGAGGAAAGTAGATTACCTAATTATAGGGCAGGGAATTGCGGGAACCATGTTGAGCTGGTTCTTACTACAGGAAGGTAAGGAGGTGATCGTGATTGATGACGCGAAGCCAAATAGTGCATCCCGGGTGGCGGCAGGGATCATAAATCCTGTATCTGGTCGCCGGTTTGAACCTGCCTGGATGTACGATACTATTTATCCGTATGCAAAAGCTACTTACCTGCAGCTTTCGGCTTTGCTGCAGGTGCCGGTTTTTACGACCCGCCAGATATGGTCCGTATTCCCATCGGCCCAGCTTCAGGCTGCTTTCCTCCAAAAAACCACCAATAGCGTTTATACCCAGGTTCCTTCCTCCTTACGCTACGAAACATTTTTAGATCAGCCTTTTGGCGCAGCCATTATCGAAGGGGCTACAGTTAACCTGGGATCTTTACTCCCGGCATACCGGAATTATTTGCAATCGTTGTCGGCGATGCTGCCCGAACATTTTGAACTTACGAAACTGGAAGTATCGGAGCAGGGAGTGAAATATGGCGACCTGCAGGCAGATAAGATCATTTTCTGTGATGGAGTGGCCACTACCCGGAACCCTTATTTTGAGCGGGTAAAATTCCTGCCAAACAAGGGGGAAGTATTATTAGTGGAGATACCAGGCCTGGAAACGCAGGATATCATTAAGAAAAGTATAACCCTGGTGCCTCAGGATAACGGTCTGTTTTGGGCAGGTTCTTCCTTTGTGTGGGACTATCCCGACGATCAACCTACTGCAGCGCAGCGGGAAGCCCTGGAAAAAAGCCTGAACCAGTTGCTGAAAGTGCCGTATGCAGTAAAAGGGCAATTGGCGGCAGTGAGGCCAAGCGGAAATGACAGAAGACCGATAATCGGGTTTCACCCGGCTCACCCTGCTATAGGCATCTTTAATGGCCTGGGCACAAAAGGTTGTTCCTTAGCGCCTTATATGGCAAATCACTTTAAAGATGTGTTGGCTAAAAAGGCAGATCTGATGCCGGAGGTTGATTTAATACGATATTTTTAACATGCCGCTGGCAGGAAATGCCCGATCCAAATCTTATCTTTGCCCACTTTATGGGCATAATTGAACAAGTGGATAGTGGTCGCCAACTGCAGGCAATTGATCCCGTAGGTCATCCATAAATTAAACAAAATCAACTATTTACGCATGTATAGGACGCACACTTGCGGAGAATTACGAATAGAACAGGTAGGCCAGGAAGTAACATTGGCCGGATGGATTCAGACAGTAAGAAAATTTGGAAGTATCAATTTCGTGGACCTTCGAGATCGGTACGGGATTACGCAGTTATTATTCAGCGAGAGCCTGAATGCCCGGTTAGATGAGCAGCCATTAGGCCGCGAATTCGTTATCCAGGCAACAGGTGTTGTAACAGAGCGTTCCAGCAAGAATAAAAATATACCAACCGGCGATATTGAGATCACGGTTTCTGACTTTAAGATCTTAAACGCGGCTAAAACGCCTCCTTTCACTATCCAGGATGATACAGACGGTGGAGACGAATTAAGGATGAAATACCGCTTCCTGGACCTGCGCCGGAATTCGGTGAGGAAAAACCTGGAATTGCGTTACCAGGTGGGACGGGCAGCGCGCAACTATTTACATACTGCCGGCTTCCTGGATGTAGAAACGCCGTTTCTGATCAATTCTACGCCGGAAGGAGCCAGAGACTTCCTGGTACCAAGCCGTATGAACCCTAACCAGTTCTATGGTTTGCCGCAGTCGCCGCAAACTTTCAAGCAGTTGCTGATGGTGAGCGGTTACGATCGTTACTACCAGATCGTGAAATGTTTCAGGGATGAGGATCTGAGGGCAGACCGCCAGCCGGAGTTCACGCAGATCGACTGCGAGATGAGCTTCGTGGAGCAGGAAGATATCCTGAACACGTTTGAAGATATGCTGAAGCATATTTTTAAGGAGATCAAGGGAATAGAGTTTAATGAGCCATTCCCAAGGATGACGTTCGACGATGCCATGGAGTTTTATGGAAACGACAAACCGGATATCCGTTTTGATATGAAGCTGGTTAACCTGACCGGTACGGTTCAGGGAAAAGGCTTCAAAGTGTTTGACGAAGCTGAATTGGTAGTGGCTATCAATGCAAAAGGATGTAGCGAATATACCCGCAAGCAGCTCGATGAGCTGACAGACTGGGTAAAACGCCCGCAAATTGGCATGAGTGGCCTTATCTATGCGCGTTACAACACGGATGGCTCCATTAAGAGCTCTGTGGATAAGTTTTTTGATGAAGAACAATTAAAATTATGGGCACAGGCTTGTAAGGCAGAACCAGGAGATCTAATGCTGGTGCTGGCTGGCAAGGAAGAGCGCACCAGGAAAGCGGCCAGCGAACTCCGCCTTGAAATGGGAGAACGCCTCGGTTTACGCAACAAAAACGAGTTTAAACCGTTGTGGGTAATAGACTTTCCTTTATTTGAGTATTCGGAAGAAGATAACCGTTGGGTGGCCCGTCACCATCCGTTCACGTCGCCGAAGCCTGAGCATATAGCCTTAATGGATGATGTTTCTCAATATGCCAAGATCAAAGCAAACGCTTACGATATAGTTTTAAATGGTACTGAAATAGGGGGAGGCTCCATCCGTATTTTCCAGCGGGATCTGCAGCAGAAGATGTTTGCGGCGTTGGGAATGAGTAAAGAGGAAGCTGAACATAAATTCGGATTTTTGATGGGGGCATTTGAATATGGCGCACCGCCGCATGGAGGTATTGCTTTCGGATTCGATCGCTTGTGTTCGCTGTTGGGTGGAAGTGAAAGCATCCGTGATTTTATCGCTTTCCCTAAGAACAATTCCGGTCGCGATGTGATGCTGGATGCGCCGAGTGAGATCGATCAAAAACAGCTGGACGAATTGAGAATCAAGCTGGTAAGAGAATAGAGCCCGCTTTATTAACTTACCGATAACTGCCTTTTTCGACTTTTGCCGCTTGCCGGCATAGTCTTTGCAAGTAAAGGGCTTTTCGTAGCAAAAAATCCCCTTTGAGATGGCTTTTTGCCGCATCAAAGGGGATTGACATAAAATATTGAAACAATTTTTTTAACAAGCGATTAACGTACGATTATCGAGTAGAGAGAAAGAAGCTTAAACTTATTATTTAATTTTTTAAAGTAATATTGCGGTGTGATCGGTTGTGATCATCGTTGATATGTGAAGTAAGAAAATGATGCTGAAAACAAAGGAACTATCACCTGAAAAAAATACTACCATGAGAATTTTTACATTCTTCAAGAGGACGGTATGGTCATTTGTGGTGTTAATTATGCTGATGCTCGGCAATGTTGGGTTTGCACAACAGTCAACTAAGAATTACGTAGAAAAATTCAAACCTGTCTCAATAAACCTGATGCAGGAAACCGGTATACCAGCCAGTGTGATCTTAGGAGTTGCAATGCTGGAATCAGGTACGGGCACCAGCAGAAACGCCAAGCTGCTGCACAATCACTTCGGGATTGTGGGGAAAAACGACTTACATAAGATGCAACCAGGCAAACGTTCGGTATATAAACAATATGCTAACGACGTTGCTTCTTACGAACATTTTGTTGCCTTGCTGACCAAGAAAAAATGGTTCGGAGAAATGAAAGGAAATCCTCAATTCTCTGACTGGCTGAAAAAAATGAATCATAGCGGCTATTCCTCTGCTGGTCATGAATGGATCAGAAGAGTAACAGCCATTATTAACCGATATAAATTGTATAAGCTGGACGCTAGCATGGACAGTATATCAGCCGAATCAGCCAAATGGCTTAGCATCGGGATGCCAGGAGCTAGCGAACAGGGTGCTGCTAACTGAAAAATACTATGTCCGGCAAAAATAAGTCTGCCTATCCGTTCTATATTGTCTTCGGAACTTTGGCATGTCTGGTGGGTCTCTCACAGCTCAATCTCAATTTTTCTTTTAAAGACTTTCAATTTCGAAAACTGGATCTGCTGTCAGACCTTCGAACATCTGAAAATAAATTGCCGGATCAAAAATCTTTTACTGCTGCCAATAAAACCGGCGGCAGTAAGCATTTATCGCCGGGCGACAGTGTAAGTACCGGCGGATCAGATTCTCTGGCAGCTGCCAACCCGGATAGTCGATACGACTATCTTTCTTATACCGGCATTCTCGAATACGCTTCCCCTGAAGCTGCCGATAACCCGGGCTTAAGAAGATTCCTGGCAGCATTGAACGACCTGAAAGCAGGCAAAAGAAGCAAAGTTCGTATTGCCTATTTCGGGGATTCCATGATAGAAGGTGACCTGATCACAGCAGACCTGAGAGACAGTCTGCAACATTTTTTTGGCGGCGCAGGAGTAGGATTCGTACCCATAA
This sequence comes from Chitinophaga terrae (ex Kim and Jung 2007), assembly GCF_900107795.1. Lineage (GTDB taxonomy): Bacteria > Bacteroidota > Bacteroidia > Chitinophagales > Chitinophagaceae > Chitinophaga > Chitinophaga terrae. The sequence goes on from NZ_FNRL01000002.1 coordinate 295,060, forward strand.
CATCTGTAGTCGCATCTTTCAGAACTACGATCACCCATACCTTTTCTAAAGACTGGAAGGACTATCATTATAAAAACTCTCCACCCTCAAATGTCCTGCTAGGATTATCAGGACATACCTTTTACCCCGGAGGAAGCTCCTGGGCGAAATATTCTCCGGTAAAGAAACCTTTACTGGATAAATTTGAAGAAGTATCAGTGCTTTACGGACCTGCAGGCAACGGTATGGTAACCATTAACGATAAACCATATACGCTGACAGGCAGTCGAACCGTTAATAGACTGGATCTGAGACAGGATACAGGCGCACAGTCAATAACGCTTGTCAATTCCGGCAATGCAGTACCATTGTATGGCGTTTGTTTTGAGAGTGAGAATGGGATTTATGTTGATAACTATTCCTTCAGAGGGATCAGCGGAGTGGAATTAGGACGGTTATCGGCAGCCATGGTCCGCCAGATGCAGGAAGAAAGACATTATGACCTGGTGATCATGCATTACGGCGCCAACGTATTATTCAGGCCTGAATTGACCGATTACAGCTGGTACCAGAAGCCAATGACCAAAGTGCTGGACTCATTGCGCCAGGATCTTCCGGGAACATCATTTTTAATAGTAGGAACAGCAGATAAATCTTATAGAAAAGCGGATAAATATGTAACCGCACCAGGCGTAGAAGCCTTGCTGAAAGTGCAGCACGACCTGGCAGCAGATCATGGTACTGCTTACTGGAACCTCTACGCAGCAATGGGTGGAGAAGGGTCCATGGTAAAGTGGGTAGAGGGTGATACAGTGATGGCCAACAAGGATTATACACACTTTAACAGAACCGGAGCAGCCAAAGTTGGGGCGCTGCTTTACAAAGCTTTGATGAATGAATACAGGCTGGCACAACAACCTTAAATGGAAATTGGCAGCAGTGCTCTCGTTACTGTTGCTTGCTGGAACTGCAACCTATGCACAACAAAAAGTAAATAACATTGAACAGGATACCGCCTTATACAATGTTTTCGATTCTTTTACAGTTGCCGACAGCAAAGTGATTTCCATTGTTCACCTGGGAGATTCCCATGTGCAGGCAGGCTATTTCCCGTTAGCAACTGCTTCCTTATTACAACAGGAATTTGGCTCCGCAGGAAGGGGCTACGTTTTCCCATATAACCTGGCCGGTACCAACGGCCCTGAAGACTTTAAATGGAATACAACCAGCCGGTGGCAAACCGAAAGGGTAGTAGATCGCTATAAATCGCCTTACCTGGGCCCCGGAGGAATTGCCCTGATCTCGCAGAACGATGCACCGACGATTTCAGTTACCGCAAAGCCGGATGCCCCGATGGATAATAACTTCCGCAGGGTAAAGCTGCTTTATGATGCAGGAAATTCCAACAACTCGCTGATCGCCCCCGATGCCAACGTAACGATCTCGCCTGTCGATGGCGCCGGATCGCCAACCCTCAACGTAGCAACACTCGAATTCCCCCAAACTGAACAAACATTCCAGGCACGCTGGGAAGGCACCGGAAGTGGTCCTTTCAGGTTTTATGGCGCTGTAATGGAAAATGGTAACAATGGGATACTTTACAATAGCATCGGCATCAATGGCGCCATGTATCAGCAATACAACGAGATCAGCAACACGCTGCTCACCCAGATGGCGGTGCTGCAACCCCAGTTGGTGATCATCTCTCTAGGCACCAATGAAGCATACGGGAAACTCGACCCCCTGGCCTTCAGGAACGAAATAGATAAAGCAGTGACACTGATCAGGGAACGCAATCCCAACGTAAACATACTGCTTACAACACCTCCTGATTGCATGCGGGCAGTTAAAACCCCTCACAGGAGAAAAGTAGGCAAACGGTGGAGAACTTATTATACCACCAGGTATTACCCCAACCCTTATATCTCTATGGTCACTCAACAGATCATGGGATATGCGAGAGAACACGGGATTGCATGCTGGAATTTTAATGCGGTTAATAAATCACAAAAAGATAGATTTGCGGACGGATGGGCGCCAGACCATATTCATTTTAACGTGAAAGGGTATCAATTGCAGGGACAGTTGTTATACCAGGCCCTGGAGCAGTCTTACACGCACTATTTGCAGCAAGTAAAGAAAAACTCACTGACATCGAATGTTCAACATTGATAAGCTTTTATCCGAGCTTTTGTATGACCCGGCCAACCCGGTGCTGTTTAACAGCGGTTTCTTTTTTTATTTTTTCGCCCTTTTTATTCTGTGCTATCTCTTAGCCAGCAATAACAAGAGAGCCAGGGTAATTATCTATACGGTCTTTTCGCTGTACTTCTTTTACAAGGCATGCGGATACTATGTCGGACTGGTGATCCTTTCCGCGATAGTAGACTACAATCTCTCGCACTGGATACATCGTACCCCCAGCAAAAGCACTAAGAAAACACTCCTTGTCACGAGTATCATCCTCAACATAGGACTGTTATTCTATTTCAAGTATACCAACTTCTTCATTGGTATCGTCAACGATCTTACAGCCGGGCATATTCCTTTTCTCAACCTGATATTGCCGATAGGTATCTCCTTCTATACGTTCGAGAACCTCAGTTACACTATCGACGTATACAGGGAAGAAATTGAACCGGTGAATGATTTCATGGATTACCTGTTCTTCCTTTCCTTCTTCCCTAAACTGATGATGGGACCAATTGTAAGGGCAGCCGACTTCATTCCCCAGATCTCGCAGCCCTACCGCCTTAGCTCGGAAGATATAGGTAAGGGAATGTACCTGATCATTGCAGGGTTGTTTAAAAAGATCGTTATCTCTGACTTCATTTACCAGAACTTCGTTCAATATATTTTCGACGACCCAAGTAAACATACGGGGCTGGAATGCCTTGTAGGCGTTTATGGATACGCGCTGGTGATCTATTGCGATTTCTCAGGGTATTCGGATATGGCGTTGGGTATTGCCAGGTGGACAGGTTTCAAGATTCCGCCGAACTTCGACTCGCCTTATCAAAGCTCCAATATCACTGAGTTCTGGCGCCGCTGGCATATTTCATTATCCAGCTGGTTGAGGGACTACCTCTATATTCCGTTAGGCGGTAACCGTAAAGGGAAGGTAAGACAGTATATTAACCTGGCGCTGACGATGCTGATAGGTGGTTTCTGGCATGGCGCAAGCTGGAACTTCATTTTCTGGGGAGCCATGCACGGAGGCGCGCTGGCCCTGGATAAAGTAAGGATCGACGCGCTGAAGAAACGCAAAGCGGTATTTGCAGGATGGAAAGCCGCTCTTTTTAAAGTGATCGGTATATTGATCACCTTCCACTTCGTATGTTTCTGCTGGGTGTTCTTTAAAGCCAGCACCTTCCACGATGCCTGGTCGCTGTTGCACCAGATCGCATACGACTTCCAGCCTGAAATAGCTATGGACCTGTACAACGGTTATACGGCAGTGTTCTGGGTGATGATCATGGGCTTCATTTTGCACTTCCTGCCTTCCAAAGCGGAATTTTCCATGGAAACCATCCTTGGCCGTTTGCCGGTTGCAGGCAGCATCGCCGTGCTGGTAATATTTGTATGGCTTCTTGTGCAGGTAAAAAGCACCCAGCCGATGATCCCGATCTATTTCCAATTCTAAACAAATCAGCAATAAAGCAAGAAGGCTGGTCCGCAACCCGGACCAGCCTTCTTGCTTTATTGAGAACTGTTGTTAATGTAGTTTCAGCCAGGGAATATAGACCTCACAGGCGCTATCGCCAAGGAGGGAAATGAAGAAATGATTATTCCTCATTTTAAAATAACCTTCCCTGCATGAATTGTTGATGAACTGGTACATTGGCAATCCTGCTTCTGCATAATTCATCGGCATTGTAAGTTTCTTGAAATTGCCGCCTTCCATCTGCTTGGTATATAACCTGAAAGGTTGCTGGAAGTTGCGCTGGATCTGCAGGTGAGCAATATTATAAGGTGATAGTTTTGGAACAAGTATACCCAGGTACATTTTCATCCGGTGATAAGGAGTTACAGGAACTACATCCAGCGTACCTAATACCACCATGGCATCAAACAGCAACAGGCTATCTCTTAATCCCTGCAACTGCTGGTGGTAAAGCGAATGGAAGTACATCAATTCCTGTATCGGATCATTTTGTCCAGGAAGGATATTGTAGTACAGCACAAAGTCGGGCAACTTGACGTCTACCGTTCTGTCGGGATTAAAAATAAGACTGTGCGGATCCTGGCGTGGAGAAGTGATGATCTTTGTCCTGGTTAATGTATTATCCTCGTTATCTAAAAATCTTCTGTCGCGGAAGCTGGTTGGCGACTCGCCGTATAATTCCCTGAAACCTCTCGAAAAGGAAGATAACGTGTAGCCGCACCTTTCGGCTATATCAGCAATACTGTAGCCGCTATGCCTTAATTCTCCCGCTCCTGCTTCCAGTCTTCTTCTTTTATTAAAAGCGATGAAAGTATCCCCGTAAATCTCTGCAAACTTATGCGAGAAATTGTCAGGCGATTCATTCAACATGTTAGCTACTTTTCTGAGGTCGAGCGACCCATAGGGATCATCATGAGATATAGCAATTGCATGTTCAATTCGATGCTTCCAGTGGATCAGGGTAGAAGGTTTCATACAATAGTTGCTTGCGTTGACTAATATAGTAAAAATTCGTCGTTCAACTTGAAAATAGATTACCCTGAATGATCGGAATAACAACCGTATAACAAATGAAGAATCATCGTATTTTCTATACATTTGCGCAAAATTCTCCGTGATGCGTGCAGCCAAAGTCCTGGTTATCATATCTTTTATTGTTTTTTCTTCTGTTTCTGCGAGTGCACAGTTCCTGATGGACATGATCGATACCACAACAGAGTTGGGTAAAGGGATGATATCGATGTACGAGAAATACGATGCTTTAAGGTTTAGCGGTTATATACAGCCTCAATGGCAGCTGGCGGGGAGCAAAGGAGCGTCCAGCTATGCAGGAGGCGACTTCGGGGCTGCCGTGAATAACAGGTTTACTTTACGCAGGGGAAGGATCCGTGTTGATTATGAACGATATAACAAGGAAGGGATGCCTGTGGTGCAGTTCGCGTTCCAGTTTGATGGAACGGAAAGAGGGGTGTTTATCAGGGATTTCTACGGACGTTTCCTTGAAACAAAGTTTAACCTCTTTTCGCTTGCCGGTGGTATGTTTGCCCGTCCATTCGGGTATGAGGTGAACCTTTCGTCAGCCGATCGCGAAACCCCGGAACGTGGGCGGATGTCGCAGATCCTCATGAAAACGGAGAGAGACCTTGGAGCAATGATCTCTTTTGAGCCTAGACGCCCCGACCATCCGCTCCGGTTCCTGAAGATCGATATTGGCGCATTCAATGGCCAGGGGCTGACATCAACTACCGATTTCGACAGCCATAAAGATATTATCGGGCGTGCTGGCATTAAACCTCAGAAACTGAAGCGGTCAGGAATTATATTATCCGGCGGCGTATCTGTATTGTACGGCGGCATGCAGCAGTTCACCAATTATGTTAACCGCATGGGAACTGTAAACGGGCATCCGGGCTTTATCACAGATTCTTCGTTGAGCAACGCGGGAAAGATAGCCCCCAGGCACTATTATGGAGCCGATTTTCAATTGAAGATCCCTAATGGAAAGGGAAGGGGATATACCCAGTTCAGGGCGGAATATATACGCGGAGAACAGACCGCTACGGCTGCAACCAGCGAAACGCCCGGCATAATACCGGTGGGCAGCGACGGGAAATACCTGCCTTTGTACGTGCGGCCTTTTGATGGCGCTTACCTGTATTTCATTCAGCACCTGGGCAGCGACAAACACCAGGTAGTAGTGCGTTACGACTGGTACGATCCTAATAAGAAAGTGAAAGGCATGGAGATAGGAGCGCCGGGAGAGGGGCTTACGCCTGCCGATGTACGGTTTAATACCCTTGGTTTCGGGTATTTGTATTATGCCAACGAGCACCTGAAATTCACGCTCTACTACGATATGGTAAAGAACGAATCTACCCGGCTTTCCGGCTATACAGATGATTTAAAAGATGATATTTTCACGGCGCGGATGCAGTACAGGTTTTAATTATTCCCTGCCCGATTCCATTGTAAACCCGAAAGTACTTCCGATCTCAGGTTTGCTCCGTACGGTGATGGATTGGTCATGCGCTTCCACGATGTGTTTTACGATCGCCAGGCCTAAGCCGGTACCGCCAATATCGCGGCTCCTGGCCCTGTCTGTCCTGTAAAAACGTTCGAATACGCGGGGGAGATGTTCTTCGGCCATACCAATGCCATCGTCAGATATTTCGACAAGCACCCGTTTGCCATCCATGCTGTAGATGCTGGCAATGGTGTGTCCGTCTTGTTTTCCGTATTTGATGGAGTTATCTACCAGGTTGATCAGCACCTGCCTGATCTTTTCTTTATCGGCATACACCGGTTGCGGGGCTTCGCAGCCTTTTTTGAAACTGAATTTGATGCCTTTGCTGTTGGCTTTCAGGGAAAGGGTGTCAAAAACATCCTTGATCAGGTCCTGGATAATGAACACCTCAGCATTAACGGTCATTTCACCGCTTTCCAGCTTGGATATTTCATCCAGGTCGTCGATCAGGCGGCAAAGCCTGTCGATGTTCTTGGTGGCATTTTTCAGGAAGATCTTGTTCACATTCGGATCATCCAGCGCCCCATCCAGGAGGGTATGAATATAACCCTGAACGGCGAAAATGGGCGTTTTCAGTTCATGGGAGAGGTTGAGCAGGAATTCTTTCCTGAATTCTTCGTTCCGGCGGAGGTTTTCCAGCTCTTCTTTTTTCTGGCTGGCCCATTTTTCAACGTCTTCACTTACCTCGTCAATAGTTTTGAGCGGAAGGATGTTTTTCTGAAAGAATTCTTCTCTTTTGGAGGCTTTGGTCTGGTAGATGAATTTATATATCAGCTTGATCTTCCGGTAGATGAAGTTCTGAAGGGTATACAGATACAGGTAATAAGAAACCAGGAAAGTAAGGATAAAAGCACCCAGAATTACCTGCCATGTACCGTCTACTATCCAGCTGCCAAGGGCAATGACAATAGAGATAATCAGCGCTGTGAATCCCGCCAGTTTCTGAGGGGATAGGTTTTTAGCTTTAAACATACTCCAAAGTGAGTAATTAGAATAATAATGGGAAATTACTTTAAATTTCTTACTTGCCATAAAAAGGAGCAGAACCTGGCAAAAGCCGGGCTACCAGGTATAAATAATTGTTTTGGGAGGGATAGCGAGAGGGTGGGTTAGCCGGGTTTATTACATTTCGAATTTGTAACCCACGCCCTTTACAGTAGTGATCAGATCAATTCCGATCTTCTGACGGATCTTCCTGATATGTACGTCGATGGTGCGATCTCCTACGATCACTTCGGTGCCCCATACCTGGTTGAGGATTTCGTTACGCAAAAACACTCTGCCTGGTTTGGAAGCCAGTAATTGCAATAATTCAAACTCTTTTTTGGCAAGAATGATCTCCTGGCCTTTATAGGTAACAGTGAACTTTTCGCGGTCAATGATCAGGTCGCCTAGGGTGATGCTGGTTTCTTCAGGCTTGTGAATACGGCGGAAAAGCGCATTTATCCTGCTGACTAATAACTTTGGTTTGATCGGTTTTGCAATGTAATCGTCTGCTCCCATGTTCAACCCGTCTACCTCTGATTTTTCATCGTTCAGGGCTGTAAGGAACAATACCATCGTATCTTTAAATTCCGGTATTCTCCTGATTTCGCGGCATGTGTCGATCCCATTCTTATTAGGCATCATAATGTCTAACATGATCAGATCGGGGCGGAATATTTTCGCTTTTTGAATAGCTTCGATACCGTCTTTTGCCGTTACTGTATCGTATCCCGCTGTTTTGAGATTGTAGCTGATAATTTCCAGAATATCCAACTCGTCGTCTACTACCAGTATTTTTCCTGCTACCGCTTGGTCTACCATATTAAATGCTTTTAAAAAGACGCCACAAAATTATGTCGCAGCAACTGTGATTAATGGAAAGATAACATTATCAAATTGTTAAATTCAATGTGAGACTGGATTTCCGCGACTTTTGCAAAGTTAAACCATTCCCCTGAAGGATACTACATATTGCTTTTTGCGTATCTGTACACAAATGATTATTAAATTATTGAACATTTTCGTTTCTTACAACAAAATGTATCCCTTTAGAGTCATGTGATCCCGCAGTTGGATTGTTGTATGAATTAAGTAATATTTTATTAGCTATAAAACAATAGGTTAAACAGGCTTTAGACAAACTCTGTATTTTGGTTGTAAATTTGCTATTTCGTCCACAGGACAAGTATTTAAGTATGAGAAGATTTATTACAATTTGGCTGCTGGCAGTGATGGCGGCTAATATGGTGCAGGCGCAGGGCTCTCATCCCATTCCGATCACACGACAAGGCTTTCACGATAACATCGATAAAGAGCAATCTGCAGCCCTCCGTTTTGATGGAAAAGCAGACGACCTTGTAAAAGTATCTGACGATCAAACCATTAACCTGCAGGTAACAAACGCCCTTATCAAACAGGTAGATGAAATGCAGCGGGAGATCGAAGCGAATGATTCACTGGATCACCGGTTGAAAGTAAAGTACCTTTCAGGCATCTACGTGGTGTTGAAAGATTACAACTTTAAACGTTCACGCCACAATATCGAACCGGAAGAAGCTGTGCCAATGATACAGGCGTACCAGAATATGATGCATGCCGATATCAAAGGGCAGAGCATTGCCCCGTTCGTAAAAAACCTCTCTTACGAAGCTGCTGAAAAGCTGATAGAGAACTTTAAAGATAACCCGGGATATAAGGAAGCAAAAGGGACGGTTTTCTCCAAATTCGCTTTCAATAACCTGGAAAACATTATGCCCAAACTGAGTGAATACTCAGATTTTCCCGGTACCGACTCTATCATCGCCGCCGTTGCCCGTAAATATCCTAACCAGATACTTACCTATGCAACTTCTTATACTCAAATGGCTAATATCATTAAAAGGAACCAGGACCCGATCGTACAAACCATTGTGCGTATCGGGCAATCGCCTCAGAGCACGAAGATCCTGCCTTTTATAGATGAGCTGCTGAACGGTACTACCACCGTAGATAAGCTGGAAAGCATCGCGGATAACGATTACCAGTACTATAAACAAATGGTGAAATCCACCATTGCACTGCAGAAAATGAAGAATGAAGGGCAACAGCCTTTCGGCTTGAAAGCGATGATGGAAAACATGCAGGCGAAATCACTGCTTTATATCCGCACGGTGAACGACCTGCACGAAGAACCGGCCAATGTCCGCTTCGCTATTGTTAGGAACTTCACGCCGGAAGAACTATACTACCTGATCATTAACGGGCAGGAAGAACTGTATACTTCCAGCTATACCAACCACAACAACGCGGGCCTGTACGACCAGATGATGTTGAGAATGAAACCTCCGCGCGGCGATAGCCTGCTGATGATGGTGAACTTCGACAGGTTTAAGAAATTTATCGCCATGGCCGCCGGGTTCAACACCCTGGACAACTTCCTGAAATCTATGGCGCCTGAAAACTCCAATTACCTGATGCAGAAATATGTTCAGAACCTGGAGAAAACAGATGACCTGGAAGATGCCGTAGATGTGGCCAATTCATTCGGCAGTATCAGGGATCCTAAACTGCTCGACTTCTTACGCCAGGAAGTTCGCAAGAACCTCGCTTACGTTAAAAAGCAGAGCGACAAACGCGGGACTGTTATCTACCAGCTGCTCAGCAGCCTGTTCGAAACAGAAGTGGAAGGCGGCAACGACTCCTCTAAGGCAACCGATATGTCGGCCCGCTTCTCCCTGCCTCCGATCAACCACGTCAGCTATTCCGACCTGTTAAGCGACAGCGGACACGTTTATCAGCAGGTATTCTTCTATGGCGATAAAGACGGACAGGAATCGTTCTCCAGCTTTATGACCAACTTCCCGTCCTCAGAATGGAGAGTGTCCAAAAACAAGTATTGGGTAACCATTTCTGCCCTGAAAGGTAAAACTACCATATTCGCCAACCTGCCAATAGATGAGCCTGGCGATAAAGAAGCGATCGGCAAACTGTCTGACTACCTGGATGAACACGATATCCATCCATCTGTTTTCATACACCGCGGTCACAGCTATCATATCAACACGACCCTGGACAACCTCCAGAGCAGCGCCAAGATCGTAGTGCTGGGTTCCTGCGGCGGTTACCACAACCTGGCAACCGTGCTGGAAAAATCGCCCGATGCGCATATCATTTCTTCCAAACAGGTAGGTACCCGTTTCGTGAATGAACCTATCATCCACAGCCTGGAAGACCAGATCCGCGCCGGCAAAAACGTAGACTGGGTAGTAATGTGGGCCCAACTGGCACGTAAATTCGCCGGTGACGCCAGAAACCGCGAACTGTTCAGCGACTACGTACCACCCCACAAGAACCTCGGCGCCATCTTCATCAAAGCCTACAAACAAGTCATGAAATAGCGGGGTTGCACGCAGAGAAGCTAAGGAGGCAAAGAGCGCAAAGGATTTTTTTTAAGTGAAATAAGAGAGCAAAGGAATCGGCGATTGTGTTACATAACATAATCTTCCATCCTTTGCGCTCTTATTTCACTTAAAAAAAATTCTTTGCGCTCTTTGCTTTCTTTGCTCCTTTGCGTGAAACACCGTAGGTTTGTTGTCTAGTTTAAACCTGGCACATTGGAAAATCTCGCGGTAAAGAAAGTATTCGATTTCAGCTTATTGCGCCGTATATTCTCATTTGCGGCTCCTTATAAAGGCTCCTTCTACATCTCCATGATATTGACGGTGGTGCTGGCTGCCATCTCCCCGTTACGCCCGTACCTGATCCAGGTAACGGTCGATAAATATATCAGCAACCAGCTGATGCAGATGCTGGTACTGGTAACGGTGATACAGATAGGACTCCTCATCCTGGAAACCATTGTCCGTTTCTTTTTCTCTTACCTGACAAACTGGTTAGGACAGTCTGTGATCAAGGATCTCAGGGTTACGGTGTATAAAAAGATCGTTCACCTGAACCTGGCCTTTTTTGATAAAACCCCGATAGGAACACTTACCACGAGAACCATCAACGACATAGAAGCAATTAATGACGTGTTCTCAGAGGGCATCATTTCCATTGTAGCGGATCTGCTGATGATCATTGCCATCCTGGTAGTGATGTTCATGGAAGATTGGCGGCTGACGCTGATAAGTTTATCTCCTTTCCCGATACTGATATTTGCCACCTATATTTTCAAGGAAAGCGTAAATAAGTCGTTTTACGCCGTGAGGAATGCCGTTTCCGCACTCAATGCATTTGTCCAGGAACACCTCACCGGTATGGTTGTGGTGCAGGCATTCACAAGCGAAAAAAGAGAATACGCCCGTTTTAAAAATATCAATAAAGCGCATAGAAAGGCCAATATTGAAGCAATATTTGCATATTCAGTGTTTTTCCCGGTGGTGGAAATCATACTCGCTATTTCGCTGGGACTTATGGTTTGGTGGGGCTCCAATAAAGTATTGAACTACGAAGTGACCCAGGGAGTAATGATCGCGTTTATCATGTACCTGAATATGCTGTTCAGGCCCCTGCGTATGCTGGCCGACAAATTCAATACCCTGCAGATGGGAATGGTAGCCAGTGAAAGAGTGTTCAAAGTGCTTGACAACCAGGATTATATACCTGATCATGGCCGGCAGACCGCCGAAAACATGAAAGGGGATATACGCTTTGAGCATGTACACTTCGCCTATGTGAACGAACATTATGTGCTGAAAGATATCAGCTTCCATGCAAAACCAGGCGATACCGTAGCAATCGTAGGACATACAGGCTCCGGTAAAACTACCATTATCAGCATCCTGAACAGGTTATACGAAATACAGAAAGGCAGCATCAAAATAGATGGCGTCAACCTGCCGGATTATTCCCTGGAAGCGTTGAGAAGCAAGATAGGAGTGGTATTGCAGGATGTTTTCCTCTTTGCAGGTTCGATATATGATAATATCACCCTGCATAACAGCGCCATCACCCGGCAACAGGTAGAGGATGCCGCCAAACTGATAGGCATACACGATTTCATTATGCAATTGCCCGGGGGGTACGACTACAACGTAATGGAACGTGGCAGCACTTTATCGCTGGGCCAGCGCCAGCTCATATCTTTCGTTAGAGCCCTGCTCTATAACCCGGCCATACTGGTGCTCGATGAAGCGACATCTTCTGTGGATACAGAATCGGAAATGATGATCCAGGGGGCTATTGATAAATTGATCGCCGACCGTACTTCAATAATTATCGCACACCGGTTATCTACCATCAGCAAGGCAGATACTATCATTGTGCTGGACAAAGGCGAGATAAAGGAAATGGGAACCCATGAAGAGCTGCTGAAACTGGAAGGCTTCTATTACAAGTTACACAGCATGCAATTCAAGACAGAAAAAGCTACATCATAAGTAGGATATACAACGGTGATAATTATTATTAATTTTGCACCGTTAAATCCTATATTTATGAATCGAATTGTTAACGCTCTACTATTGTTTTTGTTATGCCCCATGTTAACCAGGGCGGGCGACTACGAAAAGGCCTGGGAAGCTATTCACAAAAATGACTTCAAACAAGCCACCACTTTATTGCAGAAAGTTATCAAGACAGGCGGGCCAAAGAAGAACAGTGCTATTAGCACGTTAGTATTATTGCATGCGGCCTTCGACTATGAAGCTAATTATCTTGATACCTATCCTGGCGCCAACCCGGTTGCCACGCTTACCGACCCCGCGCCTTACGTATATGCGTTATGGTTCAACGGCGCCGTACTGGGCACATATACAGCCAAAGAAGGTAAACAGCTGGAAAATTTGGATCGTATCCTGTCGGACTCTGTAAACTTCAACGGCTCACTGAGAGCCGCCGCGGCATACTTCAAGGCTATCCATTACCGCACTAGCAATCAATGGGATAAATGCAGTGAAATGTACCCGCAGATTGGGGCGTTTGATAACTGGGCGTTTGTAGGCCCGTTTGACAATATCATGGGTAGCGGTTTCGATAAAGACTATGGACCGGTTACCCAACCAACGGGCAAGAATTTTATCTCCAGCAACAATAACCCGGTAAACTGGTTTGTGCCGCTGTATGCAACCAAACAGGGATGGAGCTTTGTAGGATCTGTTTTCCCGGCAACAGATGCAGTAGGGTATATGCAGACGTTCGTAAAGTCGCCTGTGGACCAGGATGTGATCCTTGCTTTAGGAGGAAGAGGCGCCATGAAAGTCTGGATCAATGATAAACTGCTAATAAGCCAGGAAGAAGAAAGAGTAACAGAGCTGGATCGCTGGAAAGCAAAAGCGCACCTGAACAGCGGTTATAACAGGATATTGGTGCAGATAGGCTTTACAGGAGATAACCAGCGTCCGAACTTCCTGCTGAGGTTAACCGATCAGAATTTTAACGTCATTAAGGGATTGACCGCCGAAGCCGCAGCGCAACCCTACAAAGCGGATCAGAGCAAGGACGAACCTGTACCCATCAGCCATTTTGCAGAAGACTATTTTAAAAAGCAGGTGGCGGCATTTCCCGATGACCCTATCTTTGCCATCCTGCTAAGCAAAGTATACATCCGCAACGAGGAATACGACCAGGCAAAAGCCGCCATGTATAAATGGTATAAGGCCTGGCCAAAAGATGCATTTATCCAGCATCTGTATTCGACATGTCTTTCGAATGAAACCGACAGAACAGAGTACATGGAGATAGTGGAAGCATTGAAAACGCTGGCGCCGGATAATTACTGGATACTTTATAACAAGCTGGTTAAACTGGAAGAAGAAAAGAACTACACAGAGGCCATGGAGCTGCTGGATCGTATGATTGCGCAGAAAGGGGAACAGCAGATCACGACCCTGAAAAAACTGCAGCTGTATGCCGAACAGGAGAAGATTGACAGTATGGTGCAGTTGATCAAATATTGTTATGAAAAGTATCCAAACTCTGTGGAAGTGGTAAAAATGATGTATTTGTATGAGTCTAAACTGAACAACGACCCGGCAAAGGCATTAAAAGTACTGACAGATTTCAGCAACAGACGATCTGATTATGAAATAGAGTCGATGCTGGTAGAAGAATACCTCAAACAGGGAAAGAGCGCAGATGCGGTTGCCCTGTTAAAAACCTGGCAGAGTCGCGCGCCGGGAGATGTATCTTCATACACCCAATTGATAAAACACTACTATGGTAAACAGCAATATGATTCAGCATTGCATTACCTGCGTATCAGTCACCAGATCAGCCCTTACAACCACCTCCCGTATGGAGACATGGCCAGCGTGTTCCTGCAGCAGCAAAAAACAGATTCTGCTTATCAATATTACAAGAATGCCCTGACCATGTATGCCGGCGGCTTTGGATATAGAGAGAAACTGAGAATGCTGGAAAAGAAACAGCCGATGGATAAGTATTTCCCAACGTTGGACTATTACAAAGAGATCAACCAGGCTTTTAAACAGGCAAAAGATTCTGCCCAGTCATACTCCTTTGTGTTTGATGAAAAGAACGTGATAGTATACCCCGAAGGAGCGGTGGAGCAGTTCATCAGCACGGCTGTGGCGGTGAATAACAAGAAGGGGATCAACCAGTGGAAGGAAATATCGATCCCTTATAACACCGCTTACCAGGATGTGATCATTATTAAAGCGGAAGTTATCAAGCCTAACGGCGCCAGGATACCGGCAGAAACGAACGATAACCAGGTTGTATTTACCAAACTGGAAGAAGGAGACGTTGTTTATTATAACTATAAGATCAACAGTTTTGGCCGGGGGCGTTTAGGCAGGGAGTTCTGGGACAGGTTCTATTTCTCGGCTTTTGTACCAACGCATATAGCCAGCTACAATTTGCTGATCGCAGATACCATCCCGCTGCAGTACGACTATGTGAACGGTACTACCAGGCCGAAGGTAAGCCAGCACGAACAATTTAAACTGTATAGCTGGAGGGAAGAGGATATTCCTGCCGTGAAGGATGAGGTTTACATGCCTACGCTCAATGATGTGGGCAAGGTGCTGCACTTGTCGACCGTTAAAAGCTGGGACGTGATAGCTGAATGGTACAGCGATCTGACCAGGTCTCAATCGAAAGATAACTTCGAGATCAGCCAGGTGTTCAATGAGCTGTTTCCTAAAGGAACCGATAAGTTAGATGACCTAACTAAAGCGAGAACCATCTACGAGTATATCGTGAAGAACATCGCCTATAGTTCTGTATCGTTCCGCCAGGGGGCCTATGTGCCGCAGCGGGCGGCTAAAACGCTGGGTACCAAACTGGGAGATTGTAAAGACCTGTCGACCCTGTTCCTGGCCTTTGCAAAGAAGGCCGGTCTCGAAGCCAACCTGATGCTGGTAAGTACAAATGATTACGGGCGCCAGAACATGCGCTTGCCGTCTATGGATTTCAATCACTGTATCGTGAAATACAAAGCGGGCGGAAAGTATTATTACCTGGAGCTGACAGATAATGCGCTGCCGTTCAATGCGATTGCTACCGGCCTTGCAGGTGCGCAGGTGTTGAATATCCCTTACAATTACAAGCCGGGTGAGAAAATAGAAGTATTGGCAGGCGGTAATGCAGTGAGAAAGCTGTTGTCGAGAGACCTGGATATGGAGGTAGTGGGCAGCGACCTTAAGGTTACTTCCAACAGCGTATATACAGGGGAACTGGCGAGTGAAGTAAGGCACGATTACCAGCATAAGAACCACGACGAATTGAAAGACGCTGTGCAGGAGTATATAGGGAAGAAATTCAAGAACCAGGTGGTAGTGGATGATTTCAGGTTTACAAATCTTGACAACCTGGAAGACACGGTAAAGTTTTCTATTTCCTTTACTGTGAAGAACGATGTGATCAATGTGGGAGATTTCAATATGATCAAGCCTGCGTTGATAGACCAGGTTGCGACGGCCAATATCTTCAAGCCGGAGGCGAGGAGATACCCGTTCCAGTACTGGGATTATGAAAATACGGACGATTACCTGACCAGGCTGCATATTAAATTACCTGCCGACAGGCAGTTTGAGCAGATACCCGGCAATACAACGCTTTCGATGGGCGATATGAAATACGAGTTGAATTTCAGTAAGGAGTCTGACCATAGCCTGGTGGTAAGCCGGAAGTTTACGACCAATAGCAGTAAGGATATAGAGGCGAAGGATTTTAAGGGGCTGGAAGATTTCTTTACAGGGATTATCAAAGCAGAGCAGAAGTATATATCGTTTAAATAAACATTATAATTTTATTGAATAGAAGGGCCTGTACAAACGGGCCCTTTTCTTTTTCTGAGGATAATAAGGTATATAGAAAAAACATATATAACAGACTTTTTGGCGAGCCTAAAAATCGGGGTTAAAATTTCGAAAAAAAGCCAACAATTTTTGGCCTATAATACACTGATTATCAAATCTGTTACAATATATCTTTCTTTTTTTTCGTAGTCGCCTATTTTTAAAACTAAAAACGAGTATCTTTGCGCAAAATTTCAGAAAACGGTGATTTCTTTCAATTGGTTAAAACATAGAATGGTAGCACTTGTGATGGTAATAGGCCTTCACGGTATTAGTAATTTTTCCTTTGCAGAGGAAGCGCATCCGGCGGCAGCAACTGAGGAAGCTCATGAGCAGCATGCGGGAGAAGAGCCGAAGAAGGGTTTTGATGCAAAAGAAGTTATTCTCGGTCACGTTAAAGATGCCCATGACTGGCACTTTTTCAGTATGGGCGATACCCACGTAACCATTCCGTTGCCGGTAATCTTGTATAGTCCTACCCGTGGTCTTTCTGTGTTTTCATCTTCCAAATTCCATCATGGTCATGAATCGCATGATGGTTACCGTTTGGTTGATCAGCATTATGTACATGAAAAAGGATTAGATCCTGCCAAATACCCAACCGGTACTATTATCGCGGTAGACGAGAATAACAACCCGGTTGAAGAGAAATTCTACGATTTCTCTATGACAAAGAACATCACTTCTATGATCATTGCGGCTGTTTTGCTGCTTGTGATCATGTTGAGTGTGGCAAAAGCTTACAAGACCCGTGGTTCCAAGAAAGCGCCTAAAGGCTTGCAAAGCCTGCTGGAGCCGGTGATCATCTTTATCCGTGATGAAGTGGTAAAGCCTAACATCCCTGGTAAAAAGGCTGAAAAATTCACTCCATTTATCCTGACTGTTTTCTTCTTTATCCTGATAAACAACCTGTTGGGCTTATTACCGGGTTCAGCTAACGTAACCGGTAACCTGGCTGTAACATTTGCATTGGCGCTGATCAGCTTTATTGTGACAATGTTATCTACCAACAAACATTTCTGGGCTCACATCCTGAATCCGCCGGTTCCGTTCCTGATGAAATTCATCCTGGCGCCAGTGGAGCTGATCGGGGTGTTCACCAAGCCGGTATCATTGATGATCCGGTTGTTTGCCAACATCATGGCGGGTCACATCATCATCTTAAGTATTATTTCCCTTGTTTTCATATTTGGAGCAATAAACGCGGTAACTGGTTACCTGTTCCTGCCTGTAACAATTGGTTTCAACATCGTGATGATGATGCTGGAATTACTGGTAGCATTCATCCAGGCATTTATCTTTGCCAACCTGACTGCAGTATTTATTGGTCAATCTATGGAAGGTGCGCACGATGAGGCACACCACCACTAATGAAATCGTAATTATTTAAACACAAACATATATTCATTATGGCACTTTTGTCTATTTTATTGCAGGCTGCTGCTGCATCTGGTTTAGCTAAAGCTGGTGGTGCTGTTGGTGCTGGTATCGCTGCTATCGCTGCAGGTATCGGTGTAGGTAACATCGGTAAGAGCGCTCTGGAATCTATCGCTCGTCAACCAGAAGCTGCAAACGACATCCGTGCAAACATGATCCTGGCTGCTGCGCTGGTTGAGGGTGTTGCCCTCTTCGGTGTAATCGCTGGTCTGTTGGCGGTTGTAATGTAAGCCAAACTCTTTACTGCATCCGGCGCACAGGGCAATGGATGCAGTAATACCTAGGAGAGATTTGATGATTTTTTGATGAAGAGATAATCGATATCAAAAAGTTCCGGGAGTCTCGACCATTCAAAAAATCAAGCAATCAAACAACTATCAAAATTCAAATAATATGGATCTGTTACAACCCGCTTTAGGCTTGTTTCTTATTTCATTGATCATTTTCATCATCGTATTCCTGATCCTGAAAAAATTTGCCTGGACTCCCATCCTTTCTACACTGAAAGAAAGAGAAGGTTCAATTGCCGACTCTATTGCTACGGCTGAAAGAGTGAAAGAAGAAATGGCTCAAATGAAAGCAGAACACGAACATGTTCTTGCAGAAGCAAAGGCAGAAAGAAGCAAGATCCTGAAAGAGGCAAAAGAGGCGAAAGATATGATCATCAGCGAAGCTAAAACTCAGGCTCAGGCTGAAGCTAAAAAGATCATCAGTGAAGCATATGCCGCTATCGAAAACCAGAAGATGGCTGCATTGACAGACGTTAAAAACCAGGTTGGTACCCTCGTAATCGAAGTAGCAGAAAAAGTGCTGAGAAAAGAACTGTCCGACAAAGCAGCTCAGGAAGGTTACGTGAAACAACTGGCAGAAGAAATCAAATTGAACTAAGAATCAGCGTTAGCTAAAAGCTTTTTTATATGCAGAATCCCCGTTTAGCATCCAGGTATGCAAAGGCATTGATAGATCTGGCTCAGGAACTGAACCAGCTGGAAGCGGTGAATACCGATATGCTGTACTTACATCAGGTACTGAAAAGCAGTGCCGACCTGGCGAGTTTGCTGAAAAGCCCTATCATTAAGGCTGATAAAAAGCAAAAGATCCTGGCGGCTGTATTCAATGGCAAACTGGGCAACACTACCAGCTCTTTCATCAACCTGCTGGTAAACAAAGGCCGTGAAGGCGATCTGTATGAAATAACCGGTGAATTTAACCGCCAGTACATGGCACTGAAAAACATCGGTAAAGTAAAGATCACTACTGCTATTCCTTTGGATGCTGCTACGCTGGAAGTTATCCGCCAGAAAGTGGCCGCTCAGAGCTCACAGGAGATCGTGCTGGAATCAGCCGTTAATCCTGACCTGATCGGCGGTTTCGTACTGGAAACAAACGATCAGCTGATCGACGCTTCTGTACTCCGCGATCTGAAGGATATCAAACAACAATTCTCTAAGAACGTTTACGTATCAGATTTACGTTAATCAATACAGCAGCCGCTGCGTACACGCAAAGCTGTTGTCGTTATTCTAAATTTTTTAACGACTTTTTTTTAAACACATAACTATGGTTGACATTAAACCAGATGAAATTTCGGCGATATTACGCCAGCAGTTAAGCAACTTCAATGCTTCTGCCGACCTCGAAGAGGTAGGTACCGTATTGCAGGTGGGCGATGGTATTGCCCGTATCTACGGTTTAGGAAATGTAGCCTACGGTGAACTTGTTGAATTCGGCAATGGCGTTAAAGCAATTGCACTGAACCTGGAAGAAGATAACGTAGGTGTGGTATTAATGGGTGAATCAGCAGGTATTAAAGAAGGTGATAAAGTACGTCGTACCAAGAAAATCGCATCTATCAATGTAGGTGAAGGAATGATTGGCCGCGTTGTTAATACCCTGGGCGAACCTATCGATGGTAAAGGCCCTATCAAAGGTGAAACGTACGAAATGCCATTAGAGCGTAAAGCTCCTGGCGTATTGTTCCGTGAGCCGGTTAAAGAACCAATGCAAACAGGTGTGAAAGCGATCGACGCGATGATCCCTATTGGCCGTGGTCAACGTGAATTGGTGATCGGTGACCGTCAGACCGGTAAAACTGCCATCTGTATCGATACCATCATCAACCAGAAAGAATTCTACGAAGCAGGTAAACCTGTTTATTGTATATATGTTGCAATTGGTCAGAAAGCCTCTACTGTTGCCGGCGTAATGAAAACATTACAGGAAGCAGGTGCAATGGCTTATACTACCATCGTTGCTGCTAGCGCTGCTGATCCGGCTCCGTTACAGTTCTACGCTCCTTTCGCTGGTGCTGCAATCGGTGAATTCTTCCGTGACAGCGGTCGCCCTGCCCTCATCGTATATGATGACCTGTCTAAACAGGCAGTTGCTTACCGCGAGGTATCCCTGCTGCTGAAACGCCCTCCTGGCCGTGAAGCTTATCCTGGTGACGTATTCTACCTGCATAGCCGTTTGCTCGAGCGCGCTGCAAAGATCATCAACAAAGATGAGATCGCACGCCAGATGAACGACCTGCCTGAATCTATCAAACACCTGGTAAAAGGCGGCGGTTCCCTGACAGCTTTGCCTATCATCGAAACACAGGCTGGTGACGTATCCGCTTACATCCCTACCAACGTAATCTCCATCACCGATGGTCAGATCTTCCTGGAAAGTAACCTGTTCAACGCAGGTATCCGCCCGGCGATCAACGTAGGTATCTCCGTAAGTCGTGTAGGTGGTAACGCGCAGATCAAATCCATGAAAAAAGTATCCGGTACCCTGAAACTCGATCAGGCCCAATACCGCGAAATGGAAGCGTTCTCCAAATTCGGCGGTGACCTCGATGCTGCTACCAAAGCCGTTATCGACAAAGGTCAGCGTAACGTGGAAATCCTGAAACAACCTCAGTTCTCTCCATATACCGTAGAAAAGCAAATCGCTATCATCTACCTGGGAACTAACGGTCTGTTACGCGACGTTCCGGTTAAACAAGTACGCGCTTTCGAAGAAGCTTTCCTGAACGAAATGAGCGTTCGTCTGCCTGATGTACTGGCCGAATTCAAAAAAGGTAATTTGCCTGAAGATGGTATCAAGAAAATGGTTACCCTGGCAAATGAACTGAAGCCTCGCTTCGCATAAGTAATGTAATTACATCGCTTAATATAATATAAAAGCCGCTGTCTTCTGGCAGTGGCTTTTATATTTAAATTTGTTTTGGTTTATAATGTAAACTAGTTTATTTTTGGTTAACAATTCCAGAACATGACCAAAGTCTTTACCCCGCTTTTTATCTTTATTTGTTGTCCCCTGCTCTCCATAGCTCAATATGTTATCAGCGGAAAGGTAACAGATGCTAAAAAACATCCGCTACCAGGTGTGAATATCTCCGTCAAAGATTCATACGACGGCGCTACCTCCAAACCAGACGGCACTTTTTCCTTTACTACATCCGAAAAAGGAGAGGTAATACTGGTAGCCGCATTGATGAACTTCCAGACGCTGGAAATGAAAGTCAACACCGGCGCTGGCCAACAACTGAACATCGTCCTGAAAGAATCGGCCAGCGCCCTCCGGGTTGTTACCATCTCGGCCGGCAGCTTTGAAGCCAGCGACGATAAAAAAGGAACCGTACTGAAACCTCTCGATATCGTTACCACAGCCGGCGCAGGCGCAGATATAGTAAATGCCATCAAAACCCTGCCCGGCGCCCAACAAACAAACGACAGGGAAGGCCTCTTCGTTCGCGGCGGAACAGGTTACGAAACCCAAACCCTGATCGACGGCATGCTGGTAAGGAATCCTTTCTTCAGCAGCCTGCCCGATGTGCCCGGCCGGGGTAGGTTTTCCCCCTTCCTTTTCAAAGGCACTACCTTTAGCAGCGGAGGCTATTCGGCACAATACGGTCAAGGTCTTTCGTCTGCCCTGATACTCGAATCCACTGACCTGCCCGACCGCTCTTCTTCTTCCCTGGGCCTGTCGGTGATCGGCGTCAGCGGAGGACTTGAACACCTGGCAAAAGACAAGAAAGCATCCTACGGCGTGGAAGCTGACTATACAAATCTTTCCCCTTACTTCGGCGTGGTAAAGCCCACTCAAACCCTTTCGCTGGGCCCTGAGATCATAGGTACCTCCGCCAACTTCAGGATCAAAACCTCCTCAACAGGGATACTTAAATTCTACGGCTACGGCAACTGGAGCAAAATGGGTTTCGATAATAACAGTATCGAATATCCCGGCAATACCGAATCGTTTAAGCTGCGTAACAATAACGTATATACGAACCTTACCTACAAGGAAAAGATCGGCGATGGCTGGCACTTATACATCGGCGCATCCTACAGTGTGAACAACGACAATATCCATACGGATACCCTGCAGAAAAACCCGGCGCCTACGCTTATCAAGGTAAGATCTGAACTCAGCCAGGGGCGGGTCATGATTTCCCGCAACCTGGGGCAGTTCTCGGTATTGCGAATGGGAACCGAATACCAATATGCTGTGGAACGCTCTGCATTCAATAGCTATTCTGCTAATTACACGGATAATTACAACGCAGGCTTCATCGAAGGAGATATCTATATCACGCCAAGCCTGGTAGGCCGCGTAGGCGGCCGGCTGGAGCACAGCTCAGTGATCGAAAAGTGGAACCTGGCGCCCCGCGTATCACTGGCCTATAAAGTGAGCAATTACAGCCAGTTTTCCGTTGCCTACGGCGATTATTACCAGAAGCCGGAGCCGCAGTACCTGCGGGTCGACAGGGGCCTGGATTACATGAAGGCAACCCACTATATTGTTAGCTTCCAGCGGGTGGCCAGCGATTACACCTTCAGAACGGAAGTGTTTTATAAGAAGTATAATAACCTTGTTAAGACGACGCCTTCTTACAGCAATAACGGCGACGGATATGCGCAAGGCGTTGAAATATTCTGGCGGGATCGCAAGACCATCAAAAACGCAGATTACTGGATTTCTTATTCCTACCTCGATACCAAGCGGAATTACCTGAACTACCCGTTCAGGGTACAACCCGACTTTGCCGCCACACATACTGCCAGCGTTGTTTACAAACACTTTATTTCAAAGATCAAGACAAACCTGGGAGCAACTTATTCATTTGCTACCGGCCGGCCTTATTACAATCCTAACCTGCCGCCGGATAAGTTTATGTCCGAGAAAACAATTTCTTATAATTCGCTGGGCTTAAGCGCCAGCTATCTTACCAATATTCATAAAGCCTTTACCATCTTTGTACTATCAGTAACCAATGTGATCGGCAACAAACAGGTGTTTGGTTACCGCTATTCCACCGATGGATTGAGGCGCAGCGAAATAGTGCCAAATGTGCCAAGATTCATCTACCTGGGTATGTTCATGAACTTTGGAATAGACAGGCGGCAGGATGTTATTAATAACCTTTAATCAACACATAATATGAAACAGATCCTCCTGGCCCTTTTATTATTGGGCAATATGGCAACCGTATCTGCGCAGAGCGAGCGTTATATTGCCGCTATGACCAAGCAAACCTCCGACCTCGACAGCGCAGGTACCTTTACCCCTGAAGCGCTTCAGCAGAAAGGCAACACATTTGAACGCATCGCGGATGCCGAGAAGAATCAATGGCTGCCTTATTACTATGCCGCCTATACGCAGATCATGCAAACTTTCATATTGAAAGATAAGTCGCAGGTTGACCCGTTGGCCGACAAAGCCTCTGCCAACCTGGATAAGGCGGAAGCGTTAAGCCCAAAGAACAGCGAGATAGCCTGTTTGCGCTCACTGGTAGCTACAGCGCGCCTGTCGGTAGATCCAATGACCCGCGGCGCGAAGTTCGGGCCTGAAGCCGGAGCCCAGCTGGCTGCTGCAAAAAGCTTTAACCCTGAAAATCCGCGTGTTTACCTGCTGGAAGGTCAGGCTTTGCTGTTTACCCCTGAACAATGGGGCGGAAGTAAAACAAAAGCTAAGGAAACGCTGGAACTGGCGCTTTCCAAATTCGCTGCCTTTAAGCCCGAATCTGATATAGCGCCGAAGTGGGGAGAGGCTTATGCCCGCCAGCTTTTGCAAAATGCGTCTAAATGATCTATTTTGTTGACAGACAGTTATCAATAAACCTTGGAAAGTATGGATTTTAAAGACCTGGACCCGGTATTACATTCGCAACTCAGGCTGGCAGTGATGTCGTTGCTGTTGAGAGAAGAAGAAGCAGAATTCACGTTTCTGAAAGAGAAAACGAATGCGACTGCAGGAAACCTCAGTGTCCAGATCAATAAATTGAGGGATGCAGGTTATATCACCGTGGTAAAGCAGTTTAAAGACAACTATCCGCAAACGGTTTGCAAGATCACGCCTGTTGGCAGGAAAGCATTCGAAAATTACGTGGCGTCTATTCAATCCTATTTAAATACGGGGAAGAAGTAGCCGTTGCTGCTGATACAAAACGAGAAAGGGCATCTACCGGTAGACGCCCTTTCTCGTTTATATTTTTATCAAATACCGGATTATTCTGAATCCAGCACTGTTTTCTTCAGCGGATTGGCTGTATTCTCGGCATACCTGATCCTTTGTTCCAGGATATCGAGGCAGGTAAAGATAGCCTGGCGGAAGGAATCCGGATCTGCCAGGTTTTTACCGGCGATATCGAATGCGGTTCCATGATCCGGGGAGGTGCGAACGATATCCAGACCGGCTGTGTAGTTAATACCGTTGCCGATAGCCAGGGATTTGAATGGGATAAGGCCCTGGTCGTGGTACATGGCCAGTACGCCATCGAACTGTTCGTACATATGGCGGGCAAAGAATGCATCGGCGCTGTATGGGCCAAAGCACAGGATGCCATTAGCTTTTGCATGATTGATGGCTGGAATGATCTGGGTGATCTCTTCGCGACCGATCAGCCCTTCGTCGCCGGCATGAGGATTCAGGCCCAATACGGCAATACGGGGATTATCTATTCCGAAATCCTTTACCAGGCTGTCGTTCATGAGATACAGCTTATCAAGGATGTTCTCTTTTGTTACATATTTGGCCACTTCGGCAATCGGCACATGTTCAGTAAGCAGGCCTACTCTCATATTGTCGGCAGTCATGAACATCAGCACATCATCGGCGCCGAAAGCATCTCTCAGGAAGGGGGTATGGCCTGTGTAATTGAAATTGGCGCTCTGGATATTGTTCTTATGAATAGGAGCGGTTACCAGCCCGTCTATAAACCCTTCTTTAATGCATTTAATGGCAGCATCCAGCGCTTTAGCAGCGTATTTGCCGCCGGTTTCATTGAGTACGCCCGGGGTGATCTGCACTTCTTCTTCCCAGCAGTTATACACGTTCACCTGTTTGTGGTTCAGGCGAGAGAAGTCTTTGATACTCTGGTAGTTAAAGTTATTTTCGTTCATCAGCTTCCTGTAGAAGTTGATGGTTTTGTTGGATGCGAAGATAACAGGGGTACAAAATTCCATCATCCTGTTGTCCAGGAAGGTTTTGATGATGATTTCTGCACCAATACTATTGATATCGCCAATGGTGATACCTATAACTGGTTTATTTATCTGGATGTTACTCATGCTTTTGCCTCAATGATCCTGCGAAGATAAGGTATTTCCCAGGTTTCACGCAAAGGAGCTAAAGGAAGTAAAGAGCGCAAAGGATTTTTTTAAGGGAATTAAGACTAATAAGGAAAGATAAGAAAACAAAGAAGGGAAAGATTGTATTAATTGTATTATATAACATAATCTTCGTCCTCTTTGCTTTCTTATCCTTCCTTAAAAAATCCTTTGCGCTCTTTACTTCCTTTAGCTCCTTTGCGTGAAACCTTTTTGGGTGAAATGTTGCTATCTTTGCCAGACAACATGTATACATTAAAAAAATCACTCGGACAGCATTTTCTGACTGATGAGAATATCAGCAGGAAGATCGTGGAATCGTTACCTGTATCAGATGGCCAGCAGGTGCTGGAAGTAGGTCCGGGCGCGGGAGCCATAACCAAATACCTGTTGCAGATCCCCGGCATTCATTTCAAGGCGGTGGAGCTGGACACGGAAAAGGTCACTTACCTCGAAAAAACTTATCCAGCTATCCAGGGGAAGCTGATCAACGAGAGTATATTGGACACAGCCCTGCCATTTGAAGGGCCTTTCAGGATTATAGGCAATTTCCCTTATAATATCTCTACCCAGATCATGTTTAAGGTGCTGGAATGGCGCCCGCAGGTGGATATTGTGGTAGGAATGTTCCAGAAGGAAGTAGCGCAACGGATCGCTTCTCCGCATGGGAATAAGGATTATGGCATTCTGAGTGTATTGCTGCAGGCGTTCTATAAAATTGAATACCTGTTCGAGGTGCATGAAAATTGTTTCAACCCGCCTCCCAAGGTGAAGTCGGCCGTTATCCGGCTTACCCGCCTGGAACAGCCGGCGGATATTGCTTCCGAACGCAAGTTCTTCGTATTGGTAAAAACTGCATTCGGGCAACGCAGGAAGCAATTGCGCAACCCATTAAAAACTATGTTTAGTAAAGAATTGCTGGCATCAGACCCGATCTTTTCGAAAAGGGCGGAAGAATTAACAGTAGCTGATTTTGCAGCATTATCGCATAAGATGATATGAGCAGGAAAGTATTAGTAACGGCAAAAACGCATCCTTATTTAGTAGATCAGTTAAAGAACAAAGGCTTCGAAGTGGTTTACATGCCTTCCATTACCTATGATGAAGTGTATCAGCAGATCGCCGATTGTGTAGGGATGATCGTAACTACCCGTATAAAGGTAGACAAGTATATCCTGGACAATGCCCGGCAGCTGGAATGGATAGGACGTTTGGGGTCAGGCATGGAGTTGATAGATGTTGCTTACGCGCAGAGCAAGGGCATTCATTGTGTCAGCAGTCCTGAAGGAAACAGGGATGCGGTAGGAGAGCAGGCAGTAGGGATGTTGTTGTGTTTGATGAACAATATCCTGAAAAGCAACCTGGAGTTGAAAGAAGGAATATGGGAGAGAGATGGCAACCGGGGTACGGAATTGAATGGTAAAACGGTAGGTATTATTGGTTATGGAAATACCGGTAATACTTTTGCCCATAAGCTGAAAGGTTTTGATGTGAATATCCTGGCTTATGATAAGTATAAGCAGGGATTTGGGAATGAGGATGTGAGGGAAGCTACGATGGAAGAGATATTCAGGGATGCGGATGTAGTGAGCCTGCATTTGCCGCTGACGGAGGAAACCCGTCATATCGCGAATGCACAGTTCTTTTCTTCATTTGCGAAACCTGTGTATTTCATGAACACGGCCAGGGGAAAGCTGGTGAAGAACCGCGACCTGATTGAGGCTATTGAAAAGGGCGTGGTAGCGGGAGCTTGCCTGGATGTTCTGGAGAATGAAAAACTTCCTACATATAACGAGGAAGAGAAAGCGCAGTTAGCCTGGTTTTTGAAGTCGCCGAACGTGATTGTGACGCCGCATATTGCGGGGTATTCGCATGAGGCTAGTATTAAGATGGCCAGGATAACATTGGAGAAGTTGAATATATTATAAATTCGCCCGGAGAATAACAATCCCTTGATTAAATAATTGATTTACAATCGATTAAAATCAGGGGTGAGGATGTTTTTTCTTTATATTATTTTCATTATATTTGCGGTAATACCAGTAAACAACGCTTCTGTGCAAATGGAGGCGTTGATTTTTTTTTCTTATAACCAAAAAAAACAGCAACAGGTTATGTCTGGCGTAAATTACATTACTAAAGAAACCCTTGATCAAATGATGAATGAGCTGACCTACCTTAAAACAAAGGGAAGGGCAGAGATTGCACGCGCAATACAGGAAGCCAGGGAAAAGGGTGACTTAAAGGAGAATGCCGAATATGATGCTGCGAAGGAAGCACAGGGCCTGCATGAAGCTAAGATTGCTACATTGGAAGCGGCGATAGCTACTTCCCGTATTGTGAGTGCCGAGGCGATAGATACGTCTAAAGTCTCTATTTTATGTAAGGTAACGATCACCAATATGGCCAATAAGAAATCAGTTACTTACCAGATCGTGTCAGAAACGGAAGCGGACCTGAAGGCAGGAAAGATCTCTATTACATCGCCTATTGGCAAAGGTTTGTTAGGTAAGCAGGTAGGAGAGATTGCGGAGATCCAGGCTCCTAATGGCCTGATTAAGTTTAAGGTTGATAAGATTACAGTATAATTGTACTTGTCTTTTTAGGATATTTGCAGGGGTTGCGGTATTGCAACCCTTTTTTACTGCCATAAATTGAGTGTTATGACCATATTTACGAAGATTATTAATGGAGAGATCCCAGGCTATAAGATTGCCGAAAATGAGCATTTCTGCGCCTTCCTGGATGCCTTCCCATTAGTCAAGGGCCATACGTTGGTGGTTCCTAAAGTGGAAACTGATAAATTCTTTGATGTTGCGGATGAATTAATGGGAGAGTGGTTATTATTTGCCAAACCGATTGCCAGGGCGATCGAGCAGGTAATACCATGTAATCGTGTAGGGGTATGCGTAGTAGGACTGGAAGTTCCGCATGCGCATATGCACCTGATTCCTATTAACTCGGCAGACGATATGAATTTTTCTCGTAGTAAACTGGAACTGACGCCGGATGAATTTAAAGAGATCCAATCGCAGATCATTGCGGCGTTATAGCTGTTTGGGAGTTCTTTAATTCTCTTAGTGCTCTTTATTATTATCCTTATTATTTTTTGGATTTGGGATATTGAACCTGAAACCAACGCCATGCACGGTTTCTAATTTTATTTGCGGATCTGATTTAAAATGTTTCCGGAGTTTCGTAATAAAAACATCCATACTTCTACCCAGGAAATAGTCGTCTTTTCCCCATACATGAGAAAGGATATCTTCCCGTTTAAGTGTTTTATTAGGATTATTACAGAAATATTTTAGCAGATCCGCTTCCTTTTGGGTAAGGGAAATTGATACATCTCCGTTTGCAGTGTATAGTCGTAAGTCTTCGTAATCGAAGGTTAATAAGCCAATGGCATATTGGGTGGATTTGGGTTTGGCGGGAGTTCTGGAGCGTTTCAGGAATACTTCGATCCGTAAGATCAGTTCTTGCATGCTGAAAGGCTTGCTGATATAATCGTCGGCCCCGATCTGTAAACCTGCTATCCGATCTTCTTTTTCATTTTTGGAAGTGAGAAACAATATAGGAACATGGTCGTTGCTAGCGCGTATTTGTTGTGCCAGTTCCAGGCCGTCTTTTTTGGGCATTACTACATCCAATAAGCAAATATCAAATGAACGTAATTGAAATTGCTCCCATGCTGCCTGGCCATCAACACTGTGCACTACATCGTAGCCTGCTTCTTCTAACCGTTTCTTTGTAACCGCACCAATATTCTGATCATCTTCCACCAATAGGATTCTTGCTTTCATATCTGCCTGATGCTGATTAATGTAAAAAAGCTTGTTATAGTCTGTTCATAGAACAAATGATGGTCACTTTTCATAGTTAAGCATTGAGCTTATCCTTTGTTATAGTTTTGTCGGGTTATGAATTTAAACCAAAGTAACTACAATTTACGGATTTATAAAATAACCTGATACATCCGGTTAATTATCTGACTATCCTTTCAGGGTGCTGCTGAATGAATTGTTCCCAACCTTTTGATTTACTGATGCCGGCGAGAGGATTACATTCCTGGTAATGATGGCAAACTGCTACCGCCAGGGCATCTGTGGCATCAAAGTAATCAGGTTTGCCGGTTATCTGCAGTATGCGTTGCAACATCAGCCAAACCTGTTCTTTATCAGCGTTCCCATTGCCGGTTACGGATTGCTTTACTTTCTTTGGAGAATATTCTGTAACAGTTAAGCCGTTATGGATAGCCGCCGCAATAGCAACGCCCTGCGCCCGGCCCAGTTTCAACATACTTTGTACGTTTTTCCCGTAAAATGGGGCTTCAATAGCAAAACTTGTAGGTTTATATTGCCTGATAAGTGAATTTACACAGTTGTGTATCTGTTGCAGTCTTTCATAGTGATCCTTGTATTTCGATAACTTCTCCACATTCATATCCAGCAGGCTAACCTTTTTTCCGGTTATCGAAATAAGACCATACCCCATCACAAGCGTGCCTGGGTCTATCCCGAGAATTATTTTTGACTTGTTTGCCAACCACCCGTTATTTTTGCCAAAAAATTGACTATCTGAACAAAAGTACCAAAATAATTCTCAATTACTTATTAGGGACAGCGCTTTTTGCCTTGTTAACCTACTCAATATACCGGCAATTGCTCAAAAGGGATAACCTGCACGAGTCGTTGCTGCATATGGGAGAGTCGCTGCAGCGCAAAGGATGGACAGGCATAACCCTGGTGTTTATACTGATGTTCTTTAATTGGGGATTGGAAGCCCGTAAATGGCAGAAGTTAGTCCATTTGCTTGAAGAGGTCTCATTTATAAAAGCGTTCAGCGCTATCCTTTCAGGAGTTTCGTTCTCCATCAACACCCCTAATCGTATAGGCGAATACGGGGGCCGTATCCTTTACCTGCGGAACGAAAACAAGCTGAAAGCCATCGCAGCCACTATCGTAGGAAGTTTCAGCCAGCTTATCATCACTATTATTTTTGGGTTAATTGGTTTGCTTTATTATGTCAACAATTACCCGCCAGCAGTCGAAAGCAGCTTCCTGGACCCTGGGCTCTGGCATAAATTACTGTTAACTGTCCTGGTAGTTATTTGTCTGCTGACCGTTTTGTTATATTTTCGGTTAACGATCATTCTTTCTATCTTCGAAAAGATTCCATTTCTTCGGAAAGCGAAGGCATTTGTTGAAATAATCGTACAGTATCCACCCCGCGAATTACGTTATCTGTTGCTGCTTTCAGCGCTCCGGTACATCGTCTTCTCGGCACAGTATTTGATTTTGTTGGACGCACTGGGAATGGAATTCTTATGGTGGCAGGGATTTTTGCTGAACAGCGTCATTTACCTGGTAATGGCTGGAGTTCCCACCCTGGCGATAGCAGAATTAGGTGTAAGAGGTAAAGTGAGTATCTTCTTTCTGGGACTACTAAGCACCAATACAATGGCTATCATTGCCGCTACTGTAGGCATCTGGTTGATCAACCTCGTATTGCCGGCTCTATTTGGAAGTGTGCTGTTACTGGGTGTTAAAATTTTTAAGGAAAAATAGCTTCCACCGATGAAGTATTTATTACTCATAATTTTATGGCTTTCCTGTTTTCTAACCGCCGATGCGCAAAGTGACTTTTGCTCTATCCGTAATTTCAGTTTCCAGGCCGGAGAAAGCATCACCTTCAAAGTTTATTATAACCTCGGCAAAATGTACGTTGGCGCCGGTGAAGCCGTTTTTAACGTTAGCCTCGAAAAATACGCCGGCAGGGATGTATACCACATCGTTGGCGACGGAAAAACCTTCAGAGCATACGACTGGATCTTCAAAGTTCGCGACCGGTACGAAAGCTATGTAGATACCGCTACCCTGCAACCCCTGAAATTTATACGAAATGTGAACGAAGGTGGGTATAAAATCTACAATAACGTTGTATTCAACCAGGCAGGCCACCAGGCCGTCAGTACCAACGGTACTTTCCCGGTTCCCCCTTGCGTGCAGGATGTGATCAGCGCCATCTATTACGCCAGGAACATAGATTTCTCCAAATACAACGCAGGCGACAAGATCCCGTTCGCCATGTTCCTCGACGACCAGGTCTATAACATCTATATCCGTTACCTGGGCACTGAAGAGGTAAATACAAAATTCGGGAAGTTCAGGGCCATTAAATTTAAGCCCCTCCTGATTAAAGGAACCATTTTTGAAGGAGGAGAAAAGATGACGGTTTGGGTGAGCGACGATAACAATAAGGTGCCCCTCCGGGTAGAAAGCCCCATTTCAGTTGGAAATATCGTTGTGGATATGGTGAATTACAGCAATCTCCGCTACCCCTTCTCGTCGTTGCTGAACAAAAAGTGATCTCAGCAGTTTTAACAATTCATTGGGCCTGGCTCCGCTGAAATTTCCCGACCTTACATACCGTATAAAAACTTTATATTTGATTATAATCAATTCATTATGACCATGGAAGAACGTAAACCCAAAATATTACTGGCCGAGGATGATACCAACCTGGGCATGGTACTTAAAAATTACCTGGAACTGAATGATTACGATGTGGAATTATGCAGGGACGGTATTTTGGCTTTGGCCGCCTTCCGACGCGAGAAATTCGATATCTGCCTGCTGGACATCATGATGCCCAATATGGACGGGTTTAAACTGGCCGAAGAAATCAGAGACGTGGACCCCGATATCCCGCTTTTCTTCCTCTCTGCCAAAACTATGAAAGAAGACATTATCCAGGGATACAAACTGGGGGCGGACGACTATATCTCCAAACCTTTCGACAGCGAATTATTACTCCTGAAGATCAAAGCTATCCTGAAACGGAACCAGGAACTGAACAACAAGGAAGAAGAAGTACACGAGTTCGTAATAGGCTCTTATACCTTCAACTCCCGCCTGCGTACCCTGGCCCATAACGGGGAAACACATACGCTGTCTCCTAAGGAAAATGAACTGCTCCATATGCTCTGCGAACATAAGAACGACCTGCTGCCACGCGAACTGGCCCTTAAAAAGATC
This sequence comes from Chitinophaga terrae (ex Kim and Jung 2007), assembly GCF_900107795.1. Lineage (GTDB taxonomy): Bacteria > Bacteroidota > Bacteroidia > Chitinophagales > Chitinophagaceae > Chitinophaga > Chitinophaga terrae. The sequence goes on from NZ_FNRL01000002.1 coordinate 327,525, forward strand.
TGGGGCAGCGATACCTACTTCAATGGCCGCAGTATGGACGTTTATATCGCCAAACTCCGCAAATACCTTAAAGACGATCCAAACATCGAAATCGTGAACATCCACGGTAACGGCTTCCGCCTCGTCGTGAAAGATTGATTTCACGCAAAGGCGCTAAGGAGGCAAAGGAACATAAGAAGTTTTTTAAGAGGCAAAGGATTTTGTAAGAATAATTAAGAAAGCAAAGGGAGCGAAGATTATGTTATATAACACGATCTTCGCTTCCTTTGCTTTCTTATTTTATCTTAAAAAACTTCTTATGTTCCTTTGCCTCCTTAGCGCCTTTGCGTGAAACTAGAAGAGGAGGTTGCTTCCACCCCTGAAAGGCGTTTTGCCGAGGTGTATGTACGCTTTTTCCGTTACTTCCCTGCCCCGGGGAGTACGTTTGATAAACCCTTCCTGGATGAGGAATGGCTCATACACTTCTTCCAGGGTGCCGGCTTCCTCGCCTACAGCGGTGGCGATTGTGGTGATCCCTACAGGGCCTCCCTTAAAGTTTTCGATGATGGTGTTCAGGATACGGTTATCCATCTCATCCAACCCATATTCATCTACATTCAACGCTTTCAGGCTTAGCTGGGCTATTTCCATATCTATCACCCCATTACCCACAACTTGTGCAAAATCCCTCACCCTGCGCAACAACCCGTTGGCAATACGGGGCGTACCTCTCGATCTGCGGGCAATTTCATGCGCGGCATCCGAAGTGATCTTGGTACCCAATAACCCGGCCGCTCTCCAGATGATCTTCTGCAAGGTAGCTGCATTGTAATATTCCAGCCGCGATTTAATGCCGAAACGCGATAACAGGGGGGCAGTCAGTAACCCCGACCTCGTAGTAGCGCCCACCAGGGTGAACGGCAGGAGGTTTAGTTGTATAGACCTGGCACTGGGACCGCTTTCTATCATAATATCGATACGGTAGTCTTCCATGGCCGAATACAGGTATTCTTCCACCACAGTGCTTAACCGGTGTATCTCATCGATAAACAATACGTCCTTTTCTTCAAGATTGGTCAGCAAACCAGCCAGGTCGCCCGGCTTCTCGATCACCGGCCCCGAAGTTTCCTTGATATTCACTCCCAATTCGTTGGCAATGATCCTCGACAACGTGGTTTTACCCAAGCCCGGAGGACCATGAAACAGGATATGATCAAGCGCTTCGCCACGCATTTTGGCAGCCTTAATAAATATCTTCAGGTTTTCGATGATCTGCTCCTGCCCGGAAAATTCAAGGATCTCCCGAGGACGTATACTGTTCTCGAACTCTTTCTCAGCATTGCTGAGTTTATTTTCTTCTGGTCTTAAAGGCTGATTGGACATAACTGAATTCGCTCAAAAATACGCAAATAATCAAGACAGCAGATTAGGTTGTAAAATACATTACCCGGGTGGAGGGCTTACAGGCAAGTTGAAAGTTTCGGGTTATCCTGCAAAAGTTTTAGATTCGCCTGGGGCAAAAGATTATAGCTGCCCCTGGCCAGGGTGATGCCAGCATCTTACCAGCTAAATGTCTGAAACAAAATCCTGTACCGCAACCAAAGTCAACAACCTGAATAACGATTAGTAAAGTATGAAAAAAGCAGTATGGCTATTAGGGGCTGCATTAAGCCTGTCACTTGTTACACCGGCGCAGGAGATCAAAGAAAAGGAAGTAAGGCGACTAGTGAGTACATTGGCCGCCGACGATATGGAAGGCCGGTATCCCGGCACCCCCGGTATCGAAAAAGCCGCTTCCTTTATCAGCGATGAGTTCAAACAGGCCGGCTTATCACCACTTCCCGGGGAAAGCTCTTTCCTCCAAAAGTTCAATAAATACTACATAGGGGTTGATAATATTTCTTTCAAAGTGAACGGGAAGAAGAAAAACTGGGTAGTAGTACCCATAGGCAACAGCCTGCGATACGACTGGGTGTATAATGAAGATGATTATATCATTTTGCATATCAAAGATAAAACGGAGTTGTTGAAAGCATTGCGCAGAACGTCAGACAAAAACAGGTTGATATGGCTCGACCCTTCCATGGCTGGCTATCTCAGCGGCCTGGTCGCTTATTATTCCGAAGGGGTATATGAGTCGGAAGATGCATTGAACACGGCTGCCGAAAATGCAAAGAAAGGGAAGCAAACCGTGTTGGTGGTAGAGCAATCACCGGTTGCTGATGGTACGCCCTGGGAGATCCATATCAACAGGAGCGCCAAAACAAAAGAATATGCTAACGTTGCCGGCATGATTAAAGGCAAAAGCAAACCTGATGAGTATGTGGTATTCAGTGCACATTATGATCATCTCGGTATTCTTCCTGCAGTGGCGGGCGATTCAATCGCCAATGGCGCGGACGACGACGCATCGGGCACCACTGCCGTTATCATGCTTTCAAAATATTTCAGCCAGCAACAACCTGAAAGATCAGTGATCTTTGTTGCTTTCACTGCCGAAGAAAGCGGCGGTTATGGTTCGCGTTATTTCTCCGAACAACTGGACCCTGATAAAGTAGTAGCGATGTTCAATATAGAGATGATCGGGAAGGAATCGAAGTTTGGGAAGAACAGCGCATTCATCACCGGGTTTGAACGCTCCGACTTTGGACCTATCCTGCAACGCAACCTGCAGGGATCTGAATTTAAATTCTATCCTGATCCTTACCCGGAGCAGGACCTGTTCTATCGTTCAGACAATGCAACGCTGGCAAAGAAAGGCGTACCGGCTCACAGTATTTCAACAACGCAGATAGATAAAGACCAGTTCTATCATACAGTTGATGATGAAACAGAAACCCTGGATACAGAAAATATCACCAGTATTATCAACGCGATCGCTGTAAGCGCATCATCTATCATCAAGGGAACGGATACGCCTACACGAATAGAGAAATCGAACCAATAAACATTTTCTTTTACATACAATGATCCGGTTGAAGTGTGCTCAACCGGATCATTTTTTATTTAATTAATATAACGTTGCTGCATATTCGAAATATGTTTATTAAATTTATCCCTGAAGACTTTTCCCCATAGTCATTTAAAACCATATCAATATATGAAAACCGGAATCTTGAAACGATGCTTTGCCATTGGCATTGCCGCCAGTTTCCTTGTATCCTGCTCGCAGGAAATGGCGAAACCTGATCAACCAATCGATAACACTGACGGAGCCAGTGTTAACTACGAAATCTCAATCGTCAATCCTTCGTACACGCTTACCCCTGATGCAACCGGAAGGCTCAGCGCCATTACCGGCGATGCTTCTTTGGCTAAAGCATCTGCAGGCTTTGATGTAACCTGGGATACTGCCACTGCAAGACTGAAAGAACTTCGTTTTGAAGCCAGACGCGGAAAAGACGAAGTAGAATTTAAACTGAAAACAGACAGGATCATAGACCTGAAGCAAGCTCCGGCTGTACTTGGCTCAATCATTATTCCGAAAGGAACTTATCAGCAAGTCAAAGTATATGCAAAAGCAGAAGGAGATAAAAAATCTCCGGCTGTAAGATTCAAAGGATTCCTGACCTGGGACGGCAAAAAGATCCCGATGGAGATCCAGTTAGCAGGCAAAATTGAACTGGCTGCTCACGGTAAGGATGTAGTGATCACAGACACCGGGGTTGACTGGAAAGGAAGCCTGAAAGTATCTATGGACCTGGTATTGACGAAACTCCAGATAGGAGATTTCACCGGGTCTTTTGCCAACGGTAAATTGTTTATCAGCATTGATGTGAATGGTAACCTGCACGATAAGGTAAAAGGCGCGCTGGAAAACAGTATGTCAGTTGAGCATCGTCACGATTAATAACTTTTTGCAGGTGCATCGTTCCTTGCCAGCGGTGCATCTGCATTTTATCTATCCCGCACCTGTTTCTCTCTCCACAATCCCTTCTTCCCAAAAAAATATTTAATCGCGAAGCTATAGCAATGGCTTTAATGCGTATACTGGTTAAGTTGCAAGATCAGTTCAGGGTCAGGACAGTTTCGCAGGTATTTTTCTTTTTCGCTGTATTTGCAAACGCCGGGGTAATCGCCTCTCATACCCTGCATGTCTTCTATGATCTGGAAGTGTAAATGAGGCGGCCATCCGCCGTTTTCTGCCGGCGTACCAAAATTAGCCAGCAGTTCGCCCGCCTTTACAGGCATGTGTTCGTATAGCCCTTGCAGGTTGGAGATGCTTAGGTGTCCATACAGGGTATAGAAAGAATGCCCGTCCAGGTGATGTTGCAGGATGATGGTGGCGCCATAATCGCCGAAGTGATCATTGAACCGGAAGCTGTGTACATGGCCGTTCAATGGCGTAAAGATCTCAGTGCCGGCTTCGCCCCAGATGTCGGTGCCCAGGTGCAGCCGCCGGGGTTCATCGCCTGCATCGAAATGCGGGCTTACCGCGTAGATGGTCCGGTGCTCAGCATAGCCGCCTATTCCCAGCCTGCAGCCAGCCGATTCCAGGGTTGACTGGATATACCTGCTGAATTTATTTATATCCTGCAGGATGGCTTTGGTAAGCGTGGTGTTGTTAGCTGTAAAGTCCATTACCAACAGGCTTTCATGCTCGCTGAGGAGCGGTACCACCGGCCGGAATTTTGACTGATGTTTCTTTAGTACCTCCTGTAACATTTTTAATGGTGCTTATCGTTCATCTAAATATAAATATTAATTTGTGTATAAAATAATCGGACCCCTTGCAGTTTCCTGTATATATCAACTTTTTATCGCTACATCTGCCGCTGCATGCAGCAACAGAAACCCTGGGAATGTTTATCGGCTTCCGGTATTTCCTTTACCTGAGGCGGAAGCAGGGCGATTACATCAATAGTAATAACCGCATCTGGATCATTATAGGCGCTATTTTCGGGGCTTTAGCCGGCAGCCGCCTGCTGGGGGCGCTGGAAAACCCGCCTGCCTTTTTTCATGCCGGCAATCCGCTTCTTTACCTGTATCTCAACAAAACCATTGTTGGCGGCTTGCTGGGAGGATTGATCGGAGTAGAGCTCACGAAGAAAGTCATAGGAGAGAAAACCTCCAGCGGCGATCTTTTCGTTTCCCCCCTTATCCTTGCCATGATCATTGGGCGAATAGGCTGTTTTTCGATGGGGGTATATGAAGAAACCTACGGTATTGCCACAACCCTGCCCTGGGGCCTGAACCTGGGAGACGGCGTTTCGAGGCACCCTGTGGCCTTGTACGAGATCCTTTTCCTGGTTGCTTTATGGGCGACTATAGCTTTTTTGCAGAAGAGTTACAGCTTAGAGAACGGGGCACGTTTTAAAATGTTTATGATAGGTTACCTGGCTTTCAGGCTCCTGTTAGATTTCATAAAACCAGGGTACAGGTATTTTGCCGGCCTGGGTTCCATACAGCTGGCCTGCCTGGCAGGACTGATATATTATGCCCCATCTATTATTTTTCCGTCACGACTGATAAAGAAGCAATATGCCTGAAAAGAATTACACGTATTACGATTTCACCCTGAGCATCTGCAGCACCTGCCTGCGCAGGGTAGATGCAAAGATCATATTTGAAGAAGGGAAGGTGTTTATGGTCAAACACTGCCAGCAACACGGAATGGAAAAGGTGTTGATAGCTACGGATATTGACTATTACAAGAATACCCGCAACTATAACAAGCCTTCTGAGGCGCCGCTTAAAACAAATACTAAAACGCATTATGGATGCCCCTACGACTGTGGCCTCTGCCACGATCATGAACAGCATTCCTGTTTGAGCGTAATAGAAGTAACAGACCGCTGTAATCTTACCTGCCCGACCTGTTATGCCATGTCGTCGCCCCATTACGGCCGTCACAGGACCCTGGAAGAGATAGAGGCCATGCTGGACATCATCGTGGCAAATGAAGGACAGCCGGACGTGGTGCAGATAAGCGGCGGCGAACCTACTATACATCCGCAATTCTTCGAAATACTGGATATCGCCAAAACCAAACCTATCCGTCACCTGATGATCAACACGAACGGGATCAGGATCGCGAAGGACAAAGAGTTTACAGCCAGGCTGGCTACTTATATGCCCGATTTCGAGGTATACCTACAGTTCGATTCTTTCAGACCATCGGTGCTGGAAAAAATGAGGGGAAAGGATCTTACAGATACCCGGCAACAGGCAATTGAAAACCTGAACGAGGCGGGACTCAGCACTACCCTGGTAGTTACCTTGCAGAAAGGAATGAATGACGATGAAATAGGCCAGATCATTGATTACGCGCTGAAACAACCCTGCGTACGGGGCGTGACTTTCCAGCCGGTGCAGGCAGCAGGTAGAACAGACGAATTCGACCCGTCGACAGACCGTATGCCATTAACGGAAGTACGGCAGCAGATACTGGCCCAATCGCCTGTCTGGACGGCTAACGATATCATTCCCGTTCCCTGCAACCCCGATGCCTTAGCTATGGCTTACGCCCTGAAGATAGACGGACAGGTGTTCCCGCTGACCCGGTATGTGGACCCGGCGGTTTTACTGAATAACGGGAAAAACACCATCGTGTATGAACAGGACGAACGGTTGCATCAGCACGTGTTGAAGATCTTCAGCACGGGTATCTCTACGGATGCGGCGGTGAACGATATGCAGTCGCTGCTCTGTTGCCTGCCGCAGGTACAGGCGCCAGGGTTAAGCTATAAGAACCTGTTCAGGATCGTTATCATGCGTTTCCTCGATGCATACGACTTTGATGTAAGGGCGATAAAAAAGTCCTGTGTACACATTGTACATAAAGATGGACGTATTATCCCTTTCGAAACAATGAACCTTTTTTACAGGGATGATAAGGAAGAATACCTGAAAGAATTACAGAAAGAACGCGAGTTTTCTCACATTATTTAAATAGCGTATTATGAGTTCCTTTACCAGACTGCTTTTGATCTTTGTGGCTATCCCCATAGTTGTTATTTTAATCGGGGGATTATTGGCGGGATTGGAGGGTATGCTGGAAGCCCTGATCTTCGCCGGCTTCCTGTTAGTGGTTTATCTTGTTGCGGCGCTGATCTGTTTTATTCTCGACCATCGCGATGCCGGGAAGGCGCTTTTATTATCTGCGGGTATTATACTGTTGATAGGGTTATCGACCTGCGGGATAATGCTGGGTATGAGTTAAAGATCTTTTCAGAAAAATAGAAAGTAAAACGGCGAAGATCATCTTCGCCGTTTTCTGTTTGAATTATATTACTACGTTGATCATTTTTCCTTTGATGATGATCATCCGTTTGAGGCTTTTTCCTTCCATCCATTTCTCTACAACCGGGTTGGCCAGTACAGCTTTTTCGATTTCCTCTGTTGCCAGGTTCAGGTCGAAGCTCATTTCTGTACGGGTTTTACCGTTGATAGCTATAGGGTATGTGAATGCTGTTTCTGCGGTATACTTTTCTTCATATACCGGGTAGATGGCATTCAGGATGCTTTCGTTATGCCCCAGGTATTGCCACAGTTCTTCGCAAAGATGCGGAGCATATGGAGTCAGCAATACCAGCAACGGTTCCAGGATCGCGCGTTTATGGCAATTCAGGGAAGCCAGTTCGTTAACGCAGATCATGAAGGAACTAACCGCTGTATTGAACGAGAAGTTATTGGTATCGTGATCGATCTTCTGAATGGTCTTATGCAGGATCTTCAGCTCTTCCGGGGTAGGAGCCTGTTCATTTACAATAATACCTTTCTGTTCATCAGCAAAGAGGCGCCACAGCTTTTTCAGGAAGCGGTGAACTCCTTCGATCCCCTTGGTATCCCAGGGTTTGGATTGTTCCACAGGCCCCAGGAACATTTCGTACATGCGGAAGGTATCTGCGCCATATTTATTCACCAGGTCGTTAGGATTAACGGTGTTGAATAAACGCTTGCTCATTTTCTCCAGCTGCACACCGCAGATGTATTTGCCGTCTTCCAGGATAAAGGTAGCGTCGGCAAATTCAGGTTTCCATTTCTTCAGTGCTTCAATATCCAGTTCCACGCCGTCTACGATGTTCACGTCTACGTGCAGCGCGTCTGTCTGGTACTGGTCTTTCAGGCCATGGGAAACGTACTGGTTAGTGCCGTGAATGCGATAAACAAGGCGGGAGCTTCCCCCGATCATTCCCTGGTTGATCAGCGATTTGAAAGGCTCGTCAAAGCCCAGGTAGCCGAGGTCATACAATACTTTTGTCCACAGCCTTGAATACAGCAGGTGACCCACTGCATGTTCGGTACCTCCCACGTATACATCTACCTGGTTCCAGTAGTCGGTAGCCTTGCGGTCTGCAAACGTGTTCTTGTTATGAGGGTCCATATACCTCAGGAAATACCAGCTGCTGCCGGCATACCCTGGCATGGTGTTCGTTTCGCGTTTTACATCCGGGGCAATATTCACCCAATCGGTAATGTTTGCCAATGGTCCTTCTCCGTCCGGTCCGGGTTTGTAGTTTTCTACATACGGCAGTTCAACAGGCAGGTCTTTTTCGTCCATTGCATACGGTACGCCGTTCCTGTATACGATAGGGAAAGGTTCTCCCCAGTACCGCTGCCGGCTGAAGCCCGCATCTCTCATTTTGTAATTGATCTGGCGGCGGCCAATACCCATTTCTTCCAGCTTGTTGATCACTACATCCATGGCGGGCCTCATTTCCATGCCATCCAGGAACCCGCTGTTCTGCAGTTTGGCGTCTTTGGTCGGATTGGCTTCCGTACCATTGAATGCATCGCCAATGATATTGGTGATAGGAATATTGAAATGCCTGGCAAAGCCGAAGTCGCGCTGGTCGCCGCATGGAACTGCCATGATAGCGCCGGTGCCATATCCGGCCAGTACATACTCCGCTATCCATACAGGAATTTCGCGGCCATTGAACGGGTTGATGGCGTATGCGCCTGTAAAGCAACCGGTGATCTGTTTTACTTCCGCCATACGCTCTCTTTCGGAGCGGCTTTGAACGTAATCCAGGTATTTTTCTACCGCTTCTTTCTGTTCAGGAGTGGTAATGCTGGAAACCAGTTCGTGTTCAGGAGCCAGTACCATGAAGTCTACCCCGAAGATGGTATCCGGGCGGGTAGTGTAAACTTCTATCTGCCCGTCGTTATTTTTCAGGTTGAATTTGATCTCGGCTCCCTGGCTTTTACCGATCCAGTTGCGTTGCATTTCTTTCATTGCATCGCTGAAGTTCACGGTTTCCAGTCCTTCCAGCAGGCGGTTGGCATATTCGGTGATCCTCAGGAACCACTGCCGCATTTTCTTTTTCACTACAGGGTATCCGCCTCTTTCGCTCACCCCGTTGATCACTTCGTCGTTTGCTAATACGGTACCCAGGGCCTCGCACCAGTTTACTTCTGCATAAGCCAGGTAAGCCAGGCGGTATTGCATCAGGATGTCGCGGCGGGTCACTTCATCGTATTGTTTCCATTCTTCTGCCGTAAACTGGATGGAGCGGTCGCCGGGGCATACATGGTTTTTGTTGCCTTCCTGTTCGAAGACGCCTTCCAGGGTTTTGATCGGCAGGGCTTTTTGCAGGTTCCTGTCGTACCAGCTCTCGAAAAGTTGCAGGAATATCCACTGTGTCCATTTGTAATAAGATGGGTCGCTGGTATTCACTTCCCTGCTCCAGTCGTAACAGAAGCCGATATTATTGAGCTGCTGGCGGAATGCATTGATATTTTGCTCGGTAGTTACCACAGGGTGTTGCCCTGTTTCGAGGGCATATTGTTCGGTTGGCAGACCGAAGGCGTCGTACCCCATGGTATGGAGCACATTAAATCCTTTTAGCCTTTTATAGCGTGCATAAATGTCTGTTGCAATGTACCCTAACGGGTGTCCCACGTGCAGTCCCGCCCCCGAAGGGTAAGGGAACATATCCAGCACATAGCATTTAGGCTTGGGACTGTCATTACTTACGTGGTAAATATGGGAATCTTCCCATTGTTTCTGCCACTTTTTTTCGATTGCCCTGAAATTGTACTCCATATCGGTTGTAGCTGCCTGGAATCGACCGTCGATAACAATACATCAGGTCATCCAGGCGTTATCATTTAGAAAATTAAAATCCTGTTCGGCAAAATAATGTTAAATTCATTAATACTCCAATGTCAATCACTCACAAGTCTATATCTTGCTATTGCAATGCCCTTGGTTGGGGGATATTAACTATCAGAGGGGCAAAATTAAACACATAACTACTATTTTTTATTATTTTCGCCGATAAACTGCAAGATTAATGGCGCAATCCGGGAAATCATCAGCAAAGAAGTCTAAACCATCCTACCTGTACTCCATCGTTGGTGTAGCACTGGTACTGTTTTTACTGGGCACATTGGGTCTGGTGGTCATTCATGCCAATAAACTGAGCATGTATTTTAAAGAAAGTATTGAAATACAGGTGATCCTGAGAGACAATGTCAAAGAACAACAGGCATTGACGTTAAGGGATTCCATCTCCCATAAACCATATATTAAATCTATTGAGTATGTGTCGAAGGATATGGCGGCTGAAAGATTTAAGAAAGAGTTCAGGGAAGACTTCCTGACCTTATTGCAGTATAACCCGCTTTACAGCAGCATCAATATCCGGGCAAACGCCAGGTATGTGAATAACGATAGCCTGAAGATCATTGAGAACAACCTGCTGCAACAGAATATAGTAAGAGAGGTTTCCTACCAGCGTTCGCTGGTTAGCAAACTGAATGAGAATGTGAATAAGATAGGATTAGTGATCCTGCTGATAAGCGCTTTATTGTGCCTGGCTGTTATCTTCCTGATAGACAATACTATCCGTCTTGCAATGTTCAGTAACCGTTTCCTCATCAAAACCATGCAAATGGTAGGGGCAACCCGCTGGTTCATTGCCAAACCGTTTGATATGCGTAGTATTGTGAACGGCGCTATCAGTGCGGTGATTGCGATCGCCTGTTTGCTGGGTTTAATGTCGGCTGCGGATAAGGTGTTGCCGGAGCTGGCCGGGTTGAGAGACAATGTGATGATAGGATTGCTGTTCGTGGGAATGATCCTCATAGGCATTTGCATTTCCCTGGTAAGCACCCATCGCGCTGTGATGAAATATCTTCGTTTAAAACTGGATGATCTTTATTAAAAAATTATTCTGAAAATAATAACATCAAAACTTATGGCTAAGTCAACTAACCAGGTGTCACCAGAAGGTAAGCCTATTTTCCCTAAAGAGAATTACAAATTCATGCTTATTGGAATTGTTGTGATCATCATTGGGTTTTTGTTGATGACTGGAGGCGATTCTTCAGATCCAAACAGCTTTAAACCATCAGAAGTATACAGTTTCCGTCGTATCACTTTAGCGCCGATCGTTATTGTATTGGGCCTGCTGATCGAGGTATACGCTATCATGCACCGTCCTAAAACGAAGGCCTGATAAAGCTGTCTGACACGATATTACTAGCGATGAACTCTCATCGCTTTTTTTTTCACTTTTAACCATATTGGATTCAATGAATGTTTTTCAGGCTATTATCATTGCTATCGTGGAGGGGTTGACGGAGTTCCTGCCTATTTCCTCTACCGGGCATATGATCATTGTTAGCGCCCTGTTAGGAATTGGTAAAGACGAGTTTACCAAACTTTTTGAAGTAGTTATCCAGCTTGGAGCCATTTTAGCGGTAGTAGTGCTTTACTGGCGCAAATTCTTTGTATTTGACAAAAACAGGTTTGTATTTTACCTGAAGCTGGTGGTTGCCGTCATCCCCGCGTTGATCTTAGGATACCTGTTCAGCGATAAGATCGATCAGCTGCTGGAAAGCCCGCTTACCGTAGGTATTACGCTGTTGCTTGGCGGTATCATATTGCTGTTTGTTGATAACTGGTTCCAGCATCCGAAGATCGATACAGAAGAGAAGATTGATATTTTCACTGCTTTAAGGATAGGTTTTTATCAATGCCTTGCCATGATCCCCGGTACCAGCCGCAGCGCTGCTTCTATCATCGGGGGAATGCAGCAGAAACTCACCCGCAATGTTGCAGCCGAATTCTCTTTCTTCCTGGCAGTTCCAACCATGGCCGCAGCTACCGGCTACAAACTCCTGAAAGGGAAAGACCTGCTGCTTGCACATCCTGAGAACCTGAAAATACTGCTGATAGGCAACATTGTAGCTTTCGTGGTAGCCTTGCTGGCCATCCGTTTCTTTATAGGCACCGTTAAACGCTTCGGCTTCAAAATGTGGGGATACTACCGCATCATAGTAGGCCTCATCATCATTATCGCCATCCTAACCGGCTACAACCTCGAAGTCTAGTTGCACGCAAAGACGCGGAAGAAGGCAAAGGGCGCAAAGGATTTTTTAAGGAAAATAAGATTATTAAGGAAAATAAGAAAGCAAAGAGAGCGAAGATTGTGTTATATAACATCATTCTTCGCTCTCTTTGCTTTCTTATTTTCCTTAAAAAAATCCTTTGCGCCCTTTGCTCCCCTCTGCGTCTTTGCGTGAAATCACCCTTTTACTGCGAGCAGCAATTCGAGGTCTGTATATTTCAGCTTGAATCTTTCGCTCAGGTGGTAATTGGTTAGCGCTCCCTTGTAAAGATAAATGCCGTTGCGTACACCACGCTTGATCCACACCAGGTTTTCGAAGCCGCCGTCGTCGGCTGCTTCTACCAATAAAGGCATCAGCACATTGCTGATAGCTTCTGATGCTGTACGGGCGAAGCCGGACGGGATATTTGGAACACAGTAGTGAACTACATCATATTTTTTGAAGACAGGGTTTTCGTGGGTGGTAATCTCAGAAGTTTCAAAACATCCGCCCCTGTCGATGCTTACATCTACGATAACGGAGCCGGCTTTCATGTTGCTGACCATCGCTTCGGTTACCACAACAGGCGTACGCCCGCTTTGGGATGATAAGGCGCCAACAGCTACATCGGCATTCCGCAGTTGTTCGGCCAGCACTTTAGGCTGGATAACACTGGTGAATACACGTACGCCGATGTTATTCTGCAGTCTTTTCAGTTTATAGATGTTATTGTCGAATACTTTAACGGAAGAACCCAGCGCCAGCGCAGTTCTGGCTGCAAATTCACCTACGATGCCTGCACCAATGATCACTACTTTGGTAGGTGGGATGCCGGTGATGCCTCCCAGCAAAATTCCTTTGCCCTTATTGTCGTTGCTCAGGTACTGACCGGCAATCAACATACAGGCGCCGCCGGCAATTTCGCTCATCGCTCTTACGATGGGGTAAGTGCCTGCGTCATCTTTCAGGTTCTCGAAAGAAAGGAGGGTAATGCGTTTGTCCATCATCTTTTGTACCTGGTGGGCTTTCAGCGCAGCCAGGTGAATAGGGGAGATAATGATCTGGTGCGGATGGAGCAGCTCTATTTCTTCGTCGTTCAGCGGGGCCGATTTGACAATGATCTCTGCTTTGAAAACTTCCTTTTTATCATACAGGATCTCAGCGCCTGCCTCAGAATAGTCTGTATCGTAATAATGCGAACCATCGCCTGCTTTATGCTCTACAACTATATGATGTCCGTGGGCGGCCAGTATGCTTACTGCATCGGGGGTAAGGGCAATCCGGTTTTCCTGAAAAGAGGTTTCCTTGGGTATACCTATGTACAAACGGGAATTCTTCTGCGGGATATCCAGCGTTTCTTCCAGTGTTGAATAGGTAAAGCCGGCACTTACTACAGGTTTTTGCCTCTGCTCCATAAAACGGTTTGTTGTTTTAATATCGTAGAATTCAAAGATACATCATTTAGAAGATGATGTTATTTCACGTAATGTCCTTTTTTGGTCTGGTTCTACCGTCAACTGGAGATGTACCGTGTCTTCCGGCAGCATATGTTCTACCAGGTCGGGCCACTCCACGAAACAAATGGCATCCTGGTAAAGCGTATCCTCCACGCCTGCGCTGATAGCGTCATCTTCATCCTTTAACCTGTACAGATCCAGGTGAAAGATCTGATGCCGCTGCCCGGACGCATCGCGATAGCCATATTCATTGATAATTGAAAAAGTCGGGCTGGCGGTTGTGTCGGCCACTCCTTTGGCGGCGCAGAGAGATTTGACTAACGTAGTTTTACCAGCACCCATTACACCAGTTAAAGTGAAAACCCTTTTATCCGGATATTTTGACCAGAAATCTTTAGCTATTCCAGCTAATTGATCCAACGTAAATGTCCATTGCATGTGCGAATTTAATTATTTCTCTCATGCAGAGGTAGTTTAAAAGGAGAAATGAAAATAAGGATAATTAATTGGTTATAAGTAGAATAGGTGTTGCGACGCTTAAATTGATAATGTGTTGTAGAATGATTTGCATATAATTAGAACCAGCTGGCAAATGCTTCGATGTTGCATTAATATTTTACCTGATTCATCCTTCAACAAATAACTTTGTAAACACGGAGGAAATGGTAAAATGACAGCCATAAATTGTAAAGTAGAAGGCATGCATTGTACCAGCTGCGCTCTGAACGTATCCAAATACCTGGAGAAAAAAGGCATGCAGCAGGTTAATGTGAGCTTTGCCACAGACGAAGTCAGTTTTGTAGCGCCGGCAGGCGCAGATTCAGCCGAGGTTTTGGAAGGAATTGCCCAAATGGGCTACCGGGTTGTATTGCCTGAAGATAAACCGGTGAAGCAACCTTTTACCCGTTCGTTAACATTTAAATTCATCTTTTGCGCCGTTTTTACCCTGCCACTGTTATTGCATATGTGGGTACACTGGGCCTGGCTGCATAATCCCTGGGTACAATTAGCGCTTACCTTGCCGGTATATATCGTTGGAATGCTGCATTTCGGCAAAAGCGCCGTAAAAGCGCTATTCAACCGCATGACCAACATGGATGTGCTGGTGACCCTTGGATCTACTGCTGCATTCATCTATAGCCTTGTAGGTACGCTGGTTTTCAAAAACCCGGAATACCTGTTCTTCGAAACCACAGCAGCTATTATTACCCTGGTATTCCTGGGGAATTTACTGGAAGAAAAATCTGTGAAGCAAACTACTTCCGCTATTACAGAACTGGCTAAAATGCAGGTCACTACTGCTAAACTGATCAATACAGATCACGGGCATGAACATATCTCGGAAGTTGACAACCGCATACTGAAATCGGGCGATTGCGTGCTGGTGAACAGCGGCGACAAGATCCCCATGGATGGTACTGTTTACTGGGGCGCCGGCCATGTGAATGAATCTATGATCTCCGGCGAAAGCAGCCCCGTTGCCAAACAAGTGAACGATAAGGTGATCGGCGGCACCGTACTGGAAGAAGGTAATATCAAGATGTTTGTTACCGCCACAGGAAAAGATACCGTACTTTCTTATATCATTGACCTGGTAAAACAGGCGCAGACAGAGAAGCCGCCCATGCAGAAACTGGCTGATAAGATCAGCGCCGTATTTGTGCCACTGGTTCTGGGTATTTCACTGATCACTTTTATCGGCTGGTATTTTATCGGCAATATTCCGTTTGCTGATGCCATGATGAGAAGCGTTGCAGTCCTGGTTATTTCCTGCCCCTGCGCCATGGGCCTGGCTACTCCCGCCGCTGTAATGGTAGGCCTGGGAAGGGCTGCCAGGAATGGCATCCTCATCAAAGGCGGTCATACGCTCGAAATGTTCAAGGGAATAAAGCAGGTGGTTTTTGATAAAACAGGCACGCTTACTACCGGCAAACTCAGGCTGCATGCCTGGGAATACAACGATATGTCTGAAGCCTATTTCAAGCAACTGGTATACAGTCTCGAAAAATTTTCTTCCCATCCTATCGCCAGGTCTATCGTGAAAGAATGGAAAACAACGGAAACTGTTCCCCTGCAGCAGATAAGGGAGCATAAAGGGCTTGGCATGAAAGCGCAGGATAAGGATGGAAACGAATGGCAGCTTGGCTCCTTTAAAATGGCGGCAGGTGCGGCCTCCGACGATAGCCATAATCTTTACCTGCTGAAGAACGGCGTATTGGCCGGATGGATCGATCTTACAGACGAAATAAGACCTGAAGCTGCAACTGTGATAAGCGTACTTTCACAAGCCGGTATCAAGTCTGTTCTCCTGAGTGGCGATACCAAACGCAAATGCATGGAACTGGCAGGAAAACTGGGTATTACGGAAGTATATGCCGAGCAATCGCCTGAGCAAAAACTGCAACAGATCGCCGCATTGATGCAAACCGCTCCTACCGTAATGGTAGGCGATGGGATCAATGATGCGCCGGCATTGGCAAAAGCAACGATTGGCGTATCGCTGAGCGATGCAACGCAGGTAGCCATGCAAAGCGCCAATGTATTATTGCTGAACAATAACCTCGGAGCCTTGCCGCTGGCATTAGGCCTTGGTAAACATACTTATCTCACGATCAAACAAAACCTTTTCTGGGCCTTTATTTACAATGTGGTCGCCATACCCGTTGCAGCGCTGGGATTGCTGAATCCTATCGTTGGAGCAGGAGTGATGGGACTTTCCGACGTTGTACTGGCTGTTAATTCTGTAAGGTTAAGATACAAGAGGGTAGACAGGTAAGACCGAATATCTTATCTTCGCGCGTAACCATTGAACAGCTTTGAACTCGCCCGTCGCCATATTACAACAGTATTGGGGATACCAACAATTCAGGCCCTTGCAGGAAGATATCGTCAATTCCGTTCTGCAGGGCCGGGATACATTGGCGTTGTTGCCTACAGGCGGCGGAAAATCCATCTGTTTCCAGGTGCCTGCGTTAATGCGCCGGGGGCTTTGCCTGGTGATAACGCCGCTCATCGCCCTGATGAAAGACCAGGTTGCAAACCTCAAACGTAAAAACATTACCGCTTACGCTATCTATGCAGGGATGCCTTTCCAGGAAGTGGAAAGAGTGATGGAAGCTGCCAGGAGAGGGCGTTGCAAGTTCCTGTATGTATCGCCCGAACGTTTGCAAAGCAAACTATTTCAGACCTATTGCGATGGCTTGCCAGTTAATTTGCTGGCGGTAGATGAGGCGCATTGTATTTCTCAATGGGGTTATGACTTCAGGCCCGCATACCTGCAAATTGCCGATATCCGGAGCTACTTCCCCGGTGTGCCGGTGCTGGCGCTTACCGCATCTGCTACGCCAAAAGTGCAGGCCGACATCTGCGACAAGCTGCTGATGAAGGAACCCCGTATCTTCACAAAAAGCTTTGCCAGGTCTAACCTTTCCTACAGCGTATTGGAGGAAAACACCAAGATCAACAAGATCCAGCATATCCTGCAAAAAGTACCGGGATGCGGCATTGTATATTGCCGCAACCGCAGGCGTACAAAAGAAATAGCAGACCTGCTCCGCATGCAGGGCATACCTGCCAGCTTTTATCATGCAGGGCTGCCACAGGAAGAAAGGAATCTCCGCCAGGAAGCATGGATCAATAACGAAGTTCGTGTCATGGTTTGTACCAACGCCTTTGGTATGGGCATCGATAAACCTGATGTCCGGGTAGTGATCCACTTTGATGCGCCCGACAGCCTGGAGGCTTACTACCAGGAAGCCGGAAGAGCAGGGCGGGATGAAGAGAAGGCGTATGCTGTGCTGTTGTATAATGAAGTTGAACTGGCTGAAATGCAGGAGAGGATTGCACTGCAATTTCCTACATTGGAGGAAGTCAGGCAGGTATACCAGGCAATCGTTAACTACCTGCAGATCCCCGTTGGCAGTGCAGAAGGCGAATATTTTGATTTTGACATCAACGATTTTGCCCGGACTTTCCATCTCAATCTCACCCTTGTTTACAGCGCCGTAAAACTCATGGAGCAGGAAGGGATCGTACAGCTTAGCGAAAGCGTATTGCTGCCTTCAAAAGCCACTTTTTTAGTAGATAAAGAAACCCTGTATAACTTCGAAACGGCCTACCCCGCGCTGGAAGAAATTACCAAAACGCTGTTAAGGACTTACGAAGGAATATACGATAACGAGGTGCCGGTATACGAACGGCAGATGAGCCGCATACTTTACATTGAAGAAGATGAAATAGTTGCCCTGCTGAATCAGTTGAACCAGGCGGGCATCATCAGGTATTCTCCCCGTCGGGATAAGCCACAGCTTTGCTTTTTGCAGGAGCGTGTTTCTGCCATGAATTTACGGATCAACATGGCCCGCGTAGAGATCCGCAAGCAGGCGTACATTGAACGGCTGGATGCAATGATCGCTTACACCAGGAATAAATCGACCTGCCGGACAACGGAACTGGTGAACTATTTCGGGGAGCAGGAGAGCAAGCCATGCGGTGTTTGTGATGTCTGTATCCAGAAAAGCCAGGCTCCTTTTACGCCCGCAGATTTCAGGAAGTTAGCGGATGCGGTGGTGGCTGCGCTGGCCGACCAGGCTTTGCTGCTATCGGGGTTGCAGGCAAAGCTGCCAGGCGTTTCAAGGCATCATTTGCTGGAAGTATTACAATACCTGAGCAGCGAGGGCATGATAGCAAGAAGTGAAGAAGGATTGTATTCAAAGATCCGCCGCAACTTCCTGTATTAAGCCGCTACGACGGATCTTAAAGTTATTATGCAGGCAGTGTTACCACTTTCCCTGTTTCGCTGCTCTGGAAAGCTGCTTCTATTACCTCTACAACACGAATCGCATCTTCAGGTACAACCGGGTTAGGCGCGTTATTGGCAATAGCCTCATACACTCCCTGGTAGTAATCCATATAGTTGCCATTTTCTCCGGGTACAAACTTCTTTACCACTTCCCCGTTGATCTCGGTGTGCAGCAATCCCCACTCGTGCGGCGCTTCGGCTCCCCAGTCGGGGCTGTTAGGAAATAATCCTCTTTGCAGTTGCGCTTCCTGGATATCTGATTTGGTTTTGATAAAAGAACCTATGCGGCCATGGATCTGGTAAGCCGGCAATGCTTCTCTTACCAGGTAGCTGCATTTCACTCTTGCGCGCAGTTTATCATAGTACAGGACCAGTTCAAAGTAATCGTCGACGATCGAATCTTTACGGATAACGCGGATGTCGGCCCACACGGCTTTAGGCATTCCGAAGATTGTCAGCACCTGGTCGATCAGGTGGGATCCCAGGTCATACAGGGCTCCTGTTCCCGGCCCGCCAACTTCTTTATGTTTTTTGTAGCTCAGTTCTTCTTTGAAACGATCGTAGTGGATCTCCGCTTCCAGTACATCTCCCAGGACGCCTGATTCGATGATCTTCCTGACTACTTTATAATCGCTGTCGTACCGCCTGTTGTGGTACACACTTAATAATAAACCCTTGGATTTAGCCAATGCAGCCAGTTCCTTACCTTCGCCGGCGTGTACGGTGAAAGGTTTTTCCACGATCACATTTTTACCAGCTTCCAAAGCGGCTTTAGCGTATTCGTAGTGGGTATAATTAGGAGTATTCACTACTATCAGCTCTAAAGATTTATCGGCCAGCATTTCTTCCAGGCTCCTGTAAACCTTGACATCAGGATAGCGTTCCTGCGCCAGGTTCTTGCTTCTTTCAACTACCGCTGTAAATTCAAAACCCGGATTTACATGGAGGAAAGGCGCGTGGAACACCTGGCCGGACATGCCGTACGAGCATACGCCCGTTTTAATTACTTTACTCATACTTTTGATGTGCTATATATTAAACTATCGTTTTAAAACCAGCTGCTTTTTTTACTGCGTCCGCCTAATCCCAGGGCCCCCAGCAGGCTGCGGGTAATAACGCTGGCGGCTGTACGGCCTACCTGGCGGGCAGCAGAGCTGTCCAGTACTTCTTCCAGGAAGCCTTTTTCCTTCTTCTGCGAACCGCTTGATTTATTGCTGCTGGCTTCTCCAGCAGCGGCGGCTGTTTTGTTGGCTGCTTCTTCCAGCTTGGCAGTTAATATTTCGTAAGCGCTTTCATTATCGATCTGCTCACTGTATTTCTTTACCAGCTTGGAATTGTTTACCAGCGCGTCTATCTCCGCAGGCGTCAGCACGTCCATCCTGGATCTTGGAGAAACCAGCATGGTAGCGGCTAAAGGAGTAGGTACGCCCTTTTCGTTCAGGCAGGTGATAAGGGCCTGTCCTATACCTATCTGCGTTAAGAGTTCATCTGTTTTGTAGAAATCGGAAAGCGGGTAGTTTTCAGCTGTTTGTTTGATTGTTTTACGGTCGTTGGCTGTAAAGGCCCTTAACGCGTGTTGTACTTTCAAGCCCAGCTGGCCAAGTACGGATGGTGGAATATCCATCGGGTTCTGTGTACAGAAGAAGATACCAATGCCCTTGGAGCGGATAAGTTTTACGATGGTATCTATCTGTTTCAGCAGTGCGTCGCTGGCTTCATTGAAGATCAGGTGAGCCTCATCAATGAACATTACCAGCTTGGGTTTATCCATATCTCCTTCTTCAGGCATGGTGGCGTATAATTCGGCCAGCAGGCTAAGCATGAAGGTGGAGAATAGTTTAGGTTTATCTTGCAGGTCGCTGACCCGGAGAATGGAGATCATGCCTCTGCCATCGTCGCTGATGCGCATCAGGTCATCCACTTCAAAAGATCTTTCACCGAAGAAAAGATCCGCTCCCTGTTGTTCCAGTTCTATTACTTTACGGAGTATCGTGCCTGTAGAGCTGGTGGAGATCTTGCCGTAATCTTTTTCCAATTCGGCTTTTCCCTCGTCGCTGGCGTATTGCAGCACTTTCTTGAAGTCTTTCAGGTCGAGCAGCGGCAGCTTGTTATCATCGCAATATTTGAACAGCATGGCTACAAGGCCTGCCTGGGTATCGTTCAGCTCAAGGATCTTGGATAGCAGCACAGGTCCGAACTCGCTAACGGTAGCGCGTAAACGTACTCCTTTTTCCTGGCTTAATGAAAGCAATTCGGCGGGGTAAGCCGCAGGGCTCCAGGAACCCCCGATGAGTTTATACCGTTCTTCGATCTTTGGATTGGCGCTACCGGCAGCGGCAATGCCACTAAGGTCGCCTTTAATATCCATCAGTAGTACAGGTACGCTGGCATCGCTCAAACCTTCTGCAATGATCTGCAGGGTTTTTGTTTTACCGGTACCGGTTGCCCCGGCAATAAGTCCGTGCCGGTTAAGCGTTTTTAAGGGAAGATTAACGTCTGCTCCCGCTACAACCTCACCATCTAACATCGCACATCCTAACTTAAAATGCTCTCCGGAAAATGAGTAGCCGTTTTTAATGTATTCGAGAAATGCATCCTGATTGGCCATGTGTATTTTTTTATGAAGATAATAAAAACCGAAAACGAGTAAAGGGCAAAAAAAAGCAGACCAGGAACTTTCCAGGTCTGCTTCTCTTCTGATTATTAAAATTTCTTATAGGTCTTCTTCTCTTTCCAGCATTAAAATGGCCGCCTGTGGTACGATATAGTAGGTTTCTTCTTCGTAAACCACTTGAGTGGAACCGCTGACCAGGAAAATAGCCAGATCCCCTTCTTTTACCTGTAAAGGGATGTATTTTACTTTTTCTTCCTCCGGTTTCCAGGCTTCATCACTATCGGCAGGGACAGGAATCGCATATCCGGGCCCCGTTTTTATTACGTAACCACGTTGCACCTTTTCCTTTTCCTGTACGCCAGGAGGTAAATATAGCCCGCTGCTGGTACGCTCGTGGGGAGTAGCAGGCTTAATCAATACTCTGTCGCCCACAACGATCAGTTTTTTCAATTTATTGTCCGTTGTAATATGAATAGCCATGCCATAGCCGTATCAAATATAATGCTGATCTGTGGCTCAGTGACAGACTGGCAGTAATAGGTTACAGGTCTTTCAGTTTAAAGGTTTCACCTGCCCTGATACCTTTCTCTGTCTGTTGCAAAGTACAGCATTCTGTCACCGGGTCGTGCTCAAAAAAGAGGATGTACTGGTTATCCAATGCCTCCTTCAGGTACTGCTTTTTCTCCTGTAAAGTCGTCAGCGGGAACATGTCGTATGCCATTACATAAGGAACAGGAATATGCCCGGTTGAAGGCAGTAGATCTGCCATATAAAGGATGGTTTTGCCCTTGTAATTCAGCTGTGGGAGCATCATGGCGTCTGTATGCCCATTTACAAAGCGAACGGTGAAATTGTCAGTGAACCTGACACCTTCCGTATGTTCCACAAACTTCAATTGGCCGCTTTCCTGTATAGGCAGTATATTCTCTTTCAGGAAAGAGGCTTTCTCCCTGTCGTTAGGTTCGGTTGCCCATTTCCAGTGGTCGGCATTGCTCCAGTAGGTAGCATTTTTAAAGGCGGGGACAAGTTTCTCGCCTTCTCTTATAATGCTTCCGCCGCAATGATCGAAATGCAGGTGGGTGAGAAAAACATCCGTGATATCATTTCTATGGAATCCATGAGCGGCAAGCGATTTGTCGAGCGTTGCATCGCCATGCAGGTAATAATGACTGAAAAATTTCGCGTCCTGTTTATCGCCGATCCCGTTATCTACCAGGATCAGCCTGTTGCCGTCTTCTATCAGCAAACACCTCATAGCCCAGGAACAAAGATTGTTTTCATCTGCCGGGTTCAGTTTATTCCAAATGGTTTTAGGAACTACGCCGAACATAGCCCCGCCGTCCAACTTAAAAAAGCCCGTATCTATGGTGTATAATTTCATAATGCGTTGAATTTAACCAAATATACTTAAACCAGCTGTTTCTGCTTTTTTAAAGCGGAATAGGTCCAGGCCAGCCCTATCAGGAAGAAGACGCCCAGGGCCAATACAGAATTGTGAATATCTTCTGTCAGATCCTCGATATAGGCGAAGGTGAACATACCGATCACGATAGATATTTTTTCCGTTACATCATAGTAGCTGAAGAAGGAGGCGGTATCTGTAGTTTCGGGCATCAGCTTCGCGTAGGTAGAGCGGCTTAAAGACTGTATACCGCCCATGATGAGGCCTACCAGCGTAGCCAGCATATAGAAGTGAGTGGCTGTTTTCATCATATAACCGGCATAACATACCACCATCCAGAGAAGGATAACCCCAATCAATACACGAAGGTTGCCATATTTGCCTGAAAGTTTGGCAATTATCCAGGCGCCGGGTATTGCTACCACCTGTATGATCACAATGGTCACTATCAGGTTGGTGGAAGGCAGGTTCAGCACCTTGCTTCCGAATACGGTAGCTGCCAGCATAATAGTTTGTACACCCATGCTGTAGAAGAAGAAGCCTCTCAGGAACCTTTTCAGTACGGGCATCTGCTTTACCTGTGTAAATACTTTGCGTAATTCTGTAAATCCATCTTTGATGGCATTGCCTTTATGACCGGCGCGTGTTGCTGTGCTGTCGGGCAACGTTCTGAAAGTGATCTGTGCAAATCCCAGCCACCAGACGCCTACAAGAAAAAAAGTGAGTTTGACGGGCAGCAGATCGCCTGATCCGAAACGTGGCAGTATCAGTACCAGCAGGAAACCTATTACCTGCAGTATAACGCTGCCTATATAGCCCATGCTGTAGCCCCGGGCGCTGACAGCATCCCTGTCTTCCGGCGCGGCAATTTCGGGCAGGAAAGAGTTATAGAAAACCAGTCCTCCGCAATAGCCTATAGTTGCCAGTATAAATGCAAGAACGCCAATGCCGAGGTGATCGTGGTCAAAGAAGTACAAAGCGCAACAGGAGAGGGAACCCAAGGTGGTAAAGAACTTCAGGAAGTTCTTTTTGCTGCCCCTGGTATCGGCAATGGAAGAAAGGATAGGGGAGGTAAAAGCAACTATCAGGAATGCTACGGCGGTAGCATAGCTGTAGAGGGAAGAGTTCAGGAACTTCATACCCAGGAAGGTGAGATGTTCGTCTGTTACCGCTAGAAAATAAATCGGGAAAAAGGTAGTAGTGATAACGAGGTTGTAGACGGAGTTGGCCCAATCGTACATCGCCCAGCCATTGATAACTTTCTTACTGGCAGTGTTCATAACTAGCATTTTAGCTTTGGGCGAAGATAGCACTACCTTTCAAAAAGTGGAAGCTATTTATATTGGGAGATGTGTATATGTTCTTTGCACATGAAATATTCCTGTTCATCGTTGGAGCTGACGATGATCAGCCTGTCGCCTCCGTATTGGTTAATGAGCTGCTGGTAAACGGTAACACCTGCAGCATCCAGGTTTGTGCAGGGTTCGTCGAGCAGCAGCACCGGAACGTCTGAGAGGATGGCCAGGGCCAGTTTGATCCGTTGTTTCATGCCTGATGAAAAGTAGCGGATCTGTTTTTTTGCGGCTTTTTCCAATCCAACCAGCTCCATTGCCAGTTTAGGCGTTACGTCAGGGAGGAAGTTCTTGAATTGCAGATGGAATTGAATGGCTTCTGTAAGGGTGAATTCTTCTACTAATTCCAGGTAGGGAGTGGCAAACGTGCAATAGTTGAAGAAGTTGTCGGGGGCGATATCCTGGCCGGAAGTAGTATAAGAGATGGCGCCTTCGCTGTGTTGAATGGCGCCGCCTATTATCTGTAACAACGTGGATTTCCCGGAGCCGTTAGGGCCTAAGATGGCGTAACGCCCGCCTTGCTGGAAGGTGAGCGTTACCCGACGGAAAATCCAGTCGTAATTATATCTTTTTCCTACTTGATCAAGAGATATCATCATTCGTCGTTCGTGAGGGAAGTGTAGCCTCTCATTATTCCCCTGCCTGAATCGCGGATGAAAGATAGGATCTCGTCGCGTTCATCAGTTGCAGGGAATTCTGCTTCAATAATGCTTACAGCCTTGGATAATTTGTATCCCTTTACAAAGATGATACGGTAGATATCCAGGATGTGATTGATCTTTTCCAAAGAGAAGCCTCTTCTTTTGAGTCCTACTGAATTGACGCCAACATAAGAAAGCGGTTCGCGGGCTGCCTTTACGTAAGGAGGAACGTCTTTACGTACCAGGGAACCTCCTGTAACAAAGGCATGATCGCCGATCTTGCAGAATTGCTGAACAGCAACCATTCCTGCCAGTACAACATGATCGCCAACGGTGATATGGCCGGCCAGCGTGGTATTGTTAGAAAATACGCAGTAGTTGCCAACTTCACAGTCGTGTGCAATATGGCTGTATGCCATAATGAGGCAGTTGTTGCCAACTTTGGTCTTCCATTTATCTTTTGTTCCGCGGTTGATGGTCACATATTCGCGGATCGTAGTGTTATCACCTATTTCTGTAGTGGTTTCTTCTCCCGCAAATTTTAAATCCTGAGGAATAGCAGAAATTACAGCTCCCGGGAAAATACGGCAGTTCTTGCCGATACGGGCGCCGTCCATGATGGTCACGTTGGAGCCTATCCAGGTACCCTCTCCGATCTCAACATTCTTGTGAATAACGGTGAAGGGGTCAATTTTTACATTGGGCGCAACTTTGGCGTCCGGATGTATATATGTTAGCGGGTGGATCATTGCTTAGGTTTGCCTTCTCTTGTTTTTATAATTTGTGCGATCATGTCGGCTTCTGTGGCTACTTTATTGCCGATAAATACTGTACCCCGCATTTCTACCAGTCCTCTTCTGATCGGACTGAGCAACTCCATTTTCAGGATCATAGTATCTCCTGGTACCACTTTCTGTTTGAACTTACAGTTGTCTATTTTCAGGAAATAGGTATCGTAATTCTCAGGGTCTGGTACCCTGTTCAGGGCAAGGATACCGCCAACCTGGGCTAATGCTTCCAGCTGCAGTACGCCCGGCATTACAGGATTTCCCGGGAAATGGCCCTGGAAGAAGCTTTCATTGAAGGTAACATTTTTAATACCTACTACTTTTTCTTCTTCCAGTTCAATGATCTTATCAACCAGCAACATTGGATAACGGTGCGGCAATGTTCTTTCGATACGCGGGGTATCAAAGATTGGCTGTTGATTAGGATCGTAGACAGGAACGTCTTTATTGTGTTTGTTCTTTTTGATATATGCCTTGATCTGGCGGGCAAATTCTACGTTGGTAGAGTGGCCCGGGCGATTGGCAATGATATGCGCATGGATAGGATAACCTATCAGTGCGAGGTCGCCTACTACATCCAGCAGTTTGTGCCTGGCTGGTTCGTTAGGGAAACGCAATTCAATATTGTTGAGGATACCTTCTTTCTGTACAGAAATGGTTTCACGGTTGAACACTTTGGCTAACCTGTCCAGTTCTTCTTCGGTAACCGGTTTATCTACTACTACGATCGCGTTGTTGATATCGCCGCCTTTGATCAGGTTCAGTGAAAGCTGGTATTCCAGTTCATGAAGGAAACAGAAGGTGCGGCAGGGAGCGATTTCGGTGGTAAATTCTTCAATCCCTTTCATTTTGGCGTGTTGAGTGCCTAAAACAGGGGAATTGAAGTCGATCAGGCAGGTAATACGATAATCTACAGATGGCATTGCTACCATTTCCACCTTTTTCTTCTCATCATAGAAGCTGATGTTGGTGTCGATGGTGTAGTAGATTTTCTTGGCATCCTGGTTTTGCAGGCCTGTTTTTTCGATTTCGGTGATGAATTCGTAGGCGCTGCCGTCCATGATCGGAATTTCGCCAGCGTCCAGTTCTACTAAAACGTTGTCTACTCCCGTTCCTGCCAATGCAGCCATAATGTGTTCAACGGTGCTTACCCTTGCTCCGTTATGCTCTAAAGTAGTGCTGCGGGTGGTTTCTACTACGTAGTCTACATCCGCTTTAACAATAGGCTGACCAGGCAGATCGATGCGCTGAAACTTGATGCCATGTCCCGGAGGCGCTGGTTTAAGCGTCATGTTTACATGTACACCTGTATGCAAGCCAATACCGGAAAAGGTAATATCCCCTTTTAGGGTATGTTGGTATTGCAACTGTTGATTTTCCATAATAACCTAACTCTAATATATAACTAGTTGAACAGTAATAAATTAAACGCCTGCTTTTTCCTGCAGCAGTTGTTTTACCATCTCTTCCAATTCTTTAACGCGCTTTTCAAGGTCCGGCAAATTTCTAAAAATTGCCTGACTTTTCAGCGAACTTTTGTAATCATAGGCTGGACTGCCTGTCAGGGAGGAGTTTGGAGTGGTAATAGATTTAGATAAGCCGCTTTGGGCATTGATCTTGGTTCCGTCGGCGATGTGGATATGACCAACCATACCAACCTGGCCGCCGATAACGCAGTTCTGGCCAATTTTGGTACTTCCGGATACGCCGGTTTGTGCTGCAATAACAGTATTTGTTCCTATATCAACATTATGGGCTACCTGGATAAGATTATCGAGCTTCACTCCCTGGCGGATCACGGTACTACCCATGGTAGCACGGTCGATAGTCGTATTGGCGCCTATCTCAACATCGTCGTGGATCACTACATTACCGATCTGGGGAACTTTTTTATAGGAGCCGTCGGCTTGGGGGGCAAACCCGAAACCATCGCCGCCGATAACGCAGCCGGCATGTAACATTACACGTTTGCCTACTACGCAGTTGTCATAAACTTTTACGCCGGGGTAAAGAACAGAATCGTTATTTACTACCACGTTATCGCCCAGGTAAACGCCCGGGTAGATCTTTACGTTATCGCCCAGGACTACATTCTCGCCCAGGTACGCAAATGCGCCTACATACACGTTAGCTCCCATCTTCACAGAAGCGGGAACGTAGGAAGGTTGCTGAATACCGGATTTATTGCCTGTCAGGTAACGGTATTGCTCCAGGAGCGAAGCAAAGCTGCTGTAAGCATCCTTTACCCTGATCAGGGTCGGTTTAACAGGACGTTCGATCACCAGGCTTTCATTGATGATCAAAATGGAAGCATTGGTAGTATATATGAACTCTTCATATTTAGGATTAGCTATAAAACTGAGCATGCCCTCATTCGCTTCTTCAATTTTGGCGATGTTGCTCACCTTAACGTCCGGATTTCCCTCCAGCTTCCCATTCAGCATGGTAGCTAATTGTAATGCGCTAAACTGCATAGTTTAAAATTGTAATGTTTTCCAGACCCAACACCGGATAGTTTGAAATTTGCTTAACATTTTATTCCTTATAAAACGTTGTTAGTCTGAATTTTTGGATGACAAATGTAGAATTTTTTTACCGGTATCGCCAGCGTATGGCTAATCAGTGCATTATCAATAGACGAAATGTCTTTTACACTCCCGTCTTTGAATAAAATATTGATCTTTTCGTCGTTTACATTGTAGGCCCTTAAGGTGGCAGTCCCGGAAAACACGAAATAGTCCAGATCCGCTCCTTCAATGCCTAATTTATCTTTTACCTGTGTCTTTAGTCTTTCAATCTCCTGTTCTTCAAATGCCTGATCTCTTAACACCACCTTAAATAAATTCCTATTTATCAACCAGTTACTTAAAAGTGACAGAATCTTGTCTTCGTGGTTTGTCCACACTTTGATGGCCCCCATGATATCATAGTCGTCCAGCAGGCAAAAACGTTGCAGGCATTCTTCCGTACATTCGAAATTATTCCTGGTGATATTGTTGTACAGGAAGTAGGAAAGGGTAGGAGAACAAAACAGTTCCACTCCTTTCTGTGCCAGTTCCTTGGCCCTTGTCAACACCTTTACCAGCATATTTTCGGCGCTTAATACCGTTTTATGCAGGTATACCTGCCAGTACATCAGGCGGCGGGCGATCACGAATTTTTCTATTGAATAAATACCTTTCTCTTCCACCATCAGCTCACCGTTATGAACAATGAGCATTTTGATGATCCGGTCATATCCTATCGTTCCTTCAGCTACGCCGGTATAAAAACTGTCCCGGTTTAAATAATCCATCCTGTCTACATCTAACTGGCTGGAAACCAATTGATGCAGGAATTTTTTATGATAACGGTTGTTGAAAATTTCAAGGGTAAGCGACAATGCGCCATTCATTTGCCTGTTCAACTCCTCCATTAGCCATTGGCTGATCACTTCATGCGATACGCCTTCAATGATCCCGTGTTCCAGGGCATGCGAATACGGGCCATGACCTACATCATGCAATAAAATAGCCAATTTTGCTGCTACTTCCTCTTCTTCCGAAATTTCTGTGCCTTTGCTTTTTAATTCCTGCAACGCCATACACATGAGGTGATAGGCGCCCATGCTGTGATGAAAACGCGTATGCATAGCACCAGGATACACCAGATGGGCTAAAGCCATTTGATGAATACGGCGAAGCCGTTGGTAATATGGATGTGAAATGAGGTTAAGAATCAACGGGTGATCTATGGTAATAAAGCCATACACCGGATCATTAACAATTTTTCGCTTGCGTTCGGTCATTGCATTTAGTTATACGATTTCGGACGTGGACCCGCATCCGAGATCTCAGTGCCTTTGTGCAAAACTACACCTAGAATTAATTATATGTAAATTTTTTACCTATAATGACGCTCTCCGTCCACGAAACCCCTATAACAGTGAAAACAATCGGTAGGTTGCAGGTAGATATCATGCGAAGTTAATTAACTTTCTTTCCTCTCGTGCTTTTGGGAAAGCCTTTTTTAACCAGCTGGCTTGTTTTTAACATATAATTACATGGAAATGATAGTAGGGGAATGATTTTTGACATAAAATTGGGGTAATTTCCGATTTTCCAGAAACCTTAAATCTTTTTAATGAGTCAGATAAATATACTATGGGTTGATGACGAAATTGAATCGCTAAAGTCTCAGATCATTTTTTTAGAAAGTAAAGGATATAAAGTATCGGCCCTCACCAACGGGTACGATGCGCTGGAATTCCTGAAAGACCAGGTTGTGGATGTGGTATTGCTGGACGAATCCATGCCCGGTATCACCGGCCTGGAAACCCTTGGCAAGATCAAGGAAATTGACCAGCAGATCCCCATTGTCATGATCACAAAAAATGAAGCGGAAAATGTGATGGATGACGCCATCGGTTCCCAGATCACCGACTACCTCATCAAACCTGTTAATCCTAACCAGGTATTATTATCTCTCAAAAAAATTATCGACAATAAAAGACTGGTGGCCGAAAAAACTACCAGCGCCTACCAGCAGGAATTCCGCAGCCTTTTCATGGCGTTGAGCTCAAACCCTGACCATACAGAGTGGGCGGATATCTATAAAAAACTGGTCTATTGGGAAATGGAAATGGCCAAAACCGATAGCCCGGAAATGCTGGAAGTGCTGAACGCCCAGAAAACGGAGGCCAACAGCGAGTTTTCCAAATTCATTTCCCGTAACTACAGCGATTGGCTGCACCCTAAAGCTACAGACGCCCCCGTGATGTCGCATACCCTGTTCAGGGAAAAAGTAGTGCCCAACCTGGACCCGAATGTGCCGAATGTTTTCCTGTTGATAGACAACTTACGTTACGATCAGTGGAAGGCTATCCTGCCACTTTTCCAGGAATCATTCAGGCTGGTAGAAGAAGATACTTTTTACAGCATACTGCCTACCAGCACCCAGTATAGCAGGAATGCCATTTTCTCAGGCATGCTGCCCATCGATATAGAGCATAAGTTCCCGCAGGAATGGAAGAACGATGATGAAGAAGGAGGAAAGAACCTGTACGAAGAGCATTTCTTTGCAGAGCAACTGAAAAGGCTGAAAATGGACAGCCGCTTTCATTACACGAAAGTGACCAACCACGCAGACGCCCAGACCATGCTTAATAATATCCACAATATGATGGATTACCCGCTGAGCATCATCGTGTATAACTTCGTGGATATGCTCAGTCATGCCAGAACAGAGATGGAAGTGCTGAAAGAACTGGCCGCCGATGAAGCGTCCTACCGCTCTATTACCGCCAGCTGGTTCGAGCACAGCCCGCTAAACCAGGCCCTTAAACGGATCAGCGATAAAAAGATCAACCTGATAGTGGCCACTGACCATGGCAGCGTAAGGGTGAAAACGCCTGTAAAGGTGATAGGCGACAAACAAACGACTACGAACCTACGCTATAAACATGGCCGCAACCTGAACTACGACGCTAAAGAAGTATTGGCCTTCAGGGATCCGAGAGATGCAGGTTTGCCGAAACCCAACGTAAATTCATCCTACATCTTTGCCAAAGGCGACGGCTATCTTTGCTACCCTAACAACTACAATTACTTTGTAAACTATTATAAAAACACCTTCCAGCACGGAGGTATTTCACTGGAAGAGATGATAGTGCCGTTTGCAAGAATGATAACCAGGTAATTGCTTTTTGCTATTTTTGCCGCATGAATATTAAAATCACGCCCAACAACTTAACCAAGCTGGAGAAGATCTTCGAAGACGCAAAGTATGTTCTGCGTTTTGAAAAAGGAAGCTTCAACTCCGGTTATTGTATCCTGGAGCACAAGAAAGTGGTAGTGATCAATAAATTTCTCAATCTGGAAGGCCGTATCAATACCCTGATAGATATCCTGAGCACATTACCGCTGGAAGAAGAAATGCTCACAGCCGAATCTCACAAGCTGTACAAGCAGATCCAGGCAGATAAACCTGTTTCCCAAGCTTCTGCAGAACAACCCGGAGAAGAAAAGACAGAGGAATAGGATCAATAAAAAAGTATTTGGGATGAAAGTTACATTCTTAGGTACAGGCACTTCACAAGGCGTTCCGGTTATAGCCTGCGGTTGCGAGGTCTGTACTTCTACCGATAAAAAGGATAAAAGACTCAGAAGCAGCATCATGGTTTCTTCGCCTGCCGGCAACATCGTGGTAGACACGACCCCCGATTTCAGGTACCAGATGCTGCGGGAAAAAGTCGGTCACCTCGAAGCCGTACTGATCACCCATTCTCACAAAGATCATATAGCCGGGATGGACGATATCCGAGCCTTCAACTATTTCCAGAAAAGCGCTATCAATATTTACGCATCCGAATTTTCGCAGGAAGTGATCAAGAGGGAATTCGCCTATGCGTTCACCGAATACAAATACCCGGGCATCCCCGAGATCAACCTGCAAACCATCCCTGACACACCGTTTGACGTAAACGGGCTGCAGGTTACTCCCATACACGTACTGCATCACCAGATGCCGGTACTGGGCTTCAGGTTCCATGATTTCACCTACATCACCGACGCTAATTTCATTGCCCCGGAAGAAAAAGAGAAGATCAGGGGATCAAAGATCCTGGTGCTGAATGCGCTGCGTCGGGAAAAACATATTTCTCATTTTACCCTCGGAGAGGCCATCGAATTGGGCCGGGAGCTGGAAGTGCCGGAAGTATACTTCACCCACATCAGCCATCAGCTGGGCTTACATGCTGAAGTGTCGAAAGAGCTGCCAGAAGGTATGGCATTGGCATATGATGGGTTAACGCTGGAAATCTGACCCTTCGCATTTGGTTAACAATTGACCGCTTTCTCTTTTTTATTTTTGAGGCCTAGTTGTTAACCCATGCGTAAATTCTATTTACCTCCCATTTTTCAATTCTCC
Organism: Chitinophaga terrae (ex Kim and Jung 2007); assembly: GCF_900107795.1. Lineage (GTDB taxonomy): Bacteria > Bacteroidota > Bacteroidia > Chitinophagales > Chitinophagaceae > Chitinophaga > Chitinophaga terrae. Next base: position 359,747 of record NZ_FNRL01000002.1, read on the forward strand.
CGGAAAGAAAGGACAGGTATTATCCTGTTGGCGCTGCTTATTGTTGTTACTCATTACATCCCCGACCTGTGGCCTGCGAGCGAGCCAGCAGCAGAGGAAGACCTGCAAGCTGCCGTGAAGGCATTTGAGCAGCAACTGATCAGCGACAGTATAGTTACCTCCGCAAGGCGGGATACTTATAACCGCCGTCCACGCTGGACTACGGAAAGGTCTTTTCCCCCAATGAAGAAGGATACATTTCGTCATGCCCGCAAGCCGGCTATAAAGCCGATCGATATCAATACGGCTGACACCTTGTTATGGCAGCTTTTACCGGGCATAGGACCGGGGTTTGCAAGGAGGATCGTTCGCTTCCGGGAGGCGCTTGGAGGGTTCTATAGCATACAACAGGTGGCTGAATGTTATGGATTGCCTGATTCGACATTTCAAAAAATTCAACCTTTTCTGAAGATTGGTGATAGTTCTCTAAAAATTCTAGACCTCAACCTCACAGATGAAAAATCTTTAGCTGCTCACCCATACATACGCTATAAACTGGCCCGCCAGATAGTTCAATATCGCAGTATGCATGCGGGTTTCAGCAAGGTTTCGGACCTTCGGCAGCTACCGTTGGTGGATGATATTATTTATCGTAAACTTGAATATTACATAACAGTAAAACCTTAAATCCACGCGTTTATGAATTTTCAGCCTACGGAAATGCAGCTACAGATTGCACAAATGATCCGCGACTTCGGGAAAACAAACATTGCGCCTTATGTGACAGAATGGGATGAGAAGCAGGAATTTCCTGCAGCGGTGCTAAGGCAGATGGGAGAGCTGGGATTGATGGGGGTACTGGTGCCCCAGGAATATGGGGGAAGCGGGCTTGGCTACCTGGAATATGTAACGGTGATCAGCGAAGTGGCCCGGATCTGCGGCGCTTTAGGACTGAGCGTTGCCGCGCATAATTCGCTTTGCACAGGTCATATCCTGCAATTCGGGAATGAAGCGCAAAAACAACGTTACCTGCCCAAGCTGGCAACAGCTGAATGGATAGGCGCCTGGGGGCTTACAGAGCCGAACACCGGCTCGGATGCCATGAATATGAAATGTGTAGCGCATAAGGAAGGCGATGAATGGGTGATAAACGGCACAAAAAGCTGGATTACGCACGGTAAAAGCGGGGAAGTGGCAGTAGTGATAGCCAGGACAGGAAATGTGAGAGATAGCCACGGGATGACTGCTTTTGTGGTAGAAAGAGGAACGCCAGGCTTCAGCGGCGGGAAAAAAGAAAATAAACTAGGTATGCGGGCATCTGAAACCGCGGAAATGATATTCGACAATTGCCGCGTTCCGGAAGCCAACCTGCTGGGAAATGTAGGAGAAGGGTTTATCCAGGCTATGAAAGTGCTGGACGGAGGGCGTATTTCAATTGCCGCTCTTTCGCTTGGCATTGCAAAAGGGGCCAGAGATGCAGCATTAAAATATGCGAAAGAACGGCACCAGTTTGATCAGCCTATTGCCAATTTCCAGGGAATAGCGTTTAAGCTGGCAGATATGGCAACTGAAATTGAAGCGGCGGAACTGTTAACATTGCAGGCGGCAGATATGAAGAACAAGAAAATGAAAATGACGGAGGAAGCGGCCATGGCAAAGTATTTCGCGTCGGAAGTAGCGGTAAAAACAGCGAATGATGCCGTACAGATTTTTGGTGGATATGGCTATACGAAGGACTTTCCGGTAGAAAAATTTTATCGAGATGCAAAATTATGTACCATCGGGGAGGGGACTTCCGAGATCCAGAAAGTGGTCATTGCACGGGAAGTATTACGCTGATTCTGATAGGATTGGGAACCTGTTTTTTTTATAATTTGTTATAAAAGGTACTATTACCGTTCATCATTTTTTCAAAAAAATATAACATTAACCCTTTAGTGTTATTGAATATTGCAAAAGGAACGTTAAATTTGGGTTAATTCGTCACTCTTTACCGTTTATCAACCTTAACGCAAATTCACAGTAAGATTTGAAACATTTCTACCCAATGAAAAGCACCCTGTAAGCGGGTGCTTTTCTATACCGAGCCTTTTTAACCGGCCAACATTGGGAAAGAGACCACCTGTAATCCCACGTTATGATTTTTTTACTGGAAATAATTATTACGTAGTTCTACCGGCAAATCAACTTTAAGGTCCCTATATCTTTGCGTTTCACAATTCTAATTGTTATGTTCTCCAAAATTCTGAAGTACGTGGGTATTGCCATACTTGCGTTGCTGCTAACAGGCGCTATCGCCTATGGTGTATTTGCCTGGCGCTTTGACAGGAAAGTCAATAAACCCTATGCCGTGAATGTCCGGAATATCCCTATCCCTACGGATTCTGCGACCCTGGCTTACGGGCGGCACCTATACGAGATCAAAGGCTGTGGCGAATGCCACGGGGCCAATCTTGGCGGCAGGGTAGTGATCAATGACCCTGCGATCGGTAAAATAACCGGTACCAACCTGACCTATGGTAAGAACGGCTTGCCTTCCTCCTTTGATAACGAAGCATGGTTGAAAGCATTAAGGCATGGCCTCAATACAGAAAATAAACCCCTGTTATTGATGCCGTCCCAGGATTATTATAAACTGGATGATCATGATATGGCGGCGATCATTGCCTACTGCAAATCTCTCCCTTATATCGATAGCCTGGCTGCTCCTAATGAAGTAGGCCCTTTAGGCAAAATTCTGACCGTATTGGGCAAAATTGATATGGTACCTGCCGAAACCATAGATCATGGCTATAAACAGCCGGAAAAGGTGCAAACAGCGGCATCAGCAGCCTATGGTCAATACCTGGTAGCTTCGTGTACCGGTTGTCATAAGCCGGCCTTAACAGGCGGAGACAATCCTGTACCTGGCGGGGTACCTGTTGCCAACATCACTTCAAAAGGAAATGTAGGCAAATGGAGCAAGGAAGATTTTATAAAGACATTGCGTACAGGCAATACTCCCGAAGGAAAAGTATTGAGAAATGAAGATATGCCCTGGAAGATGACGGAAAAATACACCGACGTGGAGCTGGAGGCGCTGTACTTATACCTGAAGAGCATTTGATTTCACGCAAAGACGCGAAGGAGGCTAAGAGCGCAAAGGATTTTTATTAAGAGAAATAAGGAAGCAAAGGACAGAAAATACTTGTATTGAGGCGAGGGCCACAAAGAATTTTGACCTAAAGCGAATTTTAAGAAAGCAAAGGATAGAAAATACTTGTATTGAGGCGAGGGCCACAAAGAATTTTGACCTAAAGCGAATTTTAAGAAAGCAAAGGACAGAAAATACTTGTATTGAGGCGAGGGCCACAAAGAATTTTGACCTAAAGCGAATTTTAAGAAAGCAAAGGGATTGAAGAGTATGTCTATATCAACATCTTCAATCCCTTTGCTTCCTTATTTCTCTTAATAAAAATCCTTTGCGCTCTTAACCTCCTTCGCGTCTTTGCGTGCCCCAACTAACCGAGGAAGTCGTCGCTCGCCTGGCTTCCTTCTTTCGCCATACCGGCAAACCAGTTATCCACAGTACCTGCTATGAAAGGAGGCAGTTTGCCTTTTACATATTCTTTGATGACATCAATAGCTTGTGCAGCCTGCTCGGCTGTGAGGCCGGCTTTATCCTGCAATTGCTGAATAAGTTCTTGCATAAAATAGTGTTTTATGGTTTGGAGATAGGTTGTATTTAATGCAAAAGGATTTACTGATCCGTGATGCAGTTTCAGTAAATCCTTTTGCCTGGCTGTAATAATATTTTGATAGTAACTACGCTACTTTCAGTTTTACGAGTGTAGACTGTTCCAATTTAGCCTCGGCATATTCCCTGGTAAGGTGGAATACAGACTCGTTGGAAGATGGCAGTTCGTACATAGCGTCGCTGAGTACTACTTCACAGATAGAACGCAAGCCACGGGCTCCCAGTTTATATTCCATCGCTTTATCCACGATGTAGTCTATAGCTGCTTCTTCTACCTGCAGGTCAATATTTTCTACTTTAAACAGCTTTTTGTATTGCTTGATCAAAGCATTTTTAGGAACTGTGAGGATAGATTTCAGCGTATCACGATCCAGTGAATTCAGGTAAGTAACAACAGGCAAACGGCCCAGTAATTCAGGGATCAGGCCGAAGGATTTCAGGTCCTGGGAATTGATATACCGGAGGATCTGTTTCCTGTTCTCTTCTTCTTTTTCCTTGTTAACGGTAAAGCCGATCGAGTGAGTCTGAATTCTTCTGCTGATGATCTTTTCGATGCCATCGAAGGCGCCGCCGCAGATGAACAGGATATTTTGGGTGTTTAATTTGATCAGCTTCTGTTCAGGGTGTTTACGGCCGCCCTGAGGTGGAACCAATACTTCAGTTCCTTCCAGGAGTTTCAGGAGGCCTTGCTGAACTCCTTCGCCGCTTACATCACGGGTGATGGAGGGGTTATCGCTTTTACGGGCGATCTTATCGATCTCGTCGATGTATACGATCCCTCTTTCAGCGGCTTCCACGTCGTAATTGCAAACCTGGAGCAGGCGGCTGAGGATACTTTCCACGTCTTCGCCTACGTAACCGGCTTCTGTGAACACGGTTGCATCTACGATTGTGAAAGGTACGTTGAGTTGTTTGGCGATGGATTTAGCCAGCAGGGTTTTACCTGTACCGGTTTCACCTACCATGACGATGTTGGATTTTTCAATTTCCACTTCATCATCTTCTATTTTCTGGTTAAGCCTTTTATAGTGGTTGTAAACAGCTACAGCCAGTATTTTCTTAGCATCGTCTTGACCGATTACATATTCGTCCAGGAACTTTTTGATGTCCACAGGTTTTGCCACTTTAGGGGCAAAATGCTGAGGCGTTGCAGAAGCAGATTTGCGGCCTGGAGTGAAAAGCTCCTGGTCTATTATTTCCTGGGCGTTAGCCACACAGTTTTCACAGATATGTCCTTCTGCGCCGGCAATCAATATCTGCACTTCTTCTTTCGAGCGGCTGCAAAAGGAACAACGAATTTTGGATTCTTTCATTGCTGAATAGATTGATTTTCTACGAAACTATCATTGTCAGGGTTACAAATTTACGTTAAATCGGGCTAAAACAGTGTAGCGAAGAAAGTAGCGTTTTTTTTGTTATATGTCGCTACTCTCTTCGCTACACCAGCTATACGTTTAACTGTAAGGCTTATTGAGGAGTTTCCAGATTTTTCTTAGGATTTTTCTGGAGAACGTCATCAATGATACCGTATTCTTTCGCTTCGTCTGCAGTCATCCAGTAGTCGCGGTCTGAGTCTTTTTCCACTTTTTTCACTGGTTGTCCGCAGTGGGTGGCAATGATTTCGTTGAGTTCTTTCTTCAGTTTCACGAACTCACGGGCAGTGATTTCGATATCGGAAGTCTGACCTTCAGCGCCACCATGTGGTTGGTGGATCATTACGCGGGCGTGTTTCAGAGCGGTACGTTTACCTTTGGTACCAGCTACCAGCAGTACAGCGCCGAAAGAGGCGGCCATACCTGTACAGATAGTTGCTACGTCAGGAGAAATGATCTGCATGGTATCGTAGATTCCGAGACCGGCATATACGCTACCACCAGGGCTATTGATATACATCTGAATATCGCGGTTACGGTCGGCTGATTCCAGGAATAGCAGTTGCGCGGTGATTACGTTGGCAACATAGTCATTGATCGGATCGCCGAGGAAAATAATACGATCAGCCATCAACCGGGAGAAAACGTCCATCTGGGTCATGTTCATTTGACGTTCTTCCAGGATATACGGAGTCAGGCTGTTAAGCTGGTGACTTTTAGCATAGCTGTCTACTACCAGGCTGCTGATTCCACGATGATGGATGGCATATTTTCTGAATTCGTTATTAATGTTCATGATGGTGATGTTTATGAGGTAAATTAACAAAATCTTCTGCTTTGATTTCCTCTTCTTTCACGTTCACCTTGGTTTCGGCCAGGTCAAATAACTTGGTAGTGATCATTTCGCGATAAGTCTGGTCTACAAACTTTTCGTCTTGTAACAGGCGGTCCAGGTAGCTGTCTAACCATTCTGCGCCGTCGGCAGCGGCGCCACCATAGTAGCCTAATACTTTTTGTTTGGCGTTTTCTTTCAGTTCATCGAAAGAAACTTCCAGTTTATTGTCTTTAATCAGTTTATCGCTGATCAGTGTCCAACGTAATTGATGGTCGAAACTTGGGTATTCGTTTTCGGCTTCTTCAGCGGTTTTTGGCTTTTCACCGCCTACTTGCAGCCAACGTTTGAGGAAATCTTTAGGGAGGTCTATCGGTGTTTCGTGAACCAGCACTTCGAACAGGTCGTTATGCATGTGGTTACGGGCTTCGATATCCCAGTATTTCCCGATCTCTTCTTTCAGTTTAGCGCGGAAAGCTTCTTCTGTAGTGATGTCTTCTCCCGGGTAAACTTCTTTGAAGAATTCTTCGTTCAATTCTCTTTTTTCAATCAGACCTACTTTAGTGATGGTCAGTTTGAAGTATTTCTGAGCTGCTTCTTTATCGTCAGTTGCGAAGCCCAGGTCTTTCAGAATCCAGCCCAGACGTTGTTCGTCGAAGGAGGTAGCTAACTGGAAAACGATGCTGTCATCGATCTTTTTGCCCATCAGCTGTTCCTGGATGCCGGCAGAGAAATATTTAACAAGTAATGAATTTTCTTTAACGATACCGCCTTCAACCAGGTTGCCTTTTGCATCTGATTCTTCGAATTTAACGTTTATAACGTTATCTTCAGAGGTAATTGTTTCAGGCTCGGTAGTTTTTCCACCCTTTAACTGTAAACGGGTTACTTCATCGTTCACCATTTCGTCTGTTACCGTTACTTTATAGCGGGTAAGCGTGGTTTTGTTGTTTTCGAGCGGAGTGATTTCGAAACTTGGTTTCAGACCTACTTCAAACTCGAATGAATATTCAGCCGGGTTGTTGAAATCCAGGTTTTTTGGTTCTTTGTCGAGTGATAATGGTTGGCCAAAAATTTCCAGCTTTTCTGCCTGTACATATCCCATTAACTCTTTTTCTACAGTTTTCAGGACTTCATCGCCGAACAGCGCCTGACCATGCATTTTTTTAATCATGCCTGCAGGTACCATACCTTTGCGGAAACCTGGGATATTGGCTTGTTTGCTGAATTGTTTTACTGCTTTGTCAAAATTAGGAAGGTAATCTTCCTGGCTCACTTTCACAGTGATCTTATCGTTCAATAAACCAATGTTTTCTCTCGTAACGGTTGCCATAATTGAATTATATAAAGTGTTCTTTAGAAGCAATAATGATTCCTTGTTTATTTTTCTGCCATGAAGTCACAACGGTGGGTAGGATTGGCAGGGAGCGGTTCCCGGTCAAATTTTAGTGAAATTCAGTCAGGATACGACATTTGTGAGGATGAAAAGAAAGGAATAGTCAAACATTTCACATTTGCCATATTGACGCATCACACAACCATCATTTAATGAATAAGCGGCTTTTAACCCCTATTATTAAAACCGTTTAGCGATGTAAACAATTGAAAATTAAATTGTTGTGAAAATCGCACACCTTAAGGCTGCGCGAAGATAGCTAATTTACATGGGTTTTATCTCCTAAAATATTGCAAATCTTTATGGACGGACAGCGAAGGGCAAACGGACCCGGGCAGGGTGCGCAAACTTTTCTAGACTTTAACCGGGAGATGGATTTTATTAAAAAATAGATAGATTGCAATAATGAATTTATACTGTGGTTTTTGTTAATCCGGTTAAACCTATACCACCAAATGAAGCGACCTATGAGCCATTCAACTTCCTTCATAGCCCAAAAACATAACTGGTGATAATTGCCGGAATGCTGACCGTAGTATTCAGAACTATTTAAACCTTACATTATGATCAAAGTATTCAGATTAGCCGGTTTGTTAGCCGTAGCCGCCTTGGGCGCCCAGCCCTTATATGCCCAAAACAAGATTGATACAGTTGGAAGTGTCGGAATCGGAACCAAAACACCGTCGGCGGCATTCGAGGTGATCAATGATTTTAAATTAGGAGTGGGGGGAAGTAAAGGAGGACAGGCTTATGGCATTGGTTTTACAAAAAATGTTGGCCCTCAGCTTTATGGTACCCAGGCAAATGGACTGACGTTAGGCGGGGCTATCTCTAATACTGATATGACGATCTTGCCCAATGGCAAGGTGGGTATCGGTACAGGCGCTCCAAGCGCTTTCCTGGACCTGGGACGCGCATTTACGGATACCCTGGCTTCTGTACTGGCCAGGTTGCCGGAAGGTAATGGCGTGGGTTCGGGGACCTATCTTGGCGTCCAAACCTATAAAACGGCAGGAGCAGATGTTGTCTCCTTTGCACTGGAGCACAAGTTTTACGGGCAAATCAACAGTGCCATTAATTTTCACAGAGGCGGAAGTACGCAAGGTGGGTTCATAAGCTTTGAAACTAACAATGGCGCTGAAAGAATGAGGATCGCAGCCAGTGGGAACGTAGGCATAGGTACTACTTCCCCGGCGTTTAAACTGGATGTGCAGAATGGTATTATTAATGTGGGTAATGGCGCCGGCAAATATTTCAAAACCGGATATATTACTATTGGAAATACTGCTCTGAATAACCGGCCATATATAGCGTTTAACGCCACGCTGACGAATTCCGACGATAAGAATGAATTTACGCCAATGTATAGCACAGGAAGCGGTTTAGTGATCATGGGAGAAGCGGGATATAACGGCTTGCATATTTTGCAAAAAAATTATGCGGGCAGCAGCGGGCCATTCGATGTAAATTCCTTTACCGAAGTATTTACAATAGGCGGCAACGGCGCCGTTGGAATTGGTACAACCACTTTAGGTACCAATAAACTTTCAGTTGAAGGGACTATTGCCGCCCGGAAAGTTCGGGTAACCCAATCCGCTAACTGGGCCGACTTTGTATTCCATCCCGATTACAAACTACCTCCTCTCCAGGAAGTTGAATCCTTTATCAGATCCAACCAGCACCTCCCGGAAATCCCGTCAGCTGCTGAAGTAGAGAAAGAAGGAATTGACCTGGGAGACATGAACAAGAAGCTCCTGCAAAAGATCGAAGAACTCACCCTTTATATCATAGACCAGCAAAAAACAATTAACAAACTCCAGGAAAAGGATAAAGCAATGGAGCTGAGATTGCAGCAGCTGGAGAAAAAATAATCATCAGGAATAGAAGTTCCCTGGTTTAATAAAGCCAGGGAACTTTTTTTATGCCGTATGATATCAACGCTGATATCCCCGGGAAAAGATCAAATAGTGCAAGTCTTGTATCAAAATTCATAACATCTCCCTTAGCGTACCTGATATATTTACAGGTATCAGCAATGTATCTCCGTTATGAAATGTTTAGCTAGTCTTTGTATTCCACTTTTCCTGTTATTTCCCTGCTTGCCGGCGTCCACACAATCAAACAACCTGAAAGCGGGATTTCTCCGCCCGCCCGCCAATTGCCGGCCCGGCGTTTATTGGTATTTCATGGATGGGAATATGAACGCAGAAAGCATTACCCGCGACCTGGAGTCGATGAAAACGGCTGGTATAGGGCAGGTAGTGTTCCTTGAAGTGAATGTGGGTATCCCACGGGGGAATGTTACTTTCCTGAGCGACGAATGGCTGCATCTCTTTTCTCACCTGGTAAAAGAAGCAACGCGTTTAGGTATATCCGTTACACTCGGCATAGGGCCGGGGTGGACAGGAAGCGGAGGACCATGGGTAACCGCCAATCGTTCCATGCAAACCCTGGTAGCCAGCGAAACGGTTATTCAGGCGAATGATGCAGCGCCTGTTGTACTGCCTGTGCCGCCTCCGGAAAAACCTTTTTTCGGTGAGGGTACTTTAACTGATGAATTGCGTGACAAACGTAATGCGTTCTATGAAGACGTGGCCGTATTGGCCTTCCCGGCGCCGGAGAAACAGGAAAAGATTGCCAGCTGGCCTGAAAAAGCATTCTATTACCGGGCTCCATATACATCCAGTATCGTTAAGCCATTTTTGACGGAAGCCACTACAGTGGTAGATCCTGCTGCTACAATACCGCGCCGGGAGGTGCTTGACCTGACGGAAAAAATGGATAAACAGGGCCGGTTACACTGGCGGCCTCAAAGCGGGAAATGGATAGTAATGCGCTTCGGAAGCCGCAACAACGGCGCTGTTACGCGTCCTGCTCCCATACCGGGATTAGGTTTTGAATGCGATAAATTTGATACTACCGCCCTGAAAGATCACCTCAACGCGTACGTGGGAAGAATATTTGAAAAAGTGGGAATGAAGCCAGGAAAACAATCGCCCGGCGGAATAACATTCCTGCATATGGATAGCTGGGAAATGGGTTCGCAAAACTGGTCGCAGCATTTCAGGAAAGAGTTCTCCAGGCGCAGGGGATATGATCCGTTAAAATACTTCCCGGCCTATCGGGGTTACGTAGTGGACAACGCCCAGGTAAGTGAACGTTTCCTGTGGGATATGCGCTTAACGACGCAGGAACTGATATTCGAATACCATGTGAAGTTTGTAAAAGAATATGCAAAGAAATACAACCTGAAGCTATCTATTGAGCCATACGATATGAATCCAACATCCGACCTGGAACTCGGGCGGCTGGCAGATGTGCCCATGGCCGAGTTCTGGAGCCTGCATAGGGGATTCAACAGCTCTTTCAGTGTAATAGAAGCATCTTCCATTGCTCATGTTGAAGGAAAACCGCAGGTACCCGCCGAGGCTTTTACCGCGCAGGATAATGAAGGGTGGCAGCAGCACCCTGCATCCATGAAGAACCAGGGCGATTGGGCATTTGCCGCAGGTGTGAACAGGTTTGTATACCATACCTTCCAGAACCAGTTCCTGCCGGATTCTTTAAAGCCCGGTGCAACTATGGGGCCATATGGTATACATTGGGACAGGAGCCAGACATGGTGGCCGATGGCAGGCAGTTATCATCAGTATGTAACCCGCTGCTCCTATTTGTTGCAGCAAGGCCGCACGGTTGCCGATATCCTGTACCTGGCGCCGGAAGGATGCCCGCATGTTTTTGTACCTCCTTCGTCTGCCATCCGTGGCGATACGATCGGCGACAGGCGCGAGTATAACTTCGATGGATGTACGGCGTCGCAATTGGCCAGGGCGAAGGTGGTGAATAAGAAAATTGTATTTCCCGGCGGCGCAACATACAGGGTGTTGGTATTGCCCGCTTCTGAAACTATGACGCCTGAGTTGCTTTCAGTGGTAGAACGCCTGCTGAAAGCCGGTGCAATGGTGATCGGTAACCCGCCTTCCAGGTCGCCAAGCCTGGTAAACTATCCTGCCTGCGATAAAGAAGTTGTAGCCGCAGCTAAGCGAATATGGGCAGTTGCCGATGATCCTTCTCTTTCTATCCGCCCTTATGGAAAAGGAACAATTATCTCCGGCGGCAATACAAAAGAACTGGATGGCCAGTTGTATCCTTTTTATGAAACTGTAACGGCAATGCTTAAACGCTACGGGGCGCCGGCAGACTTTGAGGCCGACGGTCCCGTGAGGTACACCCACAGGACTGGCGGACATTGGGATGTATATTTCGTTTCAAACACTACTGATAAACCTGTTAATGTTCAGTGCCGTTTCCGTACAACCAAAGGAGCGCCCGAACGCTGGGATGCCATTAATGGCAAGATCAGCCGGGTAAAATATTTTGAACAGGAAGGTCCGGTCACTTCCCTTCCTTTGCAGTTAGATGCATTTGAAAGCTGCTTTATAGTGTTTGATGAGAATAACCGCTGGGCCTCAATTTCAGCGCCTGTAGAAAAGAAATCGTTGCAGGTAATGGATCTCAGCACTGAATGGAAAGTAGCCTTTGATAAAAAATGGGGAGGGCCTGAGATGGCCGACTTTTCCCGGTTGCAGGACTGGAGCCGGTCGCCGGATTCCGGTATCCGTTATTATTCAGGCATCGCTGTCTATACCAAAACATTCGACTACAATGCTTCGATGAAACAAAGCGGCATTTACCTGGATCTTGGAAAAGTCCGTAACCTTGCCCGCATTACCCTGAATGGAAAAGAGTTAGGCACTGTATGGACAGCGCCATGGCGTATTGATATCAGTTCGGCTCTAAAGCAAAAGAACAATGTGCTGAAAATAGAAGTAGCGAATTTATGGGCGAACCGGTTGATCGGCGATGAACGAAGGACGGACGATGGCATAAAGAACGGCGCCTGGCCTCAATGGTTGATAAACGGAACGCCAAGGCCTGGTAACAGGTATACTTTCACAACCAGCAGGCAATATAATGCTAACTCCAGGTTGTTTGAGTCGGGGTTACTGGGGCCAGTCACTATTACAATAGAGGACGAATAGACGGCTGCCAGGTAATTTCGTATAGGGCTGACCTTTATATTTTTGGGTCAGCCTTTTTTTATTGAACAATGCTAACTCCACTCTTACAGGGATGGAGCGAGCGTGTTCATTTTATTCATTCTGAAATTCTGTTCATTTTGTTCATTCACGAAACGGCTGACTTCCCTGCTGTTTTAACCCCTATTTTAGCTGCTGTACCGAAATAGCCCGATAGAATCATAGCGATAGTATCCTTATGCATAACCCACTGCGTCCCTATAACTCCCGGAATGTCGTTTCTGTTTGCCAAAGCAGAATGAAGTACCTGTTATGCCTGTTGGGATGTTGTTTATTCTCGCTTTTAACCAATGCACAAAATTGCCCCGTTACCCAGCAGAGGAAATACGCTACCCAACATATAGAAGAGAGTTCAGCGGGTTCGGTATCCGAAGGTGAAAAAAGCGCGGATGCAAACCCAAAAACTGCGTCCACATTAAGTATAGGATTGGCGCTTTTAGGCGGTAGCGCTACTCAGCATATGGGCTTCAGTTCACGGGTTCAGGCGGGTACACCGGTAAGCGTTAAAATAAATTATCCTTCAAGTCTCCTGGGTGTGGGCGTTACCGTTACGGTACAACCCTTTGTTTACAACGGTTCAGGTAGCCCTGTGGCCACAGGCCGGTCCTGGACCGCTTCCAGCCTTCTTGCGTTGGCCAGCGCCAATGGCGATTTTATCATGACAGTAACCCCGCAAAATAACAGTGGCGTTAACCTGCCTTACGATGGGGTTTCAGTGAAAATGTCGGCAGCCGTGGGGCTTGGACTTAGCATGAATGTTTACGACGCCTGGATCATGGAAACCGTTAATCCTGCCGCCTGCAATAATCCAATAGATGTATTGTCGGGCGCCCGGGCCGGTGCAGTGCAGTTACTCAATGCTACCGGTGGGGTGACCCAACCCTGGGACGCGATAGACGATGATCCCGGACTGACCACTTACGCAACGCTTAACACAGGTGTACAGGTATTAAGCCAGGTATTTGAAACGGTTGTTTTCAGTACTCCATCAAAACCCGGCGATTCGCTCTATATCGTATTGCAGGACCCCGGCGCCGCATTGCTGGACCTGGGACTCCTGAATGGTTTCAGGATACAGCCTTACCTCGGCGATAACGCTGTTGGCGCCCCAATAACTAATAGCGCATCCCTGCTGAACCTGCGTTTGCTGGCTGGTGCAGGGAACAAGTATGTGTTGTCTGCCGCTGTGCCGGCGTCGTTCGACCGGCTCGATATACAAATGGGAGGGGTAGCCAACGCGCTTGCGTCCCTGCGGCTATATGATGTTCGAATGGTCGCGCCCCGTCCGCAGATCGAATTGCAGTTGAACGGTATTCCGGATGCGGGCCCTGTATGCATCCGGGATGTAGGAAAGATCAAACTGCAAGTAACGAACATCGATCCCTGCGCCACTTATTACTGGTACAAATCAGACAATACGCCACTGCCGGCAGGCACTTCGTTTTCGCCGGTCCTTACCGCCGCCGGAACTTATACCTGGTATGTGGAAGCAGTTCGGAACGGCTGTTCCAGCCAGGTTAAAAATCGTATGCCCGTTACCGTGAAAATAGTTCCCGTACCTGGTAGTCCCTTGCTTACTATTCAACCAAATAATCCATAAAATATGAAAACAACTACACTTATGAAGAGTCCATCCCTTTACCGCTTCGCCCTTCTGGCTGTTATAATGCTTATGAGCGCATGGCAGTTAAAAGCACAGGTCATTAAAACGGCGGCCGACCTGGTAGGAACAAGTACGCAGGATGGTAAAACCATCATCTGTTCTGAGAGCGCGAATTTTACGCTTAAATCTTCGACTGTTGACCCTACCGACAACACTACCCCTTATAAAACCTGGACATGGTCTGAACTGGGTACAGACGGAACGCCGGGCGCTCTGCTCCCGGGTGCGACTCCCAATAAGGAAAAACTGGAAGTCAGCGGCGCTGTTCCCGGCTGGCATACTTACCAGGTAGTAGCGTCGACTGGCGATGCTAATTGTCCTTCCGAACCTGTAACCTTCACAGTATTTGTATTACCTCCACTTACGGTTGCCGCGGCTATAGATCAGGCCAATAACCTATCGTTGACCTATTGCGCGGAGAGTGGGGCGCCTACTGATCCCGCTAAGCTGATCAAGATGGATGCTACTGCCGGCTTCCCCAGCGGCGGTATCCGCATCATCCAGGGGTTACGTGACCTGAAAGTAACAGACTTTGAACTCAATTATAAATGGATCAGGGTAAACCTGGCAGATAACAGCACTACGGATGTAGCCACAAATACAACCGGCACATATACGATCTCTGATCCGGCATCTACTACGGCAACTGAGGTAAAGAAATATGGCTACAAAGTGCAGGTTTCATATGCTGTCAAATCTACCTGCGCTGCTACCGAGGCTACTGTAATGAAGACCGGTACTACACCGGCTGAAATAACTGTAACTCCGAAACCTGGTAAACCAGTTATCACCATCGAATAAGCTGCCAGATGCGGAGACTAGCCATAGCCATTTTATTCGTGACAACAGGATGGGGGTACCGCGCTGCGGCACACCCTCCTGTTATCAGGTATATCATGCCCGGCCAGCAGGTGAAACTCTCTGCCAGTCCCCTTACTGCGCCCCGCTATCAATGGTACCGGAATGGCGCAAGCATAGAAGGCGCAGTACAACAGGAATTTGTTACCTCACAACCCGGCGTGTATGCAGTGGAGGCGTTCAATGAAGGCGGATGTGTATCCGAGTTATCGGACCCCGTGGTGATAGAACTGATCACCAATAGCGCAGAAGCGGATGTTGCGATCAGCAAATCGGCCGACCAGGGCGCTTTCCAGCTGAATAATACGATGAGTTACCATTTGCAGGTATTCAACAACGGCCCGGGCAACGCTTCCGCTTTGCAGATAGCAGATCAACTGCCATCGCAGGTGTTGTTGGATCTATTGGAGAAACCGTCAGCGGGAAAAGCAGAATATAACGTCAACGCACATACGGTATTATGGAAGATCGATGAATTGCCTGCCGGCGGCAGCGCTACGCTTTCTATCCGGGTGAAAATACAGGCAACAGGCCGGATCACCAATACTGCAACGGTAACAGCTATGGAAAAAGACCCGGTAACCGGCAATAACAGCAGTACGCATCAACTGGAAGTACTGCCTTTATTCATCCCGAATGCGATCACACCTAATGGTGATGGCGTCAACGACAAATGGGTGATTGAAGGATTGGAAAAATATGCTGAGAATGAACTTACAATTCTTAACCGCTGGGGCAACCACGTATTTGAACAGAAAGGATATGCACAAAACTGGAGTGGCCAGGGGCTCAATGATGGCACCTACTTCTACCTCTTAAGGGTGAAAGACAGCAGGGGACAATGGCAGGAGTTCAAAGGATATATCACATTACTGAGACCTTAATGTATACATTATGCGTTTTAAAAAGCGATTGACAGGCCTGCTCCTGTTATGCAGCTGGGCAATGGGCGTACAGGCGCAACAGGATGCCCAGTTCAGCCAGTATATCTTTAACGGGATCTATATCAACCCCGCTTATGCCGGTTACCGGCAGGAGTGGAATGCAAATGCCTTTTACAGGCGGCAGTGGGCCGGGGTACCCGGCGCTCCCGAAACTATGTCGGTGGCGGTAGACGGCAGCGTGAATGACGACCGCGTAGGTTTAGCGTTGTTGCTATCTTCCGATAAAGTGGGAGCGCAGACACAGCAGGCAGCCTACCTGAATTATGCTTACCGTTTGCATTTCAATGAAGATGCCTCGCAGCTGGCTTTTGGTATAGGTGCAGGAATTACGCAGCAGGGCCTGGACCCATCCAAATTACAGTTTGCTAATCCCAACGAACCAAACCTGTCGGGGGCTGCACAGTATATGCTGCTGTTCGATATGCGGGCAGGGATCTACTATACAACCGCCACCTGGTTTGCGGGGTTGTCTGTAGATAACCTTACAGCCCAATACCAGGCAGCAAGGAAGCCGCTTGCAAAATTCATCCCGGCGCCGAAGCCGCATTATTACCTGACTGCAGGAGCTATGTTGCGGATGAACGACGATGTGTACCTGAAGCCGGTGTTCCTGCTGAAAGATGACCGGGGAGGACCTACCAGCCTGGATCTCAATCTTTTCGTGTTGCTAAAGGAAATGGTATGGCTGGGAGGCGGTTACAGAACCGCTGTGGATCTCTACAGGAAGCCTGATCTTCAATCTAACCTTACCCGCTCCAGCGCCGTTATTGCAATGGCTGAAGTATTTGTTTTGCCGGAACTGAGAATAGGGTATGCTTACGATTATGCATTGAACAAATACAGCAGTTATAACAATGGAACGCATGAGCTATCACTGGGCTTTTATTTCAAAAGGGCTGAGAACAGCCGCAGTCGGGCGTTACGGCAATTACGGTGTAGTTATTTCTAGTTTAGTGTTAAATGCTGTAAATGGAATTATAGCATATCAATCATATGGTAGAAACAGGGCTGATTTTCTAGTCGGCCTTCTTTTATTTAAAGCAATGGTATAACAGGAAAAGAGTAGTGAATTAGGGTGTTGATCTATTTATGTTGCTGGAAAAGAAAAAGCCCTTTTTGAATAAAAGGGCTGTAGAGTTGAGTGCGGGTGGAGGGACTCGAACCCCCATGCCGCGAAGCACTAGATCCTAAGTCTAGCGTGTCTACCAATTTCACCACACCCGCATTGTAAGAACTTCCCGCTACGAACGGGATTTAAAGGACTGCAAAGGTATATTTTTTTCTGAATTAACAAAATCCTGTGCTAAAAAAATATAAGGTATATCGCCCCGATATTTAGAAATTCGCGTTAAGCTGCTTAAATTAACAGAGATTTCCAGAAAAAAATCAGTCTTCTACCATGGCTAAAACCTTTTTTGAAGAATTAAATAGCAATGCTACCGGTGTAGCCTACAAGAATATCAACCTGAAAAAAGCCGCCCTGGCCTTTTTTGCCAATAGTGGAAATGCAACCATTGCCGACCTGTGCAAAGAACTTAACCTGAGTACTCCCAAAGTGACTAACCTGGTTAATGACCTGATTGGCGACGGACTGGTAATGGATTATGGGAAGATTGAATCTACAGGCGGGCGTAAGCCTAATTTGTACGGGTTGGTGCCTGATTCTGCTTTCTTTATCGGGGTAGATGTAAAACAGGATCACCTGAACCTTGGCCTCTCCGACCTGCATAAAAACCTGATCACTACAGTGGAGGATCTGCCTTACCAACTGGATAATACCAAGGCTTCATTAGAGCAACTATGTTTACTGATCAACAACTTTATTGACGGCTTAACGGTCGAAAAAGAAAAGATCCTGGGCATCGGTATCAACATCCAGGGGCGTATTAACTATGCGACGGGATATAACTACAGCCTGTTTCATTTCGACGACGAGCCACTCAGCAAGGTGATCTCCGAAAAGGTTGGTATCAAAGTATTCCTGGAGAACGACTCCAGGGCTATGGCGTATGGAGAATTCAGTTCCGACATTGTGAATGGCGAAAAGAACGTATTGTTCCTGAACCTGGATTACGGTATTGGTATGGGAGTAGTGATCAACGGAGAATTATACTATGGTAAATCCGGTTATAGCGGAGAGGTAGGACATATACCCATGTTCGATAACGAGATCATTTGCCATTGCGGAAAGAAAGGCTGCCTGGAAACAGAAGCATCGGGTTGGGCGCTGGTAAATATGTTCAGGCAGAAGCTGGCCGCCGGCTCCTCGTCTATGCTTACCCGTAGTCATAAATCATCGGAAGACATACACCTGCACGATATCATAGAAGCTGCCAATAACGATGACATGCTGGCAATAGAAATGCTGGGAAAGGTAGGAGAGAACCTGGGCAGGGGCGTAGCATTGCTGATGAATATCTTCAACCCTGAACTGGTGATCCTGGGAGGTGCGTTGGCTGAAGCGCGGGATCATATCCGTTTGCCCATCAGGAGTGCTATGAATAAGTATTCGTTGAGCCTGGTAAGCAACGATTCTACCCTGAAAATGTCGAGGCTCGGGGAAAGGGCCGGGATTATCGGCGCTTGTTTGCTGGTAAGGAATAAAGTATTGATAAGTTGATGTTTTATTAACATGGAAGAGCTGATTTTTAGTTAACTTTAGCATATACCTGAATTCCATTTCTCACCTTTAAAATCGGGCTTATGGCTACCTTAACAGCTTACCTGGTTTTCGGCAACAATGGCCGGGAAGCCATGAATTTCTATCAGAAGTTTTCGGAGGAGATCTGCACATTATGACAATGGGCGAATCGCCGATGAAAGACCAGATGCCTCCTGAGGCAAAAGACCTTTTAATGCATGGTTATTTGCAGGCTCCTGGATTTGCTTTGATGGCCTCTGATGGCATGCAGGGGCAACCTCCTGTAAACGGCGATTCCGTAGCATTGGCGCTGGGCGTCGATTCAATAGAAGAAGCGGAAAAATTGTATAAGGACTTATCGGCTGGCGGCAGCATCAAGATGGAGTTGCAGGAAACATTCTGGGCCCATCGCTATGCGCAGTTTGCCGACAAATATGGCATTAACTGGATGATCAGCTATAACAAGCCAATGTAGCGCCAGTACATTAACCCCCGGGTTCAGCGATCGTTAATTCTTCAGCGACTTGATTTTTGCGACCAGGTTCCTGAACCCGGATATCAGCTTTTCAGAAATACCCCATTGTTTCCTTTTTTCAATTGCAGGTTTGTACCCCGGGTCATAAGTAATGATGAGGTCTATCATTTTCCGGCAGGTATAAAGATCTCCTTTCCCTTCAAATGCAAGCGCCATCAGGTACCTGATACCCGAAACTTCGCTATCCCAGGCCCAGTTGTTGGCGGTGTAGATGTTCAAACTCTGGATGCAGTAGGCCAGGCAACTGTTGTACTCTTTTACTCCCATATAAGCTTCCGCCAGATGCGTATATATGCTCACGCTATAGCTGGGGCTGTTGGCAATAATATCTCCCCTTTGCATAATGGTCAGCGTATGCAGCATGTCTGTAATTGCCTCCTGGTACCGGCGCAGCTTTAACAACGCTTTACCCCTGAAGTAATATATTTTCATTTGGGAGATAACAGGAAGCTGCGGTATACCGCCAATGGATATACGATTATTTACCGCGCCCACGCAATGTTCATATTGCTGGTTGTCGAAATACAGGTACATAAGATTGAAATAAGCATCGCTGTCGTCGGGCTTCTCGCTTAAATGATCTTCCAACGCCTTGATCCGTTCAGAGAGGTCATTGCTCCTGTCTGACCGGATGAACGCCCTGCCCGTCTTGATCCTGTCTATGCTTAAACCTATTCTTTCCCTTTCAAAAACAGAGAGCTGGTTTAACTGCGGTATAATTTTTTGCTGGTAATCGTCCAGTACTTTTTCATGCAGCGCTAACGCGGAGGTAAACTCTTCCAATGCACAGAGGTCTTCTATCAGGCGCTCGTAAATAGAAACATAGTAGATGAGTGGCAACTCCTTGCTGTATTCCTGCAATATGCGTTTGCGGTCAGATACTGCAGCAGCCAGCTTGCCCATGTTATGGTACGCATCGGCGCGCGATTCCAGCTGTTCCCAGAACGGATGTATGTTGAACCCGATGGTATGAACCAATACAGCTTCTACATACACCCCTGCTTCGTTTAGTGCGATGCCATAGTTGTTGCAACACATGGCATAGTGCAGCAGGTTGCCGGCGGTAGGTTCGCCGGTATTTTTATTCCAATAATTGTAATACCTGTCGAAAGCCTGTTTATAGAGGAACTTCTTCGCCTTATGCACCGCTTCATTGGCTTCGTTGGATACCAGTTCGCTGAACGTCATCGCTGCCAGGTACCATTCAAAAGCAGATCCTTCATTACTGGCCGGCCAATATTCTGGCCACTCGCCGTTCACCTGGCAGCAGGAGTAATACCAGCGGATAAAGCAGGATGGAAGCTGATCTCCGTTCATACACCTGTTATACCACTTCCTCGCCTCTTCGTAACTTTCAACATTAAATAAAGCAGTAGCTATATAGTAACTGAAAAAATAATCTTCTTCCGGGTATTGCAATAAGAGTTCCTTGCCCATAGAGATCTGCTGCAATGCGCTCTCCTCGGGATCTTCAGAAAACAGGTGCCGCCAATAGATGAGCGATCCCTTGCAGAACGTCTTATAAAGGGGCAGCGATCTTTCGCCTGTTTCCAGCCGCTTCTTGATGTCTTTCAGCAAAAGCAGCATATAATCATCCCCGCTTTCATTGGTATAAAGCAGGGTGTCGATAAGGGATTCCAGGAATTCGTAATCTTTCTGCTCAAACGCCAGGTGGGCAATGGATAAAAGGCGTTTGGGGAATGGATTGCAGCCGATGGCCTGCTTGTAATAGATAAGCGCCAGCGGGGCATTATCATTACTGATATACAGGTCGCCTATGCGTATAAAACATTCGAACTTTGCGGAGTTGAGCTGCGGAAGATCAGTACTGTAATGGGTATTGACGATCTCGAGATATTTAAGCATATCGGCCAGCGCCAGTTCTGTTTCTTCCAGTTGCCTGTGAACATGGAAGCTGTATAGTAAAGCAGTAGTGGAAGAAACAGCATCGCCGCTCCCAACAATTGCCTCACAATCTGCCAGCGTTTCTTCTTCTTTATCGGAAATCTCGTGCGCACCGATCCAGGCCCGGTTTAACCGCGCCTTTAAATGAGTAGGATCCAGGTCTAATACTTTGCTAAAGGCTCCATAGGCAGATAAAAATGCAGTGTTGGCCAAATCCAAGTTACTGGTCAATTTCGCTTCTTCCAGTAAGGATAACCCTAACAGTTGCCATCCGCTGATATTGTCAGGATGTTCCTGTAACCAGGAGTCTAAATGTGTAATAACCTCCGTATATGCCTGCTCGTTGTACAGATTTTCCAGTTCTACTAATTCCATACACTTTATTCCATCGGCTAATTTATTAAGAAAGCAGGATGGATGCTAAATATTTCTAAAATAGTGCTTCCGAATAGCTATATTTAAAGACCATTTATTATCAGCCAGAAACTTACAAATCCTTTGCCATGAAAGCAATAATAGTATTGTTATTACTCCTGGGTAATACAGTGTTATATGCCCAGGAATGTGATTGCAAAAAGAAAGTAGATAGTGTAACTGCTTATCTAAGAAAGAATTACGTTGGATTTATTGATAAGGTTAACCCGGTTACCCAACAATCTTATCTTAGTTTACTGACAAAAGTCTCTACACAAGCCAGTGCCGCCAGAAGCTATGTTCATTGTTTATCCCTGATCCATAACTACCTGCGTTTTTTCAAAGATCAGCATTTGTTCATTACTCCTGCATTTATACCAGGTAGAGAAGTCGTTACTCCTCTTCCTGCACAATTGGAGATGCTGGATAAACTGCCCGCCGGCAGCGTTGCGGGCTATTACCAGTCAGACAGCCTGAAAGTAGCGCTGCTGAAACAACCCAAAGGGCTCAGGAGCTATGCCGCTGTAGTACTGCCCCCGGGAACGCCTGCCTGGCGCCCCAATGAAGTGATCTTTGAACTGGTGGCCAGGGGAAGAGACAAATTCGACATCATCAATTACGGGGATTGGAACAAACACCCTTTCGACAGCCTCGTGATCAACAAACAACGGAACGACCTGGTAACGCTGGGCTGGAGGCCCCGCGGCGCTGCAGACATTCATTTAACTGCAGCTGCACCGGCCTTCCCTGATATAACACCGCAGGGAAGTTATTTCCGCCAGTTATCCGACTCCCTGGGGTACCTGCGTATCAGCAGCATGCGGGCCGGCGACTACGATGCCGTTGATTCTGTACTGAATGCAAACGATGAACATATCCGCAAAAACAATCGCCTGATCATCGATATCCGGGGCTGCGACAGTGGCAGTTACAGGATAGCTGAAAGATTGCGCCCGGTTCTTTACACCCAGCCTGTGAGGATAATCGGGGAAGATTTTTTTGCGACGCCGGATAACCTGGCCGCCTGGCGACAATTGCTGGAAGCGCAAACCAACCAGTTGCCGGACGAATATGTGGAACAGTTGAAAGAAGTACTGCAACAATCAGCGGGTTTGCAGGGCCGGCTGGTGAGTATGGGGCCGGATGAGAACATGATCCTTCCAACGCCTTTACTGTTACCTGAAAAGGTAGCTATATTAATCGACGGTACCTGCCGGGAGGCTGCCGAACTGTTTTTACTGGAAGCAAAACAAAGCCAGAAGGTTAAACTATTCGGGAGGCCAACAGCCGGGGTGTCGGATTATGGGCATACTACCAATGTTAAATTTTTTTCTCCCAATTTTTTTCTCAGCTACCCGGTTACCCGATCAAGGCGGGTTGCAGCCAAACAAGGTATTGATAATAAAGGAATTATACCAGATGTTACCCTGGATTATAGCAAAGGAGAATGGATAAACGAGGTAATAAAAAATTTCTAATGCAGTTTCTGTTAAGATTTGATTAACACTCTCAATTTTTTAATATCTCATCTTTATACCTCAAAGCATATGCTCGCGCATATATGAGGGTTTAAAAAATAGTAACAATGGTAGAAAAAGTTGCCTCACAATTCCTTGTGAGGCTTTTTATTAAAATAATTTTTGTTGAAGGATATCTGTCAGGATATTAGTGAGTTCATGAAGGCTATTAGGTTTGGTAAGAAAGTAAGAGGCGCCCAGCTCTCTCGTTTCTTTTTTATCGACTTCATGGGAGGAGGTAGTATAGATAATAACAGGTATATCTTTCAGATGATCCAATTGCTGGATCTCGGCTAAAAACTGTTTACCATCTACCCTCGGCATATTTAGGTCTACAAATATCAGGTCGGGTAATAAATCCTGGCTTAATTTTATCAGTGCATCCTCTCCATTGATCGCTTCGTGATAGTGTATGTCTGGCGCCAACTCCCGCAATACTTCGCCAAATATCATTCTATCATCAATATCATCGTCAATTAGCAAGACGGAGGTATATTTACAACTATTGTCGGACATAACATTTTCGAATAGAGACAAATCTATGATTTTGTTGTTATTTTATTATAATTATAATAGGAGTAATTTTAACGTTGAGTAAGGTTTCCGCGGAAGCCCTTCATTATTAACCATCTATGCGATAGTTCTTAAAAACTAAACAAGCTCAGGCAAATGAAGAAATTTTTTATGCAACTCCCGCTGCCAAGGAAGTTGATACTGATCGCTGTAATACCATTGATATGCTTACTCTATTTTGGCTTTACAGTATTCAAGAAACAGAACGAGGACATTAACACCATTGATCGGCTTGCAGATAGAGTGATTAACGCTACCGCCATCATGAAGGTTGCAGACGAAATACATATGGAACGCCGCAACAGCGTCAACTATGTATTGCAAACAGGCAGCCTGAACGACCTGCTCACCCAGCGGGCGAAAACTGACCTGGCAATCGACGCCGTGAAAAGCCGGCTGCTTGCGTCCGATACCCGCTTCTTCCAATACTCTTTGCTCAATACCCTTCCCAAGAAAAGGAATGAGATAGACAGCAAGAGCATGCCCCAGCGACAGGTATTGGATTACTACTCCAATCTCATCTTCCGCCTGAACGACCTGGCTAATGTAAATGTGCCGGACCTGCCCGTGCTGTCGCCCATCCAGAAGGATATGAACGCCCAGTACCTGCTGGCCCAGATGGCCGCCTACCAGGGAATGATACGCATGGATATCTACTACTTCATGCTGAAGAAGGAGGTATGGCCTGAAGATTTTGCCAGGATCGAAAACAACAACGACATGGTCAATTCCTTCAGGGCAGAGTTTCTCGATAAAGCCTCGCCGGAATTAGTGAAAGATTTCCAGAGAATGGAGAACTCCAATGAAGTGAGGATCACCTCTGACTTTATCAAATCCACTATCCAGACCCGGAAGATCGACACGCTTTTTAATGCAGATTCCTGGTGGAGCATATCTACTCAATCTGTTGATCAGCTGAAACAATTGCAAAGAACCATCACCGATAAAGTATCGAAAGATACCAGGGTACTGTCTAAACAGGAAAATGATATTAAAACCAAATACCTGGTGGCACTGGTGCTTATCGTTGTATTGGTCATTACTTTTCTTGCTATCACTATTAAGAGTATTGCTGACAGCCTGGAGTTGTTGAGATCGGCGGCCGTGAATGTGGCAAGAGGAATTCCGAGTTCCATTCCGGATGTGATCAATACAAAAGATGCCCTGGGAAGCCTTGTCAGGTCGTTTGTGCTGATAGACCAGAATAACCAGGACCTGGCCACGGCGGCCGACAGTATTGGTAAAGGAAACTTCAATATAGATGTAAAACCCCGCAGCAGCGAAGATGTGCTTGGAATTGCCGTTGTGCAGATGGCGGCAGATCTTAAAGCCTTCAGGTATAACAACGATCAGAAAATATGGATACAGACAGGGCTTAACAGGATCAGCGAAACCTTACTGGGAGAAAAGGATTTGAACACTTTAAGCGATAATGCGCTTACAGATCTGATCCAGTATGCAGGCGCGCAAACCGGCGTATTGTACATTAAGCAATCGGGCATCCTTACCCTTTCAGCTGGTTACGCTCTGTCGCCTGATCATCCGGCCCCTGAAACTATTGAAATAGGGAAAACGCTGTTAGGTCAAAGCATGGTGCAAAAAGAACCACTGTACCTGCAGGAAACGCCTGACGATTTCCTTCATATTGCCGGTGCAACCAGCGGCTCCAAACCGGGATATGTACTGATAGTTCCTTTGGTGCACGCAGGCATCGCAGAAGGAGTGATAGAGATCGCATCGCTGTACCCGTTCAGGGAAGCGGCTGTCGACTTTGTGAAACAAGCTGCGGTGAACATCGCGATCGCTATCCAGAGTACGAGAAGCAGAACAAGGTTGCAGGAATTACTGGAAGAAACACAGGCGCAGGCAGAAGAACTGCAAACACAGCATAGTGAACTGGAAAGCCTGAACGTAGAACTGGAAGCGCAGGCCCAGCGACTGCAGGTATCCGAAGAAGAACTGAAAGTACAGCAGGAAGAGCTGATGCAATCCAACAGCGTACTGGAAGAAAGAAGCAGGATGCTGGAAGAAAAGAACCAGATCATTGTTGAACGCAATCTGGAGATCCAGAGAAAGGCTGAAGAACTGGAATTAAGCACCCGCTATAAATCCGAGTTCCTTGCTAATATGTCGCATGAACTGAGAACCCCGCTTAACTCTATTCTTCTCTTATCCCGCCTGCTGGCAGAAAATCATGATAAGAACCTGACCAACGACCAGATCGAATATGCAGATGTGATCAACAATTCAGGTAAAGGATTGCTTACCCTGATAGATGAAATACTTGATCTTTCCAAGATCGAATCCGGTAAAATGGAGCTGGAATATATGCAGGTGAGCGTGGCTACTATCTGCAACAATATGCAATCGTTGTTTGAGCATATAGCCAGGGAAAAAGGATTGCAGTTGCTGATAGATATCCATGGGGATGTACCGTCGGCCATCGAAACAGACCAGACAAGGCTGGAGCAGATCCTGAAAAACCTGCTGTCGAACGCCTTGAAATTTACTGCACGCGGCAGCGTGAAGCTGGTTGTGGAACGCGCTGCTGCGGCAGGCGCTATCAAGTTCACCGTACGGGACACCGGAATCGGTATACCGGAAGATAAACAACAGGTGATATTTGAAGCGTTCCAACAGGCCGATGGATCCACCCGTCGTAAATACGGCGGAACCGGATTGGGGCTTTCCATCAGCCGTGAGCTGGCTAAATTGCTAGGAGGTGGAATAACCGTAAGCAGCGAGCCGAACAAAGGAAGCGAGTTTACTGTAACCGTTCCTGTCTCCCGTGATGCTACACCTGCAAGCACTGTAGCGCAGGCGTCGCCGGAAGAAAAGACCAAAGAAGAAGGAACAAGCCGGTTCGTGGTGCCTGAAATACCTGCATCCGTGGAAGATGACAGGGGAATAGTGAGAAACGATGACCGGGTGATCCTGATCGTGGAAGACGATACTAACTTTGCGAAAGCATTGTTGGATTTCACACGCAAACGCGGATACAAAGGAATAGTTTCCGTACGGGGGGATGAGGCCACAGAACTTGCCAGGATCTATAAACCAGTGGGCATATTGCTTGATATACAGTTGCCGGTAAAAGACGGATGGCAGGTGATGGAAGAATTGAAAAGCGATCCGCGTACCAGGCCTATCCCGGTGCATATCATGTCGTCGCTGGAAGCCAGGAAAGAAAGCCTGATGAAAGGGGCGGTCGACTTTATCAGCAAGCCGGTAGACCTGGAGAGCATGGCATTGGTATTTGAAAAACTTGAATTTGTGCTGCAACGCTCTACCAAGAAGGTGCTGATCCTGGAAGAAAACACCAAACATGCGAAAGCATTGGCTTACTTCCTGAGCAACTACCAGGTGAACTCGGAGATCAGCAGTTCGGTGAACGATGGCATAGGTCTGCTGCAGCAGAAGGATGTTGATTGCGTGATCCTGGATATGGGGATCCCCGACCA
The DNA here is from genome assembly GCF_900107795.1 of Chitinophaga terrae (ex Kim and Jung 2007). GTDB lineage: Bacteria > Bacteroidota > Bacteroidia > Chitinophagales > Chitinophagaceae > Chitinophaga > Chitinophaga terrae. Next base: position 386,673 of record NZ_FNRL01000002.1, read on the forward strand.
GAAGGCATATGAAGCATTGGAAACTGTAAAAGAGATAAAAGGACTGGAGAACCTGCCGATTATTATTTTCACCGGTAAAAGCCTGTCGAAATCAGAAGAGCAGCGCATCCGCCAGTATGCGGATTCGATCGTGGTTAAAACAGCGCATTCTTACCAACGGATGCTGGACGAAGTATCGCTGTTCCTGCACCTGGTGTCTGAACAGGCGCCGGCAGCTTCACAGCCGAACAATAAGATGGGCATGCTGAACGAGGTGCTGAAAGATAAGACAGTGTTGATAGCAGATGATGACGTAAGGAACATCTTCTCGTTAACAAAAGCATTGGAGCGGCACCAGATGAAGGTTTTATCAGCCATCGACGGCAAGGAAGCCTTGCAGCAATTGAAAGAGAACCAGGTAGATATTGTGCTGATGGATATGATGATGCCGGAGATGGACGGTTACGACGCCATTGCAGCCATCCGCAAACAGGCGCCTTATAAGAACCTGCCGATCATTGCAGTGACAGCAAAAGCGATGATGGGAGACAGGGAAAAATGCTTGCAGGCCGGCGCCAGCGATTATATTTCAAAGCCTGTGGATGTTGACCAGTTGCTGTCTTTATTACGGGTGTGGTTATACGATAAATCCATGAAATAGTATGGAGCAAAAACAAGTTTTAATCGTAGATGATGATGTTAGGAACATCTTTGCGTTGAAAGCCGTATTACGTTCAAGAAATATTTCCTGTATTACAGCCGGTTCGGGAAGTGAGGCATTAGAGTTGCTGTCACATGATCACCGGATTGGAATAATTTTAATGGATATAATGATGCCGGATATGGATGGATATGAAACCATTGCCAGTATCCGGAAGATGCCGGAAGCCAGGCATTTACCTATTATTGCGGTAACTGCAAGGGCGATGGTGGGAGACAGGGAAAAATGTATAGAAGCCGGCGCGGATGATTATATTTCAAAACCGATTGATGTAGATGAATTGCTGGCTCACCTACAACAATTTTTATTGAAGCAACAGTGAGTAGAAATCTGATTAACGAGCAGGAGGTAGCCTTATTGTTGAATGATGTACTGGAGAAATACGGGTACGATTTTACTGATTATGCTCCTGCATCTATTAACCGAAGAGTAAATCATTTATACCAGCTCGATAGGTTTGTCAGTTTCGCGGAGTTCAGGTATCGTATCATTTCTGACCCTGCGTATGCGCATCGCTTTGTAGAAGAGATTACGGTAAACGTTACTGAAATGTTCCGCGATCCGTCATTTTACCAGGCTTTGCGCATGGAGGTATTGCCGGTGCTGGCCACTTATCCTTTTATCAGGGTATGGCATGCCGGCTGTTCTACGGGTGAAGAGGTGTATTCTTTTGCAATTTTGCTGAAAGAAGCAAAATTGCTGCACAAAGCAATAATTTATGCCACTGACCTGAACACAAGCGTGCTTGAAAAAGGGAGAAGGGGTATGTTCAGGCTTTCGCAGATGCAGCAATACAGCCGAAACTATATGGAAGCAGGAGGAACGGAAGATTTTTCTTCCTATTATACTGCCAATTATGAATATGCCAAATTCAGGGAAGAGCTGGGAGAAAAGATCATCTTTTCTCCACATAACCTGGTTACAGACAGTTCATTCAACGAGTTCCAGCTCATTATCTGCCGGAATGTGCTTATCTATTTTAACAAAGAACTGCAAGACAGGGTATTGACCCTGTTCAGCGACAGCCTGGAACAATTAGGCTATTTGGCTTTAGGTAGCAAGGAAACACTTAACTTTACCAAAGTGGCGAGAAAATTCAAACAGCTGGAAGGCAGGGAAAAGATCTGGCGTAAAATACAGCTGTAATTCTTAAAATGGTGGTTGATTATGACTTCAGCACCTTATCTGGTTGTTATAGGCGGCTCGGCGGGCGGATTGCAACCTGTACTTACCTTGTTACCAGGACTGTCAACAAGCTTGAAAGTGGCAGTGGTAATAGTATTGCATCGCCAGAGCCACCATGCCTCTGTTTTGACAGACCTGCTGGCCACAAGAACAGGATTGACGGTGAAAGAAGCCGAAGAAAAAGAGCTTATTCAGGCGGGAACGATTTATATTGCACCTGCGGATTATCACCTGTTGATAGAATCTGATCGTACCTTTTCGCTCGATGATTCCGAGAAGGTGAATTTTAGCAGACCAAGTATTGATGTTACTTTCTCGTCTGCAGCCTACGCCTACAAATCGAAAGTTTCAGCCCTGCTTCTATCTGGAGCCAACGCAGATGGGGTAGAAGGGCTAATAGATATTCATCAAGCCGGAGGTACAACCGTGGTACAAGACCCACTGACCGCTGATGTGGACTACATGCCCAGGGAAGCCGTCAGGCAGGCAAAGATAGACCTGATCCTGCAGCCAGAGGAAATGGCCAGGTTTATCAACACCATTGCCGGGGTATGATTATTGTTACGAATGCTGCTCCCGTGCTTTCGCATAAACCTAGCAACACGTATGATTTTAATTGTTGACGATAAACCAGAGAATATCCTATCTATCCGGAAAACGCTTGAATTATACAATTTTGAAGTAGATACGGCTTTATCTGGAGAGGAGGCATTGAAGAAAATACTGAAACATAGTTATACCGTCATCATACTGGATGTGCAAATGCCTAGTATGGACGGTTTTGAAGTTGCGGAAGCTATTTCAGGTTACAGCAAGGCAAAGGACATCCCTATCATTTTTCTTTCCGCGGTAAATAAAGACAAGAGGTTTATTGTAAAAGGATACGATTCGGGGGGAATAGACTATATAACTAAGCCCGTAGACCCGGATATCCTCCTCATGAAGGTCAAAACATTCTCCCGGCTTTACCAGCAATCTTTGGAGCTGAAACAGATGCACCAATCCCTGAAAGAGGAAACAGAAGTACGCAAATTAGCCCAGGAAGCCCTTATCGCTCATCAGCAACAGGTGAACGAAATGCTGGAGCAGAAGGTAAGGGAAAGAACCGAAGAGTTAAGGCGTATCAACAAATCGCTGGAAGCCAGCAACCATGACCTGCAGCAGTTTGCTTCCGTAGCCTCCCACGACTTGAAGGAACCCTTGCGGAAGATCCAGTTATTTGGAGCCATCCTGAAAGACAGGTTCCTGCACGAGGATCCTAATGCTATGTCGTATATGGAGCGGATAGTCGGCTCCTCCGAACGCATGGCCAAACTGATCAACGACTTGTTGAATTACAGCCGTTTATCTGTGGAAAGCATATACGAACCGACTGATTTCAATGTCCTGATCAATGAAATATTAAGTGACCTGGAGTTAATGATCAGTGAAAAGGACGCCAGGATAACTGTGGAAAAAATACCACAAATTGAAGCGGCCGCTGGGCAAATGAGGCAGGTCTTCCAGAACATTATCAGCAACGCCCTGAAATTCTCCAAGCCGGGGGTGGCGCCGGAGATCAGGATACAGGCAGAAAGGGTCACGGATCTGAACCCCGACAGCGCTACCTATGAAAACGGGAGATATTGCCGCATAGTGATCAGCGACAACGGGATCGGGTTTAATGAGAAATACCTTTCAAAGATATTTACCATCTTCCAGCGGCTGCATAATGCCGATATGTACGAAGGAACAGGAATAGGGCTGGCTATTGCAAAAAAGGTGATAGATAAGCACGGAGGCATTATAACAGCTAAAAGCCAGGAAGGAGTAGGCACTTCATTTATTATTGTACTGCCCATTCATAGAAGTCATTCATAAAAAAAGCCTATAAATCTTTCGATCTATAGGCTTTTTTGGGTGGAGGATAACGGGCTCGAACCGTTCACCTCAAACATGCCATGCTTGCGCTCTACCAGATGAGCTAATCCCCCATGTAGATTCCCTTTCGGGATTGCAAAAATATATTTTTTATTGAAATCGCCAACTATTTAAACAAAATCTTTAAAAATTAATGATACCGTTTCTTTCAGTTCCTTCACCAGTAAGGGTTTCCGTAACAGTCTTACTACCATCGGGTTGGCATTTGTCCTGGTGATATCGCCATAATCCAGGGAAGAAGAAACCATTACGATATGGCATTGCGACTTTATCTTCTGCGGATAACTGTCGAAAGCCTGGAGAAATTCGAATCCGTCCATTTCCGGCATTTGTATATCCAGTAGTATGATAGTGGGTGGGATCCTGGGAAGGGAAATGTTGGACGACAGGAATTCCAATGCTTTATTAGCACTGGAAAATGAAAGTACTGTTCTGCTGATCTGCTGTAAGTCAATCAGTTTTTCATGTAGTAACAGATCAATTTCATTATCATCAATTAATATAACGCGTAGATCAGGTATCGAATTCATTTCTGTTTGGAATGGTAATTTCGAATTGAGTGCCTTCTCCGTATTTGGATGCGACGTTAATGGTTCCTCCGATTTTATTCAGCGCCTCCTTCACAATATACAAGCCAATTCCGCTTCCTGGCTTATTATTGTTCTTGGACCTGAAAAACATTTTGAAAATATTGTTGAGATGTTCACTGAGGATACCAATTCCGTTGTCGCGAATTGATATTGTCGCTTTGTGAGGCTCTACTTTCACTGTCAGATTTACCATCGGGTTAGCTTCTTCCGGTTTTTGGTATTTAACAGCATTCGAAATCAGATTGTTTAAAATTACGCTTATCCTGAAAGTATCGCCACGGAAATCGACTGACTGATCTACCTGGGTCTGGAAAAGGATGGCGGTATTCTGAGGTTTAAAGGCTGTAATGCAGTCATTCAGCAGTGAATTGAAATCTATCTTCTCATATTCCACTTCCAACCGCGAATTCCTGTAATACTCAATGATCTTCTGTATGAAATCGTCCAGCTTCAGCACACAGGATTCAACCATATTCATATAGCCGTTAGGGTCAACCACGGAATTATCCAGCCTGGAGAGGTTGATAATACCCAGAACCGACATAAGCGGCGACCTGAGATCGTGAGAAGTTGAGTAAATAAACCTGTTCAGTTCATCGTTCGTTTTCTCCAGCTCTACGATCTTTTCCTGGAGCTGCTTCCGTGTTTTAAAGATCTCATAGGCGTTGTTGATGGTCCTGTGCAACTCATGCTCGTCCCAGGGCTTTTTGATATAGGAATAGATATGGCCCTTGTTGATCGCATCAATGATATCTTCCACATCAGTATACCCGGTTAACAGGATGCGGATCGGTTCAGGCAGGGTTTCCTTAATTTCATTAAAGAACTCAACACCCGTAGTAACCGGCATCTTCTGGTCGGCAATGATGATATGTACATTGATCTCCTTTAACAACTGCTTGCCTTCCTGGGCCGATAAAGCAGTGTATATCTCATAACTTCTGCGAAAGCTGGCCTTAAACGCATTGAGATTATGGATCTCATCGTCTATGTACAGGATTCTGATACGGTTTTCTTTCATCAAAAAGACCTTATGGTTATTACTATAAATGGTTCGCAATATGTAATGGTAAATATATAATAAATTCAGCTCCTTCCCCCGGCGCTGAATTTACGATAATTTTACCCTTATGCTTCTCAATAATGCTAAATACAATAGATAGTCCCAAGCCTGTACCTTCGCCTACATCTTTAGTTGTAAAAAATGGGTCGAATATCTTTTCTTTTACCGCATCCGACATCCCGATACCCGAGTCTTTGATGGTGATAACCACGTAATTGTCTTCCTGGGCCGTTTTTATGGAGAGGAATTCGTTCCCATGAACGGGCTTGCTTTTGATGGCGTTGATGGCGTTTGAAAAGATGTTCATAAACACCTGGTTAACCTTTCCTGCATAGCACTCAATCTTCGGAAGTGAGCCATAGTCCTTGATCAGGTTAACATAAGACGGGATGGCATTACGCAGCAGCACCAGCGTGCTGTCTAACCCTTCATGAATGTCTATAGACTTCACATCGCTTTCATCCAGGCGGCTGAAGGTACGCAATCCCTTCACGATCTCGGCTGTACGAACCGCGCCGTCTTCTATCCCTTTAATGAGGGAAGCGATTTCTTCATGAATATAATCAATATCTATTTCCCGTTTAAATGCATTGATCTTAGCTAAAGTACCGGGTATATCCTGTGTGGTATGCAGCTCATTGTACTTTTCCAGCAATGATTCCAGGTCGGCAATATCCAGCTTCAGCGGTTTGATATTGGAAGTAACGAAGTTGATCGGGTTGTTGATCTCGTGTGCGATACCTGCGGTTAACTGACCCAGCGAGGCCATTTTCTCTTTTTCCACCAGTTGGGTTTGCGCTTCTTTCAGCGTGGTCAGCGCATTGTTCAGTTCCAGGTTGGTAGCCTGCAGATCTTCCGTTCTGTCTTTAACCTTGCTTTCCAAAATGATGTTCTGCTCTCTCACCAGGCGCTCATTCTCCATGGAAATAGCGAGTGCCATTTGCTGGGAGGCTTCTTTCTCTGCCTTAAACACGTTGATGCGATGAGCCAGCGCAAAGGAAAGCAGCAATACTTCCAGACCTGAACCTATCTGCAGTGCATAGAACGTAAAGTTATTATAAGGCAATACGTTGAAGTTCCGTAGTACGAACACGAATATACTGAGCAGGAATACAGACCATGCCAGCAGGAAGAACATAGCGGCATTAACCCCTTTTCTGCTGATGCGGTATGCAACTACCAATACCAGCAGGGCGCCAATGAATGCGTCAAACTGCACGAACAGCTGGGCCATTACATACTTGTTAAGGAAGGTCGGGATCAGGCACAACAGGTATAATCCTATCACTACATTGATCAGTTTATTTCCCAGGGGGTAATTCTCCCTGGTCGAGAGGAACTGTTGAATGAACCACAGGGCTGTCAACCCGTTAAAAACCGGTACCAGAACGGTAGAATGCATAGCCAGCCATGAGCTGCCAGGCCAGAGGAACCTGAAGGCATACCCTTGTAACGTTACCTGCGTAAGGCCAACGAAGATGATATAGCTTACGTAGGTAAGGTAACTTTTATCGCGGGTCGATAACCAGATGAACAGGTTGTAGAAGGCCATGGCAAGGATAACTCCTATGTATATCCCAAAAATGATATCCCTACGGCTGTTCTTCTCATAGATAGTTTCAGCGGTTCCCAGGTAGATAGGGAGCTGCAGTTGTTCGCCTGCTTTTACCCTGAGGTAGTATTGTTTGGTTGAGTCGCGGGGGATAGCCAGTTTGAAACGATAGTTCTGGTGATCATATCCCCTTGCCTGGAATGGGACGAATTCGCCCAGCCGGGTAGTGGCGTAGCTGCCGTCGGGGCGGCGTTCGTAGATAGTAATATCATCGATGGTGGGAGATTCTACTTCCAGCATCAGGTGATTAGCGGTAGAATTATTGGTGATGCTGAAACGTGCCCATTGTGTATATGGCGTGATCTGGAGGTTGGGAACATCCTGCCCGGAAGGGCTGAATGACTGGTGTTGTACTTCTTCAAAAGACAGTTGATTCGATTTGTCTGTATACAACTCCAGGTACCGGCCTATCTGCAGCAGCCGTTTATTGTCTTTAAAGACAATTGTCTGGGCAGAAAGGTTGAATACAATGGCTAACGTTATAACAGACCATAAAGCGAACGCCTTGGAAAACATTATCGATGAAATTATTTGTTTAGTTACATAATTACAGACCCTGGTTACCGGCAACAGGGGTGGAAGGTGTATGCGAAGGTATCCGCAGACTGTAATTTACTTCATAAGTTCCTTTAGGGCCTACTTCTACTTTGGTTTGTTCCAGATTTTCCCGCAGATCGGCGATCAACAGCCTTTCTTTAGGATCTGCATGTTCCAGGTTATAGCAGTCGTTAATGACCATTGCTGTTGCCAGGAAGTCGTCTTTCGGATAGAAGAATGTTCCTTTATTACCCAATGATTCGTCTATCACAAATCCCACTCTTTTCCCTATGCGGGTAGTGATGGGGGCGCATAACACGTGAAAATTGGTAATTGGCAGTTGTGCAGCCAGCACTACTCCGACCCTGGCCAGTACCTGGCTGCCTATTCCCATGCCGGCTACCTCTTTGGAGTTCCACATCCCGCATATTTCAGCACTGCCTTTTTGAATATAAGAATAAATTTTAGGATCGTATTTGCCTATCGCGGTTTCGATCGGAAGGGGCAAAATGCCGTCAGCAAGCTGCACCCGCGCACCACCATAGGTTTTAGTGCGAGTCTCATCCTCAACAATTACTACAATAGTGTTTTCATGTTGCATCCAGTCTGCACTCCCGGAAGTTACCTGGGCAATGCCATAGTAAATTTCCAGCAGCCTGATGTGTCCTTCATAAAATCTCATGCAGGACTCTGGATCATCTGGAGCCCTAAATACCCTTACATTAATCATGACATTGCGAAATAGCGCTTAAAACAAGGCGTAAGTATGTTAAACAATCAACTGCTCAAAATCTATGTAATACCTGCCAGAACTCTTAAGTTGGTTCAAAGCTATTCGTCTACATGTATCTGCCACCATTGCACCTCCCAGTACTACCGAGGATGCCAGTTGCGGCCAAGTTGTAATTGTTTTACCGATTTCGCTGAGCGAGTATTTCATCCGGGAAGAGGCATTCTGCAGTTCCAGCATCGGGCTGAAAATAGGCAGTTTTTCTGCGTCTGTAAGGCCCTTGAGGGTAGCAATGTCTACTTCCGGTACCATGCCATGAAGCAGCGGTCTTTCCGGCTCCAGGTCGAAACGCTCTATATCAAGCATTCCCCTATCGTTCATTTCCATGACAACAGGAATGCGCAATTTCTTCGCCATAATCCTGCTGAGGATCTTAATATCTACACCATCGCACTCTTCGATGAAAATATCCAGGTTTCCGCCTTCAGTGAAGAAAGCTTCCATGTTCTGTTCTGTAAGCCCGTCGTTAAATACCTTTACTTTGATAAATGGATCGAGTTCTGCAATTTCCCTGGCTGCAATCACCACTTTGGGAAGCTGAAGGGAGTGTACCCCGCAACGTAAGCGGTTCATATTGGTCAGTTCCAGGGTATCGAAATCGGCCAGCCTTATCTCGCCGCAGATCCGCTCCATTACCAATGTTAATGCAATGGATTGGCCTACAGACAAGCCCACTATCCCGAATTTCTTCGTTCTGAGAAGTTGGATCTCTTCCGGTGTTAACTTATACTGATTCCGGCTTGTGCGTAATTCAATGAAGGTTTCCTCATCAACCAGGTGAACCAGGCGGTCGCTCCAGGGGTAATATACCCAAACGCCGATATGGGACAATGGGGTGTCGCCAACATATTCCCTGATCTTCGCATCGCTTTCTTCGACAGTAAGTCTTTTAGTAGGGTTCCTTATTTTCATCAGTTCCCGCAACTGTGAATAAATACTATCGTTGATCCTGATGTGCGGTCTGTTTGTTAGAAGGGTTTCTAATGCCTCCTGGTCTTTTGTATTCTTCAAGTCATAAAAAACAGGCGTATAGTCATTGTTTTCTACCTGTTGGCGCTTGAGGTGCTCTTGTATCATGATTCCAGCTTTATCGAGGTAGTGCATTGGACGCTAGTATAGATCTGGCTTGTTTTCATTTCTATTGTTGTAAAGCAATCCGTGCCCTGATAATATATATATTAAATCGGTTACTTGTTGGCGAAATGGCGGGTTAAGACAGGAAATATCACCCTGCGGCCCGGGATAAATGTTATTGGCAATCATAGTTTTAATTACAACCTAAAAATCGTAATCAAGACATGAATGTAAGGTAAAATAGTAATTTAATGCGAAATCATGTAAAAGTTTCCGATATTTTGACATTAAAAAAAGGATTTTATACTTTTACTTTGCTCCTGACATCACTTTCTGATCGCATCCCACCTGCGAGATTGGTTTGAAATTTGCGGCTTATAGCCGCCTAATTACGGTCTTTATTATACTTTAATATATTTTAAATAAAAAAAATATGGATAAGAGAGCCTTTCTCAAACTGACTGGTCTTGCCGGCGCCGCAATCATTAGCGGTCCATTAAGTAGCCTGGCCGCTACAGGAGCAACATCCGGTGTCCCTGCTTTTAAAGCTGATCCTAAAGCCCCCTTCGTGTTACCTCCGCTTCCATACGGTTACGAAGCGCTGGAACCGCATATCGATAAACTCACGATGGAGATCCACCACGATAAGCACCACGCAGCTTATGTAAAGAACTTAAACGATAATATTGCCAATACCCCTTTCGCTAACCTGACGCTTGAAGAGATCCAGCACCAGGTAACGGAAAAGGACAAGGCTATACGAAATAACGGAGGCGGACACTATAACCACTCTCTTTTCTGGACCTTATTATCACCTACCAAAAAAACTCCGTCTGCTAAACTGAAGAACGCTATCAACGGGGCTTTCGGCAGCTGGGAGGCTTTCCAGACCAAGTTTAACGATGCCGCCAAATCAGTGTTCGGCTCAGGTTGGGCATGGCTGATCGTAACACCTGACAAGAAACTTGCCGTTACCACCACTCCAAACCAGGACAACCCGCTCATGCATAACCTGGTTAAAGACAAAGGTACGCCGATCCTGGCCCTGGATGTATGGGAACATGCCTATTACCTGAAACATCAGAACAAAAGGCCCGAATACATCGAAGCCTTCTGGAACGTAGTGAACTGGGACGAAGTAGAAAAACTCTACAACAAAGCGTAATTTCACGCAAAGGGGTTTCACGCAAAGGGGCATAAGGAGCAAAGAGGCATAAGGATTTTTTTAAGAAAATAAGAAAAAAGGAAAGCAAAGGAAGCAAGGATTATGTTATATAACATTCTTCTTACTTTCTTTGCTTTCTTATTTTCTTAAAAAAATCCTTATGCCTCTTTGCTCCTTATGCCCCTTTGCGTGAAACTCCTTTGCGTGAAATTACTTCCGCTTGAAGAATACGAAGCCGTTCTTTTCGCCGATCACTTCCAGGTTAGGGTGATGCATATAGGGTTCGCTATCAGTGATGCGGCAAATGAAGTATGTCGGTTTATCTACCTGGCCATTTAACAGCCAGTCTTCATTATAATAGTTCTTATTGGCAGGCGGTTGCTGGCGCGCATAGTAATGCTGTGCGTAGCTATGGTAGCTCAATGCTTTTACGTATACGTCTTTGCCCTGCATGGATTCAAAGAATTCGATAGCCGCCCGCTGGGAGTAGGCTTCTATCTTAGGAACAAAATGAAGTACAGTTACCTGTATAACAACAATAGTGCTGATAAAAAGGCATAACAGGCCTTTGGTCAGCGATTGCCTGGCCAGCAATACAAGGCTGACGATCACCAGGATCACATAGCCGGCGCCGTAGGCAGTTTCGGCTACAGACCATGGAACATTCGCCTGAAGGTTGGCTACCGCGAATTTGTCGCCTATATATGGTATCAGCATATTTTTATACACTCCAACCAGCGGCAGTAAGGCAATAGCAATTCCCAGTAGGATACCTATGATGCCGATAATTGTGATATTCCAGCCTTTAAGCCGTTTCTGGCCTTCTGCCAGCAGGTATACCTGCCAGGCAGCCAGGAAGGTGAGCGGGAAATAACAAAGGGAAGAGTAGTGAACGATCTTTGTTTTTACAATAGAGAAAAGAATAAGCACTACCCAGAACAATACCCACATCCACCTGATAAAATCTTTTAATTCCTGCCCGGTGCCGGCGGCATAGATGCTTTTACTGTTCTTCCTGTTCTGCAGCCAGGTAAAAAGGAAAGAACTGGCAGGAAAACAGCCGATCAGCAACACGATCCAGTGATAAAAGAAAGGACCGCCATGGCCGGCATCTTCCGTTGTCAGCAACCGGACCTGGTAAGCAACAAACTCATTTACAAACCACCATCCGTGGGCAATGATCTCATAGCCGAACCAGAGGAGGGTTGTAACGCAGGCCAGCAGCGCAATTACGCCAATATGGCCCAGTTTGATGCCGATCTTTCCTTTGCGGGAAATAAAGTAGATCAATAAGGTAAGCAGGGCCACCAGGATGGCAACCGGCCCTTTCGTCAGTACGGCCAGGCCGAGGAAAAAACCGCTTAAAGCAGCCAGCCGGTAAGTGTTCTTGCTATGCGCTATAGAATATGCGAAATAGATTGCCAGGAAGATGAAGAGGTTAAAAGTAGGGTCGATGATGCCCGATTTGAAATAAAAATGAGGTAACCAGGAGCCAGCGTATACCAATGCCCACCAGGCGCCCAGCCTGTCGTTCACCAGTTTTTTGCCGATGGCAAACAGGGTGACCAGGGTAATGATGCCTACAATTGCGTTCGGGAATCTTGCTGCGAAATCATTTATCCCAAACAGTTTCATACTGAGCACCTGCATCCAGATGAACAAGGGCGGCTTTTCCCAGAAAGGCCTGAAATCAACTTGTACCTGGCTGAAATTATGTGTAACAATCATTTCGCGGGCCGCTTCGGCAAAATTGATCTCGTCCCAGTCGAACAGGTGTACAGCTCCAAGGAATGGTATGAATAGTAACGCAGCAAAAAGGGCAATCAGCAGGTACTTCATTAAAATAATCTGTTTTTCGGATGATTAAAGAAATTCATGGACTTCGTAACCAGAAAACGGACCCTCATTACAAAATCCATGAACGAAAAAATCCGAATCTGTTTACTAGGTATTGGCCTGTGCCTGTAAAAGCGTTTCTGCACATACTTCCGGCGATTCTGTGGTATTCCTGAAATTGAAAAAGCCGCATATCACCGTAGTGCAAAGGGTGCCAATAATGCTGCCAACATATACGTCAGCAAAGAAATGCTGGGCAAGATATATACGGGAATACCCCGCACATAGTGCCATCAAAAATAAAAATATCCCAAAGCGTTTATTGGGAAGGATCACCGCAAGGAAACTGAAAAGTCCAAAAGCCGCAGCAGAATGGCCTGATGGAAAACTGCAACTGCTGTGTACATTTACCCAGCTGACGGTATGTACCAGGGTTGCGGATTCGTCACCAAAATAGCTGATGGGCCTTGGCGCATTGAAATAATGTTTCCCTACCTGAACGATTAATGTTACTAACAACAAGATAGCCAGACCTGAAAAAAAGAGCCTGAATTTTTGTTTTACTAACAGTAAAAGCAATACTAAGCCAAACATCAGACCATCGCCAAGATAAGTGAGGCCTGTAACGAGAATGTCTCCCCAGGAGGAGTGTCCTCCATTGATATACAGAAAGAGATCTCGTTGGCTGTAGGTTGCAAGTATGTACCCCCCTGAAATTAGGCATAACAGGTACGGCAGAAAGAAGTATGAGTTCTTTCTGAACAGTGATAACAGCGTTTTCAATTCTGTAGGTTTTAAGTTGTAGGTTGCTTTTTAAATCTTTGTAAGAACTTTTTTATCTTTTGAATAACGCGAAAATAATATTCTTTATTAAAAAGTTGCGAATCATTCATAGCCTTAACGATAAGGAAACCTGCTATCGGCATCAGCACGAAATTAGACAGCCACATGCCCGACCAGGTCAGCATAACGCCGCTTCTGGCCATCTTTTCCCCTATCATGAAGAAGACGTTGAATATCACAAAGAAAATCACTGCAAATACCAATGGGGTACCTAATCCCCCTTTCCGGATAATAGAACCCAGGGGTGCTCCTATCAGGAACATGACGATACATGCTGCCGCCAGGGTGAATTTACGCTGCCATTCTACCTTGTGCATCAATACGTTACCATGTTTATCTTCATACTCTACCACCGGCTGCTCCATGCTGCCTATCATTTCCCGGGTATTCTGGAGGGCCCGTTCCAGGACGCTGCGTTTACTTTTAGCCGGCACTATTTCTTCGAAATCCTTCACTTTTAACGGTGGAGCGGAAGCCAGCCAGGCGCTGTCCTTCCATTTAAAGAAGGCAAAACGCACCGTTACATTGGAGGTGCTGATGGTTTTGGAAAACTCTTTTTCCGCCTTCTGAAGCGAGTCGATAGCCTTGTCGAGCTGCCGTACATTCAGCATTTGATGATTAGACGCAAAAAGGTCCATATTCAGCCTGTTGAAGGCAAAGGAGCTAAGGTCGAAGGCTTTGCTATACTTCTTGAACCCTAAACGTATCATGTCGGAGGGTACGGAATAACCGCGATTGCCTCTTTCTTCATATCTCCAGCCATTTTCCAGAATAAAATACAGGAAACGTTTGTTGGCGGTAAGCACCATCTGGCCTTTTTCAGCGAAAATAACTTTATCGCCTCCCCCGCTCTGCTGATCAAAGATCATTACCTGGTGAATGGTCTGGTTGTCTTTATCTTTCTGGGCTACCTTGATGGTATAGCCGGGTATATCTTTATAGAATACGCCAGCCTTGATGTTGAAGGCCGGTTTGGAGTTGGTAATATCGTACAGCAGGGATTTTGCCTGCAGGTTGGCTACGGGGATCACATAGTTGGAGAAGAGGAAGGCGCCAACGCCAATAAAGGCGGTAACCACCAATAGAGGGGCAATAAACCGGAGCAGGGAGATGCCAGACGATTTGAGGGCTACCAGTTCAAAACTTTCGCCCAGGTTCCCGAACGTCATAATGGAAGAGAGTAATACAGCCAGCGGAAGGGCCAGTGGTACCAGGGTAGCGCTGGTATAGGAGATCAGCTGAATAATAACTACGGTGTCTAATCCTTTTCCCACCAGGTCGTCCACGTATTTCCAGAGGAACTGCATTACCAGTACGAACAAGGTAACGAAGAAGGTGGCAACAAAAGGACCGAGAAAGGTTTTTATAATTAATTTGTCGAGTTTTTTCACTGATAATGCTGTATTAGAATATTGAATCCCGACCTTCGTAAAGAACAGTACTGATCCAAGTAATTGGTAAAGTTAGTACGAATTCCCAAAGGAGGGAGCAGGATAACCTGAAAATACCGTTAAAATTATATGGAAAATTTTGATTTGACGCCGGAGGAAGCGGCTATTGCGGGAAATGCAGATTTTATCCGGCTGAAAAACAGGGTAATAGAGAAAGTTATTTTACTGTTAGGAGAATTGCAGGATGCATTGGTGAAAGTAGAAGAGGGGATAGATTTCCCGTTTGCGGCGCATTGGAAGCATTCGGGGGGCAAGATATCGAAGGGCGAGCAATACAAGGGATTTCCGTGGGTGATGATGGATTATCCGCGTTATTTCAGCAAGGAAGAAATATTTGCATTCAGAACGATGTTCTGGTGGGGGCATTATTTTATTGCAACCCTACACCTGTCTGGCGGGGCAAAAGAGCAGTTCTCTACGGCATTGAAGGATGCGTATGAACCATTAAAAGCTGGCGGATTTCAGGTTTATCTCCGGGAAGATCCCTGGGAACATGACTTTGAAAATGGTAGCTATGCTTACATAGAGGATTTAAGTTTAGAAGACTGGAATAAGTTGATTAGCCGGTATGACTTCCTTAAACTGGCTAAACGTTTCGAGATAGGAGATTGGGGAGAAATGATTTCCGGGGTGGCTACGACATATGCAACCCTGCTCGACGCATTACATGGTAAAACTGGCTATTAACTGCCGATACGGTGGAAAAGATCTTTCACCTGGTATTCCCATAGCTGGCTTTGGTCCTTCACTTCTTTCTTCTCTGCGAAATCTTTTACTACCAGGATAGTTTCGTTCGTTACTTCAGAAATTTGTATGCGGAACTCAAAAAACTCGTCTTTCGGGGCATGCGTCCAGTGCAGCCGGATAAACTCATCTTCTTCCTGTTCCATTACTTCAGCTTCTTCAGTAGTACCATTCCAGGAAAAAGAAAACACGTTATCCCTGAAGTCAACCTTATCTGCGAACCATTCCTGCAAACCAGCTGGAGTAGATAAGAACTCATACAGGATACCGGGTGAGCATCTAACCGGAAATTCTAATTCATAAAGCACTTTCTTTGACATCTCTCAAATAATTAGTAAATCAATATCATCCAGTTGCAATTATAGAAAATATTTTACTCTGTCAAAATTATTTGTGGTTTTTTTTTATACTATCCTGGAAATGCCCGGAATACCTAAAGAAAATCACATATATTACGGAAATAATAAATACAGATTTTGCATATATTGGCTACTTTCGCCCTTTGCCCCCATAGTGGCGAATTTCCGCGACAATTGCAAGCCCTTAACGATCAATCGATTTTATTTGGAAATACTTTAAAACAAACAGATTTTTTTTGGTCGCTATCTAAAAAAAGTTATTTTTGTCAGGCATTCATCAAATCTTAACTTTTTATTAACCTGTAACTGTTCCGACTCTATGTCAATGCGCCAACTAAAAATCACAAAGTCCATTACCAACAGGGAATCGCAATCCCTGGAGAAGTACTTGCAGGAAATTGGTAAAGTGGACTTGATCACGCCGGAAGAAGAAGTGAATCTGGCTATCAGGATCAAGCAGGGCGATCAGAGAGCGTTGGAAAAGCTGACAAAAGCTAATCTTCGCTTTGTGGTATCCGTTGCGAAACAGTATCAGAACCAGGGTCTTTCACTGAGTGACCTGATCAACGAGGGTAACCTCGGGTTAATTAAAGCCGCACAACGTTTTGATGAAACACGTGGTTTTAAATTCATTTCCTACGCTGTATGGTGGATCCGTCAGTCTATCCTGCAGGCATTGGCAGAACAATCCAGGATTGTAAGACTGCCATTGAACAAAGTAGGTTTGAGTAACAAGATCAGCAAAGCGTATTCTCAGCTGGAACAGGAGTATGAAAGAGAGCCGTCGCCCGACGAACTGGCCACTATTCTGGAAATCAACACAGATGAAGTGGAAGCTACCTTAGGCGTAGCAGCCAGGCACGTGTCTATGGACGCTCCGTTCATTGATGGAGAAGACAACTCTCTGCTGGATGTGCTGGAAAATCCGAATGCTGTAAGTGCAGATGAAGAATTGGATCATCACGATTCATTACGTCGTGAGATCGAACGTTCACTTTCCACGTTAACAGACAGACAAAAAGATGTGATCATGCTGTACTTCGGTATTGCTGTAGAACATCCGATGTCGCTGGAAGATATTGGCGAGAAGTTTGGCCTGACCCGCGAAAGGGTGCGCCAGATCAAAGACAAAGCTATCACCAAGCTTCGTACTACCTCCCGCAGCAAACTGCTCAGGAACTACCTGGGTTAATAGTAAGAAAGCTATAGGACAACAGGCGTCAAAGCCTGCTTGACTGTCGATTGTATAAAGTTGTTACAGCGAAGTACATAGCGTAATACCGCTATTGCTTCGCTGTATTTCTTTTTGCAGCCCGGCCAACATACCGGGTTGCTGCTTTTTCCTTTACACTCTTTTTGTTACTTTTGCCATCCGTTTAAAATACCAACAATGTTTGAATCATTATCAGAGAGACTCGATTCCGCGTTTAAGCAGCTTAAAGGAGAGGGTCGGATTTCGGAAATAAATATAGCGTCTACCGTTAAAGAGATCCGTCGTGCATTGGTGGATGCGGATGTGAACTATAAAATTGCTAAAGAATTTACTGATAAGGTAAAAGATAAAGCATTGGGAGAAAAGGTATTGACTTCTATTTCTCCCGGGCAGTTGATGGTGAAGATCGTGAAGGATGAGCTGGTATCCCTGATGGGTGGTACCGAAGCGGAGCTGGATATCAAAACCAATCCAACCGTTATCCTGATCGCAGGTTTGCAGGGTTCCGGTAAAACCACGTTCTCCGGTAAACTGGCCAACTTCCTCAAAACCAAGAAGAGCAAGAAACCATTGCTGGTAGCTGCGGATATCTATCGTCCGGCGGCGATAGACCAGTTGAAAGTGCTGGGTGAACAGATAGGAGTGGAAGTCTACAGCGAGCCTGAAAACAAAAATGCTGTTCAGATCGCTGAAAACGCTATCAGGCACGCCAAAAGCAATAACAACAACGTTATCATCATCGATACTGCCGGCCGCCTGGCCATCGACGAGCAAATGATGACCGAGGTAGCCAACGTGAAAGCAGCGGTAAAACCCCAGGAAATCCTGTTCGTAGTGGACTCCATGACCGGCCAGGATGCGGTTAACACCGCTAAAGCGTTCAACGAACGACTGGATTTCTCCGGTGTTGTATTAACGAAACTGGATGGCGATACCCGCGGTGGTGCGGCGCTGACCATCAAATACACGGTAGAAAAGCCTATCAAGTTTGTGAGCATGGGCGAAAAACTCGATACCCTCGATGTTTTCTACCCTGAAAGGATGGCCCAGAGAATACTGGGAATGGGTGATATTACTACCCTGGTAGAACGTGCACAGGCGCAGTTCGACGAGGAGCAGGCCAAAAAACTTGAAAAGAAGATCCGCCAGAACCAGTTCGATTTCGACGACTTCAAGGAGCAATTGCAGCAGATCAAGAAAATGGGTAACCTGAAAGATCTGATGGCTATGATCCCCGGAGTTGGGAAAGCGGTTAAAGACCTGGATATCAGCGACGACGCCTTCAAAGGCATCGAAGCTATGATCAATTCAATGACCAAGGCAGAACGCGCTGATCCGGATATGATCGATGGCAGCCGCCGTAAACGTATCGCTAAAGGCGCCGGAAAAGATATTCAGGACGTGAACCAGTTCATGAAGCAGTTCGAACAAATGAGGCAGATGATGAAGATGATGAATAAGTTCGGAATGGGCGGCGGAGGCAAAGGCCTGAAAGGGATGAAGGGAATGATGAAATAATTAAATTGATTTTGATATAAATTTTTTTTGCAAATAAAAACTTACTGTTTACATTTGCATCCCTAATTAAACAATATTTCCTAACTCGCAAAAAATAATCTCGACTTATTTATGCCAGTAAAAATCAGACTGCAGAGACATGGCGCGAAGAAAAGGCCTTTCTATTTTATCGTAGTAGCCGACGCACGCGCTCCAAGAGATGGTAAATTCATCCAAAAAATCGGTACTTACAATCCATTAACAGTTCCAGCTTCTATCAATATCGATACAGATAAAGCTTTACGCTGGTTACAGAAAGGTGCACAACCTACTGATACTGTTAGAAGGATCTTGTCTTTCAAAGGTGTATTGTATTTAAAACACCTGTTAAGAGGTGTTTCCCTGAACCTGTTCGACGAGCCTACTGCTTACCAGAAATTTGCACAATGGCAAGCTGAACACGAACAAAAAGTTTCTGCCCGCCGCGACAGCCACAAAAAAGCAAGAGTTGCTGCTCCAATCGTAAGAAAGGTTGAAGACACTCCAGCTCCGGCTACTGAAGCTCCGGCAGAAGGAGAAGGTACAGAAGCATAAAACGGCAACGTTTTAACAATACCTGAAAAAGGAAATATTTGCAAACGCAAATATTTCCTTTTTTTTAATGCAGTACCCAATCTCTAAAAGGTTATGAGTAATTATTTCAGTATAGGAAAGCTGGCCTCGGCTCACGGGTTACAGGGAGAGCTGATCCTGCGCCACAGCCTAGGTAAAAGATCAGCGCTGAAAGGAGTAACCGTTATTTTCCTCGAAGAACGCAAGAATAGCTTTATTCCCTACTTTATAGAGCATGTGAAGGTAAAAGACCATGAACAGGTATTTATTAAACTGGAAGGTATCGATACCAAGGAAGCTGCTCATAAATTAATGCCTGCACAGGTATTTTTACAGGAAGAAGATTTTAAACAGCAAACCGCTTCTTCTGCTCCATTAGCTTTATTAGGTTTTTCAGTAGTAGATGCACAGCACGGAACTTTAGGTACGGTAGAGGAAGTGATCGAAATGCCGATGCAGGTGCTGGTAAAAGTATTTATTGGCGAAAACGAGGCTTTATTGCCAATAAATGAACAAACCCTGGTAAAAGTGGACAAAAAGAATCAGGTAGTGCATGTGCAATTACCTGATGGTTTGATTGAATTATATACAAGCTGATAACTATGCGTATAGATATCATTACAGTACTCCCTGAATTGCTGGAAAGTCCGCTTTCCCATTCTATCATGAAGCGGGCGCAGGCAAAAGGGTTGCTGGAAGTGCATGTACACCCGCTTCGCCAGTATTCGAACCTTAAACACCAGCAGGTAGATGATTACCAGTTTGGCGGAGGCGCAGGTATGGTGATGATGCTTGAACCCATTGTAAATGCCATTGAAACGTTGCAGGCGAAGGTAAAGTACGATGAAGTCATTTACCTGACGCCGGATGGGGAGACGCTGAACCAGAAAATGGCCAACCAGCTTTCGCTCAAAGGTAACCTCCTGATGCTCTGCGGGCACTACAAAGGTATTGACCAGCGGATCAGGGATCATTTCATCACTAAGGAGATCTCTATAGGCGATTATGTGCTCAGTGGGGGAGAATTAGGGGCAGCCGTACTGGTAGATGCCATCGGCCGCCTGATACCGGGTGTGCTGAATGATGAAACCAGCGCCCTTTCAGACTCATTTCAGGACAATTTGCTGGCTCCGCCGGTTTATACCCGCCCTGTTGAATTCAGGGGCTGGAAGGTGCCGGATATCCTGTTGAGCGGCGATCACAAGAAAATAGACGAATGGCGCCACCAGGCGTCTTTGGAGCGGACAAAAACACGCCGCCCCGATTTATTAACATAACTGAATGATTATGAGGTCAAAAATGGCATGCTATCAACTTAATAATAATAATTCTTGCTTTTTAATTTGGTAAATGCTATTTCTTGACTTACTTTTGCACTCCCATAAATATTTGAAAGATGAACGCAATTTCGTTTGTTCACGAGCAACTGACAGCAAAAAAACAGTACCCGAAGTTTAAAGCAGGCGACAACGTCACTGTCAATTATAAAATCGTGGAAGGTAATAAAGAAAGGATCCAGTCCTTTAAAGGTGATGTGTTGAAAATCCAGGGTACAGGATTCACAACTTCTTTCACTGTTAGAAAAATTTCTGATGGCATTGGCGTGGAAAGACTGTTTCCGCTTTACTCTCCTAATATCGACGGTATTGTGTTGAATAAAGTGGGTAAAGTAAGAAGAGCTAAGCTTTACTACCTGCGTGAGCGTGCTGGTAAGAAAGCCCGTATCAAAGAAAAAAGGGTTTAGTATAAATACAGGGAAATTTGTTAAAAGCGGTGTCTTCCGGACATCGCTTTTTTCATTGATTGCACGCGGGAAGTTTCACGCAAAGGGGCAGAGGAGGCAGAGAGCGCAAAGGATTTTTTTAAGAAGAATAAGAAGCAGAGGGAGCGGAGATTGTGTTATATCGCACAATCTCCGCTCTCTTTGTTTTCTTATTTCACCGTCTTTGCTTCCTTTATTTCTTAAAAAAATCCTTTGCGCTCTCTGCCTCCTCTGCTCCTTTGCGTGAAACTCCCGCGTGAAACAATTAAAATGGTATTAAAGGTTGGATAAATGGCGTGAAAAAGCGGATTATATGACCTATCTTTGTTTACAGAACACTATAAATATTTGAGAAGATGACAGCTGTTTTTGTTAAATCATCATTTTTGATTCTTCAGGATATCGGGATGTCCGAATTACTGTTGATTGCTGTGGTTGTACTGCTGCTTTTCGGAGGTAAAAAAATTCCGGAATTAATGCGTGGTTTAGGTAAAGGTATCCGCGAATTCAATGACGCCAAAAACAATGTGCGCCAGGAAATTGAAGAAGGTATGAGAGAAAAACCTGTACAACCGTCTGCCACTACTGATACTCCTACGGAAGCATCTAAATAATCGCATACGACCTATAGCCAATTTTCTTAGTCCTGATTGTAAAATAATCAACCGATTTAGCCTTGTCTGAACTCAGCAGTATAGCTACTTTTCATGAAGCATTATACGCCGGCAGAACTAGCTGTGTGGCGGAGGTACGTACGTTCCTGGACCGCATAGCGAAGCTAAAACATCTGAATGCCTTCCTGGAGGTATATGAAGAAGAGGCCCTGAATAAAGCACAAGAACTGGATAACCGCCTTGCAAAAGGCGGGAAGCTGGGTGCTTTGGCAGGTGTGGTAGTGGGAATAAAAGATGTTATCTGCTACAAAGGACATAATGTAAGCGCCGCTTCCAGGATGCTGGAAGGGTTTAATTCTATATTTTCTGCCACAGCCATAGAACGGCTGCTGGCGGAAGACGCTATTATCATTGGTAATCTGAACTGCGACGAATTCGCAATGGGATCTACCAATGAAAACTCGGCTTATGGCCCTACCCTGAATGCACTGGATATCACCCGTGTACCGGGCGGTTCTTCAGGCGGTTCAGCTGTAGCCGTACAAGCCAACCTCTGCCATGTGAGCCTCGGTAGCGATACCGGCGGATCAGTTCGCCAGCCAGCCGACTTCTGCGGCATTATAGGGCTGAAACCAACCTATGGAAGGATTTCCCGGCATGGTTTGATCGCCTACGCGTCATCTTTTGACCAGATCGGCATATTTGGCAGGGATATTGCAGATGTGGCGGCTGTTCTACAAGTGATCGCCGGACCGGATGAATTTGATAGCACCGCATCTCAGCATCCTGTACCTGATTATCTGGCCAACCTGGCCCTGGAGAACAATAAATCTCTCAAATTTGCGTATTTAAGAGATGCACAGTACCACGACGGACTGGACGCAGAAATGAGAGGGGCGTATATCGACTTCTTTGAAAAACTGGTAGATAATGGTCACACGGTTACCGGGCATAGTTTCGAATACATTGATCATATAGTACCAGCATATTACGTTTTAACCACTGCCGAAGCATCCTCAAATTTGTCACGTTACGACGGTGTTAAATTTGGGCATCGCACCCGGGAGCAAAACCTTGACCTGACCGATTTTTACAAAAAAAGTAGATCCGAGGGGTTTGGTATAGAAGTAAAACGTCGTATATTGTTAGGGACATTTGTGCTGAGCGCTGGATATTACGACGCATATTATACGAAGGCACAACAAGTTAGGCGTCTTGTTGCAGATAAATTAAATGAGATTCTTGAAGAGTATGACGCCATTTTAATGCCAACTGTGCCATCCACAGCATTTAAATTAGGAGAAAAAACCGACGATCCGATAGCCATGTACTTAGCTGATATCTATACAGTACTGGCAAATTTAGTTGGGGTACCGGCCATATCGGTCCCATTGCAGAAGCATTCAAACGGAATGCCTTACGGTGTACAGATCATCACAAAGAAGTTTAGCGAAGAAAGCTTGCTCAGGATAGCCCGCCTGTTAATGGCTAAAGAGCAGGTGACTGTTGTTTAAAATAAATTGTATGAGAAAAATCTTTTTACTACTGCTTTTGCCAGCGACAAGTTTGGTATATGTGAGCGCAAGGGGGGGCATCAGCAATCCTAAAGAGATGGTGTATTCGGCAGTTGCACCTGATACGACTGTATTGAAGCTGAATCACAAAGTGCATTTGCCTAAAGATACAGTTGCAGCATCTCCTACCTCTGTAGCGGTGAGAAAGGCCGCTCAAAGTCTGCCTAATACTATTCGTAGCCCGAAAGTCTACGAACAGATCAACAATAACCTGGTTGCCAGCTATGTGAATAACTATGCTACCAGGTATAGTCAGCATTTACAGATCATGGTCGACAGGGGACAACCATATTTCAATATGATTGAAAAGGTGTTCCGCGACAACGGTATTCCGGAAGAAATGAAATACCTGGCTGTGATTGAATCCAGCTTTAACACCAACGCACGTTCCAGGGTGGGCGCCGTAGGTGCATGGCAGTTCATGGCAGGTACCGCGCGTATCTTTGGCCTGAACGTAGGAAAGAAAGTTGACGAAAGAAAAGACTTCTATAAATCCACTATCGCTGCAGCCCAGTTCTTAAACCAGCTGTATGCACAGTTCGGGGACTGGTTACTGGTAGTAGCAGCTTATAACTGCGGTCCGGGCGGCGTTCAACGCGCTATTAACGCCAGCGGACGTACGGACTTCTGGGGTATGCAGTATTTCCTGCCTGCCGAATCACGTAACCATGTTTACAAATTCATCGCAACCGGTTATATCTTAGATAGATTCAATAACTTCTTCGGCGTGAGCGACGATGACGATAATACAAATAAAACGATCACCGTTAACATGCCGGCTGAAGAACGCATTACCAGGGCTCCTTTGAGCGAAGAAGAGATCTTCAACACTGTTGAGATCAACATCACTGGTAAATACCGTCTTGAGGCTATCGCCAAAAAACTGGATATGCCTGTCAGCGAATTGGATCGCCTGAACCCAGGCTTCGCCAAAGCAATGAGCAGCGCCGAAAACAGCTACGATCTGCGTGTTCCTAAAACCAAAATGAAGGAATTCATGGCAGAGAAAGAAGAAATGCTGAAAGAGTCTGTTCAGATGACACTGGATGATAAAGCGGTGGGATTAGACAAATCCAAATTCCCGCCTCCGGTGAAAATGGCAGAAAAGAACACTGCAGCGCCGAAAGTTCCTGCTAAAAGAACTACTTCCTACAAGAAGAAAACTTCAACTTCAAAAAAACATGCTTCTACAAAACATGTAGCAGCAAAAAAGAAAACCACGCATAAGAAAGCATAAGCGTGGTATAAAGAATTAACTAAGAACGGCTGTCTCAAGTGGCGAGACAGCCGTTTTTAGTTAATTATACTATCATCTATTTTCAATAAACAAAAAAAAGCCCCGGAAGCGCTTACTTCCAGGGCATATCCGGAAACAGGATTTTAGTCTTAACAGGAGATCCTGGTGATCGCTGCTTTCTTTCTTTCACTATAACCAATCCAATCCAGCAAGGGGCCGGTCATGAAAGTAGTGGCCAACGCCATCAGCACCAGCATAGCAAAGATCTCCGGCGACAGGATGCCAAGGTCATAGCCGATATTCAATACTACCAATTCCATCAATCCCCGTGTGTTCATCAGTGCACCGATAGACGCCGCACTGTGCCAGTTCTGTCCCATCAACCTGGCTGTAATGGCGCTGCCGCCGAATTTGCCGGCAACTGCAACAAACATGATCATACCGCAAACACCCCAGAGGTCGCCCTGGCTTAACAAACCGATTTGAGTTCTCAGACCGGTAAAAACAAAGAAGATAGGAAGCAACATCATAACGCTCACGTCTTCCAGCTTATCGGTCAGTAGCTGCTTGATAGTGTTGGAAGGCATGATCACGCCCGCCAGGAAGGCCCCGAACAGGGCATGGATACCAATTACTTCCGCCAGCCAGGCGGAGAGCAGTAAAACGAAGAAAGCCAGTGAAACTGCTCTTTTCATTTGATTGTTCTCGGTATGTTTCCTGATGGCTTTTTCCAGTCGCGGACGCACAATAAACAACATCACCGCTACAAATACTACTGCAAGCACAATTGTCAATAACGCGCTTACCAGTCCGCCGGCTTTAACAATTGCTACTACCACGGCCAGTATGCACCAGGCGGTAACATCGTCGGCGGCTGCACAGGTGATGGCCATTACGCCGAGGGGAGTTCCTGTAAGTTTCCGTTCCTGTACTATCCGCGCCAGCACAGGAAACGCTGTAATGCTCATTGCAATGCCCATAAACAACGCGAAAGAGATGAAGCTTACATTGACAGGGGCAAACCTCGTATAGAGGAAATAAGCCAGGGAAACGCCCAGGAAAAAGGGTATAATAATACTGGCATGACTGATCATAACTGCATCATGCGCTTTTTGCCTGATCTTCTGTATGTCCAGTTCCATACCTACAATGAACATAAAGAAAGCAAGCCCTATCTGGCTCAGGAACTGCAGGGTTTTGAGCGAATCTGCCGGGAAAATGAAAGCAGAAAACGAAGGAGCAACCCATCCTAACAGGGAAGGGCCCAGGAGTACGCCTGCAATGATCTCGCCTACCACGGCAGGCTGTTTCACCTTATTGGCCAGCCATCCGAAAAAGCGGGCCACGAGCATGATGAACATGATCTGCAGCAGCAATAAACCTAAGGGGTGCTTCAGGTTTTCCAAATATTGTAACCAGCTGGCTTTAACAACAGCAGGCGGGGTAACATGAGGGGCAGGCGTTGCAGCAACATGCATAGGCAACGACTGGCCTTTGTTTAGTATAAACCAGATCAGGAAGGCGAAAACGCCAATGATAGCGGGGTACCAGAGTAAGCGCTTGGTCATGGTTCGGATTTTTAAAAACGGGATGGTATAAAAACAGCAAAGTTTTTTAAGCAGTATAAGGCAGTTCTTTATGTGGGTACACAGATCCTTACACTTCCTAAAAAACTTTGCTTCAATCTTATGCTGGTTTACTGGATAGCAGCGATACCTGGCAGTTCTTTACCTTCAAAGAATTCCAGTAATGCGCCACCGCCGGTAGATACATAACTTACTTTATCAGCAATTCCAAACTGGTTTACAGCAGCTACGGAGTCGCCGCCGCCAACAAGAGAGAAGGCGCCTTTTGCAGTTGCGGTAACAATTGCTTCGGCTACGCCTTTAGTGCCGCCCTGGAATGGAGCCATTTCGAAAACGCCCATCGGGCCATTCCACAGGATGGTTTTCGAGTTGCTGATAGTTGTTCCGAAAAGTTCAACGGATTTAGGTCCTATGTCTAAGCCCATCCATCCGGCAGGGATATTATCGTTAGATACAACCTGGGTGTTGGCGTCGGCTGCAAATTTATCGGCAGCTACGGAATCAACAGGCAGGATCAGTTGTACGTTCTTTGCTTTTGCTTTGGCAACCAGTTCGTTTGCGAGGTCGAGACGATCATTTTCGCAGAGGGAGCTGCCGATTTCTTTTCCCTGGGCTTTCAGGAAAGTATAGGCCATGCCGCCGCCAATGATGATGTTATTGGCGCGATCCATCAGGGTTTCGATGATCAGTATCTTGTCGCTCACTTTGGCGCCGCCCAGGATAGCGGTAAAAGGACGTTCAGCTTCGTTCAGCACTTTCTGGGCGCTGTTCACTTCAGCTTCCATCAGCAGGCCGAACATGCGGTTAGCGGGGTCGAAGTATTGAGCGATAATAGCTGTAGATGCGTGGGCGCGGTGAGCGGTACCGAATGCATCGTTTACATATACGTTACCCAGTTTAGCCAGTTGTTCAGCAAATGAAGCGTCGCCTTTTTCTTCCTGTTTGTGGAAACGCAGGTTTTCCAGCAACAGCACTTCGCCCATTTGCAGGTCGGCGGCTGCTTTTTCAGCGACAGGGCCTACGCAGTCTTCAGCGAATTTTACAGTAACGCCGTCTAATAAGGTGATGAGGTGATAAACCAGGTGACGGAGAGAATATTTATCGGTAGGACCGTCTTTCGGGCGACCTAAATGTGACATCAGGATCACGGCGCCGCCGTCTTTCAGGATCTTTTTTATAGTTGGAACGGCAGCCCTCATACGGGTGTCGTCGGTGATTTCGAATTTGTCATTCAATGGTACGTTGAAATCGACACGCACCAGGGCTTTGCGTCCATTGAAGTTGTAGTCGGAGAATTTACTCATACGGAATCAATTTTTGGATAGATAAGATGGAGCATAAAAAACCGCAGTACCAGCATAAAGCAGTAGAGTCCGGGATAGATTGAAAGAACCGGGCAAGTGCTGTAATGGTGTGGTTCTGCGGATTGGCCTAAATAACTGCTCCCGGTTTCAGGCCGGGAGCAGGAGATATTATTTGCTGATCAGACCGGCAAAGTACTTAACAGTACGAACCAGCTGAGATACATAGCTCATTTCGTTATCGTACCAGGAAACGGTTTTAACCAGTTGGTGTTCGCCAACAGTTAATACCCTGGTTTGAGTAGCATCGAACAATGAACCATAGTGGATACCTATGATGTCTGAGCTTACGATTTCATCTTCAGTGTAACCGAAAGATTCGTTAGCGGCAGCTTTCATTGCAGCGTTGATTTCTTCAGCAGTAACTTTTTTGCCGAGGATGGTGGTCAGTTCAGTTAAAGAACCGGTGATAGTAGGTACACGTTGAGCGCTACCATCTAATTTACCTTTCAGTTTAGGCAGTACCAGGCCGATTGCTTTTGCAGCACCGGTGCTGTTAGGAACGATGTTCGCAGCAGCAGCGCGGGCACGACGGAGGTCACCTTTCGGATGTGGAGCATCCAGGGTGTTCTGGTCGTTGGTGTAAGCGTGAACAGTGGTCATCAGACCAGACTGGATACCGAATTGATCATCCAGTACTTTTGCCATTGGAGCCAGGCAGTTGGTAGTGCAGGAAGCGCAGGAGATAACGGTTTCGCTACCATCCAGGATATCGTGGTTTACGTTGAAAACTACTGTTTTCAGGTCGCCGGTTGCTGGAGCAGAAATTACTACTCTTTTAGCGCCGGCTTTCAGGTGAGCTTCAGCTTTTTCTTTATCAGCGAAGAAACCAGTACACTCGATCACAACATCGATTTCATGGTTGCCCCATGGAATTTGAGCAGGATCTTTCTGTGCATATATAGTCACGTCTTCTCCATTGACGTTGATAGCATTGTCAGAATGTTTTACTTCGGCATCAAACCTGCCCTGAGCTGAATCGTATTTCAGCAAATGCGCGAGCTGTTTAGGGCTGGTGAGGTCATTGATTGCCACCACATCAATACCGGGCATTTTGTAAATTTGGCGGTATACCAAACGACCAATACGGCCGAAACCATTAATACCAATTTTGAGAGTACTTCCCATTTTACATCGTGATTTGAGTATGAAAAAATCGAAGGCGAATTTACAATCAATACCACTATTAATCAATAGAATTTTAAGTTATCAAAATTTTTTTTGGAAATATGAAATAAGGACATACCTTTGCAATCCCAAAACAATACGCCGCGTTGGTCAAGGGGTTAAGACGCCTCCCTTTCACGGAGGAATCACGGGTTCGATTCCCGTACGTGGTACCAGATAAGGGTTTTACCCAAAAAGAGCTAAGGGCTTCTCGTTTAGAGGAGCCCTTTTTAATTGGCAGGTGCAGAACCTATGCCGGCAAGTAATTACCCCGCCGGTACAGTTTGCCAGCAGCAGAAATAATCGACTTTGAGATCTCCGGCCACTTCGGCGCGAATGATTCTACCGGGAAATATGAATAACAATCATTATGTGAAATAAATCGCTGATCCCCTTTCTCCTATTTCAATATCTCCCTTTTCATATATCCTGCACTCTTTTCCACACAGCTCAACGCATCCGGTACATAATTATTCCCCTGCTCAACGAAGATCTTTTTCAACCCAGAAAGCTTGGCATCCGGCAGGATCTTCTTAAAGTCAATGCTCCCATCGCCAACAACCGTATGCAGGTCAGGATCTTTTTTATCCATGTCTTTTATATGCCAGACAGCAAACCTGCCGGGTTGTTTGCTGAATAACCGGTGAGGGTCCTGGCCCGAGCGGATGGCCCAGTAAAGGTCCAACTCCAGCTTCACCAGTTTGGGATCGGTTTCTGCAAGAATAGTATCATACCCCATTTTTCCCTGTTCGCTCACAAACTCGAAATTATGGTTATGGTAGAGCAACTGCAACCCGCCTGCTTTCACCTGTTCGCCGATCTCGTTCAGCGTTTGGGCAAGCAGCTTGAACTTTTCCGGGTTCCGCAACTGCGGGTCCAGCCATGGCCATACAATGTACTGCTGACCCAGGACCCTGGCGCCGTTGATACAATCGTCCACATACCTTTTCCTCTCATCTTTTGTTACTCCCGGCAACAGGAACTTGTCGATGTCATAATGGCCGCTGGATGTGACGAGGTTAAATTCCTGCAATAGCGCCTTAAATTCGGCTGGTTCCAGGTTCCAATAGAACTTATTGCCTCCGTGGTTGAAGCCATAGGTTTCCAGGTCTTTATAGCCAAAGGAGGCTACTTTGCGCAACGTCCCTCTGGGGTCATTCTTCATTTCAGTGTTCAGGGAGTAAAGTTGCAACCCGAGCTGGTAGTCGAATCCCGGCGCCGCTCTCATAATGCCGGGTAAAAAACTGGCTGCTGCCAGTGTACCTGAAGTGCGAAGGAAATTTCTTCTGTTCATAAGTGGGTGTTTATGGAGTAAACATAAAATGATATTGCCTCCTGTCATTGTAAAAATGCGAAGCAAAAAATTTTTATCTTGGTATATGTTCCGATATGAAGAATACCCCGTATCCCCGGTCGTAGTAAATTATATCAAGAAATGCTGGGTGCTGGACAATGCCTCCGGCGCTGTTGCTGTAGCAGGCAAACAGGTGTTGCCAAACGGCTGTTTTAATATTGCATTTGTTACAGGCAAAGGAATAGGCGTAAAAAGCAGCAAGGCAGATGTCTTTATGAAAGAAGGAGTATACCTTTGCGGCCAGCTTACCGCCAGCATCAGTATTAACATTAATGAATACACGAAAATATTTCTCGTCCAGTTCTATCCCTGGGCGCCGGCGCATTTTATACGGAACGCAATACCTGAAACCGCCGATGCATTCATTGATCTTTCCCTGCTTGAACATAACCTGGCATTGGATTTTGACCCTGCAAACGAAGCCGCTGTTATGCAATACTTTAATTCGGGCGCCTTTTTAAGAAAAGGAAATATCATTACCTCTGCCCAGCATGCCTGCCAGCTGATAAGACAACAGAGAGGAAATGTCAGGATAAAAGAAGTAGCTGACCAGATGGGATGTTCTAACAGGTACCTGGAAACTGTTTTCCAGTCGGTATTGGGAATAAAACCCAAAGAGTATGCAGGCATTATCCGGATACGCAGCCTGGTAGACCGCCTGCAGCAGGAGAGCCATGCAACCAGGTTTAGCAGCATCGCCCTGGAAGAAGGGTTTTATGACCAGGCTCATTTCATTAAAACGTTTAAAACAATGTTGAACATCTCTCCAGGTAAATTCAGGTCGGATGATTATTTACTTACAAGGAACGGTATCAGTTATTGAAAAAAAAAGAGATTGCTGGAAAACAATCTCTTCTAACCTAAAATATGAAAAAAATGAAAAGCCTGGCATTCCTCAATACCAGCCTTTTTATTAATAAGCTCTTCCCGGCATAATGCTGTATTTACCTGCCACCCCCTCGAAATACAAAGTGTTTTTACCTTGCCGGATATCGAAGTTCCTGCTCTTTCCATCAGGTCCTTTTACCGTCCAGAAACCAGGTTTCAAGCCTGTTAACGTCACTTTTGTATTCGCCTGGATGTCGAGATCGATAGCCGTATTAACCAGTTCACTGCCCGTGCTCATGCATACGAGTTGATCTGCGAGGCCTACCAGGTAGTAGGAAGGATATTCCCGGAAGCGGATTGGCAGGGGAGCGGCATCGCCTTCTGTCATCTGGAAAACAGTAAGGAAGCGATCGTGTTGATTGGCGGCGGAAGGAGAGATCATAATACGATGCGCATTGGCTTCTGCTTTATCTGATTTGATATCGAACTGTTCATCGAAATTGCTGTTGGCGGCTTTACCGCTCAGTATTTCCATCGTTCTGTTGGCAGCTGCAGGAATTAGCATATTTACATACGTTTTGCCCACATGGCCATTCAGCTCATTGCTTAATACCAGTTGATCCCCGTTTTTCACGGGAGGTTGAATAGTATTGATCTGCCAGTATTTTTTGAAGTCTGCTTTTGCAGTGGTCATATCATCGGTGAGGATGATGGCTGCCGGAACATCCTGCCTTCCCAGGTTCAGGAAGCAATAACCTCTCGTATAGTTAGTCATCTTCGCTGTATAGGCGCCTGTCAGATCTGCTTTGAAATAACTGAAGGCAGGCTTTTGGGCGGAAGGACCAAAATCGGCTGATAATACCTGGCCATTGTCGAACCATGGATCGGTGGTAGTTTCAGCTGGCGACATAGGAAAACGTTGATTAAAGCGGGTACCGCCATCGTTGTCTTTTGCCCTGAACAACCACTTCTCATCCGGGTCTTTGGCCAGCATCATACTGTGAGAGATCGAACGTTTGTTGAAGTTATAGTCGTATGGCGAACCATAGGAAAGATATAGCCCAATATCGCCTACCTGCATGCCATGATGAAATATCTGCAAGGCGCCGGCGTCGGAGTGCTGGTGATTGGCAAAATGATAACCGCCGCCTTTGATCTCCGCGATCACATCTTTACTATCAGGCGTATTATCCCAACCGGTACGGGTAACCAATCCTCCCAATACATGACCGAAATTCTTTGTAAGGGGCAGGGAGTTGAGATTATGATCTGCTTTCAGCGCAGGATCATTTACCAACAGGAACAGCACCGGATTGTCGGGAAGTCCGCCTTCCCTTTCAAATTCGCCTTTCAGTATAGGATCATTGGCGTAGGAAGCGCATAGCAGCATAGTTTGCGGTTGTTTCCAGTACGGGCGTTTCCCGTTTACATTCTTTACATTGAACATATCGCCATCCCTGAGCATATAGCCGTCGGGCAGGCGCATGTACAACCAGAAATAAGGAAGTTGTTTGATGTTGTCGTCAAATACGGGGAAGCCGGTCATGCGATAATACAGCCATACTGCATGCATTTCCCAGCCTAAACGATATGCGCCGTAATCTACGCCCTGGTTGTGCCGGGGCGATTCGTATTCAAACTTCCGCATTGGTACCAGTTGTTCCAGTATGGTATATGAAGTGTATTTATAAAGCTCCGGGTTTTCGTCGTACAGTGCGAGGCTCATAGAGAGCAGGTCGCGGCTTACCTGGGCTTCATTACCATGGCCGTTTACAATGCTATCCATAAACGGAGGCCATCCTATTTCCATTTCCCTGGCCAGTTTCAGCATGTGCGAGTAAAGCTGTTGCTTATCGTCTTTACTCAAAAGATCAAAGCACCAGTCATAAACCAACGAACCGGTATAGATAGCCCTGCCTATTTCACGGGTAATATCGCCATATGTTACGTTCCCGAACTCCAGTACCGAGAAATAGTCGACCATCAGTTTAACGGCTTCTCTACCCACTTTTTCATCTTTCGTCATCAGGTAATAGAATGCCTTGGTTTCTGCCGCCTTCTCCACATCTTCTCTATAAAAGATCTCTTTGTTGATATCAAATTCGAAATGAAAAGGCATTGTAGCGGCGGCAGTCACTTTTTCCCAGGCCTGCCGGTTTTCTCCTATTGTCAGGCGGCTCTGAACAAGGGATAGCGACTGCTTATTCACCCAGATCCGGGGATGCCCTGCAGGCGGAATAATTTTAGGAACATAGTTCTTTGCAGCAGCAGGAACTGCAGGGTCATTATAATTCTTCCATTCCAGGTGTCCTAACTGCACTCCTTCAGGCAACCAGACTTTTACAGTTTGTTCCCTGCCGTTCAGTTCAAATTTGCCTGTTACCTGGTTGCCGCGCCTGAAGGCGTCGTAGAGGATTCTTTTGGTTGGTCTTTGATCTCCTACCTGGAGCTTGATATAAGTAGTTACAGGATTGCCTTTCTCGTCTTTCATGATATCTGTTGCAGGGTTGGTTGGCATGGCGTAGGTCGACAGCTCATAAGTTCCTGCAACGGGGGCTTTGATCTTAAATGTGAGGTCGGGGGCTGCTGCATTGCTGTCGAGCCGGGAAGCTGCGCCAGGCTTCAGCGCTACCCATTTTTCTTTGGCGCTGGTCAGTACCCGGGCAGTACGGCTGTTTATCAGCGCTTTTGACGCCGGTTGTTTGTTCACATACTTATCGCCAACCACATAAGGGTAGGCTTGGGAGAATACTGCTAAGGAACCCAGGCTTAGCAAAAGAAGTAATAAAAATCCTTTTTTCACTTTTTGTCAATTTTTCAGGTAACGGGGACGAACAATAGTGTAGGAGAGGAACTATGTTGACCTATAGCGACTCTTAATTATTGGCTGATATACTGATTCATAGGCAGTTATGTACGGTCTATGAAATTTTGTAAACAAATATATGCTTTTTATGTAAGCAAAAATACTGGGAAAATGATTTTTTAGGGAGAGATAAAAAAAATCCCGGCCGCAGGGGCCGGGACATCAAACTATGCGATAAAAAGAGATCAGAAACTAAGATTTAAACGGGCAAACAGGAACCGTCCGTTAAAACCAAACTGTTGAGAAGCGCGGGAATAAAGGAACCGTCCGGAGCTGGAATTAGCCACCGAAAGTTCATCCGGATACACATCCAACAGGTTGTTGGCGCCAATTGTAAGCCGCAGGGCAGGGATAAATGCATAGCTCACACTCAGGTCGGTGATCACTTTGCCGCTGTAAACATCCTGGTTAGCTACTACGTTGGTAGCTTCTGTTACCTTGCCGAAATAAACATTTCTCAGGAAGAAGCCCCATTTGCTGATATTGTAGTTAAGCGTCAGGTTAGCTTTGGTTTGCGGAACCGCCGATTCGAGGTAGATGCGGCTGGCTTCATCAAAATAAGTACTTTCTTTTCCTGCCAGCAGCGGTGATGCGTGTACAGGCCCAACAAGGGATGTTTTGGCGAGAGTACCTGACAGGTCGGCCCTGAAATGTCCTTTACCCGCCCTGGTTGTATAGGTGATCACCGCATCTATACCCCTTGTTTCTGTATTGATGGCATTAGCAAAGAACCGGGCTGTTTGTGCATTGGCGCTGCGAAGGATGTTATAAATTTCCTGCTCCTGCGGGGTGCCTGTTTTATTGCCGGAGAACTGGCCGGTATAAACAATGCGGTCGTTGATCCTGATAAAGTAACCATCTACCGTGATCTTAACAGGACCAAGGTTGCTGGTGATACCCGCGCTGTAGCTGTATGAAGTTTCCTGTTTCAGCTTGGGTATGCCTAACAAAGCAGCTACGCGGCTATCGTTGGTAAACGTGCCTGATTCAACAAACACCCCGTCTGTGAAGATGCTGGAGGTTGCGCTGAAATACCGCTGGTGCAACGATGGCGCCCTGAAACCGGTGCTGGCGGCAGCGCGCAGCAGGAATTTAGGACTGAACTGGTAACGGCTGGCTATCTTCCAGTTTAAAGTAGATCCGAAGTCTGAATAATTCTCAAACCTTAAAGCTCCGTCGACAAGGAATTTTGAAGTGAAGTTCGCTTCCACATCTCCATACACGGCAATGGATGTACGATATGCACTGATGGCGTTAACAGGACTGAAGCCGGTAAAGCTTTGGGCGCCTCCTGCAAACGCGCTGCCGTTGGCGGCAAACCTGGTAGATACATTTCCACTTGGATCAGGGATCAGTATAGGCCTGCCATCGGCGCCGGTGCCTATGTTCCTGGCGTTGCCGTAGTTGGTATAAGAGGCTTCGCTGCCCGGTAAGATCTGGTATTTTTCAAAGCGGTGTTCAGCGCCGTAAGCGACGTTCAACCCGCTTAACACCTGTTCAAAGAAACGGCTGAAATCCAGGTTGGTCGTGTTTTGCAGGAACCTGTAACCTCCGGCTTTAAAACTGGTTGGCGAAGCTTTTAACATAGAGGCGTTCAGGGTATTAGCCACTGTGAAGTCGATGCCATTTTCGCCATAGGTGTTGCTGAAATCTACTTTCCATTCGCCCAGTTTTCCGCGGATACCTGCGGCCAGCGAACGGTCCCTGTTATCGGTCACTATCTGCGGCAGGAATCCGTTAGGGTAAATAGTGTCGTTGTTCTGCGTAAGCTGGGCGGGCATCCTGTAAAAGGCAACCGCTTCTCCATGCCTGTAGTTCAGGCCTCCGAAAGCATATACTTCTGCATTTTCACTAACAGGAAGAGAAGCGTTCAGGAAAAGGGTACCGCCACGGTTGGCAGACTGGCCTATACGCGTATTGAAATCTTTACGGGTAAGTCCTCTCTTCGCCAGTTCCTGTTCTGTAATATCTTTTCCTTTAGGCGATCCTGGCACGTCTGCAAGTGCAGGATCATTGTAATCGGAGAAGATAGTACCTGTAAATATGCCGCCCCTGTTAGCTGCATTCCTGTAGTCATAAGAGCCGGAGAGATTGATGTAACCGCCTTTGGTACCTAATGGAAGCCCGTAGTTCAGGTTAGCCTGGACGGTTTGTCCATCCAGCCCGTTCTCTGCGTTTTTAGATACAAAGCCGCCGGTAGTAACGCTTGCATTCAACCTGTTTACATCATCGTTCAATACAATGTTGATAACGCCTGCAATAGCGTCGGAACCATATTGGGCGGCAGCGCCGTCTCTCAGTATCTCAATACGTTTAATAGCGGCGGTAGGAATCGCGTTAAGGTCTGTGCCTACGGAACCTTTACCGAAACTGCCGTTGATGTTCACAAGAGAAGTGGTATGCCTTCTTTTACCGTTGATCAATACCAGCACCTGGTCGGGCCCCAGGCCTCTTAAAGAAGCAGGATCGATATGGTCTGTTCCGTCTGAAAGGGTTTGGGTATTGGACGAGAAAGAAGGAGCAACGTAGTTTAATATCTGGTTGATGGAAACCTGCGGAGCAGTTTGCGCAACCTGTTTGATATCTACCACATCTACAGGCACTGCTGTTGTAAGCTGGCTGCGAGGCGCGCTGCGCGAGCCCAGTACCACAACTTCATTAAGGCCTTCGGCAGAAGTAAGCTGGAAATCGACCGTGGCGGTCTGGCCACTTACAACGGTCACTTCTTTTTCTAATGCCTGGTAGCCAATATAGCTGGCGCTGAGTTTATAAGTTCCTGGTTTAAGGGTAAGGGAGAAATGCCCCGACGAATTGGTGACCGTACCGGTATTAGAGCCGATCACTCTTACAGAGGCGCCTATCAATGGTTGGTTCTTGTCTGAGATCGTGCCTTGTATGCTTTGAGCGAATGCGATATCCGATAAAAGCAACAGCACTGCAAGGGCGTAGAGTTTCACTTTCATACTGTTTGGTTTATGCTGATGGAGTTATAAATTGGTTGACTTGGGAACAGGGAAACATTTACCTGTTGGTTGATGTAAAAAGGAAAATCTTGCTGAATAGTTTCCGGGTTTCCGTGCAATCAGCCTTTTACTGATTGTTGGTGGTAAGATGATAGAACGAAAGTAGAGAATATTGGCGAGCTAAACAATAGTCTACTTATTATGTAGAGTATTTATTTTTTGCATGATGCGTATACAGTAATATCTTTAAGTATTATGAGTAAAAAAGCTGCTGTTAAGCTGCTGGTTAACATGCCTCCTGTGGCGAGGGTTTCTGTGAGTTTAGCGTTAGCCCTGGCAGTATTCGTATTATTTTATTTTACAGGGACCAGGATCAATCCTCTTGTTTTTGCAGTGATGCTGTGGGATGTTTTTGCCATCTCTTATATCGTTACAGGGTGGATTGTATTTTACAGCAGGAATGTTGCTGAGATCAGGACCTGGGCCAGGGTTGATGATGGCAGCCGTTTGTTTGTATCTGCTATTGTGATAATAGCAGCAGTTGCCAGTTTAGTGATCGTTTTGCTGATGCTGTTATCAGACGACCTGGGGGCATCCAAAATAATATACCTGCCTGTGGCGATCCTGGGCATGCTTGCTTCCTGGGCTATGGTACATACTACCTTCGCTTTCCATTATGCGGATGTTTATTATGATGATGACGAATCAGATAATACCCGTCATGCAGGCGGCCTGATGTTCCCGTCAGAAAAGAATCCTGATTATATCGACTTTGCTTATTTTTCTTTTGTTATAGGGATGACCTTCCAGGTGTCGGATGTGCAGGTCAGTCGCCGTGTGTTAAGGCGGCTGGTATTGTTGCATGGCCTCATTTCCTTTATTTTGAATACCTTTGTTGTGGCGTTAACAGTAAACCTGATTGCAGGGTTGAAACAATAAACCGGGTTTATTGAAAAAAAATTTTGGTTTGTAATTCTTTTTTCTATCTTTGCAATCCCAAACGAAAACGCCGCGTTGGTCAAGGGGTTAAGACGCCTCCCTTTCACGGAGGAATCACGGGTTCGATTCCCGTACGTGGTACAAAGAGCATTAAAATGCTTTAAAACCTGCAAAGCAAATTTGCAGGTTTTTTGTTTTTAGAAAATAATCAATCTCCCCCCAAAGATCCTGTTTACTCCACATCAATGATCAGCGCCTAAGCTTGGCAATTTCCTACAGGTTTGGTAACTTATACCTGAGCAAGGTCTACATCACATGAACAAAGAAATGGAACTGGGAACCCTGAAGTTTAAACTCTCTGAAGAAGGGAATAACATAAGAATAAATTTCCCCGGCGGGGAAGCCATCCTGGAAAATCAACGCATCGGGAAGGTATCGGAGTTGCTGGGACACAATTTCAGAGTGGTTAAAGAACATTACCTGTCAATGATCCAAAACGAGATTGAAAATTTCGACCTCGCAGATATCGATAAAATAAGCCTTGAAATTGTGATCTATTACCTGTACATGTATAATTCCTGGAAGAACCATTACGAAAAGGAGAAAGACAGGGATTTGAAATTTGATCCCCGGGATCTCAATAACCCGCCGGCCGCCGATGCTATTTTCCGTTACTATAAAAAGAAGTACCCTAAACAATGGAAAAACAAAAGCGCTGTATTGTTAGGAATGACTTTAAAAGAACTGGATGAATATTACCGGGGCCGGGAAAGGTATTATAACAAATAGTTGTTATCCGGCTGTAACCACACCTTCATACCCGGTGCAGTTCTTGCACTCTTTCAGCAAACAATACTTGCAAGATCATGCCAGAAGGTCCATCACTCGTTTTGCTAAAAGAAGCGCTTGTTCCTTTTGTAGGTAAAAAGGTAACGGATGTGGAAGGGAATACACGTATTTCACTCCCTGTTATCAAAGGAAAGAAGATCACGGAAATTAAAACATTCGGGAAAGAGCTTTTGATCTGTTTTCCTGGTTTCACTATCCGTATCCATTTCCTTCTGTTCG
The DNA here is from genome assembly GCF_900107795.1 of Chitinophaga terrae (ex Kim and Jung 2007). Taxonomy (GTDB): domain Bacteria; phylum Bacteroidota; class Bacteroidia; order Chitinophagales; family Chitinophagaceae; genus Chitinophaga; species Chitinophaga terrae. Next base: position 425,183 of record NZ_FNRL01000002.1, read on the forward strand.
GTACCTACCGGATAAACGAGCGTAAAGATATGGCGCCACGATTGAGGCTGGTGTGCGGTACACAGGAAGTGAACTTTTATACAAGTTCTATCCGCATCCTTTATGAACCGCCTGATGACCTGTACGATTGGAGTGCAGATGTATTGAGCCCTCAATGGTCGCATCGCAAAGCGATGGCCAAACTGGCAAAGATCCCCGATACTATGGTATGTGATGCCATCCTCAATCAGCACATCTTTGCAGGTGCAGGAAATATCATCAAGAACGAGGTACTATTCCGCATACGGGTGCATCCGGCTACACTGGTTGGTCAGCTGCCTGCTAAGAAAAAGAGCGAGCTGGTAAAGGAAGTGGTCAACTACAGCTTCCAGTTCCTGGAATGGAAACGGGCTTTCGTATTAAAGAAACATTGGCTTATTCATACCAAGAAGATCTGCCCCCGTTGTCATATTCCCGCACACAAAGAATATCTTGGTAAAACCAACCGCCGAACTTTTTACTGCGATAATTGCCAGGTATTGTATGAATAAAATGTTCGGTATTTTTATGCCTGTGTTGTAAACCCGCACATTTCTTAACTTCACAGAAAATGGCAATTAGTTACCTCGATAAGATAATTCCTTCGGGCAGCCCACGCTGGCTAATGGGACAAACACTGCATTTGCCGGGGAAAGAAAAATTTGCAGGATATAAAGGAAAGGGACTCTCCTGGGGTGTAATTGAACCGGATCAGCTGAACGCAATCGATATGCTGGGGCTATGGCCAGACGATACCAGTACTACACATATACCTCCAATAGTGGCAACGCTTCCTAATCTGAAAACACTCATCATTCCTTCCTGGTTTGTTGCAGACCTTAAGTCCGCAGACCTTCCGGCTAGCTTGGAAGCGTTACAGGTTGGAGTGGCAAACGAGAAAAAGCCGAAGGTTTATTGGGATAAAACATTGGTGTTTCCCCATATCCAAATGCTTGATCTGGGCAGAGTGTCGTCGGATTTCTATGCAGGTTGTTTCACTGGCCTCGATCGAACGCTGACAATCGCTGCAGATAATAAAAAACTCTCTTTACAGGAAATTGGCCGGTGCGAAAAGCTGGCTAACCTGTTTCTTCATAAGGCAGCTTCGGTTGCCGACATAAACAACGCAGGCGCCCCCAATCTTCAATTTGCAGGTTGGATGGAAGCGAAGAATACGGATTTCATCGGTCTTGAAGGATTTAACCAGGTACGGGAAGTTGAGATCAAGTGGAATAAAGCGTTGACTTCCCTGGAAGGGTTGGAACAACTGCCACAGTTGGAACAGCTTGAAATTGCCGGATGTCCTAAGCTGGCCAACCTTGGGGATATCGCTTCTGTTAAAAGCCTGAAATGGATGCGTATTATAGATTGCGGCTCTGCATGGATACCAAACGACACAGAGCTTAAAAGAAGATTTACACAGGCAGGTTTTGAAAAGATCCGCCTTGAACCTTATGGGCGGCATACATTGCTGGAAGCCTGGAAAGTGCTGTAGTACGGCAGATCCAGGAATTGTAGTTGTATCTTGTTAGATCAACTGGTTTTCTGTGGGCTAAATGTCTGTATTGGAAGAATAACAGGAAATAACAACGCTGAAAACTGCATTAAAGTTAGAACCTGCCTGGCCGTAAACTGTTATTTGTATACAGATCCTATATTTTCGGTCCCGTGAACATAACATTTAGTATTTTTATCCAGACGCGTCATTTACCAGGTAATGTTATTTCATTTCAATCGGGTTCTTACTGGGTATAATCAACTTGTTATCAGGGCTGTAGCAGTCCTGCTGCTGCTCGTATGTACATGCTGCCAGGCCTTTGCGCAACGGCCGGCCGGCGTCGACTATAATTTTTCGCATATCGATATCAACAAGGGGTTGGCCAGCAACCATGTTTCTGCTATGTTGCAGGACAGGAAAGGGTTTGTATGGATCGCTACAACTGCACTGCAGCGGTACGACGGGAATAATCTTGTAACGGTAGCCAGCTTCGACAGGATACCGGGGTCTATTTACTATGACGATATCTGTTTATGTGAAGACAGGAAAGGACGGATCTGGATGGGAACGCCCGATAATATCCGCGTTTATGATCCTGTAACCAGCGAAGAGAAAGTATTGCCGATTGCCAGCAGGGTATTCAGACCTGAAGGCCTGCAATGCACACAGCTCCTGGAAGATCACGAAGGCGTTATCTGGGCAACATCCAACGATGGCTTGCTCAGGTTCAATGAAAAAGCCGGTATCTTTGAAAAGGCTACCATGGTGCCGGAAGCCGCCCGCAGTATAATGCTCGACGCTATCATGGAAGATAATGAGGGCGCGCTCTGGTTAAGTGGGAGAGAGGGCCTTTTTATTCTTGATAAAACCAGGAAACATCTCTATACCAGCCACAACAACCCTAAGAAAATATCCGCTCTCAACATTCCGGTTACCAGTTACAAAAAGATCTATAAAGATCCCTTCAACAGAATATGGCTGGCAGCCCGTAATGGATACCTGTATGCATATGATCCTGGTTCTAATAAACTAAGCGCCTACCAGTTAAAATCACCGCCGCAGATAGGCAATTTCGTTGAACGGGTTTTTGACATCATCGCTGATTCTGATAACAACATCTGGGTAGCTACAGAAAAGAGCGGGATATACAGGTACAACAGGGCTACAGACGAATTTGATCTTAATATCCTCGAGGGCAATAATGAACCTAAAGGACTGCATTACGCTTATGAGGTCAATTGCTTCATGAACGATAGGGAAGGCCATTTGTGGGTAGGTACAGACGCCGGTATCAATATCCTTAGCCTGCATAGCAAAAGCTTTCGTTTCCTTGATCATAAAACCAATTTTGCAAAAACAACAGCTAAATTGCCGGATGCAGAAGTTACAGGCGTATTCAAGGCATCTAACGGCGATGTATATATAGGGTACTGGGGCCAGGGCCTGGGCAGGTTAAGCCCTAATCTCGAACTGCTGCGGACTTACAACCACTTCACCACAGACCCGGCTGTGAGCATCCCTGAAGAGAGGTCGCTGGTCTGGAGCTTCGCGGAGCTAAGCAACGGAACAGTGCTGGTTGGTCAGGAAAACGGGAATCTTTCTCTCTTTAACCCTGCTACAGGTAAATTCACAAAACATTTAACCGCCCGGGAATTCTTCCAGCAAACCTTGTTGCACCTGGAGCCATATAACGACTCTACTGTGTGGGTTGGGTTGTATAAACGCGGACTTTCGAAATGGAATCCGAAAAATGATTCCTTTCAACATTTCCCCGAGATCATCGACTCGCTGAAACGCCCTGTTTCTGTAATGGACCTGGTGCCCGAAAACGACAGCATACTTTGGTTGGGAACAAGTACTGCCGGGTTGCTCAGGTTCAATACAGCGAAAAGAAGTATTGACAATCGTATCTGTTTCCAGTATAACAGGTATGTATACAATAATATCACCTCCTTGCTCCGGTACAACGACAGCCTGCTGATCGCAGGAACAGATCACGGCCTGTGGATCTACAATTTCCACACAGATGAAAGCCGGCCTTTGCTGATCAACAACCAATTGTTTGACCAGTGGGTTTTAAGCATTGCTTCAGGGAACAAAGAAATGCCGGGCACCATCTGGCTTACCACCCAGTACGGCTTTTACAGGTACGACCTGGGCACAAACAGCCTGGAAACTTTCATACAGAACGATGATATTATTGATAATAACAGGAAGGTAAGACGCAATATCATTCACCTGGCAAACGGGAATATACTGGTAGGAGCCTCCGACCATGTAGTGTCGTTTGATCCCGACAACCTGAAGGTTTCACCTCCGCCTCCTGATGTAACTATTATCAACCTGAAGGCGCTCGACAGCGTTATCCTCTTCCAGTCTGCAAACCACGACAGTACGCCTGTAACGCTTAGCTACAAGCAAAACTTCATTTCCTTCGAATTCAAAAGCCTCCAATATCACCACGAAAAGCTCAGGTATTATTACCAGTTGGAAGGAGTAGATGATAACTGGGTGGTAGCCGAAAACCTGCTGATCGCGAAATACACCAACCTGCCCCCGGGCATGTATACCTTCAAAGTAAAGGCAGTTAATACTGCCGGTACTTTTTCCGCAAATGTAACGACGCTACGTTTGTTCATTCAACCAGCGTTCTGGCAAACCAACTGGTTTAAGATCGGTTGCCTGTTGCTGGCCATTGCCCTGTTTTACTTCTATTACAAAATGCGCGTTCATTCTATCAGGAAAGAAGCGAAGGAACGGGAAGCCATTCAACAGCGGATCGCCCAGTTGGAGATGAAAGCGCTCAGGGCGCAGATGAACCCGCACTTCATTTTCAATGCGCTGAACTCTATCCAGATATTTGTAATGAAGAATGATACGGAGCAGGCGTTATCGTACATGAGCCGCTTCGCTAAATTGATCCGCAATATCTTAGATCATTCCCAGTTAAATAATATTCCCATCACCGAAGAGGTGAATATGCTGGAGAACTATATGGAGCTGGAAAAACTCCGTTTCTCGGATGGTTTCGATTATGAAATAACAGTTGATCCGGAGCTGGATGCAAATATCTCTGATGTTCCTACCATGGTTATCCAGCCTTTCGTGGAAAATGCCATCTGGCATGGTTTGCTGAACGATAAGAAGAAAGGGAAGCTACTGATCAGCTTTACCAAAGTGAACGACCGGATACTGTGTATGATAGAAGATAACGGGGTAGGAAGGGAGAAAGCGACCGCTATTAAACAGGGAAAATCCAGGCATCAGTCCAGGGGCCTGCAGATCACGAGAGACAGGCTATCGCTGTATAACAGCCGGTTTAATGTAGATGCAAGTTTTGAAATAATAGACCTCTTCGATGAAGAAGGCAAGCCGGCGGGAACAAGGGTTAATATCTGGTTTCCATTGGTAAAAGAATAAAAAAGGGTAAGAACTTTTCCTACCCTCTTTTATATGGATTAGCTTAATCCTAATTCAAAATGCCGTTCAGGAATTTCTATATCTAAAAAACCTTTTTTAAACAGCCATTTTTTGAAGATCTTCTGTACTTCGTACTCACCATGTACCAGGAAGAGTTTTTTCACTTCTTTAGGGTCCTGGCAGGCCAGCCACTGGCTAAGATCTTCATAGTCGCCATGGGCGCTCATAGAGCGTATCACTCCAACCTCTGCATTTACTTTGTAACGGGTACCGTAGATAGAAACTTCCTGCGCTCCTCTCATCAGCCGGCCGCCTAACGATTCAGGCTCGCAGTATCCAACTATCAGTATGGTATTCCTTTCGTCGTCGATGTTGTTGGCGATATGGTGTTTTACACGCCCCGCTTCCGCCATGCCCGATGCGGAAATGATCACGCAGGGCTCTTTGCGGAAGTTAAGCAGCTTCGACTGGTCAACTGTTTTTATGTATTTCAATCCCGGGAAGTCGAATGGGTCGCTATCCCTTTTCAGCAGCGCTGATACTTCCTTGTTGAAAACTTCGGGGTGCGCTTTTGTAACTGCCGTAGCTTCAGTAGACAGCGGGCTGTCTACGAAAATATCTACAGGCGGAAGTTTCCCGTTCAGCTGGGCTTTGTTCAGGGCATATAAAAGCTCCTGGGTTCTTCCCACGCTGAAGGCGGGGATGATCAGTTTGCCTTTCTTCTGTATACAGGTTTCCTGTATATAACGTAATAGCTCATTATCGGCAGGCGCGGCATCGGCATGCAGCGTACTGCCGTAAGTTGATTCCATCAGTATGTAATCGGCCTGCGGAAAAACGGCGGGCGATTTCAGGATATCATCATTATACCTGCCAATATCGCCGCTGAAAGTGATCTGTTCTGTTTTGCCATTCTCTGTTATACGCAGGTGTACGCAGGCTGCGCCTACTATATGGCCGGCGTCAGTGAACATGAGTTGAATGTCGGGGTCCAGTTGTATCCAGGTGTTGAAATTAACCGGTTTCAGTGAGCCGATGGCGATCTTTGCATCTTCAACGGTATACAGCGGGGTAACGTAAGGAAGTCCTTCCTTTGCCTTCTTTTTGTTGGTGAATTTTACATCGTCTTCCTGTATCTCTGCCGAATCCAGTAACAATATTTCTGTCATGTCGCGGGTTGCAGCGGTACAATAAATATCTCCTGCATATCCCATTTTCACCAGCCTTGGTATCAGGCCTGAGTGATCGATATGGGCGTGAGAAAGGACCATGTAGGTAACTGTTTGCGGATCAAAACCGAAATCCCTGTTCAGGCTGTCGGTATCCGGTCCCATTCCCTGAAACATTCCGCAGTCTAATAAAATCTTCTTTCCATTCTTAAGTGTGATCAGATGTTTTGATCCTGTAACGGTGCGCGCTGCCCCATGAAATGCGATTTTCATATTGTTATACTGATTTACTTTTAAACGACCAGGTGATCGCAAAAGAGGCAATTAATGTGCCGTCCTGATCCCTGCCTTCACTGTGAAGTACTGTTGTTTCGGGGGCATTATTATTTATAGCACGTTCAATAGCCGCACGGAGCTGCGGAAGTTCTGTGCAGGTAAATAATGTGATGCTTGTAGCTTTTTTGTAGTAGCTGGCTTCCATGTTAGTAACCAGCATGGATATACGTTTAGACGTGCTTCGAACAAACATCATTGCCGGCAAGCCGGTACTTAATTCTCCGGCCATTGCCAGGCAGGCGAAATAAGTTGATTTGAACGGATTTTGCGACAACCATTTATAAGGAACGCTCGTTTCACATTTGTCGGGGCTCAAAGACTGTAACCTGACCCCCGCCAGCCAGGCCGACGGCAATTTCCAGAACAGGTAGGCTGAAAATTTAAGTCGGTGCTGTGCAAACCGGATGAACGATTGCACAACTGCCGGGTCAAATGTTTGAGCGCCTTCTTGCATAGTGTGGTTTATTGATTGATGTAATAAGCCGGGCTCAGTGCATCGGGCGACCATTGTTTCAGGAAGTCCGCCACTTTCTTTTTATCGTAGGAGTCTGCGGATTCCAGCAGGCCCGAGTTCTGCGTATGCAGCCGGTTGCCTTTGGCATCCAGCACTACGAACACGGGAAACCCAAATCTCTGCGGGTAACCTAACAACTGAAGTATAGGAAGGTTCTTGTTTTCTTTGCTGTAGTTGAGGTGATAGACCACGAAGCCTTTGTTCATTGCTGCTTTTAATTCCGGGTCGTCTTCTACGAATTTGTAAAACCTTTTGCACCAGATGCACCAGTTCCCGCCTATCTGTAAAAGCACGTGTTTATTTTCTTTCGCTGCCTGTTTTTCTGCTGCTTCAATATCCGTCTTCGCATCGGCCGACGGGTTGTAAATGTGTTCCAGGTCATGTGTTTGGGCCTTCGCACTTGTAATGATCCCTACACTCAATAATATTGTCCAAACGTAAAGTTTCATAAAAAATAATTGATCGTTCTATCTAATTTACATTATATTTTTAACATAGTCCTGTATGGCTTCCTGCGGGTGTACACGGTCGTTCACCTGTATGGCGAGTATGTCTTTCAGCTGTTGTTGCAGGGCTGGATTATAGACAGGAGTGCATACTTCTATCCGCCTGTGAAGATTGCGGTTCATCCAATCGGCCGACCCCATGTACACTTCTTCTTCCCCGTTATTATGAAACACGAAAACCCTGGGGTGCTCCAGGTATCTTCCTACAATTTGTATCACCCGTATATTTTCGCTGTCTTCAATTCCGGGTACCAGGCAGTTGATGCTGCGCACGATCAGATCTACCTGTACGCCTGCTTTGCTGGCCTCATATAGTTTGCTGATCATGCCTACTTCCTGGAGGTTATTGATCTTGATAGTGCATTTTGCGGGCAGTCCTTCCCTGGCATGTTTGATCTCCCTGTCTATGAAGGCTGTAAAGCGGCTGGTCATGTTGAACTGTGCTACCAGCAGGTGTTTGAACTCGAGGAAGTTGTATGCCGAAGGCTGTTCCCTGCTTTGCAGGTACAGGAACAGGAGCTCCATCTCCCTGGTAATGCCAATATGTGAAGTGAACAGTACATGATCGGTATAGAACCTGGCGGTGGTTTCATTGAAATTGCCCGTTGCAATAAGCCCGCAATACTCCCAGTTATATCCTTTCCGCCTTTTTACCAGCGCTGTTTTTGCATGCACCTTCATACCGGGGATGCTGTAAATGAGCTTTACGCCGGCGTCTTTCAGTTTTTTAGACCATCTTACATTATTGGCTTCATCAAACCTGGCTTTCAACTCTACAAATACCGTTACCTTTTTGCCGTTCTTCGCAGCGCTGATGAGCGCCTGTGCGATCTGCGAGCCGGAAGCGATCCTGTAAAGCGTGATATAGATCTCTTCTACATCCTTATCCAACGCCGCTTCGTTAAAGAAACGAAGTATGTAGTCGTATTGCTGGTAGGGCAGATGAATGAGGATATCTTCCTGCAAAACCTTATCCAGCAACCTGTCTGTAGCCGCTGCAGTATTAACTGCCGGAACAACTTTTGGATACTCTGCATGTAACAGCGTTGCAGGTTTAGGCAAATTAGCCAGGTCTTTCAGGTTATGATACCTGCCACCGGCAACTAATTCACTGGGCAGCACTTCAAACTGTTTCGCCACGAAATCCAATAGCGGTGCAGGGATATTTGAATCATACAGCAGGCGCGTAGGAACGCCGAGCTCACGTTTACGGATAAACGTTTCTACTTCTTCCAGGATATCTCCTTTTACTTCATCCATATCTACTTCTGCATTCCTGGTCAGCTTTACGCTGTGGCAGTCTGCTACCTGGTACCCGGGGAACAGGTAGCCAACATGGGTCCGGATAATATCATCCAGGAAAGCGATATACTGCATCCCCCCGATAGCGGGGAGTTGCAGGAACCTTGGCAATTCCGCCGGGATGTTGATCACCACGTATTCCTGCGCCCTGGCATCCTTATCCGGGTAGAGGGTAAGCACCAGGTAAAGCGCATTGTTTTCAGGGAACAGTTTCTTGTTTTCCCGCAGCCATACCGGCTGCAGGTAAGCCATAACGGTGGTAAGAAAATAGTTTTTCGTGAAACTGTGATGGGCTTCCAGCAAGGGTTGGTTGTAGTAAAGCACAACGCCTTGTGAAAGCAGTTCGGGGATGATCTTTTTAGAGAATATCCTGCCGTAGGTCTGCTGCTGCCTGTCTATTTCCTGCAATACATCATGCAGGGTCTGCGTATTTACAGCAGGTGTTTCATCTACTTCCGGATCGGTTTCCAGTACTTTATTAATGGCAAGAATGGCGGGCATCCTTACCCTGAAAAATTCGTCGAGGTTCGAAGAGAATATGGAAAGAAATTTTATACGCTCGTATAGAGGAACTTCCGGATCATCCGCCATCATCAATACCCGGTAATTAAAAGATAACCAACTAAGATCGCGGTTATTTAAAGGAATAGCCATGACTCGATCGTTAAACTTTTACGGGAAAGAAGATTGCTGCAATTAAGAATGCAAGTACGGAAATGATGAGGCCAAACATGAAGATGTTATAGGAAATACGCAGCAACTTGTATTTATGGCCCAATACCACGCCAAGGTGGTATACGTCTTTTGTGAGGCTGCTGTAAAGGAAATCGGCATCTGTCATCATCTGCTTCATTCCCCATTCATATTCTTCCAGGTGCATTTTATAGAAATTGCCAAAGAACAGCAGGTTGGCATTTTTCTTTTCTATATCCGCTTTCGTGAACATTCCGCTGGTGACATTAGGGCGGGTGGCCAGTACGGAAAATATTACCGTTAATACCGCGGTGGTAAGGAAGATGATAGATGGAATAACCATATTCGGATAATCTTCCAGCCGGCGAACAAGTACGCTCAGTATCACTGAAATGATAATGGAGTTGACGGAGATCATTATATGCGCCTTGCTGTCGGCCATTGAACTTAAGCGTATATGATTGGTAGAAGTGATCCTGAACATGGTTTCAATACCCCTGTCGGGTTTCTTGTTCTTCTCCTTGTCTTTTTTATGCTTTTCGTGCGGGGCCGGTTCACCGGCTTCACCTGTTCCGGCCACGGTAATGCTGTTTTCAAGAGCGGCTTTGCTTTCTTCAGCAGTTTTTTTATCCAGTTTTTTTGTCAGTTTCTCGATGTTCTCCTCCTTCTGCTGCTTGTATAATGTTTGCGCATAATCGGTCCAGTAATGCTGGTTTAACATAAAAGTAATAGTGCTGCTAAGCCATTTGGTGGAGGGGATCTCCTGTTGCCTGGTCAGCTCAACTTCATGTCTTAACAGTTTATTCCTGTCGGAAAAGTTCTTTGAGCCCAGGTGTGAAAGGTCGGCGTCGCAAACGATCTGTTCAACCAGGTTGTTGGGCGATTGAGGCATTTTTGTTGCCAGTATGGCTCCCTGCACCATAGTTTGAACATTTTCCGGTACCTGGTGTTCCTTTAGGAACTGAACGGCTTCCCGGGCGCCTGTTTCTTCGTGGTTTGTTCCGTCGCCGGTTAAATAACCAATATCATGAAACCAGGCGGCGATGTATACGGCAAGCAGTTCATCGTCCTGCAGCCTGTAATGAGCGGCTATCTGGCCTGCGGCCTGCACTACCTGTTGGGTGTGTGCCAGGTTATGATAAACCAGTTGCGGACTGGGGTGCTGCGAGTATTGGGCGACAATAAAATCCCGGGCTGCATCTATGATTGCGCTGTTTTGCATGTTCATGGTTATTAAATCAAATAGCAGGTTATTAAAGTTATCCGGCTATAATTCTTTATTCTCACCGGAAGTTACTGCATTTTTAAGTTAAATTTATGCTATAAAGTAATGCTATGAAACTCCGGGCCGGATTAATATTATTCGCTTTCCTGCTGTCGTGTAACTCGTTTGGCGACAGGGAGGAGAAAGTTTACAACTCACCAAAGGGCTATGATTTGAAAACCCCTGTCCGCTACCGGGTCAGGGAATCCATGCAGGAGATCAGCGGAATTGTGCTATACCCGGATGAACACCGTATCATGGCGGTGAATGACGAAGAAGGCCGCATTTACCAGGTAGATGTTGCCGGAACAACGCCGTACCCGCATTATAAGTTCGCGAAATCAGGCGACTATGAAGATATCTGCAAAACAGACAGCGGCTGGTTTGTACTGAAAAGCAACGGCTCTTTATTCGAAGTGCACGGACTGTTCACTGATTCCGTATACAGCGATCATCACAAGTTCCCAAAGTCAGGAAAGCGCGAGTTTGAAACTACCTATTACGATAAGGACAGTAACCGGATTGTAATGATCTGTAAGAATTGTGCAGATGATAAGAAAGAAGGTAAAACCAGCGCCTACAGCTTCGATCTCGCTACCCGGACATTTGATACAGTAGCGATCTATCGTTTCGACAATAGTGAAATAGCCAAGCTGGCAGGATCGGATATGCGCTTTTTTAAGCCATCGGCAGCCGCCGTTCACCCCGTTGAAAAAAGATTGTATATCATTGCATCCGTAAACGGCTTGCTCGTGATATGCGACCTGCACGGCCACGTACAGGAAGCGTATAACCTGAAGCACCGGCTGTTTTTACAACCCGAAGGGATCGATTTTGCCCCGAATGGCGATATGTATATCTCCAACGAAGGAGGTTACGACGGAACCGCCAGTATTCTTAAATTTACTTATAACGCCAGATGACCAGAATCCTTTTAGCAATTGTCACCCTTTTATTAGCTGTCTCTTTTCATGAAACATCCGCCCAGTCGCCCTCTGTTGTGAAGCGGATAATCCTGGTAGGAGATGCTGGCGAACTTCACAGCAATGGGAAAAACCCGGTTATTGACGCAGTACGAAATACTTTCGACCTGCAGGACGACAGGAACGTTGTCATATTCCTGGGCGATAACGTATACCCCAGGGGAGTGCCCGATTCTCTCAGCAGTCAATACGCTATGGCCAAAGAGATACTGGATTACCAGATCAACCTGGTAAAGGGCACCAATGCAACAGGCTTTATTATCCCCGGCAACCACGATTGGGATAAAAGCAAACCCGATGGTTGGGACATCATCCGCAATCAACAACGGTATGTAGATTCCATGCATCTCAGCAACTTCACCTTCCTGCCTAAGGATGGCTGTCCTGGCCCTGTAGAGGTAAATATCTCCAAAGACATTACCCTGATCATCATGGATAGCGAATGGTGGGTATTCCCTTATAAGAAACCCGGCCTGGAGTCGTCCTGCGATTGCAAGGATAACGACGAAGTGCTTACCAAAATAGGCGACATCGCCGCCGCGAACAGGGATAAGATCATCATTTTCGCTACGCATCATCCATTCAGAAGTTATGGACCCCATGGTGGTTATTACACCATCAAGCAACACATTTTCCCGTTGACAGACCTCAGGCCTTACCTCTATATCCCGCTGCCGGTGATCGGGTCTATTTATCCGCTGGCAAGGGGAGTGTTCGGAACGCCGGAAGATATGCCCCATCCTAAATACCAGGCCATGATCAAAGGCGTGGAAGAGGCATTGAAACCGCATGGCTCTGTTGTATTTGTATCAGGGCATGATCATACCCTGCAAATGATAAAAGATAAAGGGAACGACTATATCGTCAGTGGCAGCGGGGCAAAGAACAACCGGGTACATAAAGGGCCCAAAGCCTTGTATACAAGCACAGAAAATGGGTTTGCGGTGATAGAACTCTTATCCGACAGTACGTTGACCTCTAAGTTTTATGTGGCAGAGAAAGGAAAGGAACCCGTATTCACCAGCGACCTTCACAGGTTGCAGGAAAAACAACGGATGGCGGTGGCTTATACATTGCCTTCACAGTTACCGGCCTATATCCGTACAGTTGCCGATTCACAATACGTAAGCGCCGGCGGGTTTAAAAGATGGATACTGGGAGATAATTACAGGAAGGTTTGGGCCACGCCGCTGAATTTCCCGGTGCTAAACCTGGCTACCGCGAAAGGCGGGCTTAAAGTATTGCAGCGGGGCGGCGGTAAACAAACCCATTCCCTCCGCCTGGAAGACAGCACCGGTACGGAATACGTATTAAGATCGCTGAAGAAATACCCGCTGGCTGCAATTCCTGAATTATTAAGGGAAACTATTGCGAAAGATGTAGTGCAGGACCAGATCTCGGCAGCCAATCCTTACGCGCCCCTGGCAGTAGCTGTGCTGGCAGAAGCGGAGGGAGTGCCCCATACGCACCCTACTTTCGTTTATCTCCCAAGAGATACAGCCCTGGGATTGCTGGCAAGTGATTTTGGCAATGATGTCTTTTTGTTTGAAGAAAGAGAACCGGAAACAGGAAAAGGTGATAAAACCTATAATACCCCTAAAGTAGTTGGCAAGATAACGGGAGATAATGATGAAAGGGTAGATCAGAAATCGGTACTCCGCGCACGGCTGCTGGATATGTACATCATGGACTTCGACAGGCACGATGATCAATGGCGTTGGTACCGCGAAAAACATAAAGGAACACATTATTATTACCCGGTACCGAGAGACAGGGACCAGGCTTTTTTCCTGAACCAGGGAGTAATACCACGGCTGGCTGCACGGCCATGGCTGCTGCCAGGCATCCAGGGATTCAGGGACCAGATACCTGATATTAACGGGTTTAACTTTAGCGCCAGGTATTTCGATCGCTCTTTCATGAATGAACTGGATGAAAAGGACTGGAGGAAACAGACGGAGAAGTTCCTCAAAAAAATGACAGACAGCGTTATCCAGGCTGCGGTTAACGCTTTCCCGGATTCTATAAAAGCCCAGGTAGGCCCAATGATGCTGCATCGTTTATCTGCCCGTCGTAACATCCTGGAAGAAAATGTTATGAAATATTACCGCTTCCTCGCGAAGGCAGTGGATATTCCGGCTACAGAAAAAACGGAGCTGATCACCGTTGATAAGCTGAAAGGAGGAGAAGTGGCCTTGAACATCAATAAGATCAGCAAGAAGGGAGAAGTGCAACAGAGCATCTATTCAAGGACTTTCGATCCGCGTGTCACAAAAGAAGTGAATGTTTATGGCCTGGGCGGCGGCGATCAGTTTGTAGTAAGAGGAGATCATGCCACGCCTATACGTGTTCGGCTGATCGGCGGAGCGGAGCCGGACACGTACCTGGACAGTACCACAACCAGGGCCGGGAAACGTATACGCGTTTATGATATGAAGAACGGCAGGGATTCTTTTGCGCTTAGTGGTAATGAGCAACGCCGTTTATCTTCCGATCCGGCCAATATTAAATACAAAAGAGATGCGTTCCAGTATGAGAAGTTTGTTCCTATGCTTGCTGCGGGTTATAACAGGGACGATGGTTTATTGTTAGGTCTTGGCTTTACTGATACCCGCCATGCCTGGAGAAGAGAACCTTTCTCTACCAAGCATGTTTTTACCGCAACCCACGCACTGGCAACCAAAGCATGGAATTTCAGGTACCAGGGAGAATATACAGATGTGATCGGCAAAACCGACCTGGTGCTGTTAGCCCGTGCCAAAGCGCCTAACAATACTATCAACTTCTTTGGCTTGGGTAATGAAACAGTGTTCGACAAATCGGGCGGTAAAACTATTTCCTACTACCGGGCAAGGTTCAATATGTATACCGCCGAAGGATTGCTTAGAACAAAGCTGGGAGCTCATTTCTCTGTTTCTTATGGTCCAACTTTCAACTACTACGCCCTGGATAAAGACGAAAACAATCACAGGTATATTACCAACTTCGCTCATAATGGGTTAGACTCGGCCAGTATCTTTAAAAACAAAATATACAGTGGCGGAAAGATAGTGGCCACGATAGATACACGAAATAACCAGCTTATTCCTACCCGGGGGTTGTTGTGGAATACAGTGTATTCGGCCAATATAGGCCTGGATAAGAACAGCTACAACACGCACCAGCTGACATCCGACATGAGTTTGTACCTGAGCTTCACCGACCCCGCCAACGTGGTGATCGTAACCCGTTTCGGCGGCGGAAAGATCTGGGGGAATTATGAATACTTCCAGGCGTTAACAGCAGGAGGTGTGATCAACCTGCGGGGCTACCGCAACTATCGTTTTGCCGGCGATGCACTCGCGTACAACAATACCGAGATCAGGGTGAAATTATTTGAATTACGTACTTACCTGTTCCCGGCCAGCGTTGGCCTGCTTGCATTTAACGATGTGGGAAGGGTATGGAAAACAGGGGAAACCTCTCATGTGTGGCACGATGGATTTGGTGGAGGTATTTACCTGGCGCCGATCAATGCCTTGATCGTTACGGCAGCATTAGGGCATTCAACAGAAGAGACGATCGGGTATTTTACCCTGGGATTCAGGTTCTAAACTTTATTTTTAAGCCGGGGCAGACGATACCCCGGCTTAATTTTTATAACGGAGGGTTCATGTTAACCTTTACTCTTAAGGCTTTCAGACCGCTCACTCCCTGTAGTTCTTCCAGCTCCAGTTCTTCTACTTCAGGTTCCAGGATTTGCTTGCTTTGCAGGAAGGTGATGTATTTTTTCAATTCTTCCATTTCTCTCACATAAGAATATACCATGGCAATTGTGCCAGGCTGGGTAAGCCTTTCGCCGGTATCCTTGATATGCACTTTGTCGATCCGTTTTTTGATGATCTCGTAGCGGATGTTATAAGCGCCTTCCACATCGAAACGTCTTTCATCGCTTCTGAAGCTGATGGTGATAGGAGAGCTGTGCATTAAGATCAGTTGGGTTGTTTCCAGCGGTACCTTCAGCTTAGGGCCAATCTTGTGGGTAAGCCTTGCGATGTGCGCCATAGATGAAAGTTGCCACAGGCGGAGATTGCGCAGGTATAAGTTGTCGAACTTCTTCTCATGGGCGATAGACTGGCCTATGTAGATGGTATATTCAACCCCGTCTGTCCTGTATTTCTCGAAATAGCAAGGGAAACTTTGCTGTATGTATTGTCTTTCTTTTTCCAGGTATTGACTGATAGCAGTGTTAATGGTAGAAAGACTGTCTTCATACTCTCTCCGGTGGCGGAATACATGACCTTCGGACTTGTCGATCTTGGCAAAGTAGTTTTCCAGCAGCGGTTTCAGCTCTTCGTTACCTTCGCAGAGGTGTTGCAATACGGGTTGTATTTCATGTTTCATGAACTCGTTCACCTTGATATCTTCACCGGCAGGAAGGTTGTCTGTAAGGCCCAGCAGGAAGTCGTTCGTTTTGTAGAGCAGCTCTTCCAGCAGCGGCAGGTGGATGGATTGGCCGATGGCGATAAGGGTATCGCGGATCAGTTCCAGTTGTTCCTGCAAGTCTTCCCTGATAGCGTTTCCCTGCTGCACAGACGAATTCCTGATATCAACTGCGCCATATAACGGGTATACGTCTTCAAAGCTGATGCTTTCAATATCTTTTCGTTCATCCTCCGGCGTTAGCAGGTATTTCCATGCCTCGTCGATGAACTTCCATTCAACAGAAGGTTGCAAAGCTGTAAACTGATCTTTTATAACCTCATTCAGCCTGTTTTCGAGGATGCTGATGCTTCGGTTGAGCATCAGTACCAGGAGCGGGTAGGTATTCTGCAGGCGCCAGAGAGGCTCAACAGACAGCCTGTTAGGAACAGAGGAAGCCAGTTCGAGCATGCCCAGCACTTCTTTTTTGTGGGTGATAGGCAATACGAGGAAGCTCTTTATGTTCTTAATAGGCAGGTATTTCAGGAAAGGATGAGCTGCAATGGAAGTGTCATCCACATCCGGAATCACCAGCGGATTAGGATTGTTTTGCAGTTGTTCCAATACCAGTTGGAAGAAGTGTTGCTGTTGCTTTTTGTTACCGATGCCCAGGATAGGGTCTGTAGTTACAAATTGCTCTTCCAGCACATTTTTACCATTCACTTTAGGGAATGGAACAAGGTGCGCTGTAATGTCGGGAAGCCCGAGTATGGTTGGAATGAGGCGTTCGGCAGCATGGTAGCTCTCCACTTCATTGCTGGAGCGCATATTCATTACCAGCGATTTGATAGTGTTCAGGCTTTCTGACTGGGTAACGTCTTTTACTGTCCAGATCACAAATCCTTCCAGCCTGAACATGCTTGGAGGCAGTATTTTCAGCAGGGTTTCCGGCGTGATCTGTTTTGAACAGAACAGGTTGTAATCAAGCGAAGGCAATTCGCCCTTTACCTTTACATCCACGAACCTGGGATCTATGTTCACCTTCATGAACTTTTTGGTACCATCCGGCGCAACAAGTGTGTGGATGATATCATTTTTGTAGCTCATAGGGAAGTGATAGAGCTTTTCCAGGATAAGTTTATACAACCAGGTGATCTTGTCCTTTTTTACCTGTTGCACAGAAATGCCGTCGGGCACCGCTATCAGCTCCCTGCCGTCTTCCGAGAACAGTTGTTTGAAAAGGTCTGAATAATAGAAGATGGCAAACCTGTAAGGAACGCCGATACCGTAGATATCGGATTCGGGGTTGGTGGTAACCGGGAAGATAGCTGCGGTGATAAGATCGAGGTAATCCTGGTACTTCGACAGATCGCTTTCTGAAGTAGCGGGGATCGGTTGTAAAGTAGCAGGATTGCTTTCGAATTTATCTATGATCAGTTTATAAAAAGAAGTACGTGCATCTGAAGGATCCTGAGCAATTCTTTGTTTCAGGAAGTTTAAGAATGGCACGAACGATATATTTGACTCTATTGTATTATCGTCGTTAAATAATCCGGGGTGTGCTGTTAAAACTTTCATGCTCGTATAATTATATCCAAAGGCTAACCTTTTAGTGCCAGATAATCTAGTTATTTATATTGATACTATAACAGTAGTTATACAGTGCAGGAAAAACAGAGGGAGGGTAGTAATGTAGACGTAAAGGTAGGAACGATATTTTAAATAAAGCCGTTAATATTTTCCTGGCTTAAAATATTTCTTAAACCAGGAAAATATTGTATTTATATCTTACTGTATTTCAATTTGATTCTTCAGTAAGTCTTCCAATGTATCTCTTCTGCGGATAAGGAACGGTTTGCCATCTTTTATCATTACTTCTGCTGGTTTTAAGCGGGAGTTGAAGTTAGATGACATTTCGAAACCATACGCGCCGGCGTTATAAAATACCAGGTAATCACCTTCCCTTACTTCATTGATCTTCCTGTCCCATCCAAAAGTATCTGTCTCGCAGATATTTCCTACCACGGTATAGATCCTTTCCGTGCCTTTAGGATTGGAAATATTGCGGATCAGGTGGAATGCATCATAAAACATAGGGCGGATCAGGTGGTTGAAGCCTGAATTAACCCCTACAAATACGTTAGCCGTTGTTTGCTTAATAACATTAGCCTTTACAACAAAGTAGCCGGCCTGGCTTACCAGGTATTTTCCTGGTTCGAACCAGAGTTCCAGCGGACGAACATAAGACTTGGCGAAATTATTAAATGCTTCGCTCAGTTTTTTGCCCAGCAGGTCTATATCTGTTTCAGGGTCGCCCTGTTGATAAGCTACTTTGAATCCACTGCCCAGGTCAATTGATTCCAGGTCCGGGAAGTGCTGAACCATTTCAAACATTACCTCTACGCCACGCAGGAAAACGTCTACGTCTTTAATCTCGGAGCCGGTATGCATATGCAGGCCGGTCACCTTCAGTTTAGTAGAATTAATAATGCGTTCTATATGGCGCATCTGGTGGATAGAGATACCGAATTTACTGTCGATATGCCCGGTGGAGATCTTGAAGTTGCCTCCCGCCATGATGTGCGGGTTCAGGCGGATGCAGATAGGGTAGCTACCTCCGAATTTATTACCGAATTGCTCCAGGATGCTGAGGTTGTCTATATTGATGATAACGCCCAGTTCCTTTGCTGCGATGATCTCCTGGAGATCCACGCAGTTTGGAGTGAAAATGATGTTCTTCGGATCGAAACCGGCTTTAAGGCCCAGTTGTACTTCCTGGATAGATACCGTATCAAGACCGCAGCCCAGTGAATTGATATACTTAAGGATATTGATATTGGTCAATGCCTTGCAAGCGTAAAAAAAGCGGGTGTTGGTCTTGTGGAAAGCCTTTTGCAGCTTTTCGTATTGATTTTTAATCTTTTCTGCATGATACACATACACAGGTGTACCAAATTCTTCTGCTACTTTCACAAGGAAATCTGCAGAGAGTACGTCGCTTTGTTTAGGCATTGATAATCCTTATTTTTTAATATATGAGTTGGCAAAATTACTACGCAAAAGTGAGAAATTTTAGAAAATCGGGGAGAATCCGCTATAACTGCTGCCCGGGTTGATAAAGTCCGGGGGAAACATCGTTCAGAGAGTCTACAGGCTCCAGTCATATTACCTGGTAAACAATTCAGACAGCGCCACTTCCAGCACAAGCGTTGCCTGCTTTTCCATTTTACTGATGCCTGCTGCTTCAATTAAAGCCGAAATAGAAAGAATAAAAGATCTGCCTGGGAAATACAGCAGGAGCTAAAAGACAGGCTATAAAAATAAAAAGGCGCCTCTGAAGTATAAAGAGGAACCTTTCTTAAAGCTGTCAGGCCTTCAACTCCCTACTCTTCCTCCACACCTCCTTCCATAAACCCTTCAATACTCCGCCTGTCTTTCTTGGTAGGCCGCCCGATCTTACTCTGGCGTTTACCCGTCTGGAAAGCCGACGGTATGTAGGCTGCATCCAACTTACCCTCATCAGGGGTATTATCTATATAATATTTGATAGCTTCACTATAGGCAACCCGGTTGGAAATAATGCCGGTTACTTCTATCACCCAACGGCGGTTTTCTCCCCTGATCTCAAATTTATCACCTACAGACACTGCTTTGGCTGCCTTTACGGGGGCGCCGTTCATCTTAACTTTTCCTGTATCGCAGGCCGTAGAAGCCTGGTTGCGGGTTTTAAACACCCGTATAGACCATAAGTATTTATCTACCCGTACTTTTTCTGTTGTTGTGTTACTCATATTACTTATTCTAACTAAATCACTTCCTTTAATACAAAAGGATCGGAGTAACATTAAAAATACGAAGAATGCTGCAATCCCGTATTTTTAATTACTCCGATCCTGTATGCCGTTAAAACGATAGTTATTTACTCATTTCCGCGAAGTACTGGTGGAAATAAGGGATGGTTTCAATACCCTTATAGTAGTTTTCCAATCCATACTTTTCGTTAGGCGAATGCAGGTTATCGCTATCCAGGCCAAATCCCATAAGGATGGTCTTTAACCCCAGCTCTTTTTCGAAAAGGGCTACAATAGGAATACTTCCGCCACCGCGCACCGGGATCGGGTCTTTGCCAAATGTAGCATTGATAGCTTTCTGCGCTGCTTTGAACGCTACCGCATCTGTTGGAGTAACGTAAGGACTGCCGCCATGATGCTTGGTTACTTTCACCTTTACGCTCTTAGGCGCAATCGCTTCAAAATGTTTGGCAAAGAGATCGGAGATTTCGTGCCAATCCTGGTCGGGAACCAGGCGCATAGAGATTTTCGCGTATGCTTTGGAAGGCAATACGGTTTTAGAACCTTCGCCGGTATAACCACCCCAGATACCGTTCACTTCCAGGGTTGGGCGTATGCCTGTTCTTTCTATCGTAGTATACCCTTTCTCTCCCCACAGTTCATCTACCCCCAGGTCTTTTTTATATTCTTCCTCATCAAATGGGGCTGCATTGAGCGCTTTCCTGTCTTCGTCGCTCAGTGTTTGCACCTTGTCGTAGAAGCCAGGGATGGTAATATGATTGTTTTCGTCGTGCAGGGAAGCGATCATTTTTGCCAGGATAGTGGCGGGATTGGCAACTGCGCCGCCATATACGCCACTGTGCAGGTCGCGGTTCGGGCCTGTCACTTCTACTTCCATGTAGGAAAGACCGCGTAAACCGGTGTCGATAGACGGGTTTTCCAGGCTGATCATGGAAGTATCGGAGATCAGTACTACATCAGCTTTCAGTCTTTCTTTATTGTCTTTCAGGAAGATGCCCAGGTTAGCGGAACCAACTTCTTCTTCCCCTTCTATCATGAATTTGATATTGCAAGGCAGGGTGTTGGTTTTATTCATTGTTTCAAAGGCTTTTACATGCATGTAAAACTGTCCTTTGTCGTCTGCGCTTCCGCGGGCGTATATGTTACCGTCTTTAATCACAGGTTCGAACGGGCCGCTATGCCAGAGATCCAGCGGGTCGGCCGGCTGAACGTCGTAATGTCCGTATACCAGTACGGTAGGTAAAGAAGGGTCTATAATTTTTTCTCCGTATACAATCGGATGGCCGGCGGTTGCACATACTTCTACATTCTCCGCACCCGCTTCCTGCAGGCGCTGTTTTACAGCTTCCGCACATTTACGGGTATCTTCATTATACCGGGAATCTGCACTCACAGAAGGGATGCGCAATAATGCCAGTAATTCGTCCAGAAAACGGTCTTTGTTCTCTGCCTGGTAATCTTTCCAAACTTGCATGATTCAGGAAATTAAGTTCACAATGGGGTGCAAGTTAACGGAAAATCAATATTTGGAAATTTTTCCGGTTGGGTAAATTTCGGTATAGGAGAGGAGCGACGGTAAAACGGCAGTTTATGAGATAAGTTTCTGCCTTACCAGGAATTCGAGTTTTTGGTTAACGTCCAGCAGCTTGGCTGTCAACTCCCTGTTCTCTTTACGTAAGGCATATACTTCATAGGCTTTATCGATGTTATGCTTCAACTCATCTTCATTCCAGGGTTTGGAAAAATACTTATAAACCTGTCCTTTGTTGATAGCATCTACTACTGCATTGATGTCGGCATAGCCGGTCAGCAGCATGCGGATAGGTTCAGGGTACTTGTCCAGTATTGATTCGAAAAATTCGATGCCTGTCATTTTAGGCATCCGCTGGTCAGAGATGATGATATGAAACTCCTGTTCGGCAAGCAATTTCTCTGCTTCTTCAGCAGAAGTGGCGGTAACAACGCTGTACATTCTCCTAAAAGATGCTTTAAAAGCATTCAGGTTGTGTATTTCATCGTCTATATAAAGTATATGAATGTGTTGTGCACTCATTTAAGCAGACTTAATCCTATTATTGATAATAAATGAGTTAGAAACAATGAAACTTTTTAATTGAGATGTTGCGTCCTTTTCTCTGCCCCATTCACCTTAAATTGATTAAACCGTTTAGGGTTTAACCGTTACAAAGGTACATATAAACATACTGTTTTATGATGAATATTTCAAGGATGACTGAACTTTTTTAAAAAAATGCCGTTTCCTTATCCATCGGGCGGTTTAGTGGACGAGTTTCCCTATTTTCGTATAGTTATGAAAATCGTGCGTTCACCGCTTTTTTTATAGCACTCACCGGGTAAATCAACTACTTCTGCCCGAAGTGGTCAAAACAGGAATGTGTTTTGCACAACGGACGGCACCTAAACTTAAATTTTAATTCAGATGAAAACAGGTATTATTGTCATTGTCATTGCGGCAATTCTAGTATTGTTTGGTTGCGGAAAGTACAATGGTCTTGTAAACAAGGACGAAGCAGTGAAAGAAAAGTGGGGAGTTGTACAAAGCAGCTATCAACGCCGTGCAGATCTTATCCCTAACCTGGTTGCTACCGTAAAGGGCGCCGCCAATTTTGAACAGGAAACCCTGGAAAAAGTAACCCAGGCCCGCGCCAGCGCTACGCAGATCAAGGTAGACCCCAGCGATCTGACCCCCGAAAAACTGCAACAGTTCCAACAGGCCCAGGGCCAGTTAGGAGCCGCATTGGGACGTTTACTGGCAGTTTCAGAAAATTATCCGGAACTGAAAGCTAATGCTAACTTCCAGAACCTCCAGGCCCAACTGGAAGGAACTGAAAACAGGATCAATGTTGCCAGGAACGATTTTAACGCAGTGGTAAAAGATTATAACAGTGCCGTAAGAACGTTCCCTAATAATATTATTGCCGGTATCGGCGGGTTTAAACAAAAACCTTATTTCGAAGCCGATCAGGGCGCAGCAACTGCCCCGCAGGTAAAGTTCTGATTAATTCATTGAGTAAGCCAGGAGAATTCAAACTCCTGGCTTCATAAACCTATAGCATGCGCATTCCTTTTTTAAAACAAAAAGAAATTTTCTCCGAAACAGAAAAGAACAGATTGGTGCAGGCTATCCGGGTGGCAGAACGATTAACATCCGGAGAAATCAGACTATTTGTCGAAAACCACTGTAAATACGTAAATCCCCTTGAACGCGCCCAGGAAGTTTTTAATTCCCTTGATATGGCTAAAACAAGGTTGCGCAACGGGGTATTGGTATACGTGGCCATCAAAGATCACCAGTTCGCGATTTTAGGCGACCAGGGTATTCATGAGAAAGTAGGCAACGATTTCTGGGAAAAAGAAGCGGAGCTGCTCATCAGCCACTTTCAACGCGATCGGATCATCGAAGGAATTGAAGCCTGTATCGCGGAAATTGGCGCTTCTCTCCGAACCCATTTCCCACATGAAGCCGGAAACGATGCCAATGAACTGCCTGATGACATAGTTTTCGGCAAATAAGGGATTCTTTCTTAACGAATTAGTATTTTATACAATGAGGATATTACGCTGGTTATTACCGGGATTATTTGTATTGATAGGTCTGTTTGCCAATGCACAGAATATCCCTCCTCGCCCCAATCCTCCAACTTTAGTGAATGATTTTGCGAAGATCCTGCTAGGAAGTGAGGACGAAGCTTTGGAACGAAGATTGGTAGCGTATAACGACAGTACTTCCACGCAGATCGCTATCGTTACCCTTAAATCAGTTGGCGATTACGATATCAGCCAGGTTGCATTAAAGATCCTGAGAGAATGGGGGATAGGAACGAAAGAAAAGAACAATGGCTTGCTGATTCTTGTTTCTGTTGAGGATAGAAAGATAAGGATTGAAACCGGGTATGGCATGGAAGGAGTGGTGCCGGATGCAGTAGCAAACGACATCATCAACAATTTTATCAAACCTGCCTTCAGGGAAGGCAATTATTATAAAGGACTGGACGACGCAGTTACCGCTATTGAAAAAGCGGCGGCAGGCGAATATAAAGGCAGTCCGAAAAAAGACGACTCGGGGATTAGCATAGGTGGTATTTTTCTCCTCATTATGCTGATCATCATCGTAATAGCAATGATCAGTCGTGGAGGCGGTGGCGGTAACGGTACCACCTACAACAGGCGTGGCGGATGGATCTGGCCTGTAATAGGCGGGATGAGCAGCGGTTGGGGTAGCGGAAGCAGCAGTGGAGGCGGCTGGTCTGGCGGTGGCGGCTTCGGCGGATTCGGAGGCGGTTCTGGTGGTGGAGGAGGCGCCAGCGGAAGTTGGTAAAAGAATAGAAAACTATTTTATGAGATACCTACATGTGTTAAACGGAGATGCAGCCCTTACCTTGTTTCGGCAATGCGAGGTGCCCGGAGAAGTAGTAATATGCCGGGAAATGATGTGCGAAGGCAAGGTAAAAAATACCAACAACCTCCCAACCTTATTCGAAAGCAGGGCCAAACACCTGCAGTTTCATTACGGGATCGATAAACAAACTTATTATAGCAATGTAGTCACTGAGCTGGAGAAGATGGTATCCTTCGCCAGCTCTTCAGACGAAATCGTACTTTGGTTCGAATATGACCTTTTCTCCCAGGTAAACCTCCTCTTCATACTTCATTTTATAGCCAACAGTAAAATAGATAAACAAATCCCTATCAGTATTGTAGACCTCCCTCATCACCCAGGCTCAGAAGACATACCGAAAGCTTTTGAAAAACGAACCCGGTTGCAAACCGACGATCTCTCACTGGCCGCAGATATCTGGGACGCCTGGTGCATGGATACCCCATTGCTGCTGGAAACCATCAGCAAAATGCCCACCGGCAACCTGAAACATATACCATCAGCCATTACCGCCCACTTAAAACGTTTCCCGGATGTAGTAACCGGTCTGAGCGTCATTGAACAATACTTCCTGCTGCAACTGGCGCTTGGCAGCTACCGCTGGTATGTACTTTATATGTTCTTCTGGCGAGACCTGGAAATATACGGCTTCAGTAACTTCCAGTTAGACGTACTTGTGCATCGCATGGAAGATGCGGGCGTGATAGACGAACGCGAACAATTGCTCATGATCACCAGCCTGGGTAGAGAGATACTGGAAGAACAGGAAAATTATCTCGACTATGTATCGTTGGAACATCGTTGGCTGGGAGGGGTCAGGCTTGCCACAACCCCCTGGCGCTGGGATCAATCCCTTAACCGCCTTGTAGAAATTGATTAAAAAAGCGGGGCGCTGTGCCCCGCTTTCTTCGTATTAGTCTTTAGAAGAACTTTTCACTTCTTCAGATGCCTTTTTAAAATATTCTGCCTGCTTTTCCAGTGCAGCTCTATTGTCGCCACTCACGGCGGTTGCTTCATCTGCTTTTTTCCTGCTTATTTCCTGCATCCAGTTGCTGATGTAGTTGTTAACCTGCGGGTTGTTAAACTGCACACACATGGCTTTTACCTGCTCAATTCCTTTGATCACCGCGTCGGTATTGTTGATCTTGGAAAGGAAGCCCAGGTAATCAAACGCCGCATTCAGTTTATCCTGCCCGCTTGTTTCGTCGAACTTATTTGCCACAAAAGCTACATCATCCGGGTTGCCTTTCCTGGCGTAAACGCCTGTAATGGCATTTACCAGCTTGCCTTTCGAATCGTTCTGCAATTGTTTGGCCAGCGTATAGGCTTTATCGATATCCAGGGCGGCTAATCCTTCCAGTCCCGCCGCTTCCACGGCATAGGATGGATCTTTGATGGCCGCTTCAAACAGGGATGCATACTGTGCGTTCTTCAGGGCGCCGAGGGCATCCAGGGCAGCTGCACGAACGAGAGAGCTGGGGTCCTGTTTTGCCAGTTCCTGGATGATGGGTAGGGTGGCGCTTTTTACTGTTTCATTTTCAAAATTCAGTTTTGAAATAGTGTAAGAACGCAGCCCGTGGTATTTATCTTTCAGTGCAGCCTGAAGTAATTTCAGCGCTTCAGGGTTAGTAGCCTGTGCATCTGCAGCTTCTTCAATGGCAATGCGGCGGTTCAGGTAGCCGGGCGCATGATGGTATTGGAAAGCATAGGTGCTGAAGGCGCGGTGGTCGTCAGTTTTCGATAGGATCACTTTCTCTGCATCCACATTTACCAGGTCAGGTTTGGTGTTGTAGGCGAAAGTGAATGAATCTACCCGGTTGGCAACCGTTACGTTGTGTCTTGTTACTTTGCTGCCTTCATAAACGTCTATAGCCATCGGGATTTGCCAGGTCTTGTTCTCACGCTGGATCTGCTGGATGATCACCGTTACTTTCTTTGCAGCATCGTTATAGTTATAGCTTATATCGAATTGCGGGAAGCTCTTTCCGAAATACCATTGGTTAAAGAACCAGTTCATATCCCTGCCGGTTACTTCTTCAAAGGCCAGGCGCAGTTGATGAGCTTCGGTAGCTTTAAAGGCATTGGTACGCAGGTAAAGGTTCAGTGACCTGAAGAAGGCGCTGTCGCCTACCGCATTTCTCAGCATATGCAGGATCCTGCCGCCTTTCTGGTAGGTAACCTGGTCGAACATGTCTTCTTTATCGTGGTAATGGAATCTCACCAGGTCTTTATCCCCGCTGTATTGCACCATAGACATATAAGACTGGGCCGCTTCCAGCGCATGTTCGTCGGCAGCGTCCTTCCCGTATTTATGTTCCAGCCAGAGGTATTCACTGTAATCAGCAAACGATTCGTTCACCGTGAGGTTGCTCCATGATTCGGCAGTGGCTAGGTCGCCAAACCAGTGGTGGAACAGCTCATGGGCCACTACGCATTCGTTGGAATTATTATTATCCAGCAGTTCGCGATCTGTCTTTTGCAGGAACTCCCCGTGCAGGGTTGCAGTGGTGTTTTCCATAGCCCCGGAAACATAATCCCTGGCCGTGATCTGCGAGTATTTTACCCATGGGTAATCGTAGCCCAGGATCTTTGAGTAGAAGGTGAGCATTTCAGGAGTGTTCCCGAAAATGTTCCTGGCATATTTTTCATATGGTTTCTCTACATAATAACTTACTTCTTTCCCTTTCCAGGAATCTTTTACAATAGCATATTCTCCTACCGCCATCATAAACAGGTAAGGAGAATGAGGCAGGTCCATTTTCCAGGTATCAGTACGGGTACCGTCAGCATTATTTTTCTGGCTTACCAGTTTACCGTTGGAAAGGGTTACATATTTCTTTTCAACGGTCATGCTGATCTCCTGGGTCGTTTTCTGGTTGGTTTTATCGATCGTCGGGAACCATACAGAGGAACTTTCTGTTTCTCCCTGTGTCCAGATCTGGGTAGGTTTATTTGGCTCTTTCCCATCAGGGTTGATAAAATATAACCCTTTGGCGTTCGTGATCGCGGCGCTGCCTTTTACTTTAAGTTCGTCAGGTTTGGCTGTATAACTGATATATACAGTATAAGATTCTGTTGCCTGGTAAGTTTTATTCAGCTGGATATGCAGCTGCATACCATCATAGGTATATTTTAAAGGAGTGTTGGCTGCTCCTTTTGCCAACGCTACTTCTTTAATATCCATGCCTTTGGCATCGAGGGTTAAACTATCGGTAGGGTAGAAGTGAGGTTTTAAGGTAACCCATGCTTTGCCGTACAGGTATCTTTTGGCATAATCGAAGCGTACATCCAGTTTTGTATGTACCAGGTCGTTGATCTTGGTGGCAGAGGCTCTGTAAATTTTCAGGGCGGGGTCGTCCTGGGTTGCTTTCTCGGATTGGGCAAACAGGGGGGTATTCAAACCCGCCAGCGCCATTCCTCCTATCAGCATCCCCATTAAGGATTGCTTCAGTTGTTGATTCATGTAAAAGATTGTTTTAAACAAAAGTATCGGCTTGCGATTTTTTCAAAGGCCCAAATTTAAACAAATGGGCTAAAAACGAGCTAAGTGGTTAAAAATGCTATTTTTGTTGTCCACAGGGTCTAAAATTAACACAATGATCAAAGCGACAGTCAATGGCAAATCTGCATTTGCTATCAATCATGATAAAAAAGTAACCTGTAACGACCGGGAAGTGAATTGGTCTGCCGTGCAGCTTCCGTCTGGCGATTATAGCGTCATAATGGATGGCTATAGTTACCAGGCTCAGGTTTTAAAGGTAGATAGAGAAAGCAAAACTGTCGTATTGCAGATTAACCAGCAACTGTTCGAGGTAGCGCTGGAAGAACCGATAGACCAGCTATTGGCTTCTATGGGCATTAAAGACGCTATGGCCAGGAAGGTGAATGATATCAAAGCACCGATGCCGGGATTGGTTTTAAAAGTTTTGGTGACACCGGGGCAGGCTATCAAAAAAGGAGACCCGGTATTGATACTGGAAGCAATGAAGATGGAAAATGTATTCAAAGCCACTTCAGATGCAACCGTGAAGGAAATTAAGGTTGCGGAACGTACGGCAGTGGAGAAAGGAGAAGTGTTGATAGTGCTGGAATAATATTTGCAAAGGATTATTTTCAATTCATAATATGCGTTTTAAAACATTACTATTCCTTTGTATATGCTTGATCTTGGGCCGCTCTTTATCGGCGCAACGTCAACAACATTATTATATATATATTCAAAGTGAGAAGGGCCAGCCGTTTTATGTAAAGCACAATGGTAAAGTGCTTAGTTCCACCGAGCGTGGGTATATCATTCTTCCCGAATTAGAGAACGGAACTACCAATATTACAGTGGGTTTTCCTAAAGAAGAGGCCCATGAAGCACAGTTCAACCTGCGGGTCGCGAAAAATGACCAGGGTTATTTGCTGAAACGTTCAGGAAGCTCAAGTTACGCATTATATAATTTACAAACATTTAAGGAGCTCAAACCGGATGGCGGATCAGTTGCTGCGGCTACCGAGCCGGAAACAGCTACAGAACCTGCTGTTGCAGCTGCAACGAACGTTGATACTGCGACGGAAAAAGGTGAAATGATGAATAACCTGCAGAAAGACCTGGAAACGGCTTTCGCAGATAAAGCCATCGTAACAGGCCCCAAGAAACCGGCTCCTAAACCATCATCCGGTAACTCTTTTGCCTCGGCGCTGGATAAAGTAGTGGTTACTTCAGATGATCGCAATATAGAGGAAGTGCCTGTTGCTGCAGCTACCGAGCCTGCAAAAACAGAGGAGAAAGCGGAGAGCGGGAAAAAGGCCCGGGCGCCGTTGACAGATGAAGAGAAGGATATCCTTAGATCGGTGCTGGCGGAAGAAAGCAAAGCCGCTGCAGTTTCGGCGGCGGAAGACGCGGTAGTGACACCGGTTGTGGAAGAGGAGCGGCCAAAAAGGAACAAGAAGCATAAGACAAAGTCCGACGAGCCTGATTTTATTGAATTCCAGAACGATAAACCTGCAGAAGCGCCTAAGGAAACACCAGTAGTAACTACACCGGTTGCAGATACAGATCCTGTAGAAGAAACTACCACTAAGGCTTCTAGGAAAAAGAAACGTAAGTTATTTGATGATACCGAGCATCCTGCCAATATCATAACAGATCCGAGCGGTTATGGCGTGTCGGCAGCCGCGCCGGAAGAACAGTCATCTTCCAAAAAGAAAAAGAAGAAAACAGAGGAAGTTGCGGCTACAGAGGAGGAAAAGAAACCCGCTGTCCGGCTGGTGAATTCAGATTGTGTGAATATTATGGATGATGCTACTTTCCGTAAGTTGCTTCGCAAATTTGTTGCCGCCCGTACCGATAACAGCATGATAGACGTTTTCAGGAAGCAATCCCGGAACTATTGCCTGGAAACAGCACAGGTGAAAACCCTGGGCCAGTTGCTGACAGCAGATGACACCCGTTACCAGTTGCTGGAATACGGTTATTCCAAAGTGTATGATTCTGAAAAGTATGCAGCACTGGAATCGTTGCTGATAGATGATTATTATAAGAAACGTTTCAAGGCAATGATCCGCCGATAGGATAATTCTGTATTTTCGCCGCCTATGAACAGGTATTTTATCGAAGTAGCTTATAAAGGAGCCGCTTACAGTGGATTTCAGGTGCAGGAAAATGCTCATACCGTTCAGGCGGAAGTAGACAGGGCTTTGAGTATTTTATTTAGAGAAACGATCGTCAGCACTGGGTCCAGCCGTACAGATGCAGGGGTGAATGCCTATCAGAACTTTTTACATTTCGATACAGAACTTCCTTTACATCCCCAGTTTATTTATAAAATAAATGCCATTTTACCGGACGATGTGGTATTGAATGGTGTTTATGCTGTGCCGCCGGATGCCAACAGCAGGTTTGCGGCGCTGAGCCGTGCTTACGAATATACTTTATATACAAAGAAAGATCCTTTCCTGCAAGACAGGGGATATTTCTTCCCTTACAGGCTGGATATTGCAGCTTTGCAGGAGGCGGCTTCCATTATTACTGAGTATACTGATTTTACTACCTTCTCTAAGCGGAACACCCAGGTAAAAACCTTCCTGTGTAATATAATGGAATCGCAATGGTCGACAGAGGGACACCGTATAGTCTATAACGTTAAGGCCAACCGGTTTTTGAGAGGAATGGTGAGAGGATTGGTGGGAACGATGTTAAGGGTAGGAAGAGGGAAGCTGTCGCTCTCTGAATTCCGGGCGGTGATTGAAAGTAAAGATTGTACCAGGGCCGATTTTGCGGTGCCGCCCCAGGGCTTGTTCCTGATGCAGGTGAACTATCCTGACCGGTTGTTGGAACCTATACATTTTAAGCGTTAGCGGGGAGGGTTTCCTGCTGTTTTCAATTATCCTTTATCGTGAGGTGGTTAAACCTGGGGCCCTTTGTTATCAAGGGCTTTGTGAGATGATTAAAAAATTTTTAAGCTAAAGCATTGGATATAATGCAAAACCTGCTACCTTTGCGCTCCGCGTCGATGAAAAAGCGGTTTTTGCAAAGTTCTTCTCTTCTTAATTCCGGTCATTTTTCACGCTTGGATGTTTGATAGCAGTATGTTGAATTATCTTTAGCGCTTTCAATAAAAAAAATGGAAAAAGATTTGGTAGAAATGAAAAGTTAATTACCTTTGCAACCCCAACGACAACGACGGGTAAGTTCTTAACTAAGATGTAGGCCGCAAGGGCACAGAGATCGGATCTCAGACATCAGCAACAGATCAGTAATGATCGAAGTTCTTTGAAAGAATGGAAACAACAGCACGAATCAAATTAGTGATAGTTTGGTTCAATTTAAACAGGTAATGTAACAGCTAACATTATTAAAAAAATATCCGATTGATTTCGAGAGAAATTAGTCAGGTATCAACTTCTTTACAATGGAGAGTTTGATCCTGGCTCAGGATGAACGCTAGCGGCAGGCCTAATACATGCAAGTCGAGGGGCAGCACAGGTAGCAATACTGGGTGGCGACCGGCAAACGGGTGCGGAACACGTACGCAACCTTCCTTCAAGCGGGGAATAGCCCAGAGAAATTTGGATTAATACCCCATAGGAAT
>NZ_FNRL01000020.1 GCF_900107795.1 Chitinophaga terrae (ex Kim and Jung 2007)
GGGCTTCAAAGCTTTTTTGCAATGACCTCCTTTGCCGCCTCCAAATCAAGGGCAAGATCAGCGTACATCCGCTTAAGCTTGCGGTTCTCTTCCTCCAGTTCCTTTACGCGTTTCAGCTCGCTGCCCTCAAGGCCACCGTATCGCTGCCGCCATTTGTAAAATGAGGCCGGACTAACTCCGTGTTCGCGCGTAATCTCCTGAACACTTTTACCCGCCTCGAATTCCTTAAGAATCTTACTGATCTGCTCCGGGTTGAATCGTTTACCTTTCATAATACACTGTTAAAGTTATCAATCATTTTTCTATTCTCTAACAGTCTTTTTTTAAGGGAAGCTTACACACCCATTAAAACACCCATAACGAAATTTGGCCTATAAAAATTCATATGTATGGTAACAAAAAAAATTAACTTGGGAAGCGAAGGCTTAGTTGTTCCGATCATAGGCTTGGGTTGTATGGGGATGACAGGTTTTGAAGAAGGAAATATGTATGGAGAGGCCGATGAGCAGGAAGCTATTGCCACAATTCACCGATCGCTGGAATTAGGCGGAAATTTCCTGGATACCGCGGATTTGTACGGCCCTTTGAAAAATGAGCAGTTGATCGCTAAAGCAATAAATGGTAATAGGAGTAAATATATTATAGCCACGAAATTCGGTTGGGAAATAGATGATAACAACAAAGTGACCTGGGCTATTAATGGTAAAAAAGAATATGTGAAAACAGCGGTGGAACGTTCTCTTAAAAATCTTGATACCGATTATATTGATTTGTATTATATGCACAGGCTTGATAAGAACACTCCCATCGAAGAAACCATTGAAGCAATGAGCAAGCTGGTAAAGGAAGGAAAAGTAGGGTATCTCGGCCTATCAGAAGTATCTTCAGAAACCATAAGAAGAGCTCATGCAGTTCACCCGATTACTGCTGTACAAAGTGAATATTCGTTGTTTGAGCGTACAACAGAAGAACGTGGCATACAGAATACTTTAAAGGAACTTGGGATAGGTTTTGTTGCGTATTCCCCCTTAGGTCGCGGCTTTTTGTCCGGACAGATCCGAACCATAGACGACTTACCTGAAAATGATTTTCGCCGGGCGATTCCCCGTTTCCAGGAAGCTCATTTTTACAAGAACCTTGAGCTGGTTAAAGCAATTGAGGCAATGGCCGAAGAGAAAAAAGTAACGGCATCACAGTTGGCGCTGGCCTGGATCATAAATAAAGGCATTGTACCTATTCCCGGCACTAAACGGAGAAAATATCTGGAACAGAACATTGCAGCCACCGAAATTGTATTAAGCGAGGCTGATATGTCGAAACTCGAAAGTATTGTGCCGTTGGGTACCGATACTGGTGACCCGTACGACGAGTTTAGCATGGGACTTATTGATTAGCCTTTTCGTACGGTTGCATTGTTAAAATGCAACCGCTACCTTTCACATTAAAATGTTTGAATCAGTGTTATGAACGTCATTGGATCAATTTCAGAATTTCACCGGTTACTTTCTTTGCCGGAGCCACGCCATCCATTGGTAAGTGTAATTAACCTTGCCGAAAGCATTTTCCTGGAAGATGATGTATGGAAAGGTTTTGTGAATAAATTTTATTGTGTTGCCCTCAAAAGGGAAGCCAGGGGGAAAATACGATATGGTCAGCAACATTATGATTACGACAAAGGTGTTCTGAGCTTTACCGCACCTAATCAGGTCCAATACCTGGATCTCAACAACATGGAATGCGGATCCGGTTACCTGCTTATTTTCCATCCCGACTTTTTACTGGCCCATCCTTTAGCAAGTACTATCAACGATTATAACTTCTTCTCTTATGCTGTAAATGAAG
Source organism: Chitinophaga terrae (ex Kim and Jung 2007) (assembly GCF_900107795.1). Classification (GTDB taxonomy): domain Bacteria; phylum Bacteroidota; class Bacteroidia; order Chitinophagales; family Chitinophagaceae; genus Chitinophaga; species Chitinophaga terrae. Next base: position 1,843 of record NZ_FNRL01000020.1, read on the forward strand.
CACTGCATCTGTCTGCCGAAGAAGAAGATGATCTTATTGCAATATTGAACAAGATCGATAAAGAATGCCTGCATATAGATAAATATACCCAGGAAATTATCCTGTCGCAGATTGAGTTGTTGCTCAAATATTCCAATCGGTTTTACGAGCGGCAGTTTATCACGCGAAAAAACCACAATAATCAGCTGCTTGCTAAATTTGAACGCCTGCTTGATGAGTATTTTGACAACAACACGGCAACGCAACCAGAACTACTAACAGTACAACGTATAGCCGAACTCATGAACCTCTCTCCAAACTACCTGAGCGATCTGTTACGCATGCATACAGGGCAAAACACGCAACAACATATACATGAGAAGTTGATTGAAAAGGCAAAGGAAAAACTGTCGACTACCAATTTATCGGTAAGCGAAATTGCTTATGCATTGGGCTTTGAACACGCGCAGTCGTTCAGTACTTTATTTAAGAAGAAAACCAGTTTGTCGCCTCTTCAATTCCGGCAGGCCTTTAATTAATTAATTAATAAATGCAATACAAAAGTTTCTAAACCATAACTCCCCATGAACTCTACAGACAAAATACTCCATTGCTACAACCAGGTAGCCGAAGACTATGCCATCGAACGTTGGGACGAACTATCCAGGAAACGCATTGATCAACTGCTGCTAAAAGAGTTCGCATCTGTCAATAAAGACAAAGGACCGTGCGCCGATTTCGGCTGCGGCCCCGGACAAACAACAAAATTCCTGTACGATAATGGTTTGGAGAACATTGTCGGTATCGACCTGTCGCCAGCCATGGTGAAGGTAGCGCAGCGGCTTTCTCCTCACATTAAATTTGAAACAGGCGATCTGTTGAACATCGCTTTTCCTTCCGGGTACCTGGGCAGTGCGTTGGCCTTCTATGCAATCGTTCATTTTAACCACAACCAGATCCGGACCTGTTTTACAGAAATAAACCGGGTGCTGAAAACAGGAGGTGATTTCCTGTTCTCCTATCATGCAGGAGATGAAGTTGTGCATTTCGACAAGGCACATGACAAGGAAATTGATATTGACCTGTTTTTCTTTAAAACAGAGGATATTGTACAATTATTGAAGGAAACCGGTTTTAAAGTTATTGACGCCATAGAAAGGCGTCCGAATGAGGAAATGGAATATCCTACCAGGCGGGCTTATGTTTGGGCGGAGAAAAGATGATGTATCTTCCCGGCATCTCCTTATTAATTTCATCTCCTGAAAATCATCTCCCGTTAATCAATTCCTCATCCTACTCTCTTCAACAACTGTTTGCTGTATTTCATTTTATACTCTTTTGGCGTACAGCCTTTATGCCTTTTAAATAGTTTATTGAAGTTAGCCATGTTATTGAAGCCGCAATGATAGGCTATTTCCGCAATGGTCAGCTGGGTGGTGACCAGCATCCTCGTAACGTGACCCAGGCGGAGCTCCACCAGGTTTTCTGTAAACGTCATCCCGGTTTGGGCCTTCATAAACCGGCTGAACGAGGCCTCCGACATATGCAGTACCCTCGCAATATCCGTCAGGGCAATGGCGCTTCCATAATGCCGGTTCATATATTCAAAGGCCCGTTCCAACTGCCCGCTGTCGGGGCTGACTTCTTCTCTTTTAAACAATACACTGGAAAGCAGGGTGCTGTTGCCAGCCACGGCAAGTTCCTGCAACAATAACAGCAAACCAATAAAAGCCTCGAAGCCCCTGGTCTTTTGCAACTTTACTAACCGCCTGTACACCGTTTCGGCAAGCGTCGGCGTAAACATGATACCCCTGCCCGCGTTTTCCAACAGCTTCCGGATATTATGTAACTGATCTTTATACAGGAAATCGTCTGAAAACAGATCCTTCCTGAATTGCAGGGTTACTTCCAGGGCGTCGTCGTCCAGGTCGCCCTGCGTAAACCAGCCATGTGGGAGGTCCGGGCCCACCATCACCAGCTCGGCATGCCCGATATAACCAATATGGTCGCCTATGATCCTTTGTATACCCGCTCCTCCCAGCACCAGGTTTAACTCATATTCTTCATGGGTATGCAGCGGGAAGGTAAACTGTTTCTTATGGCGGAAATAAATAGAGAAACTTTCATGTTCGCTGATGGAGGTGATCTCGCGCAGCACCTTTTTCTGGAAAATAGTTGCGTTCAACATGGAATTCAGATTTTGTAGCTGCTCAATATTATTTCAGCTGCCCGACTCCCTGTTGAAACCGGGTTCAGGATACTTGAAAAATAGTTCAGACAATAAATAATTTATTAATTATCAGTACCTTCAGTATTGATTTTTAAAAAATACCCGTGAATATAGGTGAGGTGAATATATTTGAGATGACCAGGTAATCAGAAAGCTATTTTATCAACCAGCTCAATTCCACGGGAGAGTATAATGAGACCAAGCGTGTGTATGCCTGCTTTTTTGCGGATCAGTGTCCTGATATTTATGATATTTGTGGGAGCGCCGCTTGCGGCGTCGGGGCAATCATCGAACTTTAATATATACAGCATTTCTACAGACAATGGGTTGCCGACCAACGACTACCAGAAGATCTACTACGATTCAAAAGGTTTTCTGTGGCTGGCCTCTTTCGATGGTTTGTTTCGCTGGGATGGTTATTCCATTACCAAATATCTGCACCGGGAAAACGATTCCCTGACCTTAAATAACAATATTGTCTATTCCATTTTCGAAGACAGTCATCAGCGGCTGTGGATCGGTACCATTGATGGACTGAACTGCTATGACCCTGCCAGGAACGTGTTCCGGCGCATTCCATTGAACGGGGCAAACGATAAGATCCCTGTCAACGCCATCCTGGAAGACGACGATCATCAACTCTGGCTCGGAACCTCCAATGGCCTGTGCCGCTTTGATGCAGCACTGCAGAAAGCCACATGGTATGCAGGCCATGGCGATGAAAATATTATCTTCTGCCTGGCGCAGGGGCCCGATCATACTCTCTGGGCCGGTACATTTAATAAGGGAATTGTTCGCTTCAATACCCGTACTCACCGGTTCAATTACCTCCGTAACAGTCCTGGCACCCCTGAAATGCTACCCAGCAACAAGATTCAATGCATCCTTATCGACAAACAGCAGAGGGTTTGGGTTGGAACGGAAGACAGGGGGATTGCGGTGCTGGATCTCCAGGGCCGCCGGAAGGCCAGTTTTGATGGCATCAGCAGGCAATCTCTTTCTGCGCACAGCAACATCCGCTGTTTGTATGAAGACAAGGCTGGCGCCATCTGGATCGGCATTGGGCGCGAACCCTTATGCTTTGTGCGGGATAATGAACTGGCGCCGGCCACCATCAGCTATACCCTCCAGAATGGCAATCTGCCCTTAGCTTCCATTACCTCTATCACGGAAGACGACTTTGGCAACACCTGGTTCGCGACCGGCGGCAACGGCATTTTCAGCACCAATAAAAACAAGAATCATTTTACCAACCTGCTGGCCAGTACTGCCGCGCTGCCGGGCCTTGTGACCACCGTGGTAAGTGCCGTTCATGAAAGCCGCGACGGAACTATCTGGATAGGCACCGCCGGAAACGGGTTGGTGCGCTATAATATAAAAGGAAATACCCGCCCGCTGCAGCAAACGCCGTTGTTCGGCAACCTGGCCATCAACGATATACAGGAAGACAAAAATGGAGATCTCTGGATTGCTACCTGGGCCGAAGGTCTTATCCGGTACACGCCGGGCAACGGACAGGTACAACGATATTACCATCAACCCAGCGATTCAAATTCTTTGATCAATAACGATGTAAAGGCCCTGTTGCCAGACGACAGCCTGTTATGGATAGGCACCCATGGCGAAGGACTGACGGTTTATCATCTCAGCAAAGGCACATTCACGAACTACCGGAATAACCATTCCTTCCCGTTTAATATGCAATTGCCCGCCTGGGTAAATCATATCTTTAAAGACCACCGGAACAGGATCTGGATCAGTACCTACAGCGGGCTTTTTCGCTGGGACCGGAAAAAGTTTGTACAATTCAGCCATAATGCCGACAGCAGCAGCATCAACAGCAATTCAGTGAATATGGTCTGTTCCGACAGCAACGGGAATATATGGATAGTCACCGAACAAGGGTTAGACCGGTTCGATGAGCAAACGCAAAGCTTCATTCACCTGAATCAGCAGTATGAACTGCCTGCCTATATGAAATCCATTGTCTGCGATTTGCAGGATAACCTCTGGTTGGGAACAAACGAAGGCCTCATATTTTTTCAACCAGCCACCCATAAACTGCTGCGATATGATAAGAACGATGGTTTGCCGGAAAAGACCTTCTTCCAGAAAGCAGCCATCAGGTCGAACGATGGAACCTTATATTTTGGCGGCCCCAAGGGATTAAGCGGCTTCAATCCGGCTACCATTACGGCGCTGGAACTACCTGCCAGGTTTTACTTCAGCCACCTGTATGTGCTCGGAGAGGAGCAGCAACCAGGGAAGGCGAATAGTATACTTAGCCGTAGCCTGCACCTGACCGATACCATTACGCTTACCCAGAAGCAGTCTTTTTTTACGATAGAATTTGCCGCCATTAACCTGTATGCACCGCAGAAGATCAGGTACAGCTACAAATTGCTCAACCAGTTTTCTGACTGGATCAATGTGGTGGACGAACGAAAAATTTCGTTTGCCCACTTGCCCCCGGGGATATACGAACTGCAGGTGCGATGCACGGATATCAACGGCAACTGGCTTCCTCCCGCAAAGGGGCTTACTATACATATTCTGCCTTACTGGTGGCAAACATGGTGGTTTAAAGTATTGGCCATACTGGCAATCATTATCGGTATCACAGGCATGTTTTACTGGCGGGTGGCCAGCGTGAAGAAAAGAAACCGTCAACTGACGGCGGAAGTAAAGCGGCAGACCGCGCGCCTGGAGCAGTCTAATGCTTCGCTGGTAGAACAGCACGATAAAATTGCCCTGCAAAAAGAAAAACTGGAACACTCCTACGCGGAGATACTCCGGCAAACAGATAAGATACTGGAACAGCAACAGCAGATTTCCACGCAGAACAGGGAACTGGAAATAGCTGTGCAGCAACTGGAAAAGCTGAATAAGTCCAAAGATTACTTTTTCTCCATACTGGCGCATGACCTGAAAAACCCGGTGGCGGCGCTGAAAGAACTTTCAGGTTACCTCTATGGTCATATGCCGGAAATAGAAAGCGGCGCCCTGCGGCAGTACCTGAAAAATATGCATAGTTCCTCCGTGCATGTGTTTGAACTGCTGGTTAACCTGCTAAGCTGGTCTATGTCGCAGTCGCGGCAAATGCAATTGCAGCCTGCCGCCTGTAACGTGGCGGCCATGACAAAGACTATTGCCGCACTGCTGGAACCTGATCTTCATAAGAAAAACATTACCCTTATCAACCAGGTATCAGACTGCTGGATATACGCTGATCCGCAGATGCTGGAAGTCATTCTCCGGAACCTGCTGTCCAACGCCCTTAAGTTCACCGATTACGGCGGCCATGTGAAGATCAGCGCCCGTATGGAGGAGCAACAGGGAGTGCTGACGGTGGAAGATAATGGTATAGGCATGTCCGGCAATACCCTGCAACATCTTTTTGATATAGATAAACAGGAAGTGAGCCGCGGTACAGCAGGCGAGAAGGGGACGGGGCTGGGATTGGTGATCGTAAGAGATTTCCTGAACGCCAATAATGGTACTATCAGCGTAAGCAGCGAGGAGGGGAAAGGAAGTACTTTCCGTATCACGCTTCCGGCGGCCATCCCGGATGAAGATGAAAGTACGAAGGCGGTAGCTGTCCAACAGTCTATCGCGCTATGGCAGGACCTGCCTACAGAGAAATTCATGAAATTAAAAGGCCGGAAATTGTTGTTGGTGGAAGATAATAAGGAGATGCGCGATTACCTGCGACTGCTGCTTTCGGATATATTCGAAATTTTTGAAGCAGAAGACGGGCATGCAGGCTACGCCCTCGCCAAAGAAGTGATGCCGGCGCTGGTAATTGCCGACCTGCTGATGCCCGGCATCAACGGCATTGAATTTTGCCGGCAGCTGAAGGCCGATAGTGCATGCAGCCACATTCCTATCGTTATTCTCACCAGCCAGGAAAGCAGCGTTATGCAGGCATCCGGGTATGAAGCAGGGGCGGAGGCCTATCTTTCCAAACCGGTAAGCCCCGAATTGCTGGCACAGGTGCTGGTAAATATCCTTGGCAAACAGGATGCAACCTATCAGCGCCTGCGCGAACAGATATTCAGCGATATGCCGTTGACCGCCGAGCTACAGCAATTATCGGCTGCCGACCAGGAATTCCTCACACAGCTCATACGCCTGGTGGATGCGGAACTGGGTAACCAGGAACTTGATGCCACGCTGATTGCAAAGAAAATGTATGTTAGCCGAACCCTGTTATACAATAAAGTGAAAATGCTTACCGGGCAAACGGTACATGAATTCATTAAAGCGATCAGGCTGCGAAAGAGCGTACAGCTATTGCTGGAAGGAGATCTGAGCATCAGCCAGATTGCCTTTGAAGTAGGCTTCAACAGCCATTCCTATTTTAATAAATGTTTCATTCGTCAATATGGCGCAGGCCCAAAAGAGTACCTCAACCGCCGGAAAACAGGTATGAAATAGGTTAAACATCATAAACAGACAATTCAGCATTAATCGCCAGTTGCCTCTGCTGCTACCTTTGGCAGCATGAAAAACTATGTATACGCCCTTCCATGTTATGTGCTGCTGATGCTAACTGCGGCGGCTTACGCCAACGAATATACGAAGCTGCGGAATATTACACCGCCTCCCGCTCCTGTAAATCAATATGAGAAGGCCGAATGGAATATTGATCTCACTGCCGGGTATGACAATCCCTATGATCAACGGCAGGTGAAGCTGGACATGCTGCTGGTATCTCCCTCAGGGAAACCACTGCAACTGCCCGCCTATTTTGATCAGGCGGCAGGAAACTGGAAGTCGCGCTTTACCCCACAGGAGGCAGGCAGGTATCAATACTGTTTTGAGCTGGTTGCCGGGGGCGATACCGTAAAAAGCAGCACCGCTGTATTTACCGCAAATAAAAGCCAGCGGAAAGGTTTTCTTCATAAAAACGACCTGTGGACATTTCGATTCGACAACGGCGAATTATTCCGCGGCATCGGCGAAAACGTTGCCTGGGAATCCCGTTCCTTTGAAAACGATAAATGGACATACGATTACCTGCTCCCTTCACTGGCAAAAAATGGCGCTAACTTTTTCCGCACCTGGATGTGTTACTGGAACCTGCCCCTGGAATGGAAGCAGCCGCGCAATACCAAAAGATATCAGCCATCCGCCGACTACTTTCACCCCGGCGCTATCCGCCGTATGGATCAACTGGTAGAACTATGCGATTCGCTGGGCCTTTATTTCATGCTCACGCTCGACTGGCATGGCCACCTGATGGAACAGGGAGGATGGAAACACAGCAGCTACAACAAGGCTAACGGCGGCCCGGCCCACAATCCCACTGCCTTTTTCACCAGCCGGGAAGCAATGGAAAAGTATAAGAACAAGCTGCGTTACGTGGTAGCCCGCTGGGGATGCAGCACAAGTATAGCGGTGTGGGAGTTTTTCAACGAGGTGGATAATGCCGCGTTTACAGCATCCGACAGCATACTGATTCCGCCGCCGGTTATTGCACAATGGCACCTGGAAATGAGCCGCTATTTGAAAGATATCGACCCCTATGGGCACCTGGTCAGCACAAGCGTTTCACACCGGGATATTATCGGGATGAATTCTATTCCCTACATCGATTTCAACCAGAAACATATTTATAAGCATACAGAAAAAATACCGGGCATTTACCCTGAGTATATCCAGACCTATGGCAAACCATACGTGGTAGGCGAATTCGGTTACCGGTGGGAAGACCAGGACCCCAGGTATGCTGCCGAAGCGAATTATGACTACCGCCGTGGTTTATGGTATGGTATGTTTAGTCCTACGCCCATACTTCCCATGTCGTGGTGGTGGGAGCTGTTTGACGATCAGCATATGACACCTTACCTGCAAAGCGCAGCCACGATCAGCAATATGATGTTGCAGGCAGGTAATGGGCATTTTGAACAAATACCTGTACGGGCCGGGCTGCTGGAAGCGTACGCACTGAAATGCGGCGATACATTTTTTATATACGCGCTGAATAATACAAACAGTGAACAACCCGCCGAAATGCAGGTAGCCATTCCTTCCGCTTATTCTATGCAATATTTTCAACCCCTGCAACACAGCTGGCGTAAAACGACATACAGGCAGGCCGGTGGAAAGGTGACAATCAATAATATCGCGGTTCCCCCGAAGGAAGAGATAGTATTTGTCTTTACGCCGCAGAGCAAATTCTGAACGCCCTGAACAACCCTATAATTTGATCATTCCACAAAAATTAAATGTTATGAAAAAAATCTCAGTAGTAATGCTTGCATTCTCCTTATGCGTTGCTGTTGGCTGTAAAAAAGATGTAGCAGCAGATGGTGGTAAGGAAAAATCCCAGCCCCGCGCTGCGTTGCCTCAAAGTGCATTCAACCTGTGGAGCACCTGTAATGGCCATCCATACCTGATTTCAGGCAGCAACGGCATATGCGTACCCGTTGGCAACTGCAGTACCGACATTGATGCGGCGCAGCAAAATGGCGGTCAGAATGCCACCGGCCTGCAATTCTATGGTTGCTTCAAAGGAGGCAGCAACGCCTACAGCAGCGCCAGCGAACAGGCAGTGTTTGTATGCGACAATATTACCCAATGGAACGGTAATGAAATGGGCTTTGTAAAAACGCTCAACGATAATGTATTGAAAGGATATCTGCAGGGTGGGGGACAGTATATTTATCAAACCATCTCGGTAAATGACAACGGCTACCATACTTTCAAATGCCAGGCCAGGAGCACGAATACACACCAGGTTGATTTCTATGTAGACGGTACCTATAAGTTCACCCTTACCAACAACAGCGGTACCTATTACAACAACTGGTACTACTTTGTAGGTACGAACCACTGGTACGGGGGAAGCGACCCTACCGGCCAGCAGATTGAAATGTATAACATGACCACTTTCTGATAATCTTTATTACGGGGCGAAGGGATGTATCTTTTGGATGCATCCCTTTTTTAATGGATCAGGGTGAAGGGCAAGCCTGCGTGCAATGTCCAGCAACTGCTTCTCACATTGTTGAGGCGTGTAACGGCCACATCACCGTTATGCAGGTAGAGATGTTCTGCTCCATACCCGGTAACGCGGTAGTCGTAAGCCAGTTCCAGGTTTAGGTATGCCTTCCCGAACATCCGCATCTTCGCCTCGATCGTCGGATGAACTGCATAACCTTTTGCGGCATGCATGAAACTCAGCGGATGGCGAAAGCTGGGGATAAGGTTCCAGTCGGCTTCGGCATGGTACCACAGCTGGCTGTAAGCCATGCCGGCTACCAGTGAAGTATTGCCTGATACAAGCCATTCAGCGGTTGTTTTCATTATCAGTCCTTTCCATTTACTGGCATAAGTAGACCGCAGATCCGAAGGAGTGAACTGGTCTGCCGGCAGCAGGTAATTCAACTGCTGCTGATTCGTATAGCCGGACTGTATAAGCCATTTCAATTGCGGGGAAGCATGCAATACAAAACCGATCGTGCTGTTAAAATCGCGGAAGTATCCTTTATTGGCACTGAAACGGCCGGCATAGCTGGGATATTGCCGGTTATCTTCCTGGTAATCGTTATCTGTGGCATGGCCGCCTGCATATCCCATCCCGGCAAAACCAAGCGTGGCATACCATCTTCGTAAGGGCTGAAACGTAAGCCTGCTGTACATGCCGGCGCCCAGCAGGTTATGCCATTGTAATTCCGACATGATATTGGGAGATGTACCTGCGCTGTTTCCGGCCACTGACCACGAAAGGTTCGCGGTTGTTCCGGCGGCGCCAACTTCCGCACGCAGCAGGGGCTCAAGCGCAGCAGCCTGTTGCGCGGCTGCCGATGTAAAACATCCGCAGCACACACAACAGGCTGTAATTAGTTTTCCCAGCCGAGGTATTATTTCCATCCGGGCATTCTTTCTAATGTGACAACATTATCTGCGTTATATAATTGTTTGAGATCAGCATTCGTATTTTTCTCATAAGTGAGTTCGGACCAGCTCATGAAAAACACCCAGCTGGGTTGGTTCATCAGCGTTGCCGCTGAAGGCAGCTTATCACACTCGCCTATGGCAACAGGCTTTCCACGCGCCGCGCGCAGCATCGCTTCATATTTGGCCTGCGTATAGCCCGAACCGTCGTATACGTCCAGTGCTGCAATATCAAAGTATTCATCGCCAGGGTAGTAGTTCACTGCATCGGCCGAAAGAGAACCGAAGTCCTGTATATCCCATACCCAGATGAGGTTATTCAGCCCTTTCACTTTGGTCATGTAATCGTGCAGCATACGATACAGCTTCACAGTGCCTTCTGCTCCGGGGCGGCCGCCCCACCAGAATTTGCCCTGGTTCATTTCATGCATGGGCCGCCACAGCACTTCCACGCCTTTGCTTTTGAGCTGCTGCAGGAAAACGCAGATCTCATCTACTCTCAATTTCCAACGCTGGTTCAATGCACTCCCATCAGTACACAGTTCTCTCCATTGCGCATCCGAGAGGCGGCTCAACACCCCCGCACCATCATCCCAGGCGCAAGGTTCATCGTTTGCTGGGTTACAGGCATGCCACATGATGTTAACAACGGCGCCGCGTTCCCATTGTTTCACAGCTTCATCTATCATCAGCTGGCGGTTATTGATGTTATCCTGCTGAAACAGGAAGTCGCCGCTCCACAAAGCGGGGTAACGGCCGGTAGTATTGTATATCTCGTTGGTCCACCTGGCGGGAGTGCTATTCGGTTCGCGGTTGTGCATGCCCGACAGGGTCTTTTTTCCTGCGATGCTATATAAATACCGCATGGTGCGGAACGGACTTTTTACTGTATCCTTGCCTGGCTCGTTGCCCGGCGTACTGCCGGCATTTTTCGAACAGGCGCCAAAGGCCATCAGTACAGAAAGTATAATAATATTCAGGCTCATAATTTTCATACCTCTTGGTTATTGGTTCTTTTTAATATCTATCCAGAATCTGCGCGGGCGTTTTACAAACTTATCCAAATCGGAGTAGATATTCCCCCAGTCATCGGTTCCGCTGAGTGTAAAGTCAAGGGAATTATCCGTAACCGTTTTACTTAATCCATTTCCCAGGTCAATAGTGGTGGCGCCCAGGAAAGTACCGGTGGTTCTTTTGCCTGCTTTACTGATGAAAGTGACGGTGTTGTTTACATAATCTCTTTCCCAGGTGCTTTCGCCTGTGGGAATAAGGCGGTAAACATTATCCAGGTCCATAGCCGGGTTACTGAACATAAAGCTGGCATATAAGCCGTCGGGTCCTGCGTTATTGGTTACCTTACCGGTAGTTTTACCGTCTGCGGTAACGCCGCTAAATTCGAAGGTGATGGTATTGTCCAGTTCCTTATCAGGCGTATTGTTGCCTGCCCATACCCAGGGTTTATCTTTCAGGTTAATAACTGCGCCGCCGCCATATTCCGGTCCGGTGCCGCCATATAACACTAACGCCTGTACGGAGTAGGAGCCCAGCAGTGTTTCCGTGAAAGGAATGATCTCTACCGTCCATTCCCGGGTTGTGCCGGCTTCGGAGGTAATGGTGAACTTTGCCTGGTTGTTATTGCCGGAGAAGTTGATCGGCGTGCCGTTTGCCGGCGAAATATCCGACTTGTATGAAGTCTGGATCTGAGCAACCACGTTACTCAGATCAGTGCCTGGTTGCACCAGTACTTTCACGGTAGCCTTGGCCGCCGTTCTGTCGATAGCGGCTGGCCCAATCTGCACCAGCCCTCCGCCAAGGGTAATGGCTTCAATAGATCTTTCGTTGCTGGTAACGCCCCCGAAAGGGTCTTTGGTACAGGCGCAGCAGCAGGCGATCAGCAAAAAGGATATATAAAGAGATAAATGTTTCATGACAATTATTTATTTATTAAAGGATTCGTATCCAGCTCCCTTTGAGGAATAGGGAAGAAATAGGCGCCGCTGGTAATGACCTTGCCATATTGCTGTACCAGTACTTTTTCCATGTTATGTGTTCTGCGCAGGTCGAACAGCCGGTTGCCTTCAAAGGCAAGTTCCCATGCGCGTTCCTGCAATACTGCATTCCGGAAGGTGGCCGCATTCAGCCCCGGCTGCAGGTCGCCGATCCCTGCCCGGGCGCGTATTTTATTGATGGCAGCATAACCATCCGCAGTGGGGCCGCAGGCCTCAGCGTATACCAGCAGTATGTCGCTGTACCTGATAATAGGCGAATTAGCGCTGGTGGCATCGCCTATACGCGCGGGATCTATAAACTTGCGGGTAAACGGCCGGGAACTGCTGTTGATGTCGAGTTGATAGGTTTGCCCGTTGTTGGTGTAAGACGATACGATCAATTGCGTTTTACGCCTGTCGTTATCTGCATAACTGAAGTAAATGCCGGGCTCCGTCCGGAAGTGCCCCCAGCCCTGGCCGATATTGATGGTAGCACTGTCGGGCTTCAACTGGTTGTATGGAATGGTCATGGGCCTGTCTGCCGGCAGGAACATGTTTGGCAACTTTGAGAAACTTCCTTCCCGGTCCCCGCTTCTGTCTACAGCGGCATCAAAGATGTGTTCAGTAACTGCTGCTTTCTTGTAAATATCAATATTGAAGATATCAGGCAATACCGGCGTTAGTGCAAAGGCAGTTTGTCCCGTCACCACCTTTTCTGCATATGCTTTTGCCAGCGCATACATTTCATCGGGGTTAGCCACAAAATCATAACCCGGAGAAGCAGATGCCTTTGATGATGCCAGATGCAAATATACTTTTGCCAGTAAGGCCTGTGCGGCAGGGCGGTTAGCCCGTCCTTCGCTGATGCGTTCCTGCGTAATAAGAGAGTCTGCTGCTTTAAGATCGCTGATAACCTGGTTATACACGTCGCGGACCGGCGATTTGGCAATAGGTATCTGGGAAGCGTCATCTATCGTAGTTGTACGTAATGGCACTTCTCCGAACATGCGAACCAGGTTGAAAAAATGCAGTCCGCGCAGGAAGTATCCTTCGCCGGTGATCTGGTTGCGTTCTGCATCCGTCATACCTGGTATACCCGGCACGTTTGCAATTACCGCGTTGGCCCTGGCAATACCGCGGTAGAGGTATGTCCAGATATTATCCAGGTCAGGATTGGTAGAAGTGGTACGCAGTTCGTCCAGTTCGAAGTTGCCTACGCCTGCATCTCCCTTCTGCGTCAGATTTTCTGTAGGCAGTTCGGTGATGATATAGTAACCCCTGGAGTAGTAACCTACTTCAGGTAATATTGAATAGGCATAGATGATAGCCGCCCTGGCATCGTCGGCCGTTTTATAATAGGAACGGGAATTGATCATACCGTATGGCTGCTCCTCCATTTTAGAACAGGCAGGTAGTATTGTTGAGCCCAGGACGGCAGCCAGTATATATCTGTAAACAATCTTTTTCATGTCTTTGATTTTAGCTGATTAGAAAACTACGTTAGCTCCCAGCGATACGGCGCGGGGGCGTGGATAGGCTCCGTTGTTGATACCATTTTCTCCAACCTCCGGATCAAAGCCTTTGTTAAAACCGGTGAAGGTGTATAGGTTGTTGCCGGAGAGATAGATGCGAAGACTTTTTACAAATTTCACTGCATCTGTTTTCAGGTTGTATCCCAGGGTGATATTCTGTATTCTCAGGAAAGAACCATCAGTAAGGTAGAAGTCAGATGCTCTCCATCCGCGGGTACCGTTGGCCCTCGGGTATTCCGTGCTGGGGTTATCAGGCGTCCAGCGTTGCAGCCAGCGGCTGGCGGTCATTTTCTGGAAATCCCATACCTGTCCCCCCTGTACGCCATAGAGCTGCATTGAAAGATCAAATTGCCTGTAACGCAGGTTCGTATTCAGGCTATATATAAAATCGGGGTTTGGATTGCCGATAATGGTTCGGTCGTAAGAATCTACAATGCCATCGGGCTTGCCGCCGGGACCCGATAGATCCAGGTATTTGACTTCACCGGGTTGGGCATCCACGCCGGTCAGTCCTGCTTTAATACCTTCGTCGAGTGTTTGTATAATGCCTGCGGTTTTATAGCCGTAAAAAGAAAACATAGGTTGCCCAACCGTATAAGTGCTGATCTGCTGGCGTACAGATTCGTAGAGCGTTCCGATGAATACCTGGTTGCTCTCGCCCATCGACACTACCTTGTTGGTGTTTTTGGTGAACATTCCTCCCAGGCTCCAGGTGAAATTTGCCTGGTTAATGACGTTTGCATTCAAACCTATTTCGATACCGCGGTTCTCGATTTCGCCGTCGTTGATCCATTGCTGATCATAACCTGCGCTGGGGGCAATTGTTTTAAGGCGCAGCAGATCGCTGGTATGTTTGATATAATAATCTGCGCTGAGGGTCAGCCGTTGATCCAGGAAACCGAGATCCACACCAACATCCAGGGAGCGGGTGGTTTCCCATTTGAGGCTGTTGTTACCCAGTCCGCCAACAATAGTACGTCCCTGTTCATCGTTTGCGCCTGCAAGGCCAGGTCCGAAGCCTGTTTCAAAAACGGCGCCGGTGAAATACTTATTGGAACCATAGCGGTCCAGCGTTTGGTAAGGACTGATACCCTGGTTGCCTGTCAGGCCGTAGCTGGCCCTTACTTTTAATTCGGAAAAGAGGCCCAGGTTCCTGATAAACTGTTCTTCCCCTGCTTTCCAGGCCAGTGCGGCAGAAGGGAAGAAAGCCCATTTGTTGTTTGAACCGAATTTCGTGGATCCGTCGGCCCTGGCGGTAATGGTGAGCAGGTATTTATCATTGAATGTATAGTTGCCGCGTCCATACCAGGAGGCCAGGTCGAAACGCTGAAGCGAGTTTGAAATCAGCATCGTGCTTGCTGTTGCCAGGTTTTCGTTCTGCATCACGTCATTTACAAAGTTCTGACCGGTGAGAGTGCTGAACCTGTTTTCCGTTTTCTGGTAGGAGAAACCTGCAACGAGATTGGTTTTATGCCGTTTCCCGAAATCTTTGGTGATGGTAAAATAGTTTTCATTCAGCAGGTCGAAATAGTTGCCGTTCGATATGCTGCCATAACTTCCTTTGTTGTCCAGCGCCCGTTGGGTACTGTTTTTAGGATCGTACTGGTCCTGTATGCTGTTGCCGGATTTGGCATTAATGGAAGTTCGGAACTGCAACCAGCTGTTAATCCTGAAATTAACATAAAGGTTTCCCATTACGTCAGTTGTTTTTGTTTTATTCAGCAGCTGGTTGGCCAGTGCTATAGGATTACCGAAATCGGTATTGCTGTTGCGGAAATAGTTGCCGGTAGAATCATATACCGGCCAGATTCTTGACCTGCCCACACCGAGTTGTTGCCCGTAGGCTTTTGTATAAGCCAGGATTACGTTGGTACCTGCGGTGATGGCGTTGGTGAGTTTTTGTTCCAGGTTTAAACGGGAAGTATATTTTTCATACCCGTTTTTTATAACCATTCCCTGTTCATTATAATAATTGCCGGAGATGGCATACCTGGTTTTATCACTGCCGCCATCTGCTGTTAGGGTATAGTTCTGCGAATAAGGATGACGGTATACAAGGTCCACCCAATCCGTATTTACCGGCCATTTAGGCTTATTGGGGTCCAGTCCCCGGAGTTCTGCAATAGAGGGGAAATATACCATGCCTGTACCAACAGGCCTGTAAATACCGATGTAGGGCACATCTGTCGCAATAGCTCCTCCATTGATAGCAGCTTCGTTGGCAAAAGTGGCATCTTCTACGGGATCGCGCCATACGTCTGGTTTATTAGCGAGGAAGGAGACGGTTTGCAGGGTATTGAATGAAATACGGTGCTGCCCCTGTTTGCCTTTCCGGGTGGTTATCACTATAACCCCATTGGCGCCACGGGAACCGTAAATAGCCGCGCTGGACGCATCTTTCAGTACTTCTATCGACTCGATATCTTCGGGGTTTATCTGTTTCAGGTTGCCCGCATCGCCCCATGGATAACCATCTACTACTACCAGCGGATCTTTGGACCCATTGAGGGAACTGGCGCCGCGGATACGGATAGTGGCGCCAGCGCCAGGCGCGCCGCCGCCGGTTGTAACCTGCACACCCGCTATCTTTCCCTGTAAAAGCTGATCAACGGAAGAAGAAGGCGTTCTGTTCAGATCGCTGCCTTTGAGTGTAGCAACAGCGCCGGTAAGGTCGCTCTTTTTTACAGCGCCGTAACCTACTACCACTACGTCGTTCAGGTTGCCCGGAGCCAGCTGCATGTGAACAGTGATGTCTGACTGCGCACCCAGCGGGATTTCTTTGGTTTGCATACCAACATAAGAGACCAGCAATATTTTACCGCTGGGAGGAATACTAAGGACAAATTTGCCATCGCCATCGCTGACGGTAGCCGTCTTTGTCTCTTTTACGACCACGGTAGCACCCGGGAGTGGTTTGGCCTGTTCATCAAAGACCGTCCCGGTAATTTTTCGTTGCTGCGCATGCACTATAATGGTTGGCAGGCATAGGAATAAGACCACACTACAGCGTGCAATGAAATTTTTCATAACGCATTCAGTTTTAAACGTAGAAACAATGCAGCAAAAGTAATGGGCATTACCAGGCATTTCTGGTGTTATTCCGTCATATCATGATCCTGAAACGATATAGGCGTTAGAAATAGTGGTTTCAGCATTGCTTGCCGGATTTGCAGGTAGGGTGATTTTGAGGCAGGCAACTCCTTGTAGCGGATTTTATAGAGGGGCCTGAATGATGCCCACCATGGAGGGGTGTTTATATTTCGCAACATGGCTTATGCCATACCTGCATTTGGTAGCCGTCTAAAGTAAAAGAAGCTGTTTTCCAAATACAATAGCATTTTATTGAATCTTTAATTATTGCTAATCCATAAAGAAGGATTACCAGTTACGATTTTATTCTTATGCATATTAATGTATGCAATAGCGAATAACGCTACTGTTCCGACATTAATTGGAATATCGGGACAGTAGCGAAAACAAATGACCATTTATTAAACCTGGTAAATAATAGTACCAGTAATAGAAAATCCGTTAACACAACCAGCTGCGGGTAAAAGAAGCGCTGGGCTGCCACTACCATTTTGCATAAAATGAAGGTTGGGAGTACCACTAGCTACACCAATTCCTAATTGTGTAAATCCCGTTTGCAAGGTAACGCCACTGTAGTTATAAATAGAACCAGAATAAGCTTCATGAGTAACGGTTTTGGCAGCAGGAAGGTTGTTTAGCAAAATATAGGCTACACCTGCCCTTGCGGTATCGACAGTGGTGACTTTAACTTTGAAGCTGGCAGTTATCATATTGCCACTTCGGGTATAGGTGCCTGATTGGATTTCATAAATGTTATTGCTGGTTCCGGATGTGAACTTAAGTTCCGGGGTCCATGTACCTTCTTCCGGAAATATTTGCCCCTGCTTGGGATAGCTGGATGAAGGGGTACCAGAAATTCTGTTGCCTGCGAAACATGAAAAACCTTTGTTGTCTCCTCCTATTCCGCTACTTATATTTTTGTTATCAAGATTAGTTAGACGGTTGTTATTGAAAATGATACCGCCAACTGCACCCAACATACGTACGAATGAAAGATTGTTAGGACTTAATTGTGCGTAGGAACCGGTAATAGACACTGCATAGCATGATGTAGCGTTGGTTGAGTCATTGCTAAGTATTATGGGATACAAGGTTCCAATACCGTTGCAATTTTCAAAATAGCAATCGCTGATATTAACTTTTGCGATACCAAGACAACGAATTGTTGCGTCGGCGAAACAAGATTCAAAGCGGCACTCCCTAATAACAAGATCTGTACCTGCCTCAAAATATATGGTGTCACTCCCTCCGGAATGTAGAATATAACAACCCTCGACTGTATTCGCATTACTCTGCAAAGCGGAAATATTACCTTTTGAATATATAGGTAAAAACGATGTTGGTTTGGTATTGCCCAGGTACCCAAAAATGCAGTTAATCCATTTTGTAAGAATGAAATTCCCGTAAAATCCTCCAGCCATATCAGACCAGATATTACAGTTATCGAACAAGCATCTTGCAGAATAAAGAGTAAGGTTGCTTTGCTTGTAAGCATATGCGACGCCTTTCCCTGCACCGACGGCAGTGAATCCTATTGATTTAATACTGACTGATTGCATGGAGGCTGCTGTGAAAACTGCGGTATTGTTGTTTGCTACAAGTAGGGTTGGGTATAAACCTGCTGCACCGTTGCTGTCACCAATCAATGTAAGGAAACTAGGCAACGTAACCGCACTGTTAAAGAGGTATCTGCCTGCTGGAACATATAGCGTGTCAGTGTGAGTTGCTGCAAGAAAGCTGAATGCCCTTTGAAAATATAAAACGTCATCATTGCCCGAAGTGCCGTTCCAGTTGCCTCTCGCGCCAAACCATTTTACATTCACAGGTTCATTGTATAAACGTTTCCATCTACCGGTAAGGTTAGGCGAAATTGTTTGAGTTTCACAAACTGCATTTGTATCAGTATCAAATATAGTCCCGTAGTCAGGAGTCTCATTTGATGTGGCATCCCAATAAAAATCGCCACCGCCACCATCTCCTGGTTTATAGTAACCTAATACATGGTATACCTCATTGGCAATAGGGGTTGGCGTAGCGAGTAATGCACAAATGTTTTGCACCGTCATAGAATAAATATTTGGTTAACAATAACCTAAATTAACACATTGATACGCATTGGAAATACGCAGAGAAAGTGCCGATATTTATTCTGAAACTCCTTCCTGGCTTTTGCTGGACATGCATATCCCGACGCATGATCAAAGCCTGTAATACGGCTTATATCTCCCTTCGGCCAACCCAACAACCTCCTCGAAAAGTTTTTTTAACAACACAACATTATCTGTCAACCCGCCTTCAATACAACATAAAATTTTATTGATCCTTTGTGAAAAATCCTCGGGTTTGGTTGTCGACTGCTCAAGGATGTTGATAGCTCTTTTGTCGCCCATCGGATAGCGTTCATTGATGGCAAAAAGCGCCATTACGATATTTTTCACCGCTCTTGTCAGGCAACCAACGGTATTATAGGTATCATCTTTTGCTGCAAAGCTTTCCGCTTGCCAGATAGTAAAGTCTGCCGACCAAAGTGATTGCTGAACAACAGATTGTTTCAGCTTCGGAGGATATTCTATTACGCGTTCCTTTAATTTCTTAATTAAATTATCAGGGTCATAAACGGGGATACAGTTGTTTGTTTCGGCAAGAAAAATAAGGGATGAAAATCCATAAGGAGGTTGTTGTTCAAAATCATTCTCCCAAATACCCTCTTTTGCTTTCTCTATAGTCCTGGAAATCTGGTCTATGTTTTTATAGAGAAAATCTACTTTGCCATATTTCGTTTTAATCCATGCCCCGCCGTTCACCCAGGGCCCCCATTCGTAAAAAGCAGTGACAACCGGTTGTTCCTTATCTGCGATTTTCTCAGCTATCAATTTTATGCTTTCAATATCAAAAGGGTTCTGTTCAGAATAATAAATACCAATATCAAGGTCGGAGGTCTCCGTTGCCATACCCATTGCAAAGGAACCTCCAAGAACAACTGCCTTAACGCCTTCGATGTTTTTAAGTTCGTTAGTAATGCCGTCTAGCAGTTGATGCTGGTCGTTCGATAATTGGGTTAGCGCCATATCATTTATCCGTTTAATGTAAATAGGAGCGGTTCATAGAAACTACGGCTTCCTGGTTTTGATCCGGATCACCGTTAGCGACATTGGAGGCGCCTCATACCTGAGATCTTTCTTCACTTCAAGAGTTGATCTTACAGGAACAACAGCATTCGGTTTATCCATGCTATTGATCGCTGCCGGGTCGCCTTGCAGTATGGTGCAATCCGCGTTTGAAACGATATTCCCGAACTTCGACAGGTTCGCGTTCACTTTTTTAACGGTTGAGCCGGCGTTAACCAGTTTCAGGATAATATCACCGGTTCTTTTATCCTGTACGCATCCCCCCGCAAAGAGTGAATCTGCAGTCTCATATTTTACCACATTATCAAAGTAGGTATCGCCCTGGTTGGTTGAAAACAGTTGCTGTACATAATAGTTAACGCTTGGGCTAACACGGGTATTATCGAAATAGATCATATCCGGCTTCCATTGTGTAAAGCCATTTTTAGCCAATAAAGGCGCATAGGAAGCCATTGCTACCACATCGCCATTCCGCTCAAGGGAGATCATATACAATGCCTCTGCAATCGCGTTTTTGACGGTATTGCCCCATGAAGCATATTCGCCGATATACACTCTTGTTGCATTCCGCTTGTAGGTATCGTACCTGTACTGGTTCGATACAAACCATTCAGGTTTGCTGTAATAATGTTCGTCCACCACCGGCAAACTCAATGATTTGGCAATTTCCCAGCCTTTGGAGAAATCTTCTCCCTCGGGGAACGGTCCCACAGTGCCAACAATGGTGATCTCGGGGTGTTTTGCTTTTACCGCCTGGTAGATCATTTCAAAGCGTTGTTGAAACTCCGGGGTGATCTTGTCTTCATTCCCGATGCCAATATATTGCAGGTTGAAAGGAGCGGGGTGACCTGCTGCCACGCGTTTGCTTCCCCAGAAGGAGGTGGCCGGTCCGTTTGCCCATTCAACAAGGTCCAGCACTTCCTGGATGTAGCTTTGCATGCTGTCCATAGGTAATGCCTGCTGGCCCGTGCTGCCGATCCGCCAGGTACCGCCGGAGTTCTGGCAGCTTACTGCCGCCGGTAGCACAGGCAACGGTTTAGCGCCTATATCTTCACAGAACTGGAAGTACTCGTAATACCCAAGGCCCATGGTTTGGTGATATCCCCAGATATTTCTCTGTTCCAGCCGTTCTTCAATCGGGCCTATTGTATTCTTCCAGCGATACATATTCCCAAGTCCATCCCCATGCACCAGGCAGCCGCCGGGGAAGCGGATGAATTTCGGATGAATATCAGCCAGGAGTTGCGCCAGGTCTGCACGTAAGCCATTAGCACGGTTTTTAAAGGTCTTTTGAGGAAAGAGGGAGATGACATCCAACGCAAGTTTCCCCTTGCTGGTAGCGAGAACAACTAACGTGGCGCTATCGTCTGTCTCCGAAGGAACAAGGCTGCAATTATATTGCTTCCATTCACTGGCTGCAATTTCAAAAACATGCTGCGCCAGCATCTTTCCATTCTTTCCTTCTATACTAACCTGCAAGCTCACCGGCGCGCCGCTCATTCTTTTGGCGAAAAGCGACAGGTTATAACCGTCGCCCGCCCTGACCGGAATTTTGCCGAACCCCTGGTTCCTGATCCCAACACCGCTATCGCCAACATGCTCCGCATTCAATACCAGGTAGTGCGGGTTATTAGGATGAATGGGAGACGAAGTTTCAACACTCACTGTGCCATAGGAATAGCCAGGCGTGATATATTGCCAGAACGAGAAAGGATGCCAGTCCCTCCTGTCGCCGGGCGCGTATTCAAAAGACCGGTTCTGCACCAGCTCGGCATACAAACCGCCATCGGCCGCGTAGTTGATGTCTTCAAAAAAAAGTCCGAATAAGTCAGCGCTGATTTTCCTGCCGCCCGGTGATTTTTTCTTCGATATATCCTGTGCCCAGGTACAACAGGTACTTAGCAAACAGGCTGCGAACAAGAGTGCTTTCATTCTTTTTATGGGGAGTGTGTGGGCCGTGGAATATTTAGACTTATTCATTCTGATTGTTTATTTAAAAAAAAGCGTGGGATAATATATAAAAAGATTATGAGAAATAATATTCATCAGGTGAGAACTTAGGACTCAGACAGGCATTCTACCAGGTTTATCTGCATATGCCACTAGAAAAGTTTAAAACAAGCGATTGAAAGCGCCTGTAACATTTTACGGTACCGGCACGCTTTACGATCAAACAAAACGTTATGAAATTCGTATCTGTACTTATCGTAAGTGTATTTTTAATGACTGCCTGCAGCAAACCAGCCGTCAGGCCCGAGCCTATAAAATCAACACTCACTATACAAAAGAATGATAGTACCTGGGCGCAGGACGGCGTTGTAGCCAATTATAACGTGGACGAGGATATCGTTCATGTAACGACGGGGAAGGATAATGAAACGCTTATTATTTCATTAAAAAAGGGAAGTATTCCATTTGACGGCAACATAAAAGATTATTCTGCGAGTGTGTTGGTTGCACCTTTTAAAGGCAGCGCAGCTATTTCAGCAGGCTATTTGCTGGATTCAACAAAAGCAAATAAGCTCAGGTTACTGGTTATTGATAATCCAGAGAAACGTGTGGCCTGCGATTTTGTTTTACATTTTAAGAAAGATGATCGCTATCCCAACGGAGAAGATACCCTGATGTTTAAGGGACGGTTTGATGTGCGGTATAAGGAATTTTCTTTAAGGTGATCATACAGGGCGCTCCTTTCAATAACCATTTAGTTGTTGGTGAAGCGCCCGTATCTGGCTTCGCTCGTTGTTAGATCGCTTCTGCAATAATCCCTTTCTCTGCCAACTGCGCCTGTATTTCTGCTAGATTATCAGCATAAAAAAGATTCATTCGCTTCAAATTAGGGAAGTGCTTTACATCCTCAAAATTCTGAATATTGAAAGTATCATCTTCCCCGTCCCAGAACCGTAATAGCTGACCGTATATATCATCTCCGCCGTCCTGTGACAGTTCTGTGATTTCAGGAGCAAACTTCTTGTCGATCTCCAACGCTTCGAAGTAGGCAGTCACTTCAGGTATAAATTCATACCCTTCTTCCTCTATATCAATTTCACGGGCCGCATAGTTCTCCACAAATTCATACAAATCAAACTTAGGCTTCAGCAGCTCTTTGTTATACATCAGTTCCTGTATTACAGCCAGCTTGAAGTTAAAGTCCGCGAATTCGATCTTGTCTCCCGCAATGGGCTGATATTTATATTTGTCGGAGTATACCTTAGGCGCCGGGGGCACATGCCGGCTGATGGCTACTGTAGTCATCACGCCGTCTTCAACATCTATCCACACATCAAAATCGCCGACCGTAAGGGTTCCGCCTTCATCCCGCTTATTAACCTTCCTGGCCGATGATTTATGCTGTTCAAAGTATGTACGATACCCTGTTTCGTTGATCGTAAACGAGGCTGTGAAAATGCTTGCCGGTGAGAAATCATATTTAGTGGGTGTAAGCTCCAGCACAAAGCTCTCCACTTCCTTGCCATTCTTTGAATAAGCCAGTATGCCTAACGTATCCCAGGTATAAATGTGATTGTATTTTTTGGCAACGTGCCGGGCTTCACCCAATATGCTTCTTAATTGCTGTATATCCAACGGAAACTGCACCTCTACGCCATTCAGGGCAAACCGGTTATCTGCGATTGTTAGTTGCATAACTAAATTGTTTTTGGTAACAAACTGGCGCAAATATAGAATATTTACGAAAACTGCAACCGGGGGTTACTGCTCCGGGATACCAGCAACACGCGTCAGCCAGGAACGCTTTTATTTATATAATAATCGGGCATGATTCAAATGGAGACAGAATTATTCTTTGCCAGAAAAAGTGCCGCCGGGCGTGAAGGCGCCCAAAACATTTATCACACCGGCAGGTCATAACTCCGCAACTGTCCTTCGCTCGTCGTCAGCAACAGCTTGTCATGCACGATCAGCACATTGATAATATTGCTGCTGTAATCGTAAATGTAATCGGGGTTGGTCGTAGGATTGCCTTCCTCGTCATAAGCTGTAAACTCAATGCCCTCCGGCATTACTTCTGCTTTGCAACGAAGGTCGTTTCTATCCAGCAATAACAATCTTCCAAACCGAGATACAACCAGGATGTTGCTGTCATCTACAAAGAAAACGCTATAGTTGATGTAATCCGGCTCGGAAGAGGGAAAATCTTTACTGCCATCGAAAATGGCTTCCTGGCTTTGTTCCGCCAGCTTGGCGATTTCAGGGAAGGAGTATACTTCCAGCGGTCCGTCATAATGCGGAGCCATCACAAACTCTTTGCCTGATGGCGCAAAATTCCCCATGATCACATCGTCGCATTGAGGAAATTCGGTCAGGGAGATAACGTTGTTTTTCAGCTGCAACTGCATCAGGATGCACTGTTCCTGGCCTGCGGCGGCTTCCAGCAGGATCGTATCGTTTTCCGGTGTTGCATGAAATAAATACGCGTATTGCTGGCTTTCCAGCAGCGGGTAAGATGCAATTATTTCAAAAGTAAAGGCATCCATTACCTGCAGTTCGTCGGTGTCGTTTTCGTTGCCCGGCAGGGTGTACCAGATTGTTTTATTATCTTTCGAAAAATAACAGGCCGCCCCCAGGAACCAGCTCCAGGAACCATGTTCCACTGTGTGCAGGATCTTTGTTCCTTCGGCATCCAGAATACGGATGTCTGTCATACCTGCAATGGCGATCAGCCGGCCATCAGGAGAGGCAGACAGCTTACTGCTTACATAATTGGCATTCTGTCCAAGTATGATCTTCTCCCAGATAATTTCAAGATTGCCACTGAGCTTTGTGATCAGCGGCTGACTGGCAAAGTTCATCAGCATCTCCCCATTCGGTAATGGCGCTACGTTTACCGGGTTGGCGGTGAATGTTAGTTTGCTTTTTAAAGGCAGGTTTATATGTAGAAATTGACTCATATCTTTTGATTAAACCGTCGCAAAGGTAATACACAAACCACTTTTCTGGCAACCTCATCTATTAAGAATATTCATTTCAGGTTATATCTCCCACATCTGATATTTCCTGGTTATCTTTTTCTTAATTTTAGAAACCGCCCTTCCATTTTCCTCCCGGAATCTATAATTATGCTCCTATGAAAAATATAAAAGGTTTATTGCTGGCCAAATGTTTTTTGGTATTGCCTTCTTTGCTTTGGGCGCAGGACAGGATAAAACAGGAATTGGAAACACGGAAAACCGGGCTGCCTAACGGATGGACGATCACGCCCGCCGGCGCCCAGCTTCAACTGGGAGATCTGCCCTTAAACCTCGTGATCAGCCATAATAAAAAACTGGCTGCGGTTACCAACAACGGGCAAAGTACGCAGACCATTGAACTGATAGATATTGCTCAAAAAAAGAAGGTCGACAGCATCGTGATTGCAAAATCGTGGTATGGACTGGCTTTCTCGTCTAAAGACGACCTGTTGTATGCATCCGGGGGGCACGACAATATGATCAGGATCTATGGCATCAACAAGGGCAAATTATCCCTGAACGATTCCATTGTATTAGGTAAGCCCTGGCCCAACAAAATTGGTATAGCCGGGCTGGAGATCGACGACAAGATCCGGAAAGAGTTGTATGTAGTCACCAGGGAAGATAAACAGCTTTATGTGATAGATCTTCTTCATAAAACAATAAAAACAAAGATCGATCTAGGAGCGGAAGGTTATACCTGTAAACTGTCGCCCGATCTCAAACGTTTATACGTCAGTGTTTGGGGCGCGAAAAAATTGCTGGTATGGGATACAGACCAGGGAAAAGTAGTGCAGGAGATTGCCGTAGGAAGCCATCCGAACGAAATTACCTTCAGCAGGAATGGCAAATGGTTATATGTTGCGAATGCAAACGATAACTCTGTTTCTGTGATCAATACCGCGAAAGGCCAGGTGGTGGAAACCCTGAATGCAGCTTTGTACCCAAACGCGCCTAGCGGTTCTACAAGTAATGGAGTAGCGCTGTCTGACGATGGAAAAACATTGTATATAGCTAATGCAGATAATAATTGCCTGGCGGTTTTTGATGTCAGTCAACCTGGCAAGTCGCAGTCTAAAGGCTTTATTCCTGTAGGCTGGTACCCTACCAACGTGAAAGTGGTGAATAAGGAGATATTGGTAACCAATGGCAAGGGGATGTCTTCCATGGCTAATCCGCATGGTCCGAATCCGACCGACAGAAAGGAGAAGGTGGATAGGCATGCCGGCGACAGGAACAAGCCGCAGGAAATTCAATATATAGCCGGTCTTTTTAAAGGAACACTGAGTTTTATTGACCAACCGGGACCAGGAGTACTGTCGGTCTATTCGCAGGCTGTTTACCGGAATACGCCTTACTCGAAAGATAAGGAGCTTAATGCAGAAGGCGAAGTGGGGAACCCGGTACCGATGAAGGTGGGAGAGCCTTCGCCGATCAAATATATTTTTTATGTGATCAAGGAGAACCGGACTTACGACCAGGTGTTGGGAGATCTGGCCCAGGGAAACGGTGATCCGAACCTTTGCCTGTTCGGTGAAAAGATAACGCCTAATCAGCATAAGATAGTTAGGGACTTTGTATTGCTGGATAATTTTTATGTAGATGCAGAAGTGAGTGCAGATGGACATAACTGGAGCATGGGCGCCTATGCGACGGATTACCTGGAAAAAACCTGGCCTTCAAGTTATGGAGGCAGGGGAGGAACCTATGGAGGAGAAGGGGAAAGGGAGATAGCCAACAACAGGGACGGTTTCATCTGGGACAATGCAAAACGTCATAATATCACATACCGGTCGTATGGCGAATTTGCGGACGATGGAAAAGCGAATGTCAAATCGCTGGAAGGTCATTTTGCAACGAACTATTCGGGCTACGATCTCAGCATCGCCGATACCACCCGTTTCAGGCAGTGGAAAGCCGATTTTGATGAATTGATTAAAGAAGGAAGAGTACCGCAATTGACTACCCTTCGTTTCGGTAACGATCATACCGAGGGAATGAGAGCCGGCAAAAAAACGCCTTATGCACATGTTGCAGACAATGACCTGGCGGTAGGTATGTTCGTTGATTATATCAGTAAAAGCCCGGTTTGGAAAGAATGTGTAATTTTTATCCTGGAAGATGATGCGCAGAATGGGCCCGATCATGTGGATGCGCATCGGAGCCCGGCCTATGTGATCAGCCCTTACGTTAAAAGAAAATACGTTGATCATACCATGTACTCAACTTCAGGAATGCTGAGAACCATTGAACTGATCCTGGGAATGAAACCAATGACCCAGTTCGATGCCGCCGCAAAACCAATGTGGAGAGCGTTTACGAATACGCCTGATTATACGGCGTTTGATCATCTTCCGGCCAATGTTGATCTTACCGAAAGAAACCCGGAAAGCGGGAAACTCGCGCAGTTAAGCAGCAAGTTCGACTGGTCTAAGGAAGATGCGGTTCCGGACCTGATCTTTAACGAGATCCTCTGGCAGGGTTTGAAAGGCGAAAGCGCGCCGTCTCCCACACGGGCAGCCTTCTTAAAGGTGAACAGCAAAAAGGAGGAGGATGATGATTGATAAACGATAAAAAAGAGCCGCTTAGACTTCGTAAGTTAAGCGGCTTTTTTATTACTTAATTCCAGTTATCGATCTTGACATCAAACGGGTGGGGATTGCCTTTCCCTGTTTCAACCAACGACTTCAGGCTCATAAGAAATATAGCCCATTTAGTGCTGCAATGATACATGAACTCAACCGGCTCTCTCCAGTTTTGTTGACTGAATAAGAGGATCACATAGTCGCCGTCCTTTTTCAGTTCAAAATTCAGGGTTGTACCTACCCATTCCCGGGGGCCGGCTACTACTTCCCATTGAACCAGGCGGTTAGTATCGAGCTTCGTAACTTCCATATCAAACCCATCTGTACCGAACCTGAATTCGATAACATTCCCTACTTTGTCGCCTTCCCCTTTAGTGTCGGTAGTCCACCAGCCTGCGAGGCCATCCCTGGTCGTCAACGCGCGGTAAACATCATCGATTGATGCGTTTTTAAACCCTATACGGTGTAAGATATTTGCCATCGGTCATTGTTTTTATAAAGGTATTTTTTTAAATGATAGTACATGGGGGTAAAATGGACAATGTTAGGGGGGAGGATGGACAAGTGCGGGAAAGCAAAACCCTATCAACTATTTCTGTTCATCATCTTTTAAGATCAGATGTTGAAAAAAGAATGTTGATAGGGTTTATAAGTAGGAGTTCGACTATGCAGCTATGACATTTACAGCCTCACAATATTCACCAGGCAAACATCATTCTCCCGCATATCAATCGTTTCTGCAAACGATTCGTTTTTATTGATTGTTACAATCTTTCTATAGATAGCCGCTCCGTCGTTCTGCTTTTTGATCTGCTCTACCGCTGTCCTGTTAAGCTGTGCAGGCCGGCCCATCGCCAGGTAGGTGGTATACGCGTCGTTGCATCCATAGCCGACTTTATAGAGCTCTACTGAATAGGCGCCTGCGGGAAGCTCTTTGATATTGAGTCTGAGCTTTCCTTTAGATTTTGAAGGCAGGTCGCGGATATAATATTTCTGGTTATGTACCGAGTCGCCCGGATGGGTGTTGGTAAAATCCCATACCAATGCCTGTACATTACCTGAACTGTCGCGGCACACCCAGGACGACGAATCTTTATTCGTAAGTTCCGTACTTCCCAGGCGGTTCATAAACTGGTAGGCGTAGAACACAGGTTTATTAATGCCCTGGATGGTCAGCATACCGAAGCCCCCATGGAAAGGAGTGAAACGCGGCCCAGGTTCTTCGAAGATATCTGTGAACACCCAGTACGACATGGAATTAGCCGCATGCCCTACTTGCTTGAGTTTTTGCAACACATATGCTGCTTCATGGTAACTGTCGTGGATCGGATCGGCAGGCGTATAGGAGGCGCTCCATTCTGTATAATGCAGTTCCAGTTCAGGCATGCCGGCTGCCTGGATTTCGGACCTCGACTGGAGTACTTCTCCACTTACACTCATCGGGTTTTTGTCGAGCACCGTTCCCGATTGACCGAATTTGGCGGCGTTACATTTCCCCGCCACCAGAAGATGGTCTTGTTTCCGCTGGCCAGCCTGGATGGCATGAAACCCAGTTCAACGAAGGGCTTCATGCCTATGCTATGCAGGAAGTCGAACAAGGCGTCTACATACATAAAGTTATACTGCGGGTTTCCTTTTTCATCTTCTGTATAAATAGCCATTTCATCCCCCAATAAACCATGCATACGGATATACCTGAAACCACATTCTTTCCTGACATAAGCCAGCTGCTGCTGCCAGTCGGCCCGTAATCCTTCCGCTGCGCGTCCCGCGCCCACGCATTCATTCAGCATAGTGGTAAGTGGTCCTGCAACGGCGTTGTAGTTTACATCCACTATCCGTTCTGGTTGGGTTGCTGCACGTTTCCCGTGGTTTTGCGCCAGGAGGCTGTTTGTTGCCATTACCAGCGTCATTACCATCAAACTTAATTTTCTATTCATTTGTTTATTATTAATTAATCTCTACCACTCAGCGAGCCATTGATCTGTCTTGCAGCTTTAACAGCAGGCAATGCCTGTTGTTATTTCGTTCCTGCCATAATCGCATTAATAGTACGTTGGTCGCGAACTGTATTATTACGTCTGTCCAGCGCCCCGCCCGTATCCCAGAAGAACGGTTTTAATCCATTGGAGACAGCCTGTTTTGTTGAGAAGGTAATCCAGTAATCAACTGATGCGTTGTGTTTATCCAGCTCCTTGGGCGTGGTTCGGCGATACGCTCCGTATTCGCCCAGCAGAACGGGGATCTCTTTATCTATGAACTGTTGTTTTATTTGGCGGTAGTAGGCGATCAAATCCGGTTCTTCGCCATAGGTAGGATTTCTATCGGGTTCAATGGCAGAATGGTTGCCCTCACCCCAATAATAAACCATCTTGCCCCATGATACGTCTTCATTCAGGAAGGTGAACTGGGAAGGGGTATAGTTATGATCTTCATACATCAGGCGTTTGGGAGTGGAATCTGCAGGCATGGATTTAAAATAATGCGGAGAGCCCTGTACAACTAATGCACGGTACGTATTTCGGCCGCCGGTGGAGCGAACGGCATCAACAAAGGTCTGGTGGTAGGTTGCGAGTACCGCCATGTTCGTTGGGTTGTCGGCGTTCGGCTCATTGGCGCTGGCAAACATCAGGTGTTCGTCAAAGTCGCGCATCGCGGTGGCAATCTGTTCCCAGAAAGCCTTTTGCTTGGCGTTTACAGAATCCTGTTTCGCCGGGGTACAGTTGTTTTCCAGCCAGCCGCCATCCCAGTGAATGTTAAGCAAAACATACATGTCGTTATTGACGCAGTATTGCACTACCTGTTTTACCCTGTTCATCCAGTTGTCGTCTATCTTCCCTGTGAGTTTGTCTGAATACTGGTTCCATGAACATGGAAGTCTTATGGCATTGAACCCTTGTTGCTTAACGAATTTTATATAGCTCTCCGAGATCAGCGGATTGCCCCAGGCTGTTTCGCCGCCTATTGCTTCGAGGGTGTTGCCGATATTCCATCCGACTTTGATCTTTGCTGCAAGTTGAACGGCGTTGCTTTCCATACCGTTGATATCCGCAGGCTTGGGAGATGTATTATAACTCGGATATAACCTGCCTGGCTGGCTAACGGAAACTCTCTGGGCCAGGCCGTTATCTGCCGAAATTGTTAAGATCACAGACCGTGTAGTGCCTGATGTATTGGGCGATGCGGTTAGTTTTATGCTGGTTTTCGGACCGCTTCCTTTTGTTGAACTGACTTCCAGCCAGGAAGCCATGTTTACGATATTCCATTGTGCGTTTGCGGATACCACCAGGTCCGATGTTCCTCCCTCGGGAAGGAACGAGATCTCTGTCGCGGAAACTCCCAATTCGGGTGCGGGGTTTCCTTTCTTCCCGCATTGAATGGAAGAAATAATGGCAATGAGGAAAAAGAAGAATGTGATTGCAGCGGGTATGCGGATACGCATTTGAGTCACTAAACTGGCGCTTAGGAGGTTTTTTTTCATGTACGTGGATTTTTTGGGGTAAATCTATAATGCAGGCGGCTCAAACAGGGTCGTGTAATGTTTCAAATCGGGGTATAAATGTTGCAAATCCATTTTCTACATCTTCGCTCCATACTTCTCCTTATACGCTTTCGGCGTCATTCCTGTAATTTTTTTAAAGGAAGTAGAAAAATAAGAAGGAGTAGAGAAACCTGTTTCGTAAGCTATTTCAGCAAAAGACAGGTTATCGTACTGTATCAGGTACTTCGCTTTTTGTACCCGTTGTAAAAGAATGTATTCTGTAATGCTTACATCCAGCAAAGGTTTGGTTTTCCTGTACAACTGGATCTTGGAAAGTCCCATTTCATCGCAGAGATCCTGGATCGAGAAATTCTCGTTCGAGAGGTTCTTTTCTATGATCGCGTTGAAACCGGAGAGGAACGCTTTTTCACTTTTGTTGGCCTGTGGCAGCGCCTCCCTGGGTATGTCGGCTGTCAGGTGGGTTTTCAACCGCTGGCGGTTTTCCAGCAGGTTGTTAATGGTTTCTTCTAATACTTCGCTGTTGAATGGTTTGGTGATATAGGCGTCGACGTTTGTTTTCAGTCCTGCAACTTTTTGTTCGTCGGTTGTTTTAGCCGTTAACAGGATGATGGGAATATGAGAGGTCCGGATATCTGCTTTCAGTACCTGGGCCATTTCCAAACCATCGGTTTGCGGCATCATGATATCTGAAATGACCAGGTCGGGCATTTCTTCGAACGTCAGGCGGGCGCCTTCGGTACCGTTTTTTGCTGTGATAACTGCAAACCTGGAACTGAGGCGGTTAGCGAGGAAGGCCCTCAGGTCGTCGTTGTCTTCCACGATAAGGATAGTGTTGCCGGTAGAAGAACCGTGTTCGGCGGGTTGCGGATGAATGGCCTGTGGAATAGCGCCTATGTTGTAATCGGCGATCCAGGTATCCATTTCGCTGTTGTAGCCCCAGTCTTTGACCGGTACGATCTGGTCGTCGGTGTACTGGTCTTTTCCCATAGGAAGGGTAATGGTAAATGCGGTGCCCTTGTTCTTTTCGCTGTCAGCCACAATGGTTCCGTGGTGCAGTTCTACCAACTCTTTCGAAAGCGCAAGACCGATGCCGCTGCCATTTTGATTATGCACATCTCCATAGTAAAAGAAATCGAAAATCCGTTCTTTATCCTGTGCGCTTAACCCGAACCCCGAATCTGCCACTTTTATGGATACGGTGTTCGAGTCGTCATGTTTTTCCACGATCACATAAATATGCCCCGCGTCGGCGGTGAACTTAAAGGCATTGGATAATATATTGAAGAATACTTTCTCGATTTTCTCGGGGTCGATCCAGAGTTTGACAGATGATTCTTTGGTGATCATCCGGCAGTCGATCTGGTGCTGCCTGGCCAGTCCTTTAAATGCGTCGATAATGTCGTTAATGAAAGGAAGCATATCCACTTCCTGTATCTTCAGCCGCATTTTGTTCAACTCCAGCTTGCGGAAATCCATCAATTGGTTTACCAGCAGCGAGAGGCGGGATGCGCTTTTCTTGATGAGGGCAAACTGCGAGCGTATATGCGGAGGCGTTCTAGGATTTTGCAGGCATTCGTCTGTTGGCGCAAGGATGAGGGTAAGCGGTGTTTTTAATTCGTGCGAGATATTAGTGAAAAAGTTGCTCTTTTGTTCGCTGGCTTGTTGCACCTGCTGGGCCATTTCCTTAATCTGCTCGCTCTGGGAGCGGATTTCATGGTTTTGCGACTGAAGCAGCTTATATGCTTTTATATTCTTCCTTCTTAAATAGATCAACAGGCCGGAGAGCATCAGGAGCAGGGCCAGGTTGCCAATTAATATAAGGATGAGGTTTTTCTGCGTCCTGAACGTTCTTGCCTGTTCTTTTAGCAGGCCGTCCTGGCGTACAATGTCCTTCTGTTGGGCAATCACCCTGTTGAACTGCTGTTGCAGCATTACCACGTTGGTACTGTCTACGATAATGGTTCTCAGGAAATCGCGTTTCGGCGCTTCCTGCCCGTGAAGGATCTTTGCGGCTGCCCTGATAGCCTCGCCTCCCCCGGTCGGGTAGAGTACCGAAGCCAATAATGACCTGTTTTCCACGAATTCCAGGCCTGTCCGGGGCTGTGCATCTACCCCGATAACCTTGATACCCGGAAATCCCAGTTCTTTACAGATGGCGGCGGCAGTATTGGCCATCACATCGTTATGGGCAAATATCAGCCTGGTGTTCTGCAGCTCTTTTTTCATCCGGGGAAGCTGCCGTTGCACGCTGCCTTCCAGCCAGTCGCCCTGTATTACAGTAACGTTGATATGCGGGTAACGGGCAATTTCATCCCCGAATCCTTTTTCCCTTTGCAGGGCGGGAGTAGAGGAAGGAAGCCCGGTGATCTCTATAATATTGCCTGTTTTATCCAGGTAGCTTGCGGCATACTGCCCTGCCAGCCTGCCCACTTCAATATTATCGGCCCCGATAAATGAATTATAGGAATCAGAAGAAATGTTCCGGTCAACCACTACAACAGGGATACCTTGTTTATATAAACTGTCTATAACCGGTGTTAACGGCGCCGCCTCATTGGGCGAAACGATCAGCAGGTCTATTTTCCTGGCAGCCAGCTCCCTGATCTGCTGCACCTGTTCGGCGCTATTGTAGTTAGCCTGCCTGTAAAGAATTTTCAGGTCTGGGTTAAATACCAGTTCCCGGTCGATCTCCTCCTTCATTTCCCTGCGCCAGGCATCCGCATCTCCCAGTTGGGAGATACCTATTAAATAAATCTTCTCCTGCTTTTCCTGGCAGGCCGGAAGCAGCAGGAGAGAAAGCAGGGAAACCCATAGCAGGCGCCTAAAAGCTGTTTTGGAGATCATCGTTGCCAAAAATAGAAATAAAGCGATACAATTTTAAAATCTGCTGATACAAAAATTAAAAACGCCTTTCTGTAATGATCATTAATGAATTGATAATCAAATATATAACCTGTTTTTAAAAGTTTGTAAGTAATAGAAACAAAATTGAAATGAACGAGGAGCTGCCAGGGGTTATTTTCAGGCCATCAAAAGTGATTTATTTCAACGTTATGAAAAACAGACTTTTATTTTGGAGCATAGTGATTGCTCTGGGAGGCTTACTCTTTGGAATGGATGTAGCGGTCATCTCCGGGGCCGAACAACAAATACAGCATATCTGGAATTTAAGTGATGTCGTCCACGGCCAGGCTTTAGCAGCAGCATTATATGGAACCATTATAGGCGCTTTGCTGGGAGGTATTCCGGCAGAAAGATACGGGCGCAAAAAAGTACTGCTCTGGATAGGGATCATATTCTTTATATCTTCTGTAGGCTCCGCCCTGGCGCATGATGTTATCACCTTTATGGTTTTCCGCTTTATTGGGGGGCTGGGAGTAGGAGCATCTTCCGTAGTGGCGCCTATGTTTATTTCTGAAATTGCGCCGGCCAAAAGCAGGGGAAAACTGGTAGCCACTTTCCAGTTCAATATCGTATTCGGTATCTTACTCGCTTACTTTTCCAATTTCCTGTTAGCCTCGCAGGGCGATGAAGCCTGGCGCTGGATGCTGGGAGTACTCGCCATACCGGCAGCCCTCTTCGTTGCGCTGCTGTTCTTCGTACCTGAAAGTCCCCGTTGGCTGATGGTTCACAGGAACGACTATACCGCCGCCCGTAAAATCCTGGAAGTTTCTGATCCCGAAGGGGTCGACGACGCCATCCAGGCGATCCGCCAGGAAGTAGAGGCAGATAAAAAGAAAGCCAGTTTGTCCGCCTTCTTTTCAAAACGCTATGCCAGGCCTATTATCATGGCGGTATTAGTGGCCATGTTCAACCAGCTTTCCGGGATCAATGCCATTATCTATTTCGCGCCACGGGTCTTTGAACTGGCTGGTCTGGGAAAAAGCGCCGCTTTCCTCCAGAGTGCGGGAGTAGGTTTGGTAAACATGATCTTCACCATGCTGGGCCTCCGGTTAATCGACCAACTTGGCCGCAGAAGCCTGATGCTTATTGGTTCCATCGGGTATATCATCTCCCTGGGGGCTATTGCCGCCGCGTTCTACTTTCAATACCTGGGCGGGATGGTAGTGCCGGTGCTGGTGTTCCTATTTATCGCTTCTCACGCCATCGGACAGGGCGCTGTGATCTGGGTATTTATTTCAGAAATATTTCCCAACCAGGTTCGTTCCTATGGTCAATCGCTGGGCAGCTCCGTTCACTGGATCATGGCGGCCATCATCACCAGCGTATTCCCATTCTTTGCCAACAACCCGGCTATCGGCCCTGCCAAGATCTTCCTCTTTTTCATGGTAATGATGACGGCCCAATTGCTTTGGGTCTTGTTCCGGATGCCTGAAACGAAAGGCGTGTCGCTGGAAGAGATGGAAGAGAAGTTAGGCGTAAAGAACACGGAAAGCGCCACCCAGCCGGTTTAAGATTTTATTATTAAGAAACGATTATCATGATGAATAAGAAAAACGAGGTTGTCTGTTTTGGTGAGATCCTCTGGGATGTACTGCCGGGCCAGGAACTGCCCGGAGGAGCGCCGATGAATGTTACTTACCACTTGTCCAAACTTGGACGTAAAGCCACGCTTATCTCCCGTTTAGGAAACGATGAAAGGGGAATTGCTTTAAGAAAGATCTTTGAAGACAAAGGTATCGACACCAGTTTTGTACAGGTAGATGCCCTTCACAAAACCAGTATTGTGCTTGCCACTCCCAACGAAGCGGGCGATATGAAATATGATATAGTGGAAGATGTAGCCTGGGATTATATAGAAAAACAGCCCGATCATGAAACGCTCATTTCCCAATCCCGCTATTTTGTTTTTGGCAGCCTGGCCATGCGTAACAAAGGGTCCAGGGATACCCTGCTGGCTTTAATGGAACTTCCCTGCACCAAAGTATTGGACATCAACCTGCGGGCGCCTTTTATTAACAAGGAACATATCACCTACCTGTTGAGGAAGGCAGATATAGTTAAGATGAACGAGGAAGAGCTGGGACTTGTAACAGGCTGGTACGGCGACTATATCGGCATAGAAGAAAAGATGCAGCTGCTGCAACACAGGTTCAACATCGAAACGCTTATTGTCACCCGCGGCGCAAAAGGAGCGGCTATCAAACACCAGGATCATTCTTATTTACATGATGGCTTTAAAGTACAGGTTGCTGATACCATTGGGAGCGGCGACAGCTTCCTGGCGGCATTTCTTTCAAAATTTATGGAAAACAAAAATGTAGATGCAGCATTGACATTTGCCTGCAAAGTAGGGGCTTTCGTTGCTACAAAAAAAGGCGGCTGCCCTGATTACGATGTCAGTGAAATAGACAGGACTAATATCATCTGCTCCATTCCCGATTAATTAACACTATTTCATTGTAAAACATTTCCACGACTATGAAAAGATTTCTAACAATGATCTTTCTTGGCATCGCCATTCATGGTTTTGCCCAGCAAAAGAAGGTCGGAGGCCTGGTAACAGATAAGAATACACGCACACCTGTTATCGGCGCTACTGTGATCTCGCAGAAACAGACCGTTACTACAGA
This sequence comes from Chitinophaga terrae (ex Kim and Jung 2007), assembly GCF_900107795.1. Classification (GTDB taxonomy): domain Bacteria; phylum Bacteroidota; class Bacteroidia; order Chitinophagales; family Chitinophagaceae; genus Chitinophaga; species Chitinophaga terrae. The sequence goes on from NZ_FNRL01000020.1 coordinate 38,283, forward strand.
CAGTACAGGGCATTTCTCCCTGGCAGCCGAGGCAAATGAACTGATCACCATCTCCTGTATCGGGATGAACACCATCAGGGTACCGGTGCCGGCATCCGGACAGATCGTAGCAGAGCTATCGGCCAACATTTCAGATCTCAACCAGGTAGTGATCACGGGTTACCAGACGCAACGCAAAGCCGATCTTACCGGCGCTGTAAGCGTGGTGAACGTGGGCGACCTGAAGAAACAGGCAGTGGCCAATCCTGTTAAAGCGTTGCAGGGACAGGTGTCCGGCGTCTTTATCACTTCCAGCGGTTCGCCCAGCGCGCCGGTAACGGTGCGCATCAGGGGAGTTGGTACGCTGAACGATAACGACCCGTTATATATCATCGACGGCGTGCCAACCAAAGCGGGATTGCATGAGCTCAACTCCAGCGATATTGAAACCATGCAGGTGCTGAAAGATGCGTCGGCAGCCAGCATTTACGGCGCCCGCGCTGCCAACGGCGTGATTATCATTACAACCAAACAAGGCCGCTCCGGCCGCATGCAGGTTAACGTAAACGCCTATACCGCCGTACAAACCTATACAACCAAACCCAAAATGCTGAATGCGGGAGGCTATGGCCAGGCCTATTGGCAGGCTGCCGTTAATACCGGCAGAGATCCTAATGCCAACAGCATCGGTTACAATTTCCAATGGCATGCGGATGACAACGGAACTCCTGTGCTGGATAAGATCCTCTTGCCGGAATATATCGACGGCGACAGGAGAACAATGCGGACTTCCAACACCAACTGGTTCGACGAGATCTCACAGACTGGCATCGTGCAATCGTACGACCTCTCTGTTACCAACGGAACAGAGAACGGGAGCTACCTGTTTTCTGTGGGGTACTTCGATAACAAAGGCGTGATAAAAACAACCAATTTCAATCGTCTTTCCGCCCGCATGAATGCCAATTACAAACTCCTGAAAGGACGTTTGCAGGTAGGAGAGAACTTCACCATCAACCGTACAAAAGAAGTACAGGACCCGGGCGTATTGAACCTCTCCCTGCAGGCATTGCCTATTGTGCCCGTGCATACCGTAGATGGCATCGGCTGGGGAGGCCCCTGGGGCGGGATGAACGACAGGCAAAACCCTGTGAGGCTATTGATGGATAACCAGCAGAACGGGTACAAGTACCTAAGGTTATTCGGCAACGTTTATGCGGACCTGTCCATCATTCCCGGCCTGAACCTCCGCACCAGCGCGGGTATTGACTACGGCAATTACCTGGCGGATAACTTCCTGAAAAAGTACCAGTCGGGATACCTGGTAGGGAACGAGAACCAGCTAACAATGAACTATTCCAACAGCTCCAGGGTTACATGGACCAACACCCTGAACTATAACCGTACCATCGGCAAACACCTGGTGAACGCGGTATTGGGAACTGAATTCTATAAACAGAACGACCTCTCGTTCTGGGCCAGCAGGAAGAATTACGCGATAGAAGATCCGAACTATACATACCTGGATGCCGGAACCGGCGAGAAAAACAATGGAGGGGGCGGCGCTATCAACGCGTTGATGTCGTACTTCGGAAAAGTGAACTATACTTATGATTCAAGATACCTTGCTTCCTTTACCATACGCCGGGACGGATCTTCCAGGTTTGGTATCCACAACCAGTTCGGTACTTTCCCAGCCTTCTCGCTTGGCTGGCGCGTAAGCCAGGAAGAGTTCTTCAGGAAAAATGCTCCTTCCTTCATCAGCGATCTTAAACTCCGCTATGGCTGGGGACAAACGGGCAACCAGGAGATCAGCAACGTGGGCGCTTACTCCATTTATGTAACAGATTATAATGGCACCTCTTATGACATAGCGGGCGCGAATACGGGCACGCTTCCTTCCGGTTATCATATCACCCAACGGGGTAATGATAACCTCAAATGGGAAGCAACTACCATGAGCAACTACGGAATAGACGTGGGCTTCTGGGAACAGAAACTGACAGGAAGCTTCGAATACTTTACCAAAAAGACCAGCGACATATTGGTACTGCCCCCTTACATCGCCGTACTGGGCGAAGCCGGCAACCAATGGGTGAACGGCGCATCAATGGAGAACAGGGGCTGGGAAGCGGCGCTTACTTATAACGGCAGTATCGGCGAAGTGGAATTCCAGGTATCCGGGAATATCTCGGGGTATAAAAATAAAGTCACCAAACTGCCGGAATCTGTCGTGAACAATTACGGCGGCAATGGCCTGGACGATAATATTCTCGGGCGCCCTGTAAACTCCTACTACGGCTACGTAACAGATGGGTTGTTCAGAACGCAGAAAGAAGTGGACGAATCGGCCAGGCAGTTAGGCAAAGGCCTGGGCCGGATCCGGTACAAAGACCTGAACGACGATGGAGTGATCGACGACCGGGATCGCACCTGGATAGGAGCGCCACATCCTGATTTTATTTATGGACTTAACCTGGCCGTACAATGGAAAGGCTTTGATCTTTCTGCTTTCTTCCAGGGAGTGCAGGGCAACGCTGTTATCAATGATGTAAAATACAATACGGATTTCTGGAGCGTGAGAGAAACAGGTTCCAACAAAGGAAGCCGCCTGCTGAACGCATGGTCGCCGCAAAACCCGAATTCGTCTATCCCTGCCATATCGGCAACCGACGACAACTTCGAGTCAAGGTTTTCTACCTACTTCATAGAACGGGGCGATTACCTGAAACTGCGGAATATTCAACTGGGTTATACCTTCCCGAAACAACTGCTTAACAGGCTCAGTATCCAAAAATTAAGGGTGTATGTAGGTGGCGATAACGTATGGCTTGTGCATAAGAACAAGTCATTCACCGGCCTGGATCCTGAGAACCCGGGCTTTGGATATCCCAATCCTGTTGTGTTTACAGGCGGTGTAAGTGTAACCTTTTAATCTTTACCAAGAACGTCTTTACCATGAAACGATTAGTGTACAGTCTCGTTATCACGGGCTTTTTAATAACAAGCTGCAATAAGCAGTTGAATATAGTACCACAGGGAGTATTAAGTCCCGACCAGGTAGCGACACCTGAGAACGCGGATAAGTTTGTAACGGCAGCTTACGCGATCTTAACAAGCGGAGATATCAACGTGTCATACAGTTTGTGGGAGTATGGAGATGTACGGTCCGACGATGCGTATAAGGGAGGCCGTGATGAAGGCGATGGGCAGGAATTCCATTTTATGGAAACGTTTGCCAATACCCGTGCAGACTTCTGGCCTTTCGACGGGCAATGGTTTAAGATCTATACAGGCGTAGGCCGTGCCAATACTGCGTTATCGTATCTCAATAAGATAGATAAGTCGGTATTCCCGTTGAAAGAACAACGCATCGGTGAAGCCAGGTTCCTGAGAGGCCTGTATTATTTTATGCTGAAAGAATTGTTTAACAGGATACCATACCTGGATGAGAATGTGCCATTGGATGATTATGGAAAAGTATCTAATACTGCTTTGAGCAGCGACAGCCTTTGGGAAAAGATCGCGGGCGATTTTCAATATGCCGCCGATCATTTGCCGGATATACAGGCAGATAAAGGCAGGGTTTCGAAAGCCGCCGCGTATGCCTTCCTGGCTAAAACAAGGCTCTACCAGGGATTCAGGCAGGACGAGCATTATAATGTTACAGGCGTGGATATGCAGAAGATGCAGCAGGTAATAGACGCCTGCGACCAGGCTATGACTTCATCCTATCGCCTGGAAGATGATTATGCTGCCAACTTTTTACCCGGCAGGTACGAAAACGGGCCGGAAAGCATGTTTGCAATCCAGTTCTCACAGAATGACGGTACGGATGTAGGCCATCTCAATTTCGGAGATGCGTTGAGCGTACCGCAGGGATTGGGATGTTGCGATTTTCATAAACCCAGCCAGAATTTTGTAAATGCTTTCAGAACAGATGTGAACGGGCTTCCCCTGCTGGACGCCTTCAACGACGTGAATGTGAATCCCTACCAGGATAACGTTGATCCGCGTTTGAACCATACTGTAGGCATCCCGGAATTTAACTGGAAGTACGAACCTGCAAGGGTGTATAAAGAAACCTGGAACCGCAACCCGGCTGTTTACGGGATCTACGCGTCGATGAAAGAAAACGTATCGCCGGATGGGGAATATTTTGTAGCCCGTCCTCCTTTCTTCCCAAATTCAAAGAACAAAATACTGATGCGTTTTGCAGAAGTGCTTTTAATGAAGGCAGAAGCGCAGATAGAGATGGGACGCCAGGCCGATGCGCTGCCGCTGATCAATGCAATACGCCAGCGGGCCGCCAATAGTACCGGGCGGTTGAAGAAGGCCGATGGCAGCTATGAAGCCCATTACAAAGTAGGTTTATATGTACCGGGAGTGAATGTTACCTGGGACCAGGCAACAGCACGAAAAGCATTGCGGTTTGAACGCCGCCTCGAACTGGGGCAGGAGAACCAACGTTTCTTCGATCTTGTTCGCTGGGGCATTGCGGCCGAAACATTGAACAAATATTTCCTCGTTGAAAAAACACGGCGTTCTTTCCTGAACAGCGCGAATTTCACGAAGAACAAACATGAATACCTGCCTATTCCGCAGAATCAACTGAACTTCAGCAGGGGCGTGTACAAACAGAATATCAACTACTAAGTAAACTGACAAATCGCTGCGTTATGAAAAGATTCCTGTCTTATATGACAGCTGTTTGCCAGCTGTTGCTGCTCTTCTCCTGCGAACGGAATGACGGAGGCATAGCCCTGGACCTTTCCGGCAATACGGCTATTACCTCTTTTGAGGTAGCAGGGGCAAAGGGCGCTATTGATACAATAAAAGGAACCATTGACATCACATTGCCCTTCGGAACCGATTTCACCAAAGTGATACCAACTATCACATTGCCCCAGGGAGCCAGTGTAACGCCGGCATCCGGCGCAACTGTGAACCTGAAGAACGCGGTACGCTTCAGGGTGATCAACGGTAATATTTATAAAGATTACACGGTGACAGCTTCTGAAGAAAAAGTCATCCAGTCGTTCGTGGTAAAGGGAGTGAATGCAGATATCGACAATAATGCCCGCACGATAAGGGCGGTAGTGCCATCCGGTACTGACCTGACAGCGCTGACGCCGGAAATAAAACTGGCGGCCGGCGCAACTGTTGATCCTGCCAGCGGCCAGGCTACAGATTTCACCAACCCGGTGGTATACAGGATCAGCAAAGGGCAGGTAGCTATCGATTATACAGTAACTGTTACCACGCCCGTAAAAGTGGCCTTCCTGAGCACTGCCGCTACGGCAAATGATATTACCAATCCTGATGAGAAAGCAGCCTGGGTATGGTTGAGCGGAGATAACCCGGAAGCGCAGTTCCTGTCTTTCGATCACGTCAAAGATCATAGCGTTGATCTGGGCGTGTTCGCAGCAATCTGGTGGCATGAAGATAATACCCAGGACCTGCCTGCCATCGCGTTGGATGCAGATATACTTGCTGCGCTGAAAACCTACTACTCGAAAGGCGGATCGTTCCTCCTTACTTCTTATGGCGCCAGGTATGTGGAAGCATTGGGTATAGTGCCCGCAGGAAAAGCGCCTAACAATAATTTTGGCGACCCAACAGGCAAACAATGGCTGGAGCCAAATTGGGCCTGGGGTATATCTTTTAAAGGGCATGAAAACCATCCGGCCTTTGCCGGGCTTTCCCTCACGCCCGATAAACCTTATGCCACGGTGTATATGCTTTCCAATGGCGTTTACCGCCTCAATCATACCGCCCAGTGGTATGTGCCTGATTGGGGAGGTTATGGAACTATTGCCAACTGGCGCGCGCAAACAGGCGGTATCGACCTGGGAAGTACAGAGTGGGACGGCGATCATAATACCGTTGTAACAATGGCCGAATTTCCTAGAACTGCCGCGCATGGTAAAACTATTACCATCAGTTCCGGGTGTTACGACTGGTATTCAGAACCCGATCCATCCAACAGCGGCAACCAGCCTGCGAACAGTTATCTTCCCAACATAAAGAAGATGACGGCCAACACCCTGAAGTACCTGAGCAAATAAGTTATTTATAACAATAAATCTTAACGGTATGAATATACATCTCTTTCATTTTGCGTTGTTGGTTACAGTGGCGTTGAACGCCTGCAACAAACGGTCATACGACCCTATGGCATCCGACAACAGGAAGACGTTAAGCAGCGTTGCCACCAGCGCCACAACGCTTCAGTGCACGGCCATGCCGGAGAGCATCAATTATTCCATCTACCGCATGTGCTCCGATAATGTTCGGGTAGGCGATATTACCCCGTTCTATGATTCTGTTGCCGGTAATTATAAACTGTATTTTTTAAAGAATATCTGGAGCGCCGCGGGTCAGAAACACCCCTGGTTCGGCTTTGTAACTTCCGACTTTCATAACTATACGGAAACTGCTTCCATTATTGCATCGGCCAGCGATCCGTGCGCCCAGGATAACTCCATAGGCGCAGGCAGCCTGGTTAAGAACGGCAACACTTACTACGCATTCTATACAGGTCATAACCCCGACATTACAGGATGTACGAATGGGGTGAGGAGAGAAGGCGTTATGCTGGCCACTTCCTCCAACCCGGTATCCGGCTTTGTGAAGAACGCCGGTTTTGCTACTATCAATACGCCGGCCGGTATCGGGTATGATGAAAACGATAACTGGCGCGATCCGTTCGTGATCCGCGATAATGTAAACAACAACTGGCTGATGCTGATCACCGCCCGCAAGAACCACAATGGTGCATGGCGCGGCGTGATAGCGAAGTATACGTCCACCGACCTGCTGAACTGGAGCTACCAGGGCGTTTTTTATGATGGAGGCAGCAATAATTACTTCAACATGGAATGCCCTTCCGTTTTTAAATATGGCAGTTATTATTACCTGATGTTCTCGGACCAGAGTGTGAATGATGCCAGCCAACGCTATGTTCATTACAGGAAAAGCACGTCGCTGAACGGCCCCTGGAGCATGCCCGCAGGGCCCGACCGGATAGATGGTAACGCATATTATGCCGCTAAAGCCGTTCCGGATGGCTACGGCGATGCCTATATATTTGCCTGGTGTCATACCTTGTCGGGGAATACGGATAGCGGCACTCCCGATTGGGGCGGCAACCTGGTGACCCATAAGATATACGCCTTGCCCAACGGCGATCTCGCTACCGCGATCCCTCACACTGTAAAAGCCTGGCTGGAAACGGCATCGGAACCATTCACCAAAAACAGCCAATGGGGAAATGTAACGAATACAGTGCCGGGTACGGAATCATACCGCCTTATCAGCAATGCAGACCTGGATGTGGCCAACGTGTTATACAATCCCGTTAACAGGGATCAGTACATGATCACTGCCACTGTATCGTATGCCAGTTCATCAAAAGATTTCGGGTTTTTCATCGGCGCCTGCGATGGGTATGAAAATACCTACCAGCTTCGTTTTGTACCCTCGCTCAATAAATTCAAGTTCGAGACGAAGCCCAGGAGCCAGTTGGATAGCACGCCGGTAAACGATGTGCCGGTAACGCTTGCGCCGAATACGAACTATAAAATCCAGATTGTAGTAGAACACTCGGTTGTTGTGGTATACATCAACGACCAGGTAGCTTTTACCAACCGGATTTACCGTGCGCCAAATACTAACTGGGGCATCTTTGTTGATCACAGCGATGCTACTTTCAGCAATATCACGGTAACGCATCCTTAAAAATATTTGTACGAAAACGAGAACATGAAAAGTAGTCTGTATATCACATATAAACATCTTTGGTGCTTATGCACTGTAGTAGCTTTATTTGCCTGCAAGAAAAGCGGGAAGGGAGGGCTGACGCCCGATGTTATCGCCGGAAGCCCGGTGTACCCTGCGCCCCCGGCCATGTGGATGCAACCTGCCGGCGGCCAGCCATATTATTCTTCCGGCTTTGCAGGGGATCCCATGCCCTTTTATGATAATGGCGTTTACCATATTTTTTACCTGCACGACGGCGACTGGACCTCTTACGGTTACCATCCCATTCATACTTTTGAAACGAACGATTTTTCCCGCTACCAGTATAAAGGAAGAGTAATGCCTTTTGGAAATGCAGACCAGCCGGATACAAAGATCGGAACAGGATCGGTGATCAAAGCAGGGGATAAGTATTACATGTATTATACTTATTCGGATGAAAAGAACTGGGCTTTCGGGAAATCGAGAGAATGTATCATGTATGCTACCAGCACCGACCTGAAGAGCTGGACTAAACATTACGGTTATACGATCTATTCGCCGGAGGGATTTACGGACCTGTATAATTTCAGGGATGCAGAAGTTATATACAACAAAGAAGCCAACGAGTACCTGATGCTGGTTGCCTCCAGGTATAATAACAGGGCCGTTATCACGCAATTCACTACAAAAGATCCGGCGGCGGATAACTGGACCTACAAGGGTTTGTTTTATACGGCGGATGTTGATAATTATGTGATGATGGAATGTCCTAACCTGTTTAAATTCGGTAATTACTGGTATCTTGTATTCTCCGAAAACGGCGCGCATCCTATGGTGCATTATCGCTACAGCAATTCAATGAACGGGCCATGGACCAAACCGGCGAACGATATATTGGACGGTTCCTATTTTTACGCGGGTAAAACTGCCGGTAATGAAACGGAACGCTACCTCGTTGGTTGGACGCCCCGGAATGCCGACAACGGCGACAATGGCGACAGGCTTTGGGGCGGCAACCTGGTTTCGCACCAATTGTCGCAGAACCCCGATGGTACGCTGAATGTAAAACTGCCGGCGGCGACAGAGAAAAGGATTTCAGATCCGATCGCTCCACGTACGGTATTTAAAGATGCGGCAATCCAGCAGGACCAGGAAAATATTATTTTTAAAACGGCTGCTGATCCTGCATACATCGTTTTCGACCAGGTAAGCGGGAAGAAAATGATAACAGCCACCATTACGGGAGCAGATATCAATGCACAGTTTGGCCTGGCTTTCGGGATGGATAAATCGTTTGGCCAGGGTAACCGTTACATACTTGACATCAATGGGGTGGCGAAGCGTATTGCCAGCGTTTATATGAATGGCGGCGCAGCGCGCACCAATGCCGCTGTAAATTATTCCCTGGCCCCGGGAAGGGAGTACCAATTGAAGGTCGTGATAGATGGCACTGTTTGTACCCTGTATATAGATGATAAAGTGGCGCTGACTTCCAGGATCTATTCGTTGTCTAACAGCTTTTGGGGAATTTACGCCGCCAACAGCAACCTGCAGGTTAAAAATTTGAAATTATACCAGATCAACTAATTTATATGCTATGAGAATACGACACGTTATTATCGCATTGCTTTTGCCGGCACTGGCCTGGGCGCAGGATAAGACAGGGGAATTGCATCGCCCGAAGATCCATTTCAGCCCTAAGAAGGGATGGATGAACGATCCCAACGGCATGGTTTATTTCAACGGAACCTACCACCTTTTCTTCCAGCATAATCCTCATAACACGGTTTGGGGACCTATGCACTGGGGCCATGCTACCAGTAAAGACCTTATTCACTGGAAAGAGCAACCCATCGCACTCTATCCCGACACCCTGGGAACTATTTTTTCCGGAAGCGCGGTGATAGATACAAAGAATACCGCAGGTTTTGGAAAGAACGCAATGGTAGCGATCTATACCAATCACAATCATAGCCAGGAGCAGGCGGGATCTGATAAGTTCCAGAACCAGAGTATTGCGTATAGCCTTGATGAAGGAAAGACCTGGACAAAGTATAAAGGCAACCCCGTATTATCTAACCCGGGCATCCGCGATTTCCGCGATCCTAAAGTCTCCTGGTATGAAGCCGGTAAGAAGTGGATCATGACGCTGGCTACGAAAGATCACATCACCTTCTATTCTTCCCCTGATCTGAAACAATGGAAAGAAGAAAGCCGGTTTGGTGAGAACCTGGGAGCGCATGGCGGGGTGTGGGAATGCCCTGACCTTTTCCCTTTAAATGATAAAGGAAAGGAGATATGGGTATTGATCGTGAACATCAATCCCGGCGGGCCTAACGGCGGATCTGCTACCCAGTATTTTACAGGAAGTTTCGACGGGCATGTATTTAAGGCTGACCATACGGACATTAAATGGTTGGATTACGGGCCTGATGAATATGCAGGTATCACCTGGTCCAATACGCCTGGCCGCAGGATATTTCTTGGTTGGATGAGCAACTGGCAATATGCGAATGTTGTTCCTACCGGCAACTGGCGCAGTGCTACTACCATTGCCAGGGATCTGAAACTGGTTAAAACAGGAAAGGGATACCTGGTAGCTTCCGAGCCGGTGAGGGAATTTAACCGTATCGGCGGCAAGGTATTTAAGGCAGAAAATGTGAGTGCGGATAATTACCAGCTCACCTCGAAAGCAGGTAAACTGGCTGGCGCTGCCAGGGTAAGCGTATCGCTTCCCAAAGCAGCATCCTTTACCATCACATTGTCGAACAACCAGGGCGAACAAACGGTGATAGGGTATGATGAGGGAAAACAGGAATATTTCATTGACAGGACGAAATCGGGGGAAACTGGTTTCGAAAAAGGTTTCGCTGGCCGGCACACTGTTCCCCGTTTCGCAACCGGCGATCCTATGAACCTGACATTGGTTATCGACGATGCATCGGTTGAGTTATTTGCCGACAACGGATTGTCTGTTATGACCAGCATATTTTTCCCGAAGAATACCTATACGGATATTACGATTTCCGGAGGAGCTCAACTCGGTAAGGTAACTTACCAGGCTTTATAACAAACCCGGATCACGAAAAAGGGGAAAGTTGCGTAATGCAGCTTTCCCCTTTTTAGCTATGGATTCCGGTCCTTTCGTTTATTGCTTGTTTGCAAGCCAGATCATGGCAGCTACTTCTGCTACCGCAGCGTCATCGCCGCCGGCAAAGCCGGTAAAACGGAAACGGATATTCCCGTTCTTGTCTATTACGAACTTCGTAGGAATGCCTGATACTTTGTAACTTTCTACGACTTTATTCGCACCGGTTTCAGGATCTTTCAGATCCATCAGCACTTCAAAAGGGTAGTTGTTTTGCGTGATGAATTTTTTTGCACTGGCAGTTGCATTGGCTTCTTTTTCCCAGGTATGTACAAACAGGAATTTTACGTTAGGATCGTTCCTGAATTTTTCCTGCGCTTTTTTCATTGCCGGGAAAGAAGCTTTGCATGGACCGCACCAGGTTGCCCAGAAGTCCAGTACCACTGTTTTACCTTTAAGTTCTGATAAGGTTACTTTGTTGCCATCTACATCTGTAAGGGTAAAGTCGGGCGCTTTCTCGTTGATGATCTGGCGGGCAAACTCTTCACGCATTTTAGCGTCAAGGCCTCCTCTCAGGGAGTCGAGATATGCTTCAAATCCGCTGCCGCCGCGAACTTTAGCATAGGCATCGGCCAGCATTTGCCTGCTGTTGTTGTTCAGCATACCGGCAGCGCCGATTTCAGACAGGCGTTGGAAAGCGCCGGCATCATCTCCTTTCGCAAGAAGGATCTTGGCATATGTTTCATTCACAACCGGTCTTACAGGCGTTTCAGCTTCTATTGCACGTTTGATATATACGATCGCTGAATCATACTGTTTTTCTTCAAACAGGACATTCACGTATGCGGCCAGGTAACCTGGATAGCCGGTAGCGGCAAACCTGGCCCCGTTTTCATCTTTCTTCGTTGTACGATAGGAGTAAGACAGATCAATGGCTTTCTTAAACAGTTCTGCGGCTTCTTTATAATGTTTGCCTTTCGCCAGCCGGTAAGCGGGTCCTGCCCAGCCTTCGCCTTTCCAAAGGTCTGTTTCCGTCATATTCGCATATTCCACTGCCTTGGCCACGTTATCGGCTTCCGCATAAGCGCTTGCCACACTGTTACGGGCGTAATCATAAGCAATCCTTTCTTTACCGAACTTTTCAGGAGGGAACTTTTTGATCCAGGCTTTGTACAGCGCTTCTTTTTTTACAGGGTCTTTCTCGTCATACACTACCTGTACTTCGTCGCCGCGTACCAGTTCTCCCATCGGGTAACGTTTTTTTGCTGCCACAAGGATAGAATCACTTGTTTTGTTCTTCTTCATTGCATAGAACATGTTAGCGGCAAGTATGTAATCTTCTTCTTTTTTTGCCTGCTTTAACAAAGCATACATCTTTGTTTCCAGCAAAGCCTTGTCTTTATCTTCACCTTGCGCCAGCTTAAAATAATATTGCCTGAGCGTGTCGGCATTGTTCTTTTGCTGGGCGCCTGCGGTAACCGCTGTAGTAAGCAGGCCTCCGCAGAGTAAAATAGGAATTAGCTTTTTCATAATTGGTGATTGGTTTATTGATAGTGTGATGAAATGACCACTGGTTGTCGTTGTTCGAAGGAATGTTGACAACCAGTGGCCGGAGCATGGTAATTATTATTTGTAGCCCGGGTTCTGCGTGAGGGCAGGATTGGCTACCCGCTGAGCGTCAGGGATCGGGTACAGGATGTCTGTACTGTTCCATGTAGCAGGGCGCAGGACGCTCATAACGTCATCTGCCCTTGTTTTATCAGCGGGGCTCACCAGGCTTGGGGTACGTTTAAGGTCAAACCAGCGATGTCCCCATTCCCCGAATAATTCAGCTTTGCGTTCCTGCTCCACTGCTGCCAGCAAAGCGGCTTTACCAAGACTATTGTCCAGCATTGGCAGTCCCGCCCGGCTGCGGATACTATCCAGGTCGGCAATGGCATTGGCGTTGGCGCCCAGTTGTGCGCGGGCCTCTGCGCGGATCAGGAACTGCTCTGCATAGCGCAGCATTACATTAAATTCGGTTCCTGTTGTGGCGCCGCTGGGTAATACGCGCAGTTTATATTTGGTAATAACATTGTAGTTGCTGCCTGCAATCGGCGTACGGGCAACCCAGTTAGCCTTGCGCAGGTCGCCGGCTTCAAATGTATTGTATATGGTATCTTTCAGCGTAACGCCGGGAATAGTACCTGCAGGTGCAGCAAAGCTGCCGCCTGAATTGTCGGCATTGGTAGTATAGATAGAAAGGCCTGTAATGGTTGCCAGTTGCCAGATGATCTCGTTGCTGGTGTTGCTGAAAACACTGTTAAGGTCTTTATTCAGGCTGTATAAACCGGAGTTGATCACCAGGCTGGCTGTTGCTTCTGCATTTTTATAATCCCTGGTGTAGAGATAAGCTCTTGCCAGCAGGGCATTGGCTACCTGTTTGTTGATCCTGCCTCTTAATGCGCTTGGATAGGCATCTGTCAGCAGGCCCTGGGCTTCTGTAAGGTCTTTGATCACCTGTGCCCACACCGTAGCGGCAGGCGTACGCGCCAGCGTAGCGTTGCCGATAGGATCATCTGTTAACGGCATTGGCACATCGCCGAAGTAATTAACCAGTTGGAACAATACAAAAGCTCTCCATACCCTGGCTTCTCCCATCAGCTGATTCTTTACAGCCGTCGAAAGCGTGTTGCTTCGTTCAATACCGGCCAACATCGCATTTGCCTGGTTCAGGCTACCGTAGTTGTTATACCACAGCGTGTTTTCTACCAGGCTGTTGGTAATGGTAATAGCGCTGCTTCCAAATTCATCGTAAAAGGCAGAAGGTATATTGTTCTGCAATTCATCAGAAGAAAGGCCTGGTAATTCCGTCATCGGGAATAATACTGACCTGACGCTGCTGGCATTGTAAAGTCCCAGGATTGCGCTGGTTGCCGTTGCATCGGAGGCAAATACCTGGTCTAATCCTACCTGGTTCACAGGAGGACCAATTTCTACCAGTTTCCGGCAGGATGAAAGTGTACAGCCGCTCAGCAACAAAATTGCAATGGCTTTCTTATTTATTTTAAATGAAAACATGAGTAATTAGATTTTAGAATGAACAGTTAATACCAAATACAATTGTTCTTAACGGCGGCATGGCAATAGCGCCGGTGCCCAGGCCGGGTGCGCCGCCGGAAACGCTGGTTTCAGGATCGTAAATGTATTTGTTCTTTGCCCAGGTGAACAGGTTCTGCGCTTCTGCATATACCCTGAAGTTGCTGAACCGTATTGTTTTCAGCCATTCTTGCGGGAAGCTGTAGCTAAGACTCGCTGATCTGAGTTTCAGGTAACTGGCATCCCCCCATAATGCAGTAGAACTGCTGTATTGCGTATAGCCGTTATAGATAGGAGTGCCGGAAGTTGATGTGGCCGCCGGGAAGGTAGCTACATCCCCTTCTTTTCTCCACCTGTCCAGTACGCTGGTGTTCTGGTTGTTCCTGCTGCTGCCGATCGGGGTGGAGATGTTGTTGATAACTCCATTGCGGTGATTGAACTGCAGGAAGAAACTAAAGTCCCAGTTCTTGTAACTGATGGTATTGCTCATACCTCCGAAGAACGGGGTACCGGCGTTGATCACTTTCCGGTCGTTGTTAAAATCGATTGATCCGTCGCCGTTCTGGTCCTGGTATTGCGGGATACCTGTTTTAGGATCATAACCGGTGTATATATATCTTCTTACCACATCAATAGGCTGGCCTATCAGGTAGCTGCTGGCATAAAAAGATTTCTCTATACCCGGGAAGCTAACCAGTTTATTTGCAGGGAAGGTGATGTTGAAGGAAGTGGTCCACCCGAAATCATAGCGTTTCAGGTTCAGTGTATTCAGTTCCAGTTCTATCCCGCTGTTCTGTACAAGCGCCGGCATGTTAGCAGCGTAACTGTTATAACCCGATTGGGTAGGCAACGCGGCGTATAACAACTGATCGCCCGACCTGTTCCGGTAATAATCGCCGCTGAATTTGATCCTGTCGTTCAGCACATTGAATTCAAGACCGAACTCGAGTTTTTTGGTAGTTTCCCATTTCACGCCGGGGTTAGGCAAGGTACCCCGGTAGAGTGCCAGTTGGTTCTGGTAGGTACCCGCGCTGGAAAGCAGTGCCAGGTAAGTGTAATTGGTGATCTGGTCATTACCCGTAGTTCCGTAACTGGCCCTTACTTTACCATAATCCAGCCAGCTTAAATGTTCCTTGAAGAAGTTTTCTTCTGTGAATATCCAGGCGGCTCCTACTGCGCCGAAGTTGCCAATGGCGTTATCAGGTCCGAACCTTGAACTGGCATCACGGCGGAAAGTTAAATTCAACAGGTATTTTTTATCCCAGTTATAATTAACACGGCCGTAGAGGGAAGCGAATTTATAATCGAAGTAGTTATTGTAACTAACGGTTACCAGGCCGGCTCCCATTAATGTGCCCAACAGCGCTTCGCTGCTGTAATTAGCGCCATTCAGGAAATTGCCGTTGGCGAGGCTGCGTTGTAAAGTACCGCCAACCATGGCATTCAGCGAAGATTTACCCCAGTCGTAAGAATAATCCAACGTTGGTTCTATGATGTAATTCTGTGTTTTGTTGGTAGTAAATACTGCTGAAGAAGTAGGGTTATTGGCAGGGTTGTATGAGGATGCAGGATTTCTTGTATTCTGTTCCAACCCTGTATTGGTATACCCCACGTTCAATTTGAAATTAAGGTTTTTGATAATGGTATAGCGGAGATTAGCGCTGGCCATGAAATTGGTGGTGGTATTATAGATCTTCCTGTTGAGCAGGGCGAGGGGATTGGTGAAACCGGTAACCCAGGCCAGCTTACCATCTTTGTCGTACAATGGCATGTTAGGAGGAAGATTATAGGAAGAAGTAAGATCGCTTGTCGGCAATACTCCTTTATCGTTGGAGTAATTGACAGTGGTGCTGATAGAGAATTTATTGTTGGCTGAAGTATGATCAGCAGATAACCTGCCCGTGAGCCGCATATCGTTGAAATCGCCGGGAAATACCGTTGTTTCTTTATGATAGCCGCCGCTCAGGAGGTAATGTGTTTTGGTATCGCCGCCTGAAACAGAGGCCTGTGCATCGGTTGACCTGGCAGTACCGCCGATCAGGAGCCGTTGCCAGTCGGTATAGGCATTCTGATCCCACTGCGTCAGTTCAGGCGCATTGGCTGTAGTGGGGGTGAGGCCATCGTTGGCAAAAGCTTCTCTTCTCAGGTCCAGGTATTGCTGGGTGTTCATCATTGGGATGAAGCGGGCTACTTTTCCTGAACCGGTATATACGTTAGCGTTAACTTTTGTTTTGCCGGATTTACCTTTTTTAGTGGTAATGAGGATAACGCCATTGGCGCCCCTTGCTCCGTAGATAGCGGTAGCATCTGCATCTTTGAGGATGTCCATACGCTCGATGTCATCCGGGTTGATCATGCTGAACGGGCTGATCCCGCCATTGGCGCCGCTGGTACCCCAGGCATTCAGGTTGTCTGTTACCGGCTGGCCTCCGCTGTAGTTGGTGAACGGAACGCCGTCGATCACGTACAACGGCAGGTTACCACTGTTCATAGAGCCCTGGCCGCGGATCTGCACTACTGCAGCGCTGCCCGGCAAACCGTTCTGCTGGGTGATCTGTACGCCGGGGATGCGGCCAGGCAACGCAGCCAGTACGTTAGACACAGGCTGGGTGCTGATCTCGGCGGCTGTGATACTGCTCACTGAGCCGGTGTTCATACGTTTGGTGGTGGTGCCGTAACCGATCACCACTGCTTCGTCAAGCCCTTTTACCGCCTGCGTCAGCGCCTGGTCGATCACAGTGCGGTTGTTAACAGGAACGCGTACAACGTCGTACGATACATAGGAAAACACGATCTGTGCATTTGGCGGCACATTCCTGAGCGTATATTGTCCTGCGTCGTTCGTCATCGTGCCAAAAGGGGTTCCGGGGATAACAACGGATACAGAAGGCAAACGATTGCCCTTCTCGTCTGTTACCACACCGCTGACGGTGATCCCTTTTTCCTGTTGCGGCGCCGTTGCATTATGGGCGTCTTTGGCCCTGATAATAATAAAGTTGCCGGATCTTGAATAAGTGAACGGCTGGTTGCTGAACAACAACCTCAGTACTGTATTCAATTCCTCGTTCTTTACCAGGAGGGTAACAGGAGCCGCCTGTTTCAACTGGTTCTTACCATAAATGAAACTAAGTCCTGTCTTTTTCTCGATTTCCTGGATCGCCTTTTCCATGCTATCCCCGTTCAGGTTCATGGTTACTTTCTGGGCAAATGACTGTACTCCTGCAAGCAGGCAGCAACACAACAGGCATAAGCTGAAAATCGTTGTCTTTACTGATCGCTGCGAAAGGAGTCGTCTCCCTGGCTGTTTTACATGCATAGCTTTGTTTGGTTGATAATTGATTAAAATCCCGTTTGTTTTAACGGTTGGTTTTTGACAATACTTTCCCTGCCTTTAAAGCTTGGTGGACTTTATAGGAAGTAACCTGGTTTGGTGCATGCTTACGTTACTGAATAACTGTAATCTTTCGTCCTTCGATCTTGAAATGCACAAGATTTGTCATCTCCAGTAAATTCAATAGTTGAGAAACCGGGACATCTCTTGGGATTTTTGCGACGAACAGGTCGTTGACATTTGTTTGGTACACAACCTCTACGTTGTAGTACCGTTGAACTTCCGACATGATGGTGGTGATGTCGGCTCCATTGAAATAGAAGAGACCTTCTTTCCACGCCAGTATGGCCGCTATATCGGTGGCTTCCTGGACGTTGATATTACCGTTGTTGCTGGTTACGGCCTGTTGACCAGGTTCCAGTATACGCGTTGTTTTGGCGGTGTTCACCTTAATGGAACCGCTTACAAGTGTTACTTTGGTGGCGGAATCAGTGGCAAAGGCTTTTAAGTTGAAACTGGTTCCGAGTACTTCAATGGTTGTTCTGTCTGAGCTGTTATAAACTGTAAATGGTTGATTGCTGTTCTGTGCTACTTCGAAATATACCTGGCCGGAAACCGTCACAGTACGTTTTTTTCCTGTGAAAGCAACCGGGTAGGTAAGCGAGGATCCGGCGTCGATACATACCTTCGTTCCGTCGCTCAGCATAATGGTCAATGCCCGGCTGCCCGCAGGCAGCTGGATGGTATTGTTCCCGATATCCTGGTCGGACCCTGTGTAAACAATAGTGCCGTCGGCGCCTTTTGCTACCTTGATCTTTCCCTGTATGGCCAGCATTCCAAGGCCGGCGCTATCCAGCATCACTTTTTGCCCGTTGCTGAGCGTAAGAACAGCATGGTTCCCGGTTGGCGCGGGGATATCGTTCCTGAAGCGTTCTACCTGCGGTAATAACCGCGGCTGTGTATAACGTTGTTCCAGCAAATAACCTCCCACACCCAGCAGTATGGCTACACTGGCTGCAGCTGCCCAGGTACGCCAGTTGTTTAACCTCCGCGTCCGCGACCGCCCGATCACAGGTTGCAAGCGTGCACGGATAGCCTGGCCTATCTCTTCTTCTTTGCCCAGCAACTCTTCATTCCATTGCTGCCCGCCGAAAGAATCGAATAACCTGTTAAATTGCACCAGCTCCGCATCTGTGGCGATTCCTGTCGCAACTTTTTCTGCAAGTGATATGATTTCCTCTCTCGTCATGTAAATGCTGTCATATACTTAGGCACTTATAAAATGCCTGACCCCTAAAACAGGAAAAAAATTTTTCCGGAGCCTAATAATGGTAGTGGGTAAGGATAGGACAAAGTAACATCGCGAGCAGGTGAGGCTCCACTACGGCGCGGATCCTTTTAAGGGCGATGGTTTTCTGGGCTTCCACGGTTTTAATGGAAAGGCCCAGCAGATCGGCGATCTGTTGATTCGAAAGCTGCCTGTCCCGGCTTAGCAGGAAGATCTGCCTGCATTTTTCAGGAAGGGTATTGATGGCTTGCTGGATGATGGTTTTGAGGTCGTTCAGCTCCAGGAGTTCCTGGGAGCCGATGGTTGTTTCCGTTTCAAGTGTTGCCAGATCTGCATAAAATGACTCCCGTATTTTCCCCGAGCGGATGTAATTAGCTACTTTAAACCGGACTGCCGACCGCAGGTAAGAAGGAACTGCCTGGATGTCGAGCTCCCGGCGCTTCTCCCACAGCCATGTGAAAATGTCCTGCACAATATCCATGCAGGCTTCTTCATCTCTCAGCAGGTAAAAAGCAGACCTGTACATTGCTGACCAATGTCGTGCATACAACTGATCGAAAGCATAGGTATCGTCTCTTTTTAAAAGACTAATCAGCTCGAGGTCACTATGAGTACTGTCTATTCTCAAAATTTCGCTCTTTCTCGTGCGAAAATAAAGAAACAGCAATATAATCAGGCATAGAAGTTAAAAAAATCAACCAGGCGGAAGGATGACGTTATATTAAAGGCTAAATATAAATGTGTTAATTGTTATGTGTACAGTTATTCGTTCGGCTATTTGAAGATGCAGTTTGTTGCTGTCGGCACGGATGTTGAAAAAGCTGGCGCGGAGGCGCGCTTTTTTGCTTGGCAAACGAAAAGCTTTCCTTTAATTTTAGCAGGTAACATCAATAAAATTGCAGGAAGTACAATGTCGCCAGGAAATCATGAAATGATCAGGTTTGAAAGACTCTCATCTTTGAACGGTTTGCCAATCAACGAACCGGGGTATTGGGGCCATAACGGTTATGTTTCAGGATCAGTTTTCGAAGTAACTTCCCGGAGCGCCGGCGAAGGAGCTTCTTTTGAACTTAAGCTGCTTCCATTGCCGTCTGTTTTCCGGAAAGACTGGACAATAACGGAAGAAGATTGGGAAGAATATGCAACTTTGATAGCGGAGGGTTATTCTTTTGCTGCATACGATGGAACCAGGGTAGCCGGAATGATCATCTGCGCGGCGCAACAATGGAATAATACCTTGCATATTGAGAACCTGTTGGTGGCCAGTCAATACCGGAAAAAGGGAATTGGCGGCGCGCTGATAAACAGGGTTATAAAGGAGGCTTCGCAAAGTAAATTCAGACAGGTAACGCTGGAGACGCAGAACACCAATGTACCGGCGGTCGCTTTTTACCGGAAACAGGGTTTCCGCATAGATGGTCTGCGCCTGGGACTTTACGACCCTTCGGAAAACCCGGGAGAAATTGCCATATTTATGGCATACAGGATCGGATAAAAACATTATTTTGCTGAAATACCGGGAAGGGCAGATAAATCGGCAAATTTTCTCCTAATATTTCCTCAATGTTATATTTTTATATCCTGGTATAATTGCGCGATTAATTTTCTATTCTTGCGGTCGTATTTTCATAGCATGAATCAGTATTGTCAATATTCCGATGCAGACTTATTGGCGTTCCTCAGGGAGGACAGTAAGGAGGCGTTTACTGAGATCTATGACCGTTACTGGAAGAAATTACTTGCCATCGCATATATGCACAGCCGTGACAAGATCATGGCCGAGGAAATTGTGCAGGATATATTCATCAGTCTATGGAACAGGCGTAACGACCTGTTTATTGACAATGTAAGCGCTTACCTGGCTACAGCCGTCAGGTTATCTGTTTTCAAACAGTATGTCCGGCAGAAACGAAGAAGCGAACTTGCAGAACAGGCAGCCGATCCTCTACTGGCATCCTGGGACGAGGAAAAGATCTTTTCCCGCTTCATGCAGCAATATATTAACGGGATCGTGGAAGAACTGCCGGAAAAATGCCGCCTGGTCTTTAAACTGAGCAGGGAAGAGGGGCTTACCATCCCTGAAATTGCCCGGCGCATGGAGATAGCCGAAAAAACGGCGGAAGCTCATCTTACCAAAGCGCTGAAAGTACTTAAAGTTAACCTTGGCCGCCCATACATCTGGATCTTGATCCTCCTGTTCTTTTCTCAGCGTTAAAATCAAAAAAAAATCATTGGCCCCACTAAGGGTAATTAGGTCTCTTATGGTACATATTACCGTAAGATCCATGTTATGAAGGGTAAAGAACGGAAACACGTTTACCCAACTACCTGTAAAATGAAAGGGCGCCGGCAAGAACCTGATACAGCTTTACTATTGTCTCTACGCGGAGACAGCAGGGAGGCGTTTGCCGAAATCTATGAACGTTATTGGAAACCTATGCTGGCCATCGCCTACCTGCATAGTCGTGATAAGACCATTGCCGAGGAAATTGTACAGGAAGTATTTATCAGCCTGTGGAACAGGAGAAAAGATATATTAATAGATAATATCAGCGCTTACCTGGCAACCGCTGTACGATTGTCGGTATTTAAACAATACGTCAGGCAGCAAAGAAGATCCGAACTTGCGGGGCAGGTGGCTGCTCCGGCAGTGACAACTTGGGATGAGGAAAAAATACATACCAGGTTCCTGCAACAGCAGATCAATGGGATCGTGGAGCGGCTGCCGGAAAAATGCCGGATGGTTTTTAAACTAAGCAGGACAGAGGGACTCACGACCCGCGAAATCGCCCGCCGTATGGGCATTGCGGAGAAAACAGCGGAAGCGCATCTCACGAAAGCATTAAAAGAATTGAAGTTAAAACTCCGCTAAAAAAAATTTCTGTTAACACTAAGGGTAACGATATAATTAAGGAACATATCACTGTAACGATAAAATACATCCGTTGAAAAACAACATCATTCAACTCATTGAAAAATACCTGGATGGCGCCATCACACCTGCCGAAGAAGAGCAGCTGATGGCCTGGTACCAGGAATACAACGAAGCTGATGCCGAATGGTTATCGGAAAATGCCGACGAGGAAGAGCAGGTTCGTTTGCGCATGTTTGCACAGTTGCAACGGCATATAACTGTTTCTTCCGGGAAACCGGCTACGAACAGGCGCTGGTATTATTTCGCGGCAGCGGCATCTGTATTGCTGATAGTAGGACTGGCAGGATATTTTTATTTCCCGGCGAAGCAGCAACCGCGGAATAAAGGCAATGTTCAATTTGCACACGATGTTGGACCTGGCAGCAACAAAGCTATCCTGACGCTGGGCAATGGAGAAAAAGTTGTGCTGGAAGACGCCAAAGACGGCGTGATCACAGAGCAGGGCAATGCGGCGGTAAATAAAACAGACAGCGGTCGTCTTCAATACAATAACATCAGCCAGGCCGAAGGCGCACCGATCGTCTATAACACGCTTGTTACGCCTTATGGCGGCCAATACCAGCTTACGCTGCAGGATGGAACGAACGTTTGGCTGAATGCAGGATCTTCCCTGCGCTTCCCTGCTTCCTTTCCCCGTAACGAAAGAAAAGTGGTGCTCAGCGGGGAAGCTTATTTCGAAGTAAGCAAAGATGCGAAAAGACCTTTCTATGTCAGCATCAATTCCGGCACCGATACCGCTATGGACATCCGGGTATTGGGTACGCATTTCAATATCAAAGCGTATCCTGACGAACAGCAAAGCGTGGTGACCTTGCTGGAAGGCGCTGTGAATGTGAATTACCGGAAGGCCAGCGCCCTGCTGACCCCGGGCAAGGAAGTGGTACTGAACAAAACTTCAGGCAAAATGAATATAAGCGAAGTAGATACAGAAGGAGCAGTTGCCTGGAAGAATGGCTATTTCTTATTTGATAATGAAAAAATAGAAGACATCATGCGCCAGGTGAGCCGGTGGTATGACGTGGAGATCCGCTACCAGGGCAACCTTTCAGGCAAAGCTATTGCAGGTAGTTTGTCGCGCTACAAGAATGTATCAGAAGTATTAAATATGTTGGAATTAACAGGTACCGTTCACTTTAAACTAGAAGGAAGGAGGATTACAGTTATGCCTTAAAAAAAATTAAAGAACAGGGACCAAAAAAACCGGGAGCGTTCCAGCGCCCCCGGCAACAATTTGAGCTACCCTGTGAAAGACAAATTCTTGCTTATCGTAGTCACAGTTATTAGATTTTTAACTCAAACATCCAAATGTAATGAAATTTTACATACCTGTCGTACGCCAGGTGAAGGCCGGCGCTACGCGCAAAAAAATCCTGTTGGTTATGAAACTGACCGTTGTTTTAATGATCGCAGCATTAATGGAAGTCAGCGCCACCGGCTTTGCACAGAAAGTAACATTATCGGCAAAACAGATCACATTAAAAGATGTATTCCGCCAGATCAGGAAGCAGACCGGCTATAACGTTTTGTGGAATGTAGATATACTGAAAGATGCCAGGCCGGTAGCATTGGAAGTAACCGATGCCAGCGTGGAAGAAGTGCTTAGAAAAAGTTTTGCAAACCAGCCTTTCACATATACTATTCGTCAGAATACCATTGTAGTGACCCGTACTTCAGAACAGGCCAGGGCAGCTGTTACCATTAAGGGCCGGGTTACCGACACAGAAAAGAACCCCTTGCCGGGAGTAGCGGTAAGGTTAAAGAATACACAAACCGGAACTGCTACATTACCCGACGGTACTTACTCTCTCAACGTTCCCGACGGAACTGGGGTACTGGAATTCAGGCTCCTGGGATATACTCCTAAAGAAGTGTCTATCAACGGGCAAACCGTGATCAATGTACAACTGGAAAAAGCATCTTCCCAGTTGGGAGAAATAGTAGTGGCCTACGGCAGGCAGAACGCCCGCGAGATCGTAGGTTCAGTGAGCAAACTGAATGCCTCTGAAATGAAAGACCAGCCTACAGGTACTTTTGCTGAAAGGCTGCAGGGTAAATTGCCAGGCGCACAGGTAGCGCAAACAACAGGAAGGCCAGGCCAGGGAATGGACCTGCGTATCCGCGGCGCTGCTTCCCTGACTTCAAAAGTTCGTCCTTTGGTGGTGGTAGACGGGCAGCCGATGATAGGCGACCCGGATAATATCAACAACATCAACCCGGATGAAATAGAAACATTTACCATCCTGAAAGATGCGGCAGCTACCTCCTTATATGGTTCAAGAGCGGCCAACGGGGTGATCATCATCACTACCAAACGTGGTAAGGCCGGCGCTACTCAGATCAATTTCAACTCGTATTATGGTACCGCCTCGCTGATGCGTGAACTGATCCCTCCTGTAATGAACGCCCGTCAACTGGCTACTTACATGAAAGGGTTTTATGAAGATAAGATCAAATATGAAGGCTATACAGGCGGCATACCAGCCGTTTACCAGAATCCTGAACAGTATGGAGAAGGTACCGACTGGTTCAGCGAACTTACCAGAACAGCGCCTGTGCAGAATTACAGCATCGCTATCAACGCCGGTACCGAAAAAGCTGCGTATAGCGTTATAGGCGGGTTTTTCGACCAGCAGGGAATCCTTAAGAACACAGGCTATAAACGTTTTTCGCTGCGTGTAAACGGTGATTTCAATCCTGGCAAAAGGGTGAAGATCGGTGTTGGCGTAGCGCCATCACTGCAACTGGAACATAATAACAGGCAGGGTACAGGATTTAATGTTGATGGACAACGGGCTATTTTCGCTTCTGCATCCATGATCCCTACTATGGGTTCTCCTTACAACCCGGATGGCTCGCTGGCCCTGGGCATTACAGGGTTTACCAACCAGTTTGTTTGGGCTAATCCTTTGCGTCAGTTGCTGGAAGTAAGCGATGATGCCAACCGTTTGCGTGTATTGGCTAACGTGTTCGCGGAAGTGAAGCTGACAGATAACCTGACTTTCCGTACTTCCGGAAGTACAGATCTCGCTAACATGAACAGGAAAAGGTTCATTCCTTCTACTTCCATGGGAGGTTTCAACGCATTGCCAATGGAAAATCCTCCTCCGGGAAATAACTCCGCTTACGGGCAGTCTACTGTAAACAACGACAACACATGGCTGAACGAAAATACATTGAACTACCAGCAGCAATTTGGGAAAGATCATTCGTTGAGCGCCTTGGCCGGCTTCACTATTCAGCGGTCTACAGGTTATTTCAGTGATATGGTTGGCCGCGACTATCCCGACAACAGCGTTCCTTATCTCAGTGCCGCTACCCGCTTTACTACCAATACTTCCAACTTTAACGCCTGGTCTATGGTTTCATTACTGGGAAGGGTGAACTACAGCTTTAAAGACAGGTACCTGGTACAGGCAGCGGTAAGACGCGATGGTTCTTCCAGGTTCGGCGACAATAACAAATGGGGAACATTCCCTTCCATTGGCGCAAGCTGGATCGCCAGCGACGAGCCATTCCTGAAAAATATCAAACAACTCAGCTTCCTGAAACTGAGAGCATCTTACGGTTTAACAGGTATGAATGAAATCGGCAACTATACCCCCGCCGCCAGGATCGACAATGCCAACTATACTTTCTCCGGAAGTCTTGCGCCCGGTAAGGTACAGAGCACCTTTGGCAACGCTGACCTGGCCTGGGAACGCAACCGCCAGTTCGATGCCGGTATCGATATCGGGTTGCTCGATGGTCGCCTCACCCTGACCTACGACTACTATAACAAACTCACAGAAGGGCTGTTATATGAGCTTCCTCTGCCTCAGAGTTCTGGTTTCAATAAAGTACAGGACAACCTGGGCGATATTCGCCAGTGGGGCCATGAGATCACCGTTAGCAGCAAAAATATGGTTGGAAAATTCAAATGGAACACTGACTTCAATATTTCCTTCAACCGGAATATCGTGAAACGTATAGGCCTGAACAATATTCCTTTTGCTGCAGATCCTACTATCACATTATCAGAGTTTACAGATTTCCGTACCCTGGTGGGCAAGCCTATCGGCCAGTTCTATGGATATATATTCGACGGTATATTCAAAAACCAGGCGGAAGCAGATGCTGGACCTAAATATTATGGCACCGGTTCTACCACTACCTCCCAGGCCGGAACTGTACGGTTCAAGGACCTGAACGGCGATGGCAAGATCACTTTCCCTGAAGATCAGACAGTGATCGGCGATCCTAATCCTAAATTCATTTTCGGTTTAACCAACAGTTTTCAATACCAGCACTTCGACCTGAGCATCACCATGTCTGGTACCTATGGCAACAAACTTAAGAATGGAATGCAGGAAAGTACCTATAACCTGGATGGCGTGTTCAACGGACCTCCTGAACTGCTGGAACGCTGGCGTTCAGAATCCGATCCCGGTAATGGCAGGGTAGCCCGTACTTTAGCCGGTACAACAGCAGCCTATCGTACAGATAACACCCTGTTTGTTCATGACGCTTCCCACCTTACCATCAACAATATCACCCTGGGTTATATGCTGAGGAAATTCAGGACTCCATACATCAAAAGCTTAAGGATATATGCGTCAGCACAGAACGTATACATCTTTACCAGCTACCCGGGCAACCCTGAAGTTAGCGCAGGCGGCGGCCTGGCATACGTGGCACAGCAGGGACAAGACCTTGGCGCTTACCCGCTGCAGAGAACATTTACGTTTGGTTTGAACCTTGGCCTCTAAATCCAGTAAAAATGAAAAAGATTGTTTTTTTAATATTATCAATAGTTAGTTTGGCAACGGTCTCCTGTAAGAAATTTCTCAACGAGATCGATCCAAACAGAGTCAACCTGAATAGCTATTTCAAAAACCAGAATGATTTCGATCTGGCGGTTAGCGGCGCCTATAACCAGTTGCGCGGCTTATATAACAATAAAAGCGCCTGGGCAATGGGTGAAATGCGTTCAGACAATACGCATTATGATTATAAATCTTCCGACCAGGCGGTTGCTACGGTAAACCGTAACGCCATTGCCGACTTCCTGGATGATAAATACAACAACCAAACGCCTCCTAAATGGAACGCGGCTTTCGGCGCTATTTCGGCAGTTAACATTATCATAGATCATATCGACGACATCAAACTGGCAGAAGCCAGCCGCAACTCCATCCTGGGCCAGGCGAAGTTTATCCGCGCCCTTGCATACTTCGACCTGGTGCGATTCTACGGCGGCGTACCTATTTACAAACGCGCCCCGCTCACCCGTGAAG
This sequence comes from Chitinophaga terrae (ex Kim and Jung 2007), assembly GCF_900107795.1. Lineage (GTDB taxonomy): Bacteria > Bacteroidota > Bacteroidia > Chitinophagales > Chitinophagaceae > Chitinophaga > Chitinophaga terrae. Next base: position 64,998 of record NZ_FNRL01000020.1, read on the forward strand.
AAACATATATTCCCCGTGCTTCTGCACAGGAAGTATATGACTTCATCATTGCGGATGCCTCAGATGCTGCCGCTAAACTGGATGCAACTACTTTCCCGCAGACCGGCCGCGCTACCCAAGGCGCTGCATTAACCCTGCTGGGCGATGTATACCTGACATTGAAAAAATACGACCTGGCAGAAAAAGCATTGAAAGATGTAACTAAAATGGGTTACTCCCTTTACCAGAACTATAGCGATGCTTTTGAGCCGGGCAACAAGAACGGAAAAGAATCGGTTTTCGAGATACAGTTCAATACAGGCCTGGCAGTGCCGCAGGCGAATACAGATGCTTCTGTTTACAACTTCCTGCCAAGAATGGCTAATACTTCAATAGTGACCGGCGTAAACTATAACAACATTACAACGGTAGGAGGATTTAATACCCCAACGCAGGACCTGATAGATGCTTATGAAAACGGCGATCGTCGCCTGGATGCCTCAATTGCTATCGTGGAAGGTACTTTTAATGCCAGCGATGATTTTACCGCCAGCGCTGTTAAATCGGTAGTTAACTATACGCCGGCTCCCGGCAAAGTTGGCCGCCCTTTTCCTAAAAAATACCTGCATGCGCATACTATCGGTAACCAAACGAACGACAACTGGCCGGTTTACCGTTATGCAGAAGTGTTGTTGCTGCTGGCAGAAAGCCTGAATGAACAGGGGAAATCCGGGGAGGCTTTACCATACCTGAACGCGGTAAGAGAACGCGCTTTCGGCGATGCGACACACAACATTACCAGCACAGATAAAACAGTTTTACAGGCGGCTATACTGAAAGAAAGAAGAGTAGAGCTGGCGTTCGAGAACAAACGCTGGCTGGACCTTGTTCGCACAGGCAAAGCCATTACCGTAATGACGGCATTTGGAGTAAAACAGAAAGCGCAATATAGTTACCTGCTGCCTGGCAGTTACAATGTTACCGAGAACAGGCTGCTGTTCCCGATTCCTAACGCAGAAATATTGCTGAACGAAAAACTGACACAAAATCCTGGCTACTAAATAAATCTTTTTACCATGAAGAATTGTATGCTTAGGGTAGGTATATCCTGCCGGCGGGCGATCCATGCCTCCTGGTTGCTGGTAGCAACAGTATTGATCGTTTCCTGTAAAAGGGAGGCCAACAATGTACAGGTAGAAAAACCGGTACCCGAAATAGCAGGAACTGTGCAGGCAGAAACAGCAGCAAGCTGCTGCTGGGTAGCGATCACCAACCAGGCTACCAGGAAGATCGAAGTATATGATCCGGCGGATGCATCGTGGAACAGCTCTACCATCAAATGGAGCTGGATGCCTACCACTGCGTTGTCGTACAATGCGTCCAGCGAACTTCCCCTGTGGGAAACGCCTACCGATATTAAGGTACGCAACAATACGGTATTTGCATCCACTGCCCAGGTGATCACGGCTACCTCTTACAGGCTGGCCACGATTGCCCGGTATACGGGAACGGGCACACGAGGACAGAAACTTTGGGTAATGGGATTTAATGATACCACCAGCCTGCATGCCATGGAAATACTGCCGGATGGCAACTGCGTAGTGGCCAGTGCCGGCAAAGCATGGCCACAGGGTTGGATTCGCGTATATTCTTCTTCCCAGCCTTCTCCCAACCACGGTGTAAATACCCAGTATTATTTTCCCTCTGCACATGCAGTGCTATGGGATCAGACGCACCAGGTGCTTTGGGCGCTTGGTAATGAACTGAGAAAATACGGGTACAACACTGCTGTTTCCGGCGGAACTATTACCAACCCTAAGCTGCAATTACTGGGTACTTATTCCGTGTTGCCAACGCCATGGGGGCACGACTTGTCGGCGGATGTAAATAACCCCGACCAACTGTTGTTGTCTACTAACGGTGGCGTATATGTTTTCAAGATTTCTACCGGTACTTTCACCAGCATTCCGGGCGCTGCGCAACAAACCTTTGTAAAGGCGGTCAGCAGTCAACCGGCGCAGAATACCCTGGTGGAAACCATCCCCAGCACCGGCTGTCCTCTTTATCCCGCCAATACCTGGTGTACCTCCGTTGTGAATTTTTATAACGCCACAACCGGTGCAGCAGCCGGCTCCCGCACTGTCAGCGGCGCCGCTATCTATAAAGGCAAAACATTCGACCCAAACTATTATTGATACCATGAGGAAAATAATTCTAGGTTTGTTAGTAATGCTGACTGCATGCAGTAAGAACCCGGGAGCTGATACAGCTCCCGATCCTACTCCCGATCCGCCCGCCGTGAAAGATCCGGAACCCTATCCCGGCAACCCGCTTGCGCTGACGAACAATTCTACCAGGCAGATAGAGATCTATGATCCTGCGAAGGTTGACTGGAATACGGCAGAAGCAAAAAAATGGCGTTGGTCGCCGTTGCCTTCACAAGGCTTTACCACGGAGGAAGCGAATAAATTCGGAGGAGGAACAGATTTTAAGGTAAGAAAGATGAGCGTCTGGCAAAACGCTACCTATGCCGCGATCAGCGACAACAGTTTCGCCGCCATTATCGCTTATCCATCCGGTGAACGCAAATGGTCTAAGATCCTTTCCGGTAACCTGCACTCGGCGGAGCTGCTTCCAAACGGCAACCTGGCGCTGGCGGCTTCCGATGGCAACTGGATCAGGGTGTATGCTACCTCGCAGGGCGCCAACAACAACACGTATGCGGAGTTCCCGCTTGGCGCGGCTCATGCAGTCCTGTGGGACCCTAAGCTCAATTGCCTGTGGGTAACAGGGCAGGATCAATCCAATAACGCGCATATTCTCACAGCCCTCGCTGTAGGAGGTACAGATGCACAGCCGGAACTGACGGAGTTGAAAGCATACAGGGTAACCCTGCCAACGCCATGGGGGCACGAGATCAGCGCCTATTATGGCAATACTAACCTGCTTTGGGTAACGACCAACGGCGGTGAATATGTCTTCAACAAAACCACCAAATCCCTTTATGTTTCTCCAACCAACAACCTGACCTTTGTAAAGGGAATAGGCAACCAACCCAGCGGGCAGATAGTACTGGTACGGCCAGATACGAATAAGAACCCAAGGCCGTCGGCCTACTGCTCCCTCAATGGCTGGGCTACCAGCTGGGTAGATTTCTATACGGCAGGCGGAGAACTGCAGGGGTCCAGGTTAGTGAAAGGAGCCTGCTTTTATAAAGTGAAAATAGTTTACGACAATTACCAGTAATGTGCTTTAGCAAAAAAATTATCATACCTATTCTATCCCTGGCGCTGTCAGTTAGCACCGGGGATGCCGTGGCGCAGCAAACTATCATACCTATGCCACAGGTATTGCAAACCGGTACGGGGAATTTTGTTTTCAATTCCAATACCCTGATCCGTACAGATGGAACGGAGCAACCAGCCCTGGCTTATTTCCGGGAGCAATTGCTGCGTACAGGCAGGATCAAAAACCGGGTGGCGATTGATACAAAGGCCACAACAGCGGGAAGATCCGAATTGCTCGTTACCTCCAGGGGGGCGGAAGATCTCCCGGCGGAAGGATATCGTTTAACCGTTACCCCTTCAGGCATCCGCCTGATCGGCAAGGGAGCAGGATTGTTCTATGGATTGCAGACATTATTACAACTTTTGCCGGCATCGGCCAACGGAAGTGCGGTAATCCCCTGTGTTGCGATTGAAGATGCACCCCGCTTCAGGTACCGCGGATTAATGCTGGATGTTTCCCGGCATTTCTTTACCGTTGAACAGGTGAAAGACCTGTTGGACCTGATGGCCCGTTATAAATTGAATCGTTTCCATTGGCACCTCACAGACGACCAGGGATGGCGGCTGGAGATCAAAAGTTATCCTGAACTTACAAGGGTAGGAGCCTGGCGCGTGCCGCGCATTGAGTTCAGCGGCAATACCCTGCCTCCTCAACCCGGCGAAAAGGCCACCGATGGAGGATTTTATACACAGGAACAGGTGAAAGAAGTTATCCGGTATGCGGCAGACAGGCATATAGAGATCCTGCCGGAAATAGATGTACCTGGCCATTCTATGGCTGCTATCGCCGCCTATCCTGAACTTTGCGTTACACGCGACACCTCGATCAAAGTAAGCCCCGGAAGCAGCTTCGCTAAATGGTTTCCCGGCGGAGGTTACGAAATGTATGTAGATAATTCACTCAATCCCACTTCCGAAAAAGTTTATGAATTCCTCGACAAAGTATTTGGCGAAGTAGCGGCATTATTCCCTTATCCCTACATCCATATCGGGGGAGATGAGTGCTTTAAAGGATTTTGGGAGAAAGACCCGGCAGTGAAGCGGTTCATGGAGCAACACCAGATCAAAGACGCCCACGAATTGCAGGGGTATTTTATTTCCAGGCTGAATAAGATCATTCTCTCCAAAAACAAAAAGCTGATCGGCTGGGATGAAATAACAGAAGGAAACCTGAAAGATAATGTAGCGGTGATGAACCGGTTTGGAGAAAAGGGAGCGAAGGAGCAAACCGAAAAAGGAATGGATATCGTGTTGGCGCCTGGCGGCAATGGTTTATATTTCGACTATGCACAAAGCGCTTCCGACCAGGAACCTTCCAGTCATGGCGGTGATGCGCCTGCCTGGAAAGCCTATGAATACAACCCTGAATACCCGTCTTTATCGGCGGACCAACGCAAGCATATTATGGGAGTGGAAGGTTGTGTGTGGACAGAAAATATCCCGGGCATTTCCAAGCTGCAGTATATGATTCTGCCGCGGATGCTGGCCCTGGCCGAAACTGCCTGGACCAACCCGGAGAATAAGGATTACCGGCGTTTTGCCCAAACAGCGTTGCCGGCGCATTTGGCGGATTTTGACAGGAAAGGAATGAATTACCGGGTGCCTACCGGATTCAGTTATATCGATACCACAATAACAACGGAACAGTTTACATTGACTATACCCCAAACCCCGGTGCCGGGATCTAAGGTATTTTTTACCTTAAATAACCGGCCACCGGGTGATTTTGATCATGAGTACAAAGGTCCTGTTACCATAGATGTACCTAAAGGCAAAAGCATCCCGCTTAAAACCATTGTAATTACTCCTGCTGGCCGCAGAAGTATTATTACACGTACACTCCTTGATAACAGCGATAAACCAAAAAAATAGGATCAGCTATGCGAAAGAAGATTTATAAGGCGCTGCTCATGGGCATATTGATGACTGGCAGTGTTCGCGCACAGCAGCAGCAACGGTTCGAGGATATTGCTGCCGGCTTTAGTGCGCCGGGCAAAGATTTTGGAACCGTACCATTCTGGGTATGGAATGCCAGGGTGACAAAGCCGGTTATTGATTCTATGTTGAATGATTACCGGAAGAATGATTTCGGGGGAATAATCATTCATCCCCGCCCGGGACTGATCACAGAGTACTTGTCCAAAGAGTGGTTCGACCTGTTCAAATATGCTATGGAGCAGGGAAAGAAACTGGGACTGGATATCTGGATCTATGATGAGAATTCATATCCTACCGGTTTTGCCGGCGGATTATTGGGCGATCAGATGCCGGAGGCCTATAACCAGGGACAGATGTTGTACATGGAGGAAGCCAGCAGGTTGCCGGCAGATGTTTCGCCTTATTTCCTGGTCCTTAAATCCGTGAATGGACAGTATGCAGATATTACCGGCAACCTGGCAGCGGAGAAAGATAAGGAGGGTGTTTACCGGTTATTCAGGAAGGTAAATTACCAGCGTTCGAACCGCGGTTCTGTAGCCGGCCCTATTGGCGTATCGTATGTAGACCTGATGGCGAAAGGGGTTACCGAGAAATTCATTGATATTACTTACAGGGGATATGAAAAAGTAGTGGGTAAAGAGTTTGGAAAAACGATCAAAGGCGTATTTTCAGATGAACCAACCATTATTAACGAAGGACGTAATTGCGTGCGCTGGACCCCCGACCTGTTCAACGTATTTTCCAGGACCTGGGGCTATGATCTTCGTTTGCATCTGCCATCGTTGTTTAAAGAAACGGGCGACTGGAAACGGGTACGTCATAATTATTACGAGGTGCTGCTGCAGTTGTTTATTGACCGCTGGTCTAAGCCCGTGGCGGCTTATATGAAAGAGAAGCGCCTGACCTGGACGGGGCATTATTGGGAGCATGGATGGCCCAGTCCATACCATGGGCCGGACAATATGGCCATGTATGCCTGGCACCAGATGCCGGGTATTGATATGCTGTTTAACCAGTTCAATGAGGAAAAGCCGGTACAATTCGGGAATATACGTGCGGTGAAGGAACTTGGCAGCGTAGCTAACCAGTTGGGTAAAACGCGCACTTTATCCGAAACTTATGGAGGCGCAGGATGGGAGCTGACATTTAAGGACATGAAGCGGCTGGCCGACTGGCAATATGTGCTGGGCGTCAACTTTATGAACCAGCATTTGTCGTTTATGACATTGCAGGGGGCCAGGAAATATGACTACCCGCCAAGTTATTCCTATCACGAACCATGGTGGCCCTATTACAGGGATATGAACCATTACTTCGCCAGGCTGCAATACCTGTTGTCCAAGGGCCGGCAATTCAATAACATCCTGGTTATTGAACCGACTACATCGGCCTGGATGTATTATGCCCGTGATGCGGAGAACAAACGCTTCTTCGACATCACGAAAGACTTCAACAACTTTGTAACAGCCATGCAGAAGGCGCACCTGGAATATGACCTGGGTTCTGAGAATATAATCAAAGATCATGGCCGGGTTAGGGCAAAAGAATTTGTGATCGGCCAGCGGGGTTATAAAGTAGTGGTTATACCTCCGGGTATGGAAAGTATCGATAGCCCAACTTTCCGTTTGCTGAAACAGTTTATGGCGGCAGGCGGCAAAGTGATCTGTTTTGAACAGCTTCAGTTGGTAGACGGCGCTGCAAATAGCGAACTGGCAGCTATGAAACTGCCGGTGATTACTAACGTTAACAGGCAAACGTTGTTGCAGGAACTGCACAATGAAGGGTTCAGTATACAGCCTTCACAGGGCGACAGCATCGGCGGTAATATTTATCACCAGCGCCGCAAACTGGCGAACGGGGAATTATTGCTGCTTACCAATGCCAGTATGACGGATGCTTCGCGGGGCAGGATCAATATGCCGGGGAAAGATGTGTTGGAACTGGATTTAAAGAATGGCAGTATTGTACGTTATGCACATCGTACTGAAAATAAAGATGTAACTATTGACTTTAACGTACCTCCGGCAGGAAGCCTGATGTTGTTCGTTGCCGACAGGAAGATGGAGGGATACAGGGAGCCGGTTAATTCCAACCAGTGGAAGCCTGTTAATACTTCTGCAACGGTGGTGAACAGGCCGCAGTTCAATACCCTGACCATCGATTTTTGCGACCTGCAATTGCATAAGCCGGATACAAGCTATGCTCATCTGCATGTAGGCGCCGCATCGAATATGGCGTTCAGGCATTTTGGGTTTACCGATGGCGTAGGCAATCCCTGGAACAACCGTACCCAATATAAAAATGCCATTGTAAGCCGGGATACTTTCTCTGTTGGCACCGGCTATACCGCAGTTTACCATTTTAACATAGGGGCAGGCGCAGATAGGCGCAATTTCCAGGCGGTGATCGAGCAGCCTGGCCTCTGGCAGCATGTAAAAATTAATGGTGTTGAAATTAAAAACGAACCAGGCAAATGGTGGCTGGACCGTTCATTCGGGGTTTACAAACTAGGCAACTACCTGAAGACCGGCGACAATGAACTGGCTGTAACCGTATCGCCAATGAGCGTATTTGCAGAAATAGAGCCGGTTTACATCCTCGGCGATTTTAACCTTGAATCGGCCCCGCAAGGCTGGAATATTGTTGCACCCCAACCTTTACAGCTTGGGTACTGGAATAAACAAGGTTTGCCGCTGTATGGAGAGGGCATTACTTACAGTAAAGCATTTGATGCTGATCCGGGTAAATCCTATGCTGTAGAAACAGGAGCCTGGAAAGGAACTGTGGTTGCGGTAAGGGTTAATGGCGTACTGGCCGGAACCATCGTTTATGAACGAGGCAGGCTCGACATCAGCAAATTTGTAAAAAAAGGAGCTAATCATATAACCCTGACCGTTATAGGCAGTCTGAAGAATGTGCTCGGGCCATTCTACAACAAACCGGTTCCTGGATTGGTTGATCCGGGTAAGTGGTATAACATCAAAACACAGCCGCCGGGCAAGCAGTATGATCTGTATGATTATGGATTGACAGAAGATTATAAGATCGTAACTATGCCTGAATAAAAGATGCAGGTCATTGTACTTGCCTGAAGGCCTCAACCTGGTTGGGGCCTTTTGTTATTATTTCTCATCCAGGCGCTGCAACCCTTTAATAAATGTAGGCAGCTGGGTATCCATATGATCGAGGTTGGAATAAATATCAGCTTTGAAATTTACCTGGCCGGAAGACAGGCTTGTAGATAGTTGTTTGATAAGATCCGGTAGTTTGATTGAAGTAGAATCTGTGTTGGCCGGTTCTTCCAGGCCCCCGAATGTGATGTACGAACTGACCTTCTGGGGCGAGGGATTGGCGTAGTTTAATTTCGCCAACTCGTTTAACAGGTAATAGTTATTGTAATGGAATGAGGGACTTGCAGCTATGTAATGAGTGAATGAACTGCCCGCGCCTTTAAGTTGTTGAAGCATTGCATACATAGTAAAATAACCGCCAAGGGAGTGCCCCATCAATACACGTTTGGTAGTATCCGGATGATAGTTGTGATTGATGAACGGGACCAGGTCTTTGTTGATAAATGACAGGAACTTATCAGCTCCGCCGCTTGTACTCATTTCGTATTCGGGGATGGCAACAGGGTATGTATAATCCCGGTTCCGGAGCGAATCCATTGCAGGGAAGTCCTTGTACCCGATACCTACCAATATAACATCGGGCGCCAGTCCCACTCCCGAATAACTTCGGATCGTTGTTGCCATAATGTCAAAATACAGGTTGGCATCCAACAGGTATGCAACCGGGTATGAGTGTTTGGGAGAGGTATAGTATTCGTCTGGCAGGCTAACAGAAATATAAAAGCTATCTGCCACGGCTGCGGAATATAACTTCGTGGTAACAACGTGCGGATGGCCTGTTATTATCTGGGTTTCTTTTTGATGGTTGTTGCAACTGGTTTGCATAAAACCAAGAAAGGTGATGAGAAACAGGGACCTGATCATAGAAAGGAGGTTTGGTATATTTTGAATATACATTTATTTTTTGCCTGTGCCGGCTGCGCTGAAAAGCTTTAACAAAATCTTTTATTTACACAGCCAGGTAATGGTACAAAAAAATATTTTTGAGGCCGGGAACTAACCTAGTACTGTATTTTACCAGGAAACCGGATACTGCCAATGTTAAGTTCCATATCAACGAATAGGGGTAGATAACCTGCTGCGTGTCGAAAGTTAAATCTGACTTTAAATCATGCAGCCGTTTATTTATAAAAAGAAACCGCAACAAATCCTTTTTCTGCTATTGGTATTATTCACCGGGGGCAAAACTTATGCGCAGCTGGGGGCTTCATCTCTCAACGGCCCGGGGATAGCCGTGAGTGCAGATTACCTGCCAGCCTCGCATTACATAAGGCCTGAAGACAGCGTTAAAACAAAGTCGACCACCAGCCAGCAACGCTATAACTTCGGTGCAGCGTTTCTGCTGTTCAACAGGGTAGATACTGCCACAAAAAAAGCCCGCTCACTCACGTTTGGATTGAGCGGAACATACACCCGCCTGTCTAACAAAGATTACGATCAGCAAATATTTCCGAAAGAATTACTCAATGCAAATGCGGGATTCCTCTATACCCAGAGTATGCGGAACCGTTGGAGCTTGATGGCAATTGCGGCCGTCTCCCTGGGAACGGACCTGGAAGAGATCAACGGGCAAGATCTTTTCCTGCAGGGAGGCGTGCTGTTTATCAAACAGCATAGCAGGAGGTTCTCTTACGGGATAGGGGGCGTGTTTACAAATTCTTTTGGCACCCCCATGATCCTGCCTGCTATTTTGGTTAGATGGAAGACGGAGAGCCGGTTTGCCGTGGATATTAATTTCCCTGAAAAAGCAAGCGTATCTACTGCGCTAAACAAATATACTGATCTTGCGCTCGCCGTGAGGGTAGACGGCAATACCTACGATGTAACACATGGCGTAAACGGGAAAAGGTTAATGGGGTATATGCAGATAAATGCCGGTTTGGAAAACACCTGGCATTTGGGAAAACATCTGGACCTGGTAGTAGCTGCCGGCAGTAGTTTATTGAATAATGCCACATTCTCTGACAAAAAGCTTTCAGAAATGTTCAAGGAAAAACCTAACTACCGCCTGGGTACCAACTATTACCTGAGTACAGGGCTGCGCTGGAATTTTATTCCGCGGAGGTAGGAGTAGCTATTAAAAAGAAAACAGGTATACCGGCTGTTAATGGCAGCGCGTATACCCGTTTTCGTTTTATTGTCCTGCGCGGTTAGTCCTGTTTTTGCTGCTTATTCTCTAACTCCTGTATCCTCTTTTCCATTTCTATCATATGTAATGTCATCTCCTCTATTTTTTGCAGCAACTTTTTATTCATCTCTCCAAGATCAATTCCATTTTCTGCCACTTCTTTTTCAGAAGGAATTTCGGGAAGATGTTTATTGAGTTTAATAAACTTTTCAACTTCCTGTAAAGAAGGGAGTTTGTAGTCATCATGGAATACAAAATCGGCCCATGCCCCTTGTGTTACTTTTACTTTTCTGGCGCCTACAGTACCGTCTACCGCCAATTTGAAACCGGTTGCCGGAGCTGTTCCGATTCCGATCTCGCCATTTGCATTCATTATCATCCTGTAAGTGGCCGGTTGGCTCTGATCTTCTACTCCTGTTGTGAATAAGTAAAAGAAAGAGTTGGAAGTAGCGCCCATGCCAAATTTTGTGGCGCCGGCATCTAACTCTAACGCATGCCCGGAGCCTAGTTTAATAGCCTGTCCCCAATTATTGCTTGTCCATCTTTTTACTCCGGTAAAATAAGCCGATCCGTAAGTTTTACCTTGTTCATTTACGTAACTGTCGATTGTTGTTTTAAAGCTATGTTGAGGGCCGTTAAGCTCAGCATACGGCAAAGCGTTGATAACGCCGTCATATATTTGCGGCGTAACAGGGTATTTTGAAACAAAGTCGTAAGAGGTACTTCCCCTTAACCAGATTATGATCGTTTTGCTGCTGTTCAATGCGCTACCTTCCCTCCAGCCGGCGATAAATTTGTCTCTTGAACTTTGAACAAGGTAGTTGTATTGTCGTATGTCGGCATCGATAAATTCTGACCCATGTCCCCAGTTCGAGGAGTGATACCGGAATTTTGCAATTAACGAACCTCTCCAGACACTGTCCTTATGTATATTAGAACGCCCTATTTCCAGCTCTGATGCTGTACTATAGCTCCATCCTGCATCCTGGAAAACAACCGGATAAAATTTATCAATGTCGCCATTTACGGTAAAGGAACCGCTGGTCTGCGAACTGGCTGTCAATGTTAAACCAAGAAATACCAAAAGAAAAAGGAATTTTTTAACTCGAAAGTTCATAGATATAAGATTTAAATTTTTATTATGGAAAGATGTGGGCCAACTTTTCACGGGTTACTAAATATAGGGCTCTTAAAATTCAATACAAGATAGCAATTTTTTTACCCGGGGGTTCAAAAAATGCATTTAATTTATCTTGTTATACTATCTCATCCACCATTGATGAAACGGCAGGTATCCGTCGTTGTTCGCTTCGTGCAGCGCTATATTAGCCTGTATCTCTTTCTTCCTGGCAAGATAAGTTTTCAGATCAATGGCTTTACCTGCCTTTGCTTTCTCGATGGTATTCAACTCCAGTTGCAGTTCACCGGCCCGCTGATGCCACAGGTAATCCGGTGTTAAACGATATGCTTCCATCGCTGCTTCCCGCTGCCGCGTATATGGACTCGGTTCTATAACTTCTTCACTGTCGCAGGGGTAGCCCCGCTCCGCCCAGGTGGCAATTGAATGATCCAGTATGGCAGTGTCATCAACCGATAAAACTCCCAGTCCCGCCAGGTAAATGCGTGGATCATTTGTTACCGCATCCCTGACAAGGATGCCATAATCTCCGCTGTCATTGCCGATCATAATATAGCCCGGCATCCAACGCTGGATTTCATAGTCCCTGTTTCTCTGTACAACGTCTTCTACGCCCAGCAGGGATGTGAGGTCATTAAAATTGCGGGTGTGTTCCAGCGCATGCTGCTGCAGGAATTCGATATAGAATGCAGGAAGGGTAACATCAAGCGCCTGTTGGATAGCCTCGATTGCCGGATCGGTCATTGCACAACAAATTGTTCCGCTCAATATTACGGAATTTATCAGTGAAGTAAAAAGAGAAGAGATTGTCTTAAAAGTAACCCCGGGCAGCGTATGAGTGAGTTTCCTCTTCTCAAATCTCCGGTTACCCATAAGACAATCTCTTCTTCCGTAAACAAGCTTTATAACAATGTAAAGCTGCTTTCCTTAACATCGCGGCTGTTGCCACCTATAAAGAGCCTGAACTCTCCCGGTTCCGCCGCATATTTTAATTCGCTGTTATAGAATTTCAGATCATTTTCCGTAATGGTAAATGTCACCTGTTTTGATTCGCCGGCTTTCAGCGCGATTCGTTGGAATCCTTTCAGTTCTTTTACAGGCCTTGTGATACTGCCCACCATGTCGCGGGTGTAAAGTTGCACAACTTCATACCCATCGTATTTGCCGGTATTCGTAACGGTTACAGTTGCTGTTATTTGCCCGCCCCGTTTAAACTGGTTCGCGGATAAACGGATATCGCTATACGAAAACGTTGTATAACTGAGCCCATACCCGAATGGATACAGCGGATCATTAGATGCATCCAGGTAGTTGGACCTGAACTTGGTAAACCATTTATCGTTGCCGGCCAGCGGGCGGCCTGTGTTTTTTTGGCTGTAGTATAAAGGCAGTTGACCTACATTCTGAGGGAAACTGGTTGTTAATTTACCGGAAGGATTCACATCCCCAAATAATACATCTACGATAGCAGGACCGGCTTCGCAACCGCCAAACCATACATCCAGGATCGCCGGTACATGTTCATTTTCCCATGTCAGCGTCATTGGACGACCGGCAAAAAGTACCAGCACCACCGGTTTGCCAGTTGCCACCAGGGCTGCAAGCAACTCCTTCTGCGTATCAGGAATACCTATGTCTGTGCGGCTGGCCGATTCTCCGCTCATTTCCGACGACTCGCCTAATGCAGCAACAATGATGTCGGACTTCGCGGCAGCATCCAGCGCTTCCCGCCTGAGGGCTTCTGCACTGCGCCCGTCGCGGTTCAGCGAACGGCCAAACATAGTGCTGTTTATTTCCAGTATTGAATCGGCAGTCAGGTTGGCGCCTTTTGCATAGTTGATCTTCACCTGCGAGCCCACCTGCTGTTGCAGCGCTTCCAGCAGCGACGGGTGTTGGGTAAGATCTGCAGACACCGACCAGGTACCTGTCATATTCGCCCTTGAATTGGCAAGTGGTCCTACCAGGGCAATGGAACCCTGTTTTTTCAGCGGCAATAACTGCTGCTGGTTTTTTAACAATACGAAGCTCTCTGTAGCTGCCTTTCTTGCTTCCATTCGCTTTTCCGGCGTGAATATTTCCGCGCTGCGGTCGCCTTTACAATTGCGGTAGGGATCAGCGAAGAGGCCCAGTTTGTATTTTGCTTCCAGGATGCGGCGGCAGGCGGTATTGATAGCATTGATGGTTACCTTTCCTTCTTTCACAGATTTGGCTAATGTTCCTGTAAATCCTTCTCCCACCATATCCATATCGGTACCGGCGTTCAATGCCAGCGCCGACACCGTTTGCAGGTCGCCCATCCCATGTGCGGTCATTTCGTTGATGGCGGTGTAGTCGGTAACCACGAATCCTTTAAAACCCCATTGTTTACGAAGCACATCCGTCATTAACCATTTGTTGGCGGTAGCCGGTATGCCATCTACTTCGTTGAAGGAGGTCATTACCGTTGCCACGCCGGCATCTACCGCTGCTTTGTAAGGAGGGAAATATTCGTTGTACATCCTTACCCGGCTCATATCCGTGGTATTGTAATCTCTCCCTGCTTCCGCGGCGCCATAAAGTGCGAAGTGTTTCACACAGGCGAGGATGTTGGTTTTATCAGCGAACGTAGTGCCCTGGTAGCCGCGTACCATAGCTTCAGCGATCCGGGAGCCCAGGTATGGATCTTCGCCTGATCCTTCTGCGATCCGTCCCCAGCGGGCATCGCGGGCGATATCCACCATGGGCGAAAACGTCCAGTTGATGCCGTCGGCGCTCGCCTCAATAGCCGCTACACGGGCGCTCCTTTCTATCATTTCCAGGTCCCAGGAGCAGGAGAGCGCCAACGGGATAGGAAAGGTGGTTTTATAACCATGTACCACATCCAGCCCGAAGAGTAACGGGATGTGCAGCCTGGACTGCTCTACAGCTATCTGCTGGGCTTTGCGTATATCGGCTACTTTTGTCATATTAAGCAACGCGCCCACCTGGCCTGACTTGATCTTGGCTTCAACGCCGGTGCTTACAGCAGAACCGGTCACCACTTCGCCGGAAGTCAGCAGGTTCAGTTGCCCTATTTTTTCTTCCAGGGTCATTTTCTGTATCAACCCGTCTACAAATGTTTTCATTTGCAGGTCTGTTTGTTTCTGTGCGGCGGCTGCCTGGAAGAACAGGCTGCAGGCCAATAGCAGCGGTAATTTTAAATACTTCATATCAATTACGTGGTTAAAAGCGGATGGTACAAACTACAGGGAAATGGTCTGATGGAAAACGCAGATCCCTGGAATCAGTCAACACCGCGTAGTTGAGTACCTCGATATTGTCATTAACGAAAACAAAATCTATGCGCCCTTCTTTCACAACTTTAGTCCAGTTATGATATTTGAAATCCTGGAAGGTGCTGTCGGGGCCATAAGGCGGTGTTTTAGATACCAGTTTCGCATCCCGGAACTGTTTTACGATGGCGCCGTAGGCGCTGGTTTCTGGGCTTGAGTTGAAATCGCCTGTAATAACCACCGGAACCCGGTTACCCGTTAGCTGTTGTATCTTTTCAAGGATCATCCTGGCAGCGTTTTCCCTGGCCTGTACACCTTCGTTATCGAAATGTGTGTTGAAGAAGTAAAATTCCTTCCCAGTTGTCTTTTCTGTCAGGTGCGCCCATGTACAGATCCGGATGTAGGCGGCGTCCCAGCCTTTGGATGGGATTTCAGGAGTTGGCGACAGCCAGAAATTACCGGACTTTACCAGTTCATATTTTTCTTTGTTGTAGAAAATTGCAGAAAATTCGCCGCCTTCTTTCCCGTCATTTCTTCCAACACCAACATGCGCATAGGTTCCCATGGCATCCAGGTCGTGCATCTGGTCGATGAGGGCTTCCTGTACGCCGAATATATCGAACCCATGGTACCTGATCAGGTCTTTTACCATTTCCTTCCTGTGAGGCCATGCGTTGGCGCTGTCGTAGGCTATATTGAGCCGCAGGTTGAAAGTGGCCACCTTCATGGTAGTAATTGCCTGGTCTGCCAGGTGAGGCGCAATAGCCTTTTGCCAGATGCGGTAGCCCGCAGGTTTCATATGCAGCTGGTCTTCCCTGAAAATGGCCGTGTCGATGCTCCCATCTGCTTTTAGCATTTTACTGAATACATCTACAAAAGAAGTATTACGCTGTTTGGCCAGGAATTGTTGAATCGCTTTGTTACTTTTTCGCATTTCAGGTAAAAGCCTGGCCCGGCTTGGGCTCGGCTTGATGGAAATATAGGTAACAGGAACATCCGGCATTTTATCCCGGATCATCGTGTACAACGTCCGGAAGCGTTTCAACAGCACCGGCGCTTTTACCGTATCAGACGCGAGGTCGTTTTCCCCGCAATAGATAACGATCTGTTTAGGACGATAGGCAAAGATGACATCATCCGCATAATGGATCACGTCGAGCAGGTTAGAGCCGCCAAAACCGCGGTTAATGATGCGATGGCCGGGGAAATAATTATTCACATCCTGCCAGTAGGTAAAAGAAGAGCTACCAATGAAAAGGATTTCATTGCCGGCAGGGGCGTGGATAGAATCCTGCTTTTTGAAGGCCCGGATATCGTTGAAGTAGGGATATTGTTGCTGGGCATAGCCGTTGCTGAATGCGCAGATGCAAATAATTGCAGCTAAGATTTTTCTCATGGAATATTGATTAATTGCGTCATTTTGGTATATAGTGCCGGAACGCTATCATCTTACCCCATCTGGTACAGAAAAAAATTACCTGGCATCGCGCGGCCGCATGATAATAGTGGTACTGTCCTGTTTCACCACTTCGGTGTTCAGTACGGTAGAAAGTACGAAGAGCGCGTCGTCCAGCGAGGAGATAAGGATTGGCCCGTTCACCGTCCTGTTGCCTAATTCAGGGTCGTCTATAATTATTTTCTTCCCGAAATTATCTTCCAGGTAAACGAGGATCTCATTCACTTTAGGGTCCTGCAATATCAGCTTCTGGTTTTTCCAGGCGCTGAATTTTTCAGGAGAGATATTGCCGGTAGAAGATTTTTTTTCCTGGCCATCGTACGATACGATCTGCCCAGGGTTCATAATGATATCCTGTTCTTTCCCGTTGGCGAAAGAAAGTTTTATTTTACCGCTTTGCAGTACTACCTCGGTTTTCAGGCGTCGTTGCCGGATATCGAATATAGTTCCCAGTACGGTTACCGTGAGGTCTTTGGTATGTACCTGGAAGCTTTCATCGGCCTGTACCTGGTTAGTGTTTTTGTTGAGATGGGTGACATTGAAAAGGGCTTCTCCCTCCAGCCAAACTTCCCTGCTATGGCCCTTTTTCCAGTTTTTGCTATAGGTGATCCTGGAATTGGCGTTCAGATCTACCTGCGAACCATCGGGGAGGATCACCCGCTTCATTTCGCCGAAACCGGTGCTGGCAATGATTTGCGGGTTACTCCTGCTTTTCAGGAAAAATACCGCGCCGGTAATGAGTATGGCTCCTGCCAGTACAGCGGCTGCCTGCAGCCAGCGGCGGCGGAGCGAATGTACCCGGCCTGTGGGCTGGGGCAAGGCTTGTATGAGTTGTAAATGCCGGTTCCACGACATTTCTACTTCTTCGTCTGTTGGGGTGTGGGTCACAAACGTTATGCTCTTCAGGTACAGGCGGGCATTTTCTATGGTTCCCTTTTGCTGCGGAACAGTGTTGATCACCTGTTGCCAGAACGCGTCGTGATCCGGCGAGGGCTGGTACACCCATTCCTGGAAATAGGAATCCGTAAGAAAATCGCTTTCCTTATAGTGAACATATTTTTTTGCTATGGATTCTTTTTTCATTCTATTATATATAGTATCCCGGTTGACCGGTTTTACCCCATACTGTTTTATAAAATTTATGCAAAAAGCATAAGCAACAAATATTCAAATAATAACAACAACATCATAACCTTTTCTTTTAATGCTAAAAGGCTCCTCGCCATTATTTTATATGTGGCTTTTACTGAGATATTAAGAATAGACGCCACTTCTTTATAGGAAAGGCCTTCATAAAATTTCAGGAAAATCGCTTCCAGCTGACGGCCTGTCAGTGTTTTAATTGCTTTTTGTAGTTTAACTTGCAGCTCCTCGTTCAGCTCTTTGCTGACGATCACATTCTCGATAGAAAATTCATAATCTTCTTCTGCAGACTGGTTAAATACAATTTTATCGTGCTGCCTGATTTTTTTTATGAGAACGTAACGGAATGATGAATAAAGATAAAAATTGGGTGAATCTACATGCGATAGCTTCTCACGCCTTTTCCAAAGATCAAGGAACACTTCCTGGATACTGTCTTCTATCAGATGAGTATTGCTGGTGAACTTCCGGCCGTAGTTATAGAATCGCCTGTAATATTCCTTGTACAATCCGGAATAGGCCTCAACGTCGCCATTCCTGATATGCTGAAAAACCGGATTGTCCATTTTTTAAGGTAAGTGATTAGTGGAATAAGGATGCAAAATTATTGAAAAAAGAATACCGCCCACGGGCTGTTCCCATTAAAGATAGCTGTTTATGTTAAGTTATTATTACCAGGGGGTATAAAGAAAGTGAACATTATAGATTTAATTATTTGATTGTCATTGTTTTAAAAAGATGTTGTCAACAGAAAGAACTGCAAGCGTATCCGGTACGCCCGTTAGTGCTGAGAAAAAAGTTGCCAGGCAGTGGGGTAATTTTTTCGGTATCCAACACTTTATCTGCAAACGGAACAAATTCCACATTAACTAAACGAAAAAAAATTCGCCTACTATGACGCTGCGCTATTTTAAGCGGTTGCTTGTGGTGCTTTTACTGGCTGCCACCGGCCAGGTGTATGCACAAAAAGCTGTCCCTGTAATTGATGCCTTGAAAGCTATTACCCGCGAGTACAAAGCCGATTTTGTCTACGATCCGCAGGTAGTAAAGAAAAAGACCACCACCTACAACATCAGCAACTTTTCCGGGAAGAAGCTGGAAGACGTATTGAAAGGAGTATTATATCCTAACGACCTGGTATTCCTTTACGTTAAACCTAACTACTATACGATAGTAGAAAAAGACAGGGTAGGAGAATACCAGACGCCTGTTAAAAAATTAAATGAAGAAGAAAACCAGGCTAACCAGGTTGCCCGGAAAATTAAGGTAAGCGGGGTTGTGACAGATGGCACACAAGCCATTCCCAACGCCATGGTACTGGAAAAAGGTACCAGCAATGGCGTAATGACAAGGCCCGATGGCGCTTATACCATTACCGTTTCCGGCCCGGCTGCCACGCTGGTTTTTTCCCTCATCGGTTTTGCGCCGCACGAGGAAATTGTGGGCGAGCGCAGTAGCATTGACGTAACGCTGGAAGAATCTACCAAACAACTGGGCGAGGTTGTAGTTACAGCGCTTGGCGTAAAGCGCGATGAAAAAGCGCTGGGCTACGCCGTACAATCCGTAAAAGGCAGCACCATGCAAACAGTGAAAGGAGTGGACCTTGGTACTTCCCTTACAGGGCAGGTTTCGGGCCTGACAGTTAAAAACTCCACCGAGTTCAATGGCACTCCGAAACTGGAGATGCGCGGCGAAACCCCGCTGCTGGTAATAGACGGAGTACCGTATGGCAACATGACGCTGCGCGATATCCCCACCGACGATATAGAAAGCATTAACATGCTGAAAGGGCCTACTGCAGCGGCTTTATACGGCGCCCGCGGCGCTGCCGGCGCGGTGATGATCACCACCAAACGCAGCAAGGAAGACCGCCTCACCGTAGATGTGAACAGCAATACCATGTTTAACCTTGGTTACCTGGCCATCCCCAAAGTTCAAACCTCGTATGGTCACGGCCTGGATGGTAAGATCAACACCGATTATGTATGGGGGCCCAAGCTGGATATAGGTCAGACTGCCCTGCAATGGAATCCTGTTACCAAACAGAATGAAGAAATGCCGCTGGTATCGAGCGGGAAAGATAACCTGAAGAATTTCATGGAAACAGGCCTGATCACGAACAACAGCATCAGCGTAACGAAAGGAGGGCAGAATGGCTTCTTCAGGGCCGGTCTTAACCACATCTACAACAAAGGCCAGTTCCCTAACCAGAAACTCAATATCATTAACTATACCATGAGCGGCGAACTGAAAGCAGGTGAAAAATTCTCCCTGGAAAGCCACATGGGATATACCCGTACCACCGCTCCTCAACTCTGGGGCAGCGCATACGACCAGCAGGGTTACATCTACCAGATATTAATGTGGACAGGCCCGGATTATGACATCCGGCAGTATAAAGATTACTGGGTTACTCCCAACCAGAAACAAAACTGGCTGTATACCGCCTGGTACGATAACCCTTACCTCATTGCTTACGAAAAACTGAGAAGCACCGAGCAAAATAAACTGAATGCAAGCCTGACCATGAACTACAACTTCACTAAAGATCTGAAGCTGATGTTCAGGAACGGTTATGATTATTACAAGAATGAAGATGTTATCCGCAACCCCGCAGGTATCAATTCTACCAGGGGTATGACCATTGGGAATACCTTCGGATTTGATTTCAGCGGTAAAGGGTTATATGGACAGAACCAAAGCTGGGGTAACAGTATCAACAGCGACCTGTTACTGACCTATAACAAACAGGCAGGAAAATGGAACTTCGACGCGTTAGGCGGCGCCAGTATCTTCTACTACAAACAGCGGGAGCAGGGCGCCAAAACCAGGAACGGGCTGGCAGTTCCGGGCTGGTATTCGCTCGCTAACGCAGTGCCTTCCACAACCGCAGGGGTAGATGGTATCGTGAATAACTATGGTACCTGGGCTAAACAAACCAACTCCCTCTATGCCAAAGCAACGGTTTCCTGGAACAGCGCCGTGTTTGTGGATATCACCGGCCGAAATGACTGGAGCTCTACCCAGGCAGAAAACCAGCGCTCTTATTTCTATCCTTCCGTTGCAACCAGCGTGCTGATGTCTGAATTCCTGAAAATGCCCCGCTGGATCGATATGTGGAAGGTGAGAGGTTCGTGGACTATGACCAAAACCCCGCTGGATGTTTACGCCAACAACCTGGCCTACACCATCAACAACAGTTGGGGTACGCTCAGCGCAACTACGCCAGATAACCTGACAGGAAGCAACCTGCTGCCAACCACTACAAGAACCTGGGAATTCGGTACCGCAGCTTACCTGTTCAGCAAACGCCTGCATGTAGATGTGGCTTACTTCACCAAGCTGTACTACAACAACCAGATTAAGCAAACCCTGGCTCCATCTTCCGGCTACGCAACGACGCTGATCAATACAGGAGAAACCTATGCACGTCGCGGCGTGGAAGTGACCCTGGATGGTACGGTCATGAAAAGAGGCCGGTTCCAGTGGAATTCCATGGTGAACTTCTCTACCCAGAACAGGTATTTTGTAGACATAGATCCTGTATATTCTGCCAAGAACCTGTGGACCCAACCTGGCGGTCGTGTGGATGTACTGGCATATACCCAGAAAGCGCTCAGGGATCCTGACGGTAACGTGATCCACCAGGCAGGTTTGCCTATGCTGAGCAACTACACCCAACAATTCGGCTACACTGATCCGAATTTCGTATTCGGTTTTATCAACAACTTCTCCTACGGTAACTGGAACCTTGGCATCAGTATCGATGGCCGTATTGGCGGTATGATGTACGACTACATCTATGCGAAGATGTTTGATACAGGTTCTAACCCCGAAACAGATAACAACTGGCGCTATGATGAAGTAGTGAATGGCTTGAAGAACTATATCGGTAAAGGCGTAAAAGTGATCAGCGGTGAAGTGACCTACGACAACAACGGAAAGATTGTTACCGATACCCGCCAGTATGCACCAAACGATGTTCCTGTAAGCTACCAGGCATATACGCGTAAATGGGGCAACTCTTACGAAAATGGGGTAATGAGCAAAAGCTTCGTGAAAGTCCGCGAAATCTCTCTCGGCTACCGTTTCCCGCAGGCATGGTTCGGAAAATCGGGTATCAAGAATGCTTCCGTAGCGCTGACAGGCCAGAACCTGTTCCTGTTCACTAAGTTCAAGTATTCTGACCCGGATGTGGATACAGAAAATATGAATGCGCCTGCACAGCGTATGGTAGGTTTTAACGTTAAGGTTGGCTTCTAAAAAATACAAACATGACTAAGCTTATATCAAAAATATCAGTTATCGCGCTGGCTGCCGGCCTCGGCTTCAGCGGCTGTACAAATAAGTTCGATAATATCAACACCAATCCGGATAAAGCATCTTCTGCTTCATCAGAATGGCTGGCTACCAATATTCTTACTGCCGTTACATCAAAGGATATTTCCCAGGGAACGAACTTCCGTCAGCCTTTCACGCTGGGTAAATACATCGGCTGGACAGAAATGGTGAGCGACTACCAGTACAACAGGATGGTAAGGGTCGATTTTGGAAGATTGCTGGTGCTGCGGGATATAGATCCGATGATCAAAAACGCATCAACAGCCGATCTGAAAAACACCTTCGAAGGATTTGGCCACTTTATCCGTGCCTGGCAGTTCTTCCAAACTACCATGCAGGTAGGCGATATTCCTTACACCGAAGCTATACAGGGCGCGTCAGGGCTTATCAAAGCGAAATACAATACGCAGAAAGAAGTGTTCCAGGGCATATTGAGTGAACTGGATCAGGCAGACCAGTTGTTGGCGAAAGGGGTTAATTTCTCCGGCGATTTTATTTACCAGGGAAATGTTGATAAATGGAGAAGACTGGCCAATAGTTTCCAGTTGTATGTGCTGATCAATCTTTATAAGAAAACAGCGGACGCAGACCTGGATGTGATCAATAAATTCAAGGCCGTAGCAGCCCGCCCGCTGATGAGGGATATCAATGATAACTTCGCGGTCACTTATACGGCTTCCGCAGGCTATTGCTACCCGTGGAGCAGCACCCCTGCGCAGTTGAATTCGTTCCTGGATTACCCGGTGCTTTCCAGCTACCTGCTGGACCCCATGAAGGCAACGCAGGACAGGCGCCTGTTTTACATGGCGGAACCATCTCCGGCCCAGCTTTCCGCAGGTAAAGCGGCTTCCGATTACAGCGCTTACCTGGGTATTGACCCGGCCGATGAATTAGGCGTGATCGTAACCAACAAGAAAGCCGGTAAATCCTGTGCCGTGAATAAACGTTACGAGGAAATGTACAATGCAGAACCTGTTGGTTTGCTGAACTACTGGGATATCCAGTTTATCCTCGCGGAAGCTACCGTACGCGGCTGGATCACCGGTACAGATGCACAAACCTATTATGCCAACGGTATCAAAAGTCATATGAACTTTATTGCGAAGTATGCGCCCGCCTCATATGCGCATGGTATGGCAATGGACGATGCCTATATCAACGCGTTCCCTGCTTCTGTTGCATTGAGCGGATCTGCCGGGGACCAGATCAAACAGATCATCACGCAGAAGTATATTGCAGGCTTCTTCCAGAACGCCGATTTTACTGCCTGGTATGAGAACAGGCGTACAGGATACCCGGTGTTTACGCTTAACAAGAACACCAACCTGAATACCCCCGCTTCGGTATTGCCGTTAAGATGGATGTATCCGCAGAAAGAACTGGACTATAATGCCGATAATGTTACCAAAGCGCTGAAGGATCAATACAATGGTAATGATGATCCCAGCAACGCGATGTGGTTGTTGAAATAGGATTTTTATTAAATGAATGATGAAGCCGTGTAGATCCTCTATGCGGCTTCGTTGTTTAAACAACTGCCGGTTAAGTATTTTGTTAAGGGGCCTGGTAATTATCTCTAATTAGCTATCTTTAGACTATGCCTTCCTGGGATAGCTTTATGCTTGATAATTTTAGATGGCAATTGTTAACACTTATCGATCAACATGGCAAGACTTATTGCGTATAATAAGAAAGTAAAGATGGAACCTATAGAAGATTATAAAATGGTTATTTATGGCAATGGGAAACTGGTTACCCTGGAACGTAACCCTGTCGCCGAAATAGCCGGCTACAGGAAGACCGGCAACTTTGCTCACTGGAGTGCATTGATCGGTCATTTTGATGACGGGAACGGGCTTTACCAGGTACCTGTCCTGTTATACAGGCCCAAAGCCGGTGCCGCCCTTGAAAGGATCAGGTGACCCATTGTATTTTAACCATAATCATTTTGCTACATGCACTTCCGGATTATCTTGCTATTGTTGTTCTTGACCCTGCGCAGCGTAGGGCAGGTAAAACCGCCGGACCTGCTGCAAACCGGCAGGCAATTTCAACACAACCGGTACCTGCGGCACTGGGCTGCTACTATCCCGGGGTTTAAACTGGATGAATTTAAATACCAGGACGAGGCGAAGTTTGAAGAGGTAGGTTGCGGACCCATAGACGCTGGGTCGGCTGATTTCAGGGAATACATTAGTTTATACCAGCCGCTGCTCAGTTACAGTGCAGACAGCGCCCGGTTCCTGGATTTTTATAGCGGTGAAGTGGCGTTAAAACGAACGCCTGGTAAAAAACAGTTGGAAGTCCTGAGAGACGTTGATCAAACGCTGCTCCTGACAGACATGAAGCGTAAGAACAGTTGCCGCATTGCATTTCTCGGCTCCCGAACGCGTATAGAAGAGGCGGAATGGATTTCAGACAGTCGCTTTATATGCGTTGGTACCAGTTACGATGGAGAATCATTTCACCCGTTTATTTATCTCTCAGATATAAAAGCAAAACAAATATTTCATTACCTGCCAGAAGGTAAGGCGAATGACAGGAAAGTGAAATACATTTCTCCGAAGTGGACGAAGCTGCATGTGCCAAGGGAGGAGCTTTAAACGCTGCTGCGTATCATTAAGGTAGAACAGGTAGTACTCCTATAGAGAAACCGCCCGGAACAACTCATCCCGGGCGGTTTTGTATTTTAAAACATTGGCGGAGCCGTATTCAGATCCGAATCCAGGAAATCGGTCACCATAGGTATCAGTATATCTGTATGCTGCATCATACCAATATGCGTGGTACCCGGCAGGATGGCTAACCTGGATTTTGGCAAGCCATAAATATCCCCCATTTTACCGCCACCTTTGGCCCTGAATAATTCCAGTGCGTGTTCATACCTGACGCCGTCTGCATCGCCTATTGCCATCAGAATAGGAGCTTTAATGTTTTTAGCCTCTTTGGTCCAGTCGTAAGGCTTAATATCAATACTTAGCACTTTTGTTACGAATTCCGGGAAGTGTGCAGGGTCCTGTCCCAGGCTGTCATACATTTTTTCGATAGGGCTGCCTTTGAACATATCGGGAGTCATCTTGGCGAAACTGGCTTCCACATCAGGGTACCAGCCGTTATGCGCATAGGTGCCTGATAATACTATCAGCCGTCTTACCTGCTCAGGGTGCCGTATGGCCATCTGGAAAGCGATGCCGCCTCCCATGCTGTATCCGAGGATGTCTGCACTGTCAATTTTCAGGTGTTTCAGCAAACCTGATACATCATCTGCCATGTTTTCATAGCTAAATTCCCGGTCAATATCTTTGGTCCGGCCATGACCCTGCATTTCGGCAACTATTACTTTGTGATCTTTCGCCAGCAGCGGTATGATATGCGCCCAGTTTAAAGGGATGTTCATAAAAGAGCCATGCAACAGTACAACTGGCTTGCCCTGCCCGTATACTTCATAATACATTTTTAAACTGTCTATATCTGCGTACCCGCTTTCAGCAGGTTTGATGCTTGCGTTGGCGGCAGTGTCTTTAGGCGCCGTTACAGTGTTGGAGGTCTTGGTGGCGGGCGACTGACAGCCGATAACGAAAATGGTTACAATAGAAATACAAGTTAATAAATGCTTATTCATGATGTGCTGTTTTATTACACCACAAATCTCCGGAACCTTGTTGTTTAACAGGATACATGTATGCGACAATAGAGGGGAAATATGCGACATAACCGATCAGCGGGGTTAGGTGTCCTTTTGGGGGAGGGAATAAAGGCCATTCGCGCCGGGACTTTCGATTATTAAATGTCTGTTTTTTGTTATAGTTTGCAGCGGATACCAAAATACAAGTCTAATTGGCCGGCGACGACAGAAATAATGTGAATGAATTGCTGTTGCAGACTGCAGAGGGGGATGTACATGCGTTTACCTCCTTGTTTGATATTTTTTGGCCGGGAGTATATGCACATATCCTCAGTTTCCTGAAACAGGCTGCATTGTCGGAAGAAGTAAGCCAGGATATCTTTGTCAGTTTATGGAACAACCGCGCCAGGCTTGCCTCCGTGAAAGACTTTAAAAGCTACCTTTTTATTATTACCAGGAACAGGATCTTTTCCGAGCTCCGGAAAAAGCAGGAACTGATGGACGAATCGGCCCTGGAACACCTTAGAGAACCTGGTTCCCAGCCAGATGAACAACTGAAATACAAGGAATTTTTCAACCAGGTGATGGATGCTATCGAGCAACTGCCTCCCCGGAAAAAAGAAGTTTTCAAACTTAGCCGGCTGGAAAACCTCAGCAGGAAGGAAATAGCGGAACGTACAGGCTTAACCTACGGAACAGTAAATCAATATCTCATAGACGCCACAGTGCTGATCCGTACCCGTTTGCAGGCGATTGCCGGCAAAGAGCTGATGGTACTGCTGGTTTTTATCCTGGAAGGCCCGGTAAAAAATTTTTTTTAAAAGGGACTACATATTGGTTTTTTACTGCGTCTTTACTACTGAATAACGTTTATGATTAATAAACAAGATATCCGGGTATTGCTGGAACAGTACCTGACAGGTACGATCAACCGGGAAGATCTGGTCCGGTTGAAACAGGTAATAGACGATCCGTCGTACAGCGAGGTGCTGGACGAATTGTCGGACGAGCTGATGGAGCTTCGCCTGAAGGAAACCTACTCCTTCCCGGAGGCCCAGCAGCGTGTAAAACAACAGGTATTGCAACAAATAAGGCCTGCATTGCGCCCGGTACGCCGGTCTGCAATCCTGGTCCGCGCTGCCGCTGTATTGCTGCTATTGGGAGGAGGGGTTACCTGGTGGTATATGAACAGCAGGCAGCAGGCTGCTCCGTCATCAGTAGCCGTGAATTCTGAAAAAGATATCAGCGCCGGCAGGAACGGCGCCCTGCTCACCCTGGCAGATGGCAAAGTCATTTCTCTCGACAGCCTGGCCAATGGTATAGTAGCTACCCAAAAAGGCGCTAATGCTGTGCTGAAAGATGGAAGCCTGTCTTATGAAGGCACAGCCGCCAGCGGGAATACCGACCTGGTTTACAATACCGTAACTACTCCTAAAGGACGGCAGTTTCAACTGGTATTGCCCGACGGAACGCACGTATGGCTGAACGCAGGCAGCAGTATCCGCTACCCGACCGCTTTTGCCGCCAACGAACGAAAAGTGAGCATCACAGGAGAAGCATATTTTGAAGTAACCGGTAACGCGTTGGCCCCTTTCAGGGTGTCGACGAAAGAACATGATGAAGTACAGGTTTTAGGAACAAGTTTTAATATCAGCGCGTATGAAGATGATAACGATTCAAAGACTACGTTGCTGGAAGGAGCTATCAGGGTATCCGCCAACCAAAAGAGCCTCTTATTGCAACCTGGCCAACAGGCAAAGATCGACAGGAACAAAAACGGGGACCTGCAATTAATTGCCAATCCCGATCTGGGTAAAGTAATCGCCTGGAAAAACGGTTATTTCAATTTCGAGAATACCAACCTGAAAGACGCCATGCGGGAGCTTGCCCGCTGGTACGACCTGGAAGTAGTGTATGAAGGCGAGGCGCCGGATATTGAATTTGTGGGTAAAATAAGCAGGAGCCTTTCCCTGAAATCAGCATTGAAAGTGCTGGAAAGGGCAGGCGTACATTTCAGGCTGGAAGGCAGGAAACTGGTTGTCCTGGCCGCCTGATTCAAAAAAAATGATTAGCAGACTATGATAAAAATGAACGCAGCTTTTATAAGCCGTAACAGGCCTCATATTGCCTGATCCGCCGGGGAAAACAAAAAACCGGAAGTGTTGGAGCCACTCCCGGTACGCCTTTGATGATCCGGATTAATAACAAAGCAGGAGAGCTTTATTTCTAAACAAATCAACCAAAAAGCAATGCAATTTATGAAAAAAAACTGCATGCGGCTGCCGTCGTGCCTCTACGGAAGCCATGCATTGACCAAAATCTTAAGGGTTATGAAACTAACCGCCTTTTTATTAACTGTTGCTTTGTTGCAGGTGTATGCCGGCGCCAATTCACAATCAATCACCTATGCAGGTAACAATATACCGTTGAAACAGGTTTTCAGCATCATCGAAAAACAAACAGGTTATGTGGTATTCAGCAATAAATCAGATCTCTTCCTCGGCAAACCTGTTTCTTTTTCAGTAAAGGATACCCCCCTGAAAGACTTCCTGGATATGATCCTCAAAGATCAGCCCCTGAATTATATCATTGAAGATAAAACCATCTCCTTATCCCGCAAACCTACCTATTACCTTAAACTGGAGGAACCAGCCCAGGAGAAAAAAGAATTCAGGGTCTCCGGCAGCGTGAAGTCCGTGACCGGGGAGGTGTTGCCGGGAACTTCCGTGCGGATAAAAGGACTGACGCAGGGCGCCTTTACTACCTCGCAGGGTGTATATTCCATCGACCATATTACAGAAAATACGGTATTGCAGTTTACCATGGTTGGCTATGCTTCTGTAGAAGTTGGGTTTCATAAGAACGGCAATAACGTCTCCGCCTATACGCTGAATAAGGCGCAGGCAGATCTCCTGGAACAGGTTCCATTGCCAGGTATAGGCGGCATTTTTGTAGGCATTAAGCTGGAAAGATCTGCTTCAAGGCTGGACGAAGTGCAGGTGAAGGCCTACAGCAATACCAGCCAGCGCTATTCTACCGGCAGCATCACTACCATCACCGCAGAAGAAATTGCCAGGAACCCGGTGCCTAATGTGCTGGAAGCCCTGCAGGGTAAAGTGCCGGGTATGTTTATTCAGCAATACAGCGGCCGCCCAAACTCTGCATTCAGCGTAGAAGTCCGCGGGCGCAATTCTATTTCCAACGGCAACTCAGGCCGCGGTACCTCTCCGCTCTTTATAGTAGACGGAGTGGCATACCCTTTCGATAACCTTCCTATTCTCAATCCCGGTTCCCTGCCTAATATACTGGCCGGCGGTAACGGCCTGGATTTCCTGGACCCCGCGCAGATAGAATCGGTGAATGTACTGAAAGATGCAGATGCCACGGCTATCTATGGTTCGCGTGGCGCCTACGGAGTAGTGGTGATCACCACCAAAAAAGGGAAACCGGGTGTTCCAAGCTTAAACCTTAATACCAGGTTCGGTTTCAGCAAACGGGGCATAACTCCTAAAATGCTGGGGACCGAAGATTACCTGATGTTGCGTAAAGAGGCGTTTGCAAACGACAATGCAACGCCTAAACCAACCGACCTGGATGTAAACGGCGCATGGCCTGCCGACAGGTATACCAACTGGTATAGCGAACTGGCCGGCAATACCGCTTTCAGAACACAGAATAACATCAGCTATTCCGGCGGTACTGAATTGTTCTCTTATCGCCTGGGGGGTAATTATAATGTGCAGAACGATATACAAACGGCTAAAGGAACAGTTAACAACGGGGGAGTTAATTTCAATGTGAACACACATTCAAAGAATAACAAACTGAATGTAAGTCTTACCGGCAGCTATAGCGCTAACAAAAACGATATGGTGCCATATGATTTCTCTACAGCTAATTCATCATCGTACCTTGCCCAGGCGCCTAACGCCCCTGCATTGTATAACGCAGACGGCACATTGAATTGGGAAACCGGCGATAACGCCGCCAAAGTGTTCAACACTATTTATAAGTCAAATACCAACAATTTGCTCAGCAACCTGGATATCAGGTTCACTCCTGTAAAAGGTCTGAACGTCAATGCAACGCTGGGTTATAACGTATTGTCGGGCAAGGAGATCAGCGGGCAGCCAAGCAGCTATTTTAATCCTAAAACGGTTTTCACAACCAACAGTACCCTGAACCTTTTCAACATCCGCACCCTGACGTTCGATCCGAATATCAGCTACCAGCGCGGTTTGTTCAGGAAAAGCACCGTAACGGCAACAGTAGGTATGACCTTGCAGGACAAGCTGCAGTATTATGACCGCACTACCGGCAGCGGCTTCCTGTCGGACGACCTGTTGTATAACCCTTCCTTTGCAGACAGGGACAAGATCACAACCAACTATAACCAGTTCCCCGGCCGTTACGTGGGGTATTTTGCGATCCTGAATTATAGCTGGAATGACAAGTACCAGGTAAATTTCTCCGGGCGCAGGGACGGTTCTACCAGGTTTGGGCCGAATAACCGTTATGGCAATTTCGGCTCCATAGGCGCTTTCTGGATCATGAGCGAAGAACCCTGGTTCAGGAATGCGCTTCCGTTTATATCGTTTGCAAAATTGCGGGCCAGTATCGGAACAGCCGGCGGCGACAACATAGGCGATTATGGTTACCTGAGCACATACTCGAACGGGGGCAACTACCAGGGTAATGTTGCGCTGATACCAACCAGCCTGGCAAATCCTTATTTGCAATGGGAAGTAAGCAAGAAACAGGACCTCAACCTCCTGCTGGAATTCCTGGATGGCCGTGTCAGCGTAGATGCGACTTATTATAAGAACATCACTTCCAACCAGCTTGTTCCTCAATTTCTTTCAGTAGTTACGGGATTTGCGGGACTGACGGTTAACTCACCCGCCATTATTCATAACTGGGGGTACGAGATCAACCTGAATACCATCAACATAAAAACAAAAGATTTCAGCTGGAACTCTAATTTCAATATCACTTTGCCAAAGAACAAGCTGGTATCCTACCCGAACCTGGATGTGATCACCAACCTAAATTATGTTGTGGGCAAGCCGGTAACGGGAATCAAACTGGTTAAGTATGCCGGCGTAAACCCGGAAACCGGTGTTTATAATTTTTACAAGAATGGAGAGAAAGGGGAGTGGACGCTCTTTTCGGGGGGCAGCCTGGACCCGAATAAAGACAGGACAGAGTTCATAGACCTCAGCCCGAAATACTACGGCGGTTTTACCAATAATTTCAAGTATAAGCGTTTTGCCCTGGATGTGCTGTTCAGTTTCACGAATCGTATGGGCAAGAATTTTCTTGGCTCCCAAACCTTTGGCGCTGGCGGATTTAACCAGAATACTTCTGTAGAATACCTTCAACGCTGGCAGAAAAAAGGAGATATAACGGATGTTCCGAAAATGAGCCAGAACGCAGCTATTACCTTCTTCTCCCAGTCCAATTTTACCAATAGTACAGGCGCTTATACCCGGGCAACATATGCACGGCTTCAGAACCTGAATATCTCCTACACCCTGAACCCCAAGTGGCTTAACAGGGCAAAGATCAAATCGTTGCAGGTATTTGCCCAGGGACAGAACCTTCTGACCTTCTCCAAGTTCGGGCAACTGGACCCTGAGAATCTCGGTATTGGCACTGCTCCCCTGCGTACTTACGTGTTTGGCTTAAACTTAAACTTATAACAGCAACAAAAATCAGCAGATCATGCGTTCATATAAATCAATTATCATCGCTCTTGGTTTCGTTGCCGGCATAACGGGCAGCGGCTGTAAAAACTACCTGGATATACCGTTGCCGGTAGACAGGATTTCCAACCAGAGCGCCTTTACCAACGATAAAAGTTGTGCCGCCACCCTGAACGGGATTTTCGGTACTTTGTCAGGCGGTAGCTTGTTTGACGGCCAGGGAATTGGTTACAAAGGAGGATTGTATACAGATGAACTTACCAATTACTCTATTTCCGAATTGAATACTTCCATCTATTCAAGTGTAGTGGCGCCTGGTCAGGTATCTGATTTGTGGACCACTTTCTATGCGCAGATATATCGTGTTAATGCAGCGCTGGAAGGAATTGCAGCCAGCAAATCGGTTTTGAATCATCGTGCCCAGTGGATGGGCGAAGCCTATTTTTTAAGAGCGCTTTTACACCTGTACCTGGCCGGAATTTATGGAGATGTGCCTGTCGTAGTAACCTCGGATTATGCGAAAAACAACGTGCTGCCAAGAAGTCCGCTGGCTGATGTTTACAAACAGGTGATCGATGACCTTTTACAGGCAGAGAAGCTGTTGCCTGAATCTTATGCAGATGTGAACGGAAATACAACACCCGACCGGGGGCGTCCGAACCGCGGCGCTGCAACTGCATTGCTGGCAAGGGTATATCTCTACACCCGGCAGTACCAGCTGGCTGCAGATAAGGCATCTGATGTGATCAGCCAAAATACTTTATACAGCCTGGCGCCACTGGCAAATACTTTCACTGTTGCCGGCAATAAGGAAACAATTGCAGCATTGGCCCCACTGGCTACCAATACGTTGTCGCCCTATGTGAAAGACAGGTATATATACCTTAGTGCGATCACATCGCCTGAGATCCCTGCCGGTAATACTATATCCTCGTATGGCGTCAATGGAGTGCTGAGCCAGTCGCTGGTAAAAAGTTTTGAAACCGGCGATCAGCGCTTCACCCAATGGACCTACGGCATTTACCAGGTAAAGAATGGAGATACCTCCAGGTATTATATTCCCAATAAGTATAAATCCAAGACTACGAATGATGAATACGTGGTGTTGATAAGGCTTGCAGAAGTTTACCTGGTCAGGGCGGAAGCCCTGGCTCAACTGGGCAATACCGGCGCCGCAGCCCGCGACCTGGATGCAATCCGCCTGCGGGCAGGATTAAAGGAAACAACAGCAAATACAAAGGAAACATTGATGACGGCTATTGTACAGGAAAGGAGGACAGAATTCTTCACCGAGGAAGCGCACAGGCTGATGGACCTTCGTCGTTTAGGCTTGCTGGATGAAGTAATGACAAAAGAAGTAAAAGTGAAGAATGGTACCTGGCAAAGCTTCCAGCAATATTGGCCTATATCGCCAACCGAAATACAGGCAAACCCGAATTTAAAACAAACCTTGGGCTACTAGGATAATCATGGCGCCGCAGTAAACGGCGCCCGGTTTCAAACAATCAATTATGCATTTAATACTGAAAGCTACCGCTGTCAGCGGCCTGCTGGCTATTGCCATGCTTGGCGCCAGCGCCCGGCAGAAAGACAGCGTACGGAAAGCCATGCCTTTGCCGTTGCCGGCAAACGGTCTGAAACCTTATAAAGATATTGTAAACGCCAGGACGACTACCTATAACGGCTATATGAAGATCCACAGGTCTGATAGCCGTTATTACCTGGAGATACCCGATTCTGCCCTGGGAAGGGAGATGATGATCATTAACCGTGTTGCCGCCGCCCCGGCCGATTTCAGGTCGGCAGATAACAGCTACGGCTATGCAGGCGACCTGGTGGGGCAAAGCATGTTCCACTTCGAAAAAGGAGAAGGGAATAAAATCTTTATACAGTCGAAGTCCTACAAAGAAAGGTCGGCTGATACCTCCGCCAACGGGTTGGCCAGATCGCTGGACCGTAACAACGCACAGCCGCTGGTACAGCAATTCCCGGTTAAGGCAGTTAGCGATAGTTTGCATTGCTCCCTTGTTGATATTACCGATTACCTGAACCAGGACAACGGGCTTTTTAGTTTCGATCCCGCTATAAAGCAACAAGCCGGTTTAGGCCCTATAGCTGCCGACAGGTCATTTATCGAATCCGTTTCGGCTAACGCCGCACAACTCGATTTTACCTTTACCCGTACTTATAACAAGCCGCAAAGTAAAGGATCAACGGCTATGGTACCGGTTACTTTCCGGATCAACAGCCTGGTGGTAATGTTGCCTGCAATACCCATGCAGGGCAGGTTGGCCGACAACCGCACGGGCTACCAGCAAACCACGTTCATTGATTTCGATAAAAATCCTTTGGGGGTAATAAACCAGGGATACATTTATCGTTGGCGGCTTACGCCTGCTAATAACGGCGCCCCGGTACAACCGGTTACCTGGTATGTAGACAGCCTCTTTCCCCCGAAATGGATACCTGCTGTGAAAGCAGGTATTGAAGCCTGGAATGCTGCGTTTGAAAAGGCCGGCTATAAACAGGCGATACAGGTAGTAACCGACAAAGGAGGGCCAAAGCAATTGCCTTATGCCATGGTGAGTTTCCGACCCGGCAATGGCAGTTTGCAGGAACAGCTGATCGCGGACCCAAGAAGCGGGGAGATCATACAGGCGCAGTTGAACTTCTATCTCTCAACCCTCCAGGACCTGTACAGACGCTATTTCGTACAGGCGGGAGCGTTGGATAAGAATGCGAACCGCCCCGGCCTCGACGATGCTACCATGGGCAGATTGATCCAGGCCTGGTTTACCCAGCAAACCGGCCGCTTATTAGGACTGAAGCCTAACGCCGGCGCATCGTGGATGAACTCACTGCCCGATATCAGGAATAACGCCTGGCTGAAACAACATGCCTTCAACAGTTCGGCGATGGATGAAGCGCTGATCAACTATGCGGTGCAACCGGAAGACAAAGTGGACCCGGAAAATTTATTGGCGAAAGTGGGCGAGGCAGACGCACTGCTGATAAACTGGGGGTATGCCACACCGGCGCCGGCTGCAACCACTGTTGCCGGGAAGGTGATCATACCTGATGAAACGCCAAAAGCGGACAACCGCCAGATCGCCGATCCGCGCAATCAATGGGGGGATGTGAGCAACGATGCTGTTAAATCAACGGCCCTGGGTATACGTAACCTGAAACTGGTGGCGCCTCATTTACTGGAATGGACATGGGAGCCTTTAAGTACTTACGAGAAAGCCGGGGTAATGTACAATACGCTGGTAGATCAGCATAAAAAATACATTCGGCTGCTGGTAAACCAGATTGGCGGCGTTTATATAGACGCCAGGAACAGCGACCAGCCAGGGCCAAGGTTCAGTTTTGTACCGGTTGCAACACAGCAGGCAGCGTTACAGCTGATACGCAAAGAGTTGCTGGAAACCCCAATGTGGCTGGAAAACCGGCCGCTGTATGCCAAGACGGCTACAAGTTTTGATACCGTTGCCCGGGTGCAGCAGGAAATACTGGGCGACCTGCTGGATCTTAATACCCTGGGCAAGTTGCTGGTAGCGAGAGATAACGCGGGTCCCGGTTGGGAACCGGCCGCTTACCTGCAACAGTTAAGCAACGCGGTATTCTCGGAGTTGGACGCCTCCGCTGCTATTTCCATTTACCGCCGCGAACTGCAAAAAGCTTATATAGCCAAACTGTTAGCGATGTTGCCAACCGCCGAGCGATTGGATAACGATATTCCTTCTATCCTGAAACAACATGCCAAAACGCTTGCGGTAAAACTAAAACAATCGGCTGCCGCGTATACAGGGATCAATAAAGCCCATCTGGCTGATATTTACGAGCGATTATATATTGGCCTCAACTTCCCGGCGTCACCAGATAAACCAACAAGACTAACACGATGAAGAAGATAATCGGAACGCTGCTTCTGTTGGCAGCATTGTGCAACGCCTATGCATTGCCATCTGCCGACTCGCTGAAACCGTACAAAGAGATCGTACCTGCAACGGCGGTTACGGGCAAAAGCTTTATTACCGTTCACCAGGTGAATAACCGCTACCTGTTTGAAATACCGGATAGCATATTGGGTCGCGACCTGTTCACGGTAAACAGGATCATCCAGTCGCCGCAGGACTGGCGAAATCCCTTCTCCGGTTTATGCAGTTACGGTAACGACTGGATAGGGCAGTCGATGTTCCGTTTCCGCAGGGCGGAAAACAACAGGATCATGCTGCAGGTGGTAAGTACGTCGGAGCGCACCTCCGGCAATGACCTGAGCGCTTCGCTTGAACGAAACAACACAGATCCATTGTATGCGATCTTTCCCGTGCTTGCAAAAAGCCCGGAAGGCGCATGGGTGATCGATATGACAGACTTCCTGAATTCCGATAACAGCGTATTCGGTTACATGGCAGCTATTAAAATGCTGGCGATGCCGGGTACCTTCGCTGCGGATCGTTCTTTCCTCAACAGCGTAAAAGCATTTCCCGCCAATATTGAAATAGCCAGCACCCGGAGCTATAGCGCCGGCAATACAACGTTGACAGGCCTATACAACAGCAGCCTGATATTGCTGCCTAAAGAGCCAATGAAAGGGCGCCTGACAGACGAGCGGGTAGGGTTCTTCGGTATTGTGCCAACAGATTTCCGGCAGTGGAACGATGACGGTACGGTGAAGATGGCAGCCAATATCTGGCGGTGGAAACTGGAGCCCCGAAAAGAAGACATGGAAAAATACTTCCGGGGTGAGCTGGTAGAACCTGAGAAACCTATTGTATTCTACATAGATCCTGCAACCCCGAAAAAATGGGTGCCCTACCTGGTTGCAGGAGTGAACGACTGGCAGGCGGCGTTTGAGAAAGCAGGATTCAGGAATGCCATTTTCGCGAAAGAAGTGCCGGAAGGAGATACGACATTCGATATCAACGATGCCCGTCACAATGTTATAGTTTACAAAGCCTCGGCTATAGGTAACGCTATGGGACATTCGTTGCAGGACCCGCGCAGCGGCGAGATCATCGAGTCGCATATCCAGTGGTATCACAGCGTGCAGGAGATCCTCTATAAATGGTATCTCACCCAGGCTGGCGCGGTTGATACCGCCGCGCAGAAGCCCTATTTCAGCGATGAGTTGATGGGGCAACTGATCCGCTTTGTATCCAGTCATGAAGTCGGCCATGCAGTAGGGTTACGGCATAACTGGGGTGCTTCTTCAACCACTACTATTGCGCAGCTGCGCGACAAGAAATGGGTAGAAGCCAATGGCCATACCCCGTCAATCATGGACTATGCACGTTTCAATTACGTTGCGCAACCGGAAGACAGTATTGGAGAAGCGGGGCTGTTCCCACGGATCGGCGACTACGACAAATGGGCGGTAGAATGGGGATACAAGCTGCTGCCGCCGGGAACTGCCGCCGGCGCGGAAGCTCCGATACTTGATAAATGGATCGTTGATAAACTGAAGGAGAGCAAACGTTTTCGTTTTGGAATTGGCGATGATCCAAGCGCTAAGTTTCCTGATAACCAGCGGGAAGATATGGGAGATGATGCCATGGAAGCGGGAAAATATGGCATCAAAAACCTGCAGCGTATTGCGCCGCAGCTATTCAACTGGGTACAAACCCCCGGCGCCACGTACAACAGGGTAGAAGATGTTTACAAGGCGCTGGTTGCACAGTACGAGTGGTATATCAAACATGTAACCGCTAACGTTGGGGGAGTACAGTTTACACCACTTACTACCTCGCAGAATGGAGATGTATACGCCTTCTTTCCCCGCAGCAAACAGCGGCGGGCCGTCGAATTCCTGAACAAAGAACTGTTCGCTACGCCTGAATGGCTGCGCAACCGCAGGCTGTATGAACTGACAACCACAGATTTCACGATTGTTACCGACCTTCAGAAGCGGACATTGAAGCAACTGATGGATGCAAAGGAATTTGATAAGCTCCGGGAAGCGCAGATCAGCGGCGATGCAGACGTTTACCAGGCGGGCGATCTGCTGAACGATCTTTATAAGGGTATCTTTGAAGAATTGCAATCAGGGGCGGACATAAGCCCCGAAAGGCGCGCATTGCAGCGGGCATATGTAAGCAACCTGCTTGGGCTGTTGGAGGAATATAAAGACAAAGAACAAGATGCAGGATCTGTTGTGAAAGATCATGCAAAGCAGGTTATGGCGGCATGCAAGGCAGTTGCCAATAAAACAGCGAACCAGGGTAATAAACTGCATCTTGGCCCGCTGGCTGAAATGTTGTCTGCCAGGCTGGAGAAGCCTATGGAAATGGCTAAACAGCGCGCTTCGCAGATGCAGTGACGATATGCTGAACAATAGTCAAGGGAGGTGTCTGACGGCGCCTCCTTTTAAGATACCCCACCTTCAACGCCTTATTTGAACACTTCGACTCCCATTTTGAACGCCCCGATAGTTTTCAACTTTCCTGTCGCCTTCGCTGTTGATACCTTTGATAAAAACTGTTGCAATGAGATTAAACAAGAAAACAAAAATAGTAGTGGCTTTGCTGCTGTTGGCGTTTTTAGCCGCACAATTCTACAGGCCCACCATAGCTGTAGAAAAGCCTGATGAGAAAAGGCTGGCGCATTTCTCGCCCGAGGTGGATGCAATCCTGAGAAGGGCATGCTTCGACTGCCATTCTAACCAGACGGCGCTCAGATGGTTTGATAAGATCACCCCGGCCAACTGGCTGGTGGCGGACCATATTGCCAAAGGAAGAGCGGTGCTGAACTTTTCTACCTGGAACGATATGGCCAAACCAGACAGGAATGCAAAGCTATGGGAAGCGGTGAACCAGGCGATACAGGGTGCAATGCCTTTAAAAAGCTATGCCCTGGTGCATGGAGCAGCCAGGTTATCGGTGAATGATATACAGGTACTGAAGAATTATGTTAAAGAGCTGGCGCCCAAACAGGAAGCGGATACCGCTAAGGAGGCGGCGCTGGCCAGCCAGTATGCTTCTTTGGTAGAGGAGAAGGCGAGGCCGGATACATTGCCGGCAGATGTTAACGGGATCGCCTATATCCCCGAATACAAAGACTGGACGCCGATCAGCACTACGCAACGTGTAGATAACGGTACCATCAGGATCATTTTTGGCAACGAGGTAGCAGTGAAGGCCATCAGGGAGCATCATACCAATCCATGGCCTAACGGAACAATAATCGCAAAAGTAGCCTGGGACCAGTTAACGGATAAACAGGGCAATATTACCACCGGCGCATTCAAACAGGTGGAGTATATGATCAAAGATGACAGCAAATATAAAGCTACCGCCGGTTGGGCATGGGCCAGGTTTAAAACGCCGGCGTTAGTGCCATACGGTAAAACCTCCACATTCACGATGGAATGCGTTAACTGCCATCGCCCGATGAAAGACAATGATTTTGTTTTCACCGCACCAATTCAACACTAACATGAAAAATATACTTGCTTATTTGCTGCCTGTAATATTGCTGGCTGCCTGCGGCAGGGCCGACAACAGGAACGATGCCGCTTCACTGCCCCGCACTTTTAATTTTGAAAAGCTCCAATTGAAAACCATCAGTACTGTCATTAACCCCGCAAAGGGCACTACCAGCACCCTGTATGGAAATGCCAATGCTTTGTTGGCACTCCGGGTGCCAGATTCGGCCCGGGCGGGAGAAAAGACCCTGGTGCTTGTAACCTGGAAACAACAGGAAGATGCCCGGTGGTTCGGCGCCCGGATCCCGGCAGGACTGGAAATGATAGAAGTAGTAAAGACCGGTACAGCCTTTAAAGATCCGGCCCAGGCTCAGTACCAGCGATACAATGAAAAAGGAACAGCCGTATCCGCAACCAATGATGAACAGCAACAGCGGATCGGTTTTATCACATCCATCAAGCCGGCGGTAATGCCTTAAGGGCTTTATTTCACCGGCAGATTAACCTAAGTTTGCAAAAACGGGGTACTTTATTATGCACCTTTCGAAGTATATAGAGCTGA
Source organism: Chitinophaga terrae (ex Kim and Jung 2007) (assembly GCF_900107795.1). Classification (GTDB taxonomy): domain Bacteria; phylum Bacteroidota; class Bacteroidia; order Chitinophagales; family Chitinophagaceae; genus Chitinophaga; species Chitinophaga terrae. The sequence goes on from NZ_FNRL01000020.1 coordinate 104,108, forward strand.
AAACAAACGGCGTTTTCCACGTTTCGAAGAAGATCGTCTGGTTTAGCTCCCTCTTTATTGGCATACTGGCTTCTATTCCGAAGATCATGCAGCTGCATATCACGCTGGTGGAACTGAGTGTAGATGCTTCTATCGCTTTCCTGTATGCATTGTTCGTCTGGTATTACAACCTGCATATCCTGCCTGCATACTCTGTACAGGCGCCCAATACGGATTTTTTCGGGAAACGGTTGCTGAAGAGCAACCTGTCAGGCATCGTTATAATGATCCTGCTGGTGACCCTGCACCAGTTGCTGTTCCCGAAATACCAGTTCGGTTCCATGATGCTCATGTACCAGTTCAGGGGAGTACTGATTAACCTGACTATCTTCATGTTCATCAATTTCCTGTATCAAAGCTATAATGCGCAGCAGATTTCATTGCAATATGAACGAATCAAAGCCGATAACCTGAACGCACAATATGAACTGTTAAAACAGCAGGTAAACCCGCATTTCCTGTTTAACAGTCTTAATACCCTGCAGGCGATGATCGATATCCAGGACAAGGGGGCTTCTGAATTTGTGAGAAATCTTTCAGGTTTTTACAGGTACTCGCTGGAAAGCCGCCAGGACGACCTGATCCTGCTGAAAGATGAAATAAATATCCTGGAATCTTTTATCTTTCTTTTGCGTTCCAGGTTTGAAGAAGGTATAGATATCAGGATCTCCCTGGATGAACAGGCGGGCAATACTTATATTCCTCCTTTTACCCTGCAGCTGCTTGTGGAAAACTGTATCAAGCATAATATCCTGGCATTAGACAGTCCATTACGGATAGAGATCTCCAGGGAAGGCGATTTCCTGGTTGTCAGGAACAACAAACAGCTTAAAAACAACCCGGCATCTGTTGGCATAGGGTTGTCGAATATCAAAGGAAGATATGGCTATATCAGCAACCAGGAGATCAGGATTGATAATACGGAACACGAGTTTACGATAAAACTGCCGCTTATTTATGAAAGTGCTGGTTATAGAAGATGAGATAAAAACTGCCAGGGCGTTGGCGCGATTAATCCAGGAGGTAAGCCCGGATGCGCACGTGCCGGACATATTGCAAAGCGTGAAAAGCGCCGTTGACTGGTTAGGGAGAAATGGCAACCCCGATATTATATTCCTGGATATACAGCTGGCAGACGGGCTCAGTTTCGAGATCTTTGAGAAGGTGGAGATCACGGCCCCGGTGATTTTCTGCACTGCGTTCAATGAGTATGCCATACAGGCATTCAGGAATAACGGGATCGCCTATATCCTGAAGCCTTTTGATGTGAAGGATATAGAACAGGCATTGAATAAGGTGAAGAAGCTGAAAGATTATTTTCAGAAAGATAGTTTGCCGGCAGAGCAGGTTTCGCGGGTACTCCGGTCTTTGGCCGCAGAAGAAACCAAGAAGAGTTTTCTCGTTTATAACCATAACGCCTATATCAATATTCCAACTTCTTCCATCGCTTATTTCTACAAAGGAATGAGCGGGATAAACCTGGTTACAGACGAAAAGAAGCGGTTCGGCATCAATGAATCGCTGGACGAAATACACCGGCTTGTGGGGAAGCAATCCTTTTACCGCATTAACAGGCAATACCTGGTTGCATTCAGGTGCATTACAGAAGTACAGCATTATTTCGACAGGAAGCTGCTGGTAAAGTTGAATATAGAAACAGATGAAAAGCTGGTGGTGGGCAGGGAGAAAGCGGCGGAGTTCCTGGACTGGCTTGGCAACAGGTAAATTTAGTATGCAGGAAATGGCAGGTTTCTTGCATTCCCGTATGTTTGCAAAAGATTCAAGCAAAAAAATATGAAACAAACAATGATAGCAACCGCATTGGCTGTAAGTTTATTAGGCGCAACAAGCTGTTCGTCAACCAGGAAAGCCGGGTCGGTCATCGAAAATGATCACATGGAACTATCGGTAGCCGGAGAGATCACCGCTATTGAAAATGGAAAAGACGGTTATACGGCAACTATTAAAGAAGCATCCGGCAAAGAATACCTGGCCACTATCAGTATTGTAAACCTGCAAAAACACGGGGGCCAATATAAGAGATATAACGTGGGAGATAAGATCAGTGTAAAAGGTCCTTTATGGAAAGACCAGGAAGGTAAACTTCATATTACCGTACACGAAATGAAATAAGTTCATGAAAGGATGCCAGGGTTTACCGGGCATCCTTTTCTAAAAATAGCTCCATTCTTTCCGCCAGGTCTTCAATCTCATTTTTCCTGGCAAGTTTTTCCACCCAACCGGCGGGAATATTTTTCCATCCGTACAACAGTCCGGCCAGGCCGCCTGTTACAGCGCCCGTCGTATCTGTATCAGATCCCAGGTTCACTGCTTTTAATGTGGCGTCGCTATAACTGCCTGTTGTTAATAAACACCAGGTGCTGGCTTCCAGCGTATGCAGTACATACCCGCTGCTATGGATCTGGCTTTCCTTTAATTCAAAAATATCCTGTTCCAGCAGTCGCTGGAAAATCCTGATCTCTTCCGGGTTAATGGAAATGCTGCGAAGAAACGCGGGAATTTCTTTTTTCAATGTCTGGTATACCTGGAACTTATCTTGTCCTTGCAGCAGGTACCGGGCAAATTCGAGGTAATAAAAACAGGCGATCACAGAACGTATATGCCCGTGCGTGATGGCCGAAACCTTTTTTGCAAGTTCATATCGTTCCTGCACCGGTTTGTCTTTAATATACATCAGCAATGGAAGTATGCGCATTAAAGACCCGTTGCCGTTTTCAGAAACGTCCATGCCTCCCGCCAGTTCTGGCTTGCAGCCTCTGGCCAGGTGTTGTATGGCCTGGTGAGTAGCGATGCCAATATCAAAAACTGACCCCCTGGCGGTCCAGTAGGCCTCATTTAGCCATTTCACAAAATTATCAGCTGTTGTTTGCAGGTCGAATGGTTGTGTGAGAGCTTCTGCGAGGCAAAAGGCCAGCGAACTGTCGTCAGAAAACGTACCGGGCGGCTGATTGTGGGTGCCAAAACCTCTCATGTCGGTAACGGGGTCTTTTGCAATTGCCTCCCGGCTCATGAATTCTACCGGTACTCCCAGCGCATCTCCAATAGCAATTCCGAAAAGTATGTCTTTGTATGGGTTCTTATCTGCCGATCTTTCTTTCATATAAAAAAGCTATAAACGGGTTGTAAACAATTTCTTTTGGCGGTACAAAGGTACTTAACAATTGCTAAAGACAGGTGACCGACGCGACGGATCACCTGTGGTCTTTTTCATTATTCCTCAATCCATCCGTCAGTATCTGTACCAGTTCCTGCTGCAGCGATACCGGTTCAATGATGGTGGCAATATCCACAAACCTCATCAGCCACCTGGCAAAAGATACCGGGTGGGTAGGGCAATCAAAATACATGATCAACCTGCCATTTGTTTCTTTTTCTTTTTTAAATCCATATTCCATCCTTTCCCAGAACATATAATGCGCATGCTCTTTTTCTACGCTGATAACAATTGGAGTGATCTGCGTGGCCGATATTTTGGTTCGCAGTTCCTTTAAAGGCAGGTGCTCCTGTGTAAATTGTTTTTCCAGCAGTTGTACGCTGCTGACCCTGTCTATCCTGAAATTCCTGTATTCCCCGCGCAAATGGCAATACGCCAGCAGGTACCAGAAATAGTTTTCGAAATACAGGCCTACCGGTTCTATCTCTCTTGGTATTGGTTCAGTGTCTGTTCGTTTCTGGTACGAGATCAGCGCAATATGCTTTGTCAGAAGGCTGTTCACCAACACGTCTATAACGTTGGGCAGGTAGTTGCCGGATTTGATATCCCGGTTAAAAGAGACCCTGCCTTCCATCTGGAGCAGGTGGTATTTCTGTTGCAGGAGAAAAGAACTTTTTATTTTGATTAGCGCAGATTCGAAATGCTGTTTAATAAACGCGGTCTCCTGCTGCTGCATGACTTTTTCAGCCACCATCAATCCCAGTGTTTCTTCCTGCGTAAACCTGAGTGGAGGGATCCTGAATCCTTCCATGATCGAATAACCTTCTCCTGCTTCGTTAACGATGGGAATACCCGCCGATTCAAGGGCTTTCAGATCCCTGTAGATGGTTCTGCGCCCTATGCCAAAGCGGCGTTGCAACTCTTCGTTCGTGAGTACGTAATTGGATTGCAACAGGAAAAAGATCTTTAGTATCCTGTCAAATCGTTTCAGATCGTCCATCTTCCGTCCCGGTTAATTGTTTGCAAAAAGCCCGGGGGGACCGGGCTGTATATTAACTGCTATTTTACCGCAGTAGCTTCCATTTCTACGGATAAACCGGCAAACAGGCCTTTTACTTCCAGTAATGTTGCGGCTTGCCTGAGGCCGTTCCTGCTGATCCAGTCCTGGTATCGGTCTGCGCAGGTGGTAAAAAATTCGGTGGTAGAAGTGGTGAAAACGTTCAGCCTTACGATATCGCTGCATTGATAGCCGGCTTCAGTTATAAGTTGTTCCAGGTTAGCGAAGGTCTGGATCAATTGCTCTCTCATACTGCCGGTACTGGGTTGCCCGTTGCTGTCGATGGCTACCAGGCCTGAACAATAAAGGGTTGCGGAGGCCTGTTTTACTTCTACGGCTTGCACAGAATTGGTTCTTTTGCCCCATTCCCATGGGTCGATGGTTCTTTTTTCCATTTTTTATGTGATTTAATACTACAAAGTAACGAGGGGGGTATGACAGCCCTATGTCACCAGTTTTTGGAGTTTTTAAAAAAAATGGAGCTTGGGGGAAGAAAAGCAGTGGTACTGATGCCCCCCGGAAATCCGGCAGGTTAATTTCTTATTTAGCATGATAAACAAAACGTTACAAGCAGGCAGGAATCTCTTAATATAAACTTCATCGTCTTTATTTTACCCGGTAACAGGAAAGGTATAATTTCCTGTTAAAATAACCTGTGTGCAATCCTTTGTTAAAGTACTTTCCCCGTTTATTGTTTTGTTAATGCTCAGCAGCTGCAGCAAAAAAGACGCCTTGCCGGAACCTTATCCCACAGATAGTTTAGGGAAGATCAACAGGTGGGTGCTCGACAGCATGCGACGATTTTATTACTGGAGTGGCGAAATACCCGCCAAGCCGGATTATTCCCTGAGTCCCGAACTCTTTTTTAAGTCGTTGTTATCGGTCAACGACCGTTTCTCTCATATCAGCGGGCCAAATGTGCCTCCTGCCAGCAACGCTTATTTTACGTATGGATTGCAATATGCTTTTTTACAGGTGCCGGATCTGGATCATTATATCGGTGTAGTAACCCTGGTAAATAAAGGAGGAGGAGCTGAGCAGGCAGGTTTTAAACGCGGCAGTTATTTTACGAAGGTGAATGGAGAATATGTTACTGACAAGAACATGCAGAAAGTAAACCAGCTTTTAAATAACCGCGGTTCACTTCAGCTGACAGTTGCCAGTTATACAGGTAACAGTTGGAGAGATGGAGACAGCAAACCTGTTTCTCCGGGATTCAGGAATGAAGATCCTGTTTATTATACAAGGGTGTTTTCAGGAACGGCGGGAAAAACCGGTTACCTGTATTACAGCAGTTTTAACGAGGCATATGATGGCAGTTTGCTGGCTGCATTTACGAAGTTCAAAAATGAAGGCATCAACGACCTGATTGTGGACCTCCGTTACAATGCAGGGGGGAGTGTAGCTTCCTGTGCTAAACTGGCCGGAATGATAGCTTCCGGGCTGAATGGGGGAGAAGTATTTGCCATCTTCCAGGGAAATAGCGGGGAAGGGAGGAGTTCACATAGCCTTCAAAATATACTCAATACCTCGGGCAACCCGGCGGGCCGGCAGTTTGCCGACCTGCAAAGCAGGCAATTACAACTGAACAGGATATTTATCTTAACTACCAATGCCACGGTTTCGGCGGCGGAGATGCTGGTAAATAACCTGAAACCATTTATAAACGTGATCCAGGTGGGCGAAAAAACAACAGGTAAAGACGAAGCCAGTTTCACGATTGCAGACGGGCGTGTTCCCCGGCAGGTGGATTGGGTGATACAGCCTATTGTTTACAAGCTTTTTAACAGGAATAACGAAGGAAATTATGCAGGAGGGCTGGTACCACAACAGGTAGTAGATGAAACTTCCCAGCTGCCGCTTGAAGACATCGGCACAGGTAAAGACGCACTTATTCGCAAGGCCCTTGAGATGATCTACGGCGCCGGGTATACCGGAGAACCTGCAGATCTCAGGATGGCTCCCTTGCACCCGGCTATCCGTGCCCGTGCTGTTTACCGGTCGGCCGTTGAACAGGCCGCAAATGCCGCCCCTGTGTTATTACGCCAATAACGGACCTGAATTAACCTTTTGATAATATTGAATAGCTGGACGGTTGAAATATATTTGTCCGGCTGCTAAAAAACCCAGGTAGCATATGGATTCCCTCGCACTCAAAATAAAGAATGGTAATGAGTTGGCCTTCAGAGAGTTTTTCAATAAAACTTATGGCAGGGTGCATGCTTATTTGCTGAAAGCATTCCATGACAACATCCATATCGATGATATTGCCCAGGAAGTGTATGTAAAATTGTGGCAGAACAGGGCGAATATAGACGAACAGCAGTCGCTGGATGGTTACCTTTTTACAATCCTCAGGAATACAGTTATCTCCCATTTCAGGACACTGGCAAAAGACAAAAAACATAACAGCGGCTATACCCAGTCAGTACAGGATACTTATAACAAGCAGCCCTATATGGATACGCTGAACGGCATCCAGGAAAAAGAAAACAACCAGTTCTATGAACAGGTGATGCAGGAGATCAGCCCTTTGAAACAACAATGTTTCCGCCTGCATCGGGAGTTTGGGTTAACCTATCGCCAGATCTCGGCTAAAGAGGGGATCGCGGTTAAAACGGTGGAGAAGTATATACGCCAGACATCAAGGATACTGGAGTCGAAGCTATTGACCAGGATCCAGTATGTATTGATATATTTTATGTTGATGAATTCGTAGTTGTTCCCTTTCTCTATCTATGACGCTTTTCCCCAAAAAACACTTTCTCTTAACGATTCCTTAATACACTTCCGGGAGGGTAGACGGATTTATTCAGCGTACTTCTTATATGGACATCAGAAAAATACGAGAACTCCTGGTTGGGCTTAAAGCCGGTACCCTGACTAAAGAAGAAGAGGTATGGATACTGCATTTCCTGGAAAGTGCAACGGAGGAAGAGATGTCGGCGGTATTTCCGGATGAAGAATGGAAAGAGCAGCAGCCTATGCTGGTTGGAAGTCATGAATTGGACCGGGTATATGAAAGTATTGTACCACAAATAAGCGAAGAACCGGCAACGCGCATTGCCTGGTGGAAAAAACCGGTGATCAGGATCACCGCAGCAGCGGCAACGGTATTGGGAATGGGTGTTGCCGTTTGGCAGCTGGCTAATCCCGGATATCAACAGTATAATAATAATGCAACAGCCGGTATCGAATGGAAACTGATCACAACACAGGCCGGAGAAAATCTGATCATTTATTTACCGGATAACTCGAAGATCTTTGTAAATGGCGCTACAAAAGTGATGTATCCAGAGAAGTTCGATGGGCCTATCAGGCAGATCAAACTGGTAGAGGGTGAAATTTTCCTGGATGTAGCAAAAAACGAACAGGCGCCGTTTAAGGTAACGACAGGTCAGGTTAATATTAACGTATTGGGTACATCTTTCAATGTACGCAACTATAAAGTGGAAGGATTAACTGAAGTAGCAGTAAAGAGTGGAAAAATAGCGGTAAGTAACAGCGGGAACCCGGACAGCGTTTTACTCACCCCCGGTAAAAGAATAGTCATCTCTGAAACGTCGGGAAATTCGTTGTTGACAGAAACGGATCTCAGATCTATAGATGGATGGACACAAAATGAATTTGTATTTAATAATGTAACGTTGGGAGACGTATTCCGCAACCTGGAATATAAATATGGGTTAAGGTTTGAAGTAGCTGACACCAAAATTTTAAACAAACATATCAGAGCCACGTTCAGAGACAAGAGCAGATGGGAGATTTTAGACCTGTTAAGCAAGATGTTGCACTTTAAGTACCAGGTAAAGGATTCGTTGGTTGTAATCCGATAAATGGACTTCTGTTTCTATCAATTTTAGCATACTAAAAAAAGTAAAAAGTACAAGAATGCACAATTTTACGACAAATGCCTCCGGAAGGGGGGACAGGCGGAGCCATGCCTGGAGGTTTGCAAAAGGGCTACTTATCGGTTTGGTGGTAATTGTTTTTTTTACAAATCCATTATTGGCACAAAATGGTATCGAAAAAATGAGTGTTTCGTTAAGCCAGGTACCATTAAGCGGCTTGATCAGGCAGATTGAAACACAAAGCAGCTATGTAGTGAACCTGGTGAAAGAAGAGGTAGATTTATCAACAAAGGTTACAGTTAATATAAAGGATGGTAGCGTGCAGGAAGTGTTGTCACAAGCGCTTAGAAGTACGCCATATCATTTTAAGGTAGAAAAAGATGTTATTACTATTCAGCGCAAACCTGCTGGTAAACCGGAAAAAGGCAGGGTTATAGGCCAGGTGCTGGATGCAAAGGATGGGACGCCGGTAATTGGCGCTACAATTCAAATAGGTAGTGGTGGCACCATTACGGACATTGATGGAAAATATGCGATGGATATTACTCCTGGTACTTACTCCTTACAAGTTAGTTCAACAGGATATGTGACAAAAAAAATAAACCAGGTAATTGTTAACAGCGCAATACCAACGCAACTGGACATTACATTGAATATCCAGAAAGGTACACTGAAAGGAGTAGAAGTAGTAGCGTCGGCTAAAAGAGAAAGTATTGCTTCTTTATATCTCCGTCAGAAAAATAGCGCATCCATCTCGGATGGTATCAGCCTGGAACAGATTACCCGTACGCCTGATAAAAACCTTGGAGAAACGCTGAAGCGGATCAGCGGCGTTACGACGGTTGACAACAAATTTGTAGTAGTGCGTGGACTGAGTGAACGCTACAATCAATCGGTGTTGAACGGCCAGGTAATGCCCAGTACGGAATTAAACAGGAGAAATTTCAGTTTTGATATAATCCCGTCAAATATTGTCGAAAATATTACGGTCGTCAAAACACTGACGCCGGATCGCAGCGCCGAATTTGGCGGAGGCCTGGTAGAGGTGAATACCGTGGATATTCCCACGCAGAATTTCCTGAATGTTAGCGTTGGTGGTGGGTTTAATAACCAGACAACAGGAAAAGATTTTGTTTCCATGAAGCTCGAAGGACGTGAATACCTGGCGCAACCGGCGAAGCACAGGGATTTGTATGGCAGGCTTGATTGGAAGAGTAGTAATGACGTTCTGGAGGCATACAAACTGCATAACGGTGATCCAACAGCATTGAGTAATAACTGGGGATTGACAAAAATGAAAGCGCAGCCCAATACTAATTACCAGCTTGCAGGAGGACATGTATTTAAATATAAGAATGGAGGGCAACTGGGGGTAATGGCATCTGCCAGCTATAGGAATACATTGTTAACACAAGAGATCAGGATGAGCCGTGATGGTTATGATCCGGGACTTGATTTATCCGGTGATAATGTTGGGTACATTGGCAAACGTTACGGGTTTACTACTAATCTGGGGGGAATAGCGGGGATAGGATATACCAATAAGCACAGCAAAATAAGTTTTCAAAGTCTTTATTTAAGGTCACTGGATCAGCAATTACAACTGGGAGGGCCAGAGGACAGATGGGGTTATTATGATCTTACAACACAAACAACTTTATGGCAGAATCAATTACGAGGAGAACATGCGCTTGGATCTAAAGGAATAAAGTTGAAATGGATGGGCAGTTATATCCGGCTTGATCGCAAACGCCCGGATAATCATCAGCTTACTACTGGCATTGTTCAGGTCAAACCTGAAGATCCAGCGGATTATAATGTGGGAGCTCCCGGCAGCACAGGGATAAGTGCAGGGGCATTACGTTGGTGGAGCAGGGCATACGAAAATAATTATACCTGGGATCTCGCTTTGTCGGCTCCTTTCAACTTTGATCTCGGCAGCATATCACTCAATAATACAGTTAAAGTTGGTTATGCAGGTTGGAGTAAAGACCGGTCGTTTTATGTGATCAACACCGGTTCTACAAATGAAAACAAGATTTATGCTTCACCTTTATCACAGGCTTTCTCTCCTGAAAACGGTGTGTCAACCTTTATTGACAGGTTTGGCGATAATTTTCATCGGACTATGGATTTGCATGCAGGCTACCTGATGCTGGATGATAAAATTGCGGATCGTTGGAGACTGGTGTGGGGTGTAAGGGCTGAGTATTATAATCTTAATAATGCCAATGCCAACTTAGACCAGGTAATTAAGGATGTAAACACGGCGCATCCTGATCAACAGTTCGACTTTTCTGCTGTAAGGAGCAGGGAGCCTAACCTAAGGTTCTTCCCCTCGGCTAACCTGACTTATAGCCTGAATACTGCAATGAATCTCCGTTTGGCCTATTCGCAAAGTATTATAAGACCTGATCTGAGGGAACTATCTTTTTTCCGCGAATATGATTTTGAGTTGGGAGGAAATTATTCTGCGACTTTGGTTAGATCTACGCTGCTTAAGCATCTTGATTTTCGTTATGAATGGTACCCGGCGGCGGGAGAGGTGTTGTCATTGTCTTTATTCTACAAGAAGATAGACTACCCGATGGAGATATACAAGCAGGGTGACTTTAGAGAATTCGAATTGCTGAATAATCGCTGGGCAAAGAATTACGGAATTGAGGCAGAGATTAGAAAATCATTTGCTTTTACTAAAGTACCTGTGTTACAAAATCTAACCGTTTTTGGAAACTTTACCAGGTTGTTCGCGGAAGTACTGGCAATGAGGAGCTCTGTTAATACTACAGATCCGAATAATCCAAATAAGATTGTTCCGGTGGAGGTTCTGGGAAGCGTGCAAAAAAGGCCCCAGTCCGGAGCGAGCAATATGATGTTGAACGCGGGACTATATTATGATACTAAACCTGTTTCACTTAGCGTAAGCTATAACTACATTTCCAATAGAATGTTCCGTCCTACGGAGATATACCAGGAGTCGTTGTTTGAGCGGCCTATAGAAAGCCTTGATGCACAGTTGGCAATACACCTGTTGAAAAACCGATTAGAATTTAAGATCAATGTTGCTAATTTATTAAACAGCTATTCCTTAGTGTATTATAACAAATTCAGTGATAATCCCGATGTACGCGATGGTAAAAAAGCGCCTACTGCTAAGCAATTGTTGTATAGAAAAGGAGAAAGTTTCATTGATTTCGAAGCACGGCCGGGTATGACATGGAGTGGGGTCTTAAGCTACCGGTTTTAGTAAAGAAAAATATCACAACGATATATACGCGTATCCATAATGTACCCTGATCAGGTACAGTTTAACCTAAAAAAACAAAAAAATGAAAAGAAAACCTCTTATTTTATCAGCATTATCTGTTGCCTTATTAGGCGTTATGTTAATCACTTCCTGTAAAAAGGATAACCAAAAAATTGGCGATCGTCCATTGAACGCTGGCGTACTGGCAACCGGATGCCTGGATGCGCTTCCAGCTACAGATAGTACTATCACAGGTGTGATCAATACAGATCTTTACCTGAGCAACGCAAGACGCTATAAATTGAATGGTATTGTTTATGTAACTGCAGGCCATACACTTACTATCCAACATGGTACCCGTATTCTTGGTCTGGCCGGCAGCGGTTCAACTCCGGGCGGTGGTCTGGTGATCACCCGCGGCGCTAAGATCAATGCTGTTGGTTTGCCTGATTGCCCTATCGTATTTACTTCCTATCGTTATGATGATGCTTCTGTTCCGGATTCAGCTAAATCCGGTGACTGGGCAGGTGTTATCATCCTTGGTAGAGCTCCTATTAACAACCCTAGCAGCGGCGATTCTGCACGTATCGAAGGTATTCCTAACGGTTTCCCTGCCAGTCCTTTCTATGGCGGATCCAATGACGCTGATAACTCTGGTACCTTACAGTATGTGCGTATTGAGTATGCCGGTTATGAATTGTCTCCGGATAATGAAATCAACGGTCTGACACTGGGTGGTGTTGGTAGCGGTACTACTATCGACTATGTAGCGGTAACTGAATCCAGGGATGATGCATTCGAATGGTTTGGAGGCTCTGTGAACGCAACTCACCTGATTGCAATCAATTCACTGGATGATATGTTTGATACAGACAATGGTTACAAAGGTACAATTGCTAACGCATTGGGTGTAGCTGATCAACTCCGCGCAGATAAGAGCCAATCAAATGGTATTGAGAGCGATAACAATTCAACAGGCTCTGTTACTACCCGTATTACACACGCTAAATACAACAACTTAACCATTGTTGGTGTGCCTAATACTACACTGGCATCTGATACTGTTAAGAAACCATCTGGTAGCGGACGTTACGGTCGTGCAGCGCATCTGAGAAGGAATACAGAATTTGAAATCAGCAATTCAATTTTCATTGGTTACAACTTCGGTATCTCAATAGATAGCGCTACCGGTACTGCCGGCGCTAAATACAGATCAGGTATTTCTACTATCAAGAACAGCTTCGCTCATGGATTTGGTGCAGGTAGTGTAACTGCCTTAACAGCAGTTCCATTTGCAGCTGAATCTAATGGTGTACCTGCTACAGGTCTGAGATTTGATAATGCTAAAACATGGTTCTGGGATATTGCTACCCTTGCAGCTAACGCTAACGTAGGTATCAAAAATGCAGTTCCAAATGCGTCTTTATGGTTAACAAATCCGTTCAGCTCTACTGTAACTGTTAATAACTTCAAATCTAACGGAGCAGCTGCAAGCGCTGGTTCTAAGATCGACACCTGGGTATTGGGATCTACTCCTAATAAATGGGTTCAGGTTAAATGGTAATCTCATTTAAATTCAATGATAACGTATAAGGCCCGGCCTTATACGTTATCACTTTTGTAAAATAAGCGGTATGCACAAAAACTATTTACTCCTTTTATTATTAGTCGTATTATTTGGCGCCTGCCGTAAAGGCGAGCCGGCAGAAGAACATTTCTTTGGCAGATTCCAGATTACATTATTAAATCTTCCCGGTTCAGGGAAAGCAGAAATATTCCTCGGTACTGAAAAGCTGGGAGAGATTGTTCCCAAAGCATCAGAAGTACTGGAGCTTCTTTTACCCGCGGGTAAATCCGGTAAATTAAAACTGGTAGACGCTGCCAGTTCTACTCTAATTGCTGATACCAACGTTGTTGTTATTCCCAATATAAAACAGGCATTCAGGGCAGGATATAGCGAAACGCTGAAAATAAAAGGATTTATAAGTGATGTAAATGTGCCGCAAGACTCTATCCGTGTACAGGTACTTTATAATATCAGAAAGCCATTTAATAATCATCCGGAGGCAGACCTTCACCTGTTGGATCTTTCGATGGAGGAAACAGGGATAGTTGTAAAAGGACTTAAGTTAGATGATCCTACTCCACGCATCTTAACGTTCCCGAGACTGGGGGAAGGAGATTTTCCTGTGGGTTATTTCTGCAAACTGGTTGATCCAAAAACCGGTGAAACTATCGTAGATGCTGCAGGAGGGATCTTTGTATTTATTGTAGGAGTTCCGGAGTATTATGGCCATTATGTCTTTGTAAATATCAATGATGACCAGGGAGATACCCCCGAGACAAATACTTTTACGGCCACGGCAACGCCACTGTAGCTGTTTGTGCCCTTCATTAATTCGGCAAAATCCATTTCTACATATTCGGGCTAATCAATTGATATTGATTAGCCTATTTCATATTATAACTTTGATTAGCCTACCTCGCTTTACGCTTCCTCTCATACCGCGTTTTAGCCAACAAATACGCTGCTCCTGCGTATTCCAAAGCTGCCGCTAACTGTTCATTTTCCGGGTTCAGAATGCAGATAAAATGCTGGGCGGCATAATGAGGATGCGGCATAAAAATATTCAGTGAAGTATAATCCCATTCCCCGCCGGGTTCAGGGAACAATTGTTCAAACATTTCTTTAGGCACACCTATGTTCAACCTGTACACTCCCGTTCTGTCAAGATCCGATACTTTATCATATTCGTTGTCCGACAGCGCCATAGTTGCAAACGGCAAAACCTGTTCATCTGCATAAAAGAAAAACCTGTATCCCATAGCATCCAAAGTGGTAACGTTTGGCAATTGACCTGTAATGTATTGTTCTATTACCTGCAAAGACATAAGAGCATTGATTTGATGTTGGGCAAAAGTCTTCATCTTATAGTACATTTACAAGTAGTTACTTTTTAGGCATATAGTAACACAAGGTAAAGTAATGCGGGCTATATGGACTTACAACAAAATAAAAAATCTGAAAATACTGCGCCTTGCCCCTTCCGGGAGGCAATGGACCTGATCTCGGGAAAATGGACTATGTCTATCATCAATAACTTAATGACCGGGAAAATGCGGTTTAAAGAACTGGAAAGAAGCGTTGCCGGCATTAATACCAGGATGCTGGTAAAGGAATTGAAAGAACTGGAAAGCAAACAGATCATATGCCGGGAAGCCTTTGCAACTGTGCCTCCAACGGTAGAATACTCGCTGACCGAAAAAGGAAAAGCATTAAGGCCTGTATTGATAGAAGTGCAGAAATGGGCATTAAATAACCCCTTGAACCAGGATCAATTGTAAACGCTACTTCGCCTGCATAGAACTGAACGTGCTTTTTAATATCTCCAGGCTTTTCCCGATCTCTGTTTCATCCAGGTGCCCGAACCCGATCCGCATAGCTGTAAGCTTTTTATCCTGGTACAGCAAGGTCTTGGGAATGAATAACCCTTGTTTAGACGCCTCCTGGCTGAGTCTCAGAAGATTTACGGGGTATTTCCAGGTTGCCCAGAGCGCCAGGCCGCCGGATGGAACTGTAAATGTTAACTTGTTCCCGAAAGCCCTGGTAAGGCCGTCGGCCATCGTATCTCTCCGCGCTTTATAGACTTTCAGCGATTTATTCAGGTGGCGGTGTATAGCGCCTTCTTCAATCATTTCTCCCAATACCTGTTCCATCACAATATCTCCCTGCCTGTCAATGATCCCCAGGTATTTACGCATCTCCTTCATCAGGTTGGCAGGCGATACTACGAAACCTGTTCTGAAGCCCGGGGCCAGCGATTTGCCAAATGAACCCACATAGATTACCATTCCCTGGTCATCAACACTGGCCAGGGGCAGCAACGGCTTTTTGTCGTACTGGAAATCATAGTCGTAGTCATCTTCCACGATGATAAAACCATATTCCCGGGCCAGTTGAAGCAGCTGCATCCTCCTGGGGGCGCTCAGGCTAACGGTGGTCGGGTAATGGTGATGAGGGGTGACATATACCATACGTACCCTCATCTTCTTACACAACTCAAGCAGGGCATGAGTATCCAGCCCCTCCTGGTCTACCGGTATCGTATATATCCTGGCTCCCGTTTTCTGGAATACCATGTTGGCGGAGAAGTTGCCGGGCATGCCAACAACCACGGCGTCGTCTTTCCGGAGAAGGATCTCCGATATAATAAATAAGCTCATCTCCGCGCTGCGGGTGATCAGCAGGTTGTCTGTAGAAATATTGAGGCCTCTCGACAAGTGCAGGTACCGGGCCAGTTGCTGTTTGAAATACTCGCTCCCGTCGTGGTTATACCAGTTCATTTTACGGAGATTGCTCTTCCGTTTCATATTGGAGCTATAGAAACCTGAAAGGTCGCTGACCTGGGTTAAACGAATATCCGGGGTGCCGTCTGTAAAAATATGATCGCATTTCGTGTATTCGTACGGATTATCCAGCAAATTCGACTTTTCGAAGCTGAAACCGGTAGTATTTGCGTACTTTTTGGTTGTTTTTGCCCCTTTTTCCAGGTTTGGAAGCTGGGAAGCGATAAAAGTGCCCTGGTTAGGCCGGATTTCGATCCAGCCCTGTGCTGAAAGTTCCTCGTACACGGCAACAGCGGTGTTCCTGTGGGTGTCCAGCAACTCGCTTAAGGCCCTGGTACCGGGCAGTTTCGTGCCGGGCGGCAGGGCGCCCCGTTGTATGGCGTGTATCAACTGGTTGACGATCTGCATATAGATCGCGTTGCTGGAAGTTCTGTCTACCTGTATGAAACTCTTGAAAGGAATAGAAACCGGACTACCCATAATATTAAAACTGGCACCTGTTAATCGTCCGGAAAGGTAATACATTTGACGCACAACTTGTCAAATGCAACAGATATTACAGAAAATAGTCCAGGAACCTGTTCTTCATGCCAAATGGCTGAATTCACTCTCCTTTATGGAAAATGCCGGGGCGCGCAAGATCTCGGCCTGTGAAAATGCTGAAACAGCAGACATCATCCAGTTGAAACACGCGGCGGAAGAACATCGCCACGCCTACTATCTCAAAAAACAGATACTTAAACTGCCGGTAGAAGGGTTCACGTATTACCGGAATACCGACCTGCTGGCGCCTATCCATACCAAACAATACCTGCATAAACTGGATGTGGAATGCAGTCGCTATATCAAAAAGGTTTTTTCCCTGGCCAACCACGACCTGAAATACGCTGCCTATCTCTTTGTTACCTATGCTATAGAAGTACGGGCCGACGAATTATATCCCGCTTACCAGGAAGTGCTGACGGCCAACGATTCCAGGGTAATGGTGAAATCCATCATCGTGGAAGAAGAAGGGCACCTGGAAGAAATGATGGCGCAACTGGACCGGTTTGATGATAACTGGAAAGAACACGCTGCCCGGGTATCAGAAATTGAAGGCCGCCTGTTCAGGGAATGGTTTGCCGCCGTTAGCGATGAAACACTGAAATCTGCACGCCACACAGAAATACTGACCTGAGAATTTCACTAAAACAAAAACTATGAACTTACAACAGTTGAAACACGACTGGACGAAAGAAGAAATACTGGATATCTACAACAAACCATTAATGGAACTGGTGTATACGGCAGCATCCGTACACCGCGAATGGCATAAGCCGGATGAGGTACAGATATCTACTTTGTTGTCTGTGAAAACCGGCGGATGCCCGGAAGATTGTTCCTATTGCGGGCAGGCAGCCCGTTACCATACCAATATCAAGGTGCAGGCGCTGCTGCCGACAGAAACCGTGTTGGCGCATGCCGCTACGGCCCAGGCCAACGGGTCGACCAGGTTCTGCATGGCCGCGGCATGGAGAGAGGTGCGTGACAATAAGGATTTCGACAGGATCATTGAAATGGTGAAAGGAGTGAATGAAATGGGGATGGAAGTTTGCTGCACTTTGGGAATGCTTACCGAATCGCAGGCGCAACGCCTGCAGGAAGCCGGCTTGTATGCCTACAATCATAATATCGATACATCGGAAGAATATTACGACGAAATTATTTCTACCAGGAAATTCGACAACCGCCTGGAAACAATCAACAACGTGAGGAAAGCCGGCATCACTGTTTGCTCCGGCGGGATCATAGGATTGGGAGAAACCAGCGAAGATCGCATATCCATGCTTCGTACATTGGCGAATATGGAAAAGCATCCCGAATCTGTTCCTATCAATGCGCTGGCAAGAGTAAAAGGAACGCCGCTGGAAGATAATCCTAAAGTAGATATCTGGGAGATGGTCAGAATGATCGCTACCGCCAGGATTGTAATGCCTGCATCCATGGTGCGTTTGAGCGCCGGACGTATAGAAATGACAGAAGCGGAACAGGCCTGGTGCTTTATGGCAGGAGCTAATTCTATCTTCACAGGCGAAAGACAAACCTTGCTTGTAACGCCCAACCCGGGTATTTCAGAAGATATGCAGATGTTGCAACGGTTAGGGCTGAAACCGATGGTGAAGGAGCGGGAAAATGCGTGTTAAAAATTGAAGTTGAAAAGAAAGCGGTATAAAGCAGGGCTTTATTATTTATTAAGTGATGTAACTCCAGCAAGAGAATAGTATAGTCGCTCTAAATTCGGAGCCGTTATTAGTTTAACGGCTTTTTTTATTTTGTTTCTTTTCTTTTTCCTCTTTTATAGCCTTTTCTACGTCCTCCTTGGAAGTATTGGCTATCTTCTTCATAGCTTCTTCAAACAGAGAGAAATTGTCTTTATTCTCGCTATTATCAGTATTAGAAGGCTTGGTATGTTTTGATTTATCAGACATTAAATGTTTGTTTGATTTTGCGCTGTTTTTTGCTAATTTACTATTTTATAACATTTCAATCATTCAACTATGAAATTAAACGAAACTTCAATTGATCGAAATCCGAGGTATAAGGTAAATGATAAAGTAATTTACGACAATAAGCCTGAAAGAGAGATGTGTATTAAAGCTATTGGATATGCCAAAAAAATTGATTTGGAAAGTAAATCAGTTGTACAATATTTTGACGGAACTTATTACTGCGTTTGGCCTAGCCCTGATACTCCCGGTGAAGAAGGTAGTTCATTCAGGGAAGAATCTTTGGAATATAAGGGCAGTTGTTAGCTATATATGCTCGTGCTTAATTGCCTTCTCAATTCCTGATATACAAAGGCAATATCAGATGGTACTAACTTCGTCTGGTAACTTAAACCATCTTTTTCATAAACATATCCATCTCTAATAAGTCGATATGCTAAGTCAATTAAGAATACTCTCATTTCTATATCTAAATTTATTCCATCAATAAATATTGAATTTTCATCTTTCATTAGTTATCCCTTTAGTATTTTAAATACTAAAAAAGAATCAGTTTTTTGAGCCAAATATTTCAAAGAACCTTTTATTGAATTGCAGGTTGATTTTTTCCAATCAAATCATTATAGGTTAACTGTCGGCTTCCCGAAATTAAGACTGTGTAATTTTACAAAATTCTCTTCAAATTAACCTAAACCTAAATACCCTAACACGCCTGTTTATCGCTTTCAAAATTGGATAGAGCAGCATATTCTGTTGGTGGCATATTTCCAAGACTGTCATGTGGCCTGTGATTGTTATAATCATCCATCCATTGCCAGGTAACTTCCCTCACTTCGTCCAATGTGTCAAACAGGTAGCAGTCCAACACATTATCACGGTAAGTACCGTTCAATCTTTCCACGAAACCGTTCTGCGTGGGCTTTCCGGGCTGGATATATAAAAATTCGATGCCGTTGACCATGCTCCATTCCG
>NZ_FNRL01000036.1:0-37981 GCF_900107795.1 Chitinophaga terrae (ex Kim and Jung 2007)
TTTAAGTTTTTTCTCCAAGAAACTAATCCGCTCTTGTTCTGGCGTTTGCTTCATATTTCCATTCCCCGGGAAACTTCCTGATCCAAACTCTTCTGACTCTTTACGCCACTTATATAATTGGGCAGCAGAGATTCCTAACTCACGAGCTAGCTCAGAAAGATTCTTCCTGTTTTTACTTAATTCAACTGCTCGCTCTTTAAAAATGCGATCGTACTTTCTACGGACTTTAATCATTATTTCAAAATTAAGATATTTTATTGTTCTTAACTTGATCTGCCGACTAAGTTAGCAACTCCATTGTGTGCCCTTTGCACTAACGTTCGTAGATATATAAGAAATATTTGTTTCCTATGTAAATATTATTATTTTTGTTATCACCCACGTATAAAAGTCAGTTTACTTTCAGTGATCATTCCTCTTGTAGGGATTATTAAAGCTGTATAGTAATCCCAAATCACTATTAACAACCCACTTTTATGCTGAGCAAAAAGATCATTATTTCTCAACAAAGCTGTATTCACTTTGTAGACCCAGAAGAAATCATTTACTGCAAATCGGACAACTCCTGTACCTTTATTCACCTTGCAAACGGGAAAAAACTAATAGCTGTAAAGTCCTTGACCAAAATCGCAAAAGAACAATTGTGTTCACCCATGTTTATTCGGGTTAGTCAATCTTATTTAGTTAATAAAAGCTATGTAAGTTTTATTAATAAAAAAACTAGAGAGTTGGTACTATCAAATGAACAATCGATTCCATATACCTTAACAATTAAGGAATTGTTCGGATTAATGTCAGCCAATAGCTTGTCTTTAACTGATTAATTCGCCTGCCCTTAAGAATCAAACCCAAAACTCGGGCAATTTCTAAGCGCACGATAAGCATTGAATCAAACTGGTTGCTAATATTGGTTGACCCAGGAATTACTCATCTCCCTGGGTTAACCAATACTAGCATCTGTTGTTGCATTCCTGACTCCATTTGTATGGTTTTCAACTTTGTACTTTGCTTCCTCTATTAAAGGACCTGATGGAAGATGTCACACTGTTTCTATCAAACTTGATTCATACCGGCTATGCAGTAACAACTGGATCACGCTTTCGCCGAATGGACAACAGTGATAATTTAATAGGAACATCTTTGTATACAGGACCAACAAGGAAAAATAGGGCGGCCGCCATAGTTATGAAAAATGAAAATAATCCATGCACCAAAATAATGGATATATGAAACAAAATGCCTGCGACAAAAAACGGCTTCCAGTACTTGCGATCCATTACGAGAGTAGTAAACAACAAAATCTCTAATATTATCGTACCCCAAGTCAGTAAAACAACCGAATAAGGATTGGCTATTATTGGATCTAATAACAACCTAAGAGCCGGCGTCATACCAAACGTCGGATCATTGAACCAATAGTAAATCGCCGTGCCATTTACCCAATCCTCAATAAACATCTTGCCTACAGCTGCATGAAAATATATCAGTGCAACCTGTAGTCTAATGATCCAATAAAAGAACGCAGCGATCAACTTTTTCTCACGTATGAACCGAATATGAGCTGGCATTACATCCCAATGTGATTTCCTGTCATCTACTAAACAAATTGGAATTAAAAGAATTGAGATATTAGCTGCAATTTGATCACCACCTTCAATCAAAACAGCAGCATTTATAAAGCTTACAGCCAACCATGCGTGTAGAAAACAGGTAATCTTAATATATCTTCCTGATATAACTAGCAAAAGTATTAAAATGGCAATAACACGTATTAATTGGATATTGCTATAAGGTAAAAGGAAGAAAAAATTAAGGTTGTTAAAAAATAAAATGTTGGCCTGATCTAAGGCATTGTTAAACAACACCCCAGCTGGGCGAAAAAGAATATCAGGCTCATTAAATATGAGTGTCAAAAGTAAGCTCGACGCAAGAATACTTCTTGCCAGGCCAAACATATTTGTATTAACATTCGTATTGATAAAATCAGCAATTGTATTGTCACTTTTTCTCAGAAATAGCTTGAACATGAAGTTTTACAATTTTAGAAGGCATAATGACTTCCTGGGAGAGACTTGCCCATGCCCAGGGAACCGGTACTTTTTTCTGTATAAGTAATTCGCCCGTACAACGCGGAATAACGCATTTATCTTTAACGGTGAAGGCTGGAATAATGCTATCTTTAAAATATGACTCTATCTTTTTATCGCTATTTACCCACATAGAATCACTTATTTGAGCATAGATAGTTGCCAATTCAGTATTGATAGCTCGTCCGCTTCTATCTAATCCCCCCAAAAAACAAATGCTTGCACCAGGAATATTAACCTGCTCCCATTTTCCTTCTTTGTTCTTCTTATAGACGAACGTCTTTGCTTCGCGTGGATCTCTTGTGAAAAAAGCCCACCCTTGGGGAAAAATCGATAAACAATTAAGCCTTATTTTCTCACTGCGACTAATTGCACTACCAGGCAGAGAGCTAACCGCAACGACTACGAGCAGAAATCCAAAAGAAGTGATAAGCAAGAAAAATATTGCTCTAAGTCTGTTTACCTCGTTCATAATACTACTTTGATAATAAACAATGCTTCCCGGAATGAACAGTGCATATAAGAACACCCATTCCAGGAAGCTGGTAATTATAAATTGATTCGTTAAATATTCTGAGCGATAGAGGCAACCAATTTTTCTCTTGATAGTCCATCGGCCTGTGTTATATCACTAACTTCAAAGTCAATATTCACCATCGTTTCAACATTTACGGCAACTGCTAGGTTAGTTAAAAGTGCACCATTTATCACTGCCACTACGTTTATAACCATACCCAAATTGATAGCTAAACAATCATCGCCGTCACCATCGCCCTAACCGTCATCTTCAGCCGTCCGCGCAAAATTATTTCCTAAAATCTTCACATTAGATGAATGCAGGTCAAATATCTCAGTAACACGACGCTCTATTTCGGACTTATCTTGAATCCTTTTGTTTCGCAAATCATGCATTAGTGTGTTGAACTTCAAAGGATTTTTTTGAAGCGCCGCATAAATAATCTTCTTTCCTTCTGTTTCATTTTTTGCAAATTTGCTCACTTTCGTGAGGAAAACAGCCTTCAATGTAATGTCAGATGCCTTCTTAAGCGCGTTATCTATTCTTATAGCATCCCGACTTAATATTTCTGTTTTAAACTCTTGCAAAAACCCTGGAAAGTTGCTGTTAACAAAGGAGATAATCTGATCTTCAGCCTGGGCATTTTTCTTTTTTTGCTCTTCTGATATTGTGCCAACTACACTCTTATTTTTTGACAACTCAGGAATTTGCGTTGCGACTTCTCCGTCGCCAAGAATTATTCCCCGATATATATCTTCCGGTGTATAGTCTTTTCTTGACGCCAGATCTTGGTCTGCCGACTTCTTACATCCAACAATAGCCGAAACAATGCCTAATATGGCAACTGGAATCCAAATAAATCTTTTCATAGTTTTAAATAATTAATGGAATTAAAAAAAGGATAATAAAAACAGTTTTTAGTTTAAAAATATTTTATACTTGCATTAAATATGTGATACTACCATGACCTTATTAAAAGCTCTTATTATCTCGCCTGCATTGCCAGGCATAATATTTTTAGTAGTTTCTTTACTACAGGAAAAATTCCCCCCTAAGAAAATCAATAATGTTTATGGGTACAGAACGAAAAAATCTATGTCCAGCGAGGAAAACTGGAAGATTGCAAATAGTTATTCCAGCAAGCTGGTACTAAACTTTTCATTCATATTGATAACTCTTGGCGGCCTTTCGATCTTTCTTCTGCATAACTCGCTAATTCTATCTATCGTTACTGTTGTATCTTCGGCCATTGCAGCAATTCTAGTAATCGTTTTAACCGAGAAAAAACTAAAATAGCTGCTGTTGAAAATCAGAATAACACAGTATTATTCACTTCGTCTTTTATTAGTTCAATCTGTCTGGAAGGTATTTTCACAGGCATCGAATTGATTTTTTCTTTTAAAGCCATCGCAGATTCAAAATTGCGGTTTGATACATAAAAGAGGAATAAATAGTATTTTGGCAAAAATCTATTAGGTACCATGTTGCATGCCATCTGAAAGTGATGATAAGCTTTCTCTTTTTGATGTAAACGCTGATAGCAAACTCCTAAATACATATAAACAAGGTAATTTGAATAGATCAGGTTACTTTTATTAAACAAGTTAACCGCTACCTGGTAATCACCAGATTTATACGCAATGGTTGCATAATCGGTCACAAATAGATAATTATTCTGTAAGGTCGGCAACAATGCATCAAATTCAGGTTTGAGGTTGGTGTATTCCTCCACGCCTTCAAGCGCCCGAAATCCGAGCCATTTTCGCTCTACTTTATACAGCCTCACTTGGTCCACTATTATTATAATGCTATATGTACATACTAAAGCAATCAAAATTCTAGATATATCTGATCCAAGTCGAATCCCACTCCAAGCATTTCTTACAGAAAAATCTATCATGCAACATAGAATTAGCCCTACAGACATAACCGAGATAATATGCATTGGGTAGGATAATAGTACACATATCAAAAAAGAAATTACGGCACCACATCCTCCTATCTGATATACCCTTTTTTCTTCAACTACGCGACCAATATTGCGGATAGCAAAAAGTAGGACGCATCCAATACCTATCGATACTAGCACTAGACCAACAATTCCTAACTCTACTACAACCTGTAAAGCATCACTGGTTGCTATGTTAATGTTATCCGCCAGCATAATCTCTGTTGGAGTAGCCTTATTACTCTCAAAATATGCAGCCTGAGAAAGATTATATTCTTTACCAAATTTATGTAATCCTATTCCGGTTAAAGATCTTCCAGGCAAAAGCCGTAAGGATTGTTTGTAGATAAACCATCTACCTAATGTGGAGTCTTTCTTAAACATTGTTAAGCATGACAAAAAGATTGTTACGCTACCTACAGCAATTAAATAAATAGCTATTCTCCTTTTTTTATGTCCAGTTATCAACTTATATAGCGGTTCCCTGTATTTACAGAGAAGAATAAAAATTGTACTCAATAAAATAGCAATCCAGGAAGTTCTGGAAAAAGAAAGGATAGACGCAACGACACATACTGTAGCAACAATTGACAATATAACTTTTGAAGTTCTTTTGCCGCCTAACGGATTCAAGATGAAAAGACCCGCAAATAGGATTGGGGTGACGATAGACAGAAAACAGCCATAAGCAGATGGGTTTATAAAAGTACCCCCGAGCTTAAAGGAGGAATTACTATAGTTTAAAATACCGGCGAATTGAATGATTCCAAGGATAGACTCAAAGGCCGATAAAACTAATATAAGAATCCATATATTCCTTTCCAGATAATGCTTTCTAATAAAAGAGGGTAGCAAGAAAAATAAAATCAAAAACTGATACAATGTAACAAGTGCGCCATTCCATCCTATAGTAGGCACGCTATCTTTCTTAAAGAAAAGATAACATGCAGCAACTATCATCAAAATTTCAAGCACGTTTAGACTTATTACCTTTTCTTCCCTGTGGATGCATATATTAAACACCAATAAAGCCGCTATAATTAAACTGGAAGTGACAAGAAAATACACTTCCTCCATCCGCAAAATGGTATGTCCCGCAACATAATAACCGACTAACGTTGTGCAGAGCAAACATAATACAGGGATAAGGGTCAAATAATGCAGTATATAAAACTTAAAACGTCTCATTTGTCATTTATACGGTATGGGACAATATTGCAATCCATAATGCTACAAAAATTAAAATCTTACACCGCTTCAATTAAATAACAGACAGTCAAATTTCTTAATGTCACATCGTCGTCCATCTAGCAATAGATACATCTCTTCCAATTTGAAGTCTTATACTTAAAGAGCATGTCATAGTATACTGTTAAGTAGTAGACTATTTTAGAGTGTTATCAATAAAAGTTGTTATTGTCGGCATTAAAGTCGGATCCAACGTTAACAGAGGTAAATGATACGACTTTAAATTAAGTTGTGGGTCTGCTGCGCAATTTTTTAAAACATGGTTCATCCCTTCTATCAAAACCAATTTTGCCGCAGGATTTGCTTTAGACAACCTTACAGCTTCTTCAGTTTTTATCTGTAGGTCACTGTCACCTTGAATTAACAGAATTGGACAATTTAATCCTTTTATTAGCTGGCAGGGATCATACTCGAAGAAAGATCGCAGGTAAGGTTGAATTGAAGGCCTGAAAGTCAACTTCAGTTCAGATGGAATATTGGTTGCAATTTTTCCCATCTTAATACTGTCTATTATAGAAGTTGCACTACTATATCTGGCAGGCATCGATTCCTTTATTTGCTGGAGAAGAACCGAATCTGCAGGTGATCCCGGACCAGCTATACCGATGTAGGCGTCCACATGTATCTTTCCGGCAGCAATCATAGCCAGTATAGTACCTTCACTATGTCCTATCAGTACTATCTTTCTTATTCCCTTCTCTTCCTTTAACTGTTTAATCCAGTGCTGAAGGCTATTAGCGTATGAATCAAAAGATAATTTTCTTTCATTATAATTTGGTCCAATACTCGCACCCACCCCCGCCTTATCGTATCGCAAACAGCTTATTCCAACTTTCGCCAGTTCATGGGCAATGAATTTATATGCATTCGTATATATAAGACCGTATTGGTTTCCATCTCGATCTGTTGGCCCTGAGCCGGGAACTATAACGACTGCGATTCCTCTACTATTCGTTTCCGGGATGGTTAACGTCCCATATAATTGATCTTCTAAGGTCAGAGACAGTTCTACTTCCTGTTCCGTATAACATCCATTAGCGGAAATTTGCGCTATTGATATAATGGGTATACCCCACAAGAACAACAAATAGAAGAGGAATCTTGATGCTACTCTTTTCATACCATAATAGATTGACACCACATTTAATATTTGTGGGAATAGTGGCTTGACTGTAGCCGCTATTCAGTTCTGAAGATTTAAATCAGATGTTTAATGCTGGACCCTTCTTTATATAACAAATTCTGATGCAATCTGATTGATGATGATTTCCTTTTTCAGACGATCAGAGTTATCACCAGAAAAACCAGTAGCAATCGGTGCATATAAATAAACATCTAACAATGTTGACGACGCTTCACTGTTTACTGAAACCACACTGCTCACAGCTATTGGTTCATATAAGACAATAGAACTAGAAACGTAGTTATCAAGGCTATCTAAAGCACTTGGGTTGCCCTTGGCTATTAGTTTAAATTTATTTTTTCCTTTAATTAGTTCAGTAGCTGCAATCAGCGCTTTGTCAATACTTGTCGGATTACCACTTGTTACTTCTGTTTTAAATTTCTCAAAATAATCCTTGTCATTTTCTTTTATATCTTGAATAATCTCACTTACCTCTATTGTTCGTTTTGCAGATGAAGAATGACTAAGTTTTTCACGCAAAGAAACAATATCCTTGTATGCTGTGATCTTAGAAGCAACTTTTCCTTCCATAAATAGAATGCCAGCGAACAATTCTTCTCCAGAATATATTTCTGTTTGTGAAGACCTACCTGGTATTAACATGTATACACCTATTGCAAAAAGTAATAGGGCAACGAAGGAGATTGACAATTTTTTAATTAATTGCTTTTTCATAGTCTTATATTTTACAATTAGGAATATTTATTTCACAAGTAAATGATCAACTTTTTTTTAATTTAGCAATTGAAGAGCGCATAAAGTTTAATTACCAATAATAGCAGATCAACTCCTTGACATCAATCCAAGTTACCTAAATATGAATGACATTTCATACATCAGAAAACGTATTTCCTGAATCCATAGCATGAAATCTGGAATTCGATAGGTATTCTTAAACTTTCAATCATTGTTAATTTTTGATTTTTATCATGTGCTGCCATTTATGTGCCTATAAGAAGCTCTATGTTTATAGTCAGAATGCCCTTCTGCGTTATACAATCATTATGATTATTTAAAATTCACTATGCCAAATGGCAAACTATAGGCAGATATAAACCTGGCTATATTTTGTGCGCATCTAGTAATATTTCTCCCAAACAAAAAGTCCAACGATGAAAACAAGTAAACTTTTAAATACTCTGATGGCAATTTCATTTATCCTGCCGTTGTTATGTTGTCAACACACTCCACCATCAGACCTGGAATCGGTTTTTAACAACGCAGGCAACAATAGAAAAGAACTTGAAACTGTAATAGCCTATTTCAGTAAAAATCCTGCGGACAGTCTAAAACTAGATGCTGCCATATTTCTGTTAAAAAACCTGGAGGGGCTTAAAACATTGGATTCAACCTCAATGGAAAATACTCAGATTTACTTCACGGCGCTCAATAAATATTATTTAAATCAAAAGTCAAAAATTGATTTTAGCGCCGCCTCAATAGTGATCGATAGCCTAAATAGAATTTTTATTGATTCAAACAAAAAACAAAGTAGACCAATATATCTTGATGAATCAGCGACTGTATCTGCAGATTTCTTAATTAAAAATATTGACTTAGCTTTTCTGGCCTGGCAATCTATGCCGTGGAGTAAGCATGTTGATTTCAAAGTATTTTTGGAATATATATTGCCTTATAGATGCACAGACACGTACGGTTACAATACTCGGCAGGAATTTTATACTCAGTACAAATCCATTAAAGATTCGGTAAAGGGAGAAAATAGCCCTTTTATTGCCGCTAATTATGTATTAAAAGACGTCGACAGCTGGTTTACCGAAGATGGAACAATATTTCAATATTATCCCTATTTAAAACCCATAACCTTTTCAAACTTAACAAAAGGAAGAATAGGTGCATGTATTGAAGCTAACTCGTTAAAAATTGCAGCACTCAGATCAATTGGTATACCTGTCGCTTTAGATGAAATTCCCAACTGGGGAAATGTTTCATCATCACATTATTGGTACAAAATCATAGACCCCCAAAATGACACTATAACTACCTTAATTACTAACCAAAATGAGCGAAGGTACACCCAGCATCTAATCTCTGGTTCTTCGTATGACCTTTATCCAGAGTTTAAAGGATTGTCGGATTCTATTGTACGAAATTACATTAGAACAGTTCCGAAAGTTTATAGACGTACATTTGAGAAACAATCAAATAGTCTTGCTGCTATTAATAATGAAAACAACATTGAAATGCCTGATTATTTTAAAAGTGATCGTATAAAAGACGTTTCAGACCAATATCTCAACTGTGTAAATGTTGATATCAAGCTTGATGATGCTCCTCAAAAATCTCAATACGCATACCTATGTATATTCAACAATACTAGCTGGATCCCTGTGGCATGGGCAAAAGTGAACTCTAATTTTTGCACTTTTGAAAAGATGGGTAAAAATGTTGTTTACCTACCTGCATATTTCAAGGATAAACAAATAATACCTGCCGGCGCCCCTTTTCTCCTAAAGAATGACGGATCAATTGAGCGATTTGTTTCTATGGAAAAACAAGAATCAGTAAAGCTCCGCATGAAGTATCCTTTCCGAATCTATGTAGAATTTTGGGAAAGCTTTATGATAGGAGGAAGATTTCAACTGGCAAATAAATCAGATCTATCTGACACAATTACTGTGCACCGAATTGATAGTCTTCCGTTTTACCAAACAGATGTTAAAATTCCTAATAAAGATCACTATCGCTATGTAATATATCAATTCAGTGGTATTCCTAAAATGTTTATCTCTGAAATCCAAGTCTACGGGGAAGATGAGAATGGAAAGGAGGTAATGTTGCCTGGAAAAGTAATTGGAAATCCCGGCAGATACCCCAAAACAATTGATAAAATACGGGACGGAGATAACCTTTCATATTTTGAAAATCAGGACAATAATAAGGAGACTTACGTGGGATTTGATCTTGGGAGTAGAAAAAAAGTAACTAGAATCAGCTTTGTACCTCGGAATGACGACAATGCGATTGTAGCAGGAGATATGTATGAATTATTTTATTGGGATAAAAGATGGATATCGATTGATTCACAAAAAGGCGACAGTGATAAAACAGTAATATTTAATGATGTTCCAAAGCAATCGCTTTTAATACTGATTAATAAAAAAGGTGGTGTTGAGAACAGGATTTTCACCTATCTAGGGGGAAAACAATTCTTTTGGTAGCCTCTTCGATAAAAAGAGTAGGCAAAAATAGAATGCTTACTCTTTTATTTTCAATTAAACTGTGTAATGATTTTGATTATACCTGCAGTTTCTGTTGTGAGCGGTTTCAGTTCCGTTTTATTACTCCATCAGCGGTTATAAACAGGGTGTAATGCTCTTTCAATACTGCTTCTTTAACTCATTGATTACCATTTTACTAAAAAAATGAGCAAAATATTTTCATCTTAATACTAAAATTATTAGTATTCTTGCCATGAGATTTCGATATGAACAGCAAGCAACAGATAGTAGTTGAATTGCGGAAAGAGCTGTTATTACTTCAAGGTTTTAAGGCAGCTTCGCCCGATGCGGCGAAGGTTGACTTGGGTATGATGAATGGTTGTTTTCCCAACAGTACATTTCCAACAGGAAATGTACATGAAATTATTAGTACAATTGATAGCGAAAAATCTGCGGCAAGCGCATTTGTATGTGCCGTTGCAGGGATGTTGATGAAAAGAAGTGGCCCAGGCATCTGGATTTCAACAAAAAATGAGATATATCCTCCTGCGCTCAATCAATTTAATGTACCTGCTGAACGCATTGTTTTTGTTAAGGCAAAAAGAGAACTAGACGTATGTTGGGCTTTGGAAGAAGCATTAAAAACTGACGGCTTGGCATTTGTGGCTGGACAGGTTCAGGATCTTAGCTTTACTACCTCCAGGCGGCTGCAGCTTGCTGTTGAAAAAAGTCAGGTTACAGGTTTTATACTGCGTCATTCTCCCAATTCTGTTAATCCTACCGCCTGCGTCTCGAGGATGAAGATACAGCCCCTCAGAAGTGAATTAGCAGACGGATTACCAGGTATAGGTGACCCGCGCTGGCGGGTTATAGTCGAAAAAGTTCGTAATGGGGTGCCTGGTGTTTTCGATCTGGTGTGGGTCAAAGATCATTTTATTACCCGTATCCCGCAAACGGGTGAAGTTATTATCGATATCGATAGAAGAAAAATCAGTTAGCAATGGGAAAGAGATATGTGGTTATCTGGTTTAGGTTTTTATTAACCGATTATATGATCCGCCGCCAGCCTGATCTAAAGGGTACTTGTTTCGTCTTAACAGAAAAACAGCATGGTCGTATAGTTGTAACTGCTGTTAGCGAGGCTGCCTATCAAAAAGGTATCAGAGAAAACATGCCTTTAGCAGATGCAAGAATCTATGTAAATGATCTTTTGGTGGTGAATAGTGATGATCAGCTACCAGAACGATTGTTAAGGGACCTTGCTGAGTGGTGTATTAGATTTACGCCAACTGTTAGTTTTGAGCTGCCAGACATTTTGCTACTTGATGTATCCGGCTGTACTCACCTGTGGAAAGGTGAAGGGCAATATTTAAGAGCATTATTTACTCGAATAAGAGAATTTGGCTACACTATTTTTGCTGCGTTGGCAGATACGATTGGCGCGGCATGGGCAGTCAGTCACTTTGTTGGCAACAGGATTATACCGCCATTGCAGCAGTGGGAAACTTTGCACTCACTCCCTTTACATGCCTTAAGGATTGACATAGAAACGGTGGAACGTTTTAATAAACTTGGGATAAGAACAATTGGTGATTTAAAAACTATTTCACCTTCCTCTATAAAACGAAGATTTGGGGATTTGGTATTAAGCCGCTTAAGACAGGCATTTGGGGAGGAAGAAGAAATAATTACTCCCATTACTACTATATCTCCTTATACGGAAAGATTACCGTGCCTGGAGCCTATACTGACGCGAAAGGGTATCGAAATCGCACTTTCAAAACTGTTGGAGCAATTATGCTCACGACTTGTAAAAGAGAATAACGGGTTGCGAAAATGTTTATTTAAGTGCTACCGGGTTGATTCAAAGGTAATAGAGCTGGAGATTTCAACACAGCGACCCTCTAATAGCATCAGTCATATTTTTATGCTTTTTGAAAATAAGATAACCACCATTGAGCCAGCATTAGGGATTGAACTATTTGTGCTGCAGGCACCACAAGTTGAAAAACTGTCGCCAGCCTTGCAACCATTATGGGAGCCTGCGGCTATTGATAATAAGCGGTTAAGTGAGTTAATTGACAGGCTTAATTGCCGTCAGGGTATAGAAGTACAAAGATATTTGCCTGCAGAGCATTACTGGCCGGAGAGAGCCTATAGGCTAGCCGTTTCACTGGATGAAACATTAACGACGTGGCCTTTAAATCAATATTTCCCACTAATAATTTTTACCCCTCCGGTTAAAATTACTGTTACGGCGCCCATCCCGGATTATCCACCCATGAATTTTAGGGATACTAGGGATACTCGTTTACATACAATTGTAAAAAGTATTGGTCCAAGGCGAATTGAAAGCGAATGGTGGATAGAGGAAAGAAAACATAGGGATTATTATCTGGTTGAAGATACAGATGCTGGGCGCTATTGTATCTTCCGCGTAGGCCACTATGGCAGCGATACAACGGAATGGTTCCTGCATGGAGTCCTTCCTTAAAAACCCGAGGTGATATGAAATATGTGGAGTTACAGGTAACAACCAATTATACGTTCCTTGTAGGTGGATCTCATCCTGGGGAAATTATAACTGAAGCCGCAAAGTTAGGATATAGCGCTATTGCTATTACAGATAGAAATACATTGGCCGGTATGGTACGTGCATACGCGGCCGCAAAGCAAACCGGCATAAAGCTTATAATTGGCTGCAGGCTGGATTTAACCGATGGCGTCAGTCTACTTGTTTATCCAAAGAACTTAGAAGGATACGGAGATTTATGCGCTCTGCTTACAACCGGTAATCGCAGGACTGAAAAAGGAAAATGCCTTTTACGAAAAGAAGATGTATACGGTCTTAAGGCATGCAAATTCATTGTTGTTCCTCCTTCTACTTTGGAAGAAAGAGCGTTACCGGAGCACTACCGAAAATGTGTATTGGAATATGCTGAAAGGTTTAGTGCAGGAAGTATGTATCTTGCCATGTCAAGATATTATTTAGGTGATGACACGCAACTGCTGTATAGAATTAACGAGTTAGCAGATGAAATTGGCTGCCCTATCGTCGCCGTGAATGATGTACACTACCATTCCGCCGAGCGCAGGCAGCTTCAAGATGTCCTGACCTGTATACGGGAAAAATGCACTATACAAAATGCAGGATTTCGGTTGCTACCGAATGCAGAACGCCACTTGAAGGCCGAAAAAGAGATGGAAAGGCTTTTTAGGCAATATCCAAAGGCGTTACAAAGTACAATTGATATTGCAGCTGCTTGTCAGTTCTCCCTGTGAATGTGTCCCTTTCGTCTGATATACAAAAACAAAAAAGGACTTTGTACATATCTCCTGATAACTCCTGAAAAATAAACTTAAAATTGTCAACAGCATCAGAGTAAAAGCATTTCTCAGCGCTCGGCATTATCATCGGCTCAGTACTGTCGGCCGGGATCGGAAAGCGGGATAATTCACCCAATCGGGAGGAGCAAAGTTTAATGTTCATAACGGACAAGGTTTTCATTCAACAATAAATTATAGGGCGCGAAATGCGCTATTCTGGTTGAATAGCCGTCAGTTTAGGAGGGAGTAGATCAAATCAAATCTCATATTTTTTTTGAACTCCAAAAAAATTAAAATTTTAATAAAACTACCAAATACAGTAAAGGTGAGTATAACCCTAACTAGCAAGTGGAAACCAAATATTTCTTCATAGTTATTCTTTTCATTTGACATAAATGTTGCACAAGTTACCGGATGCCTTTCGGTGCCCAAATTGTCAAAAACATGTATCATGGAATCGGTTACAAGGCTATCTTTGTGTTATAGCTTTGTCATTAGAAGATATACTTGGGCAAAAAAATATAGGTAACTCGGACTATCTTTTCTTATTTGTATAATTGGTTCCTGCCCCGCTTCGCGCCTTATGAGAACAGTTAACTTGTTTAAAAACCTAAACTATGAATAATGAAAAAATTGCCTTTTTCAAAGGTGGATGCCTCCGCAATTACAGTAAGACCGTTTGTGCTTCCTAAAGACGCTCAGCTAATTTACCAGTGGGGGTATCACACGTTTGGCAGCCAAGCCTGGCAGGGCATTCGCACCCTTGAAGAAATTATGAAGGTTTTTAAAAGCATTGAGGAGTCAGATATCGCCCAGGCATTTATTGTGGAAACAGAATATGGCATGCCTATTTTTGAAATCGATTTGCGGCTCGCCAACACGGACCCGCTAAGTACTGCGTTCCAGTGTGCAGCGGACGATCATCTATGTGCATTCTTCTTCCCGGCCACCGGCGACAACGTATTAATGCAACTGGGATTGGCGGTATGCCTTAAATACCTGCTCCTGGAGACCGAAGGGATAGGAAGAATGCTTATGCCTATCTATAAGCGAGAAACCTTCCTGGAAAAGACGCTGGCTGCCGTGGGATTCAAGAAAATCAAAGTAAGTAAACCCGCGAAAATCTTAAGTCTGTACGCTATCTCAAAAGATGAATTTTTACATCTAAGCCACTGTTAATACAACCCTGGTATCACAGTTTCCCCAAACCGCCAGTACCGGCTGACCATTACAATTGGTCAGCCTTAATTTGTTAAAGATCCTGGTGGAGATTTGTTACAGTCTACCCAATTGAATAATTGGAGTGTCTATGCAGAGAGTAGAAGACCGATAAAACGTAGTGCAGGTAGCATGTAAATGGAAACTGTTCCTGGAGACAGCTACCAACATCTTTATAACGAGAGTAAGGCACAGCAGTTAAAGACCATTGAGCTGCTTTGGGATGTCTTGAAAGCGATTCAGCCCCACAAGATTCATATCGCGATCCAACTAGCTATTAAGTACACATACAGCTGGACGTAGAAAACAAACCAAATCTTTCTCTCTCGTAGCTAACTACCTTGCCCTTAAGTCCTCTTCATCCATTTTCTGTTCTGCGGCCGTTAACATTCTCTTGGTAAAAGGAAAGCGTTCTTTTTTACGAATACGCATCTCCTCAATTATTTTATAAATATTGGAGATGGGACAATTCCACATCACCGAGATAACCTCTACAATGGCTTTAATTTTCAAGTTACCGAATGCTCCATAAGCATGTAACAAAAATATTAACTCTGCCAGGTGGACTTTCTTTAACCTCCAGGTTAAGGGTCGCGGCATACTTTTATGCCCAGGCTCCTGTTCATCGATTCTTTCTTCCAGGTAGGGCCGGAGTAGTTCGTTGGCTTTGATCCTGGCGACTTTATAGCCCATCTCCGTACAGAAGCGGCTGTCATATAAAAGGTAGGCATCTTCGGTGGGAAGCTGTTCACTTTTGTTATTTCGAGTAAAGTATATCGTGTCCATTGAGGTGTCTTCCATCCGGTAGTACTTATATATGTCTGTATTCTGTTCAAAGAAGGCGTCCATTTGCTTAAGCTCCTTTTCTAAAAAGTCGCAACGTTGCTGCTTGGTGCCAACCGGTATCCTCGATTCAATGGTTACTATGCGGATATAGTAGATAAGAAGGCTATAGAATTCGGGTTGCACCTCCTTAAAGAAAGATATCTCCTCCTTTTGATCGGAAAACTTATAGGATAAAATAAATTCCTTTAACTCCACAATCGCAGACATGACGATTGCTACGTTATCCTTTGCCCGGCGTAATGGTGATCTGGTCTGATCAGCAGATACCTCCCGCAGTTTGTCCTGCATGCGGTCATACAAGTCATCAGAAAATTGTCGCATGGTATTTTTTTTATGAAGGTGTTCTGGTTTGGGTTGGTTGGTTACAGTTCTTCTCGTCCGCTACACATGCTGGCCACTGTGGTGCTGGCCGTAAATTTCGGCAAATAATCAACCCAACGTATCTCCATACGGGTTACAAGAGGTTGTACTACCCCGATAGAGATAGGTTATGTAATGATAAATGGTGGTGCTACCTCGTAGTTATTTGCTAACCGGCTGCTCACTGTTAAGAAAGTCAGCCCAGCGTAAAAGCATTTTCCGCAGACTTCTTGCGGCAATGGGATCGTTCTTTGTCCGGTATGCCTTTGCATGTAGACTTTTTACCGAAATTTCCTCAGCACCGGTAGTAGTGCAGCTTTCGGCGACAACTCGGAGGACGTCCATGAAATTACTGTCTTTGATGGCGCCCAGTTTATGCAGTAGCCTTATTACAGCCCCAAGTTCAGCGACAGACATTACCAGGCGGATTTTTCTGGCTGACTCCAGGTATCCTTCACCGGGAACGGCGACAGGCAGGCTAAAGTCTTTCCTGGCCTCCCAGTAGCGGATCTCTTCATCCAGCCAGGTGGTGAGAAGATCGGCGGGCGATGGCCTGTCCGGCAGCAAAAGCATTTCGGTTTTTATGGGATGTTGCCTTACTTCCTTTCTAAACCAATATAATTTCTCAAGACGGTCCTTAACCTTTGTGAATATGCCTGCCACCGAGGAAATCAGCCGTGTAAAATGCCTGATGTAGTCGGGGTCATTAAAATTATAAGCAATTAACACGTCGTGTATCCTGCTTTCTGCCTCTGGCAGCGTATCGCTCGCGTCCAACCGGGACAATGCCCTTAATAATAGATGGTAATAGTTAATGGTGTGAAAGGTAATAGGTCGCTGAAAATCATTTAAATAGTGGGCAATTGGTTTTAAAATAATATCCCATAACACCGCGTCTTTGTCTGCATAACACACCAGTTCATTGATGCCGCGATATGAGTCAAAAAGAGCATCCCTTTTCTTCAATGCCAGCGTATATGGAATAGGGATGTCATAGTCAAAATAGCACGGGTAAAAACGCTCCATATCTTCCAATATGAAATCTAACTCATGGCAGACAAACTCGTAAAAGTCTGTCAATTCCGGCTCCATATCGTGTTCATGTGCTATCTGAAAGTCATGTATTTGTTCTGCCAGAATGATCGTGTTTTTCTCGTTGTTTTGTAAATATCTGCAGCCATCTTTGTCACTTAGTTGTGTTACATTGCTCAATAGACTTTCTAAAATACGTTTCCTCTCTGAAGCTACTAGCTGGCGCCATTCGGCGATACGTGATGATGATGGCTTCTCTTTTTCGAGTGTCAACGGAAAAAATTCACTTTTTACGTTCTCCGCAATGGTTTTTAATTCATTTACCATGTGATAAAGTTTTATACGGTTAACAGATTGAAATCACGGTGGCAGATGGTCTTCCATTAATTGAACGCAACTTACTATCAACTGGATATTGGCGTTATAAGTTACGAAATACTAGTGGAGGTATAAACCATTTCGCCACAAAAGCAATTTGAAAATTCCTGTTGCAAATAAACAGTAAGGGCAAGGTTCCAATTATCAAAAATCTATATATGTACGGATATTGTCTATAATCGTATACGTTTTGGCGAAAATCGAATCTGAGTGACAGCTTCTATTAAACGCAACACTGCCAGTTGCAAGTTCATTGTCCCTCCTTAACGATCAGCAGGTGTTGCAGACTAGGATCTCCTTCAATCCTGGTCATCTCAGATTGAATAATTAACGCCACGTCGTCTTTGACTTTCAAATAATTACGGTGGATCTCTTCGTCGGTCACCGGGTTGCCATTATTTATATCAACATACTGCGACTCTTCCTTTTTTATTGCCTCTAAATCGTTAACAATTTGAGCATGAATGGCTTTAAATTCAATTCTCTGGTCAGGGTTATCACTGACTACGCCGACAAACTCTCCGCTGCTAAGGGTCGCAATCCTGGACGCTGGTACTGCCGCATCCAGTTGTGTAGAACGGCTGCTGGAGGTATCATTCCGGTTTATCGAAATACTTTCTCTTTCCTGGACGATTCTACCAAGCCTTTCTGATATCTGCTTGGCAGTATCCCCGGTGGTTTGGCCGCTTAATATATTTCCTACAACGTTTATAATTACGTCCGCATGTTCTCTACCGTAATCGCGCCGCAGCTGCGAGAAGTCCTGTACCGCCATGACTGTTGCTGCCTTATATCCACGTGCCACGGCCAAAAATTGCTCGATGCCATTGAGGAATATCGACGGCAGCTCATCGATGATAATGGAACTTTTAAGTCTGTCTTTTTTCAGCATCACCCGCAGCAAGCGGAATACGTATAAAGAAATGACAGCACCATAGGTGAGTGATTTTTCGGGATTATTGGCTACACAGACGATCTTAGGGTGTTCCGGGTCGTTAATGTCGAGCGAGAAATCATCTCCCGTTAGCACCCAATACAACAGCGGAGAGGAAAGACGTGCCAGGGCTATCTTAGCGCTGGCAATCTGGCCTTCGAGTTGTTCAGCGGCACCATTAATATAGGCAGAGGTAAATGGGTTTATAAGTACCTCTATTTCTTTTTGGGCGCCCAGTACTGGGAAAAGACGGTCATAGTCGATTTGAATTAACTCAATTGCATGGGCCAGCGTACAATATTTTCCGTCCTGATATTTTCTTAGAAACCAAATGGCGCCAGAGACAAAATTTATTGGTGACTCCACAAAGAACTCACCCTGCCGTTTTATAAACTCTCTATTAAGCCCTAAGAGGATGGTGCGGGAAGCCTCAATGGCGTCTGTTATGTCGGTCATCGATTTGGGATCCAGCGGATTGCAACGGTGAATAGGCTTATCGAAGTTTATAACATAAAATGTGGGTGGAACCTTATAATTATGCCTATGTTTGAGATAGAAATTATAGGCGATTTTTGATAGGTCTGGATATTTGAAATCGTATATAAAACAGGCAAAACCCTTGCGGATATGCTGTTCTATCACATGACGGATAACAAAGAAGGTCTTTCCCGCGCCAGCGGACCCTACCACTAATACGCCTCTGAAGGGATTTATTATATTGATCCAACTCGATCTTACTTTACCTTTTAAATTGTAGCGGGCAGGCAGATTGATGCTGTATTCATTCTCTATTTTTTGTTCCGTTTGCGGGAACGTTTCATTTAAGGTGTTGAAGATGTCTTTGGTTAACTTTAGCTTGATCAACCTGCTCAGGCGGGTGCCTCCTGCCATAATAAAAAGATATCCAAGGCTGCACAAAGTGGTGTAGCCAATGCCTACAGCAATTATGTTCATGGGCGCATAAAAAACATATACGCTCACATAGTACAATGCCGATCCGGCCAGCATATAGCTGACGATCTCCCCTTTTTTTATCTTCTCATCTTTTTTCCCTTTGATGCCGACCAGGGAGAGCAGTAGCAACACAAGGGCGCTGATTTTTGTGATGTACAGGTTGTTGAAAAGACCGGTCCTTGCAAAGGTTATAAGTAAACGCCGGGCGAATTCATGAGCAAAGCCCAGGTGTTCCCAAGTGCGATAACAAAACACATAAAAGTGCAAAAGCAACAGTATCAGGCTGCCCTTTCGCATAAAATCCATGATTTTATGAAGCCCGCGCTCCTCATCACTTCCATTCATAAACAAATCGTTTAAAATGTTAGAAAATGCGGGCGTGTTGATGCTGTGGGATGTTCTTTAGCGAGGCCTGTGACCTCTCTTTTTTATTGTTCTTTTTTTACGGGATGTCTGTAAAAGTTGATACGGTATGTAACTGCGCCCTGGTGTCAGCTTAAATATCTCTTCCACGATTTGGGCGATAATGACGATGAGCTCTTTTATAAGTTGATTGATCCGATATGCGATAATGTCGATATCCCTTTTCTCGCTGTAAGCAGGTTTGGGCGGCAATACTTTATCCAGGCGCTCACGAAATAATTCACATTGGGCGGCCGTCACCTGGTTAACGTTAAGCCACCTGCTCACCGATGGGTCAGCGGCTACCCGGTGCGACCAGCGGGCACCCCTGCGCGACAAAAAGTAGGCAGGACCATACTTACCTTTTTCATCGACAGATATCATCATGCCCTGCGCTGCCCAGTAAGTGAGTATTTGCGGTAGGGTTTTGGAAAAGTCAGTACCTGCCAGAACAGACTTTACAAACTCACTGTTATCTGCCGCCTTCTGTATATCCTGCTGCGGCGGTGGTATCATCCTGGTGCGAATACCGGAGAGGCTGTAAGCTGCGCCCAGTTCATCGCCAGCATAAACCACCCGCGTTTTATTGTCTATATATGTCAATCGGGCTATATCTGCCCCGTCATCTTTCTGGTAGTGGACATAAATACCTTTCTCTGCCAGTGCGGTGGTAAATGCCTCGTCAGTTAACGGACGTGACATAGGTGCCATAATCCTGTCGATCGTAATCTTCAGGCGTTCAGCATATGCCTGGCGTGCAATGGCGGCGGGCGCGAATTTTTTTTCAATATTGTTAAGCGTGGGCTTAAAATAAAAATCCGACGCCTTAATCGGCACTCCGATGCGGCGCCCATCGTCATCCAGTAAACAATAAATAATGCCTCTTTTATCAGATAAGCGGCTGCCCGGCCTTCCACCTTCTACATAAACGCCATATTGAGTGAGTATACCTCGAAAATCCTCAAGGCTTGTAAACCGGTAGCTGCGCAAGACGTCACGGACAACTGCGGAGATAGCCGCTTTCGTTTCCACTTGTCCATAACGGACTTTTTCCAGATTGATAGGCTTTATCTGGTATTCCTGTTCTGGTTTTCTGCTCTCTGCAGGTATCAGTCCAAATTCCTTCTCGATGGCCTTACGTGTAGGCTCTGACTTTTCCCTGCCAATCATGTGCAGGTCTATGCGCTTACCCCCTTCCTGCACGTTTGTTGTGACGATGTGAACATGCGGATGAGCGCTATCAAGATGCTCGTAAACTAAGTAAGGCTGGTCGCCAAATCCAATTCCCTGCATGTATGACCTGACGATTGAATGCAGTCGTTCCCTTCCGAGTAAATCCTCGGGGGTGAAGTTTAAACTGATGTGAACTGCATTGGTCTTTACCTTCTTGTTCTGCCTGGTGAGTAGCCTGAATCGCAGCAACTTTTGGCTGTACGTCAGATCGGCAGCGTCACAGCCGAATTTGTCGGCCTCCAGTAGCATAGCAAAGCCCTTCGCCACTTTTCGTTCGTTATATCGAATAACCGCTGTTATCGACTTACCAGGAATCACTTTTGCAACCACTTTTTTGCCAGCTCACTAACGATTAACAATAGTTCATCTATCCTTGCCGTCACCTGGTGGTACTCCTTTAGCACACCTTTTGAATGCAGCAGCTTCTGATCCTCCGTACTGCTTGCATTGAAGTACCGGGTTACCTGGTTAACATTTACGCCTATGCTCCGCAGCTCGGAGCGTATCTCACTTAGCCGTTGCATAGGTGAATGCAGGCTGTTATCTACATAAAAAATGGTGATCTTGTCCCCGGACAACACCCGTCGTGCTGCTTCTCCTATTGAGTTGCAGTCTCCCTCTGCTACCATTTTCTCCAGTCGTTTATAGACGGTGGCCGTAACCCTGGTGCGGACTGGATAAATGAATAGCGCCTCCTTGTCTGTTGCAGGTCTTCGTCCCATAGCACAAGTCTGTTGTAGTTGAACAATTCGTTTGACTATGATGCCGTAAAGGGAAAGTGGTGGAAAAACCTTCGCACCTGGAATTATTGTGGACAAAAATACATCTTGCTAACCGCGTCAAGAGGCGGTTAGACGACTGACTTAAGTCGGTGGCCCTTTAAACTTTAATTGGCATGGTGATATCATAATTCTCATTTTTTCTCTTACCTGCTACTTTAATTTTTACTTCCTGCCTTTAAAAAAAGAGTTCGTGCGTGGCTGGCCTCCTGCTCCTCTGTCCATGAAACCGGCCACCGGATGTACTTAGAAGGGGTACTAAATCCGCTACTCGGTTCTTTTATAAAAAGATATTTCCTGCCTTGTGGCTGTACTTCGCCCGGCTTCAACTATTATTACAATAATCCTGTTAGGTTTGTAAAATTTACATTCATCTTAGACTGGCGCCACCACAATAGATATGCTACCGATATGCCCCTGGCCTGAGCGAAGCTGCAGTTACTGGAGCGGTCACCTGTAGCAATTAAAAGGGTATGTGAACACCAGGCCGCCGACTTTTTATTTTATGGATTTCGCTTAAAGATATCGGCGCTGTTTACCCCATGACTACGGATTTTGTCTTTGAGCTGCATCCACAGTCCGATCATATAATCGCTGATTTCCATCAGTTCATCTGCTGTCAAATGATTTGGATTTGCCACACTACCGGTGCCACCGGCGTCTTTAGGCGCCTCCTCATATCGGAGGATGGAACGGGTAAAGCCTTCTCCTATCTCCAGCGTATTGCTTATGCAGATGCTGTGACCTTCCAGCTTTATCTGGCGGCCGTTACTAAGAATGAGTATCCGTTTTTTAATTGATGCCATGTTACACGTTTAGTACTTTCACAATTCATTTGATGCCTCCCTACCGCTTTTATAATAACAGCAAAACAATAAGTCAGAACACTGCTGGCAGCTATCGTCGCTGCCAGCCATCATTCGCCCTTAGTGACTTTAATTACAAGCCTGGCCTGCCGAATCAATGCTGGTAACTATAGTTTTGAATTGCGATCATTAAAGGTTGCTCCTTTGAGATTTCTAAAGAACTAAGACTACCTACACATAAAAGATCATTAACTGCCCTGCGATAACTTTTGGGTCGGGAATTCAAATGCTACATATACCTTCCACGTCTTGGCCTATTTTTTTTAGGGTAATTGATGCTTACATGCTTACCCTCGTATTTTTTCAGCCCTGCCTCTTCTTTAAGTCGTTCAAAGGCTTCTACGGCATCCGGCAAATGCTGGCTCGTGTTCAACTTATACCGGCTTTTATGCGGCCCCCAACCCACATCAAGTTGGTAGACATCGAACAGGTTTGTTGAAGGATCGAACTGGTAATGGAGCTCATAACGTACAACATCCTTTCCTTCGTTTAGTGATGCTACAGTGGTAATTGTAAAACCATTTAACCCATCGCCATCATCCTGGTTGACAATAGCCTTCGCAATATTCTT
Organism: Chitinophaga terrae (ex Kim and Jung 2007); assembly: GCF_900107795.1. Classification (GTDB taxonomy): domain Bacteria; phylum Bacteroidota; class Bacteroidia; order Chitinophagales; family Chitinophagaceae; genus Chitinophaga; species Chitinophaga terrae. Next base: position 23,066 of record NZ_FNRL01000036.1, read on the forward strand.
TTTTAACTGTTCCATCAGCTGTCGCTGGCTGAAAGGCGCACCTAAGCGTTGCTCATTGAATCCTTTGTTAATTAGTAATTGCCGATGTTCATAAAAGATGTGTTCCCACTGAGCCATAGTTGAACCGATAAATTGTATTGATGCTTGGTTAGGTACAAAAAGCAATATATTCGTCACCAGGCCATTTTGCTAAAAGTTGATGTTTTAGTATACTCCCTATCTATGTATAGTTTTTACGAGAAACTTTTCCATTTATACCCTCTTACAGGTGTCCCTTCGCTGACCTTCAAAAAACTGATTGTTTAAAAGTTGCTATAGCCGAGGTTGATCAGCCACCTTTGTAGTGCCAACTTCTGGAACATCCGCTAAGCGCGAAATTTCCTAAATAGAAATCTGGTAGTTGCTTTTCTTTGCCAGTAACTTCCCTTTCCCTGGGTTGAACCTTGCCCACCAGTTGTTATAGTCTTTCCTGTACCTATAGATTTCTGAGCGGTCAAAATAAATTCCATTATCTGCTTTTCCTTCGCACAGCCTTCTGGTGCATTTTCTTCCGGCCTGGTCGTCATCTAAATACAAATCGACATGATCGTATCGCTCCATGAGGAGAATACTTTTTTCCAAAAATGATGTTGAGTTTAAAATGAGTATATCAGGTAACTGCCGACCCAAGATCTGCATATGGGTGGCATATGAAAGAAAGTCAAACATGCCTTCAAATACCGCTAATCTCTTGGAAGATCCACATATAAAAAGAGCATCCTTTGGCGCTGTACTGCCTTTGAAAAATGCGTTACGCAGCTCATAACCACCAGCGTTGTTTATCCAACCAAGTGAATAAAATGTTTTTCCATTAAGGGTGAATGTCACTTCCTGCAGGAAACGGGCAGCTACATCGCTAGAAATGTTCCGCGTGGACAGGTAACGAAGTAATGGAGGCGACTTTATTTGCCTGACAGAAATTATCTTAATGTCTGACTTTTTGGTAGGTTGCCTTCGCTGTTGCGGCACTTTGATCAGTGGTGCACCCTCCATCCTGGAGAGATAGTCCAATGTATCTGATACGGTGGCGCCATTTAGCATCTTACAGCAAAGGTCAACTACAGAACCGCCGCCGCCGTCACCACCAAAATCCCGCCATTCGTTGGTTGTCCGGTTTACCTTAAACGATGGCGTTCTTTCATCCCTAAGCGGTGAATAGTACCAGTACTCATTCCTCCCGGTTGGACCCTTTACAGGATTATAACCTAGCCTGGCTAAGAAATCTACAATATCTATCCTTCGGGCTTGCTCACAGTTCATTGTCAACTCAACTTTAGTTCCTACTAAAACTTTCTATTGTCTTTACCGTCACGGAAGTCCATCGACAATGCCATTGTGTGGCACCGTTATAACATTTTTGTAGACACAAATGTCGACCAAGTGTAAAGGGAAAAATCACAGCTAACAAAAAGCTGGGAATTATTTTTGTGGACATGGCTGCCAGAAGGAACCCGCATTATACTGTTTTGTAAAAATTTCCAATAAATAAGTGTATGAGTAATGCCACGGAGGCAAAACTGCAGTATATCCGCAGTGTCAACACCTAGATTTAAAGATTCCAATACACTGTTGCAAAAAACATAAATATTAGATAAATTAGTATCTGTCACATATAACGCTAATATATGCCCGCGCTCTCCGCCCTCATCCGCGTAGTTATTGTAGAAGACCAGCCCATCGTAAGAAATGACATAAAAGCACTGGTCGAATCCCATGAAGGTTTTATTGTAGTCGGTCAATGTGCAACGATTGAAGAAGGGTATGTACTGCTTACGACCACGTTACCTGATCTGGTTTTACTTGATATTGAACTTGGCACCAGCAATAGCTTTGAATTGCTGGAACAGCTGGAATCGCTGCCATTTTCCATCATTTTCCTTACCGCTTACGAAAGCTTTGCCATCAGGGCGATAAAGTTTGGAGCGATGGACTACCTGCTCAAACCGGTTAACGAGCAAGAATTTCACAACGCCTTATCCAAAGTAACGCAGAAAAAAGAAACGGACCGGATCCAGGTGGCTGTCGTCAGCAGCCATTACAAAAAACCCAACAACCGCTTGGTGCTGCGATCACAAACTTTTATTCAGGTGGTGGATCTTCCTGATATCATTTATTGTAAAAGCGACTCGGGATATACCACCTTTTTTCTGGCCGACGGCAGAAAGGTAGTAACCTCCAGGTATATTAAAGAATACCAGGAGATGCTGCCCGCAAATATGTTTTTGCGACCGCACCAATCTTATGTTGTAGGCCTTAGATATATTGATCGCTATCAAAGAGAACTGGGAGGCGGAAACATTATCCTTAAAAATGGCACTGTCATTCCAGTTGCTTCGAGAAAAAAAGATATGGTAATCGCTGCTATTACTCAAAAGCTTTGACGTTGGCTGCGCTGCTTCTCAAATGCCGATCCGACCGGCCAATGCCCTGATGTAATGCTATTTAAAAGTTATATTCCAATTCCATGAAAAAGCTAGTTCTATTTGCTACGGTGTTGACCTGTTGTATGCCATCAAAAAAAAGGGCATCTTCTACTGCTCAATTAGACACACTTGTTGTAAATATGGTAGATCGGGTTAATGCCTATTATCTTTCAAATCAAATTGATTCAGCAAAAGCATACCTACTTGGATTGTCCGACACTGTAAAGCAAGTTCATTACGACAGATTAACGTTGCATTGGTTGATGAATAGGGCACAAGTCCTCAATTATGAAAACAAGCCAGACAGCCTGGTCGCCCTCCTCGACAGCGCAGTGGCGGTATCGAAAGGCAAGCAAATTACAAAAAGGGACTTACTGAACTTCTATGTGGAATACAATGGCATATTATCAAACCTGGATCAGGTAGATAGTGCGCTGGTGATAGCCAATCAAGCCTTCATGCTCGCAAAACAAGTTGATACAAACCGGTTAACTCAAACGAGCCTTGACCTTGCCAACATCTACCAAAAATTAGACGACCGGTCCAATACTCAAAAATATCTTACCCAGGCATGGAAATATGCAGATAGGGAGCCTGAACTTAAGCGATATATTGCTGATCTTTTCTGTGAATACTATTATGCTGCTGGCAAGTTTGATTCTTCTGTTTATTACCTAAATCTTGCCTTGCAAGATACCTTCTGGACAAAAAGACCTTACGAATTGGCCAAGTATATGGAAGGTTCCGGCGTTTTGATGACTGAAAAAGGAAATCTGCAGCAGGGGATGAAATTTCAGCTTAGGTCTAAAAGTATCTTAGATTCATTAGGGATTCACAACGCTTTTACCTATCTGAATTTGGCTGAAACGTTCTTAAAATTAAAACAATATAATAAAACAATTGCGCTGACAGATTCGGCCAGAATTTTACTTGGGCAGGAAAACGACCCTAATGAGGTAAGGCAATTATGGTATGGCATTGCTGATATCTATAAAAAGATAGGGGATTACAAGAAAGCAAACATCGCATTAGATTCCGCTTATACTAGTTATGCGACAGAGAGGGATTCAAGCCTGCTAAAATATGCCAGGGACCTGGAAGCAAAATATGCAGCCAGAGAAAAAGACCAGAGAATCATTACTTTAGCATTAAAAAATAAGGTCAGTTTGCAAGTTCAAAACCAACAGCTATTAATTATTATAGTACTGATTATAGCTAGTCTGGCAACGCTGCTCGCAGCAATTCTATTTTGGCGTCGACGGAAACTTCAACAAATGCTAAGGGAATATTATCTCCTATGCGGATGTGCAGGACCTGGTGAAGCAAAACGATAACAATTTGCTAAGTAATTATATGGCAAAGCAAGTGTTTCTGCTTTCCCCCAACGATCATAATGTTGATTCAGCCAAATTAGTCAGTGTTTGCAAAGCGCTATCAATTCAATTTGACATTTCAGATGAGAATGTAAATGTGGATAAAAACATGATCGATTATATGTATGAAAATAACGGTTATGTGCTTAATCAACGAATGTTATCATTAATTCTTAAAAATATGCTTCCAGAGTATGAAGAGATGATATTTCAACCTGGCCAGTATACCCACATACTCGCTTCATGTCTTTCTTTACTTAAAAATTATATTGACGAAAATTTTGAGCAATATGTTGCAGGTATCTTCATCACAATCAATGAACACAACCAGGAGTCCCAAGAAACTATATTAAAAATATTAAATTCAGAAGTACTTTCTGAAAATACAAAACAGCAGGTTATATTAAAAACGGATTTTCAATTAGAGAATATCGATACCTGCAACGACATACAGTTGTGGGATCTATTGATGCAACATGTGAGAATAAGTCCAACCTGGAATAATATATATACTTACTATTCCTGTCCGATAAATGAGGATGCTGAAACAGCAGGTATTACTGAAGCATTAGTAACTTATTTAAACGCGAAAGAATGTAGCGAGCAACTATCCCAAAAACACATTTTCGATGACGCAGATAGCGGCGAGATAGTACGCATGATGAAAGATATATTTTCGAGCGGCAAACTTAATGATGAGTCATTCCCGATTTTATTGAGAGCAGTATCATTCCAATTCACAAATTTTGAGTTCAGCGCGACTTTGGAGTCACAATCTAAAATGTTAGTAGAAAGCAATAAAGTTATATTTGAAGCCATCACATTGAGCAGCCTTATGCAATATCATCCAACATTGGCAGCCAATTGGGTGGCGGATAATTGGACAGCTTTTATCAATATTTTTGGCGAGGTGAAACTAAACTCACGCAGTTGGGCTAAGCTGATTGAAAGAACAGCAGGAAATTCCGCACAGCAAAATTTCCTGCTAGAAAAAATTCCTGGTGAAAATGTAGTTGCTGTTCTTGATCTAGGAGCCTCCATTCCAAATGAAATTATTTCTAAAAAACGAGTTAAAGCCGACTATCGCACAATTGAACGGATATCCCTAAATCCAGCAATTGAAAAGAACATCGTTAACGTTCTATTGACGGAAAATTTAGGTAATCTCAATGAAAAAGAAGCCCGGCAAATACTATTAAACATGGGTGCAGAGTATGCAGAGCTGACTCAAAGAGCAAATCCAAAGGTACCAAAATCGGATCTCATGGAAAATCTTCTGATGGCTTTGAAAGACAATGGATTTTTTGTCGCTTCCTTTGAAACAAAAAATAAGTACATACATGTGACGTCCACGCCAAAAGAGGACCCGGAATAGAATGATTGCCGCACAATTTCACAAGAGATGGATAATACCAAAAAGTAGCAAACAACCAGAGAAGGTGCATCGATAGGTGCGCCTCTTTTTTTGGTAGTTATTGACACGACAGCATGCGCTTCTTATCCATTTTTAGGCCAGTTAAATTATATTTTTCCCATGTGGGAAAAAATTTTCCGTACAGCGATTAAATTTATAGTTATTAGATTAAGCGTGTGATTATGGAAAATTTGCTGATAGAAGAAATAATCAAAGAGCTGAAAAAACAAGGGATACAGATTGATGAAAATACAGCAGAGGAAATTTTGCAATTTTTAACTGAAATAGCAGAGATAGCGGTTTCACAATACTTACAAGATGATGACAGCGGACCTATATTGTAGAGTAAGTACAGATGAACAAGCTGATAAAGGTTACTCCCTTAGAGATCAGGACGAAAAGCTACGACGGTATTGTGAACAACATGCCATCATGGTACGCAGAGTTATTACTGAAGATTACTCTGCCAAGTCATTTAACCGTCCTGAATGGAAAAAATTACTGACTGAGTATAAAAAAAAGGGCAGGAGTTCGCCCGCGCTGATATTGTTTACTAAATGGGACCGGTTTAGCCGGAAAACTGCTGATGCCTATAATATGATTGCATTGTTGAATGATTACGGTATTGAACCAAGAGCTATCGAACAACCTCTTGATCTTTCTGTTCCAGAAAGCAAAGTTATCTTGGCGATTTACCTTGCGGCTCCAGAAGTGGAAAATGATCGGAGGTCGCTAAATGTGATCAGTGGCATGAGAAGGGCAAGGAAGGAAGGAATATACATGGGAGTGGCGCCGTTTGGATACCGCAACAAAATTGATGAAATCCGTGGTAAACATATAGGTATCTATGCGAAAGAGGCTGTACTTGTTAGATGGATTTTTGAGGAACTAGCAAAAGATAGATACAACAGTGAACAAATATTCAAAATGGCACAAAACCGTGGCTTTCCTAAGAGCAAAGCTCAATTCTGGCGGCTCATACAAAACCCGGTTTATTGCGGCAAAATCTTTATACATGCATTCAAAAATGAAGCGGCATCTGTTGTACCAGCTTTACATACACCTATTATAACTGAGGCATTGTATAATGAAGTTCAGCGGGTCCTTCGCGAAAGAGCGAGAAAACCCCACGCACCAAAGCCGAAAGTTGTGTCACACAGTATGCTCCCATTAAGAGGATTTTTGATCTGTCCTAGTTGTGGACGAACACTAACGGGCAGTGCATCCCTGGGAAGAAATAAATCATACAGTTACCACTATTACCATTGCCGCAATAAATGCCAGGTTAGATATAAAGCGTTTGACCTTAATGCAGCTTTTGAAGATCATTTGGCAAAAATGAAATTAAAATCTTGGGCGATGCCATTATTTCAAAAAGCCATTGTCCAAACATATAAAGCAGAGACTAGAGCTGTACGCCAGATCCAAGGCCAAATGGTTATTGACGTTAAAGACCTAAACGAGAAAATAGGTAAAGCTCGAAATCTTTTCATTTCTGGAGAACTGGAACCTGAGGATTTCAAAATGTTTAAAGCTGATAATGAACATAAGATTAAGCTACTTGAAGAGCAGCTCTCCACATACCGACATTCCAAATATAATTTAGATAACTTTTTAAGCCAGGTGATGGAAAATCTTTGCCACATTTCTTATCTCTATAAATACGGGTCTGCTGAACAAAAAAGAAAAATTGTATGTTTTATCTATCCTGAAAAATTCATTTTTGATGGGACTACTCGTCCTAAAGCTAAGGTCAGCAAGCCGCTTGAAATCCTATATCATTTTGCGTAAGGGACTTCAGTTCACTTTTATGTAAGCTTTCAAATGAGTAGCCGTTAGCCCATCAAACAGCATACAATACTTCAATTATCAAATTCAGAAAAGAAGTCTGAAACCTTTACTCCCATACCTTGAACTATCTTTATTAATGTTGATACCCGGAGATCTTGTCCATTTTCATATCTTCCATACAAGGTTTTACTAATTCCTAATTCCTCCGCAAAGCGCTTGTAGCTGGGAAAGCCTCTTTTCTTCCTGTTCTTCTTCAAAAGACGAGAGATTTTGTGATTTATTTCATCTTTGGATTGAATATTCTCCTTATAAATCTCCTTGTGTGATTTAGCCGCCATGCCTCGCATTTTAAGATAAAATACTCCATAACAGCGAAACTACCTATTTATGCCCCTAAAAAAGTGGCTTTTTTGTACATTTTATTTACTTTTGGACAGGGTACAAAGCTAGAATGACCTATAATTTCAACTTCAAAACCATATAGGCATATTCGAGTTTTGGCCCTCAAAAGAAAACCAATTAACTACCAAACATAAAACGTTATGATAACAGCTGACCTCTATATCCGCGTAAGCACTGACGAACAAGCGGATAAAGGCTACTCTCAACGAGATCAAGACGAGCGGCTTCAAAGACACTGCCAACAACAAGGTATTATCATTCGGAAAATCATTTATGAGGATCATTCCGCCAAATCTTTTAATCGACCAGAATGGAAAAAAATGTTGACGGAATACAAAGGCAGAAGCAGATCAAAGCCCAATCTGATATTATTCACTAAATGGGATCGCTTCAGTAGAAAAGCCGCTGATGCCTATGCGATGATAGGCTTATTGAACACTTATGGGGTTGAGCCGAGGGCCATCGAGCAGCCGCTTGATCTTTCTGTTCCAGAAAGTAAGGTGATCTTGGCGATTTACCTTGCGACCCCAGAAGTGGAAAATGATCGGAGATCTCTAAATGTGATCAGTGGAATGAGAAGGGCAAGGAAGGAAGGAAGATACATGGGGGTGGCGCCGTTTGGATATAAAAATAGAATCACTGAAAACCACGAAAAATATATTGCGGTCCATCCTGAAAATGCCGCTTTGGTACGTTGGGTTTTTGAAGAGATTGCTGCGAATAGATACAACACTCATCAGATATGGAGAATGGCACAGAAAAAAGGGTTTAAGAGAAGTCTGAGTCAATTTTGGCGGCTCATTCAAAACCCTGTATACATGGGCAAAATCTTTATACACGCATTCAAAAATGAAGAAGAGATGGTAGTGGATGGATTGCATGAACCTCTTATCAGTGAAGCCTTATTCTATGAGGTGCAAGACCTTTTAATGGATAGATCCAAAACCAAGCCCGTTAAAAAAGCGAAAGTGGTTTCTGACAAATGTTTGCCTTTGAGAAATTTCCTAATATGTCCAGATTGTGGTGGCATGTTAACCGGCAGCGCTTCATTAGGAAGGCAGAAAGATAAAAGCTATCATTATTATCACTGTCGAAATAAATGTAAGGCACGGTTTAAAGCCGACGAATTAAACCTGGCTTTTGAGGAACATTTAAGAAAGCTCGTTCCAACGCCAGAAACTGCAAACTTGTTCAGGCAAACAGTCATGTCCGCTGTAAATGGAGAAGTAAGTGGCGCGAAAAGCATTAAAAGTCAGTTACTGGATGAAATCCAATATTTAACTGACAAAATAGCAAAGGCCCGAGACTTATTAATAGCGGGAGACCTGGAACCTGAAGATTTTAAGGCGATAAAAAACGATTGCGGAAGAAAAATTGTGGTGCTCGAAGCTCGCGTTACAGAAGTCCAAACATCTCGAGGGGGAATTGACAAAACGTTAGATCAAGCGCTTAAAAACCTGACAAAATTGTACTTTTTATACAAACATGGTTCAATAATTCAAAAAAGAAGGATCATTGATTGGACATATCCCGAAAACATGCTTTTTGACGGCACCAATTGTCCAAACGGTAACAGCAACCCGGTAATTAAGCTGATATCCGCTCTGGACGCAGACTTAGCAGAAAATAAAAACGGTACATCCAATCAAAATGATCAAATGTACCGCAAAGTGGAGGTGGCGAGAGTCGAACTCGCGTCCAAACATAATCGCCGATAGCTTTCTACATGCTTATTTATGCATTGCTTTGTCGGAACCTGGCAGGGGCATAACGAACCAACCCTGTTCTTATCCGTTGTTGTTTCAGCATCCACTCACAGAAACCATGAATGCCTATCCCTATGGGTTTATGATTCAGCGGCGGGAGTCGCATAAGGCGACAACTCCAGGCGGCTATAATGGGTGTCTAATCGCTGATTAGGCAGCCATGGCGTAGTTAGATTCGCCAATTAAATTTTGAATATTCAGATTATCGTGCTAATTATCCAACGCACGGCATGCTTACACTATCAAAGATCTATGCTGTCAAAACCAGGCACCCCCTGGAATTCGCTGCAAATATACAGCTTTTTTATGATAATCTGCAGGTTAGCAGATCAAAACCACTAGCCTGCAGACAATATTTTAGAAGAACTTCTGCACCCATCTCCATATATCCAGCCCGTTAGCAAACAACAGCAAGCCGAACAGGATCACCATACCCACTACCTGGGCATATTCCAGGAACTTCTCGCTAGGCTTCCGCCCGGTAACAATCTCGTATAAGAGGAACAGCACATGACCGCCATCTAACGCCGGGATAGGCAGGATATTCATGAAGGCCAGGATAATTGAGAGAAATGCCGTCAGGTTCCAGAACGAAACCCAATCCCAGCTAGCCGGGAATAACTGTGCAATACTCGCAAAACCACCTACCGATTCAGTTGTTTTCACTTCTTTGGAAACAAAGATCAATCGCAACTGACGCACATAGTCTTTCAGCTTTTCCACTCCCTTGTGAAACCCGGCAGGAAGCGATTCAAAGAAACTATAATGCTGGGTATACAGCTCTAACGGTTCTTTCCCAGCGATACCTAACATGCCTTCCTTGGAAAGCGTAACGCTGATGTGCAGGGTATCTTTACCTCTTAATACTCCCAGGTCTACCTGTTCGTTTTTATGTTTCCTTAATTCGGTGGTGAACTCGCCCATAAACCTGGTCAACTGCCCGTTCACCGAAAACAGGGTATCCCCCTTCTTCAGGTCTGTTTTCAGCGCAGCGCTGTTTGGCAGGATAGTATCTATAATGAACGGTCTTCTTGCTCCTACAAACGGAGCTTTACGCTTGATAAGGTTCCTGATAAACCCGTCTGGCACTGCCAGGCTGAGTGTCTGCCCATCTCTTTCTACCTGGATGGTTTTTACTTCGTTCAGGATCACATCTGAAACGATGGCATCGAAATACACGATAGGACGGTTATCTAACGACACCAGTTTATCGCCATCCCGGATGCCGATGCTACGACCCAGCGAATCCGCTTCCACCCCGTATATTACGCTGGCATTGGGCAGATGGGTTTCTCCATAATGCCATAACAACATCGCGTAAATAAAGAACGCCAGCAATATGTTCACTGTTACCCCGCCGATCATGATGATAAGCCGCTGCCACGCCGGTTTGGCCCTGAATTCATAAGGTTTGGCCGGTTGCGCCATCTGCTCCTTATCCATACTTTCATCTATCATCCCGGATATTTTTACATAACCGCCCAATGGCAGCCATCCGAGACCATATTCAGTTTCCCCTTTCTTGAATTTGAATATGGAAAACCAGGGATCGAAGAACAGGTAAAATTTCTCTACCCGGGTTTTAAATAATTTGGCAGGGATAAAGTGCCCCAGCTCATGTAATACTACCAGTATAGAGAGCGACAGTATCAATTGAGCTGCCTTTATTAATATTTCCTCAGTACTCATTTACAGTGTTTTCTGCTTTAATTGTCCAAGATATCGGTTTTGGCAGATATTCAGGACAAAAGTGTTGTTAATTTTTTAAGAGCGATCTATATAATGATAGCATTGATAAGGGATGCAGCATGTTCCCGTGCAGCGCGGTCGCACTGGTAGTAGTCATTCAACGTTGGCTGCTCTATGAATGGTATTTTCACCAATGTTTCTTCAATTACTTCTGTCATTTGTAAGAAACCGATCCTGTTCTTTAAGAATGCATTCACTACTTCTTCATTCGCTGCATTCATTACGCAGGCTGCATTTCCGCCTTTGTGCATGGCATCGATCGCAATGGCCAGGTTACGGAAAGTTTTGGTATCCGGCTGCTCAAAGGTGAGCGTTGGGTAATTTTTGAAAGAAAAGCGAGGGAAATCGTTCGTTAAACGGTCGGGATATCCCAGTGCATATTGGATAGGCAGTTTCATATCAGGCAATCCCATCTGCGCTTTCAGGGAGCCGTCAACAAATTGCACCATAGAGTGGATAATTGACTGTGCATGTACCACTACTTCAATGTTTTCCGGCGCCAGGCCAAATAACCAGCGGGCCTCTATCATTTCCAACCCTTTATTCATCAGGGTAGCGGAATCGATGGTGATCTTCGCTCCCATGCTCCAGTTAGGATGCTGTAAAGCATGGTCTTTCTTCACATTGATAAGGAAATTTGGTTTCTTCCCCAGGAACGGACCGCCGGAAGCAGTGAGGATCACTTTTTCCACTTTCGACATAGGTTCGCCCAACAGGCATTGGAAAATAGCCGAATGCTCTGAATCTACAGGGATAACGGGTACATTTTTCCTGCGGGCGGTGGCCATTACGATATCGCCTGCCACTACCAGGGTCTCTTTATTTGCAAGGGCAACGGGAGTGCCTTGTTCTATGGCTGCTAATGTAGGTGCCAGGCCTGCAAATCCCATGATCGCAGCCAACACCATATCAATAGAATTCCAGGCAGCTACTTCCACCATTGACTGTGCGCCTGCGAAAACTTTGATGCCTTTATCGAATAAAACATCTTTAACCTGTTTGTATTTAGCTTCGCTGCCAATTACCACCGCGTTGGGTTTGAATTTTAACGCTTGTTCAATTAACAGGTCTGCATTTTGTTGTGCGGTCAGTACTTCTACACTAAATCTGTCGGGATGCGCCGCGATCACCTCCAGTGCTTGTATGCCTATTGAGCCGGTAGAGCCGAATATGGCAATTTTTCGTTTATTCATTACGGTGATTTACGTTTTTTCAGTTAACAACAAGATGAAACAATTATCGCCGGACCGGCGATAATTGCAATGGTTATTTTATGATCAATATTATTGTTGTACGTAGGCCATTAGTTCGTCAGCCAGTTTCCTGTCGTTACTCAAACGTGGCACTTTATTCTGTCCTCCCAATTTACCGATCGCCTTCATATACTCGATAAAACCCTGCTTGCGGATCGCTCTTATTTTCAGTGGCTGTAAGATATTCCCGCTCAACAGGTCGTCGTAATAGATGTTTTTCTTCCGAAGGTTCTCATTTACTTTGCTTGAAAATGCGGCCAGGTCGGCAGGCGGATTTTCAAACTCAACGAACCATTCGTGATATGGTAATTCTCCTGAGGTTTGTACTTTAGGCGCTACAGTAAATTCAGTGATCTGCACATTCTCTTCTGCCGCGGCTTTCATCAGGCTGTATTCCACTTCTTCCCCTATCACATGCTCTCCGAAAGCAGAAATAAAATGTTTGGTACGACCTGTCACCAACAACTTATATGGATTAGTGGAAACAAACTTAACGGTATCGCCAAGGTTATAACCCCATAAACCCGCATTGTTATTGATGATCATGGCGTAATTTACGCCTGTTTGTACATCTTTGAGCGATAAACGGGTAGGATTTTCGTTAAATATCTCGTTAGCCGGGATAAACTCGTAAAAAATACCTGAATTGGTATTTAATAATAATCCTTCTTCCTCCTGGGAGTTCTGGAAAGCAAAAAAGCCTTCAGAAGCCGGGAAAGTCTCGATCGTATGGATAGGTTCCCCGATGGAGGCCATCAGTTTGGCCCTGTAGGGCTCGAAATTCACCCCTCCATACACCAACACATCAAAATTTTTAAATATTTCTTTGATACGTTTGCCGTTTGTACGTTCGATCAGGCGATCGAAATACATCTGCACCCAAGGCGGAATACCGCTGATCAGGGTCATATCCTGGTTAATGGTTTCCTCTACGATCTTGTCCAGCTTGGTTTCCCAGTCGTCGATACAATTTGTTTCGTAAGAAGGGAGCTGGTTGGTACGTAAGTACCTGGGAACGTGATGGTTAACAATCCCGCTTAAGCGGCCGGTTGGTATGCCGCCCACTCTTTCCAGTTCAGGAGAGCCGGACAGGAAGATCATTTTCCCGTCGGCAAACGCGGTATTGCCGGTTTCGCCCATGTAATTCAATAATGCATTACGGGCAGTATCAATATGATTATTGACAGAATCTTTAGAAATTGGAATGTATTTAACACCGCTGGTCGTGCCCGATGTTTTGGCGAAGTAGATCGGTTGACCTTTCCACAGTACATTTTGTTTTCCTTCTTTGATCCTCTGTATGTAGGGTTTAAACTGCTCGTAATCCCTCAATGGCACAGCCTGCTTAAACTCGTCATAGGATTGTACAGCGTTAAATTTATGTTCGGTTCCAAATTCAGTCTTTCTGCCTGTCTTAACTAATTCCTGCAGGATTGCTTCCTGATCTTCCACCGCCTTTACCATCTCCTTCTTTATCTTATTATATACGATAGAAGCAAATGGTTTGGCCAGCAGTGATTTAAACTTCATGCCTGTTGTTTTATGTTTGAAGACTAAAGATTAGGAATATTTTTGGATTTTTTTGTAGTCTGTATGTCTTTCTTCTCCACAGTACTGCGCCTACTTTTTTATCACAAAAATATTTCCGGTTCCTCCATTGTTGCGTAAACGACAAATGTAGGTAAAATAGCAATGGGTTGCGCAGCAGCAGGCGGTTTTATGAGGAAAGGATAAAGGGGGAAAATATTATAATAATTAATGGAATATTTGTTAAATTAATTTAAAATTCAGGAAAGTATGTATCTTTGAAAAGATTAAGTTTTGGTCGTTTTCTTCCATCGTTTTACACATTGTGGATTAAAAAAACCGAAAAACTTTGTCTATTATAAAACAAAAGGTTACTTTTGCGGAAATTATATTTTGGATAATTATGTTTGCAGTTGTAAAAATCGCAGGTCAGCAATTTAAAGTACAAAAAGACCAGGAAATTTTTGTACAACAGTTACAGGGTAATATTGGAGATAAAGTTGAATTCTCTGATGTACTGTTAACTGACAATGCTGGTACCCTGTCCGTAGGCACTGATGTAAAATCAGTAGTAAAGGCAGAGATCTTGGCTCATGTTCAGGGCGACAAGGTAATCGCTTTCAAAATGAAGAGAAGAAAAGGCTTCAGAAAGAAAATCGGTCACCGCACCCACTTTACAAGAATCAAAATCAATGAAATAGCTTAATTCATTTTAAGCTTTATTTTTTTATCTAAGACAATATTTATTAAAGTTATTATACAATGGCACATAAAAAAGGTGAAGGTAGCGTAAAGAACGGCCGCGACTCTCAAAGCAAAAGGCTTGGAGTAAAAATCTTTGGTGGTCAGCCTGCTATTTCTGGTAACATCATCGTTCGCCAGAGAGGTACAGTTTATCATCCCGGTCAAAATGTAGGTATTGGTAAAGATTTTACCATTTTCGCAGTTGCGGACGGTGTAGTTGAATTCAGAAAAGGTCGCGAAAACAAGACTTACGTTTCTGTTAAAGCATTTGACACCACTGCTCAGGCGGAAGCCTAATCAGTGTTAGCCATAAAGTTTTTTTTAATACCCAATTTTTTTACTAACCCAAATTCAAAAAACAATGGCAACAATTAAAAAAGCAGCTGCTAAGAAAGCTGCACCAAAAAAAGCTGCTGCTAAGAAAGCTGCTCCTAA
>NZ_FNRL01000036.1:38186-52492 GCF_900107795.1 Chitinophaga terrae (ex Kim and Jung 2007)
AAAAAAGCTGCTGCTAAGAAAGCTGCTCCTAAGAAGAAAGCCGCTCCTAAGAAGAAAGCTGCTCCTGCTCCGGCTCCTGCAGCTCCATCTACTCCGGCATCTTCTAACTAAGATCGGAACACAAAATGTAGTTATAAAACTCTCTCTACCCCGTAGAGAGAGTTTTTTTATCCCCACTCCTTCCCTTATTTTTACTCCATGGATAATTATACTATTGCAGACAACTTTTCCCTGTTGTCTAAACTCATGGAAATAAATGGTGAGAATAGCTTTAAAGCCAAATCATTCTCCTCTGCCGCCTTTACCATAGAAAAACTACCCGCCCAGCTAAAAGATATGCCACGCGATGAAATATTCCGGATCAAAGGAATAGGCGAATCTACCGGCAAAGCAATCCTGGAAATGCTGGATACCAACGCTTTCTCATTACTCGAACAATACCTGCTCATTACCCCTCCGGGCATCCTGGAAATAATGAAGCTGAAAGGACTGGGACCTAAGAAAATAGCCACGATCTGGAAAGAACTGGAAATAGAATCCATGGGCGAGTTACTCTACGCCTGCAACGAAAACCGGTTAATGCTCCTGAAAGGATTTGGCGCCAAAACCCAGGAAAACGTCAGGCAAAACATAGAATTCTACCTCGCTAACCGGCATCGCTTCCTCTTCGCCGAAGTAGATGCTCTCGGCCACTCGCTGGAGGGTAAACTGAAAGACCTCTTCGCCCCGGCCCCGGTATCACTTACCGGCGCCTTCAGGAGGAACAACCCGATCATTGACGAAGTAGAGATCCTTATTGCCGCCCCGGCCGAAACAGTAGTGCAGCAACTCAGCGCCCTGCCGGGCCTCGCCCTCTCCGAAACCCAGCAACAGCACAGCACCTGGCAACTAGATGAAAAGCTGAAGATCGTAGCTCACTCCTGCGAGCCTAAAGACTTCTACGCTCAACTCTTCGCCACCACGGGCGCTGCGCCGTTTATCGATAAATTCAACGCCGCTGGCGGCGCTTCTTTCATCAAAGAAGCCGTTTCCGAAGAAGCCATCTTCAGCGCCGCCGATATGGCCTTCATCCCTCCCTGCCTCCGCGAAGGCGGCAAGGAAATAGACCTCGCAAAAAATAAACAACTGCCGGAGCTCATCGCCCCGGCCGATATCAAAGGAATTATCCACTCCCACAGCAACTGGAGCGACGGCGAGTCATCTCTCAAAGAAATGGCCTTAGCCGCCAAAGCTAAAGGTTTCGAATACATTGTCATCAGCGATCACTCCCGCACCGCTTTCTATGCAAATGGACTGCAAATTGAACGGGTGCTGCAGCAACATGCCGAAATAGACGCTTTCAACAAGGAACTGGCGCCGTTTAAGATCTTCAAAAGCATAGAATCAGATATACTGAACGACGGAGCATTGGACTACCCCGATGAAATCCTCGCGAAATTCGACCTGGTGATCGCTTCCGTTCACGCTAACCTGAAAATGACGGAAGAAAAAGCCATGGCGCGACTGCTGAAAGCCATTGAAAACCCGTATACCACCATCCTGGGGCATATGACAGGCCGGCTTCTCCTCAGCCGCAATGGTTACCCGGTAGATCATAAAGCGATCATCGACGCCTGCGCCGCCAACAATGTAGTGATAGAACTGAATGCACATCCGCGCCGGCTGGATATCGACTGGACCTGGCTGCCCTACGCCATCGAGAAAAATGTGCTGATCTCCATCGACCCGGATGCGCACAGCATCCAGGGCTTCGACGACGTAAAATATGGTACCCTGGCTGCACAAAAAGGCGGTATCACCAAAGCAAACAATCTGAGTAGCTATACTGTTGACATGCTGGAAACTTACCTTCAGCAACGCAAGCAATTAAAAAATATCCACTCATGATGCTACTGGCCTTAGCCGTGGCCCCGGGTTTAGCTATTTGCCTGTTTGTTTACGCGATGGACAAATACGACAGGGAACCCGCAGGCTTACTTCTGAAAAGCTTTTTACTGGGAATGTTATGTGTTGTTTTCCCGCTGCTGATGCAGGGAGTGGCGCTTACATTCGGCCTGAAGGAGTCTAACGGCACAATACTTGGCACTGCAGCTTTTGCTTATGGCGTAGTAGGAATATCAGAAGAGCTGGCAAAATTTATCATTTTACGGGGGTATTCCTATCCTAAAAAAGCCTTTAATGAACCCCTGGATGGGATCGTGTATTCGGTAATGATAGGAATGGGATTCGCCACCCTGGAGAATATAGCCTATGTTGCCAAATACGGCGTAGGCACCGGCGTTGCCAGGATGTTCCTATCTGTTCCGGCACATGCTACCTTTGCCATCCTCATGGGATATTATACCGGCCTTGCCAAATTCATTCCTCACAGAAGCGGAGAATTGCTGCTCCGCGGACTCCTGATCGCCGTATTCTTCCATGGAACTTTCGACCTGTTCCTGTTCCTCGGAAATAATCTGCTGATGATCGGCGCATCCCTGATCACGCTGTTCTTCGCCGCCCGCCTCTCTTACAAGGCTATTAAAAAAGATACGGCGCTTTCCAAACAACTATACGAACAACATTACTTTGAAGAAGAAAACAACGATCAGCAGCTTTAGCTATTTTTGTTTTCTCAGATAATCAATACTTATGTACAACATCCAAACCGCAACTGTTAACGATATTCCTGCTATCCAGGAACTGGTTGAAAGAATATGGCCTCAAACCTACCAGGCTATCCTCTCCCAGGAGCAGATCTCCTATATGATGGATATGATGTATAACACCAACGCCTTAACCCAACATATAAACGAATTAGGGCATCATTACAACCTGTTGCTGGACGACGATATATTGATCGGTTTTGCCTCTTACAGTCATACAGACGCTCCTGAAGTATACAAACTCCACAGGATCTATCTCGATCCTGCGTACCAGGGAAAAGGCGCCGGGAAATGGCTGCTTAACCAGGTGATCGGCCAGGTAAAGGCAAAAGGCGCCCACATCCTGGAACTGGATGTAAACAGGTTCAATAAGGCCAGGTTCTTTTATGAAAAACAGGGATTCACTATCTACAAAGAAAAAATAACAGACGTGGGCAGCGGCTTCATTATGGATGATTATGTAATGAGATTGCCCTTATAAAAAAGTAAAGCCCGGTAAGGATATACCAGGCTTATTCCCAAGTTAACCATTAAAAGACACAACTCTTTATATTGAGTAATATTATATCGCGTTATACATCTATTTACGAGAAGTATTCATAAGCGGATTTTACCATAAGAAAAAAAATAGCATCTTTTATATTTTAATGTAAAAGATGCTATTTTTTAATGCCTTATAACAAAAAGAGGCTAACTGGATTACCAGTTAGCCCCTGTAGGTTTGCCTGAAATGCGTATATCGGTTATTACTCCAAGCCTGGACTATTTGGCGGTTAAAATTGTTCCTCCCTCCTCTGTATCATCGTCATGAATAACTGCTACTGCTTTGTTCAATTTTAAATCCGGTGCAATCTTCAATACTCCTGCATTGGCAGCCGCTGTAGCATCGCGCAGTTTTACCGCTACCAGCGCATCCGCTTCTTTGATACGATCGTTCACCAACGCCACCTGGATATCTGTTTCACTGAATGCGCAATCGCCCGTGATCTTCACCATATCGCCGTTCATAATCACATAGTCTTTACCGTAAGCGGCAGTGCTGGACGAGTCGACTCCAAAATAGATGTTGATATCGCTGCCGGTGCAGTTGGTTTGCACAGACTGGTCGGCTGCTTTTACCAGTATACATTTGAACATGCTTACCGGTGCGGTTGCAGATTCGTTGGCATCCGTCAGCTTAACAAGAGTGATATGCGCCGGTTGTTCCTGTATATATTGGGAAGCTGAAATGCTGGTCACATCACCGTTGTAGCCAACAACCGCCTCATTTTCCGCTTTGATCTCACTCAATACCAATACCACTGTTTCTGCCAGTTCAAAACGATTGTCGTCCTTCACTTTTACATTCAGGGTAGCTGTGGTAGCGCCGCTGTCGATAGCGAATGGCGCTTTGATGCTGCTTACGAAATCAGCTCCCGGCAACGCGGTACCGTTACCGAATTTATAGGTTAAACGTACAGGTTTGGATGTTGCGTTGATCAGCGGTGTTCCGTCTCTCTTAAACAAACCTGCAGAAAATACTACATCGGTGCTAGGCTCAGCACCATTGCTGCCGCCAACAAACTTTACCATCGCCGGCTGGTCAAGGATCGTTACTTCGCCTTTTGCCTTTGTTAAATGCAGTTCTGATGCATCCAGGATCTCAACATGGAAGGCTTCTTTCCCTTCCAGCAGGTTATCGCTTTTCACTGGTATCTGGATGGTTTTGGAGATGATAGCCCCGGCTGCAAACTCTGATGGTACAAAGGAAATCGTTCCTTCTGTGATATCGAAGTCGCCGGCTCCTGCGCCTCCTTTATGCGGAATGGTTTTATAATGTACATTCACCGGCGTTCTTACGCCATTGCTTCTCAGGAAGCCTGATAAGGTAATGGTCAGTGAAGCGTTCGATAAGCCATTCAGTGGCTCTGACACAGCGATGTCGTTAATGCTTACCCCGTGGCTGATCTTGATGATACGGTTGCCATCTTCGTCACCGCCGCCGGCTGCAAGGATCTCACCGGAAGGACTCATCAGCAGGGATGCCAGTGAAGTTTTTGCATCATATTTTCCCAACTGCTTGTCGAACATTAAATCCCCGTCCGGGCTTACTTTGATCAACCGGTAACCGTCTCTTGCTACCACGCAGATCTCATCATCTTCTGTCAGCAACAGGTGCTGGAATACTGAACCGATGTTCTTATCAATAACAGTAGTACCATCAGGCAAGAGTTTTACGATCTTACCGGTGTTATTCGTAACGTTACCTCCCGCTGCCACTACTTTACCGTTTTTGCCAACTTCTAACGAGAATAAGGCAGCATCTGTCTCTTTATTGAACAATTCGGTACCGTCCGGACGCAGTTTAACGATACGGCCTTTGTCTTTCTCTTCCGCGCAGGCGAAGATCTGACCCAGGTCGTTGACCTTCATCGCATTGAACTTGCCATCTACTGTACTATATTCTTTATCGAATACTACCTGTCCTTCCGCATTTACTTTGGTGATACGGCTGGCGTTGCCCGTACCATAGGCGCCTCCGCCCATTGCCAGTATTGATCCGTCTTCCAGCAACAACATCTTCTCGAAAACAGCGCCTGGTTTGCCAAAAGAAATATCATATTGTTTTTCTCCCTTTCCATCTACTTTAACAAGAAACGCTTTTCCCTGTCCATCTCCCACATCTCCGCCTACGGCAATAATGTTTTCATCTTCGTCGATCAGCACATTGGTGAACATATTATGTGCGCCGAAGCCTTTGTCAAATTCTATCTTTCCATCGGCCGACATCTTGGTAATGCGGGCCTGCGCAGGTTTGCTGCCATCTACCCCTACCATGATATAATTGCCATGCCGATCGGTGATCACCTTCGTGAAGTAACCTCCCTGGCCATTGCCGATGCTTTTATCGAAGATCACTTCGCCGGTGGAAGACAGCCTGGTGACGCGGGCATTCCCGTATGCGATAGTACCTCCGCCAACAGCAACCAGTTCTCCTTTAGGCAATAGCAACATATCCTGGTAAGCAACCAGGCCTCCTTTATTCAGCTTTGCATTGTAGATCAGGTTACCGGTAGCCGATAACTTGGTGATACACCCGTTATCGTTACCTCCGCCGATAGCAACAATTGCATTGTTTTCAGCGATAGCCAGTTTCCTGTACTGGTTCTTTGGTGCGCTGAAACTCTTGTTAAACACGACAGGCATTTCCTGGGCAAAGGCTTGGGAACCCAGTGCCAGGAAAAGCATCAGTGAAGTAAATTTGTTCATTAGTTTTAGTTTGATATACGCGAATAAATATTAATTAACTACTGGATATTGATCTCGCAACGCCTGTTCACCCCCTGCAAACGGATAAAGATCTCCCTGTCGTTTTCCAGGGAATACTGTGTAGCTACCCAAACCGGGCGGGTTGAACCAAAATAATTGATCCTTACCTTGCCGGCTTCTACACCCCTGCTCAACAGGCATTCCTGGATATACAGCGCCCGGTTCCTCGACAGGGAAAGATTATATCTTTCTGTTCCTATAATGTCCGTATGCCCGTTCACCATGATCACACGGCTGGGATTCGCTTTCCATATCCTGAAAATAGAATCCAGCTTTCGCCATTCCTGGTCCTGCGGTACAAAAGAGTTCAGGTCGTAATAGATCACTCCCGGTACTTTCCAAAGCTGGTCAATAGTGCGCAGGGTGCTGTCTTTACTTCCCGTATACCGGATGCCATCGGAAATGATAGCATTCTCCCGGTTCCACGACACCAGTTCAGGACTGCTATAGCTGGCCCGGGCAGTTTGCGAAGGCGCTGCAGCGGCATTGGTAACGGTTTGTGTAGCCGTTCCCGTTACATTGGTATTGCTACCCTGCCATGGTATCATTTCCGGAGAACTATCGATGATCTCGTTTCCATAATCGACAACGTTCCTTTCGGCTGGTGCAGGAGCTGCAACAGCAATAGGCATAGGCTTTCTGGTTGTATCAACAATAGGCTTATTCACAGGTACTCCATCGTATTGTTTACTCCCTACTAAAGTCTGCATCTGGCGGTTGTCCGCCCCGTTCACGGTATAAGGTACTTTATCTTCGTCTTTCGCCGGTTTTCCAGGATAGGGAAGATCCAATTGTTTCAAAGGATTCTTCTTCAGGTTCAGTACATAAATATGATCATTATCGTGTACGCCTGAACGATCTGAAGTAAAATACAATAACAACTTCTTCTCATCCAGAACAGGATTCAGGTCGTCGAACTGCGTATTTACCGGGTATGGTAAATGTTCAGGGCCCTTATCCAGTTCTTTAATATTAATCACAAATATATCAAGTCCTCCGAACCCACGTAGCCCATTCGAAGAAAAAAATAATTTTTCCCCCACAATAAAGGGATACAACTCGTTGCCATTTGTGTTAACGGTAGGTCCCAGGTTCACGGGCGCCTTCCATTTTTTGGCTTCTTTATCCCAATCTGTATAATAAATATCAGTTCCGCCGAAGCCGCCCGGCATATCTGATGCAAAGTACAAACGTTTGCCAGATGGAACAACGGAAGGATGCAGGAAAGAATAGTTCTCCGTATTCCTGCCTATCCGTACAGGTGTTGGCTTGCTCCAGATGTCATGTCCTTCCTGGTAAGTGGCGGCCAGCAACTGGGTACCGTTATTGTAATTGATGTAAGAGTTCTTGTCATTCTTTACATCAGTGAACCTGTTGGAGGTATAAATAACCTTTTGCCCATTGTCGTAGAACGATGCCGGCCCCACCTGCAATACGCCTCTAAGACTGTTGTTGAAGGGCTCTACCCCGTCTTCAGAGACCTGGTAAAGTTTTGAATTTGTGTAAAAAGATTGCTGGTCTTTCTTTTTTATATCGTTAGATAGGAAAACGATATTGTCTTTATACAACGCAAGGCCGTATTGATAGCCCGGTAAACTCAGTCTTAAACTATCTACCCGCATGTTCACAACAGAGTCCCTGTTGAAGAAGCCGTAGTAATTCACCAACGATTCCTGCTGGTTGGCAAAGCGGGCATTGTTCTTATAGTCTTTGGCATAGGTAGCGCTGATCTCCTGCGCCTTCGCCACCCGTCCTGTTCTTTTCAGGAGATCTATATAGTTGGTAACATCTGTTACCAGTATATCTTTCGCCGGTTTGTACAACAGCTCATCATAGAGGCTGATGGTTTTTTCGAATTGCCGGGTTTCATAATAGATACGGGCTAATTGCAATTTGGCTCCTCTCAATACTTCTTCCCTTCCACCCTGATTAATGACATCATTACACAAGGAAATAGCTTTTTCATATTCCTGTCTCTTATACAAACGCTCGGCACGTTTTACTTTAGCCAGTCCTCCGGATGAAAGGGTATCGTTTACAATACCGCAGGAAACAAACAGGAAAATAAAGCTCAGGAAGAGTATGAAGTTTGATAAACTAATTTTTCGCATACTATTCTTGATTAAATATTATTAGAAATAACGTGGCGCCACCACTTTCCACTTAGACCAGGAGAAGCGGTAATTCAGCATCACTTCATGCGATACTGTTTGTGCGCCTTTTAAATTGGATTCCATCGGCGAATCATACGAATAACCCAATTGCAGGTTCTTTGTCAGTTGTACCTGTACGAGGCCCGTGATGGTTTTTTCAGACCTCCAGGAAGCGCCCAGCCAGACAAGGTTCTTCAGCAGTATATTCATATTCAGATCATACTGGAAGCCGGCTCCCTTTACCTGCCTTAATAAAATATTAGGCTTCAGTTTTACATCGTTATTGATATTGAGCAAATACCCCGTCTGCAAATAGTAATGCGATTCTACTACTACCTTGTTCATTTTGCTCCCGAGGTCGAAGCTCTTGAAAATAGGAGTAGATAGCCCGATGAAGAACCGGTCGGTGAATACCATGAAACCGAAGCCCACATCTGTTTTCCAATAGCTTTGGTTATTGGCGAACACCGGGTCGGAAATGGATAACCGGCTGTTATCTTCCCTGTATTGCGTCATGCCGCCTTTCAGGCCCATAGCCAGGTATATTTTTTCGCTCAGCTTTACCCGCTGCGATACATTCAGGTTTACGGCGGTCTGCGAGTTCACGGTGATCTTTTCATTCATCAGCGAAAACCCCAAACTGGTGTTGGTTGCCTTCACCGGCGTATAAAAAGATGCCGTGGCTGTTTTAGGCGCTCCATCCACTCCCACCCATTGATTGCGCCCAACAGCAGTGAGGCTCGACGACTCATCCATGGAAGGGTAAGCAGGATTGATCACCATGCCATTAAACATGTATTGCGAGAACAAGGGTTGTTGCTGCGCCTTTATATTCCAGGCGCACAGGCATAGAACAGTTGCTCCCAGGGTTCGCATAAGATACTTTTTCATAGGTATCAGCTTAAAGTATAGCATTAGCGTTTAATCACAATAAATCCGGTATAGTGTTCTTTCTTTCCATCTATCGTTACCTCGATATTATAGAAGTATGATCCGTCAGGTACGTCATTCCCTGAATTGCCTCCGGCATTGGCCCTACCTCTGAAGTTCCTTGACTTGTTATCATAATTCTTCATTTTGAATACGGTACCGCCCCAACGATTGAAGATCACCACCTCGTTATCCGGGTATTTATCAATGTTTTCGATATACATCACGTCATTACCCAAGCCATCGTTGTTTGGAGAAATAGCCGGGTGTACCCGCAGTTTACCTGAGTTGTTATCGATCGTTCTCTTGTCCCTGGTAAATTTCTCTACCGAATCAGGAACGCCATCTCCATCTGAATCCAGGTCAAGGAAGTTAGGGACACCATCTCCGTCTGTATCATCGTCGAACGGATCTCCGTTCTTGTTAATATCCTCATCACCGTCCGACAAGCCGTCGCCATCTGTATCGCAGGCGTAGCACATAGGATCGTCGTTCAGGATCACGCCGGTAGCTTTAGATGGCGTACCTATGGTTGGCGCATTTTGTCCTGAAGGCACCGTAGCGTTCAGCATTTTTACAATAAATGTCTCGTTCTGCTCAAACGTCGTATCGCCGTTGATGTTTACTACCAGCTGGGCAATAGATTGCAGCGGCGGGATCACGAGTTGCTTAACGGTATTATCGAAGTCTGTACCCGGCGTTGCCCTGAAGTCCATGTACGGGTAAGAAACACCGTCTGTCGATTCTTCGAAATCGTAGCTGATGGTGATCGGCCTTGAGCTTTGCCTGTTCAGTTGCACATTGAATTTCAACGGCGTCACTTCTCCCCTGTTTCCTTCCTTCACGCTAAACTTCCCTTCAGTAAAGCTGAGCGTCAGCGGGTCGTTATCGGTGATGATCACCTGCGCTTCTGTGCTGGCCCCTGCTTTATAGATCAGGGAACCGCTGCCGCTCAGGTAAGGCAGGATCGTGGCTTTCAGGAAGCCGTTATCGTCGTTGATATCGTTGTCTTTAGCGGTGATGGTGAAAATATGCTCTTTCGTGTTGGCAGGCATCATCACGGTAATGATGTTGCTGTTGACAATAGCCTCGCTGGTAGTAAAGGTGCGTACCGCGTCCTGCATTACCTGTACCCGGATCGGGATTGGATGTGCAGTAGTAGACGGAGAAGAAAGTTTAAAGCTGATGGCTTTACCCTCATCTATCGTGCTAACGGTGGTGGTAAGATCAACTACCAGGGTATCATTATCCTGTATGTTCACCACTGCATTGGCCGCTGCTGCAATAGGCCAGGTAATACCTGCCATGCTGCTGGATACGGCTTTCAGGTTTGCAGTTACAGTTTCGTCTCCTTCCACAATATTGTTATCTATCGGCGTTACCTTAACGTCTACGCCGTTCTGACCAGCAGGAATGGTGGCGGTTCCGCTGAGCGGCTGGTAGCGGGTACCGGCTATTGCCGTGCCGCCAATGGTATAAGTGATGTTCACAGGTTTGGCAGCTGAAAGCGCGGCATCTGTGAAGCGTATCCTGAAGCCTCCTTCTATTGAAGGTTCGGCCGCGTCGCCTGTTTTAACAATGGTCATTTCCCTTCCCGGCGCTTTGCTTTCGTCGTCGAACACCGTCAGTTTAACAGTATCGGCGTCGTTCACATCCAGCGGGATGTTCTTGTTGAAGCGTCTCATTTGTGCCAGCATCAAGGCGGCCGACACAGTTTCATCACCTTCAATGATCTTGTTATCTATCACGGTAACAGGAACGGATACACTATTTTTTCCTGCCGGTATGGTTGCAGAAGCAGCAACCGGCGAAATGTTCGTTGTTCCGGTAATACCGCTTACATAGAATACTACTTTCACATCGGCAGCGGCTGTACTGTTGCCCGGCAGCTTAATGGTAAATGAACCGTTGGTAGCCGGTTCGGCAGCATCAGCAGCTTTCAGGAGCTGTACGCTCATATCGCCGGTTTCAGGGATCAGCACCAGTCCTGGCTGGGTGATGGTGTAGCCAGGCGTGGCCAGTTGCACGTTAAACTGCAACTGTTCGTCTCCTTCCAGTACATTATCATCTTTTATAGCCAGGGATACTGTTTTATTATGTTCGCCGGCTTTCAGTGTCATTGGAGTGGAAATACCTGCATAGTCAGCATCTTCGGCGGTAGAAGAAGCATTCCGGCTGATATTCACCGTAATATTTTCGTCCGACGTGATCTGGCTGTTCACAAATCCGTATGTCACGTTGCTGCTGCTGCCTTCATGGATGAGGGAAGAATCTATTCTCCACTCCATTTTCCTGTTATCAGGGTTCAGGCCAGTTACATCGTCGAGGGTTACGGACAACTTATCACCCTTCATACCTGTTACCTTCGGTTGTGCAGTGATCCATAGCAGCTCGGCTTTCTCTATCACATAGTCATTTTTGGCTGTGAAGCTGAAATCAACAGATGGTTGTCCTGCTTTGATGGTCACGGTATCCGGCAAGAGATCGATGTCGCCGGCCGCTGCCACAGAACCTGCCCCGATGGCCAGTCCTACTTTGATATCTTTTGAAGAAGTAACTCCTGTTGCCAGGCTAACTTTCATAGTATAGCTGCTGCCTTCTTTCACATGCGTACCGGTAGTTACAGCAGTAAGATGAACCAGGCCGGTAGCCGGATCGTCGTGCGTCCGGTCTTTGATGGTGATAGTTGTATCTTTTATTACCGCAGAAGCAAAGGTTGCATCCGTAATGTTGCCGGTCAATACCACTGTTTCATCATCTTCCAGCACCAGGTCTTTCACTGCTTTCAGGGCGAAGGTATTCTGGCCTTCATTCTGTCCTTTGTGGATGACAATATCATAAGGCGCCGGCAGGGCGTTATGATCTGCGTTGACAGCGGAACTGCGGACATTGTCTTTGGTTATATGAATAACGATGTCTTTACCTGCTTGCAGGTTATTTGGCAGCTGTGCGCTTAACACGGCGCCGGTAGCGGCTCCTTCATCCATACTGGCCAAAGTGCTCTTCAGTATAATAGGCGCCGGCAACGGGTATTGAGCGGCATCGTCCTCTATGGTAAGCGTTGGCAGCGTTACTGTATAAGTGCTGATACCGTCGGTAGCCGTAGGTGCAAACACGATGGTTTCAGGTCCCTCGGTGAAATTATCGTTCTTCACCTGCAAGGTAGTGGATACGCCATTGCCGCTATTAATGGTCACCTGTGAAGCCAGCACGTAATCGATATTTGCTTCAGCGGTACCGCCGGTTTGAGGCAGCTGTACGGCTACCGGCACTTCAGTGGTAATACCTGTAGGCAGGTTTACCGTTACCGTATGCGAATCGCCTTCTTTCAACGGCGCGGGCACTGTTACAGTTACTTCCAGGTTAGCCGGGTTGGTACGTGTAACATCGGTAATTGTTATTCCGGCATCGTTGATCGTATAGCCGTTAACGGTTGCATGGATATTCACCTGTTCATTTGCTTCCAGCACGTTGTCTGACAATACATCCAGTAGTTCAAATGTTTTTGTTGTTTCTCCGGGTTGCAGGGTAAGTGAAGCAGTTGTAAGTTTATAGTCTTTATTCAGCGCAGCAGTAGTGCCATTATCAACGCTGAACTGGATGGTTGCAGCTTTTGTAGAAGCATAAGGCGCAGTAACGGTTACATTTACCTTATTACCTTCTGCAATAGTAGTTGTGGCAGGCGTTAAGGTCAGTTTCCTTGCATTTGGCAACAACGCTGTCTGGTCTTTAATATACAGGCTGGCATTATTGGCCGGCATAGCTGTATTACCTGTGTTGCCGGTTATTACCAGCTTGCCTTCATCGTCGAGTATGTTATTGGTAAGGGTATTGATAGCGGAAGAAGAACCAACAGACTGGTTTTCTGCGATCACAATCGTTGCGGGAACAGTCGTATGGCGATTGTCTGCCACTGTTGAGGCAACTGCATCTTTACCCAGGGTGATTGTCCAGTCTTTGCCTGCTTTCCAGCCGTTTGGCAAGGTAGCCTTTATTATAGCCGATGCGCCTTCCAATACAGAATCCGGTACGCTGGTCAATATGACAGAATCGCCAGCCGGAAATGGATACTGCGCATCTTTAATGGTCATACGCAGCGTATCCACTGTGGTAGTATAGGCAGTACTCAAAGCATCTGTCACTTTAGGACCTATGGCAATCGCTTCTGCGTCTTCTACCAGTATATCTGTTTTAACTTTCAGCGTAGTGGAACCGTTGTTGCCTGTGCTCAATGTTAATGGCGACGGTAAGTCATAGTCAGTGCCCAGGATCGCCTTGCCTTTAGCACCGCTTAAGTCGATAGAAATTGGCACTTCGGTGGTTACGCCTGTTGGCAATGCGTAGCTGATAGTTTGGTCTGTACCTTCAGGCATAGGAGCGGCTGGTATGGTGAACGACAGCTTGGTATTAGCAGCAGTGCGGCGGGTAACATCCAGCAACTGGGTTTGCGTGCCCGTTACTGTATAACCGGTGGCGGTACCGTTGAGTTTCAATACCTCGTCTTTCTCAATCACCTGGTCTGCGTTTGCTTGCAGCACATCGGTGATCAGTTCTGTTGTTTTACCAAGCGGTAAGGTGATCGTAGCTGGCAGCGTATAATCGGTGGTTGCAGCTTCGGAAGTCACATCCCTGCTTAAGTTGATGGTTACATCTTTGGTAGCAGAGTAACCGGCAGGCAGGGATATACGAATACCTGATTTGTTGCCTTCGTATAAAGTGGTGCTGTCTATGGATAAGGTCAGTTTCTTTTGTGCTGGATCTGTAGCGTCTTTGATCTGCAACACCAGGCTTTTTGATGGCATGGAAGTGTTGCCGGTATTGCCATCTACCTTTAATATACCATCATCATCGAAGGTTTTGTTAGTGTTGATGGTGATAGCAGCCGCAGATCCGGATGTTGCATTTTCGGCAATCATAATGCTTGCTGGCAGTGTGGTATGCCGTGCATCTGCAACAGAAGCTATATTATCTTTTGCCAGATTGATAGCCCAGTCTTTACCTGCTTTCCAGCCGTTTGGTAAGGTAGCGGTAAATACGGCTGTTCCGCCTTCTGATACAGGATTTGGCGCGCTGGTTAAGATGATAGAATCGCCAGCCGGGAATGGATACTGCGCATCCTTAATGGTCATACGCAGTGTATCCACTGTGGTAGTGTAGGCAGTGCTCAAAGCATCCATCACTTTAGGACCTATGGCAATAGCTTCTGCGTCTTCTACCAGTATATCTGTTTTTACTTTCAGCGTAGTGGAACCATTGTTGCCTGTGCTCA
>NZ_FNRL01000010.1 GCF_900107795.1 Chitinophaga terrae (ex Kim and Jung 2007)
CCGCCTGCCTTCACCTGGACTCCGGCGGCTGATACCACCGTACAGTGTGATAAGGTGCCGGATGGATCAGTGGGAAGACCGGAAGCAACTGATAACTGTTCTGCCGGTAAAGTGAAGATAGATTTCAAAGATGGGACACGCCAGAACGGAAGCTGTGTTAACAACTACTCTTTTGTAAGAACATGGACTGCTATCGACGAATGTGGCAACTCCATTCAATTCAAACAAACCATCCATGTTATTGATAACACACCGCCTGCCTTCACCTGGAAGCCTGTAGCGGATACCACTGTAGATTGTGATAAAGTTGTACCGGCAGCCAACGCTATTAAGCCGATAGCTACCGACAACTGCTCTGCTCCAACAAATATCAAGGTTGTTCCGGTGGATGGGCCTAAAACTCCAGGTGCTTGTGCTAACTCCTACTCCTTTGTAAGAACCTGGAGAGCAACCGACGAATGTGGCAACTACGTTGAAACTACCCAGAAAATTAATGTGGTAGATAGAACGAAGCCTACTTTCACCTGGAAACCTGCAGCTGATACTACCGTAGATTGTGATAAAGTAGTGCCGGCAGCTAATGCAATCAAGCCAACTGTAACTGATAATTGCTCTGCTCCGGCTGGTATCACTGTTGTACCTGTCGATGGACCTAAAACGCAAGGAAGTTGCGCCAACTCCTACTCTTTCGTAAGAACCTGGAGAGCAACCGACGAATGCGGCAACTTCGCAGAAACCACTCAGAAAATCAACGTTGTAGACAGAACTGCCCCGGTATTTACTTTGAAACCAGCGGCCGATACAACAGTAGATTGCGATAAGGTGCCTGCACCAGCCGATGTGAAATACGTGGTGAACGACAACTGTACACCTGCCGCTGATATTAAAGTGGTATATAGCGAAACACCGAAGATCCCATCAGGAACCTGTGATGCCAGCTATACCTTCACGCGTACATGGTTAGCAATGGATGCTTGCGGCAACAAAACATCTATCACTCAAAACGTAACAGTAATAGACAGGTCTGCACCGGTATTCACCTGGAAACCGGCAGCAGATACTACGGTAGAATGTGATAAAGTGCCTGCACAGGCAGATGTGAAATATGCGGTAAGCGACAACTGTACGCCTACCGATAAGATCAAAGTGGTAATTAAAGACGGCTCGAAAACACCGACACCGGGTTGTGCAAACGCTTATACTTTCACCCGTACCTGGACCGCTACAGACGAATGCGGCAACAGCGCCAGCACCAGCCAGAATGTGACAGTGATCGACAGAACCGCTCCGGTATTCACTGTAAAACCAGCAGCTGATACAACTGTAGATTGCGACAAGGTGCCTGCGCCGGCCGACGTGAAATACGCAGTAACTGATAACTGTACTCCAACTGCAAACATCAAAGTGGTGTACACTGAGACCGCCAAAGTGCCAACTCCTGGCTGTGTTAACGGGTATACCTTCACCCGCAAATGGGTTGCATCAGATGGTTGCGGCAACAGCTCATTCATCGAACAGAAAGTAACCGTAGTAGATAGAACCGCTCCGGTATTCACCTGGAAACCAGCGGCTGACACAACGGTAGAATGTAATACTGTTCCGAAACCTGCAGATGTGAAATACGCCGTGACCGATAACTGTACGCCGGTTGGAAATATCCAGGTGAAGATCACCGACAGCCAGTCGGTTCCGACACCAGGCTGCGCAAACAGCTATACCTTCACCAGGACCTGGACAGCCACAGATGCCTGCGGCAATTCCAGTCAAACCAGCCAGACAGTTCACGTTGTAGACAGAACTGCACCGGTATTTACTGTTAAACCAGCAGCCGATACCACTGTAGATTGCGACAATGTTCCTGAGCCGGCTGACCTGAAATATGTAGTGACAGACAATTGTACGCCTTCCGACAAGATCAGGGTAACGTATAGCGAATCCGCTAAAACGCCAACTGCCGGCTGTGCCAATGCTTATACTTTTGTGAGAACATGGGTAGCTGAAGATGGATGCGGCAATGCGGCAACTATTAAACAGAATGTGACAGTAGTAGACAGGAAAGCGCCGGTATTCACCTGGAAACCACAGGCCGATACAACGGTAGATTGCGACAAGGTGCCTGCGCCTGGCGACATTAAGTATACGGTAACTGATAACTGTACGCCTTCTGACAAGATCAAGGTAACCTACAGCGAAACAGCTAAAGTACCTACTGCCGGTTGTGCCAACGCCTATACCTTTACCAGGATATGGGTTGCGGAAGATGGTTGTGGCAACAGCGCTACCATGAAGCAAAATGTAACAGTAGTAGACAGGACCGCTCCTGTATTCACCCTCAAACCGGCTGCAGATACAACCGTGGATTGTGATAAAGTGCCTGCACCGGCCGATGTGAAATACACGGTAACAGACAACTGTACTCCTGCCGGTAACATAAAAGTGACCTACAGCGAGTCGCCTAAAGTACCTGCTGCCGGTTGTGCCAACGCCTATACTTTCGTAAGAACTTGGGTGGCAACCGATGGATGCGGCAACAGTACTACTATCAAACAAAATGTGAACGTGGTAGACAGAACCGCTCCGGTGTTCACACTGACTCCGGCTGCCGATACAACTGTAGATTGCGATAAAGTACCAGCACCGGCAGATGTGAAATACATAGTGACTGATAACTGTACGCCAGCGGGCAACATTAAAGTGACCTACAGCGAATCCGCGAAGGTATTCTCTCCGGACTGTGCGAATGCCTATACTTTCGTAAGAACATGGGTAGCAACTGACGGATGCGGCAACAGCACCACTATCAAACAAAATGTAAACGTGGTAGACAGAACTGCACCGGTATTTACCCTCAAACCAGCTGCTGACACCACTGTGGATTGTGATAAAGTACCAAAACCATCAGACCTGCAATACAAGGTTACTGACAATTGTACGCCGTCCGGCAACATCAAGGTTACGTACAGCGAATCGCCTAAAGTACCTTCAGCGGGTTGCGACAATGCCTACACCTTTGTAAGAACCTGGATAGCCACAGATGGTTGCGGCAACAGCGCTACCATTACCCAAAATGTAACAGTAATTGACAGAACCGCTCCGGTGTTCACCTGGAAGCCGGCTGCCGATACCACTGTAGACTGTGATAATGTTCCAGCGAAAGATGATATTCATTACACGGTGACAGACAACTGTACGCCAACCACCAGCATCAAAGTTGATTACAGCGAATCAGCCAAAGTGCCAACTCCGGGATGTGCTAACGCCTATACTTTCACCAGAACATGGACAGCATACGACGGATGCGGCAACAGCACTGTGATCAAACAAAATGTAACCGTGATCGACAGGAAAGCGCCGGTATTCACCTGGAAACCAGCTGCCGATACGACCGTGGATTGCGATAAGGTGCCGCAGAAAGAGGATATCTCTTACTCAGTTACAGACAACTGCACTCCGACTCCTGACATTAAAGTGGATTACAGCGAGTCAGCCAAAGTACCGGCTCCGGGTTGTGCAAACGCCTATACATTCACCCGTACCTGGATCGCTTACGACGGATGCGGCAACTCTGCTACCATGACCCAAAAAGTGACGGTAGTAGACAGAACAGCGCCTGTATTCACGCTGAAACCAGCAGCCGATACTACAGTGGATTGTAATAAAGTGCCTGCTCCTGCCGATGTGAAGTACACAGTTACTGACAACTGTACGCCTGCCGACCAGATCAAGGTTACCTACAGCGAATCGCTGAAAGTGCCAACAGCAGGTTGTGTGAACGGCTACACCTTCACCAGGACCTGGGTAGCTTCAGACGGTTGCGGTAACTCAACCACCATCAAACAGCATGTAACGGTAGTAGACAGAACAGCGCCTGAATTTACCGTGAAACCAGCCGCTGACACCACCGTAGATTGCGACAAAGTAGCGGGACTTGACAAGGCGCCAATTGCCGCAATTGATAATTGCTCTCCGGCTGCCAACGTGAAGATCACCTTCAAGGATAGTCCGAAGACCCTCACCCCTGGATGTCCGAACGCCTATACGTTTACCAGGACATGGTATGCGGTAGATGATTGTAACAATGAGGCCACTTTCCTGCAGCATGTAACAGTTCAGGATACAACTAAACCTGTATTCAGCATGCCTGCACCGAAAGATACCGTTGTGGATTGCGACAAGGTTCCAGCATGGCCAGTCATCACCGCAACCGATAACTGTACAGTGAATGTTGACGTGATCACCAGCAGCCAGACAATCAAACTTTCCGGCAGCTGTGCAGGCAACTACCAGGAGATCCGCACCTGGAAAGTAACAGATGGTTGTGGCAACACCTCCACCATGAAGCAGGTAATAACTGTCCAGGATACCACCAGACCAGTGTTCACCATACCGCCGCCTGCTGATACTACCGTAAGCTGCGATAATATCCCGGCCCCTGCTACCAACGTACAGGTAACGGATAACTGCAGCAGCATTGGCAATGGCCTGACGGTAACCCGCCGGATCACTACGGAAGCAATTCCTGGAGCCTGCGCAAGCAACTACCGCATCATCCGTACCTGGACCGCGAAAGATGCCTGTGGAAACACTAGCAGCATTACCCAGGTTGTAACCGTTAAGGACACTACCCGCCCGGTTATAACCACCGCTCCTGACGATGTGGTGATCTACTGCCAGGATAAGGTTCCCGCTCCGCCGGTTCTGTCAGCAACCGACAACTGTGATCCTTCATTCCCTAAACGTGCTATCTATACTGAAGATCCGTACGTAGCGGATATCTGTAACGGATATACGATCATAAGGAGATGGAATATTACAGATGCCTGCGGCAACAAAGCTGATGAAGTGATCCAACGCGTGATCGTTAAACCTTGCGACAAACCTAAACTGGAAGCTACGCTGCCATCCAACTGTTCAGACAATGGCAGGATAGCGCTCCGCAAGGTTGGCGACGTTTACCTGCCTACCTTCACCCTGGTGGCTGTAACGCCAGCCAACGTGGTAACAGGTTTACCGATCACTCAAAGCAACAATGTGTTCAACCTGAATGGCGCAACTTCTGCTTCGTTCATCATCACCGACAGCAGAACAGGTTGTTCTTCAGATACCGTGACCTACGCCTTGTCTTATATCCAGAAACCGGTTGTGAACCTGGGTAACGATACCACCATCTGCGGCGGTAACAGCCTGGTGCTCGATGCCGGAGCGGCCAACTTCGCTTACAGCATTAAATGGTCGACCGGTGAAACAACCCAGCGTATCAAGATCGATAAGGCTGGTACTTACTGGGTGAATGTAAGCAATGGTCAATGTGCGACAACCGATACCATCCATGTAGGCCTGATCCCGACTCCGCTGGTTGATATACCTGATACCACCATCTGCCGCGGTCAAACCGTTAAACTGGATGCGTATGTGAACGGCGCTTCCTACCTGTGGAGCACTGGTTCTACCAATTCCTCCATCCTGGTAGGCACACAGGAAGAGTTCTGGGTAAAAGTGATGAAAGCCGGATGTATCACAATCGATACCGTGAAAGTGAGTGTAAATCCGCCACCGGATATTAGCCTGAGCCGCGATACTGCTATCTGTCCTGACCAGTCTATTATGCTGACAGTTAATTCGAACGGCGGACGTATCCAATGGCAGACAGGCGAAAGCAGCAATTCAATTATCGTAAATAAACCAGGAAACTACTGGGTTGCGGTAAGCAGGGATAATTGCGTGGTGAGAGATACCGTTAACGTTCGTATGAAACCTACCCTGGCATTAGACCTGGGACCTGACAGGAATATCTGTCCTGGTGGCAGCGTAACAATAGACGCCACCAACCCGGATGCAGTTTCTTACCTATGGAGCGATGGCGATACTAACCCGGTAAAAACCATCAGCAAGCCAGGTAAATACAAACTGGCGGTTATGGACAGGTATTGTCAACGCGTGTTCATAGACAGTGTGAATGTAAACATCACCGGCTTACCGAAGATCAACCTGGGACGCGACACTACCCTCTGTAAAGGAGAAACGCTTCTCCTCCGCGCAGAAGGCGGCGGAATCACAGGTGTACGTTGGGATAACGGTTCTACCTCCCCAACCCTGCCTGTAACCAATGGCGGTACATACACCGTGACCGTGTTCAATGATTGCGGTACCGCTACGGATAACATCACAGTTGATTTCGTTCAGTGCGAACCTAAACCGGTAGTGCCAAATGCCTTCTCTCCGAATGGCGACGGACGTAACGATGTGTTCAGACCAGTTGTAAGAGGCCAGATGTTCGACTACGAACTGCGGATCTTCAACCGCTGGGGCGAGCTGATCTTCATGACCTCCGATAACCATAAAGGATGGGATGGTACATACAAAGGAGTACCTGTAGATGTTGGAACCTATGTTTGGTGGCTGACTTACAAGAAAGTACCAGGCGGCGCTTCCAATGTCCTGAAAGGCGAAGTAACCGTGATCAGATAAGTTCATAAGTAAGCAAACAGATAAGAAAGGGTCTCCGCAGGTGTGGAGACCCTTTCCTTTTATTAACTTTTCTATGATCCCGTTTGTTCTGAAGTCAGTCTACAACAGATTTGTTATCTTAGTACCTGCTCA
This sequence comes from Chitinophaga terrae (ex Kim and Jung 2007), assembly GCF_900107795.1. Classification (GTDB taxonomy): domain Bacteria; phylum Bacteroidota; class Bacteroidia; order Chitinophagales; family Chitinophagaceae; genus Chitinophaga; species Chitinophaga terrae. The sequence goes on from NZ_FNRL01000010.1 coordinate 6,601, forward strand.
ATTTTTTGCTATGAAAGTATATGAAACTGTAACAGACGCGATCAATGATCTCCGTAAACGGGGGTATACCTCTGACTTTAACCTGCTGTTCGATAGTATCCAGTCAAAGACCAGCAGCAAGGTACACCCGGAAGATTTTGAAATAAAGGAGACCTATCGCTTCGAAGGTGCAACAGACCCGGGAGATGAAGCCGTAGTTTATGGAATTGAGACAAAGAACGGCGAAAAAGGGGTGTTGATGTATGGCTATGGAGTTTATTCTGAAGATATGTCCGAAGATCTTATCCGGAAACTGAAGTAATTGGAAAGGCTGTCTCTGCGCGTGTACAGACAGCCTTTTGTTATTTGACCTTTTGCAGCAAATCATCTACCTGCGCTGGTGTAAATGCCTCAATGACCTTCAACAATTCCGGCAGGAAATCGGCAAATGTCCGGTATTTCTTCCTGTTGGATTCATAAACCTTTATCTTCTCTTCCAACGCAGGAATAAAAATGAACTTACAGGTCTTGATATGCAAATCCCTTAACCATCTCGCCTGTACGGTATCATGCATCTGCTCCGCAATCCTGATCTCCCCCAGCCTTACCAGGTGTTCCGTTATACAAACAAACCAACTATAAATATCCTGGGCTTCCATCACTTTTCTTAAAGAATCAGTGAAGAGGTAGCTATACCGGTTGATCTCTGCTGTTTTGGGAACTGTATGCGGATTCACAAACGAGTGCCCAAACTCATGCACCGTTAACATCCGGGTATGCCCGGGATTGTCGAAACCAAAATGATTGTAATCCCTTAACGATGCCCTGGGAGGCAACATGTTTATAGTACTCATGATCATGAAAGGCAAATTGCCTTCCGATGTCCTTACTACAGGGCCTATCCCCCGGAAATCCCCTTCTACTGGCGCAATAGGCATAGTAGGGTTCACCAGCGCCGTGAAAACATTCGCCTTTTCTCCATAAAACTTTTCCATATGCCGGTCAATGGCCGGCGGAATATCTTTCTTCACTTCTTTCACTGCTCCCTCGTAAAAAAACTGGTTAGCTCTTAAAAAACTATCTACAGCGGCATTTACATAAAACGCCCGCAACTCCCCGATAAGCGATTTAACCAGCGGTAAGGCGGCTTTCTTCTGGTCGTAATCTACCATCTGTTCAAGGGGGTAACGATAACCGGTATCGGGAAATTGCCGGGCATATAGCAAAACCTCCACGATCAGGTCATTGAAGTAATGTTGCCGACGCAGTGCGTCCAGCGTTTCGGCGGTTTTAATACCAATGGTTGAATCTTTATAAGACCCAAACTGTTTAAATGCCGCGCTTACCATTGGCTGGTGTGCATTGCTGGTTTCCCGGGTAATATACCCGTACCTTCCCAGTCTTTCCACTGCCAGTCTTTCGGCTATAAAGTAGGTTTCGATATTGGGATGCCAGGCGACATTCAATTTTGTGGTCTGTTGCTGCCCTGCCACGCTTGCCGAAAACAATAAACAGCAGGCCAATAATCTTCCTGAAGTCATTTCGTTCTTTTTATACAAACATATCTTAAACCAGCTCAAAACGAATGTATAAAATTGCTATTTCCTGTATTGATGAGGAGTTACGCCATAGTAGCGCCTGAAAGCCGTAGCAAAATGACTGGCGTCATAGAACCCATGGTTAAACGCCACCTCTTTCATTGTTCCGCCCTGCAGCAGAGCTTTCCTGGCCAGTTCCAACCGTTTGATCATAATGTAGGTCTGGGGAGTGATACCCCTCGCCTTCCTGAACTCATGGATAAAATGAAATTTACTCATAAAACATTGGCGGGCCAGCCAACCGGTTTCAATTTTTGCAGATGGTTCTTCTGCCAGCAACTCATCTGCCAGTGTAAAATTGCGCAACTTCGAGAGAGATGGGGTAACAGCATACCTGACCAACTGCCGGAAGGCCTGCTCCCAGAGGGTTATCGGACTACCGGGGTGAGAAATGAGGCTGTTCAGCAATTGAAAAAGAGAAGGATTGAATATGGCCCGTTCCAGCTCATAGACAGGTTGCCCGTTATTGAAATATGTTAACAGCGAAGGATGTACGTAAATAGTTTTATAAGAATATCCTTCTTCCGACCAGGAAGTATTCCTATGTACTTCGTTATATTGAGTGATACCAATATAGCCGGCAGGGATAAAATAGGATTGCTCTGTACCAAAAAGTTGTTCCGTTCCTTTGGTGATCACTGATATGCAGAAATATTCATGAAAGTGAAACGGGAAGTACGCAACTTCATCTTCTGAGGCAAAGAGTTCGAGGTTATCGAATACCTGGAGCCTGCTGTATTTAAATGCACTCATAATTCCGTTTAATTAAAAGGGCCGGCTATTAAGCCAGCCCTGTAAAAATATGATGTGTTGAATTATCTTCCGCCAACAATCCTCTTGCCTAACCTGAAATCAACCATTCCGTTGAAAGTGCTGAGAGGGGTAGCTTTCGAGATCGGCGACAACAGCTCTGTTCCTGCTTCTCTCGCCAGCCTGCCATTTGGAAATGCAGTGATAAACTTGTTCGACTGTATGTAGGAAATTACCTGCTTCAAATTCTGGTCGCCCGCATTTCCCCACGGAAGGTTTACATAATCCACTGCTTTGGCATCGGGCCCTATGCCGGTATAGTAACCGCCCTCTTTATTTGCATTTGTAGTTTCGAAATTAATGGAATAGAGATCTGCCAGGTATTTCTCCTTATGATTCTCGTCGTACATCGAAATGTTAAACCCGATGAATCCAACAGGTTTACCATAAGTAGAATCGCCTACCAGCTTCACGTTCATATATGGCTTCAGGTTATTCAGGGTTAGCTCGCTCGCCGAGGCCGTATTTCTGCTTACTATAAAAAATACGTTGGCCAGGTTCAATCCCCCCGTCTGGGCAGGGAAACTAACCGAAGGCGGCAACCCTACCGTACTCAGGTGCTGGGTCAGCTTATCGTTATACAGGTAGTTGTACATTATCCTTCCACCGGCCGAGGCAGGCGCAATAGCGCTGTCCAGGTATTCGGCAGTATTCGTTGAACCGCCCCCGTTATACCGGAGATCCACTACCAGGTTTTTGATACCGGCGGCTTTGAATTTGGTAAAAACTTTGTCCAGCTCTATCTTAGTTGTTGTTGGCGTTCCTTTGGTATCGTAAGTATCAGCAAAAGTATAGAAGACGAAATATCCCACTTTTTGCTGTATGTTATTTACAGTCACGTTCATAACCGTATCAAATAATACAGGGTTGATATGGTAAGAAGCCTTATCCAGCGAGTAGGTTACACTGCTGTTATCTGGTCTTCTGAACTGTAGTGTGACACTTGATGCCCCGACAATTGAATTATAGACATAGCTTAAAGAAGAATTGGTATTTGTAAAGCTGGTAACGCCATTTACTCCTGTGATCTCCCATCCTCGTGTAACTCCTTTCTGGCCGGCAGGGCTATTCTTATCTGCATACAAAACAAAGAGCCTTATTTTGTTGGGATCAGTGTCATCCAGCACAGGAGCGTACTGAATCCCGTTATCGCCAGAAGTGGCCATAATTGATTTTGCAGAAATACCATTTTGCAGGCGGTTTGTAAGATCCCCGGTTCTGTCCAGGAAACTATACCTGTCGTACGGCGCTTTCGTTGCGGGGTTAATGGCATACCTTTTCATGGCTTCCAGCAATGAATCCGCGTTTGCATATTTAGTATCGAAGGGGTTGATTGAGGGCACCTGCGCATACCAATAATACATCGGCAATCCTTTGTCGGGGGTTCTTCCCCCGTCGGCATACGTCACCTGCATAATCTGGTACATCAGATAGCGGAGCGAATCTTCTTTAATGGCGGCGGTATCCTTGCCATTATTATTGTTGTTGCCTGAAGGACCCGTGTTCTTGTTGTCTTTACGGCATCCGACAACAATACCGGCGCAGATGCAAGCTGCTAACAAGCACTTGATGCCTGGAGAAAGTAACCTTTTATACATAAAAAACATTAAGCGATCATGAACCGGCTACTAACGAGTAGCCAGTGTTTGCCTGGTCCAGAAATCGGTCGAATAGTACAAGGTAAATGTATCCTGCGGAGAACCAGGAACAGGAGCTTGCTGTCCTTTTTCCCTCTTGGTTTCCAGTTCTTTCTTATCCTCTTTTCTCATTGCATTTACCTTAAAATGATAAGCGATGGGGGAATTGGATCCTGGCGTTATTCCTAATACTTTAAAAGGAATAGCCAGTTCACAGACTAAATTGCCGTTAGCGTCATAAGATCCGGCTGTTTGAATGCCGTATGAGTTCTGCACGGGAATTTTTCCATCGGGAATATTCTCAAACCCGTCAACCTTGATTTCTTTTGCATTAGCAATCATTTGCTTTTTCACTTCGCCGGCGATGAGGGCGCGGGACGACTCCGGCGCATCAGGACTTCCGGGATTCACTTCGTTTACCAATGGAAAAGTGACACTCGGGCCGTTCTTTTTCTTTCCGCTTGTATTAACTGAAAACGTAAAACCTGACCTTAATATTTTCATCTGGCTTTGCTGATCAGGTACGTTTATTATAACATATAAGTTTTCCTGGTCGTTCGCTATGGTATAAAACAGTTTGGTGGTGTTATTGTAGAACTGTAATGGTTTCGGCCATTCTGTTGCCTGTCCGTCGATCTTAATACCTTCGGGCGCCCATTTATTGGGTTCGTCCTGTGCGGTAGCAAGAGTGGTCGACAGCATTCCAGCCCAAATACCTATGCCTGCTACCAGTGCCTTGTTTAATTTCATTTTTTAATACAATTGCTGTTATACTACAAGGTTAACAAAGAATTTTGAAAATCGCTCAAAAAAAACGCCTGTGCGGGAAAAGAATCGGTGAATGACGGGAAATACCGGATCACTGGCGGCAAAAAAAAAGAAGGCCTGACCGGCCTTCCTTTTTTGTATGAATTCGCTGTATTAATACAGCAGCCTCGTTTTGATGGTATTAGGCACTTCACGCAGGAGCGACAATGCTTCCTGGGACAAGCGGGTATCAACATCCAGCACCACGTAACCAATGGTTTCGTTGGTTTTGAGGTATTGGCCCAGGATATTGATCTTGCTGCTGGAAAGCGCGGTATTGATGGCCGACAGTACCCCGGGCACGTTCTGGTGAATATGCAGGATCCTGTGGGTGTTTTCGATTGGCGGTACGCTGATCGGCGGCACGGTATGAGAGCCGAAGCTGGCGCCTTTCTCCAGGTAATTCAGCATTTTGGCACTAACGTCGAGTCCTATATTATGCTGCGCTTCTTCGGTACTGCCCCCGATATGCGGCGTCAGGATCACGTTAGGCAGCTTCTGTAACGGGGTAGAGAAAGCGGCACCATTCTTTTCAGGTTCAACCGGGAACACATCGATGGCTGCGCCGGAAAGCTGGCCGCTTTGCAGGGCATCTTTCAGTGCGTCCAGGTCCACTACTTCCCCGCGGGCGTAGTTAATGAAGATCAGGCCTGGCTTCGCGTCGGCCAGTACTTCTTTATTGATGAAGTTAGCGGTTGTTTTATTGCTTGGAACGTGCAGGGAAACAATGTCTGCTTTCTGGAAAACTTCTTTCAGCGTACGTTGTTGTTCTGCATTTCCCAAAGGCAGCTTGGTTTCTACATCATAATAGATCACATTCATACCCATTCCTTCAGCCAACACGCTTACCTGGCTTCCGATATTACCATATCCTACTATACCTAAGGTTTTGCCTCTCAGCTCAAAACTGCCGGTAGCTTCCTTCAGCCAGATGCCGTTATGCGCGGCATTGTTCTTATCAATGATACGGCGGATGAGGATGATCGATAATCCTATAACCAGTTCGGCTACCGACCTTGTATTGGAATACGGAGCGTTGAATACTACTACGCCATGTTCGGTGGCGGCTTTAAGATCAACCTGGTTGGTACCGATACAAAAACAGCCAATAGCTTGAAGTTTTCGGGCCGATTCCAGCACTTTACGTGTTACCTTTGTTTTAGAGCGGATTCCCAGAAGATGTACGTCTTTGATTTCGTTGATCAGGTCTTCTTCATTCAGTGCACCCGAAAGCTTACGAACGTGGTATCCGGCGTTGGTAAATTCTGCTACTGCTGCATCACTGATGTTCTCCAGTAACAAAATGTTGATCTTCTCTTTTGGATAACTAGTCGACTTTTGCTGGTCCATAATATTATTCTTGGTTATATATGTATCTGTATGCTGCAATTGGCTTAATAATTGCTGCTAGCGGGGAAACAGGGCACAAACCTACTCGATGTTCAGGAATATTCAAATAGTTGTGAGAATCTATTCGATTTTATCAAAAAAAGCAGGGTAACAATAGTTATTTTTTAAGTTTTTTAGCTTTTATAGCTTAAAAACCTATTAAAAGCTATTGAATAGGTCGTTTTTATTTGGTGATCATTTCTAAGCACTCTAATTTTAGCGCCTTGTTTCGGGATCAAATGAATTAAGTAAGTTAGTTACACACCTCTAATGAAGCGATTGAAAGCAGTCAGGATCATTTTAACACTATCGGGAATAGCAATAGTTACCAGTTGTCAGAGTAATTCAGCAAGCAGCAAAACAAATAGCCACAGGGCCGTAAGTTCCGACAGCAGCCGGTATACACTGAATTTAAGCGACGCAGAAAAGAATGCCATTTTAAATTCTCCGCGTACCCAGCAGATTCAGCGCGAACTGGAAGCCTATTATACAAATAAATTATTGCGAACCGGTTTCAACGGCGCCGTATTGGTTGCTAAAAAAGGCGTTGTTATTTTCGAAAAATATCACGGGTACGAAAACTCCAGGAGTAAGACCCCGGTTATCGACAGTTCTTCTTTCCAACTGGCGTCAGTATCCAAAACCTTTACAGGCGGGGCAGCGCTCTGGCTTGTTCAGAACGGGCAACTAAGCCTGGATGCCACGCTCCAGGAATTCTTTCCCAACTTTCCATACAAAGGTATTACCGTTAGAATGCTGCTGAACCACAGGAGCGGACTTCCCAACTACCTCTATTTCTGCGACAGCTTATGGAAAGATCCTTCCAGGTATATGACCAATGAAGACGTGATACGGCTGATGGAAGTGCATAAACCGAAGATCCAGCATGCGCCCGGTACCCATTTCCAGTATTGCAATACCAACTATATGCTGCTGGCCTCTATCATCGAAAAAGTTTCGGGCAAGAAATACCCTGAATTCATGCAGGAAACCATTTTCCAACCACTGGGCATGCACAATACTTTTGTTTTTCAACCCGGCACTATTGCTCATCCGCATCAGACTCAAAGCCATAAATACAATGGCCAGTTTGAACCGGATACGTATTTCGACGGCGTAATGGGCGATAAAGGTATCTACAGCACAGTGCAGGACATGCTGAAATGGGACCAGGCCCTTTATTCAGGCCAGCTCTTGAACGATAGCATCCTGAAAATGGCGTATACCCCTTACAGCAACGAAAAGCCGGGAGTAAGAAATTATGGATTGGGATGGAGATTGATGGTATATCCGGACGCTACTAAAAACATTGTGTATCACAACGGCTGGTGGCATGGCAACAATACTGTTTTCTACAGGTTCATCCAGGATAGTACCACCCTTATCATATTAGGCAATAAATACGACAGGGCTATTTATCAGTCGGTAAAGCCCATCAGGGAGATATTAGGACATGGCGATGGAGAAGAAGCAGGAGAAGAATAAACCAGGTAAATAATTATAGTTTGAAGGGGCTGTCTGATACCAGGCAGCCTCTTTTTTTTCGGCTTCCTAACCATGTTTCCTGTTAGGTAGAACGTTATCACGGGTCCAGGTGATCTCACCTGTAAAGGCATTGCTGCGTACGGGGCAGGCCGACTTCAGGCAATAATGGCAACAGGAAGGGATACAGGGGTCCATATGAATAAAGAACTCCACATCGCTGTTTGTAAAGCCTTCATTTACCAGCACCTCTACCCTTTTCATTTCATCGTGGGCATCGTTCAGCTCCAGGTAGTACGGCATAGTGATGTGGCAATCTATATGATAATTATTGCCATATTGCTGTATCCTCATATTGTGAATGTCTATCCAGTTCTCTCTCCGGTTGGCAGATAAGATGGTGATCACCTTGTCTACTACTTTCATATCTGTTTCATCCATCAGCCCGGAAATAGACCTCCGCATCAGCTTATAACCATTGTTCAGGATAAGGACGCCCATTACAAGGGAAACAATCGGGTCTATCAGTGTCCAGCCGGTAAAATGAATGGTGATCAGGGCGGCCATGAGAACCAGGCTGCTATAAACGTCGGTCATAATATGCTGCCCATTGCCGCTGATAGTGAGCGAAGAAAGCCGTTTACCGGAACGAACGAGATATAATCCAAGGAAGAGATTACCGAGTGTTGTGATGCCCAGCACCCACAAGCCGCTTTCCATCCGGAAGAGTTCACGGGGGTAAATAAAATACTGCACTGCCTTGAACAGGATCAGTATGCCGGCAATAAAGATCATGGCGCCTTCGAAGCCGATAGAGAAAAATTCGACCTTTCCATGGCCGTAAGGATGGTTCTCGTCTTTCGGTTGGCTGGCCAGGTAAATGCTGTAACTGGCAAATCCGCCCGCCACCACGTTGATGATAGACTCCAGTGCGTCTGAGAGGATCGCTACCGAGTGGGTTAAAAAATATGCAGCGAACTTGGCCCCTGTTATCAGGAAACTAATAAAGAGGGAAACCAGGATTACCCTTAATTCTTTCTTAAGCAATGGCCGGATGTATTTGGTGTTGTAAAGGAACAAAGGTACGTGAATATTGTTGACCAGCTTCAAAATGAAGGGTTTAATAAAAACATAACAGTATAACTGCTCCTATTAGCAGCCTGCACTTTTACATTTGCTGCAAGTAACTATTCACTAACCCTAATCTACGTACGAAATGACTGATAAAGAACAATATGCAAGGCAGGTAGTTGACCGGATCTTTGACCTCTATGAACGCCACGGAAATTCCGAATATGGAGAACAAGTAACGATGTTGATGCATATGATGCAGGCGGCGGTGATAGCCGAGCAGACCGGCTTCAATGATGAAATGGTGATTGCGGCTTTTCTTCACGACATAGGACACTTTTTTGAAGGGGAAGAACAGATGGATCAATACGGTACCAGGGCGCACGACAACCTGGGAAGCAGCTACCTGTTGGAGGTAGGATTCCCTGAACGGATGGCGAAACTGGTGGGAAGTCATGTTGCCGCCAAACGCTACCTGACCTGGTTCGACAGCGCCTATTACGAGACTTTGTCGGAAGCCAGCAAACAAACCCTTATCTACCAGGGAGGACCTATGACAGAGGAAGAGGCCTTAGCCTTTAAAAGCGATCCTTTGTTTCACCAGTACATACAGCTCCGGATCTGGGACGACATGGGGAAAGACGCCAACATCCCTGTTAACCCTTCGGATGTCGACAGGATGAAAGACAGGACCTTCCGGTACCTGTTGGCGCACCTGCAGGAAAACAGCGAAGTTGCAGAATAATAATAAACCGGTTAGTAAGTATCAAAAAAGTAAAAGCAGCATTCCAGGACTTTGTAGCCCTGTTATGCTGCTTTTCTAATTAGATATTAAAACGGAAGTTCGATTATTCTGATTCCTTTTCAGAAGGAGACGCTTTAGGCTCTCTTGGTTCTTTAGGTTCCTTTTCCTTCTTTTTGCTGGCTTTAGGAGCAAAAATGGCGATCATTCTCTTACCTTCCATGGTAGGCATACTTTCGAGGCTGCCTACTTCTGCCAATCGCTCAGCAAATTTCAACAGGATCAGTTCACCACGTTCTTTAAACATGATCGCACGTCCTTTGAACTGAACATAAGTTTTCACTTTGTTACCGTCTTTCAGGAAGCTTTCAGCATGTTTTGCTTTGAAGTCGAAGTCGTGATCGTCGGTGTTTGGCGTAAAGCGAATTTCTTTTACTTCGCTTTTGTGCGCCTTTGCCTTCATTTCTTTTTCCTTCTTCTTCTTTTCGTAGAGGAACTTGTTGTAGTCGATGATCCTGCAGACAGGCGGAACAGCATTAGGTGATATTTCAACCAGATCGAGTCCCATATCTTCGGCGATGCGAAGGGCTTCGTCAGTTTTGTAGATGCCCACTTCAATGTTGTCACCTACCAGTCTTACCTCCGGAACACGTATCATCCTGTTGGTACGATGTTCCTGTTGTTGTTCCCTGCGGAAGTTGGGGTTTCTTCCCCTGTTGTTACCACCGCCAAAACTTGGTTTGGGTCTTTGTTGCATTAAAAATTATAAAAATTAAGAATTATATGGTTCTATTGAGTCTGACCGTTTTTTCTTTTCGGATCAAAAACAACTTTTGCAAAAATAGTGGAAAATTCGTAGCAATAAACATACCTTATTTAAGTTAAGTTCATTGACTATATGCCTGTTTTCCGCAATTTTTATTCTATTGGTTTTTTGTTAGCTACTTCGTCGCTGACCAGTTTGATAAAGGCATCGACATTCATGGTTCCCAGGTCGCCTTTTGACTGGCGGCGTACAGCCACCACTTCATCTGCAGCCTCTTTTTCACCCAGTACCAGCATGTAAGGGATCTTGGCCAGTTCTGCTTCGCGGATCTTCTTTCCAATTTTTTCGCTTCGCTCGTCGATCTCTGCGCGAATGTCCGCTTTTTTCAGCAATTCTGCCACCTTCTCTGCGTAAGCCTGGCTTTTATCGCTGATCGGGAGGATCTTCACCTGTGTAGGCGCTAACCAAAGCGGGAATTTTCCTGCACAGTGTTCGATCAATACGGCGATGAAACGTTCCAGGGATCCGAACGGCGCACGGTGGATCATTACCGGGCGGTGCTTCTGGTTGTCGGCGCCGATGTATTCCAGCTCGAACCTTTCAGGCAGGTTGTAATCTACCTGGATGGTACCTAACTGCCATTTACGGCCCAACGCATCCTTCACCATGAAGTCCAGTTTCGGACCGTAGAAAGCTGCTTCACCGTATTCTACTACGGTGTTCAGGCCTTTTTCGGCGGCAGATTCGATAATCGCTCTTTCTGCCAGTTCCCAGTTCTCTTCGGAACCAATGTATTTGCTCCTGTCTTCCTTATCACGGAGGGAAATCTGTGCAGTGTATTCTGTAAAGCTAAGGCTGTTGAATACATACATTACCAGGTCTATTACTTTCTGGAATTCTTCCTTCACCTGGTCGGGACGACAGAATAAATGCGCATCGTCCTGGGTAAATCCGCGTACCCTTGTCAGCCCGTGCAATTCGCCATGTTGTTCGTAACGGTAAACGGTTCCGAATTCAGCAAAACGAACAGGAAGGTCTTTATATGACTTAGGGGAAGCTTTATAAAGTTCGCAGTGGTGCGGACAGTTCATTGGTTTCAGCATGAACTCCTCGCCTTCTTCCGGCGTGTGGATAGGCTGAAAACTGTCTTTACCATATTTTTCATAGTGTCCGCTGGTGATATACAGGTTTTTGTTCCCGATATGCGGGGTCACTACCGGCAGGTAGCCTGTTTCCAGCTGCGCTTCCTGCAGGAAACGTTGCAGGCGCTCGCGGAGCAGGGCGCCTTTCGGCAACCACATAGGGAGCCCGAGTCCTACCTTTTCAGAAAAGGTAAAGAGTTCCAGTTCCTTGCCCAGTTTGCGGTGGTCACGTTTCTTAGCTTCTTCTACCAGGGTAACATATTCGTCCAGCTCCTTCTGGTTAGGGAATGTAATTCCATAGATGCGGGTCAGCATCTTGTTCTTCTCATTACCTCTCCAGTAAGCGCCGGCAATGCTGGTCAGCTTTATCGCCTTAATGAAGCTGGTGTTGGGAATATGAGGTCCGCGACACAGGTCGGTGAAGCCGCCCTGGGTATAGAAAGTGATCTGACCGTCGGCCAGTTCATTGATCGTTTCTACTTTATAAGGGTCTCCTTTTTCTGTGAAATATGCTAAAGCATCTGCTTTGCTGACATCTTTACGAACGTATTCACTATTATGTTTGGAGAGTTCCACCATTTTTGCTTCGATCTTTTTCAGATCTTCTTCAGAAATAGTGCGGTCGCCCAGGTCAATATCGTAGTAAAATCCGTTTTCAATAGCAGGGCCGTATCCGAGTTTTACGCCGGGATAGAGCGCTTCCAGGGCTTCAGCCATCAGGTGGGCAGAAGAGTGCCACATAGTGGCTTTTCCGTCTTTGTCGACCCACGTCAGCAATTGGAGCGTGCTATCCGTCAATATCGGGCGTGTAGCATCCACTACCTGCCCGTTAACATTTGCGGCTAATACTTTGCGTGCCAATCCCTCGCTGATGGATTTGGCAATGTCCAATGCAGTTACTCCTGATTCATACTGACGAACTGCGCCATCCGGAAAAGTGATATTTATCATACGTTTTTCTGTGAGCTCCAAGTTGTTTTTAAAGAGCTGTATCCTTAATAAAATGTTTGCGAAGTTAAGAAATAGTTCGTTAGCTTTTTGTGAACTATCATGTTGAACTTAAGGATTTTAAAAATAAATAACGGGACAGCGGCCCTGTTTCAGTGTAAAACAATGTCGGGCAATTAATTACAGGATCACATTAACAGTATTTATATCTCTTTAAAACATTTATTATCAATCATTTTTATAGTAATAAATATTTTTAATAATTAGAACGTTAGCTTTGGATAAGGAAGAGATTTAACCATTCAAAGCATAAAAGAATTTCTACAATTTATCAAATCATTCGATATGAAATTAGTGGCATTATTTCAACATGATCTTAAACTCCCCGGGGCAAGGGCGCATCATACAGCAACCGTTTGGAAAAAGTCCTTTAAACACCCGGACTCTTTATTTTCATCTGCCGGCGTTAACTACCTTTTGACTATCCTTGAGTTATATTTCAAAAGGCCTTAAAAGCTGAAATTATACGTCACCGAAGGCAACACAGGAAACAACGACACCTGCTTCGCCGTCATCTTCACTGTACCCGCACTCCTCACCCCATTAGTTTCCTGGTCGAAGTAAATGAAATAAGGATTTTTCCGGTTGTAGACATTATAAACGGAGAAAGTCCAGCTGCCTTTAAAACGCCGCTTCTTCCCGGCTGCCGGCTTATATACTGCTGCCAGATCCAACCGGTGATAAGCCGCCATCCGGTAAGCATTGATCCGGCTATACCCCTGAATCAACGTACCCTCCATGAAATAGAAGGTTTCAGGAAGCGTAGTGGCATTCCCGCTTCCATAAATAAAAGTTCCTGAAAAAGTCCAGCGTTTATTGAGCTCGTAACTCGCCACTACCGAGAGATCATGCCTCCTGTCGTACTTCGCGGGATAACGCTTCCCGTCGTTCAACCCCGGGAACTGCCGCCAGGTCCAGCCAAGGGTATAACCCACCCATCCTGTTAACCTGCCCTGGCTTTTGTTAAGAAACCATTCCATCCCATAAGCCTCTCCCTTGCCGAAAATAAAATCGTTCTCGGGGTCGCTTAGCGCAGGCGTATACCCTTCCCGGTACTCGATCTGCTGATCCATCTGCTTATAATAAAGAGCTGCAGACAACTCATACTCATTGTCTTTAAAGTTCCTGAAATAACCCGCCGTATAATGCCAGGAGATCTGCGGCTTCACCAGGTAGGTACTGGGCACCCAAACATCCGTTGGTAAGGTGGTACCGGCATTTGATACGAGATGTATAAACTGGTGATGCCGTGTAGCGGCCACCTTTACCGACTGGTTGCCTTTCCAGGCGTAACGCAGTATGATCCTTGGTTCCAAGCCGCTATAAGTACCTACCGCCTTGCCACGCCCATACACCACACTGTCTTGTTTTTTTCCCCGGCTGTCGTAAAAATACCGGGTATAAGGGCCGATCTGCATAAACCCGCTATGTCTCAAACCCAGGTTCAGCCTGAAATGCGGGGAAATCTCCCAGTCATCCATCACATAAAGTCCTGTTTCATGGGCATACTTCCTGACTGCATTGTCTGGGCTTAATACTACACTATCCTGTTGCCCGCCGATCGTGGAGGGAGTAAAAGTATGGTAGATATAATTCCCCCCAAACTTAATATGATGGCGGGCATGCGGGTAATAATCAAAATCCAGTTTCGCGTTGCCATCATTGATCCCCGAAGTGATCTTAACATCAAAATAATTCTGCAGGGCGCTCACCTGGAATTTATACCGGTTATAGATCAGCGAGGTATTCATGAACAATTTGCTGTTGAAAACATGATTCCAACGCAGTGTAGCTGTGGTATTGCCCCAGGGGATCCTGACATTGAAAGACCTGTCGCTGTTATGGAAACTGAATACATCTTTTCCTGTATAGGCGCTTACATACAGGTGATCTTTATCCGACAACCTGAAATTCACCTTCGCATTCAGATCATAGAAATAATACCCAGAACCTTTGTAATTTGTATTATTGATAAATGGCTTTGTGATCAGATCCAGGTAGGTACGCCTGCCGCTAATAATAAATGAGGATTTGTTCTTCCGGATAGGCCCCTGTACAGAAAGCCTGGAAGCGATGAAACCAATTCCTCCTTCTCCCTGCAACTCTTTATTATTGCCTTCTTTCATGGAAACATCCACCACGGAAGAGAGCCGCCCGCCATAGTTAGCCGGCATTCCTCCTTTGATCAGGGTGGCGCTCCTGATGGCATCTGCATTAAATACCGAGAAAAAACCAAAGAGGTGACCGGTATTATAAACCGGCGCTTCATCGAGCAGGATAAGATTCTGATCCTGCGCTCCTCCCCTGACATACATGCCCGAATTCCCTTCTCCTGCGGCTTGTACGCCCGGCATCAGCTGCAAGGCTTTCAGTATATCCACCTCTCCCAACATGGAAGGCAATTTCTTTGCTGTAGCCACTGACAACCCAATCCTGCCAATGTCGGTGCTTTGAACATTGGCATCTTTGCTGACCGTAGCCTGCACCACTACTTCTTTAGCGGTAAAAGACCGGGGAGCCAGTTCCTGGTGCCGGACTATATTTCCTGTTAACTCGAGTGTAATAACCCTGGACGTATAACCCAGGTAAGAAAAGAGAAAGGTATAATTCCCCGGGGGCAGTGAGATGGAATAAAAGCCGTAGTTATTGGACTGTACGCCCACAAAGGGTTTTAACACCTGGATAGTGGCTCCTGACAAGGCCTCGCCGTTTGTACTGTCTTTCACAAACCCGCTTATTGTAAACTGCTGTGCGCCTGCGCGCACAATGATCAGCAACAAAAGGGATAGGCAGTAAAAACGTTTCATCATATCCGTGAATCATGAACAGTGATCCGGAAGTTACGAATTACTGTTCATGATATCACCTTAAGTTACTTATAAATAAGCGTATCCCTGGTTTCTCCGCAGGTTAACATTTCTTTACCAAAATATGGGTTGCGGATCACCGGTTTGTTGCTGAGCCAGAAAGCGCCGTTGTCGTTAAACGCCATTGGGCAGAATTGGTGATACACCGTATCTCCTTTGATACCGGTGTTTTTGATCAGATCGAATAACATATCCGATACCATCTGGAAAGAAGCCCGTTTCCCGTCTATCCCCTGTTCGCCAACCATGCCGACCAGTTCGGCGCTCATACTGCCGGTGATGCCGGTGATATCCGCCAGTTTTGCGCTGTCCATCTGCAATAAATTTACAGGCAAGCTATCGAGATGCCCTTTCAGTTCATTTGCCGCAGTGTTGGCGCCCAAACTGTCGTCTGCCACCAGTTTCTCCGTTAACTGGTAATAAGAATTCAAGGCAACCTTTAAAGAATCGTAAAAAACCGGGTTATAAGGCGCTTGCAACGCCTGGGCGCTTACCTCGTTCTGGTCATTGGCCGATTGACTGTTCTGCTGGCAGGAAACCAGCGCTGTGGCGAGTCCCAGGCCGGCAACGGTTACGAATATCTTAAAATTCATCTGTAAATGCTTTCCTGTAAAACTAGGGAAATTTACTACGACCACAAGAATAACCTGGCAGAAGGGATGCAGCGGCCATGGAATACCACAAAAATGTGTAACTTTGCACGTTTTTTACTCAATTTTTTGATTTTTTATGTTGATCGCATTACAGGATATTACGTTTGAGTTTGGCTCCAGGGTGATCCTGGAAGATTCTTCCTGGCATATAGAACCGGGCGACCGGGTAGGACTTATTGGTTTGAACGGAACCGGTAAATCTACCCTGTTGCGTATCATAAACGGCGAATATTCTGTTTCCAAGGGAAGCGTTAATAAAAGTAAAAACCTTACCATCGGGTTCTTTAACCAGGACCTGTTAAGCTTTGAAACCAACGAATCGATCCTGACTGTTGGTATGATGGCTTTTGGAAAGGCGCTGGAACTGGAAAAAGATATTGAACGTATCACGAAGGAACTGGAAGAAAATCAAACAGATGCCCTGCTGCACGAATTCAGCGATAAACTGCATGAATTTGAAGCCCTCGACGGCTACAACATGAAACATAAAACAGCCCAGGTACTGGAAGGTCTTGGTTTTACCACGTCCGACCTGGACAGGCCTTACAACGAGTTCTCCGGAGGTTGGAGAATGCGCGTACTGCTGGCCCGCCTGATCCTGCAGCAACCCGATGTACTCATGCTCGACGAGCCTACGAACCACCTCGACCTCCCGTCTATCGAATGGCTGGAGCGTTACCTGGTTGGTTATAACGGGGCGGTGATCATCGTATCGCACGACCGTTATTTCCTTGACAGGATGGTGAACAAGATCGTAGAACTGTACCAGCAGCAGCTCCATCACTATACCGGCTCCTATTCCGACTACGAAGTTGAAAAGGAACTGCGCAGGGAAATGCAGCAGAGAGCGTACGAAAACCAGCAGGACTATATCCGCCAGCAGGAAAGGTTTATTGAGCGGTTTAAGGCGAAAGCCTCTAAAGCCGCGCAGGCGCAGAGTATTGCAAAAAGATTGGATAAACTGGAAAGGATTGAACAGGTAGATAATGGTCCGAGCAAGATCCGCATCAACTTTACTGTAGATAAAACTCCCGGCAAGATCTTATGTACGCTTAACAACGTAAGCAAAAGCTACGGCAATATCAGCATCCTGAGAAATGCCAGCGCAGAGATCAACCGCGGTGATAAAATTGCCCTGATAGGCGCCAACGGTAAGGGTAAGTCTACTCTCCTCCGCATTATTTTCGGGATGGAAGAAATGGAAGGTGAAAGAATTCCCGGCCATAACGTAATGACCAGCTTTTATGCGCAACACCAACTGGAATCGCTGGATATGTCGAGCGAGATCCTGGATGAACTGAAGAACTTCGGCAGCGGACGCACAGAGCTGGAACTCCGCCAGTTGCTGGGTTGCTTCCTGTTTACAGGCGACGATGTATTTAAAAAGATCAAGATATTATCAGGAGGTGAAAAAGCAAGGGTAGCCCTGGCTAAGACCATCATCAGCCAGGCCAACTTCCTCATGCTCGACGAGCCTACGAACCACCTTGATATGAACTCCGTTCAGATGCTGATAGACGCGCTGAATAAGTACGAGGGCAGTTATGTACTGGTGTCGCACGACCGTTATTTCGTCAGCCAGACCGCCAATAAGATCTGGGAGATCGTAGACGGGCAGATCAAGGAATTTAAAGGTACATACACCGAATACGAAGAATGGAAAAAACGCATGGCGGCCCAGGCGCAAGGCGCAGCGAAAGCCGGTAACGAGAACAGGAAAGAGCAAAAGGCCGCTGCACAACAGCAACCTACTCCTGCCCCCGCTCCCGCCCCTGCGGCCAATAAAACGGCTATCAATAAGGAAGTGCAGAGAGAACTGCAAAAGCAGCAGAAGCAATTTGCCCAGGTAGAAAGCCAGCTTGCGAGCCTGAAAGACAGGAAAGCCAGCCTGGAAAACTCTCTTGGCGCGCCGGAGACATACAGCGATAAAGTTAAGTTTGCCCAGGTAGAAAGCGAGTACCAGGAAGTACAGAAATTACTGGATAAAGCAAACCAACAATACGAACAACTTTTTGAAAAGATCATGGAACTGGAGGCAAACCTCAACAGTTAAGGTTCCTTACAGTGAAGTAAAGAGGCATAAGGTTTTTTTGAATATATTTTCTATATTTATTAATAACCTTATGCTTCTTTGTTTTCGCAGCTTCTCTGCGAGCTAATAAAAATTTTGTGTATGCAAAAAATACTGGTAGTTGAAGATGAGGTTAAAGTAGCCAATGCCGTTAAAAAAGGCCTTGAAGAAAACGGGTTTGAAGTGGATGTTGCCTACGATGGGCGTATAGGCAAAGGATTGGCCACCAGTAACCATTACGACCTGGTCATACTGGACCTCAACCTTCCTCACAATAATGGTTACGAACTTTGTGAAGTGATCAGGCAGAAGAACAACAAAGTTCCGGTTATCATGCTCACTGCCCTGGGCGGCATGGAAGACAAAATGCAGGCCTTTGAGCTGGGCGCCGATGACTACCTGGTAAAACCTTTCGATTTCCGGGAATTGCTCGCCCGTATCCGGGTGTTCCTTAAACGGGCCGGATCTGAAGCCACACATGGCACCCAGTACAAGATCAGCATCGCCGATCTCGAAATTGACCGCGAAAAAAAAGATGTAACCCGTGGCGGTAAAAAAATCACCCTCACCGCCAAAGAATATCAATTGCTGGAATTTCTTGCACTGCATAAAGGAAAAGTTATCTCTAAACTCACCATTGCTGAAAAAGTATGGGATATCGACTTCGACACCGGTACCAACGTGATCGAAGTATACATGAACTTTCTCAGGAAGAAGATAGACAAAGACTTTGACCAGAAACTGCTGCATACCAAAACCGGTATGGGCTACTACCTGTCGGAAGAATAAGCCAGTCCTTGAAGATTAAATACAAAATAGCGCTTTATTATACCCTGTCGGCTACGCTGATGCTGATTGCCTTTGCAGGGTTTGCCTATTATTTTTCTGCGAAATCCAGGAAAGCCGAATACCTGGAAAGGCTGGAATACAGGGCCCGTTCTATTGCCAATGTGATCATTGAAGATGGAAATGTAAAAGTGGATCTTCTGAGGAAGCTTGACAGGACCACGTTCCAGGACCTGTACAAAGAAACCATCCTCGTATACAACCCCAACTACGACCTGCTTTACAGCAACCTTAAAGACACCACCATCAGGACCAACCAGGCCCTTCTCACCTATATAAAAGAAAATAAACTGTATAGTTATGATAAAGGCAATGGAGAAGTAGTGGGCGTATATTATACAGAAGGCACGGTGTCCGTGATCGTGATCGTTGCCTCCTTTGATAAATACGGCTTCCAGAACCTTCAGAACCTGCGGCGCATCTTATTGATCGAAGCCCTTATTGCCATTGGCATATTGGTTGGCGTGGGTTATTTCTTCGCCCGGAAAATGGTGCAGCCAATAGACAAACTGGTGGAGCAGGTAGACAGCATTAATGCCAATAATCTACAGGATACCCAGGTAGCAGTAAAAGGGAAAGATGAAATATCCAAGCTGGGCGCCAATTTCAACACCATGCTGCAAAGATTGAGCGAATCGTTCCACCTGCAGAAAAGTTTTGTGAGTAACGCATCGCATGAACTTCGTACCCCCCTTGCCGCTATAATCAGCCAGTTGCAGGTAACGCTGTCTAAAGAGCGCAGCAAAGAAGAATACCTGGCATTGCTGACCTCTTTGCTGGAAGATGCCGAAAACCTTTCAGACCTTTCCAATGGCCTGCTTCAGCTGGCGCAATCTGAAATGCGCCAGGAAGGATTTGCATTCACGGATGTAAGAATAGATGAGCTGCTGCTTGAAATGCCAACGCTGATCAGGTTAAAACAGAAGAATACCAGCAAGGTAGACATACATTTTGTAAAAGTGCCTGACAACGATTCCGATGTAACCTGCCATGGCAACGAGAACCTGTTGAAAGTACTTTTCCTTAACCTGATAGACAACGCCTGTAAGTTTTCCGATAACAACACCGCCATTGTAACCATTGATTTCTTCACTCAATATATCTTAGTACAGGTAAAAGACACCGGGATAGGCATCCCTCCTGCCGAGATCAATAAAATATTTGAACCCTTTTACCGCGGTCAAAATGCCTTGCAGATCCGCGGCCATGGACTTGGCTTATCTATCTGCAAAAAAATAGTACAGCTTCATAACGGGCATATCACAGTTACTTCCACATCGCAGGAGGGCACCACTTTTACCGTGATGCTGCCTCATCTCTAATCTTATTTTAATCTCCGTTAATCTCTATCTTAATTCATTTTAAGTCTTTTTTAATTTGCCTTAAAGGCCCCTTTAATTCTACTTGCTGAGTTTTGTATCATGAAATTTGGCATTATGCGGACATTCAGGATACTGCTCTTCGGAGTAATGATCAGTTGCCTGGGCTTTAGCAAAACGACGCAGGCACAAACACCCAAAACACCTATCACACTGCAGGCTGTAGAAGATTCTTTCATTGTCAGAAACTACGCACTTCTTGCTCAACGTTACCAGATCGATGCATCCAAAGCACTTATCAGGCAGGCGAAAATATGGAGCAATCCCACTTTCAGCACCGTACTTGGATTTGGAAGTACAAATAATTTCCGGCCATTTGCAGTTGGTGCAAACGGGCAAACAGAATACAACATTGACCAGTTGATACAGCTGGCAGGAAAACGAAATAAGAATGTACAGTTAGCGGCAACTGCCGCAAGGATGAACGAGGCGACTTTCGATGAATTGTTACGTACGCTTAAACTTCAGCTCAGGGAAAATTTCTATAACCTGTACTACCGGCAGCAGACAGCGAAGATATTGAAAGAGCAGCTGGACAACCTGGAAACAATCGTGAAAGCATATGTGGTAGCGGATCAGAAAGGAAGCGTAGCGCATGCGGACCTGGTGCGATTGCAGGCTTTGCAGGTAGGACTGGAAAACGATTACCTGGATCTGAAACAACAGGAACTGGAATCGCAAAAGAACCTGCAACAGTTATTACACTCGCAGGATTTCTATGAAGCCACTCTTTCGCCTTCCGACCTTGTTGCTTACAACCTTGATAAACTGCAACTGCAGCAACTCCTGGACAGTGCCGCGGTTAACCGCCCCGACGTCAGGGTGGCGGATATGGAATTGCAGACATCCCGGTTAAATTACCGCCTGCAGAAAGCAATGGCGGTTCCCGACCTCCATGTTGGCGCCACCTACGACAAGCAGGGAAGTTATGTCAATAACTTCGTTGGCCTTACGCTGGGCATAGATCTCCCCCTCTGGAACAGGAACCAGGGCAACATCAAATCTGCCGCCCTCCAGGTAAACGCTACACAACAACAATTACTACAGCAACAATCCATAGCGCAAACGGAAGTACTCAACGCCTGGCAACAGATCCTCGCACTGGAAAAGCGCTACAAAGGATTTGACCTGCATCTTTTCCAGAACGAATTCGACACGCTGATAGAGGAAGTAGCGAAGAACTTCAGCAAAGGCAACATCACGCTGCTCCAGTTCATCGATTATTTCAACAGTTACAGTGATAACGCAAAAAATATAAACACGTTCTTATCCAAACGGGTAAACGCGTACGAAGAACTCAATTATGCAACCGGACAAGAATTATTTAAAAAATAAACTTATGAAGCAGCCTATTCTGATCATTGGTTTCTCGCTGCTCGCAGCAGGAGCATGGACTAGCTGTAAACCAAGCCAGGCGGAAGGTGCAGAGAAAACAACATTTGTGCTTAGCGATACCATGCTGAAAAATACCCGCATTGACACCGCCCGGATGGAGCCTGTGAAAAACGAACTTCGCCTTTCCGGTAAAGTAACTCCCAACGGCGGCAAAGTATTGAAAGTATATCCATTGGTGAGCGGCTATGTAGAAGACATTAAAGTACAACTGGGCGACTATGTGCAGAAGGGACAGGTATTGGCGGTGATACACAGTGCGGAAATTGCAGACTATGAGAAGCAACTCATACAGGCAAAGTCTGACAGGAACGTGGCCGACAAAAACCTGAAAGTAGCGGAAGACCTCTACGCCAGTCGTTTGAGCACTGAAAAAGACGTAGTGAATGCCAAAGGCGAGTTGCAGAAATCAGATGCAGAGATCGCCCGCCTGAACGATCTGTTTAAAATATACAGGAAAGGAAAAGGCGCTACCTACCTGGTTACCGCCCCTATCTCCGGCTATGTTATAGAAAAGAACATCAACAACAATATGGAGATCCGTACGGATAACAGCAGCAACATTTTCACTATTTCCGAGCTGGATGATGTATGGGTAATGGCTAATGTGTTCGAAACAGATATCAGCCGGATAAAAGAAGGATATGATGCCGATGTGGTGACCGTAAGTTACCCCGATCAGCCGTTCCACGGGAAGATAGACAAGATCTATAATTTCCTGGACCCTACTACCAAAACCATGCAGGTAAGGATACGGCTGGATAATAAGAACATGCTGCTGAAGCCTGAAATGTTTGCAACCGTGTATGTGAAATACGAAGACCAGGACCAGAAGATCGCGGTGCCTTCAGCCGCTGTGATATTTGATAACAGCAAAAACTATGTACTGGTATTCAAAGATAAATTCAATATCGCTGTACGCCAGGTAGAAGTGGCTAAAACATCGGGAGATATTACTTACCTCTCTTCAGGCCTTGCCGCAGGTGAGAAAGTGATCTCTAAAAATCAATTGCTCATCTATGATGCACTGAAAGATTAAAACAGTGCCTGCTGATCCGGTTGCCGGACCGGCTGTCCTGCCAGGACTGCCGATCCAGGAACTTCCTTGACAGAACTGAAGATCAAGCGTATCATACTAACGAAGAGGATATATGAATAAGTTCATTAGAAATATTGTGGCCTTTTCACTGAAGAACAAATTGTTCGTGTTCATTGGTGTAGCCGTATTAATAACAGCGGGAGTATTTTCTTTCGTACATACTCCCATTGAAGCATTCCCGGATGTAACCAATACGCAGATCGTTATTGTTACGAAGTGGAATGGCCGGAGTGCGCAGGAAGTTGAGCGGTTTGTGACACTTCCCATTGAAGTGTCGATGAACGCAGTGCAGAAGAAAACCAGCGTACGCTCTGTAACCATGTTTGGATTGTCTGTTGTTAAGATCATGTTTGAAGATGATGTGGAAGATTTTTTTGCACGGCAACAGGTGAACAACATGCTGGCGGGCGTAAGCCTTCCCGAAGGAGCGGAACCGGAAGTGCAGCCCCCTTATGGTCCGACCGGCGAAATATTCAGGTATTACCTGAAAAGCGACAAACGGGATTCCAGGGATCTGCTTACCTGGCAGAACTGGGTGATCGACAGGCAGCTGCGCAGCGTTCCGGGGGTGGCAGACGTAGTGGCATTCGGCGGCCAGGAAAAGATCTATGAAATATCGGCCGACCCGGTTCGTTTAGCCAAATACGATATAACCCCGCTGGAGCTTTACCAGGCAGTTACCAAAAGCAATGTGAACGTAGGCGGAGATGTGATCGAGAAGAACGGCCAGGCATACGTGGTAAGAGGAATCGGGTTGCTGAACAGCATACAGGACATCAACAATATCATCATACAGAACAACAATGGAGTTCCCCTGCTGGTGAAAGACCTGGCCAATGTACGGGAAGCATCGGCGCCAAGAGTGGGCCAGGTGGGCATCGACAAGCAGGACGACCTGGTAGAAGGCATCGTGGTAATGCGAAAAGGGGAAAACCCGTCGGAAGTGCTGGCACGGCTGAAAGATAAGCTGAAAGAACTGAACGAAACTATATTGCCCGACGACGTTAAAATGGAAACATTCTACGACCGGGATAACCTGATGAGGTTCTGTACCCATACCGTCATGCACAACCTTGCAGAAGGTATCATATTTGTAACGGTGATCGTTTTCCTTTTCATGGCCGACTGGAGAACTACTGTCATTGTTTCCATCATCATCCCGCTGGCCCTGCTGTTTGCCTTTATGTGCCTGCGGCTCAAGGGTATGAGCGCTAACCTGCTGTCGATGGGCGCGATCGACTTTGGTATCATTATCGACGGAGCGGTGGTGATGGTAGAAGGAATATTTGTAATGCTGGATCACAAGGCGCATAAATATGGGATGGAGAAATTCAACCGCATGGCAAAATTGGGCTGGATCAAGCAAACAGGCGGAGATCTTGCGAAAGCGATCTTCTTCTCCAAACTGATCATCATCATTTCCCTGGTGCCTATCTTCTCATTCCAGAAAGTAGAAGGTAAGATGTTCTCGCCCCTGGCCTGGACGCTCGGTTTTGCGTTGTTGGGAGCCTTGCTTTTTACCCTTACCCTGGTGCCGGTATTATGTTCCATCCTTCTGAACAAAAATGTTAAAGAGAAGAATAACGTGATCGTTAATTTCTTTGACAGAACGGTAATGAAAGGGTTCGGATGGACCTATCGCAATAAGAAACTCAGTCTTACCCTGGCCCTGGCCTTTATGGTGCTCACCTTCTTTTCAGCCAAATTCCTGGGAACAGAATTCCTGCCCCAGCTGAACGAGGGTTCGTTATGGGTAACAACGGAGCTGCCTATGAGTATGTCGCTGACCGAAAGCACGAAGATGGCGCATGACATCCGCCAGGACCTGGGCGGTTTCCCGGAAGTGAAAAGAGTATTGTCGCAGGTTGGAAGATCCAATGACGGAACCGATCCTAACGGGTTTTACTTTGTGCAGTACCAGGTAGACCTGGCGCCGAAAGAGGAATGGAAAAGGAAGATCACGCAGGACGAGCTGATCTCTGAAATGGAGCAGCGTCTGAAAAAGTATCCCGGCATCATCCTTAACTTCTCTCAACCGATCAGTGATAACGTTTCGGAAGCGGTAGCCGGTTTTAAAGCAGCTAATGGCGTGAAGATATATGGAGATGACCTGGTGAAGCTGGAAGCATTATCTCAACAGGCGATGGCGCAGTTAAGAACAGTACCTGGCATTAAAGACCTTGGCGTGATCAGGAATATCGGTCAGCCGGAAATGAGTATCAACCTGGATGATAACAAGATGGCGCAGTATGGAGTAGCCACAGCGGATGCACAGGCTGTAATTGAAATGGCTATCGGTGGTAAAACCGCTACCCAGTTGTACGAAGGGGAGAAAAAATTTGATATCCGTATCCGGTACGACGAGAATTACCGTAAAACGGAAGATGACCTGGCCAACCTGATGGTACCTACCATCAACAATAACAAGATCCCGTTGAAAGAGATCGCCGAGATCACCACCATCACTGGTCCGGCCTTTATTTACAGGGATAACAACAAACGGTTTATAGGGGTAAAATTCTCGGTACGCGACCGCGACCTGGGCAGCACCATAGCAGAAGCGCAGGAGAAGATCAATAAAGCCATTAAGCTGCCGAAAGGATACAGCATTGGCTGGACCGGGGAATTCGAGAACCAGGTACGCGCCACCCAACGTCTGGGACAGGTAGTGCCTATCAGCATCGTTGCCATCTTCCTTATCCTCTTTATTATGCTGGGTAATGTAAAAGATGCCGGCCTTGTACTGATGAATGTTCCGTTTGCGCTGATAGGCGGGATCCTGGCCCTGCATGTAACGGGTATGAACTTTGGCATCTCTGCGGGTGTAGGATTTATTGCCCTTTTCGGGATCTGTATACAAAATGGGGTGATCCTGATCTCGGTATTCCACAAAAACCTCGAACAAAAAATTACCTTGAATGAATCTATAAAACTGGGGGTTCAGAGCAGGGTCCGGCCGGTTGTGATGACCGCGCTGATGGCGGCTATAGGCCTTGTTCCGGCGGCGTTGTCGCATGGTATCGGTTCCGAAACCCAGAAACCTTTGGCGATAGTGGTAATAGGGGGTTTAATCACAGCTACCGTCTTAACATTATTAGTGTTCCCCATCATTTTTTACGGAGCATATAAAGCGAAAAAAGTTCCGCTATAAGAAATTGGTACTGGAGGGCCTCCGGCTAACCTTTTTTTAGTTCGCATATAGGTTGATAGAATGGTCAGTAATGATCATCCTACTCCGCCCTGCCGAGAGGAAACCACGCGGGGCGGATTTTTTTTCACGCGAATGTTTCACGCAAAGGGGCAAAGAAGCAAAGCCCGCAAAGGATTTTTTTTAAGGGAAATAAGAAAAGCAAAGGGAGTGAAGAATGTGTTATATAACATAATCTTTACTCCCTTTGCTTTTCTTAAAATCCGCTTTGGTCAAATTCCTTTGCCCCCTTATTCCCCTTACCAAAAATCCTTTGCGAGCTTTGCTTCTTTGCCCCTTTGCGTGAAACATTCGCGTGAAACTACAAATGCCGGTGGCGGGATTTATTGAATTGTATGCCTTTTACTACGCCTTTACGCAGTTCGATCTGTTCTTCTAAAGGTAAGGCGTGAATATTTTTACACTCTTCGCTGCAGCAGGAGTTATATTTTTCCCTGCATTTATCGCATTGGATGAAGAGCAGGTGACAGCCATCGTTAGCGCAGTTGACATGAGTATCGCAGGGTTCCCCGCATTGATGACAGTGGCTGATGATATCGTCGCTGATGCGTTCGCCGAGGCGATCGTCGAACACGAAGTTTTTCCCTTTGAATTTAATGGGGAGTCCCTCTTTTTTTGCTTTGTTGGTGTATTCGATGATGCCGCCTTCGAGGTGGAATACGTTTTTGAACCCGTGATGCAACATGTAAGCGGAGGCTTTTTCGCAACGGATACCGCCGGTGCAATACATGATGATGTTCTTGTCTTTCTGGTCGGCCAGCATTTCTACGGCCATTGGAAGCTGTTCACGGAAGGTATCAGAAGGTACTTCTATAGCGCCTTCGAAATGCCCTACTTCGTATTCGTAATGATTGCGCATGTCTACGATCACGGTGTCGGGGTTCCCGGATAATTCGTTAAAGGCCTGGGCGTCCAGGTATTTACCCCGGTTGCTCATGTCAAAGGTTGGGTCGTCGATGCCGTCTGCAACGATCTTTTCACGCACTTTAACTTTAAGGACATAGAATGATTTGCCATCGTCGTCTACTGCGATGTTCAGGCGAACGCCGTTAAGAAAATCGATCGCATATAATGCTTCCTTAAACGCTTCGAAATTGTGTTCAGGCACGCTGACCTGGGCATTAATTCCCTCAGCTGCCACATAAACGCGGCCGAATGTACCCAAATTGTTAAGTGTGAGGTAGAGCTGATCCCGGAAGGCTTTTGGGTCAGCTATCTTCGCGTACTGGTAGAAAGAAATAGTAACGCGTTTAAATGTTTCCTGCGCCAACCGCTGCTTTAGCTCGGTGGCTGATACTCTGTTGTGTAATGCCATTTTTTGCTTGAAATTTTAAGGACAGTTACCTGCTGAACAAAACTTCAATCAAATTTCTCTTTTAAGAAAATATGATTAGGGTGCAAAAGTAGCAAAAAACCTTGGAAATCAGGAATAATAAACCCGGGCTTCCCTTCCCCACTGGTGTAATGTGTTGAGGCTGAACCAACCCAAAGCGCTGATAATAAATATATAACCCACAAAACCCGGCACACTCAAAGCCATAGCTCCCGGCAAATCGTAAAAATCGGTGTAATAGGCTGCGGCAGCGAGAATAATACCTAAGATGAGTGCGAAAACAGCTATTCTATTCATGACTGTGAAGGTTACTGCGGTAAGTGATACACAATGTTATATACGAAAGATATAAAGAAAAAGTTCTACAAACAAAAAAAAGAATATTTATTTTTTTATAACTATTTGACAATTATTGTATATAACTTTGTGACCAAGTTACAACCCCTCTTGGCACCCTTTTTGAATTTTCATTTCTGAGAACGCAAATTATTGTTGAACCCAAAAAATTAAAAGGTTATGACGCATTACATTACTTACTTTGTTTACGCA
Organism: Chitinophaga terrae (ex Kim and Jung 2007); assembly: GCF_900107795.1. Classification (GTDB taxonomy): domain Bacteria; phylum Bacteroidota; class Bacteroidia; order Chitinophagales; family Chitinophagaceae; genus Chitinophaga; species Chitinophaga terrae. The sequence continues at coordinate 34,429 of NZ_FNRL01000010.1, forward strand.
ATCATTGGTATCTGGATTTATAGATTGCTGGCTTATTACTTCGATGAAAAGAAAGAGCTTAAAAGCCGGAAAAAATAAAACTGTGTGATTGGCCGCGGGCCTTTATTTCAGCAACATAGTGATAAAGGCCCCCGAAAGTGTTAATCAATAGCTGCTTTTAACGCACTTCCTATCACCCCTCCGAAACCAACCCTAACGCCTACACGCGTAGGCGCCTGGCTCTGATAGCCGGCTACCACATCTACCCTCGCCACTTTAAAGATATTCTCCAGCCCCGCAAAAGCCTCGATATAGTTATTCCGCTGATTTACATAGAACGCATTTGAACCGATCACCAGGTTCCATTTCAGCTTATTCAGCAACGGTATCTTATTCGTCAGCAACCCATTGAAGTGGTGTTCCAAGTTTGCCATTGCATAGAACGAAGCCGTGGTACTGTACTGGTAATACGGCGCCAGCTGGAAACTGTTCAGGTATCTGTCATTATAAAAAGTCCTGTTCCCGTTAAAGTGCTGGTAATCCGGCAACTGCACATTCTTATCGTTCAAAAATCCGCCAGCCGATACCTGGTACCTGAATTCGCCAAACAGCTTGAAGTTCATATTGTCGTATACGGCAACCTTCCATTTATCATAATCCACTACGCTGTTAGCGATATTCGGTATCCCCTTGATATACTGAACAGTGAAAGTCGGGTATTTGGATCCGATGGAAATTTTCCGATCAGGAAATTCCACAAACTGTTGACCTGGCTGGAAACTGAATCCTATACTCGCCACAAAAGCCTTATGCCTGGTGAATGGGATATTACTCAACTCTTCAGGATGATTCGGGGTAAACGACTTTTTGTCGTTCTTAAACAGCACGAAATCCGTTGTATTCTCCAGCGGCATCCTGTCTTCATACAACAGGGACACAGCCAGCCGGCTATTATTCTGGAAGGTCCGGCCATAGGCCAGGTTACCGAACCAGTTCTCATATAACTTCATGTAGTTCTCTTTGAAAACAAGAGTGTATAATTCATTCATTAAGTTACCTATGGGGTTGGCCGGGTTGATCTGCATAATGCGTTTTCCGCCTGCTATACTCCAGGTATCCCTTCCGATTTTATTCGCCACTTTCGATCGTTTGCCGAAATCGATCCGGGTAAACGCGTTCAGATGCGTATTGCTTAAGCCATAACGGATATTTGGCCGGATCACCAGGCTGGTTTCGTCGCTTGTGTTAAAGTAAAGCGTCGGTTCCAGCGCTAAAGCCAGGCCCTCCACCGTGTTATATTTCAGGGCTTTGACAAGGCCTTTTATGTTCAACGAATTAAAGAGCACGGCGCTGTCGCGGGAGAAGTAATATTTCCGGCTCACATCACTCCATAATATATTCGCGACCGTTATCTTCTTCTGGGCATGCTGCAGGGAGTCGATATGCCGGGGCGACAAAGCCGCTTTTTTATTTGCCTGGGCTGCGCTGTCTTTTTCGTGGAAGTCCTTTACTTCCAAAGGTTCCAGCGGCACCGGCCTGATACTGTCCCAATAACCGTGAGGCTGTTTGTTATAAGATGAATCGTATTTGATCAGTACATTATCGAAGAATTTAGGACCTAATTTAGGGTCCAGGTTATAATGGCTGTAGACGTTCACGAAGTTGCCTGCCATAGCAAAACCGAATTTATCCAGGGCAATATGGAGTACCTGGTCTTTGGTTCTCCATACTTCGGGCGTCACCTCTACATGCGTTTGACGGATATTAAGGGTATCGATGATCTCCAGTTGGTAGTCGCCGGTCAGCAGCAGGTCCACGCTATAGATCCTCCAATCGCCGTCTGTTATGAAAATAGACCCGCTGAACAGGGGCTCATGCTTTCGTTTGGGGATCACCTGGATCTTGTTCACTGTTTTACCATCATCTATAAAAGTTCCTTCCAGTTTGTATTTATAAAAGCTTAGCGCATTTTCTGCGATGGGAGAAATATATCCGCGGGGCCCCATTTGCGTAATAACGGCAGATACGTTGTTATCATAAAAGCTGATGATCGCCGGAAAATCGAGTCCCAGTCCTCCCCCGCTTACCCGGCTGGAAATTACATCCAGCTTGATCTTATCCGGTTGCCGGCAATATACTTTGGTAAGGGATTCGGAAAGGAACACCACTCCTTTGCCTGTGCTGTCGACCCCCACATCTTTCTTATCTACCTTCTTGCCCAGGAACTTTTCAGGAACGTTGCGGACCCCAATACTCCCTTTTATATAGGAAGTACAGGAGTATTCGTATACCTGTTCCTGGTAGAATTTCCTTTTTTTAATTGCCTCCCGGATAATAGCATATGCAGGATCTTCTCCTCCGGCCTTCACCACTATTTCTTTGATCTGCATTTGCAGCGGTTCCAGGCGGAAATTCAACTGCTGTTCAGCTGCTGTTACCGCTACTTTTACCTCAGTTTTTTTATAACCGATATACTGGCAGACAACTGTATAGTTGCCATTGGGCAACTCAAGCTGGTATTGCCCTGCCGCATTGGAAGTTGTTCCGGTAGTAGTTCCTTTAATAAATATGGAAGCAAAAGGGAGGGGTTGATTGTTATTATCTGTAACTGTCCCTTTTACCAGGGCAGCCTGACAATACAACGAACATAATACAACAAACAGGGTGGTAGATAGAAATTTTGTCATATCCCCAAATCTAAGGGCTTAATTCCTGCGGCGAATAGATGCAAAATTGGTTTAGGAGAATTTTAACAGCCAAGATAAGAAGTCTAGGCTACTTTCCGGGGCGCTCTCAGGTAGGCGGCGGTCAATGATGCAAACCCCGCTACCAGTCCGCCGATCAGCGAACTTACTACTCCTATCAGCGGCGCGCTACGCACTTTCAGGATCATTTCACTCATCCTGTTTGCCAGGATATGATCATTCCGTACATCCATGTAAAACGCCAGCGCCAACCACAGTAAAAAGATCGCTATAAAAGCGCTGCTGAATGCCTTACCCGGCGTTAACGGTATCAGTATCGTAACCAGGAAGGCAACCAGGGCGGTACTCCACCAAGGCATCACCATGCCGGCAACATACGCCAGTATCAAAATAAGCAGGAAGTGAGCGAAGGTCTTCGTTTTCATATCCGGAAGTTAAACAATTTCACGAATTTTTCACGCAAAGGCGCAAAGGAGGCAAAGAACGCAAAGGATTTTTTTTTCACGCAAAGGCGCAAAGAAGCAAAGCCCGCAAAGGATTTTTGGTAAGGGGAGTAAGGGGGCAAAGGAATTTGACCGAAGCGAGTTTTAAGAAAAGCAAAGGGAGTGAAGAATGTGTTATATAACAATCTTCACTCCCTTTGCTTTTCTTATTTCCCTTAAAAAAATCCTTTGCGAGCTTTGCTCCTTTGCTTCTTTGCGTGAAAAAATCCTTTGCGGGCTTTGCTTCTTTGCGCCTTTGCGTGAACCTTTAAGCGCTGTGGTCCAGGGCCTGGAGTATGTCTTCCAGGATGTCGTTCACGTTTTCGAGACCAACGGAGATACGGATCAGTCCTGGGGTGATGCCTACCTTTAGTCGTTCTTCTTCGGTCAGTTTGGCGTGGGTAGTGCTGGCCGGGTGCGAAGCGATGCTGCGGCTGTCGCCCAGGTTGGCGGTTAATGAGAGGAGTTCCAGCGAATCCAGGAACCTTACTCCCTGTTGCAATCCGCCTTTCAGTTCAAAGCAAACCAGTCCGCCGCCGCCCGACATCTGTTTGGTTGCAACAGCGTATTGGGGATGGCTGGGCAGGAAGGGATAGCGAACGAAAGAGAGGTGACGGTTACCTTCCAGGGCGGTAGCGAGTTTCAGCGCGCTTCCGCTATGTCTTTCCATTCTTACATGCAGGGTTTCCAGGCTTTTACTGAGCACCCATGCGTTGAATGGGGATAATGCCGGACCTGTACTCCTGCAGAAGGCATGGATTTCTTTGATCAATTCTTTTTTACCCACTACTACGCCGCCGAGTACACGACCCTGGCCATCTATCCATTTGGTAGCGGAAGTGGTTACCAGGTGAGCGCCGAATTCAATAGGGCGTTGCAGTACGGGACTGGCAAAGCAGTTATCAACGTTCAGTATCAGGTTATGTTTGTTAGCTATTTCTCCCAACAATGCCAGGTCAATGATTTCGAGGCCCGGATTGGAAGGGGTTTCAACAAAGATCATTTTAGTATTGGGCTTGATCAAAGCCTCTATACCATTGGGATCATTGATATCGAAGTAAGTAGCTTCTATGCCGTATTTAGGCAGGAACTTGGAAATAACGGTATGTGTAGATCCAAAAATAGAGCTGGCAGACAACAGGTGGTCGCCGGCTTTCATGAGGGCCATGAAGCTGGCGAAGATAGCGCTCATGCCAGAAGCGGTTGCATGGCCTGCTTCGGCGCCTTCCAGCGCACACATCTTGCGGATCAATTCATCAACATTCGGGTTGCTGAAACGGCTGTATATATTGAAATCCGTTTCGTCTGCAAATGTTGCGCGCATTTCTTCCGCGTTATCAAAACAAAAGCTGGAAGTAAGGAACATAGGTGAAGTATGTTCCATTTCGTCCGTCTTCGGCACCTGAATTCTGACCGCATTGGTTTCAGGGGAATATTTTCTGTTGCTTTCTTTGCTCATTGGATATGGTAATTAAAGCTGTTAGGCATTCAATTTCACTTCCCAGGTCAGTTTGGTATTACCCTGACGCAGGGTTTCTGCTACTGAACAGTACTTGTTCATAGAGAGTTCTACGGCACGTGCAGCTTTATCCGCATCTACGTTACCAGAGATATGAAAAACAATGTGCGCAGTTTCCCAGAGAGAAGGTTCTTTACCCTTTTCTCTTTCGGCTTCGATCTCGATTCTAAAATCTGTTACTTCCTGCCTTTGTTTTTTCAGGATCATTAATACATCGATGGCGGAACAGCCTCCCAATCCCATTATCACCATTTGCATAGGCCTTACACCATTGTTCTTACCGCCGTTTTCCAGAGATGAGTCCATCAATACTTTGTGGCCGCCTTCATCTACTGCTTCCATATTAAATCCGTCGTCTACTCTTTGTAATGCTATCTTCATGATTTTTTGAGTTTCTGAAAAACAAAGATAATTTAAAAGAAGACCAATTTCTAATTAATAGCCATGGATACCTGTAAATCAATATTTCATGCCCGGTAGATGAATTTTAATTCTGATATTGTAGTTTTGCGCAAATTTAACATAGCATTGTCGGCAAAGGTATTTCACAGTAAAGAAGCATTTCGGTTAGAGTCCGGAGAGGTATTACCATCATTACAGATAGCGTATCATACGTACGGCTCCATGAACGAGGATGGCAGCAATGTAGTATGGGTATGCCATGCCCTGACGGCTAACAGCGATGTTGCCGATTGGTGGACAGGCCTGATCGGACATGGCAAAGTGATAGACCCTGCCCGGCATTTCATTGTTTGCGCCAACGTACTTGGCTCCTGCTATGGAACCAGCGGTCCGCAAACCATTAACCCGGCAACCGGCGAACCCTGGTACAGGACCTTTCCTACCATTACCATCCGGGACATTGTACAGGCGCATGAACTGTTACGCCGGCACTTGCAGATCCAACGCATTCATTTGCTGATAGGCGGCTCTATGGGCGGCTACCAGGTACTGGAATGGGCATTGATAGCGCCCGAGGTAATTGAACGCCTGTTCCTCTTATGTACAGGCGCCGCAGAAAGCGCCTGGGGCATTGCCATCCATACCGCGCAACGCCTGGCCATCGAAGCAGATGAAACCTGGCAAAACCCCGCTCCCGATGCCGGAAGCAAAGGTTTGAAAGCTGCAAGGGCCATAGGCATGCTCACCTACCGGAATTACCGGACCTTCGTACAGGCCCAGACCGACCCGGATAAAGAGAAGACAGATAACTTCAGGGCTTCTTCCTATATCAACTACCAGGGCGAGAAACTCGTAAAACGGTTTAATGCACAATCGTACTGGTTGTTGACCAAAGCAATGGACAGTCACAACATTGCCCGGGGCCGACATGAAAAGATTACCACTACCCTTTCCCATATCAAACAACCCGCTTTACTGATAGGTATCAGCAGCGATATTCTTTGCCCGCCGGAAGAACAACAGTTCATGGCCACCTTCCTTCCCAACGCGACCTACCACGAGATCGACTCGAGCTATGGACACGATGGTTTCCTGATAGAATTCGAGAAGATCGGGCAGATATTGAAGTCGTGGGATCATTAAAAATATAACGCAAATGTTTTTCAACAGTGAGTTCAGATATCGGAAAAACTAGTTATATTTAGTTAGAACCGAAATCTAAACCCAAACTCCACTGTGTATGAAAAACAAGCTCTTTAAACGAGGTTTAGGCGTTGTGTTGTTTTTATTATGCGCCTGCAGCATAACATTCGCACAAACCAATGTAACCCTCTCCGGCGCCATACGTGACAAAAGCTCGGGAAATGCCATGGCAGGCGTAACTGTAGCAATCAAGGGAGGAAGGGCAGGAACTGTTTCGAATAACAACGGAAGTTTCCAGCTAAAAACGGTGCAAACATTCCCGTTGACCCTTGTTTTTTCCTATGTTGGTTACAAAACGGAAGAAAGAACCCTCTCCTCAGCTTCCACAGATCTGCAAATTGAACTAACCCCAACCGAAGTACTGGGCCAGGAAGTAGTTGTTGCCGCCAGCCGTATCCAGGAAAGTATCCTACAATCGCCTGTTTCTATCGAAAAACTAGACAGCCGGGCCCTTAAAGCATCTCCGGCTCCCTCTTTCTATGATGCGCTGGGCAACCTGAAAGGCGTGGAAATGAGCGCTCAAAGCCTGACCTTTAAATCTGTCAACACCCGCGGGTTTAACAGCAACGGTAATACCCGTGTACTCCAGTTGAACGACGGTATGGACAACCAGGCCCCCGGCCTTAACTTCTCCGTAGGCAACATGGTTGGTATCCCCGAACTGGACCTGGATAACGTAGAGTTGCTGCCAGGCGCCGCATCCGCCCTCTATGGCCCCAACGCCCTCAATGGCATTGTACTGATGAACAGCAAAAATCCTTTCCAATACCAGGGACTAAGCGCACAGGTTAAAACCGGTATACTGAACGATAACGGCCGTACAACCGCTACCACGGGCTTTTACGATGTATCTGTCAGGTATGCCCAGGCTTTTAATAACAGGTTTGCATTCAAGCTCAATATCGGTTACCTGCAGGCTAAGGACTGGCAGGCCTACGATCACCGCGATCAGAGCCTCGCCAATGGCCATACCCTGGCCGACGGCACCAGGGCTAATAACGAGGGATATAATGGGGTGAATATATATGGAGATGAGAACTCTGCAAACATCTACAGCTCCCTGGCCCTCCAGGCAGCCAACCCCGCTTCGGCACTCAGCCAGCAGCTGCAGGCGGTAGCCGCCAAGCTGAATAACCTCGTCACGCCAGCGCAGATCCTCGGGGCTGCCATTCCAAATATGGACGTAACCAGGACAGGCTATAATGAAGCGGACGTAGTGGATTACAATACAAAGAACCTGAAACTGAATGGAGCGCTCCATTATAAAATAAAGGAAGACCTGGAAGCGCTCATCCAGGGAAGCTACGGTTACGGTACTACGGTATATACAGGGGCCGACAGGTATTCGCTCCGGAATTTTAACATGGGGCAGTATAAAGCGGAGATCAAAAGCCCTGACTTCTATGTTCGTTTATATACGACCCAGGAGAGATCGGGCGACAGCTATGCAGGCGGAACGCTGGCAGCCGGCATCAACGAGGCATGGAAGCCTAGCAGAACGCAATGGTTCCCGGAATATTTCAGCACCTATGCCGGGTTGGCGATCCTGGATTTTGCCAACACTTACGGCGCCGCGCTTCAAAGCGGCAAAACCCCTGATGAAGCCATGGCAGCAGCCAAAGCGAAGCTGGATGCGAGCCGTGGCGGTTACACATCGGCCGCCCGCGCCAAAGCTGAAACAGGCAGGTTGTTGCCCGGCACCCCTGAATTTGATGCAGCGGCAGAAAAGGTAAAGAACAAAGCCATACCGGGAGACGCTTCCGGCGTTGGCGCCAAGTTCACGGATAAAACTAACCTGTACCAGGCCGAGTTTATGTATAACTTCCATAAACTGATCCACTTTGCCGAAATATTAGTTGGCGGTAACTACCGCCGGTATGCGCTTAACTCTGAAAAGACGCTTTTTGCGGTAGATGACAACGGCAACGAATTCCGGATCAACGAATACGGAGGATATTTACAGGTAATGAAGAAAGTAGCGGATGAGCATCTGAAACTGACAGGATCTATCCGTTACGACAAGAACATGAACTTCAAGGGACAGTTCAGCCCCCGTTTATCGGCCGTTTATACCTTCCTGAATACGCATAATATCCGCATTTCTTACCAAACTGGTTTCAGGATCCCGCATAACCAGGACCAGTACATCGACCTCGTAACGCCCCAGGCCCATCTGCTGGGCGGTTTGCCGTTCCTGCGTGAACGTTATGGCCTGAATAACGGGCCTGTATATACGTTGCAGTCGTACCTGGCCGGCCATCCGGAGCAATATACTTTCAGGGAATTCCTGCCTGAACGGATACAGGCCTACGAGATCGGTTACAAGGCTCTGATTGCCCAGCGATTGCTGATAGATGCGTATATCTATAAAAATGATTTCAAAAATATGAATGGTACGCAGGTACTGGTAAAACCAACCGCCGATCCGTCAAATCCTGACATCTACTCTATCCCTGTCAGTGCAACGGAAACCGTTAAATCCTGGGGTTGGGCGCTGGGCGTCGATTACAGCCTGCCTGCCAACTTTACTGCCGGGGGCAACATCTCGTATAACGAGTTGAGTAACGCCAGCAGCCTGGGTTCTTTCCTGGCGATGTACAATACGCCAAAAGTGCGTTACAGCCTGAATTTCGGAAATAGGAACATTGCGAATTCCAATTTTGCGTTCAACATATTATGGAAATGGCAGCAGTCATTCATCTGGCAGTCGTCGTTTGTGGGGCCAAAAGTAAACGCGCTTGCCCTGAGCGAGATCCCTGCATTCGGAACGCTCGACGCTATGGTAAGCAAATTCTTTCCTAAGGCAAAAACTACTGTAAAATTAGGAGGGGTGAATATCCTGAACAAGAAAGTAATACAGTCCTGGGGCAACCCTACCATGGGTTCCCAATGGTATATATCCCTGGGCTACAACTTATAACAACGGGTTCGTAAGAAAAGCAAAAGGCTGTCTCTACCGGGTAGAGACAGCCTTTTGCTTTAAAACGTTTATGATTATACGTTGAAACGGAAGTGCATTACATCCCCATCTGCAACGATATACTCTTTACCTTCAATTCTCAGTCGTCCGTTATCCCTGGCGGCAGCTTCGGAACCATATTTTACGTAATCGTCGTACGCGATCACTTCCGCTTTGATGAAACCTTTTTCAAAGTCGGTGTGGATCACGCTGGCGGCTTGCGGCGCTTTCCAGCCTTTGTGAATGGTCCATGCCCTCACTTCCTGTACGCCGGCAGTGAAATAAGTGATGAGGCTCAGCAGGTTGTAGGCGGAGCGGATCAACCTGTTCAGGCCGGGTTCAGATAAACCGTATTCGCCGAGGAACAGTTCTTTATCGGCCGGGTCTTCCATTTCGGAGATCTGCGCTTCGATACTGTTGTTCATGATGATCACTTCAGCGTTTTCGGCTTTTACGGATTCTTTCAGCGCTTCAGAGAATTTATTTCCTGTATGGATAGAGGCTTCGTCGACATTGGCTACATAAAGCACAGGTTTTTCTGTGAGCAGGAAGAGGTCAGCGATGGCTACCCTTTCTTCTTTGCTTAAACCCAATTCCCTGATATTACGGCCTTTTTCGAGGTGTTCCTGGCATCTTTTCAGTACTTCGAACTCGGCTTTTGCTTTTGCGTCGCCGCCTGTTTTGGCCATCTTTTCGGTGCGGGCAACTTTGCGTTCCACGCTTTCCAGGTCTTTCAACTGCAGTTCGGTATCGATAATTTCTTTATCACCAACCGGGTTGATAGCTCCTTCTTCGCGGAGGATGTTATCATCTTCGAAGCAGCGGATCACGTGTACGATGGCGTCTACTTCACGGATATTGGCCAGGAACTTGTTTCCCAAACCTTCTCCTTTGCTGGCGCCTTTTACCAATCCGGCAATGTCTACAAACTCAATAGTTGTAGGTACGATGCGGTCTGGTTTTACCAGGTCTGCCAGTTTCTGTAATCTTTCGTCTGGTACATCTACCTGACCAACATTTGGTTCTATAGTACAGAAGCGGTAGTTGCTGGCTTGCGCTTTAGCGCTGTTGCTCACCGCATTAAATAAAGTCGATTTTCCTACGTTCGGCAATCCTACAATTCCAACTTGCAAAGCCATTTCTAAAAATTTGCGCAAAGATAGGTTTATTTTAGTTTATTTGTTGATATAAACCAATAATCTAATAATGGCGTTAAACTACGTTTGGCTAGGATTTTTTCTTATAGCTTTTGTTGTAGCAGTATTTAAATCGATCGTTTTACATGATACCAGTGTATTTGGCGACATCATGAACGGGATGTTCGCCAGTGCAAAGACCGGGGCGGAGATCTCCCTGGGCCTGGTGGGTATTATGACGTTGTGGCTGGGAATAATGCGTATAGGGGAAGTAGCGGGGATGATAAACCGGTTTTCCCGTTTCGTGAATCCCTTCTTTTCCAAACTGTTCCCCGACGTGCCTAAAGGGCATCCGGCAATGGGATCGATGATGATGAACTTCAGCGCAACTATGCTGGGGCTGGATAATGCGGCTACTCCCTTGGGGCTGAAAGCTATGAAGGAGCTGCAGGAGATCAATCCTAAACCGGAGGAAGCCAGCAACCCGCAGATCATGTTCCTGGTATTGAACACAGCGGGCGTGGTGCTGATACCTACTTCCGTTATCGCCATTCGTTTAGCGGCGGGAGCGGCCAACCCGGCCGATATCTTTATCCCGACCCTTATCTCTACTTTCATCGCCTTTATTATAGGTATGTTCACCGTGGCCGCCTACCAGCGTATCAACCTTTTTAAATTACCGGTGCTGGTATTCCTCGCTACTTTTGCAGCTGTTGTAGCCGGGCTATGGTTCTGGGTAAAACATTTGCCGGCCGACGAGATCGGGCCTAAAACAGCTTCCCTTGGCGGCGCGGTTATATTTGTCATTATTATAGCGTTCCTGGTTGCAGGGATGATAAAAAAGATAAATGTATACGACGCTTTTATCGAGGGGGCTAAAGAAGGATTCCAGGTAGCGGTACGGATCATTCCTTACCTGGTGGGCATGTTGGTAGCTATCAGCGTGTTCAGGACAACCGGGTGCCTGGACTACGTGGTAAATGCGATCGGCTACTTCTTTGCCTGGCTGGGATTCAATACTGATTTCGTACCGGCATTACCGGTAGCGTTCATGAAGCCCCTTAGCGGCGGCGGAGCCAGGGCGTTGATGGTGGATATTTTAAAAACTCATGGAGTGGATTCTTTTGTGGGCAAACTGGCCAGCGTGATACAGGGAACTACTGAAACTACGTTCTATGTACTGGCTGTGTATTTTGGGTCTGTTAACATCAAACATACCCGCTATGCCCTGGCAGCAGGTCTGATAGCCGATTTCTGTGGTATGATCTGCGCCATCTTCCTCTGTTATCTCTTCTTCCATTAACTAAATAATAAAACAACAACCGCTTTTTCTGCCCGGGAATTACTCCTGGGTAGAAAAAGTTGGTATGTTGATCCGGCTGTTAACCTGTTTTACAAATTCTTCAGAAGCCGAAGGGCTTATCAGCCATTTCTGGTTGGCCGATTCAATCAACACCAGGTTAGCCCGGTTGGTGCACCAACCCTGGTACTTCCCTATTTCGCTGGACCAGTAAGTACCCAGGTAACCAAATATTCCTCCGAACGCCATCAGCCGGGAACTGCTTCCCAGGTCTTCCTCCGTCACACTTTTTAATCTCACTACATCCGCCAGTCCAATAGTAATGCTGAACAAAGGACGTTTGATCAGGATGGCAGTTTCGGTTATCTGGTAATAACGGGGACTGAGGCACCAGGCAACTGCCAGTACCGGGATCAAAATGAACAATAAGGCAGTTGTACTAAGGGGGTGACCTGATACATCAGATAATTGTCGTACGGCAAAGATCAGGGTCAAAACAATTGACAGGTGAGTAACAAGCTTCGAGTTATCATCCAAAACTGCATCGTATCTCATATGGGTCTTTCGCGCTTTTAATTGAACCGGAAAAATAGATAATTAGCTTTTACCAATTTAATTTTTTTATGATTGTAATATTTTTTTATGATAGACGAAATTATCTCTACCTAAAATTTTGCTTTAAATAGAAAACGGTAATTATTAATTACTATTTCTTATTGAAAAACAACTATTTATGTAATCTAATTAAAGTATTAATTGAAGAATATATTACTATTTACCCCCTTATTTCTTCATTAACAGGTTGTTTACTATTAAAGCAACAGGTTTGTTAAGTAGGCGTAATATGCTTAATATCAAATAATTAATACTTTACTTTTTTACTACCTGGTAAAGATCCGAACGTATATCTTTTAGTGTTTGTACACTGCCAAATGCATGCAGCTCTTTCAATAAAACCAAGTCTACATCTGCGATTACGACCATTTCAGTGTTAGGTGTGGATTCTGCCTTTACGCCAGTTACCGGGAAGTTGAAATCTGATGGGGTAAATACACAAGATTGTGCATACTGCAAATCCATATTATTTACCTTGGGGAGGTTACCGATAGAGCCGGCGATCGCTACATAACATTCGTTTTCTACCGCTCTCGCCTGCGCGCAAAACCTTACCCGGTTATAAGCATGCTGGGTATCGGTCATGAACGGAACAAACAGGATCTGCATCCCCTGCTCTGCCAGGATGCGGCTAGGCTCCGGAAATTCTACATCATAACAGATCTGGATACCGATCTTCCCGCAGTCGGTGTCAAATACCTTAATGGTGTCTCCGCCTTTCATTCCCCAGGCCAGCACCTCGCCCGGGGTCGGATGGATTTTAATATATTCTTCGTAGGTACCATCCCGGCGGCACAGGTAACTGATGTTGTGCAGGCTTTCATCCCTTACGATCGGCATACTGCCCGCAATGACGTTTACATTATAGGCAACAGCATATTTCTGGATCTCCTCTCTCAGGTACTCCGTATGTTTTGCCAGCCCACGGATCGCCCCGGCGGGGTCCATCTGGTTAAATTCGCTCATCAGCGGCGAATTGAAAAGTTCAGGGAATACCACGAAGTCGGACCCATAGTCGCTTACTGCGTCTATGAAGAACTCGACCTGCTGGAGGAACCCGTCTATATTCCCGTAATCCCGCATCTGCCACTGAACCAGTCCGATACGAACAGTGCTTTTATTGTAACGGATGGTGTCCTGGTCTTTTTCGTAATAAATATTAAACCACTGCAATAAGGTAGCAAAGCCTTTGGATGCCTCGTCGTTAGGCAGGTAATTCCTCAGGATCTTTTTCACGGTAAAATCGTTGGCAAACTGGAAAGTGAGTGTCGGGTCATAGATCTCCCGGTCCTGCACTTTCTCTATATATTCCCTGACCGACATCTTATCCGAGTACTTTTCGTAATTGGGAATACGGCCGCCGGCAACAATACCCTGCAGGTTTAGCTGCTCACAGAGCACTTTCCGGGCGTCGTACAGGCGGCGGGCCAGCCGTTTACCCCTGAAATCGGGGCGTACGAAAACCTCTATCCCGTACAGGACATCCCCTTTGGGATTATGGGTATTAAAAGTATAGTAACCGGTTATCTGTTCGTAGGTATGGGTATCTCCAAATTTTTCATAGTCTACGATAATAGACAAAGCGCAACCAACCACTCTTCCGTTCACCGTTACGGCTATCTGTCCTTCGGGAAAAAGACTGATCAACCGGCGAATGGTGGGTTCTCTCCAATAACTTCCTTCCATATCTGCGTAAGCAGAAACCATAGATTCTTTAAGATCCAGATAGTCTTCAGCGGTCAGCTGCCTGACTTCTACAATTTCAACGGGTTCGGACATATACCTGATTATTTTATTTATAAATTAACCTTTTTCTCTATAATAAAGTTTATTTCACTTACTTTTACACCGCCGAATTTTACCCACTTCCTACCGAACTACCTCACATTCGTTCACCTATTGATCTGTTATGTCAATTCACGACCGCGATATCGTCATTGTGGGTTTACAGCCCTGGTATACTAAAATAGGCAGCAACTGCAAGAGCCTGGCCCTGGAGTTTGCGAAACATAACCGCGTATTGTATGTGAATACGCCCCTCGACAGGCGGACATTGCTCCAGAACAAAGAAGAAGATATCCTGCATCATAAAGCTATCATCAAGGGAGAATCGCCTTCCCTTGTTCAGATAGCTCCCAATATGTGGAACCTCTATCCCACTTCTGTTATTGAATCTATCAACTGGTTGCCAAGCACCCCGCTTTTCGGGTTCTTTAATAAGATCAACAGTAAACGGTTTGCCAGCAATATCAGGACGGCCATCCGGGAACTGGGATTCTCCAATATCATCTTGTTCAACGACAACGATATATTCAGGAGTTTTTACCTTAAAGACTACCTGAAACCCAATGTATATGTTTATTACAGCCGGGATTATGTTGTGGCGGTCGATTACTGGAAGAAGCACGGTACCGCTATTGAACCCAAACATATAGCCAAAGCTGATGTTGGCGTAGCCAATTCCATTTACCTGGCAGACCGCCTGAAACAGTATAACCCTAACAGTTATTATATCGGTCAGGGTTGCAACCTGGCGTTGTTTGATCCTTCAGTGAAAGCGGAGCGGCCAGCCGAGATCGCCGATATTACAGCTCCGATAATCGGGTATGTTGGGGCGTTAACAAGTTGGCGGCTCGATATTCCTCTGCTCGTAAATTTAGCAAAAGCCAGACCAGAATGGCAGTTTGTGTTTGTAGGGTATGAAGATGAGGCTTTCAGCGGATCGGAATTGCACCGGCTATCGAATGTCCGTTTCACCGGTGGGAAACCGATGCAACAATTGCCTGCTTTTGTGCAACACTTTGATGTTTGCATTAACCCGCAACTGGTGAATGACCTGACGATCGGCAATTACCCTTTGAAAGTAGATGAATACCTGGCGATGGGGAAACCGGTAGTGGCTACACGTACGCCAACCATGCAGCTGTTCGAGAACCATGTATACCTGGCCGAAGACCTGGAGAGCTACCTGCAGCAGCTCACCCTGGCGCTTGGCGACCAAACGCCTGAGCGGGCTGCTTACAGAAGAGCGTTTGCGCTTTCGCATACCTGGGAAAGTTCTGCTGCCGCGCTGTATGAAGCAATTGAAGCTTTTGAATCCAGGTAATTACATTTTCACTAACCTTCCTACCCATTTATAACCGGCGTCGCCCCGTACTTCCACGTAGTAGATGCCATTGCCAAGCGGAGCGCCTGAAATATCGGTAGTATATACGCCGCTGGTCA
Organism: Chitinophaga terrae (ex Kim and Jung 2007); assembly: GCF_900107795.1. Lineage (GTDB taxonomy): Bacteria > Bacteroidota > Bacteroidia > Chitinophagales > Chitinophagaceae > Chitinophaga > Chitinophaga terrae. Next base: position 49,954 of record NZ_FNRL01000010.1, read on the forward strand.
GCGGTACCTGTTGTACGGATACCGATACGCCCTGGCTGTTATAGATGGTTATCTGTGCTGTTTTCAGTTCGCGGTTGGTGATCACCAGGCGGGCTTTGGCCCCTCCTACCAGCAGGTTAGGATAAAGCGATACTTTTAATGAATCCTGGCTTTCATGTCCATCAGTCGGATCTTTCACTGTCACCCTCTTGGTCGCCGATCCAGTCATGCCGTCGTTGTCTGTTACCGTAAGCTGGAATACATATTCTCCTTTCTTCAGACCTCCCGCGGAAGCTACCTGGTTAGTTCCGCCAATAATATTGGCGTCTGCAGGTCCGCTTAGCTGGTTCCATTTCCAGCCAACGATGGTACCATCGGGATCGTAGGACAGTCCGCCATCCAATATGGCGATGTTGACAGGCAGGTCGATAACTACATCCTCGCCCGCCACAGCAACCGGTGGTTTACCTGTTACCGGGGCCTTTAAAACGGTAACGGTTACACGGGCAGTTGCCGTAGCTCCCTTATCGTCCGCCACTTTCAGTTCATATATATATGTTCCTTCTACCAGGCCGGTAATGGAAGTCGTGGAAGAAGTGGCCGCAGTTATAGCGCCGCCGGCCGGACCGCTTACTTTTGTCCATTGCCAGGTGGCGATGCTGCCATCAGGATCTGATGATGCGCTGCCGTTCAACGACGCTGTGTTCACAGGCAATGTAATCGTGATATCGGCTCCTGCATTGGCAACAGGCGGCTGGTTCTTAGGTACTTCAGGCAATACAGTTACCGTTACAGTGGCGCTTGCGCTTTCATTACTGTTATCCGTTACCGTTAGCTGGTACACATAGGCGCCTTGTTGCAGACCGGTGATCGCTGTTTTAGCTGAGCCGGCGCTGGAAATATTTCCGCCGGCCGGACCGCTTACCTTTACCCAACTCCATTTGCTGATGCTGCCATCAGGGTCGGAAGATGCCGAACCATCCAGGTTCGTAGTGTTCACAGGCAGGGTAATGGTGATATCGGCTCCTGCGTTGGCAACAGGCGGCTGGTTCTTAGGCGCTTCAGGCAATACAGTTACCGTTACAGTGGCGCTTGCACTTTCATTACTGTTATCCGTTACCGTTAGTTGGTACACATAGGCGCCTTGTTGCAGACCAGTGATCGCTGTTTTAGCTGAGCCGGCGCTGGAAATATTTCCGCCGGCCGGGCCGCTCACCTTCACCCAACTCCATTTGCTGATGCTGCCATCAGGATCGGAAGATGCCGAACCATCCAGGTTCGCCGTGTTCACAGGCAGGGTGATGGTGATATTGGAACCTGCGTTGGCAACAGGCGGTTTATTTGGCGGCGCCAGTACTGTTACCTTCACCGTTGCGCTGGAAGTAGCATTGTTATTATCGGTTACTGTGAGTTGGTAAACATAGGTACCTACAGACAGGTTGGTGATAGTGGTTTTGCTCGAAGCGGCATTGGTGATATCGCCGCCGTTTGGACCGCTCAGTTTCACCCAACTCCATTTTTCAATACTTCCGTCCTGGTCTTTAGATGCCGTTCCATCCAGGGTTGCCGAGTTCGAAGGCAGGGTAACAGTGATGTTGCTTCCTGCATTGGCGATAGGCGCCTTGTTCGGAGGAGCGGGCAACACAGTAACGGTAACCCTGGCAGCCGCTTTGGCTCCTTTATTATCTGTAACTGTTAACTCGTATACATATGTACCCTCAATAAGATTGGTGACATTTGTTTTTGCTGTGGTTGCGCTGACGATGTTGCCGGAAGCGGGTCCGCTCACTTTAGCCCAGCTCCAGGAAGCAATAGTGCCATCAGGGTCTGTGGAGGCGCTGCCATCCAAGGTCACAGAATTAACCGGAAGCGTGATCGTGATGTTTACCCCTGCATTGGCTACCGGCGGTTTGTTGGCGCTGGCAGGGTCCTGTACGGTAACGGTCACGGTTGCACTGGCTTTTGTACCTGCACTGTTGGTCACTGTCAACTCAAATACATATACGCCTTCTGTCAGACCGCTTACAGTAGTGTTGGCAGAAGTCGGGTCGCCGATGCTGGCGGCAACCGGACCACTTTTCTTGGTCCATTCGTAGCTGACGATCACGCCATCAGGATCGTAAGAGCTGCTGCCATCGAGTTGGAAGGAATTATTAGGGAGAGTAATAGTAGTATTGGATGGCATTTTCACTACAGGCAAACGCGGCTCGCCCGGCAATACAAAAACGCTTACTTCGTCGGACGCTGTTTTTCCATTGCTGTCTGTAACCGTTAACTGGTATACATAGGCGCCGGGAACCAGGCCGGAAAGGCTGGTTTGTTTACCGCCCGGGTCTGCAATTGCGCTGCCTGAAGGACCGCTAAGCATTTTCCAGGACCAGGAGGTTATGGTTCCGTCAGTACCGGTAGAACCGGAACCATCCAGGGTTGCGGATGATGCAGGAGCGGAAATGTAGATATCGGCGCCGGCATTGGCAACCGGATCTTTCCTGCTTCCTGTCAGGTACTCATAAGCGCCTATATCGTATTTGCCGTTCTGAGGTCTGCTGGTATTGTCCAGGTCTTTACCCATAGGCATATCCGACATATCGCGGCCTGCATCGATCGCTTTACTGCCTGACAGCAAACGGAAATTACCGTGTGCAGCGTCTGCAAGCCCGGCTTCCTCGGGGGTTTTATAACTGAGGTTATTGGCGAAATCGAATTTAACAGGGGTCGAACCTTTGATGTAGTAACCGGATTGGGGGTAGTCCCACTGTGTGCCGGGGGCAATCACGATGTTATTATAGACCTTGTGCCCTATCGTGGTGAGGTCCGCATAGATCTTTAAACCATTGGAACCCGTGTTATAAACGGTATTATTATATATATAACCTGTAGCTGGTTGAAAAACAAGTTTGTCGATCACGTTGATACCTTCGTAAGTGATGTTGGAAACCACGTTATTGTAAACGTAGTTGATACCGCTTCCGAATATCTGGATGCCGGGGTTATAGCCTTTGTCGATCCGGTTATTGTAGATCTTCAGGGTGCTGCCGCCGCCACTCATGATACCATAACCATGGGGGCCATTCCTGGCGATCGCATAGTTCACTACCCGGTTATTGTATACTTTATTGTCGCCCAGGTCGGCCATGGCGATCTGTATCCCATCGCTACCCATGTTTTCCAGGTCATTATTATAAACTTCCAGGTTCTCGATGTGATGGGATTTCATGTCTGTACACCCGCCATTGGTGTACAGGTAATGGGTGTTGCCGATATAAAAGCCTTCCCAGGTAGAGTTCCGGCATAAAAGGTCGTGGATCTTTACGTTCCGCATTACGAAGGAAGCCTCCCACCATTCGGGATGGGAGCAGGATTGTAACGTTTTTGCCTGTACGAACATGCTGGCATCGTGAACGAAAGCGTGGTGTACTTCCATATCGGTGGTGCCGTCGCCGAAGAAAAGACCGAACATTTTTTCGCCCTGTTTATTGGTTCCGTTGATATCGAACCCGTATTTAAGGGATGGATCGCCTGTTCCTTCCAGTTTGAAATAACTACAGGTAGAAAACACGAAAGATGCGGCTGTAGCGGTGCTGTTAACGCCTACCCTTACCAGGCCTCCGCAGTTCATGATCACGATGGGTTTATCCGCTGTTCCGGCAAGTTTGCCGAACTGTATGTAATCGTAGTCGCCAGCCGGAATGCAAAGGGTATCGCCGGGCGAAACCTTCAGTTGGTTCATGGCATCGTTGTAGTAGATCTGGTTGCCATTGCTGCTGGGTTTTACGATGATCTTTTTATTACCGGTTGGCGGAGGCGGAACGGTGGCGCCTTTAGAGTAGGATAACATCCACTCATATACGTTAAGTCCTGTAACAGGATCTTTGTATTTCGGATTATAGGCAGAATCCCAGGCATTGTGCCCGTCCTGCTGAAAAAGGGTAAGTTTCGCCAGCGGGTTGGGGGCTGGAACAGAAGAATTGATCTTCTTTACCCAGGTGATGGAGAAATTAGGGTCTACTGTGGGATCTGTCCTGTTATGAAAAGCCCAGACAGGAGTATTGTTAGCAGCGATCACGCCTGCCAGTTCGGGCCTGTCGTTGGGGTTATAGGCCCCGCAAACCATTGCCGCAGCGGCATATTGTTTTGCTTTTTCAGCATTTTCGGAAATAGCGCCCCAGGCTACTCCTCCACCCATGCTTAAACCGGTGATATAGATCCTGTTCTCATCGATCCTGTATTTTGTTTTCAGGTAGGCTACCAGTTTATTGGCATCATCGGCGCCCGGCCACCTGATAAACTGTGGACTGATCACTATAAACGAAAAGTCCTGTCCTTTATAGGAAAAGGAAGCAGGAAACAGGTTCCTTTCTATCAGGTTAGGTATGCCGTTCCTTAGCACCACAGACATAGGCCTGGGTGGTTTGTTGTCGGCATCATACTGCAGCTCTCCCACTCCATGCATAAACACGATGAGCGGGTAAGTTTTGCTGGTATTATCATTATACCCCTGCTGGAGGGCTTCATAATACCCGGCAACATTATTAACGGTATTCGGCGGTAAGGTAACGGGCACCTGCTGAGCAAGGGCCGGTATTGTGATAAATAAGGTTATAAGGTATGCAAGGAGCAACCTTACAGGAGTGTAAAATTGTTTCACCAGACGACTAGGCTTTTCGTAAAAAATGGTTCTTTTATTGCGTTTTCCAGGGGACGTTCAGACGGTCTTTCAGCTCATGTGTCAGCAATAATCAGATGCCCGAATATAGAAAACTTTTAATAAACAAATGAAGAAAAAAATTTATATGTATTATTTTTAATAATAAATTATCTTTTAAACAGATTCATAACTCTCTATTTTTTAATATTTAATAATATAAAGCTGGAGGGTGTTAAATAATTACGACAAAAGAACTATATTGCAGCCGAATTTTAACCTAAGCCACGCAGGCTGTAAAAGAATTTAATTTACCCCTGCCATCTTCACTTTATCTATATCCTCTTAAGAACCAACATTTAGCAATTTGATTTGAATTAATTGTTGATTCATGGCTTTAAACTTCATGGCGACGTTTCGCAACCGGCATTTTCATTCGTTCCTGGGTAACCTGGTGACAGCATTCTTTAATGTATTGTCGTTTGCCTTACTGGTTCGCGTACTATCCATACCCGATTTTGGAGAGTGGGTATTGTTCATTGCTACCTATAATATACTGGACCAGATCCGTACAGGATTATTGCAGTCAGGTATCATCAAATTCTACGCAGGCGTGGAAATGCCTACTGCAAAGAAAGTAATTGGGGCCGCCTGGTATATAAGCCTGATCCTGACATTGAGTTATGTAGTGTTGGGCGCTTTGGTATATTTTGTCGCTTATGAAAAGTTTAATGATACCTGGCATTTCTTCCTGCAATGGATAGGCATCGTTACTTTATTGTCGTTACCCTGGAACTTTGCAACCTGGGTTTTGCAAGCCGAACATCGTTTTGATAATATTGTGAAGATCCGCCTGGTGCAGAACGGTTCTTTTCTTGTCTTCCTTGGTGTGTTATACCTGGCGCATGCCTTAACCATCCAGTCGGTGCTTTATGCTTTTGCCGCATCCATGGCGCTGGCAAGCATATATTCCCTGCTGGCAAAATGGACGGGCGTTCGTTCCCTGGCATTTAAAACCAAGGAACATGGGATGGAGCTTTTCCGGTTTGGAAGACTGGTAGTTGGCAGTATGGTTTCTTCTTCCCTTATCAGTTATTCAGACAACCTCGTGATCAGGACCATGATGAATCCCGCTGCTGTAGCCATCTACAGCATTCCTCAGAAATTCATGGAAGTGATAGAGATCATTTTAAGGAGCTTTGTTGCTACTGCACAACCTACCCTTTCGGCTGCCGCCAACAGGAAAGACTATGCGGCAGTTGCCCGGGCTTTCTGCAGGTATACAGGAACGGTAAGCATCCTGATCATCCCATTCATTTTGGGACTGATCATCCTTACCAAACCATTGATCATCATCCTGGCCGATAAGGCTTACCTGGGCGCCACAGATGTAGTGAGGATCTTCCTCTTCTCCGCCATCCTCTGGCCTATCGACCGTTTTATAGGCGTAACCCTGGATATGATCAACAAACCAGCAGTGAACCTTTATAAAAATATACTTAAATTGGTGCTCAACGTAGCGTGCGACCTGCTGTTCGTATATTTCTTCAACGACATCCGTTCCGTTGCTTTTTCTTCTCTCCTGAACGTAGTATTTGCCGCCGCTTTCGGTTATTATTTTATAAAGAAATACCTGAAAGTTAGCATTCGCGAAATCTGTGTATATGGCTGGCAGGAATGCATAACCTTAATTAATAAACTCAGAAACAAACACTATGCAGCCGAATAGTTCCCCGAAAAGATTAGCTTTTATCATCCAGGCGCATAAACACCCGGCACAGGTCAGGAGGCTGATCGATAAACTTCATCATCCGCAGGTCGACTGCTTCCTGCATATCGATTCCAAGTGCAACATTGCAGACTGGGAAAGCCTGTTTCATTTGCCCAATGTGTTCATTGTACCAAAAAGGGCCAATGTAACCTGGGCTGGCTGGGGTATCATACAGGCATCCATTAACAGCATGGAAGCGGTGCTGGCAGCAGGGCAACAATACGCCTACATCACTTTGATGAGCGGCCAGGACTATACCCTGAAGCCAATAGAAGAGATCTACGACTTCCTTTGCAATGTATCTTCTCATACCCAGTTCATGGACGTGATCAGCGATGAAGCCCTGGCTCCGATGATGACTAAAATGAACGAGTATCATTTCGTGGAATATAACTTCCCCGGCAAATATAAATTCGGTAAACTTCTCACTAAATTATTGCCCAGAAGAAAAGCGCCTTACCGCCTGAAACTCTACTGCGGCTCCGCCTGGTGGACGCTGACACAGGACTGCGTGGAATATTGCATTCAATACGAAAGATCACATCCTTTACTCCGCCGCTATTTCAAGCTGACCTGGGGCGCTGATGAATTTATTTTCCAGACTATTTTGATGAACAGCAAATACAGGGAACAGATCACTAAAGACAATCTTCATTATATCGACTGGTCGGCCGGCCTTGCCAATCCGAAAACTTTCCGGATGGAAGACTATAATGCCTTATTACAGTCAGGAAAACCATTTGCCAGGAAATTCGATTTTCATTTGTCGGGAGAATTGATGGATAAGTTGGATACGGAGATGGACAGGCAACAGTGTCATTTAACATCTTAATCCTGATGCTTGTTGCATATGGGCAAGTTCCGAAGCCAGAGATTGACCTTTTTCAATGCTCATTTCTCAATCAAAAAATATAATCTTCCGATAAATTAAACTATCTTGTTAGCAGATTCCGTTTTTATAGGTTTAACCCGTAAACCCTCATTTTGAATGTTTAAGATTAACCGAACTTTGTTGGCCTATGGCCTATGTGTAATCATCACTTGTCTATCTTCCTGTTTAAAGGAATATTCTTTACCGAAAGCCCAAGATGATCTGATCGAGGATGCAAAAAAATGGTACGCAGCAGTACCGCATACAACTGGCGAACCGAATTGGGATCAAGCCAAAATTCTAAAAGACAGCAGTAATACATTAACTATTACCGTCTCCTATCCTTTCAAAAATGGCCTTAACAATGGTAGTAAAAGCATCAGAAAGATTGTTATTTCCAAAACGCAGACTGGTTTTAAGGGACATTTGCTGGTTATTATTGCTGAACCTATGTACAGTAAGTATCATTATGCTTTCCGGCCATCAAATTTTACAGGTTTATCTGGCAGATATGACCTGAACATGAATTTCCAATATGGAAATTATTATGTAAAGGGCAAAAGAAAATACAGTGCAAGTTTTAGAACATTTCAGAACGAAAAGGCGTATAAAGAGTCTGCACAGGCTACAAGAGACTGTGTCTATTTACAAGACACCTATGTGGATGCCGACGGTGTATTTACAGTTTATGGTTACTCTGTATGCCGAGAGGATGGATCAGGTGATGGCGGAGGTACACTTCCGCCACCATGGGATGGTGGAATTGGCGGCGGAGGAGGTACACCTGGGGGCGGTCCCGGCCCTGGAGGCATAGACGATGAGGAGCCATGGGATGAAGATCCTAACAATTCTGCTGACCCAGAACCAAGCAAAGTGACTACACTTGTATGCGACTTAGATAATCCATGTCTGCAACAAGCATTTGATTTGGCATTAGATGGGAAACTTACAAACCTGATTAAAACTGTTGTAGTTGGCATGTTTGGTGGGAACAACTCTAACATTGATGTAATCTACAGAGAAAAGCACAGTAGTGCATTTCTTCCCGGAGTTTTAGGAGAATATGATAACACAGAATCACACCTTCGATTTACCGATCAATTACACTCATCTGGTCCTCTAGTCGGGGAAATTTTTATAAATCTGAATGTTGATGAACTTCCCAAAAAACCTAAAGAAGTTATTGTAACTACTATCCTACACGAATCATTGCACGCCTATTTAAGGCAAGAGGGAATTCTATTTGATAACTCGTGGGTAAATCAGCACGAAATGATGGCTGCTCAGTATGCCGACAAGATAGCAGACGCATTACAGGAAATATTCCCTAACTTATCAAGAACAGATAGTGAAGCATTGGGCTGGCTAGGTTTGCAATCTACCATACAGTGGTCATCAAATATGATAAAAGACTTAAATAACAAAGACCAGAAATTTCGTGATTTTATCGCTCCTGTACTAGATTACCAAGAGGGACGTAAAGGAACACCTTCTGGTTGCCAATAATATTACTATGAGAAATCTATTTTTAGTCACAGTTGGCCTATTAACCATTTCCTTCTCTTTATCAGCACAAATGAAACCTGAACAGAAAGAATGGATAAGAATGGGAAACATAGTTGGCAGGGAAAGGAAATTCCTGCAACAGGAAGCTTGTAAAGATTGCTCCTATATTCTCAACGCAAAGATCTTTCTTAACAAACAATACCAGGCAGATAGTATCCTGCTCTCCTATTCAGCGCCCGCATCCCTTTCCGGGCTGCCTGCCAAATTAATTGCAGCAAACATTAATTGGAAATTATTGATGTCTAAGAACAAGGAGAAGCGAATACTAATTCTTCCCATCTGGTACCTTTGTGAAAGATCAGGAGGTTCCGTGCTATTCCCTTCAGTGCTGGATTTTGAACGGGGCATGTACCAGTTCAGCGACGGAAAGGAGCTGGTGTACGACGAGTCCAAATATTATATTTTTCCCCAGTTGTCTATTTTCACTACGGCAGCGCGAACAGAGGAGCGAATGTTGTTAGACAGCACCGATCTGCGTTTACGAAAGAAATAAAAGGTTAGATAAACAAAATGTCCTTATCTCCTCCAAAGAAGATAAGGACATTTTTATTTTTAACGGGTTCCTTTATTTGCCCGCTTTCTTCCAGATGGTATTAAACCCTCCTGTCAGGCTGTAAGGCAGGAGTTCCGCCACCTGGCAGTCGAACGCCTGCAATGCTTTCACCCGTTTGGTGATAATAGAAAAAGGGAAAACATCTTCTACAAAATTGGTTTTCGCAAACTTCACGATCCTGAATGCATTATTATCGGCCAGCTGCTCCAGGTCTTTGCGGGTGAAGAATTGCACGTGGTCGAGGTTGTCGGCCTGCGACTGAACCGTAGTACCTTTGTAACCCAGCATTTTCTTAACGCCAAGGATGAACGACTGCAGCTTAGGGCTTTTACGCACTTTCAGCATTGGTTTGGTAACGCACACTTCGCGCGGGCCCATCCCGTTAGGAACTGTTACGATCAAAGTGCCTTCATCTTTCAGCGACGCATAAATAGTTTTCAGCAAAACTTCGGGCCTGTCGAGGTGTTCCAGCACTTCGCTGCAGATAACGGCATCATATTGCTGGCCCATTGCTGTCAACTGCTCTGCGCTGATCGCCTCAAACCTTACATTTGGCAGGGTATTTTTGCTGCGCGCTACATCTATTGTTTTCTGGCTGATATCAATACCCAGCACCTCGTAGCCGAACTGGCCGAGATGGCGGCTGATCACCCCATTGCCACACCCTACATCCAGCACTCGTCCATTGGCCGGGATCTCCTTTTTAAGGCTGTCAGTAATAAAATTCAGACGTTTGATATCTGTGATACGATCGTATTCGTATGTGATTACTGGCTGTGTCATAAGTAAAACTATTGTTTGTAAAGCTGGTGATAAACCGCTTCAATTTGCCTTGTCATTTGTGTTATAGTATATTGACGCTGAACTGTATTGATGGCCCCTACCTGCAACCGTTTCCTGAAGATCGCATCTTTACATAAGCGTACTATTGCTTCAGCTAAGGCAGCCGGGTCGCTGGCCGGTATTAACAGGCCATTCACCTCGTGCTGCACCGCTTCTCTTGTGCCGTCGACGTCCGACGCTACTACTGCCTTCCCCATTGCCATTGCCTCCAGTACTCCTATCGGGAAACCTTCCCAAAGGGACGGCAGGCAATAAATATCCACAGCTTGCAGCACAGCGGGAATGTCTTTCCTGAAATTATCGAAACGGATATTCTCTTCTATTCCCAGCTCCCTGGCGGTTTCCAAAGCTACCTTCTTCAATTCTCCTTCTCCTATCACCAGCAGGGTGATATCAGGGAATACCTTCAATACTTCCGCGAATCCCCTGATCATGGTCACCGGGTCTTTCTGCAGGGTCATTCTTGCAATGTAACCTGCTACCAGGTGATGTGCCGGTATCTGATACGCGACGCGCAGATCAGGATATTCCCCCTGGTGATCGAACTTTTCCAGGTTCACGCCATTCTTGATAACAATGGCTTTGAACTGCCCGAAAGCTTCTTTTCCTGTCATCCTGTTGGCATCAGATACGCAGATATTTACCTGCGCCCGGCGGGTGATAAATTTCTCTGCCGCAATCCTCGCCTTTTTCATTAAAGGTTTTAACCCTTCATGGAAAGACCAGCCATGGATGGTGTAGATAACGGGAAGTTTCAAACTCCTCGCTGCCCACAGTACGTTAGTGTTCGCCCTTGTTCCATGAACATGCACAATATCGATCTGCTGTTCTTTAATGAACTGGCGGACTTTCAGCCACACAGAAATGTCAAACGCCTTCTCGCTTTCTATTACATGGGCCGGTATGTTCATCGCCTGCAAAGCAGCGATCATAGGTCCATCTGTAAATGATAATACTACCGCTTCGAAATTCGATTTATCCAATGACGCCACCAGGTCCAACACGTGGCTTTCTCCTCCTCCTATCTTTCCCTGGCGGATCGTTTCTAAAACCCTTATCTTTCTTTGAGCTGACATGCTATAATTTTTCTATCCACCTGTTATACCAAAGCTGGAACACCAGGATATTCCACAACTTCTGGTGACTTACCTTTTCGCCGGCCAGGTAACGTTGTAACAGCTTATTAATGTTTTGCCCGTGCAGCAACCCTGTTTTTTCTAACCGGTCGGCAGACAGGTAATACTGCATCTTTTCTTTCAACTCCTCCCTGAACCATACCTGCAAAGGAGCGATAAACGGACGTTTAGGCCTGTCCATCAGCGCTGGCGGGATATACCGGTGTACTACCTGTTTCAGAATATATTTATTGATACCGTTCTTCGTTTTCAATGATGCCGGCACTTTTGCCATAAACTCAACAATGCGGTGATCCAGCATCGGTTCGCGACCTTCGATACCTACAGACATGGTAGCCCTGTCTACCTTCACCAGGTTATTATCTACCAGGAAGGTTTTGTAATCCACTGCCAGCAAACGGTTCAATTCATCGTTCACTCCATTCAATTCCCCGTTCAGGTCAAAGTTCGTTTTATAAGCAGCGGCAGTTTGCCCCATATAGTGTTGCACTTCCGACTCTGTCAGGTACTGGGCGATGTATTTCAGGGCGCGCGGAGATTGACCGGAAGCCCAGATCAGCTTCATTTTCTCGTACCTGGAAGTGAAGTTGTACTGTTTATTGAAATACGGGATGTAAGCGGGGTTCACCAATCCCATAGCATGGCTTAACATGCTCTGTACTCCTCTCGGGAAACGCGAAGTATAGGACAAAGACTGGTTGAATTTATTATAACCTGCGAAGATCTCGTCTCCCCCATCTCCCGACAATGCCACTTTAACCTGCTGACTGGCCAGTTTGCTCACCAGCGTAGTAGGCACGGTCGAATTGTCGGCAAAGGGTTCGTCGTAGATCTCCGGAAGCAGATCTAATACGCCTTTGGCATCTTCAGGGCCAACTATCCATTCGTTATGGTCGGTTCCCAGGTGCCTGGCTATCTTCCTTGCTTCTGCAGATTCGTCCCACTGTTGTTCTTTGTACCCTATGGAAAAAGTTTTGATCCGGCTGCCGGCTCCCGATTGCAGGATAGCCGCTACGCTTGCGCTGTCGTACCCTCCGCTGAGGAAAACCCCTACCGGCACATCGGCTACCATCCTGTATTTGTAAGCGCTTTGCAAAAGCAGGTCTGTCTGGTTGATGATCTCATGTTCAGGCATCGTTGTCAGCGGCTGCCGGTAAAGATCCAGCACATTCCAGTAGCAGGTTTCCTGCAGGCTGTTATTTGCCAGGTCGAGGGTAATATAATAGCCGGGCCGCAGTTTATGCGTATCCTTATAGATCGTATATGGGCCGGGTATATAGCTGAACTGCAGGAACAGCGACATGCTGCTTACGTCAATATCCCTGCGGAAACCAGGGAATTCACACAGGCTTTTCAGTTCGGAGCCAAAGAGGAGGGTATTGCTGTCACGGTAATAATACAAAGGTTTCACACCTGCGCGGTCGCGGCAGAGGATCACTTTTCTCTCCCGGCGGTCGTATATCGCAAAAGCGAACATCCCGATGCACTGATCCAATACTTTCATTCCCCAGGCATCATAACCTTTGATCAGCACTTCTGTATCGGTACCTGAATGAAAAGCGTATCCCAGTTGTTCCAGCTTCTTCCTGATCTCTTTAAAGTTGTATACTTCCCCGTTGAAGAGGATAGACAGGTGATTGAAGTGCATAGGCTGATGGCCGGAACTGCTGAGGTCCTGGATCGATAAACGGCGCTGGCCGAAACCAACTAAGGCAGCCTGGTCTTCAAACACTTCGTAACCCGCGTCGTTGGGGCCCCGGTGTTCCAATACATTGGTCATACGTTGCAGCACATTAAGGTCTGCACGTTTATTGAAATCTATGAATCCAGCTATGCCGCACATACATCAGTTGGTTTTAAATGCCTGAGATTCCAGGAGATCGCGTTCCAGAACGCTTTCAGATGCACAAACTCACGTTTGAGCAGGAACTGGAGCGTATTTTTCGGAACCGTGAACATGGTGAAGTAGGTCATAAAGAACAGCCTTGCCGGCAGCTTTACGTTCCTGCGCATGAACAACAGGCGATTCCTGGTGATATAATAAGTTTTCAACGGGCTGTTCTTCCCCGTTGTCATTGATTCTTTATGATAGATCAGTGATTTATACTGGTAGTAGATCTTATAGCCTTTGCGTTTGAATTGCTCGCACCAGTCAAATTCTTCATAATACAGGAAAAATACTTCCGGCATCAATCCAACATCCTCCAATACCGGCCGGGGAATCATCATGGCGCCCCCATGAGCATAGTTGGTAACCGACACCTGGTCGTACTGCCCGTTATCCTGTTCGCCGCAGCCTATCATGCTGTTGCGGCCTGTCAATGGGTCTACGATCTTGTAGCCGGCATATTCTATTGTGCCTTTATGGAAGAAGTAATGGAATTTAGGACTGGCCATACCTGCATCCGGGTGCTGTTCAAATATTTCCAGCAATCCTTCAATCAGTCCTTCGGTAAACTCCGTATCATTATTGACCAGGAACAGGAAACTGCCTTTGGCAGCTTTGATCCCTAAATTATTGCCACCGGCAAACCCGCTGTTAACAGGGCTGTTGATCACCTTCGCCGCCGGAAAAACGGCTTCTATAGCTTCATTGGGCCGCTCTTTTGAAGCATTGTCCACAATGATCACTTCAAAATTGGGATAGCTGATCCGCTTTAAAGACTCAAGCAAAGCGCAGGTCACCCCGGTGTTATTGTAATTCACCGTGATGACAGACACTAAGGGATAATATGACTTATTTTCTTGCAGCATCTAATAAAGGATTATCTATCTCCGTTTTTGTATGTTGGGTATGAATAAATGTTTTGTTAGCGCCTTTCAGTTTGAACACCAATGCCACCATGATATAGACCGCTCTTGGCAAACCTGCTACTGCCGTGAAGAAATAGCGGGTATAAAAAACTGCCGGCAGGGGCAATAACAGGCTAAGGATGTTCAGAACCCATATCAGCAGCCAGTATGCGAACGGGATCCACAACCACTCCTGCAGGAACCAGGCTGCTACCGTAGAAAGGGTTACTGCTGCCAGTAAGATCATGCGAGGTAACAGAATATTCTGGCAGATAGCCAGGTTGAAATAATTAAAGTTCCCTTTCCATAATTGCTTCCAGCCTTTTTTCCAATAAGTGGCAAGGTATACGAACTGGCTCGATACCCAGCGGCGGCGCTGATTTTCGAAAGTATTCGGGTTGTCTACCTTCTCGTCGTAAATGCAGGCGTCTTCCAGGTAGTAAATGCTGTATCCTTTTTCGATCAACAGCAACTGCAGCACTTTGTCGAACCCACCGGTTGCCTGGATCTCGTTAAGTATGCCTTTGATCAGTTTGAAATCGAAGGCCATGCCCGAACCGATCACCGAGGATGAAAGCCCCAGCGCGTTGGCGCCTTTCCTGTAAATATGATTGGCGATAATTTCATTTACCGCATCCAATACGGCAAAAGAACTATCCATATTCTTTGCTACTCTTCTACCCTGTATGGCATGTTCTCCATTCCGGTAAGCGGCATTTACTTTCAGCAGGAAATCAGGTCCCAGTACATTATCGGCGTCACAGATCAGCGCTATATCGAAATCTTCCTCCAGTTGTGCAAAAGCCGCATTCAGGGATTTAGCCTTGGTACTTTTTTCGAAAGCCACTTCTATTACCCTGGTGCCGGCTGCAATCAATTGCCGGATCGTTGCAGGCTGCAACGAATCGGCGATCACTACAACTTCATAACGGGTGGAAGGGTATGTTTGCGCAGCATAGCTGCGGGCGGTCGACAGGATGATGCTGTCTTCTTTGTAAGCTGGTACCAGGATGGCGATCCGGCTGAATTCTTTCGTATCGGTGTAGTCGGTTTTGCGTTGTCTGGTCACTCTCCCGGCCAGGCTCAATATAAAGTTGAATACAATACAGCTGGCGAGGTAAGCAAACAAGGCAATCGCAACAAAGTTCAGTAGCATTATTACACGTTATCTTTTTGTATTAGCGCTTTTGGCGTGTTGATCATTAACCACATATCATACCTGAAAGAGTTGCGGTTAGCATAGTTGATATCGAGATCGATCCTTTCCTGTACCGACATTTCTTTCTTTCCGCGTTTACTGATCTGCCAAAGCCCGGTGATGCCGGCCGGCGCCAGGAATCGGGCCGCCCATTCATCGGTTGTCAGGGTAGTTGCCTCGTACAATGGTAAAGGGCGGTTGCCGACCAGCGACATATCTCCTTTTATCACGTTGTAGAGTTGCGGCAATTCATCCAGGCTGGTATTACGGAGGAAGTTGCCCAGGCGGGTGATCCTTGGATCATTTGATACTTTATAGAAAGTAGGTCCGTCGCCTTTCGAATCGTACTGGTTCAGGTGTTTCAGTTTGCTGAGTTGTTTATCCGCATCCGCCACCATGGTACGGAATTTATAAAACTTGAACACCTTATAGTTCCTGCCGGCGCGTGGAGAGGCGTAAAAGATATTGCCTTTGGACTCCAGCTTTATAGCAATGGCAATAAGCAGCATGACAGGGCTGGCCAGTATAAGCAGGGTTCCCGCAGCAGTTATGTCAAACGCCCTTTTCAGGAAATAGCTCCACCGCTGTTTGTAAGTCCGGGTTTCGGTATCTTTTTTTTCCTTCACCCAGTTGTTCTGCATTTTTTTAAAGCGGCCTACAAACTCAATTTTTGCAGAGAGCGTATCCAGTGTGTCTTTGGAGATCATATCATCAATAAAAGGATGGTTTTGTTTTATTGATAATAGATTACCAGTCACTTTTTCCATGTAAAGGAAGAACGGTACTTGTTTCCTGCCGGGATGGATCTTGAAATATTCCTCCCACTGCTGGAAGCCGGTTTCAAAACCATAGTTGTAACGATAAATAATTGCAGAGGGGACCTTGTTATAGATCTGCCACATTTCCGCCAGCACATTTTCTGCATCTGCGACATTATCTACCATTATAAACTTCAGGTGCGGTTCGCTCGGCATCCGTTGCAGGAATCGTCCTACAACCAATACGATCTTCTCGGTGTTCAACTCCTTCACAATGGCTCCATTACTCACTCCCGCATTCTTTACGGTATCACTGACAACGTGATCTAAAGTAGGTGTAATTTTATCCATATACTCGGGATTGGTACTCAATTTCAGGGTTAAATGTTTTTATTAAACAGCCGCAGCAACCCGGCGACCAACAATTTCGCCTACGGTTTTCATCAATTGCACAGGATCAAAAGGTTTACGGGTGAAAGCAAATACATTGCTGTATTTATTTGTTAATTCGGTTGCGTCGGTTTCCACATTTCCAGATAATACTACTACAGGAATATCGCGATACAGCACGCTGCTGGACAAATGATCCAACAATTCCCAACCGCTGATGTTCGGCATTTGCAGATCAGTAACGATACAATCTACGCTGTTGCCATTCGACAACCAGGCGAGTGCTAAAAATCCATCAGCTGCAGAGACTACTGAATATTCCTTACTTAACATAGCTTCGAGCAGATACCTGATCGGCGCACTATCATCAATTACCAATATTGTTTTTTTCATGACCTTAGGATTCAGAAATACGTTTAAATTTTTTACCGCAATAAAAATGCAGTTTAAGTTCCTTTGGCTTTAAATTGGATAAGGTCGGCTTGCAGTTTTTCAGGGGATGATAGCGAGAATTATTACGGATCGTAAAGCTTCTTGAGCTCTGGTTAAATCGTAGCATTTTGCTTCGATGGGTGTAAAATTAGTACATTCCTGATATGATGATTTAGTTTTTTGGTAAACGGCAGATTTTTACTGGTAAAAGTCTATAATTTCACTGTAAACGAAAATTAGATCTGTCCCTATCTCATTTTCCAACTTTTTATTAATAAGAAGATTAACATCCCGGCTTAATGAATTGTTTCGCATATCCTGCTTCCTTATAAAATATATTCTTTCCGCTTCTTAATATTATATGTTATAACGGGAACAGAACAGTCATAACCCCAAATATTATTTTCAACCCGAAAATTGCATCGTTCACTAACAAAAAAACAGCTTTTGCCTAAAAAGTAAAGCAGGATCAAAAATCCTCCACTAATTTAGCGGCCGTAAACCGGATATGCCCTAAGGCTGAATATATTATGGGAGCTTTACCTGCCCAGATACTCCGCGTTTAATTCCTCAACCACATCCTTCGATAAGACCAGCTAATAAGCCGGTTTGATTTATTTCTTACCTCTTTTAGTTACCAACAGCATTCTATACACCGCGGTGCGTATGCCCGAACCATCAGGTTTAAGCATCAATATCGTTACCCCGGGAAGAAATATAATCGCAGCAACCTGCGCCAATTTCAGGCAGTTGCTTATCCGGTATAACCGGATTTTTTAAAAAATAATAATTGATAAAAATTTATAATTGATATGGAGGTAATATATTTTATAAAGGCTTTGTTGAAAAAGAAATGGTGGATCATCATCAGCACCGTTGCCGCAGTAGCACTGGCCTTTGTATTTACCATCGGGAAAGCACGACTTTACGAATCTAACGCCCAGATGTCGACAGGCTTCACCATCAAAGACCAGATCACCCTGCGCGACGAGAATGTCAACATCTATGAATCTGATGTAAAATTTGAAAACGTTGTACAAACCATTAACTCTCCTTTGGTAGTTGGACTACTCTCCTATCGTTTGCTTATCCACGATCTGACATCCGGCAAACCGTTCGCCAAACTCACGGAGAATGATTTGAAAACACCGGAATACAAACAGTTCAATAAAGAAGAAGCGCTGCGCATCTGCCAGCAGAAACTTGATTCGCTGCAAATGCTTACTTCCTACCATCCTGCTGAACGCAAGATCCTGGAGTATATGAAGCTCTGCAAATTTGATTACGAATCGATCCGCAAAACACTGAATGTAGGACGTCTGCCGAGAACTGACTATATAGATATCTCTTACAGATCTCCCAACCCCGAACAGTCTGCCTTTGCAGTAAACACCCTGTACGAAGAATTTATCCGATACTACCGGAGCCTGCGTTCTGAACGTACCGTAGAAAACGTATCCACTTTCGAGGAACTGGTAAATAAAAAGAAACAGGAACTCGATGCAAAAGTAGAAGCGTTAAGGATGTTCAAGTCCTCTGCCGGTGTGGTGAATATCGAAGCCACCAGCAGCAGCGAGCTGTCGCTGATCAGCCAACTGGAAAAATCACTACTTGATGAAAAAGCCAATGCCAACTCTATCTCTTCTTCAATCCAGGCTTTAAATGCGCAGATCAGCGGCATCACGCAGGGTAAACCCGCTTATAACTATAACAGCGAAATCCTCGCGCTTCGCAAGCAACTCACCGACCTGAACGACGAATATATCAGGACGGGCAGCAATAACGAAGCATTGCAGGATAAGATCAAAGCGGTGAGAAAACAACTGCAAAGCTATCCATCCACTACCACTACCACCGTAAACGGAGTACCGGTAAGCAAGGAAGAACTGTTAACCAAAAAAGCGGGACTGGAAGCCGACCTGGAAGCATCCAACCAGAACAGGTCGATACTGGAACAAAAGATCCGTGCCCTGAAAGGCTCTATCGGTTCCTATGCCAACAAAGAAGCTATGGTAAGCACCCTCACCCAGGAGCTGCAGCTAGCCCAGGATGAGTATAATAAGCTGAAAGAAAAACTGAACAGCGCCATCGATAACCGCACCGCGCCGATGGACAACTTCAAACAAACGTTAAGAGGACAACCGGCCTTCAAACCAGAATCCTCCAAACGCGCGATCATTATGGGAATGGCGGGTATCGCAGTCTTCATGTTGTCTTCGATGATCATCCTGTTCAAAGAGTTCTTTGATTCATCCATCAAGTCGCCTTCTATCTTCGAAAAGAATGTAGACCTGAAGCTGATTAGTACCATCAACCACGCAGACCTGAAAAAATACAGCATCCTGGAAGTGCTGCAACAAAAAGCAGAAGACTATGATGCAGTGCGCAAACGTATGAATAGTTTCAGGGAGCTGTTGAGAAAACTCAGGTTCGAGATCGAGAGCAGCGGGAAATCCATCTTCCTCTTTACCAGTACCAATTCCCAACAGGGAAAAACCACGCTGGTGCAGGCTGTTGCCTATAGTTTAAGTCTCAGCAACAAACGCGTGCTGGTTATTGATACCAACTTCTGCAACAACGACCTGACCCTGCAGCTGGAAGCCAAACCAACGCTGGAAACTTTCTCTGTTGCACCGGAAGAATTTTCATATGAGAAGGTAAAACCGCTGATCACTACCTACGCTGTTTCCAACATTGAAGTGATAGGATGTAAAGGCGGCGACTATACGCCAACAGAGATCCTGCCGGAAAATCACTTATTGAATTATTTACAGGAACTGAAGAAGCATTATGATTTTATCCTGCTGGAAGGCGCGCCATTGAATGATTATACCGATAGCAGAGAGCTTGAACATTACGTAGAAGGGGTTATCGCTGTGTTCAATTCAAAAGCATCGTTAAAACAAAACGACAAAGATTCTATACAATTCCTGCAAAGCCTGGACGGCAAGCTCCTGGGTGCAGTATTAAATAATATCAACGAAGATTATATAGATCTGTAGCCTGTGCTAGTTGAACCCCTAAAACAACTAAAAACAGATGAAATTACATGAAACCGTTAAGCAACTCTTTTCTTTCAGTCCGCCATCTACCCAGCGATATGCCTGGGTAGATTATGCAAAAGGGATCGCAATCATATTTGTAACGTACAGGCATGTCATTTACGGATTGCTTTATGCCGGGGCCTATATCAACCCGGTGCTGATGGATATAAACGAGATGATGTATGGATTCCGGATGCCGTTATTCTTTTTCCTGTCAGGCCTTTTTTTCGCATCGAGCCTGAGAAAAAGAGGATCCCGGAACTTCTTTATCAATAAGGTCAACACCCTTCTTTATCCATACTTGTTGTGGTGTTTGATCCAGACGACATTACAGATAATTTTTTCGCAATACACCAATCACAAACTGGGATTCATGAATTATTTAGACATACTGATACACCCAAGGAGCATGTTTCAGCAGTGGTACCTGCTTGCGCTGTTCAACGTATCTGTTCTCTATATGTTCACTACCGTTGTGTTTAAACTCAATGCCTTTGCTCAATTATTACTCGGACTTGGCCTGATGGCTTTAAAACCTTACACCGGAGATATCAGCACCCTTACTGACATCACGCTTTATTACGCTTTTTTTGCCCTTGGGCATTTATCTGTAGCCTTTTTCTTTGAAGAAAAGGTGCAGCAGCAACTGGCATCTCCAAAGAAAATACTGTTGCTCACTCCTGTTTTTATAGCGGTCCAGTATTTCTGCATGATACACCCGGAGCTGAATATTTTCTATATATCTGTGTTGACGCTGCTGGGCGGCGTGTTAGTGATCATGATCTCCATGGTTCTGGCAAACAGCCGAAAACTGCAATTCCTGCAGGTAATAGGCAATTACTCCCTGTATATCTATTTGCTGCACCTTGGAATTATTTTCATCTGCAGGCGACTGTTATACGAAGGACACTTTCACATCAGGGGATCGGTACTGATCTTAATATTCATGGCAACAGGGATCTATTTCTCTATCGTTCTTTATCGTTTATGCGTGATGCTGGGAATGAAGTTCCTCTTCGTGGGGCCGTTTAAAGAACGCCGGGAGCCTGTAACTGCAAACACTTTAAGGACATGAGACAAAAAAAAGTAAAGAAGGTGGTCAGCGACCGACTGCATCAGAATTTGCTTATCCTGTTTGCCGGCGTCATCATCCTGTTGTTATTGATAAAAACTGTTTTCTTTTAATATTCATTCGTCATGCCAGCGTTTAAAAAGACTTTGTCGCGTGTGTTGTTTTATATACTGTGGTTCCTGTCGGTTCCGGCGGTTGCCTACCTGGCATCACAGGATCTGAAATTGGGGATAGCGCTTGTTGCGGGGATCATGGGATTGGCGCTTTGCCTGGTCTGCGTGGTTAATTACAAACTGGGTTACTATGTAGTTGTAACCATCGGGTTAACGGTGCCTGTACTGGAAAAGCTGTCGGGCAACGAGCAAAACGTGGGTGTGATTATAGATGGATTGCTGCTGTGCACTTTGCTGGGATGCTTTATCAGGCGGGGCGATCCTACTATCAAGAAGGTACAGGTGCTTAAGGATCCGTTGCTGATGTCGCTGATCCTGTATCTGCTGGTACAGGTAATGGGTATTGCCAACCCTTACGGTCACAATATTGCCGCCTGGGTGGTAATGATCCGGGTATTTGTGAGGGGATTGCTGTTCCTCTACCTGGGCCTGAATGTATTCAACAACATGGAGGATATCAGGAGGTTCATCAAGTTCTGGATTGCGATAGGCACGCTTGCCGGCATCTATGCCTGTTTGCAGCAGCATTTTGGACTGATGCCTTATGAAAAGGCTTTCATTGCCAAGTTTCCTGCCAGGTTCAGCACCACGATGATACAGGCGGGGATCAGGATCTTCTCGTTCATGTCGGACGCCGCTTCCTTCGGCATTATCATGGCCTGCAACGTGATCCTGTGTACCATCCTCCTGACGACGCCTAAATACGCCATGAAGCCATCGCAGAAGTTCTGGCTGGTGTTTGCCATTGTGTTCCAGTTGCTGGGACTTGGGTATTCAGGCACCCGTACCGGCTATGTGATGGTGCCTGCGGGGCTGATGTTATTCTTCCTGGCCAATCTTCATAACAAAAACACTATTCTCATAGCAATGGCCTTCGGGTTCCTGGCACTGGTGGTCCTGTTCGGACCTTTCCACAGCAACCCGACCATAGTAAGGGTAAGAACGGCTTTCCTCGGAAAGAAAGATGAATCAGTGAATGTTCGTGACCGGAACAGGCATAAAATTCAACCATACATCTACACGCATCCTATAGGAGGAGGATTAATGACCACCGGCTATAACGGGGAAGTATTTTACCCCGGGCACGAGCTGGCGAACTTTATGACGGATAACGGTTATCTGCGCGCCATACTGGAAACGGGATGGGTAAGCATCTTCCTGCTTGCAGGCAACTTCTTCTTCCTGATACAGATCGCCATTGTTAACTACTTTAAACTCAAAAATGATCTCGACAAACTGATCATGCTGGGAATCGCAGCTTCCATGCTGGGGATGGCCCTTGCCGAATACGCACAGGATGCCAACACATTAGTTGAATCATCTCTAATGTTCTATGCCTTTATGGCAATTGTATTAAAAGCAAAATATCTCTACGTTTTAAATAATCAATCATGAAGACAATTATCACTGCTGTTTTACTTTTGTGCATCAGCTTTTCCAGCTGGGCTCAACTTCAAAGGAAAGACACCTCTGTTTTACTGAAACTGCCTGCTGATCCAAGTAACGTAGCCAGGTTTAAAGCCAAGCTGGTAGAGCTGGCCTTACAAAATCCGGCCATCACCAAATACGCTGTAAGTAAAGAAATCAACAAGTATGATAAACGAATAGTAGGCGCCCAGTGGTTAAACCACTTCTCTGCTGCGGGTAACCTGAATGAGTTTACCATCAAAGGAAACTCCAACACGAACAACGTCTTCTACCCTCGTTATAACTTCGGGGTATTATTGCCGATCGGCAACCTGCTCAAGATCCCTAACGAAACCAAACGCGTAAAAGCAGAAGGCCGTTTGCTGGATAAAGAGAGAGAATCGGAAGTACTGGCCATTAAATCCAAAGTACTCAACCTCTACGAAGACTACGCTGCCAACAAACAATTATACGAGCTGCATGCCCCATTGCTGGAAGATGCATTGCTGCATTTCAGCCAGGTAGAAGAAAAATTCCGCAATAACCAGGACGGCGTTTCGCTGGAACAGTACAAAGAAGCCTATCGCTCCTATAACGGTGAAATGGTTAAGAAGATCGAGCTGGAAAAATTATTACGCAAATCTAAATTAGACCTGGAAGAAGTAGTAGGTATGTCCCTCGAAGAGGTGATGCTGAAGTTATAATTACCGGGCGATCAGAAAACGAAAATATGTATAGGAAAATATACGCGCTGTTGGCTTTCCTGTTGGCGGCTGTAATGGCAAAAGGGCAATATACCCCGATGCAAAGAATAGATGTCAGGATAAATGTCTGGCAAACCAGGCAGGCACTTATATATGTGCCGGAAGATGTAAAGCCCGGCCAGACATACCCTCTCCTGGTCTGCTTCCACGGGAGAAGTATTGCAGGAAACGATCCTTCCAAAATATTCAGGGAAGGCGTTACAAGGCAACTGAAAGAAGGAAAGAAAATAGAAGCAGTAAATAAAAAGGACGGCAAAAAATACCAGTTCATTGTACTGGCGCCACTGGCCGAAAGCTGGTCGTTTGCCCCGCAGGATGTCAGCCGCATGCTGGACGATGTGATAGGAAAATATCCTATCGACACCAGCCGGATGTACCTGACCGGTTACAGCGCCGGCGGATGGTCTGTTGAATCAGCCAAGACACAGAACAAAGAACTCTCTAACCGCATTGCAGGTTGCGTTACCATGTCGGCAGCCCGGGTAGAACCGGATCACCTGAAGCGTTACAACCTGGTTGCCAACGCAGGTATCCATACCTGGTATTTTGCAGGCGATAAGGACGACTACTTCCTGAACAATGCCAAAGAGGCTATAGACAGCACCAACAGGTATAAACCAGGACTTACCAAACTTACCGTGTACCCTGGCGCACATTGTTGCTGGCATATGTTCTATAATCCGAAGTACCGTGAAAACGGTATGAATATCTATGAATGGCTGTTGCAATTCCAGAGTTACAACGCTACGAGGAAGAACAGGAAGTAGTGGCAGCATAAAAACAGAAGTTTATTATGAACAGAAGAAAGGCCATAGCCGGAATCCTGCTGCTTGGCGGAGCTGCCGCAGCAGGAACGGCGGGAGTTACTTACCGCAGGCTTAGCCGCACTCCTGACCTGGGACAGTTGGACACGCACCGGGAACTGATCGCGGAACTGGCGGAAACGCTGATCCCTGAAACGGATACCCCCGGCGCCAAATCGGCCGGCGTTGGCGACTGTATCATTACTTTGGTAAAAGATTGTACTCCCAAAAAAGCGCAGAACCGGTTCATCAATGGCCTGCTTGATGTAGCAGATCATTGCCGGTCGAAATACGGCAAAACGTTCATGGAATGCAATGCCAGTCAGCGTAGTGAAGTTATGACCCATATAGAAAAACAGGGTAAGCCCCTGCCGGGGATACTCGGGAAAGTGTCGGGAAAGATAATGGGTGATGACTTCTATGCCACCTTTAAGAAGTATGCCATCATCGGGTATTGTACCTCGCAACAGGGCGCTACCAAAGAAATGGCATATGAATATATACCCGGTCGCTTTAAAGGTTGCGTACCCCTGCAGCCGGGGCAAAAATGCTGGGCCACTGACTAATACCTGATCATGTTACTACTATTATACACTATTTTTTTTGCCAGCCTGTTCATCGTTAGTTATAACTATGCGGGGTATGGCATATTACTATACCTCCTGGTAGCGGTAAAACGGCTCTTTAACAAAAAACAGCCCCTGGTAGCGCCTATTGAGCCGACCGTCAGCCTGGTGATCGCTGCTTACAACGAAGCAGGATTTATAGAACAGAAGATCCTGAACACCCTGGAGCTGGATTACCCGGCGGAGAAGCTGGAGATCATTTTTGTAACCGACGGATCTTCAGACGGCACCCCGGAAATCATTTCCCGGTACCCGCAGGTAAAGTTGCTGCACCAGCCGGGCAGGCATGGAAAAACAGCGGCTATCAACCGAGCCATGAAACAGGTGAACAGCGAAATCGTCGTGTTTTGCGATGCCAATACCCTGCTCAATAAAGAAGCGATCAGAAATATTGTTAAACATTATGCAGATGAAAATACCGGCGGCGTAGCCGGAGAGAAAAAAGTAATTGGCAAAGCCGGCGAAGCTGCATCCACGGAAGGAGTATACTGGAAATACGAATCATTGCTGAAGCGTATGGACGCATCTCTTTACACCGTTGTGGGCGCCGCAGGAGAACTGTTCTCCGTACGTACGGCGCTTTACCAGCCGGTGGAGGAATCGGTGGTCCTGGACGATTTTGTTATTTCCCTCAGGGTGAATATGGCCGGTTACCGGGTAGCTTATGCTCCCGACGCCTATGCAATGGAAGCGCCCTCCTTCTCGATCACGGAAGAGCATAAACGAAAAGTGCGGATATGCGCCGGCGGTTTCCAGGCAATGGGAATACTGTTGCCACTGCTGAATATTTTCAGGTACCCCGTAGTGAGTTTCCTTTATATTTCTCACCGGGTGCTGAGATGGACATTGAGCCCCCTCTCCCTGGCGCTTTTGCTGCTGAGCAACCTGCTCATCGTGCTTAACGGAGGCGCCGTATTTTACCAGCTTTTCCTTGCCGCTCAACTGGCAGCTTATGCTGCTGCATTTGCCGGATACAGGCAGGCAAAAAGGGAGCGCCGTTCCAAATGGCTTTTTATTCCTTTTTACTTTGTATTCATGAATATATCTGTATACGAAGGATTTATCCGTTTTATTGGCGGGAAACAAAGCGCCGCCTGGGAAAAAGCCCGCAGGGCTGCTTAAATAGCATCACTTATGCAACAGAACAACAGAATATACGGCCTGGATGCGTTAAGAGCAATTGCCATGTTACTGGGAATCGTACTGCATGCATCTATTGCCTATAAGGTCTACCCCAACCCTACCTGGCCGTCAGACAACCAGTATCATTCCTGGTTCTTCGACGGGTTGTACCTGTTCATCCACTCGTTCAGGATGCAGTTGTTTTACCTGGTAGCGGGCTTCTTTGCCTGCCTGTTGTATAAGAAAATAGGAGAAAGCGCATTTATTAGGCACCGGTTGAAACGTATTGTAATTCCGTTTGCCGGCAGCCTGATCTTTATTTTACCTCTTACCATTGCGCCATTTTTATATTACAAGTACTTTATTGCAGACCAGTTGCCGGTGCAGGAAGCCAAGCATCTGTTTTACAGGCAGCTGTTCAGGTGGAATGGCATGGCTCATTTATGGTTCCTTTATTACCTGGTGATTTTTTACGGAGTAATGCTGGCAGTATTACGAATTAAGCCGCTTCAGCGTTTCAGGTTAAAACTCAATCCCGGTTCTTTTTTGCAGGTGCTGGGGCTCGGAATTGTTTTGGCATTTATCCAGGTTATCTTCTTCCGGGAGTCTGTTGTTGAGGTATCGACGGGTATATTACCCAAGGTGTCGCACCTCCTTTATTATGGTTTCTTTTTTATTGTAGGTTATCACCTGCATCACAACCAGTCAGCATTTCTCCAACTGGCCAGGCATACCTGGCTTTACCTTCTGCCGGGTATTATATTCACGGGGGGTATGTTCTATATTTTAGCTAACGATACGCCGGAAGGGCAACTGTCGACCACCATACCTGCCAAACTGCTTGCTGCAATGCAAACAATTTTCCTTGTGTTTGGCGCTATCGGTTTTTTCCTTCGTTACCTGAACAGCGAGCGCCCATACCTGAAATATATCGCCGATGCATCGTACTGGCTTTACCTGGTGCACCTTTCGCTGGTTGCCAGCCTGCAGATCCTTTTCCGTTACACAAACGTACCCGGCGCTATGCGTTTCGGCCTGGTATTACTGATCACCAGCCTGATCGCTTTGGCAACATATCAATGGTTTATCAGGTATAGTTTCATTGGTGATATCCTGCATGGTCCACGTAAAAAAACTGTTGCCCCGGAAGCGGTTGAAGCGTAACGGCAGCGGTTATATTAAAAAATAAATCATCTTAATAATTATCATCATTTATCTGCAAACTTTAGTTTTTTAACGGTTATTCGACTAAAGCCGCCTTTAATCAACTAATTCCTGCATTTCACCAAATAGTGAAAAAAAGATTGAAATTAGTGCTGTATCTTGCAGCGACAAGCATCTTCAAAAGATTGCAAATCGAATACTGCCAATATTTTTTTCCATTCCTATCTAAGACCGTCCACGGTCGCATATCCTGATCCAGGATTGCCCCCGCTTAAAAATTTTTGTTACACCTGCTGATATACTTGTGATATAAGTGTTTTGTCGCGTCCTGTCCTTTTCAGCAGTCATGAATTTGTTTTGAGTCAATACTTCATATATGAGAAAACTTTACCTACTACTCTTTTTCATTTTCGGACTGGGTATGCACGTTGCTTTCGGGCAAACAGGCGTATTGGATCCGAATGACTCGGTGGTAACCTACAATCCCGCCGCTCCACCCACCGAACCTGCCTGGGGCAGTATCGGTAAATGGGTGCGTACCGCACGCGTAGGATGGGATGCTTCCTCTTATAAATGCTACATTTATAAAGGAGTTCCATTCCGCCTGAAATTCCCCAAAAATTTCAATCCCGCGAACCCGAAAAAGTACCCGTTGATCATGTTCTTTCACGGTATCGGTGAAAAAGGAACGATCTACGACAACGAGATACAACTGGTTCACGGTGGTGAAACACACAAAAACAAGGTAGACAATGGTACCTTCGATGGCTTCTTAATTTATCCTCAAAACCAATCAGGATTTTTCGGCAATCCGCAGTACGATGTACTCGCAGAGCTGATCAACAACATTCTCATCCCTCAGTTAAATATTGACCCATTCCGTATTATGGTAGAAGGCCTTTCCGGAGGCGCTACTTCCACCTGGGATTTCTCCCTGAGATATCCTAAAATGGTTGCAGGATTCACACCTATCAGTGGTTTCTATGTCGACTATATCAACAACGTAAATACTTTCAAGTACACCCCTGTATGGCTTTTCCAGGGCGAACTGGACACCAACCCCACTGCCAACAACGCCACCACATTATATAACAACGTTATTGCAGCAGGCGGTAATATGAAGTTGACCATCTATGCAGGCGAAGGCCACGGCGTTTGGAATAAAGCATGGGCAGAAGCCGACTACTTCCCGTTCATGAACCGTGCTAACAAAGCCAATCCATGGGCTGTAGGCGGAAGAACAGAATTCTGTCCCGGCGATCCGATCAACGTTACGCTGGGCCTGACCGCCGGTTTTGATGAATACCAATGGCGTAAGGACAGCGTGCTCATTTCCGGCGCTACCGGCAACACTTATGTAGCAACAACACTTGGCGTATATGATGCCAGGGTAAGAAGCGGCAGCACCTGGAGCGACTGGTCTCCTATTCCTGTTAAGATCAGGATTAAAACGCCTACTGTATCGCCAGACATTCAACTGGCCGGCCTGATGAGTAAAGTGATCCCTGCCCCTGACGGCAAGGATAGCGTAGTATTGCAGGTTCCTACCGGCTATACTTCTTATGTATGGAAGAACGCCGCAGATACAACAGTAACCTTAGGCACTAAAAATACGCTGGCTGTAAGGCAGGCAGGAAACTATATTGTTAAAGTAACCGAGTTATATGGTTGCTCCAGCAGTTATTCTGCTCCGTTCACCGTAGTTCCTTCCAATGGTCCTAACAAACCGGATGCAGCATACGGCGCGCTGGTAACAGATCAGACCAAAACAAGCCTGACCCTTAGCTGGAATAAAAATGCTTCGCAGGCCAATGCCGAAACAGGTTACGAGATCTATCGCGCTACCACAGCCGGGGGACCGTATACCTTTGCCGGTATAGTTGGAGCAGGCGTACTGACGTTTACAGACCAGGGACTGGCTTCCAATAAAAAATACTATTATGTTGTAAGAGCCGTTAACAACACAGGAGCTGCGGCTGTCAGCAATGAAGCCAATGGCACTACCCTGTTCGATAACGTACCTCCTACCCCTCCGGGCAATCTTACAGTTACCACTGTTACCCGTTCTTCTATCGGTATTTCCTGGACTGCATCTACAGATGATGTAGGTATTGATAAATACGACATCTACATCAATGGACAGAAATCCTATACTGTAGACTCAAGCCAGACAACCTTTACCGCTTACGGTCTTACCAACAGGCAGATCTACACCTTTAAAGTGGTGGCCCGCGATAAATCCGGCAACCTGTCTACCCCTAGCAACCAGGTTTCTTCGCCTGCCATTTCTAAAGGGCTGACGTATAAATATTACAGCGGCACTTTCAGTACGCTGCCTAACTTCAGCACCTTAACACCTGTTAAAACGGGCGTATCGGCCACTCCTGACCTGAGCGTAAGATTATCTGATATTAACTATGCTATACAATGGCAGGGTTATATCAGGATACCTGCATCCGGTACTTATAAATTCGAGACCTATTCAGACGACGGCAGCAGGCTGTATCTGAATAACAGCGCTACTCCGCTGGTTGATAACGATGGTTTACACGGCGGCACTTATAAAGCGGGTACTATTACCCTTGCAGCCGGAGTGTATCCTATCACTATCGCCTACTTCCAGCAAGGTGGCGGAGCTGATATGAAAGTGTACTGGCAGAGTACAGCCATGAACGTTACCAGCCGCCAGGAAATCCCGGCCAGCGCGTATGCCGACACCATTACGCTGGGTCCTGTTCCTGCCGCTGCTACTAATGTAAAAGCCACTGCATTATCGTACAATAAGATCCAGGTTACCTGGAACGATAACAGCAACAATGAAACAGGCTTTGAAATTTACCGCGCAACATCATTGGCAGGTCCGTATACTATTGTTACTACTGCACCGGCTAACGCCACTTCATATACCGACAGCAGCTTAACGCCGCAGACTACCTATTACTACCAGGTTAAAGCGCTGAATAAAAATGGTACCGCAGGAGCTTCGCTCAGCGACATCAGCGGGTTGCAGTATGAATATTATGAGGCAAACTCTTACTCTAACCTGCCAGACTTCAATAGCCTGACGCCGAAGAAAACCGGCATGGTGCCAAACGTAACACTGGCGGTAAGAGACAGGGATGTGAACTATGCGTTACGCTTCTCTGGTTACATCAATATCCCGGTATCCGGACAATATACCTTCTATACGTCTTCCGACGATGGCAGTAAATTGTATATAGATGGATTTGATGAAGGACACCGCGTGGTGAACAACGACTACCTGCAGGGTACTACTGAACGCAGCGGAGTAGTTACGTTGTCTGCAGGCCGTCATGCCTTCTACACAACCTACTTCCAGTCAGGCGGCGGAGCAGCATTCACCATTTCATACAAACGCGGTAATGGCGCTAAAACAGCGATCCCTGATTCCGTGTTCGTAAATAATAATATCCGCGCAACGACCCTGGCATTACCTTCGGCTCCGACTGCGCCAAGCAACCTGACAGGAACATCTACAGCCTCCGGCATCGTTGACCTGAAATGGAACGACAATTCCAACAACGAAACAGGATTTGACATCTATCGTTCTGTTGGCAATAATGTTACTTATCTCCTGCTTACTACCAAAGCATCCAGCGATAGCAGCAAAGCAGTGTTCAGAGATACGGCATTGCTGGCAAATACCCTGTATTACTATAAAGTAAGAGCGAAGAACGATGGCGGCAACAGCGCCTTCAGTAATGAAGTGGGTGTAACTACCTACAACACGCCTCCTGTATTGCAGGCCATTTCTGACCTCGGTATGAGATATGGCACCCAGGTGGTAGTGAACCTGAAAGCCACAGATCCGGATAATGAAACCATTACCCTGAGCACTGTTGATCCATTACCTGCATTTGCAACATTGGCTAATAACGGCAATGGTACAGGTACCATCACCTTCAACCCGGGCATTGGCGACCAGGGAGTTTACACCATACAGGTGAAAGCAACCGATCAGCATAGCGGTATTGCCACCAGGAGCTTTACGTTAACGGTTAACGACAACTACCCTCCTGTGCTGAACGCAGTATCAGACCTGAGCATGTCTGCAGGCAGCAGTACGCAGATCAACCTGACGGCAACCGATCAGAATGCATCCGATGCGCTGACATGGAGCACAACAGGTCTGCCTTCCTTTGCAACCTTCAGCAACACCAATGGCAATGCACAGATCCAGCTGGCGCCAGGCTTTGGAGATGCGGGCGTTTACCCGGTTACAGTAACGGTAAGCGACGGTAAAAGCGGTATCGACAGTAAAACATTTACTATTACTGTTAAGACCACTAACCCAAGCAAGGTGGTATACATCAACTTTAACGATGGCAGCAGCATTCCGGGCGGTTACTGGAACAGTACCAATAAACCTCCGGTACAGAACGACGTATATCCAAACCTGAAAGATTCAACAAACACCGCTACCAGCATTGGCTTCAAGGTAATTTCACCATGGCAGAATCAAAATAACGGTACCAATATTTCAGGCGCAGTTACCGGCAACAACTCCGGCGTGTATCCTGACAATGTGATCAGGACAGCATGGTGGAGCGGCGCAGGCGCCAAACAAACCCTGCAACTGCAAGGCCTGACACTGGGTGCTAACTACAAATACAATGTCACCTTCTTTGGCAGCAGAGGCGGAGTATCCGATAACCGTACTTCCGTATATACTATCAATGGTACTAGCGTTTCCCTGAACGCGGCAAATAATACAACCAATACCGTTACCATCAGTAATGTAATTCCTGATTCAACAGGTTCAGTGCTGATCGATATCATCAACGGCAGCGGTTCATCCTTCTCCTACCTGAATGCGATGGTGATCGAAGCAGCATTCGACGATCATCAGCCTCCGGTAGTGCCAAGGAATATTGCCGCCCAACTGGCTCCGGGCGCAGTAAAAGTAAGCTGGACAGATGCCGCTTATAACGAAACAGGATATGAAGTTCACCGTGCTACGGCTCCTCAGGGTCCGTTCACCCTGGTGAAGACAACTCCTGCCAACGCTACCAGCACGCTCGACAGCAATATCAGCGGCAGTACGCGTTACTACTACCTGGTAAGGTCTGTAAATTCTTACGGCGCTTCTGCATTCAGCGATACGGCTAATATCCTTACAGCGAATGTTCCGCCGGTTCTGGCAGCGATCAGCAATGTGAATATTAAAACAACCGATACAGTGAATGTTGCCATCAGCGCAACAGGCGATGTAGGTAAAACCCTTACCATCACTGCTACCGGCTTACCATCCTTTGCTAAACTGACAGACAACGGCAACGGTACCGGTACCATTACACTGACGCCTGGCAGCGGAGATGTTGGGGTTTATAACAACATCACTGTGAAGGTAACAGACAGCAACGGAGACTTTGCTACCAAAACCTTCAGCATCACAGTAAAAGACAAGAACCTTACCGCGGTGTATGTGAACTTCAATGAAACAAATGGCGTTGGCGCTCCATGGAACAGCTTTAACACGTTCCCTTATGCAGGCCGTGCAATCAGCAACCTCCTGGCAGATGATGGAACAGCCTCCGGTATGACCATTACCCTGGTAGACGCCCTTGCAGGTTCCAACACCCTGGGAGCGGTAACAGGCAACAACAGCGGCGTATATCCGGACAATGTTATGCAGACAGCCTTCTTCGAATCGGCAGTGGATGCAAAACGTATCAGGATCACCGGCCTCTCTTCTACCAAGAAATACAACCTGATATTCTTTGGCAGCCGCGCAGATGTAGCTGACAACCGTAATACTGAATACACAGTAGGTACCCAAACAGTTACCCTGAACGCTGCAAGCAATACGAAGAATACGGTTCAGCTCAACGGGCTTTCACCTGATGCGAGCGGACAGATCGAGTTCACCATCAAACGTGCAAGCGGTTCTTCCTACGCTTATATCAATGCCCTGGTGATACAGGCATACACCGACCTCGGAATTCCTAACACCCCTACTCAATTGCAGGCATTAGGAAAATCAAGGAGCACTATTGCATTGACATGGCAGGATAACGCCAGCAACGAAACCGGTTATGAAGTGTACAGGGCCGGTTCACCAAATGGTACTTATACCAAGCTGACAACCCTGCCTGCTAACAGCAACAGCTATACGGACAATGGCCTGTCAGAAAACACCGGTTATTACTATAAAGTAAGGGCTATCACCGCTACAACGGTTTCCGACTATAGTAATATCGCCAATGGTCAAACCTATGCATACTCCATGTACCTGCAATTCACCCGCGACCAACCGGCCGGCGCTCCATGGAATGCTACCAACTCCCTCCCTTATGAGGGCGACCGTTATGCAAACCTGCAAACAGACCAGGGTGACAACTCAGGACTGGCAGTAACTATCGTTAAGAATTTCGTAGGTGATAACATTTACGGAAAGGTAACAGGCAACAACTCCGGCGTGTACCCTGACCTGGTATTAAGATCCTCTTACTGGGTAGATGGATTGAACGTGGCAAGATTGAGAGTGGATGGATTGAACCAGTCGCAGGCCTATACGTTCACCTTCTTCGGCAGCCGCGATGCAGGTGGCGACAGGACATCCATTTACGAAGTGAATGGCGTGAAAGTAGCCCTGGATTGCGCTTACAATACAACTAAAACTGTACAGATAGATAATATCAGACCAGACGAAAACGGTTATGCATATATCGATATCTATTTAGGTCCTCAGTCGCAGTTTGCTTACTTAGGCGCCCTGGTGATCAGCAGCTATGGAGTTGGTACGACATCAGACGATCCTAACTCCGGTTCCAACCTGCAGCAGCTGGGTCGCAAGACTTCTACCACTGCAGCAGTTCAGCCGGCCTACACCAGCAAACCTGAATTGACAACAAACAACGAGGAACTTGAAATACAGGTAAAAGCGTATCCGAATCCGTTTGAGACATTTGTAAATCTCTCCATGGACCGTACACCGCATGCCGGCGTGATGACAGCTAAACTGTTCGACAGCAAAGGCAGCCTGGTATATGCAAAAGTGTTGAGCAATGCAGGCGGCGGAGCGTACAATGAGCGTCTCGACTTTGGCAACAAAGCACAGGCGCCTGGCTTGTACCTGCTCCAGATCACAGCCGATAATAAAGTTGTGAAAACGCTTAAGCTGATCAAATACTAATTAAGTTCATTATTTTACTATCACCACCATAAAAGTCCGGTTCCCGTAACCGGATTTTTATGGTGGTTTTTGATAACAGAAATTTACAATTCAACATTTTCTATTATTTGTTTAACTCGTAGATCAAAGAAAAAGTGGCGTATTTAAACACTAAAGCAACAAGCCAGCAAACTTTTGATGCCATCGTGGTAGGTTCCGGGATCAGCGGAGGATGGGCGGCAAAAGAGCTGTGCGAAAAAGGGCTTAAAACACTGTTACTGGAAAGAGGCCGGAATGTGGAGCATGTGAAGGATTATACTACCGCCATGATGCATCCCTGGGAATTCCCTCACCGGCTTAACCTGACGGAGAAAGACAGGGCCGAAGACCCTATCCAGAGCCAGGGATACGACGAGAGTAATAAACACTTCTTTGTCAGGGATCATGAACATCCCTACATCCAGGAAAAGCCATTCAGCTGGATAAGGGGCTACCAGGTAGGCGGACGTTCGCTGACCTGGGGAAGGCAATGCTACCGGTTAAGCGACCTTGATTTTGAAGCGAATGCAAAAGACGGGAAAGGTGTTGACTGGCCTATCAGGTATAAAGACATTGCGCCCTGGTACGACTACGTGGAATCTTTTGTAGGGATCAGCGGCCAGGCCGAAGGGCTTCCTCAATTGCCCGACGGACAATTCCTTCCTCCCATGGAGCTGAACTGCCTGGAACAACAGGTAAGGGAACAATTGAAAAAACTGTATCCTGACAGGCTTCTGACCATTGCACGCGTTGCCAATCTTTCGCAGGGCTGGAAAGGCCGTGGACCTTGCCAGTACCGCAACCTGTGTCACAGGGGTTGCCCGTTCGGCGGCTATTTCAGCACCAATGCAGCCACGCTGCCGGTAGCCATGGAAACGGGGAACCTTACCCTGCGCCCGTTCAGTATTGTAACAGAGGTACTATACGACAAGGATACACGAAAAGCAAAGGGCGTCAGGATCATTGATACTGAAACCCTGGAAACAACAGAATACTATGCCAGGATCATTTTCCTGAATGCCAGCACTATAGGCACTGCCTCTATATTGCTCAAATCAGTGTCGGACGCTTTCCCTAACGGGCTTGGCAACAACAACGACCTGGTTGGCCGCAACCTGATGGATCATCATATCAAAGCAGGCGCTTATGGCGTTTACCGGGGGCTAAACGACCAGTATTATGCAGGACGGCGGCCGGCAGGATTTTATATTCCCCGCTTCCGTAACATCAATGAGGCTACCCGGAGAAGCGATTTTGTCAGAGGTTACGGATTCCAGGGGCATGGAGAAAGAGAGGCCTGGATAGATAATTTCAGATTGCCGGGTCATGGCACCGACTTCAAAAAAGAATTAACGAAACCTAACAGGTGGACGATGTGGCTTGGCGGCTGGGGCGAGATCCTTCCCTATGCCGATAACCGGGTAACATTAGATAAAACAGCCAAAGACAAATGGGGGCAACCGCTTGTCCGTATCCATTTCGAGATCGGCGAGAATGAAATTGCGATGAGAAAGGATATGAAGGAAAGCGCTGCTGAAATGCTCGAAAGATGCGGTTTTACAGAGATCGATGCTTTCAACTTCAAATACGTTGGCGGAGAATGTATCCATGAAATGGGAACTGCCTGCATGGGCCACGATCCGAAAACTTCCGTATTGAATAAATGGAACCAGGTGCATGAAGCCCAGAACGTGTTTATCACGGATGGCAGCTGCATGACATCATCCGGCTGCCAGAATCCTTCCCTTACCTACATGGCTTTAACGGCGAGAGCCTGCGATCACGCGGTGGCGCTGTTGAAAAACGGCGAATTGTGATTTCACGCAGCGGGGTTTCACGCAGAGAGGCATAAGGAGCAAAGAAGCATAAGATTTTTTTGACCAGAGCGAATATTAAGAAAGCAAAGAAGTAAGATTACAATACAATCTTCTTCTTTGCTTTCTTATTTTCCTTAAAAAAATCTTATGCTTCTTTGCTCCTTATGCCTCTCTGCGTGAACCCCCCGCGTGAACTATTTACGGTAGCCGGTGACGCCCAGCGGGGAGTCGCCCAGTGGGAGGAAGAAGTTGGCTACGTCCACTTTTGCGGCGTCGACGGTGGCGATGCGGGCGTTTGCTTTATCGCCGGCGCCTTCCAGGGCCTGCGCACCGTTCTCGGTGTATACGTATGCGTTAGCCGCCAGGCTGCCGCCGCTCATACGGGGTTGGATAAACGCGTTATCATTTACGATGATAGCCGCTTTCATTCCCTTTTCACCATTCAGGCGGAGCGATACTCCCCCGGTTTGTGCGATGGTGTTATTGGTGAAGGTAACAGCAGGATTATCGGTGCCCCGGAGGTTTACGCCATCGTTGCCGCCTACGCTGTTGTTTACAAAGAGGTTGTTATGGAACACGTGTTTAGCACCGTTCTCACCTGATCCGAAGAACTGCAGCAACTCGCCCCACCCGTCGTGAACATAGTTGTCGTGCACGTAGGTGTTGGTTGTTCTGCCGCCTATCAGGATACCGCCGTTGTGGGAGGAGTTGTGTTTGATCCCCCAGTTGGTGACAGTATTGTTGTATACTTCCAGGTTGTTGATGGCAGCTGTTTGAATGCCATCGGCGCCGCCGTTGCTAACCTTGTTATTGAAGATCTTTACGTTGTTCCATTTTATCGGCTGTACATATTGGTTACCTGGCGTAAAGCCTGATGGGTCGCCATAGTAAGAGTTGTTCGTGTTAACGTCGAGGTTCCAGTAAGTGGCGGTATGGCCGATATACATGGCCTCGTTGTCGGTACCGCTGATCACTACGCCGTGGATAGAGAGGTTCTGCATGGTAGAATTAGGATACCAGGTGCTGGGATCAGATTTTACCGGGTCGGTTTTCGCCCAGATGCCTGTACCTCCGTTCCTGATGGTAAGGTTGCGCACTTCAATATTATCAGATCCTTTGCTGATCACGAGGTTGAAATAAGAACCGCGGTTGCCTTTTACTGATCCGTCTATAATAAAATCGCTGGCCGATTTATCACCCCCTATCATAATATAATGGCAGGTCACGAGACTGATACCTTCAGCCCATGAACCTCCGTCCCAGTTGGGGTTTCCGATGGTAGTTACTGAACCCGGAACATTCCTGATGATAATAGGGCTGCTTACTGATCCGTTTAATTTGCTGATATAAATAGCTGAAAACTTGCCTTTCAGGTTGAGTACATCACCGCCTTTATAAGGAACTTTGGCTCCATCTATGACCAGTCTTCCGTCTGCATCCGGCAGCAGCGTGTATTCTTTTCCTTTAACAGGCGTTGGAGCATCAACCTTCGTTGAGTCGTTGTTTTTAGGAATAGTAAACTCCGAATTATTCTTCTTACAGCTTCCAAAGGTTAGTACTACAAGAAATGCGAGTATAAACATAAAGCGTTGTGCAGCGATATTACACGTCATTGGCTTTTCGAAATTATGGTTAAAAATATTTGTTGCATCGGGCAACTTGAGATATGGTTCCTGTATTTGCAGATAACAATGAGCAGAAAACTGTCTCCGGAAACAATTCACGCTTTATTATTTCTGCCGGCGAATATCAGGATAATTTTGAAAAAAAACACCGATTTAACGGGCATTATAAGACAAATATTATCCATGCGTTAGCGGCTGAAACAGGTTATATTGTAAAGCTGAAAAACGTGAAATGCGTATACGGATCCTGAATAAAGCAATCAGGCTGATGAATCTGTTATCCAGGCTGAAATACAAGCCAGTCGCCCATATTACTTATAATTATACTATATTGAATTATATAATATATAAGTAATTTCAAAAATATTTTTAAAAAAATCCGAAAAACATGGTTTCGAAAACAAACAGCCGTCTCTATTGAGTTGAGACGGCTGTTTCAATAAGTATGTTGAATCGATCAATTATAAGTTGAAAGCTGCTTTCACTTTATCAACATAGTCCAGTTTTTCCCAGGTAAACAACTCTACTTCTACTTTCTTTTCGTTCTTCTTGCCTTTGTTGAATACTTTGGTCACAACCTGCGGTTCACGACCCATATGGCCATAAGCAGCAGTTTCGCTGTAGATAGGATTGCGCAGTTTCAGTCGTTGTTCGATAGCGTAAGGACGCAGATCGAAGATCTCATCTATTTTCTTAGCGATTTCACCATCAGTGAGGTTTACTTTGCTGGTACCGTAGGTGTTTACATAGATACCGCAAGGTTTGGCAACGCCGATAGCGTAGGAAACCTGTACCAGTACTTCGTCGCAAACTCCTGCTGCCACCAGGTTCTTGGCAATATGACGGGTAGCATAAGCAGCAGAACGGTCTACTTTGGAAGGATCTTTACCAGAGAATGCGCCACCACCGTGAGCGCCTTTACCGCCGTAGGTATCTACGATGATCTTGCGGCCAGTAAGACCGGTATCGCCATGTGGTCCGCCGATCACGAATTTGCCGGTAGGATTGATATGGTGATTGATCTGGTAACCGTCGAACAGTTGCTGCAACTCAGGTTTCAGTTTAGCTTTAACCCGCGGAATGAGGATATTGATCATATCTTCCTTGATCTTGGCGAGCATTTTCTCGTCAGTGTCAAAGTCATCGTGCTGGGTAGAGATAACGATGGTATCAATCCTCAAAGGTTTGTTATCATCGGAATATTCGATCGTCACCTGAGATTTAGCGTCAGGGCGGAGATATTTGATTTCGTTGTTTTCTCTGCGTAATGCAGCCAGTTCGAGGAGCAGTTTATGAGCCAGATCCAATGCCAGCGGCATATAGTTGTCGGTTTCCCGGGTTGCATAACCGAACATCATACCCTGGTCGCCGGCGCCCTGGTCTTCAGGTGCAACACGTTCTACGCCCTGGTTGATATCGGGTGATTGTTCATGGATCGCGGAGAAAATACCACAGGAATTAGCTTCAAACATGTATTCACTCTTCGTATAGCCTATCTTGCGGATCACTTCCCTGGCAATTTCCTGAACGTCCAGGTATGCCTCAGACTTAACTTCACCGGCTAACACCACCTGTCCGGTTGTTACAAGGGTTTCACAAGCTACTTTAGATTTTAGATCATAAGCCAGAAAGTTATCGATCAATGCGTCTGAAATCTGATCTGCTACTTTATCGGGATGTCCTTCTGAAACGGATTCAGATGTAAATAAATATGGCATAAAAAAACCTGGATTAGTTGATTTTATGGTTTAGTATAAATTATTCTCAGTTTGATATTATACTGGGAAAGTTTGCTTCCTCCTGCTTTCACACGATTGACATCCATGTAGAGCGGAGAGTATCCTTCCAGTCTGAAACCATTGTTGGGGTCGAGTTTCTTGATGAATCTCTGAACGGTATTGGCAAGGTTGAAGGTATATTGCGATACCATCACTCCTCCAAAGTTGGTTACGACCTGGCGGGTACCTCCAAAGAAGGATGCACCTCCTGATGCATAATAGTCGATCGGGATTTTGGTGGTATCTCCGTTCGTATACTGGCGTAAAGATAAGCTAGTTGGAGGAATAAAAATATCATTTCTGTCGGCAGGTCCGTTAGTTACTTCTGTGATCACTAATTCGGCCTTATTGATCAAAACGTTCGGGAAGTTTTCCAGGTTTGGAATTTTGATGTTCGCGAACAATCCTGGTGCGGCGTTCAGGAATAATAAACTATCGCCGTTCGCATTGTTGGAGTTAATGAAACGGGCGGCCTGCGAACCATTGTAATTACGTGTGAAGTAATTGGCATGTGCGCTGGCGTACTGGTTAAACGACATGGTAGCGATCAGCGAATCGGTGGTCGAGTTCTTATAGAACACAGAAAGCTTGGTGTTCACGCTGTTCATGTCGAGATAGACCATATTGCTGTTGCTGCCCAGGAGGGTATCCGGGATGATGGCAAAGCCCTTCAGGTAAGCCCTGAAAGCCGAGTCATTCGCGAAGGCACCGGCAGTGGTCTGTTGCAGGAGTTCATTACCGAAGGCGTTACTCAGTTTGATACGCAGCTGGGCTGCCTCTTTCTTGCCGTAGATGCTGACAGAGTCGCGCAGGCTGATGGGGCTAACGGTAGCCGTACCTAAAAGTTCCGCTTTGTTATAACCAAGCACCCTATTGTAAGCGTAGTTGGAATCTATCTTAAAATCAGGTTCGTTCATCCGGTAAACCCTGAAGGTCTGCGGAGTGGCGGAATCGCCTGTATAGCCGGAATAGCTTAAAGAGAGTACAACGGAGTCCAGCACCTGCCCGGAACCTTCAAACGTAAAATTGCTGCTAGGCAAGGATACCTGCATGAATACGAATGCATGGGTTTTTCCAAACACCGGGTCAGTATTGATAGATCCCAGGATCTTCTTATAAGCATTCTGACCATTCAGGATAGACGAGTCATAACGCAGGATATTGTTGGTAACAATATCTGTTATGATGGTATCCTGGGCGTTCACCAGGTCGCCCGGCGGGATCAGGCCTCCTCCGAGGATAGTTGACTTATTACAACCAGCAGCTCCAAAAAGCAGAGTAATATAGGTAGCTAAAAAGCTAAGATTCCTGAAATTGATCTTCACGCGTTAAGTTGTTAGTGAGTATTGTTTTATAACTGCCCGAACATTACTTGGAACAGAGCTATTTACCTAACAATTGGTTATACAGCTGTAAATAATCTCCCAAGTCTTCATTCTCTTTTTTGTAAGGTAAGATAATCTTGCCTTTTTCTGCTTTCACTTCATCCACTACTTTCTTCTCCAGTTTATCACCGGCCAGCACCACAGCGTCCGCGTATTTTGCCGCTCCCCTGTTCAGGGCGGTATTAGTACCATCTTTGAACAGTTCCAGGTCTTTTTCCTTGATCTGGTTGCTGATCGTTGCTTTCTTGATGAAAGTAGGGCCTAATTTCTCTTTGAATGTATTCGGGGTAAGCGAATATATCACTTTTGAATTAGCAAACACCGGCTCTTTCTTATAAGCCGTTTTTAGATACATGGGGATCAGTGAAGTCATCCATCCGCTACAGTGGATAATGTCCGGGGGCCAACCGAATTTCTTTACCGTTTCGAGGGCTCCTTTACAGAAGAATACAGCACGCGCAGCGTTATCCTCGAAAAACTCATCGTTTTCATCGGCAAATACCGTTTTGCGCTTAAAATAATCTTCATTATCCAGGAAGTAGACCTGCAAACGAGCGTTTGGCAGGGAGGCAACTTTAATGATCAACGGATAATCATCCCCGTCTATCACAATGTTGATTCCTGAAAGCCGTACCACTTCGTGTAAACGGTGTCTCCTCTCATTAATAATTCCAAATCTTGGCATGATCACTCTCACTTCCAGGCCAGCCTCATTGGACTTAATTGCCATTTTATTGACCATTGCCGCATATTCACTTAACTCAAGGTATGGCGACATCTCCTGGGCAATAAAAAGAATTCTTTTCTTTGTGGACATTTAACGCTGATTATTAATGCAGTAATTTTTAATTTGGCTTGCAAAATTACGGATTTTTTACGGAATATTGGTCAATCTGTCAGTTTTAACATCCTTTTAAGCAATGAATTATGTATCTATTTAAGCGCAAAACCGACCTAAAGAAGCATCTGGACCTGGTACGAAAAAACAACAAAAGCATTGGTTTTGTGCCCACTATGGGCGCACTGCATCAAGGACACCTGTCACTTATTCAGTCCGCAAAAAAAGATACAGATGTGGTCGTTTGCAGCATTTTTGTCAATCCAACTCAATTCAATGATCCAAAAGATTTTGAAAAATATCCCATAACAGTTGATGAGGATATTAAAA
Organism: Chitinophaga terrae (ex Kim and Jung 2007); assembly: GCF_900107795.1. GTDB lineage: Bacteria > Bacteroidota > Bacteroidia > Chitinophagales > Chitinophagaceae > Chitinophaga > Chitinophaga terrae. The sequence continues at coordinate 92,011 of NZ_FNRL01000010.1, forward strand.
AATTAAATACTGTATCCACAGATATACTTTTCCTGCCGGCGGTAGACGAAATGTATCCTGAAGGATTAACGGCCAAACATCAGCACTATGACTTCGGGGACCTGGAAAACGTTCTCGAAGGAGAGTTCAGACCCGGGCACTTCCAAGGTGTTGGTATTATAGTACACAAGTTACTGGATATTGTGCAACCTGACCAGCTTTTTATGGGGCAAAAAGACCTGCAACAATGCCTGATCATAAAAAAACTGCTTCATATCATGCAGTCCGATACCCGGCTGGTTGTTTGCCCAACCATGCGGGAAGCCGACGGACTGGCCATGAGCAGCCGCAATACCCGCCTTTCCCCTGAAGCCAGGAAAAAAGCGCCCGCTATTTATCAAGCCCTTAAACATATCAGGGACCAGTTCGGTAACGGGCTGCTTTTTATGGAAGGCGCCCATGAGGCATTCGACTCCCTGAAAAAACAGGGATTTGAACCCGAATATGTCGATATCCTGCTCGTGGAAAACAGCAACATCAAAAAACTGGACCATCCCCCTGCCGAAAACGATACTGTCGTAGCCGCAATAGCCGCCTGGCTGGATGGGGTCCGGCTCATCGATAATATCATTATCCAGGGTAATTTGTAACCCTCTCTCCCGGCGCCTTCTGTAGCCCACTGCAATTCTATAGCAGGCGCTGATTTATCTTCAGTTATTTTTCCCTAGCTTTGCAGACGCTCTTTTAACAGCGTTAAGCCAGTTATAGTTATGCAAATTGAAATTTTAAAGTGTAAGATTCACCGCGCGGTAGTTACGGAGGCCAACCTGCAATACGTTGGAAGCATTACGATCGATGAAGACCTGATGGATGCCGCTGGTTTAATTGAATATGAAAAAGTTCAGGTAGTTAACGTAAATAATGGTGAAAGACTGGAAACTTACGTTATCAAAGGCAAGCGCGGATCAGGCGTGATCTGCATGAACGGCCCGGCTGCCCGTCGCGTAGCCCCCGGCGATATCGTTATCATTATCTCCTATGCCATTATGGACTTCGAAGAAGCCAAGAAATATACACCTATTGCCATTTTCCCTAAAGAGGGTAATAAGCTGTAAGCCCGTTCTACTATTCACTCAACCCTAAAAACCCGTTCATGCCTAAAACGCTAAAGAACCTGATCAAGTTTATATGCTTTTTCGGCATTGGAGTGTTACTCATCTGGCTATTCACCAGGGGCATTTCCCCCGAACAATGGTCGCAGATCAACACTGCATTCCGTGGCGCCAACTACTGGCTTTTAATTCCTACCATGATCATTGGTATTGCCAGCCACTGGTTCAGGGCCATACGCTGGAAATTCTTAATGAAACCGCTGGGATACCAGCCTTCTACTATCAATACTTTCTTTGCTGTTATGGTAGGTTACCTCGTTAACCTCGCCATTCCCCGCCTGGGTGAAGTGACCCGTTGCGGCGTGATAGCCAAATATGAAAAAGTGCCGGCCGACAAACTGGTTGGTACCATGATCGCAGAACGCGCAGTAGACCTGCTTTGCCTCATCTTCCTCATGATCCTAACCGTATTGGTGCAGCTGGAAACATTAGGCGCCTATGTAAACGATGAGATCATTCAGAAAATAGGCGATAAAATAGCCCACGCCAATGTTACCCAACTGGTCATCGGCGTCATTATCCTTATCGCAATTATCGCCCTGATAGCCTGGTTGCTCCGCCGGTTCGCCAAATCCAAGATAGCCGTTACCGTTAAAAACCTGGCAAGAGGCATCCTGGAAGGCATACTTTCTATCGGTAAAATGAAAAACAAAGGCTGGTTCATTGTATATTCCATACTCATCTGGGCCTGTTACCTTTCACAGGTATACATCGGCTTTTACTGCATGCAGGAAACCAGTCACCTGGGTATCGCAGCCGCCCTGGCAGTGCTGATGATAGGCAGTGTAGGCATGATCGTTACCCCCGGCGGTATCGGCGCCTATCCCCCGCTTGTACAAAAAACATTACAACTATACGGCATCCCTTATGTGATAGGCTTTGCATTCGGATGGATCATATGGGCCGCCCAGACAGCGCTGGTGATCGTACTGGGCCTGATCAGCTTCATAGGACTGGCCGTGTTGAACAAAGCCGCCGTCAAAGAAACCACAGCATAAAACGCACGGGGAGCAGGGCTAATGTCCTGCTCTTTATATCTCATTGATCCTCAAAAACTTTTCAATCCCCCTCCCGCTCAGGTTACCCCTTTTTCCCTTAACTTTAATTTAATACAAAATTTACCCTGAAAACTGTATCATCGCAGTGCCTTTACATTATGTGGATTTTTTGAATGTAAATTAACTTGTATGCGTTTGCCGAATGGTGAGACTCTTGATAAAATAACAATGCCAGAAGTAACTACAACCAAGAAAACGACCCGAAAAAAACCTACCCCGCCGGAGAAGAAGAAAATGATCGCCCGGGATATCAGCTGGCTTGCCTTTAATGCCAGGGTGCTCCAGGAAGCCGCAGACAAATCCGTTCCCCTTCATGAGAGGATCAGGTTCCTCGGTATTTTCTCCAATAACCTCGACGAGTTTTTCAGAGTTCGCGTAGCTACCCTGAAACGAATGATGTCTTTTGGCAAATCTGCCAAAATGCACCTGGAAGAAAACCCCGACCAGATACTGGACGAGATCCAGAGCCGGGTAATTGAACAACAACGGGAGTTTGATCTTGTATGGAAAGATATCGCAAGAGAACTGGAAGCGCTGCATATCTTCCTGCGAACCGAAAAACAACTCAACAAGGAACAGCAGAAGTTCGTATTGAACTACTTCAACGAACAGGTACGTACCAATATCATCCCCCTGATGATAGAAAGTATCCAGCAGTTCCCTATTCTGCGCGATAAATCCATCTACCTGGCCATCGTATTAGCCAGGCAGGACAACTCCGTACGCCAGAAATTTGCACTGATAGAAATCCCCGCAGATGTACTGCCCAGGTTTATCATCCTGCCATCAAAACCCGGAGAACACGATATCATTCTCCTGGAAGACCTGATCCGTTTCTGCCTTCCCAATATATTCGTTTACTTCGGCTACGATAAATTCTCTGCACATATCATAAAAGTGACCAGGGATGCCGAATTAGACATCGATAACGATATTTCCGACAGTCTTATCCACCAGATAGAAAAAGGGCTGAAAGACCGCCGGAAAGGCAAACCGGTGCGATTCGTATACGACAAGGAAATTGATCCGCTGCTGCTCGAATACCTGATGCGCCGGCAGGGACTCTCCGGCAAAGACAACCTCATTCCCGGCGGGAGGATACATAACTTCAAGGATTTCATGAACTTCCCTGAATCCATCTTCCCTCCGCATACCCATCGCAAAACCTTTATCCATCCGCTGTTCCAGAACGCGCCCTCCGTAATGCACGTGATACAGCGCCAGGATGTAATGCTGCACTTCCCTTATCACTCGTTCGATACCATCATCGACCTGTTACGGGAAGCCGCTATCGATCCGAATGTTTCTTCCATCAAGATCACCGCATACAGGCTGGCAAGGAACTCGAAGGTCATCAACGCCCTCGTCAACGCCGTAAGGAACGGGAAGCAGGTAACAGTAGTGCTGGAGCTGCGCGCACGTTTCGACGAAGCCGCCAACCTCGACTGGAAAGCCAGGCTGGAGGAAGAAGGCGTGAAAGTATTCCTGGGCGTACCTAATATGAAAGTACATGCCAAATTATGCGTGATCAAAAAACGTATAGGCACCAAAACCATACAATGCGGGTTTATCAGCACCGGGAACCTGAACGAAAAAACCGGCAGGATCTACGGCGACCACTGCCTGCTTACCTCCAACAGGGCCATTATCGCGGATATCAACCGCATCTTTGCCTATTTGGAAAATGCCAAGCACGACATCAAGATACTGGCCGGATGCAAAACGCTTCCTGTCAGCCCATTGACCATGCGGGATACATTCTTAAAGCTGATAGACAGGGAGATCAAAAACGCCAAACATCATAAAAAAGCAGCCATCACCGTCAAAATGAATTCGCTTTCCGATGCTTTGCTGATAAGCAAACTTTACGAAGCAGCCAAGGCGGGAGTGACCATCAAAATGGTGATCAGGGGTATCTGTTGCGCCTATACTGAGAATAAGAAATGGAAGAAGGATATCATGGCCGTCAGCATTGTAGACGAATACCTGGAACATGCCAGGGTCTTCATTTTCCATCACGGGGGCCAGGAAAGGGTGTATATAGCCTCCTGCGACTGGATGGTACGCAACCTGGATCACCGCGTGGAAGCAGCTGTCCAGATCACTGACCCCGCCATCAAAAAAGAACTGGTCGACATTATGAACATCCAGTTGAGCGGTAATGTGAAAGCGCGGATACTGGACAACGAGCAGAAAAATGAATACAAAACGGACGGCGATAAGAAGATCCGTACACAACTCGAGATATATAAGTATTTAAGTGAGAAGCAATACCATTAATGACAATTGTTTTAACTTTGCCTCTTGACTTAAAGAAGAACAGATGAAATTAGCTGCGATCGATATAGGTTCCAATGCTGCAAGGCTGCTTATAACAGAGGTATCAGCCAATGCAAAAGGAACAATGGACTTTACCAAAGTAAATCTTGTCAGAGTACCATTAAGGCTCGGATTAGACGTATTTGATCGCGGTTTCATTTCAGACCAGAGAGCCGAAAACCTCATCAACACTATCAAGGCATATAAGCTGCTGCTGGATGTTTATGAAGTGAAATACCTGAAAGCCTGCGCTACATCGGCCATGCGTGACGCCAGCAACGGCAGGGAGATCATCGAACGGGTGAAAGCAGAAACAGGTATAGACATCCGCGTGATAACCGGGCAGGAAGAAGCTGCCTATATCTATGAGAACCACGTTGCCGAAAACATGGATAAAACCAAGTCGTACCTTTATATCGATGTTGGCGGCGGCAGTACAGAGCTTACGCTTTTCAGCAAAGGAGAAATGGTTTTCAAAGAATCATTCAACATCGGCACCATAAGGCTGATGAATCAGCAGGTTACGGAACAGCAATGGCAGCAGTTGAAAGATTTTCTCAAAGTACAATTAAAGAATATTGGCCCTGTAACCGCCATCGGTTCAGGAGGCAATATCAACAAAATATTCTCCCTCTCTAAACGTAAAGAAGGCAAACCCCTGAATTTGGAAAGCCTTAAAGACTATTACAAGGAATTCAGCAGTTTCACAGTACAGGAACGTATCCATTTGTACAATATCCGGGAAGACCGGGCCGATGTGATTGTACCTGCCTTGCAGATCTATGTGAATGTAATGAGATGGGCGAATACTGATGAGATCTATGTACCAAAGATCGGGCTTGCGGATGGTCTTATCCACGCACTTTACGAAGAAATAGCCGCTACTGCTCAAATCCCCGGCCGCACATAAAAAACTTTTCAGATTATCTGATTATATTATAACCTTTGCAGTCATTACTAACGTAAAACGTCGAAAGACAACTGCTTATGTCTGTAAATAAAGAAATTAAGCGCGTCACTACACATACTGTGCAAAAGATGAAGCGCGATGGAGTGAAGATCTCTATGCTTACAGCGTACGATTACTCCATGGCCCGTATTTTCGATGATGCAGGGATAGATGTGATCCTGGTAGGCGATTCAGCGTCGAACGTCATGGCAGGTCATGAAACTACGCTGCCTATTACTTTAGACCAGATGATCTACCACGCATCTTCGGTTGTAAGAGCGGCCAAACGCAGCTTTGTAGTGGTGGATCTTCCGTTCGGAAGCTACCAGGGCAATTCGAAAGAAGCGCTGCAATCGGCTATCCGGATCATGAAAGAAACAGGAGCGCATGGTATCAAGATCGAAGGCGGCGAAGAGATCATAGAATCCGTAAAACGCATCATTTCGGCCGGTATCCCGGTTATGGGGCACCTGGGCCTTACACCACAGTCGATCTATAAATTTGGCACCTATGCCGTTCGCGCTACCGCCGAAGCGGAAGCAGAAAAGCTGATCAAAGACAGCCAGCTGCTGGAAGAAGCCGGTGCATTTGCCATAGTACTGGAAAAGATCCCGGCACTGTTAGGTAAAAGAGCTGCAGAAACACTGAACATTCCTACCATTGGCATTGGCGCCGGTAAATATGTTGACGGACAGGTGCTGGTAATGCATGATATGCTGGGGATCAATAAAGAATTTAAGCCGAGGTTCCTTCGCAGGTACCTGGAACTTTATGACACAATCCTGGGTGCAACACGCTCCTATATCGAGGACGTGAAATCAAACGACTTCCCTAACGAGAGCGAACAATACTAAGATAAAAGCAGGCGGGAGTCACGCCTGCTTTTATCATTTCCATATACCCCAACAACCTATGTCTATGCCGCAGATCAGTTTATCAACCAATCGCGCCACTGCGCTGAAGCCAGCGATCTCCTACAACAGCTCCCTGCATATCAAACAGCTGGACGCTGTCAGAGGCTGTGCTATCTTACTGGTATTGCTATACCACTTTTATGGCGAGTATGCCGGGGTCTTTAACATCGGATGGACAGGCGTGGATCTCTTCTTTGTATTATCCGGCTTTCTTATTACCGGCATCCTGACAGACAGCAAACAACAGGCATCCTACTTTAAAAACTTTTACATAAAAAGGGTGCTGCGCATCTTTCCTATATACTTCATTGTTATAGGCATTATCTTATACCTGGTTCCGCTTTTCTCTTCTACCGCCATACCAGATCTGCCTTATTATCATAATCACCAGGGCTGGTTCTGGACCTATTTCCAAAACTGGCTGTTTACTATCAAAGGCTTCCCCGACGACAGGGTATTGAGATACACCTGGTCGTTGTGCATAGAAGAGCAGTTCTATATGTTCTGGCCTTTTATCATCTATAAATTCAGCGCTAAAAATATACTCAGGATAAGCATAGGCTTTATTGTACTGGCCAATGTACTGAGATTGCTTCCCTTGCCTGTCGACAATAACTATATTTATGTGAATACGTTTGCCAGGATAGACGCCTTGTCTGTAGGCGCGTTGATTGCCATTCTTATTCGTACGCGTAAAGAATTGCTGGAAAAATATGCCACAATGATCATGCTTGTTTCAGTGATCGCGTTGCTGGGAAATATTGCCTATACCCGCAGCACATTTTTCATGAACCTTTATCCTGTTTATACCTTTATAGCATTATTTTTCGGGGGATTGATCGTATGGAGCCTTTCCTCCAACGCCCCACGCCCCCTGCAACTGATCGTTAACAACCCCGTGTTCATGTTCTTTGGCAAGTATTCGTACGGCCTGTATCTCTATCATGTACCTATTCATCTGTGGCTTACCCCCTGGTTATTTAAAATAGTGCAATCGTATATTCATCCGGCATTATGGAACAAATTGCTGATATCATCAGCAGGCTTGCTGGTAGCTATAGCCGTTAGCGTTATAAGCTTTCGTTTTATAGAAACTCCTTTCCTAAACCTGAAAAAGAAACTGATAGTAAAACGCAAATAAATTGTTTAGGTTGTTTTAATTCTATTTTCTTATATTTGTCAGATACTATTTGGTATAGGAATGAATTACCTGTTAAACATACAGCTTTCTCTTCTCTCTTATCTCAGGAGCACCTGCTCCCATGTGCCTTAAGTAGCACTGCTTACTAAATTTACTTTCCTTTTATTTTTTTTATTGACCGCTGTAACGCGCGGCTATGCTTGATTTCATCATATGCATGCTTTTTCTGCATGTAGTATTTTGATGTTCAGTTACTGATCTTTTTATCAGTATAAAGCTATGCCCTGCAATATAACGGTTATGTATATACGATTTTATTTAAATCTCCCATTATGAAACGTGTAATGATCATCGGCGCCGGCAAGATCGGCGAAACTGCTGCATTTCTTTTACAAGAATCCGGCGACTATAAAGTTACGCTGGCAGACAACAATGAAGCGTTGTTAGAGAAGAATACAGATAACAGGATCCGTAAAATGAAGCTGGATGTAAACAATCCCGCGGAACTTCAACAAGCGCTTCAGCAGGAAGACATGGTATTAAGCGCCTGTCCTTTCTTCCTGAATGTAAAGATCGCGGAAGCGGCGGCTGCAACCCGCACGCACTACTTCGATCTTACGGAAGATGTAGCCACCACTAATGCTATCAGGGAAATAGCCGCCAAAGCGGATGTCAGCTTTATGCCGCAATGTGGTCTGGCCCCGGGCTTTATCAGCATTGCTGCCTATGATATAGCCAAACAGTTTGACAAACTGGATGCCGTAAGATTGCGTGTGGGCGCCCTCCCCCAGTTTCCTACCAATAGCCTGATGTACAATCTTACCTGGAGCACAGATGGGCTGATCAACGAATATTGCAACCCCTGCGATGCGATCTATGAAGGAGAAAGAAAAGAAGTAATGCCGCTGGAAGGTTATGAACGTTTTGCCCTGGATGGCGTTGAATATGAAGCCTTCAATACATCCGGCGGACTAGGGGCGCTGGCGGAGATCCTGGAGAACAACGTGAATAACCTGGATTATAAAACAGTACGCTACCCTGGCCACTGCAATCTCATGAAAATTTTATTGAATGAGTTAAAATTGAATAAAAAAAGAGAAACCCTGAAGGAAATAATGGAAGATAGCATACCTTTCACCCCGCAGGATGTAGTGCTGGTCTTTGTTTCCGTTTCAGGCTCTATTAATGGCCGCTCGGTTCAGCGTTCTTACTCCCGTAAGATCTATAACCAGCATGTTGCCGGTAAAGACTTTACGGCTATCCAGCTCACTACAGCCGGTGCTGCATGCGCAGTGATCGACCTGCATGCAAAAGGCTTGCTTCCTAAAGACGGTTTTATCCGCCAGGAAGACGTAGCATTTTCAGACCTGATCAACAACCGTTTCGCGGTTTACTATAACTAGAAAGCAGTTTCTTATGTTACAAGATGTATTAAACGGGTTAATGCAACGCTATAAAGAAAGGGTTCCGGATGTAAGCGGGGTAATTAATGCCATGATCAAAGAAGGCATTATCCGGCAGGCCGATGATATCGAGAACGATCATATCGCTTTCCGAACCATGGGCGTGCCTCAACTGGGCGTACAATCGCTGGAAAAGATCTTCCTTCATTATGGCTATGTCAAAAAAGAACATTATTATTTTGCAGGAAAGAAACTGGATGCCTGGTGGTATGCCCCGCCTGCGCCTCATTACCCACGTATATTCATCAGCGAACTCAGAGTAAGTGAATTAAGTGCTGCTGCGCAGGAAATTATTCATAGTTATACCAATGAAGTTAAAACCGACCCGGTAAATGCGCTGAACCTGGACGATACCGCCGCCGTTGACCGGTTCCTTCATAGCGCCCTTTGGCGCACTCCTACCCTGTCCGACTACAAAACGCTGGCCACAGAAAGCGAATATGCAGCCTGGGTGATCTACAACCGCTATTACCTGAACCACTTTACGGTGAGCGTACATAACCTGCCCGCAGGATATAATACCGTAGCTGATTTCAATCAATTCCTTGAGAAAAATGGTTTTGTGCTGAACGATGCAGGCGGCAAGATCAAAAAAAGCCCGGACGGCAACCTCCTGCAAAGCTCTACTGTAGCCAAAATGATAGATGCGACCTTCGCAAATGGCGAAGTGTTCCCGATCGCAGGATCTTATGTGGAATTTGCAGAACGCAGGGTATTGCCGCAGTTCCTGCATTTGCCGGCCGACCAGATCCGCCGGGAACACAGGCGCGACGGGTTCGAAACAGGAAATGCCGACAAGATCTTTGAAAGCACCTACTCCACCCAAACGAAAAAAAGTTCCTAATTTAGTTGGATTAATACACCAAACATGACTGATGACATTTTAAAAATATTCAATATCTCTACTACAGGAAGCGGCGTAAGTACGGGACAGCATTGGTTACCGGCCAACGGTGCTCCTATCACCTCCGTTTCGCCTGTAGACAATAAAGAGATTGCAACGGTAAAAAGCGCCACCAGGGAGGATTACGACCAGGTAGTAGCCGTAGCCCAGGAAGCGTTTAAAGTATGGCGCACCTGGCCGGCGCCCAAACGTGGTGAGATCGTTCGCCAGATCGGCGAAGCGCTCCGCGGGCATAAAGAACACCTGGGTAAACTGGTGTCTTACGAAATGGGTAAAAGCCTGCAGGAAGGATATGGAGAAGTGCAGGAGATGATAGATATCTGCGACTTCGCGGTTGGTTTGTCGAGGCAGCTGCATGGTTTAACCATGCACTCTGAACGCCCTGGCCACCGGATGTACGAACAATGGCATCCGCTGGGCATTACAGGCATTATCACAGCCTTCAACTTCCCGGTAGCCGTATGGAGCTGGAACACTATGCTGGCATGGGTTTGCGGAGATGTTTGCATCTGGAAGCCATCTGAAAAAACGCCAGTTACTGCGTTGGCCTGCCAACATATCGCTGCACAGGTATTTGCTGCCAACAATGTTCCCGAAGGGGTTAGCTGCCTGGTAACAGGTGGGCGTGAAACCGGCGAATGGCTGGCTCACGACAAGCGTATCCCATTGGTTTCTGCAACCGGTTCTACCCGTATGGGTAAAGCGGTAGGCGCCGCGGTAGGCGAAAGACTGGGCAGGTCGTTGCTGGAACTGGGCGGCAATAATGCGATCATTATTACGGCAGATGCCGACCTGGATATGGCCCTGATCGGCGCTGTATTCGGAGCTGTAGGAACAGCAGGCCAGCGTTGTACCTCTACCCGCAGGCTTATCATTCATGAAAGCGTTTACGACAACTTTATAGCCCGTTTAGCCAGGGCATATTCTCAACTTCGTATAGGCAACCCGTTAGATGAACATAACCACGTAGGCCCGTTGATCGACCGCGCGGCCGTAGAAGCTTACCTTGGCGCTATTGAGCAGGTAAAACAGCAGGGCGGTCATTTCGTCGTGGAAGGAGGCGTGTTAACAGGCCCCGGTTATGAATCCGGATGCTATGTAAAGCCTTGTATAGCCGCGGTGGAAAATACCTACGATATTGTGCAGCACGAAACATTTGCGCCTATCCTGTACGTAATGAAGTACCAGACCCTTGAAGAAGCCATCGCTATGCAAAACGATGTTCCGCAGGGCTTATCGTCAGCCATCATGACGCTGAATTTGAGGGAAGCAGAGCGTTTCCTCTCCCATGCAGGATCGGATTGCGGGATCGCCAACGTCAATATCGGTACATCCGGCGCAGAAATAGGCGGAGCTTTTGGCGGCGAAAAGGAAACAGGCGGAGGTCGCGAAAGCGGGTCGGATGCCTGGAAAGCGTATATGCGTCGTCAGACCAATACCATCAATTACTCTACCAGCTTGCCTTTGGCGCAGGGTATCAAATTCGATATATAAAATTTATTATATTTTTTTGCAGCTCCGAGGCGTTTGCCCCGGAGCTTTTAATTTTCATGAAAGGAGAGGCAAACCCGATCAGATTTTTAAAAGCGGTTGATAATTTATTCTATTTCTTGATCGTCAAACAACGGACCACTAGCGGTAATCGTCATGGTTTTTAAAATAGTAGCGAGGTTAGAGAACCCCGCTTTTCGTTAAACGGAAACCATGCTTATGAGAAAAGTAGCGAGTAGCTACGTTTCTGACTATAAATATTAAACTTTTTTCTGAATATTCATATTCAACTTTTGTGCTAGTGCCGGCCTGCCTTTATTGACTTTCACGACCAACGCCTGCCCCGAACCCTTATCATGCAAGGATCTGGCGTCTTTTACCCTTACTCCGGCCGCTCTCATCATGGCATCAATATGTTCCGGATCTCCGCAAACAACAATGGTTTTTCCCTTGTTCCTCTTTATCATGTCCTTAAAAACGGTAGAGGTCAGTTCCTGGTCGCCGTTCAACCGGAAGTACTGCAGTTGCTGCTGGCGTTTTTCTGCCAGGGGCGTTACCGTGCCAATAGACCGGTTGGCATAGGTGGAATAAATGCTGGCGATCTCTGTTCCTTCCAGGGAGTTGACCAGCTGGGCTGCCTGCTCCTTCCCTGCCTGGCTCAGGCCCGGATCGGGAGATACAGAAGTTTCCATCTCGGCTGAATTCACGAAAATAATGGTGGTTTCTTCAGGGTCGGCCTTTGCTGCTAATGTTCCGGCAGCAAACAATATGGCCATAAGCGTCTTCAACATGGCAAATGTTTTAATGATTAGTGAATGGATACTAATTAATCCGGAGATAGAATTTGGGGATGAGAATATAGTTATTCGAACAACCTAAAGCTAGAACAATGATGATTCTCTCCAAACGGATTTGTGATCAATGGTAAAAGCAGGATACGGGCCCGGTAGCGCCGGAATCAATCCAGTACGCATCCTGGCAGCAAATTGCCTTTTCTGCGCCTTAAATCAATAAAGCTGATAAATCAAAACATGTTTAACCACCCAATTAACCTACTTATAGCTCGTTTATCATTAAAATGGCAGCTTATAGCTGGTTTTTATATACCTTTATCCTTCAAGATTTTTATATATAGGGAAAATTATTGAACATGAAATTGTTTAGTCGAGAGGTGGCAGCCTTCGCCGGTTGCCTTGCATTGATGACAACTTTTACACTGAATACCAACGCTCAAAGTAAAAGCCCATTACCAAAGAATTGGCACTTGTTAACTTACGAGACCGACAGTGTGTACGGCACATCTACGGAAAAAGCCTACAAAGAATTGTTAAAAGGCAAAAAAAGTACCCCGGTTATTGTTGCAGTTATTGACTCCGGAATTGATACTTTACATGAGGATCTGAAACCTGTTCTCTGGACCAATCCCCGCGAGATTCCAGGCAATGGGAAAGACGATGACCGCAACGGTTATATTGATGATATTCATGGCTGGAACTTCCTGGGAGGAAAAGACGGCAGCAGCGTACAGGAAGATTCCGAAGAAGCGACCAGGGAATATTTCCGTATCAAAGAGAAATATGTCAACCCTGATTCTGCTTTAACAAAAGACGATAAAGACTACGCCATCTGGCAAAAGGTTAAAAATAAAGTTGGCGGTTCTTCCAATACCCAGGAGAAAATGGAATACCGCAGCATGTCTAAAGTCCAGGAAAATGTAAACAAATGTGAATCTATCCTTAAGAACTTTTTAGGGAAAGACAACTTCACATTAGGAGAACTGGACAGCATCCAGACCACCAACCAGGATGTACTGCTTGCACGTAACTTCATGACCCGTTTGCTGAAAAGCGCGCAGGACCCGGACATTACCTTCAAAGACTTCAAATCCGAATTCGATGAATACATGAAAGACCTGAAGCGCAAGGCAGAAGCGGGAGAAACGCCTCCTAACGCTAACAGGGAAAGGATTGTCGGAGATAACCTGGAAGATATTAAAGACAATAAATACGGGAACAATGATGTAATGGGTAAGTTTGGCTTCCATGGCACTCACGTTTCCGGTATTATTGCCGCCGTTCGTAATAACGGCCTGGGTATCGAGGGGGTAGCCGACAATGTAAAGATCATGTTCGTAAAGGCTGTTCCGGACGGAGATGAAAGAGATAAAGACGTAGCGCTGGCTATCAGGTATGCGGTTGATAATGGAGCGCAGATCATCAATATGAGCTTCGGCAAACCCTATTCTCCGCATAAAGACTGGGTAGACGACGCCGTGAAATATGCCGAATCAAAAGGCGTATTACTGGTTCATGCAGCCGGTAACGACGGCAACAACAACGATTCTATCCCTAACTTCCCTAACCCGAACTACCTGAGCGGCGGCAAAGCCACCAACTTCATCACAGTGGGCGCCAGCAGCACAGGCAGGGGAAATGATAAGGTAGCCAATTTCTCTAACTACGGTAAAAATGAAGTAGACCTGTTTGCTCCGGGTGTGCAGATCTATTCAACCGTTCCGGGAGGCAATAGCTACAGGATGGCCAGCGGAACCAGTATGGCGTCTCCGGTAGTTGCCGGCGTTGCTGCCCTGGTATTGTCTTACTATCCTGAACTCAGCGCCCAGCAACTGAAATACGTGCTGGAGAAAAGCGCTACCCCGCTACCTGACAGCGTAAAGATGGTAACCAAACCCGGCACCCGCGACGAGGAAATTGATTTTGCCGAGTTGTCCAGAACCGGCGGTATAGTAAACGCCTACGAAGCGCTGAAACTGGCCGCTACCCTGAAAGGAGAAAATGTGAAAAAGAAACAGCATAGAGCTAAAATGAGGCCTGTCAGGAAGAACTGATCAGGCTTCTGAGTAATAAAAAAACCTTTTCATTCTACCGTTTACGGTTATATGAAAAGGTTTTTTTATTGAATAAGATCGGGGATCACTTCACTAAACGAAGGCTTAAAGGATACCTGTAGGTTTCACCCTTGCTGGCTTTCACCATAGCGATAATGCTGAAGATAATATTCACCAGCCAGATCAGGCCAAAGATACCCCCGCCGGTCTGCCATACAAAGAAATGGCTGCCTCCACCCCAGAAGAAATTCCCCAGGGCAAATAATCCCAGCCTGATGTTGTTGATGATGTTAAGGCAAACTGCTACAATACTGAGTGTGATCTGGAAGTTGATAGCTTCTTTTCCCTGGTTGTCGTACCAGGCAGATTCGTTGCGTTTGATGAGCCAGAGTATCAATACGGCTATTACATTACCGACGGTAAATTGCAACCACATACCGATAATACCGGCTAAATGAACAAGGGTTCCCCAGGTGCGTTCATCTTTTTGGTCCATATGATAGAGAGATTGATAGAAATGGAAGATAAAAGGGTTATTTCATATTTTCAAGAAAAAATAAAAACTACAAACCTGTAAGCCGGATTCTGTATCCCTATTGAATAGGGACTGCTATCATTTATCTGCGGTAACGTTCGCACGTTCCCTGTATCTGCCTACCCTCGGTCATCGGACGAGCAGCCCTCAATCGACCGTATACATGGCATTTCAGCACGCAAGGTTTACCCGCTTTAACAGTTACCTGTCAAGGCCGTGGGCTCTTACCCCACATTTTCACCCTTATCTCTACCGGGTAGAGACGGTTATTTTCTGCGGCACTGGCTGTTCCTGTAGATCAGGACCCACCCGTTAGGTGGTGCGTTGCTCTGCGCTGTCCGGACTTTCCTCCTCATTTTGCAATGAAGCGATAGCACGGTTTGTAGTTAAATGCAAAGATACAGAATAAAATCCCCCATCTGTGCAGTGGATCGATGTTTTAGCGGAAAGTGATCTCCGTAGCCCCGTAACCATATTTTGCGTGGTATTGGTTCACAAAGCTGGCTACTTCCGGCGTTTGCCTGAGGATGTTATGAATTTCTTCCTTCAGTTTGCCTTTCCCCACTCCGTGGATCACTACCATATTGTGCTGGTGATGGCTGATAGCAAGGTCGAGGTACCGTTGGAAAGCATTCAGCTGAACTGCGAGGATAGCGATATTGCTCATGCCTTTCCAGTTCTTCTCCAAAGCTTCAATATGCAGATCCACTTCGTGTTGAGGCGTTAAAGTAGTTTCGGGCTGCAGCTGGATCTTGCTCAGCAGGCTGGCAAAATTACCTGAACCGATAGTGGTCACCGGCGCTTTCTTCTTGCCTGAGTTCTGCTCTGGCGGGGCAACCGGTTCCGGTTCTTTAGGCGGGAATTTATCGAATAGCGGGTAAGTAAGCGTCGCTTCCGATTTGGTCCTTAACTCCTCCAGTTGCACGAACATCTGCTTAGGCTTGATCTTCCAGGTCTTTTTAACCGAGGTAGCCAGGCCAGGCTGAGGATCTTTGAGGAAAAAAGTGAATTCCAGGCGTGGATTGTCGTTCAATGACGGGAACAACAAATCGGCCAGGTAAAAGTGATTATAAGGATGGATTTCGTTCTTGATCTCCAGGTCTAACTGGTTGTTTAACCAGATCTGGAAATAAAATCTCATCGCATATGGGCTGTCATTGAACAGGTGAAACTTCATCAGTTTTACCACTTCATCATATCCATCCATCTCATAAACAGGCAAAACAGACAGGAACACTCCTTTATCAACCTTCAGGGTTTCGTACTTGCGACGATCTACTTTTATTTCATCACCCGGGATCAACCTGGGTTTATCTTTCACTAATTTCTGCTGGGTAAAACGGTGGAAGTAAGGAAAATCTATCTGGTCCAGGTACACAGGGAAGGCGGTACCTTTGATCTCGATCATCACCATGTTATCATTCACAAAATCAACCACTGTACCTTCCTCCTTGGAACTCAACAGTAAAATTTTATCTCCAATTTGGTATTTCATAATGCATTCTTCTAAACCGCAAAAGTAAGAAGTTTCACGCAAAGGCGCAGAGATTGCAAAGAGGCAAAGAATTTTTTTAAGAGGCAGAGGATTTTTTTAAGAAACAAAGGACTTTGTTGAGAAACAAAGAAATGGCAAGAAAATAAGGAGGCGGAGATTATTTCACCATATAACATAATCTCTGTCTCTCTACTTTCTTAACAACTTCTTTGTTTCTTAACAAAGTCCTCTGCCTCTTAAAAAAATTCTTTGCCTCTTTGCAATCTCTGCCCCTTTGCGTGAAACTCGCGTGAAACTAGAAATCGGCGTAGCGCCGGTTGCGGGGCCGTTCCGGGTGTTTACGCATGTATTCGTCCACGGAGATGCGGCCGCTGCCTTCGACGGCAAACAGGATCAGTAAAACTAAGATTAAGACAGAAAGTCCGACAGTCTGGTACTCGTTAAAAAGGCCGGTTGGAGAGTGAAAGAAGATCAGTGCGCCCAGCAGCACCGGGATATTAAGAATAGAAGCCAATCTGGTAAACAAACCCATTGCAATAAACAGTCCGCCAACTATGTGGGCAAAAACCACGTAGTGCCCGAGCATTACCGACAAGGCGGCTAAACTCGGATTCTGGTGAATGACGGCGATAAGAGCATCCCTTTCCTGAACAAATCGGATACCCACTACCAGTAAAAATACGCCCAGCAGAATGCGTACAGCACTCAGCCAGTTGGGATGGTGTGTGTCACCCCAGTGTTCAACCCGTTGTAGCATGTTCATAAAATAAAATTTTAGGATCAAAGAGCTACTATGAAGTTACTAAACTATTACGAGTTGGCAACGCCCCTTAACTTGCTGTTGAACTTGCTGTAAGTGAAATAAATGGTTAAACCGATAACCAGCCAGATGGAGAAAACGATCCAGTTCTTTAATTCGATCTCTGTCATGAGGTAAAAGCAGCTCAGCATACCTAGCACCGGGATCAGGGAAAGCCTGCGGACGAACGACAGGAAGGTCATTATAACAGTGGCTACTGCAAAAAGGAAGAACGGAATGTTATGTTTCCAGACCGACCAGCCTTCGTTTACGGCTCCAAACCTTCTCCCTATCTCTTCCCGGAACAAAATGGCCAGGACTACGATAAGCACCGGAACAATGAACCGCCCGTTGATATAAGGCAGCCTGAATCTTTTATTGGCTTTATTGTCGTCTTCGGGCAGCAATAAAACGCCGCCGCATACCAAAATAAAGGCAAACAGGGTACCGATGCTGGTAAGGTCTGTTACAATGGTCAGGTTTAAAAACAGGGCCGGTACGCCAACGATAATACCGGTTATAATGGTAGCGAAGGAAGGTGTTTTAAAACGAGGATGGATCTTGCTGAACTTCTTGGGCAATAACCCGTCGCGGCTCATGCTCATCCAGATCCGTGGCTGCCCTATCTGGAATACAAGCAATACGCTGGCGGTGGCAATTACGGCGCTGATCGAGATTATATAGCTGATCTTTGTAAGGCCCACGCTGGTGAATACAAAGGCCAGGGGATCGTCCACTTTCAGGCTGGTAAAAGGCACCATGCCGGTGAGTACGAACGAGATCAGGATATATAATACTGTGCAGATGATAAGCGAATAGATCATGCCTTTGGGCAGGTCGCGCTGGGGATTGGAACATTCTTCCGCCGTGGTGCTTACCGCATCAAAGCCTATATAGGCAAAAAACACGGCAGACACGCCTTTTAATACCCCGGAGAAACCATTAGGCATAAACGGGTTCCAGTTTTCAGGATTTACGTAAAAGAACCCTACTACTATCACGAAGAGGATAACGAGGATCTTCAGCAATACCATGAAATTGGCGGTGCGTTTACTTTCCTGGATGCCCACATAGGCCAGGTAAGTGATGATCACGGTAATAAGGAAAGCCGGTAGATTGAGTATGACAGGCACGCCGCCAATGGTTGGGGCAGCGGCTAAAACTTCGGGGGATACGCTATCGTAATTATTGGTTAGCCAAACGGGAATGTCCAGCCCGAACCCTTTCAGGAGGTTGTTGAAATAGCCTCCCCAGGAAATGGCAACAGCTATATTACCGATGGCGTATTCCAGGATCAGCGCCCAGCCGATCACCCAGGCTGCCAGTTCGCCGAACGTTACGTAAGAATAAGTGTATGCGCTTCCGGAAACAGGTACCCTGCTGGCAAATTCGGCGTAGCATAACGCGGAAAAACCGCAGGTGATGGCAGTGATCACGAATAACAGGGAAACGGCAGGCCCTCCGTGGAAGGACGCTTCGCCGATCGTAGAAAAGATACCGGCTCCAATTACAGCGGCAATTCCCATAGCTGTCAGGTCTTTCACTTTCAAGACCTTGTGCATGCTTCCTGTTTCATGACCTTCTGTAAATCCTTCTTTAGAGTCTTTAATAATGGTGGCAAGTGACTTTTTACGAAACAGCGAATTTGACATTGGCTAAGGAATTACGATTACAGGTTGTTCTTAAATTTAGTGATTTTTGTTGTCTTACCTTATAAAAAATGCTGCGCACCTGACATTGTCTTCAGACCAATCCGGTGTGCGCAGCATCTTCAACTGTCCTGAAAGAGACACGCGAATATAATGCGATTTTAAATATAAAACTTACTGCTGCCTTTCCAACAGGAAGTTAGCCAGTTCTTTCAGGCCTTCCTTGCGGTTCGACAGTACGGCGATTTCATCCAGGTTGCCGAAGGCCAGCTGGGTAAATCTTTCCTTTTCCTTCTCCGCCCATTTATCGACCTTGCAGGACGTAAAGATATCCAGTACCCTGTCAACCTTATCTTCCGGTGATGTTTCCAGCAGGGTTTTCAGTTCCTTACGGGCAGCGGGGCTGCATAGTTCAAGTGCTTTTAAAAGCAGGAAAGTTTTCTTGTTGACCAGGATATCGCCTCCTTTCTGTTTGCCGAATTTATCCGGATCGCCGAAAGCGTCGAGATAGTCGTCCTGTATCTGGAAAGCGATACCAACATTCTTTCCGAAGGCATAGATATGTTGCTGGTTTCCTTCTCCCGCTCCGCCGATAATAGCGCCTAACTGCAAACTTGCAGCAAGCAATACGGAGGTTTTCAGCGCGATCATCTCCACATAGTCATCATACTTTACCGCTTCGGGGTCCTGGGTTTCAAAGTCCATATCCAGCTGCTGGCCTTCACAGACTTCTATCGCCGCTTTATTGAATACATTAATGATCTTTTGTTTGTAACCTGCATTCACTTTATTCAAATACTCATAAACGTTGATCAGCATTACATCTCCTGCGAGTATGGCGGCTGATTCGCCGTATATGGTGTGGGCTGTAGGCTTTCCTCTTCTTAACGGGGCCTTGTCCATAATATCGTCGTGCAGTAAAGTAAAGTTATGGAACAACTCTATTGCCGTACCTACCTGGAAAGCATCCGGGTGTAATTCATTGAATAACTCGTTACCCATTAAACAAAGCACAGGCCTGATGCGCTTACCTCCCATTTCCAGGATATGATTGGCTGAACTGTACAGCCTTGTAGGTTTTTCCGGGAATTTCTGATGGTCAAAATGTTGATTGAACTGCGCTATTAACTCTTTGAATGAATGCATTATTAACTATTTACGCTTTTTCTTATCCGTCTTTTTAGCTGTTGCTTTTTTCGCCGCTGCCTTTTTAGGCTGGGCCGCGGCTTTTTTTGCCGGGGCTTTAGTGGCTTTCGTAGCAGCTGCTTTTTTTGGCGTTGCCGCTTTTTTAGAAGTGGCTGCTTTCTTAGGAGTAGTCGCCTTTTTAGGAGTAGCTGCCTTTTTAGCCGTTGTTGCTTTTTTAGGAGCAACAGCCACTTTAGAGGTTGCGGCCTTTTTAGCTGTAGCCGCTTTCTTAGGAGTAGCTGCTTTTTTAGGGGCTGCTACTTTCTTTACAGCAGTTTTCCCGGTTGTCGCTTTCTTTGCCGGAGCTGTCTTCGGCTTAGCTGCAACAGGTTTCTCCGTCGCTTTCTTCGCAGCAGCTTTCTTTGGCGTTGCCTTTTTAGCCGGCGCTTTTGCAGTTGCTTTCTGCCCGGTTGCTTTTTTAGACTTCTCCGCAGTTTCAACAACCGCTTTTTTAGGCTTCGCAGCAGGTTTAACTTCCTTCGCTTCTTTCGCTTTAGCTGGTTTACCTTCAGCTGCTTTTTTACGTGTAGGCGCAGTCGTTACCACAGCAGATCCTTTGGCTGTCTTCTTCTCTTTTGCCTTACCAGTCGCCTTTTGGTCGTTAGACGCCGGTGTTGTTACGGCAGCGGCTTTCTCTTCTTTAGCCTTTATTGGTTCAGCTTTTTTGGCTGCAGGCATTGCTGTGGCAGGAGTAACTACCGGTTCAACAGGTTTCGGAACTACCGCCACATGTGTTTCTGCTTCTACCAGGTCTACAACCGGGGTTGGAGTTGGTTCGCTCAGCGACACAGAAGGCGCCGGAACCTGAGGCGTTACGGGTTTAGGACGATGTTTGTCTTTCTTCTTTTTCCTTTCATCCGGCCTCTGAGCCTGCCTGAATTTATTGGCAGGGGAAGCAGCTGCGGAACGGGACAATTCATCTTCCAGGTCGTAGTCGAGCTGGCGTTTGGCCAGGCTCGCAGCTACCACGCGGATCGTCACTTTATCCCCTATCCTGAATTTGCGGCCGGTCAGCTGACCAACCAGCGAGTATTCGTTCTCGTTATAAACGTAATCTTCTTTCCTGTTCAGGTTATGGATGCTCACTAAACCTTCACACTTGGTTTCTATCGTTTCTACCCAGAACCCGAAATGCGCCACTCCACTGATCACACCATCGAAGGTTTCACCAATGAACTGCTGCATGTATTCTACCTGTTTGTACTTATTCCCCGCCCTTTCAGCTTCCATGGCCTTACGTTCCATTTCAGAGCTGTGTTTGCATTTTTGCTCCATCTGTTTATCAGGATGGATGTTATTACTGAGGCATTCGGCCAGCACCCTGTGCACCAGCACATCGGGATAGCGGCGGATAGGAGATGTAAAATGGCAGTAGTCGGCGAACCCAAGCCCGTAGTGACCGATATTCTCCACGGTATATGCGGCTTTGGCCATGGTACGGATGCCCAGGGTTTCCAGCACCGGTTGTTCAGGTTTTCCCTGTACGAACTGCAGCATATAGTTGAAGGAACGTGCAATGCTTTCAGGAGAAGAGGTATCAAAACGATAACCGAACTTACCTGCGAACAACGCAAAGATCTTCAGTTTTTCAGGGTCAGGGGTATCGTGCACCCTGTAAGGGAAAGGAACCGGTTGGTTATTTACCCGGATCTTCGATACGTAGGTAGCAACCGTGCGGTTGGCCAGCAACATAAATTCTTCGATGAGCTGGTGCGCCTCCTTGCTTTCCTTGATCACGATCCCCAGCGGTTTGCCGGTTTCGTCCAGTTTAAACCTCACTTCCTGGGAAGAGAAGTTGATCGCTCCATTCTTAAATCGTTCCGCTCTCAGCGTCTGCGCGATCTTGTTCAGCAAAAGTATCTCTTTGTTGTAGAGGCCTTGGCCGGATTCGATGATCTCCTGCACTTCTTCGTAGGTGAAGCGGTGATCGGAGTGAATAACGGTGCGGCCTATCCAATGGTGGTTAACCTCTCCTTTCTCGTTCATCTGGAAGATGGCGGAAAAGGTCAGTTTATCTTCATGTGGTCGTAGAGAGCACAATTCGTTCGAAATTTTTTCAGGCAACATCGGCAATACCCTGTCCGGCAGGTAAACAGAAGTAGCTCTTCTGTCGGCCTCCGCATCCAGTGCGGTACCTGGCAGCACATAATGGCTTACATCGGCAATATGCACTCCTATTTCATACCAGCCATTTTTAAGCAGCCGGATAGAAATGGCGTCATCGAAATCTTTTGCATCTACCGGGTCGATGGTCATGGTTAGAATATCCCGTACATCTTTTCGTTTAGCCACTTCCTCGCCGGAGATGTTTTCCTGGATGCGGCTTAATTCGTCCAGCACTTCCTGTGGGAAGTTGAGCGGGAAACCAGCGTCTATCAGGATCTCTTTCATGGCCAGGTCGTTGGAGTTGGTAGCGTCCAGGATCTCGAGGATCTCTCCTACCGGCTTCTTCGATTTTTCGCCCCATGCCACTACTTTCACCACTGCTTTATCGCCGTCTTTTACGCCGGGCAATATCGCATTGGCGGGTATATAGATGTCGGGCATGAAAAGCCCTTTATCGGGGATCAGGAAAGCAAAGCCCTTGCTCAACTGCAGGGTTCCTGTAAATTCTGTTTTGCTTCGTTTGGTGACATCTGTAACAATTCCTTCCATCCGGCCTTCATGGCGGCCTTGTTTGAGCACTTCTACCAGCACTTCGTCTCCATTCAGGGCGGTATGCAGGTTCTTCTGCTTTACCATGATATCTCTTGGCAATCCATCTACCGTTACAAAAGCCATCCCCGACCTGGTAACTTCTACCACGCCTTTATAGACTTTCTTAGATCCGTTGAACTGTTGTTGAGGATGATGGTTCCGTTTATCTTTCCGCTTGTTTTTCTTTCTTTTACTCATGTGTAAGTTGTAAGGTGATCATTGACCGGTAACCAGTTGATACCGATTGATGTAGTCAATAATAAAGTTATTAAATAATGGCGCGTCATCAAAAAGGAATGCAATTTCTACAGGCATAACAGCCATCTGCAGGTTTTGTTCTGCCAGCGCTCCTTTGAGCAATTGCAGTCTGACAGCGTCCTTCTCGGTGGTAATAACTATTTTATTGCTACCTGGCAGGTCATCACATTCTTTTTTAATTTTAGCAATATCCTTTTCCGTGTAGTAGTAGTGATCCGGAAACGACAACAGGAATACCTGGTTATATCGTCTTCTCAGCTCTTCTAACAGGGGTTCTGGTCTGGCTATCCCGCATGCCAGCAATACGGTGGCCGACGTTGGCACATCAACCGGCTGATGGGTAACCATGTCCGTTAATGCTCCATACTGCAAGGTAGTAAAAAAGAGCCGCTGATGCGGTAAAGGATTTATTTCTTTTTCCAAAGCCTGCTTTTCGGCCACTGTCATGGCAGGCGGACACTTGGAAACTATAATACAGTCGGCCCGGTGATATCCTATCCTCCCTTCCCGGAGGCGGCCGAAAGGAACTACATGATCCCTGGTGAACAGCCGGCTGTAATCAGTGATCATGATATTGAGCCCCGGTTTGATAGACCGGTGCTGGAAGGCATCGTCCAGCAGTATTACCTGGGTATCGGGTTCATCGCTCAGCAATTGCGGCACCGCCAGCATTCGTTCTTCTCCCACACAAACTTTGATATCGGGGTATTTTGAATGAAACTGCATGGGCTCATCGCCTATATCGGCGGCCGTACTATGCTCATCCGCCAGGATATAGCCGCTGGTGCGCCTGTTATATCCGCGGCTCAGGGTCGCTACTTTCATGTGATCTTTCAGCAGCCGGATAAGGTACTCTACGTGCGGGGTTTTCCCTGTACCGCCTACAGAAAGGTTGCCGGCAGAAATGATAGGTATGTCAAATTCCACTGCCGTAAGCAGTCCTTTATCATAGAACCTGTTCCTGATCCACATTACCAGGCCGTAAAGCAGTGAAAAAGGGTATAATAGAACTTTCAGGTAAGACAACACATTATTTTATTTAAAATGATAAATATTATCCGGCGTTACGACTGTATGCAGGGGAATATCCCAGGCATCCAGGTCTTCTATCGCCGGCACCGGTTCAAAAAAAGACAGACCAACGGTTTTAACGCCAGGTTTGCATTGCTTCAGGAACCTGTCGTACATTCCTTTCCCATAACCCACCCGGTATCCGCGGGTATCGAATGCCAGCAGGGGCACAAATACCAGGTCTATATCTGCAGGCTGTACCTCGGTGCCGCTAACCGGTTCGGGAATGCCGAATTTGTTTTTAACCAGGACGGCATCCGGCTTCCAGAGAAAATGCTCCATGCTGCCGGTTTTCATGTCAGACCGGGAGATGGCCCATTCAAGGGACGGCTGATGTTCCCTGAACCATTTCACCAACGGCCAGGTGTTAACTTCCTTCTTCTCTGAAATAGGCAGGAAAATATGGGCTAACTTGATCTGCTGCAACGGTAACGTATAAACCCTCGACAACAGGCGGCCGTTCAGGTCTGCAGATATATCATCAGGCATATTGAGTCTTAGTTCCAGGAAATGTTTTCGTATATCCTTTTTAGTGGTCATGCCAGTAAACTATGCAGGTTAGCAGACAACAACTGTGCCTGTTGCTGAACAAATGACTTATCTACATGCTGCGCCCGGGGAATGCGGCCAATTTTCGGGTAGCCGCTCCATTTAACCACATCATCTTCATTGCTGTGATAATCGCCGGTAAACACCCATCCCAGGACATGGATGCCCAAACGCCTCAGCATACCGGCCGTCAACAACGCATGGTTAATGCTTCCCAGGTAGTTCTGGGCCACCACTATAGCTTTGGCGCCTAATTCCCGTATCAGGTCTGCAGTAAAATAATCGTCATTCAGGGGCACCATCAACCCTCCTGCTCCTTCAATTACCAGGCGCCTGCCAACCGGCTGAAGGTCGGCGGCCCGCGATATAATCGCGCCCGGTTCTATCTTCACCTGTTCTTCCCGGGCTGCCAGGTGCGGAGAGGCAGGAAGTTCCAGTTTCCAAAGCTCAGGGTGACAAACTGACACATCATTGGATAAAAGTTCCTTAATCGTATCTGTATCGGCGCCTTCCAGCAACCCTGTTTGCACGGGTTTCCAGTAATCGGCCTTCAAAGCCTCCGTAATGCAGGCGGCGGTAACGGTTTTACCGACCCCAGTACCAATGCCGGTTATAAATATTCTTTCACTCATCAACAACAAATATAGCTCGCAAACGCACAAAGGAGGCAGAGAGCGTAAAGAAACTTACCGGAAACACTTACATTCGTAATGTACAACCTCATTCATATATGAAATATTGTGATAACATTTTAGAAACGATAGGACATACCCCCATGGTTAAGTTGCACAGGGTTACAGCATCCCTTCCCTGCACTGTGTTGGCCAAAGTAGAGTTTTTTAACCCGGGCAATTCCATTAAAGACAGGATGGCCGTTAAAATGATAGATGTGGCGGAACAAAACGGCTGGCTGAAGCCGGGAGGTACCATTATTGAAGGCACTTCGGGCAATACCGGTATGGGCCTTGCGCTGGCAGCCATTGTCAGGGGATATAAATGTATCTTCACCACCACCGACAAACAATCCAAGGAGAAAGTAGATATCCTGAAAGCAGTTGGCGCAGAAGTGATCGTATGCCCTACTAACGTGGAACCGGAAGATCCGCGCTCCTACTACTCTGTATCCAAACGGCTGGCCAGGGAAATACCAAATAGTTTCTATGTTAATCAATATGATAACCTGGCTAACAGGGAAGCGCATTATGAACAGACAGGCCCTGAAATATGGGAACAAACGGAAGGCAAGATCACTCACCTGGTTGTTGCCACCGGCACAGGCGGAACGGTTACAGGAACCGGCAAATACCTGAAGGAGAAAAACCCCGATATTAAAGTATGGGCAATAGATAGCTATGGCTCCCTGCTTAAAAAATATTACGATACGGGTATTATCGACATGACGGAAGTTTACCCTTATATCACGGAAGGGATCGGGGAAGATTTTGTGCCGGAGAACTATGATATGTCGGTGATCGATGCGTTTGAGAAAGTGACAGACAAGGATGCCGCTATCATGGCCCGAAAGATCACCAAGGAAGAAGGCATTTTTGTTGGCTACTCCGCCGGTTCGGCAGTGGCAGGGCTTTTACAGCTGAAAGCCAGCCTGAAACCTACGGATGTGGTAGTGGTTATTTTCCATGATCACGGCAGCAGGTATGTAGGCAAAGTGTACAACGATCAATGGATGATGGAACGGGGTTTCCTGGATGTAAAAACCGTTAAAGATGTGATCAATGGCCGGAAGGGCCAGCCGCTGGTGACGATCGACGCCAATGAAAAAGTGAGTGAAGCGATCGCTAAAATGAAGAAATACGATATTGAACATATCCCTGTATTGGGTGGAAATGATATTATCGGCGCCATTTCCGAAAGTGGCCTGTTCAATAAACTTCTTGATAACACCCAACTGAAAGACGCCGCTGTGAAAGAAGTCATGCAGCCTGCATTCCCGCTGGTTTCCCAGGAAACGCCGATCGAAAAACTCACTGTATATATCAACAGGGAAAACGGGGCAGTATTAACAAAAGATGATAGCGGCAATCACCATATCATCACCAAATACGATATTATACAGGCTTTAGGAAGATAATATGGTTTTCAGAGATCAGTTGGGCAGGACGATAAACCTGGACAGGACGCCTAAACGAATTGTATCGCTGGTGCCCTCGCAAACCGAATTGTTATATACATTGGGTTTGGATACAGAAGTGGCGGGCATTACCAAATTCTGCGTACATCCGTTGACGTGGTTCCGTACCAAACCCCGGGTGGGCGGCACGAAGCAGGTACATATAGAGAAGGTGAAAGAATTATCCCCCGATCTCATCATCGCCAATAAGGAAGAAAACCTGGAAAGCGATATCCATGAGTTAATGAAGATATGTCCTGTTTGGGTAAGCGATGTACAAACGCTGGAAGACGCATATGAAATGATCCTGGGCATTGGCCAGGTAACAGGCCGGGAATTAGCGGCTCGGCAACTGACAGAAAATATTGGAAAAGCATTTTCCACGATAAAGAAAACCGAAGCCGGTATTTCAGCCGTTTACTTCATCTGGCGCGATCCGTGGATGGTAGCCGGTGGCGGAACGTTTATAAACGACATGCTCGCCCGTTGCGGTATCCGGAACGTGTTTGCGCATCTTCCCAGGTACCCGGTTGTTACGCCGGCAGAGATAAAGGCCACGGAAGCCCGCTGGCTTTTGCTTTCATCGGAGCCTTACCCATTCAGCGAAAAGCATATAGCGGAATTAAAGGAACAGGTACCAGGGGTTGAGATCAGGCTGGTAGACGGGGAAATGTTCTCCTGGTATGGCAGTCGTTTGCTGCAGGCGCCTGCTTATTTTAACCGGTTGCTGGCGCCTTAATGGTCTTTTAGAAAATTCACTACCCAGTCGGCAAACTTCCTGGTTTTTACCACGCTGTTATGATCGCCCGTTACTGTGCCGTGCATCCCTGCGGGCATCATGGCGGCCAGGGAACCGCCCGTATCATTATCCGGGTCCCTGTCGCCCCCGAGTACCAGCACGGGTTTGGTAACTTTTCCCAATTCTTCGGGGGAAGTGCTTGGTTGTGCGAACTGCATGAGGCAAAGCGCCCGTTGGTCAAGGCCGGATTGCTGCACGTATTTTACCATTTCGGCCAGTTCAGGAACCGGTTTTCCTGCCAGGGCTTCATAGAATTGCTGGCGCCTGGGCCAGTTGGGGTCTGTAAAGGCAGTGCCCATCCCTCCCATTACCGCGCTCCTGATCCGGTTGTCGAGCACCAGGAGCCGGGCTACGATGATGGATCCGCGGCTGTATCCAACAACCCGGTATTCGGGCAGTTTCAGGTAGGTGACCAGTCCCATGATGTCTTTTGCTTCCGCGTCGTTCATGTAGGCCAGGCTGTCGTGCGGATGATCGGACGCCCCGTTACCGCGCAGATCCAGGGTAATTACCTGGAAACCCTTTTCGAGGAGTTGCTGGTATAAAGAAGTTTGTTCCCATGAGCGGCCGTCTACAATAAAGCCGTGAACGAGCAGCACAGGTTCGCCCTTGCCTTTTATGGTGTAATGGATGCGGGTTCCGTCGAACGACCGGTAGTATTGCAAGGAGTCGTCGGCCGGCCGGAGCCCTTTACCAGCGTAGGAAACGGAGTACAGGCAACAGAGCAGGATAATGGGTAATAATTTCATTCCGGTTTGAATTGATGGAGTAAAATACGTTTTTCTCCAGACAGAATTAATAAATAAGCGCTTACATTTCGCTATAAATCTTCTTTTTAACTCCTTATATTTGCTCTCCTAAAAATTAAAACACATTTTTGAGTATGGGAAAATACAGAGCTGGCGTATTATTCGGCGAAGAGCTGGATGCGCTGTATAACGATGCCAAAGACAACGGGTTTGCAATGCCTGCAGTAAACGTTGTAGGTACTAACTCCGTGAATGCGGTACTGGAAACAGCGGCAAAGGTGAATTCACCGGTAATTATTCAGTTTTCCAATGGCGGGGCTCAATTCTTTGCCGGTAAAGGGATGCCTAACGACAAACTGCAAGCTAACATTGCTGGAGGTATCTCCGGCGCCAAACACGTACATGAAGTTGCGAAGTATTATGGCGTTCCGGTAGTATTGCATACCGACCATGCTGCTAAAAAATGGCTCCCATGGATCGATGGCCTGTTAACTGCAGGTGAAGAATACTTCAAACTGCACGGTCAGCCATTGTACAGCTCTCATATGTTAGACCTGTCTGAAGAACCTATCGCTGAAAACATCGAGATCTCTCACAAATATTTCGAAAGAATGAATAAGCTGGGTATGTCTATCGAGATCGAGTTAGGCGTAACCGGCGGTGAAGAAGATGGTGTGGACAATTCAGGAGTGGATAACTCTAAATTGTACACTCAGCCTGAAGATGTGGCCTATGCTTATGAAATCCTGTCAAAAGTAGGTCCTCGTTTCACGGTAGCAGCGGCTTTCGGTAACGTACATGGCGTATATTCTCCGGGTAACGTAGAGCTGCGTCCTGAGATCCTGCACAACAGCCAGGAATATATCCAGCAAAAATTCAACACCAAAGCTAAGCCGGTTTACTATGTATTCCACGGCGGTAGCGGTTCTCCTAAGCACCAGATTGCTGAATCGCTGGGTTATGGCGTGATCAAAATGAACCTGGATACAGATATGCAATGGGCATTCTGGGAAGGCGTTCATGATTATTATGAAGCTAAGAAAGAATATCTGCAAGGTCAGCTGGGTAACCCGGAAGGAGCAGATAAACCTAATAAAAAATACTACGATCCACGCGTTTGGCTGCGTAAAGGTGAAGAAACTTTTGTGAAAAGACTGGAAGAAGCATTCCGTGATCTGAACTGCATCAACAGGAACGCATAATCGACCGGGTTGATTATTGGTTAAGGCTGTTATGGAAAAAGAAATATATTATATAACTTTTTATATATTATTACTTTTTCTATAACGGCTTTTGCCTTTTTTGGGGGTATAACGGCAAGAAAATGTTAAAGTTACCTTCACTTCGGGTAGTTTATGCTTAAGCTTTTTTCCATATGTTTTTGGCTTTATGCTATAATTCGTATCTTGCACAACTATTTTCTAATCTAATAGTGAAATATGTCAAGCTGGTTTAAGCGAATTAAACAAGGCATCTCTACAACCACCAGTGAAAAGAAAGAAGCACCTGATGGGTTGTGGCATAAGTGTCCTAACTGTAAAAAAACCACTACTGTAAAAGATCTAAAGGAGCATTATTATGTGTGTGATAAATGTAATTATCACAACCGTATCAATTCTGCAGAATATTTCGAGATCATATTCGATAATAAAGAGTTCGAAGAACTGTTTTCCAATATTTACCCAACCGACTTTTTAGGGTTTAAAGACCTGAAGCCTTATACAGAAAGGCTGAAGGATGCGCAGAAGAAATCCGGCCTTACAGATGCCATGAGAGTGGGATCAGGTAAGGTACTGGGAAATGACCTCGTGGTGGCTTGTATGGATTTTGGTTTCATCGGCGGATCTATGGGTTCAGTGGTTGGAGAAAAGATCGCCAGATCTATCGACTACTGTATCGCAAACCGGAAACCATTGATGATCATTTCCAAATCCGGGGGCGCCCGTATGATGGAAAGCGCTTTTTCACTGATGCAAATGGCGAAGACATCTGCTAAGCTTACACAACTGGCTGATGCCAAACTGCCATTTATTTCCCTGATGACCGACCCTACTACCGGTGGCGTTACCGCTTCCTACGCAATGCTGGGCGACCTGAACATCGCCGAGCCGGGTGCACTGATCGGTTTTGCAGGTCCCCGTATCATCAAAGAAACGATCAAGAAAGACCTCCCTGCGGGATTCCAGAGCGCCGAGTTCCTATTGGAACATGGGTTCCTGGACTTCATCATGGACAGAAAAGAATTAAAAACCAGGTTAGCGACTGTACTTTCCTTGTTTAAGAACTAATATTACAAAACAAAAAGGATTACGGATTTGGAAGCCATATTTCAATATATTGGCTTTTAAATCCGTAATTTGTCATTTGTGATCCCAACAAATTATTATGGCAGAACAAAAGAACAGATCGGCTTATTACGAATACGCTATAGAAGATAAATATGTGGCAGGCATGGTTTTGCTCGGTACCGAGGTTAAATCGATCCGCGGTGGGAAAGTGAGCTTTAACGATTCATTCTGCTATTTTAACAAAGGAGAACTGTACGTGAAAAGCCTGCATATTGCGCAGTATTCTCATGGCACCTCCTCCAACCACGACCCGTTAAGGGAACGTAAACTGCTGCTGAACAAAAGAGAGATCCGGAAAATAGAGAATAAAATAAGGGAAAAAGGATACACCATCATCCCGTTACGTTTGTTCATTTCCGATAAAGGTCTGGCTAAGCTGGAGATAGGTGTGGGACGGGGTAAGAAGCTGTACGACAAACGGGAATCTATTAAATCCAGGGACGCCGACAGAGAACTCAAAAGACAATTCAAACAATAACCACTTGAGAACGATCCCATTCAGGCCTATACTATGTATCGCTGTACTTTTAGTATTTCTGGCTGGCTGTAAATCCGGAGAAAAACTATTCAACAAGGGGCGGTACCATGCTGCTGTGCTCACCTTTGTTAAAAAGTTACAGAAACGCCCCAACGACGATGCAGCCAATCGTTTGCTGTCGCAGGCCTACGAACATGCGGCACAGGAAAGCGAAAGCAAGGTCAGCGACCTGTTGCGCTCCAATAACCAATTCAAATGGGAAGCTGTAAGGAACGAGTACAATTCCATGCAGGCCCTTTACCAGGCTATACACAGCTCCCCTGCCGCGCTGAAACTTGTTCAACCCAAAGATTACCGCAATGCTATTACCGGTGCGCAGGAAAATGCCGCGGAAGCCAGGTATAGCGCAGGCGTAACGCTTCTCCGGCAGGGCGACAAGAACAGCGCACGCCAGGCCTTCGATGAATTCAGCAATGCCCTTAAACTCGTTTCCAATTATAAAGATGCTGCACAATTGAGAGATCAGGCCTACGAACGAGGAGTGGTGAATGTAATGCTCAGCAAACTGGAAGTGCGTTCTCCCTATTACCAGTTCACAGCCAACCAGTTCAGGGATTACCTGATCAGGGAGCTGCAACAGGGCCAGGTAAACCGTTTTGTTCAGTTTTATGATGAAGAAGATGCCAGGCAGGATAACATCAGGCCTGACGAGTTTATTGATATGAACTTCTTTGATTTCGTGATCGGTGAAACATATGTAGACAGGCTGCAGAAAGAAGTTTCCAAAGATATTCCCGTAAAAACCGTCAAAGACACTACCGGTAAAGAAACTACCATTTACCAGACAGTAAAGGCCACTCTGTTTATCACTACCAAAACCGTTGTGTCAAAAGGGTTGCTGGACTACCAGATCACGGATGCGAATAATGGCAAGGTACTGAGAGCCGACCGTATCCCGGGCAGCTACACCTGGCGTAACCAGTTTGGTACCTATAAAGGCGATGAAAGGGCATTGAGCGATGAAGATAAGAAGCTGATGGGAGGCCGTGATATTCCGCCCCCTCCGCCTGCCGACCTGTTCATTGCGTTTATACAACCCATTTATGCCAACCTGTTGAGGGACCTTCAGAGTTTTTATACCAGCCTGCCCTGATCAGGCGATCTTTTCCCTGACTATAGGGATCAACTGGTGAGCTGGTACTACCCCGCTCTGGCGCCACAATAACTTTCCGTCTTTAAAAAGCATCAGCGTAGGAACGCTGCTGATCTGCCATTGGGCGGCCAGTTGCTGGTTCTTATCTATATCGATCTGCAGGATGCGTAAGCTATCCCCTAATTTATCTTTTATTTCTCTCAAAATCGGAGGAACCATTTTACAGGGGCCGCACCAGGTAGCATAGCAGTCGATAAGCACGGGAGTCGGGGATTGTAGTATAGCTTGCAAATTTTCCATTTCCTGACGTTTTTGATGTACTACAAATTACGACTTTTTGAGAAGTACCGGATATTAGCTATATTAGGAACACAACCAAAATCTATGTATGTCCCTGCTTTTTATCGCCGTTTATACGGCATGGCTTGCATCCGAAATCCTATTGAACAGATTCTTACGAGGCAGCAATACTGATCAGCAACAAAAAGACAAAGGCAGTCTTTCTTTTATGTGGATTATTATCATTGCCAGTATTGTTGTTGCCGGTTTTATCGGGCATTCTACCTACCGGCCTATCGGCGGCAATGCAGTCCGTTTAGCTGGCCTGGCCGTTATTATTCTTGGCATGATACTGCGATTTGCAGCGGTTTCCCAACTGGGCCGGCTGTTTACAGTAATGGTAACGATCAGGGAAGGACATAATATTAAAAAAGACGGGCTGTACAAATATCTGCGTCACCCCTCCTATGCGGGGTCCTTGCTCAGTTTCATAGGTTATGGCTTATCCATGAATAACTGGCTGGCTTTGATCGTTGTATTTGTACCAGTGTTCCTGGTGTTTGTTTACAGGATGCAGATTGAAGAGCAGGTGCTGATGGGGCAGTTCGGCGATGAGTATGTCAACTATATGAAAACTACTAAACGAGTGATCCCCTGGATTTATTAAATAAGTTGTTAGTGAATTTCGGTGTGATATATGAACGCTGGGGCGGCTTGTGAGCCGGGCTATTGATATTTATTTTAAGTCGTGAATGTTCATACTGGGGGATATTTGGCCAGGCCGCAAGGGAAATACCTGGTTAATAGGTTTGGGCTGATCTTTTGCTGATATTACATATCTTTCCTATCTTCTTATAAAAAAACAAAATAAACAATAAAATGCCAATTATTCCATTCAGCATACCATTCCCATCAATATGCCTTTCTGAGGTAATGGAAACATACATAAAATACTCAGCAGTAAAAATTGCCAATACGGCAAAGGCAAATAAAAATATATTCTTTATCCTAAAAGAAAAATAAATAGGAGCAGAAAATAGCATTATGCTTACGGCGGGTAAAAACATAACCATCCATAAATAGTAGTACCAATCCGTTATACTCCTCAACTCCCATACCCTTAAAATCCTATAATCGTTCATTTCTATCATCCGAGTTGAGTAAAAAACTAAGTATTTTAAAAATACAAATAGCAGAACGTTCTTGAATGTCATTGTAATCATACCACGAATTTAACCATCAATTCTTTTTACTTTCTTCGCTTCCGACTTCTCGTGTCATACCAGTCGTGCGATTCCAAACGGTTAATTGCCTTGCATTTCTTTAATGTCATAACCAGATATTTTTCCTTTAGTATAAACGCTTAGATCTATTGGCGCGCCTTTGCAAATATTAAGCGTACCTTCCAGCGAAGGTTCGTTAAAACTCTGCAATGATCCGATCTCAGTTTCCGATAATTTCAACATCACTTTTTTGACGGCTGTTGTTTTGTGAAACAATGAATCCTCCGTAAATCCACCTGTGCAGAGAAACAAAGCCCCTCCCACGTTAATGAAACCGCTATAATCCAATGTTCTGGCGTTATCCCACATTTCAGGAGCAATGTACAACGACCTGCGACCTTCAGAAAGATGAAACTCCAGTGAATAATAATACTTCCCGGGCCTGTAAAACCCGGCATTAGAGGAAACGATAGAAGATAATAAATCATAAAGGCACTTGTCAGTTCGATATTCGGTCAAATACCTATTATCTTTTCCTCCACTATTATATGCATAGTTTAAATTACAAGTAGTTGAAATTAAAAAAATGCCAATAATTATCTTTTTCATAAGATAACAAAATTCCATTTTTATCAACGTTCCGCCTTATGCTCATGCCGCTGCGAGGCAGTCATTGCGGTAAGCCGTTTATTTCGTGAAACCAAATAACCAGCTAACATGAAGCCAAACAGTGATACAGCATGTATCCACAAATTATTATCTTCAAATCCAATTCCTTCTTTAATATCCATAATTAAATTAATTGTAAGAAAACGACGGGCCGATATAAATGAGACAATGTTCATCAGCATTAAACATATCAGTCCGTCGATGATCCATCTAACCGAATTCGAGATTGATAACGTTGCTTCCAACATCTTCAGCAGTGGATAGAAAATTACTCCCAATAACAATCCCTCAACATAAAACCATACCAGATAAGAAAGTATCTCTGCCGAAAAAACATTAAAAACGAAATAAAGGAGCATGAGCGCTAATATGCAGCATAGATGATATAATGATATAAATTTCAGAGAAACTTTCATCAGGGGGTCTATTATTTTAGAGGAAAACACCATTTAGAATTGGTAGTGTCAATATAAAAATTCCCTTTCTCCGCCTCGTAAAGGATTAGAAAATATGGCTGCAAAAGGCGTTGCCCCTCTCTCAGGCTAACACACCTTACAACATTTCCCTGAAGGTTATCCCATTCTGCAAACTCCAAACTGCCATCCAAATCAAAATCTCCAATGCAAGTCGGCTCCTGATAACTTTCATCATTGTTATTCAACGTTACCAATCCATAGAGTTTAATAAAACCTGGATCGGTTATTTCGCATAACAAAATATACCAGGGCTGCAAACCAGTACCGTTAAAGTCGGTCTTTTCGAAATGAATAGAAACAAATTCTCTATGATTGTAACTAAATTCATACATCGCCGACATTTCTAATCTCAAAGGGCGATTATCAGGCCGATTACGGAAAATCGAATCAATAAAATAAGCTTTTCCAGCAAGTTCAATTTTTTCTAGTTCCCTGATCCCTTTATTGTCAAACCAATTTAGCGAGTATTGATAAAATGCTATTTTTAATGGCGATGTATGTTCCCGGTAAACAGTTAATGTATTGGGAACATCCGAACCGGCTCTGATAACTCTTCTTTTGGTAGCAAACTTTGGCAGATCGATCCGTTTAAATGGCAATATCCTACGTTGAACTATTTCATAAGAAAAGGATAGGGAGTCCTTTTGTTCTCCTATCATCCCTTTAACATTGTTAATGGGATAGAAAGATAACGCAACGACCCACATCAATAGCATTTTGATGCTATAACATGCTTTCTTCATTAGATCTGTTGTTTAGTGCCATAATCCTTTACTACCGGGAAAGGGCGTTGTTAACTCTTGCTTACTCGCAGCAAATCCAAATAAAATTAATAATACCGGGCACATTACCGAGCAAAATTTTCACTTCCATTCAGGGAAACCTTTCGAATTCGCTTCGCAACATCACAATTCGCTGCTCAGCGCAATACCTATATACCAGCGCTAACCGGGAGAATATTATAAGCGATGCAATATATTTACCTGGCACATATCTTACGAGAATCCTTTCAGCCAAATCAATCTTCCATTCTTAACCTGTTATAGATCGATAGTTGAGTTTTTTCCATAAAATTTACCTCAAAAAATCTACAACCCCTGATCTGTATCCGGGTTATCCCCTTCCATCAAAAATTTATCTTTAAATTCAGGAGAATTACATCCAAAGTAAAGTGTGGTATCCTTGTTCGAAATTGTAAAAAACGAACCGGCATTTATCCTATAGCTGTATTGACTACTATCAATTTGTACCAGTCCCTTCACTTCGCAAGGCAAAACATAATAGAGGTAATGGAAATCACGCATACTTATAGGTTTCCCATGCTTCAAAATTGCAACAATTGACTCATTTGAGAGTCGCCATTCCATGCATTTAGAATATATTACATCAGCTGGTTTCAGATTTTGCGACTCCCAGTTGGTTGATAATACCTTAACAAGGGAGTTAGATTTAATAACAATTTTACCATGGGATTCATTAACATCCCCGTTATCGGATCTTTTCAGAGACTTTTCATTAGTGAGACCGGTCTTAGTCTTACAAGCGAGACATGTACACAAAATGAAGCCTAATAACGGAAAAATAAAAGTTCTCATAAATTGGTTATATCGATGTTATCTTGTAGAAAAATAATAACCCATTGAACTATCACGCTCTAACCGGTTGGAGTAAAAAGGTACCAATATATCAAGAGGTCTCAAACAAATGCCAATTGGCTTTAATGTTCTTGTACTGATCCGGCAACAGTCGAATTGCATCTTCAACTGTTGCATAAACTCCATCCTGAACTGTTTCCCAGTCGCTATCACAGCTAAATCTATTAAATATATGGGAATTTTCATATTGGCAAATTGCAAGTCCGTATACTTCCTCACTTTGGGGGCTATCGATCATCTCAACATATCCGAAAGGTTGCGATCCGGACCAAGCCCACATAATAACCTTTGCTCCATCGATGTATGCTGGTGGTTTCATATACCAAGTTCCTAAAAGTGCCTGTTTTGTTTACTTAGGGTTAATAAATCTAAACTTAGAATGCTGCCTGACAAATTCAATATTTCTTCTTTCCATAGAAACTGCAACATTCGTTTCCTTAACCAGTCTCCCATTGTCATAAATCCTCATAATCCCTTTATCTGAGTCAAGCTCAATATTGAAACCTATCTTTGTTTCAACGGGTACATAGCCATAAAATTCGGCATACCCTTGACTTAAACTATACGGGAACTGGACAGATTGCACGGTAGCTACATATTCGCTTTTATTGGTTGTTGAAACGGCAATCCCAATTATTCCGTAAGCATGATTTCCAGATATATTCAAAGAAATGATTTCTCCTTTGAACTTTACATGATTCAATATCCTAGCATCAGCATTTGAATAGCGATCTGACAAATAGACCCGATAACAAATGCTGATCATCAACATCATGACTACTAAAAACCAAACCTTATGCTTTGTCATAAATACCAGTCTAACGTTTTTACATTTGTATAAGCAGGTTGTTGCCAAAATATGCGCCTTTATGACCGGTGCAAACATAAAGAAACCCGTTTTTCGGGCAACTATTTAGTCTAAACCGTGTCTGTAATTGATCAGATTCCCACCTTACTTACTTTACACCATTGCTTTGCTTCATCTGTTCACCTACTCAAGAATATTAAAAGATCTGTAAACGTTCCTCCCCTCTCAACAGCCTCTTCATCGGACATTCCAATAAAAGGTACTTCAATAAAAAAGCCTTCTTCCTTCTTTAAACCAATTGCTGTATCTCCACCATCCGAGCCTATAAAAAAAAGACCGGGAGCAAATTTATCTACCGCATAGTCTTCATTAGCTTCCAACAATTCCTGAAAAGGCCAAAAACGCACGTATCTTCCATTCTCGCCTATAACCCCCTCTCCTCCATTAAACTCTTTCATGTAAGCCAGATAATCCGAAGGGAAATTAACTGGTATATCCCGGAGAATAGTATGGAACTGTTCTTCAGTAAGTGGCGGGTTTTGATCAAGGCCTGAAACAAGTTTTTTTAACAGATCATTCATATTTCATTTTTACAATTTGTTTTCATATCTTATAGGCAGCAGGATGAGTTTTTAATTCATGATCATTGTCTAATGTCCTTTAACGAATATATTTCCGCAAGCGCCCATTAGTAACAAGATCCCTCATCTTCAAATGTTCTTTCCATTTATCAATCTTTATCCATTTATCAATATATTTTTTAGATTTCCCTCCGACAGCATAACCAAGTCCTTCGTGTGATTAGGGATAAAACGAGCTGTGCTCAAATGTTATTCCTGGATTCTTTCTAAAAATCTGTTTAATGCTCACTTTCCTATCCTCTCTTTTAAAAAAAGATTTATTAACGAATGAAAACTCACCTATACCATCAACGATTTTTACGGTCAGCAATTCATTTCTATTTAAATAGAATATAAATGCGACACCCGAAAAGAAGAAAATCATACATAGCAGATAGAGAAAACTTTTACTAAGAGGCAAAGTTCCAAAACCAATATAAAAAAGGATTATACCCAAAAGTATTAAATACCAGAGAGCCTTTTCCAGAAATTTAGCTTTATTTTATAACCATATAACTATGTTTTGAATTAATCAAACAATTGAGACTATTCTGGTAAAAGCAGCGCTCCTCTACGTTTAAGAGCATCAGTATCATATTTTATTAAAGGATTTCCCTTTACATACTTATTCATTTCCAGAATATCTTCTTTCTCCCAACCAACATTATACTTTTGTCGTATTTCAAATCTCAATCTGCCCCTTTTTAAAATCTGAAATGAATTCACAAAAACACCTCTCAGATATCTTGTTGGCACATATCTAAACATTAATTCGTCATATCTAAAATCACAAGAACGTTTAAAAATTAGTAATCTGTAAAAACAGATAGTACAAATGCGTTTATCATCATCAAATAGAATCTTATAGACGGCTTTATCTGGATATACTAACAAAAAAATCGGAATCATTGATATTATTAATATCTCAGCTAACAGCCAATGCTGAATAGACCAATTGAAAAACGCCCCCCAAAATAATACATGTCCGTAAGTCAGAATAACAAAGCTCCAACTAAGCATTGCAGAATTAACAGCCTGGTGCCTCTGTTTCACTTCAAATATCTTCATGATATTATAAAATTAAACCCATTTTATATTCCAAAGGTATTATCAAAAAAATTAACCTTCGGTTTTAAACTTTTCTGAGTTTGGGGCGCAAATGGAGTAGGTTTATCCACTTTATTATTTAGATTTCCATTATTAGTTTTTGGGGTTTCACTATCTGTCTTTGGCTGACCTACTGCTTGTACAGCCTTTGCAAAATCGTTCATAGGCTGCAATTGATTTTCTTTTCCGGCATTATAAAAATCAAAGCCCATATATGTATTATTACCAATGAATGAAGCCACATCGGCTTGAGTTTTTGGTAGTCCGCCAGTTATCAAACCAACAAGACCATAAACCACCTGTCCGGCATTTCTTGCTGTAGCGGCCTTATTACCAGACATATAATCAATACCCATACCTAGTGTTTCAGAAATTCCACCTGGAATGTTATCTGCTTTATGCCCATCATTTGGTTGCAAGCCAACCATGATCTTTGCAAAACCAAGTCCCACAGATGTAGCTCCTGTTGGAATTGCGACAGCTCCAAACACCTGCCCTACACCTGTAGGAGTAGCTGCGGCGGCTGCTCCACCTGCTATACCTAAGCCACCACCAAGAATCATATAAGTTCCTCTCAATACAGCATCCCAGTAATAAAGTCCTTTCACATCATATTTACGAATAGGATTGTTTAAGACATATACATAAGGAGAATATTGCTCATATTTTTCAGACAGGGAATCAACAGTATGCCATCTCCCCACCTGCGTATCATACATCTTCGCTCCATAATCATACCACTCCAACCCACTACCATCCCCAAACTCCTTACTCTGCAGCTCTTCCCGTTATACTTAAGTCGATTCACCGGATAATCCCCCTACCAACGCACTCGAACTAATCCCCGCCATCGTCAACCCAAACGGATAATAATGCGTCTCTTCCAGCGGATAATGCAATCATATTGTGCCTAATTAGGCATATCATCATTCATCAATTTAGGACCTTCTTCTCTTTGACTCGAATTCATTATAAGTATATCATAGCATATCAGCCTCTCATTATTGGTTAACTTAATATTTGATTCCTTGAGATACCTGTTCATCTCCAATATATTATTTTCAAGATCTTCGCTACCAATAATTTTATAGGAACTATTATTCACAAATAATATATAGTTATGACTATGGGAAACATTAGAGCCGAAACCAATTACTTCAATATATTTTCCAGACGCTCTTTTTACTGAAATAGCTCTCTTAATGATGTTGTTCCTTTCGGATGTAAGATTTGAAGTATCATTAGCTGAAAGATCGGGAAATTGATTATTGACCAATAAATACCTGATAATGATACTATCAGTTCTTGACAGCCTAGCCTTACTTTCATGCACTCTCTGTGCTATAGCCCCATTAGCGTTCATTAAAAGAAATACTAATAAAATAATGTTCCGTGAAAATTTCATAATTTGCATCTTAATCTCTGATATATTCCTTATTCAATTCCTCATAATATTTGAACTCATTGGCATGAGGCAAAGCTTCGGGATTATTTGCTTTTAGTGATCTCATCGATCCTTTATCAGTAGCATGGGTTCCCTCGTGTGTGGCAGTGGCACCCATATTTGCTTCAACACCGAATTTGGAAGTAAGTACCTTTTTTTCTTCCAATGTTATATACTTAATCTTGCCTTCAGGTGCAGTAGATACAGCTTCTAAAGCTTTGCTGTATAGTTTTATATCAGCCCTTTCAACCTTTCCATTTTCCGCAGTTACTTTGGTAACTCCCAAAGTCTCTTTCCTGCCAGCTCCCGGCTGATCATATTCTTTTCCTTTATCATCTGTGTAAATTACCTTAGTATTATCTACTGATATGCTTATATCATATGTTGCGTCAGCCATCTTTTGTAATACTGAAAGCCCCACGGCCGTTTTTGCCATGGCATTACCCACTTTCTGAATATCAGCACTCACATTTTCAGACCAAGCTATAGTCCTATCTTTATTGACCGTAAAGGAAACATTAGCCCCATTGTTATTCACAATCGTATCTCCCAGCATATCACTAAATCTTATAGGATTATTATTCATTGCCGAGTATGGACTATTCCTAAAATCAGGCTTAGGATCTATCTGCCACCATCTTCCCAACTGTGGATCCAGTGTCCTGTAAAAAGCATCATACTGATTCATATCTAAATCAGTCGTATGCTCTATCCCGTTAAACTCTTTCCTATTCTTTGAGTATTGTGTTCCCTTCAACGCATTCGAACTTATCCCCGCCATCGTCAACCCAAACGGATAATAATGCGTCTCCTCCAACACCGGCCCTGTTGCCTGGGTTACCACTACGTTATCAAAGAACACATCCTGTGCGCTTTCATTACTGGTGTAAACATACAGAAATCCGCTTTTTTTAACAACCATCTGGTCGGAAGAAAGGGTTTGCAGTTGATCTGGTTCATTCTTTACCTGTTTTACGCCGCTGCTTTCCTCCACCAGTTTAAACTGGTCATCAAACAAAATATAGTTCAAATATGCCTGGGGCCTCAATGGATCCTGGTTCGAATTCTCTCTCTCTTTTAGCTGCCGTAGATCGTTGTTATAAAAATTAGCATTAAACGGCGTTTCGGCGGCTAAATCGGCTGCGCCATGGTCTGACGATTGTTTGCTGCTTCCCAGGAACGCCTGAGACAGATCGGCAAGCATATTTTCTGCCATATCGTTACCGGGCTTCTTGGCAGGACCGTTAGATTTGAAAAACGCTTTGCCTCCAACCTGTATTGTGTCGCCCGCCATTACACGAAGTACCAGGGATGGGCCTATCTTTTTCCCGCTACCGCCTGTTGAAAGCTTGGCTACAGCCTTGTTTTCATCTGTAGAACCATCTTGTGGATAGCCCACAGGAACCGGCGCTCTGGTTTCATCTATGTTACTAAAAAGCGCTGTTTCTGTTGCCGCTTTGGCGGGTTCCATAGTTGCCGCATACATCCTGAAATCAGATTGTTCTGTCAGCACTAACCGTGTATTGCCTAAGTGATCTTTTACAAAGTAATCATATGCGTATCCTACAGGTTTCCCAGCCTGGAAAATTGTTCTGATCCGGCCTTTCTCATGGCTAACCAATTCGAGACTGTCGTTTTTGTACACCATTCCCCCAATGTAATCAGTAACGGTAACCTTGGGCGATGACCCGGTATTGTCGGTAACTGTTTTCCGTTGCTTCACTCCATTCGCATCATATTGGTAAACAATCGTTCCTTTTGTAGTTTGTATTACTGATGGCAGGTTTAAAACATTATAGGAAATGCTGGTGATGTTCTTATTAAGATCTTTCGTCAGGTTGCCATTAGCATCATAGGCATAATCATCTCCTGTATTCGTTCCATTTTTGAAGTCGCCAAGCGGAGAAGTAACAGTACTGGTATCGGCTACCGACATCAGTTTATTACTATAACCGGCATAACTATAATTCAGCCTGTCAATTAACGGGCTGGCAGTTCCGTCCACTCCGTATTGGGTCATATTACGGATATTACCGTTGGCGTCGTAGTTGATCCAGTCAACGGTGAAGTTCATTTTGTCTTTTGTCCATGCGCTGTTTGCGGTGTTTTGCTGGCTGTATTCGGCATGGGTTAAACGAGACACAGGGTCGTAGTTATACCCATAGGCTCGTGGCAATGGGTCATTCCAGCCCTTCCATCTAACGCCGGCGATGTTCCCATTGAACACCGTATCTTTAAACCCATAGTCATAACTCAGCTCCTGCCCGAAGTGGGCGGTATCAGCCTGGTTGTTTAAATACTTTTTGTTAATGCTCTTCTGCCAACCGCGCAGGTTGTATTCATAAGAGATTCTTTCAATAGGGATACTGTTCCTGAGCCCCAGACGTTCCGCCTTCAGGTTCCCCAATTCATCATACTCGTTGACTGCGATCACTCTTTCGAGACTATCCTGGTCGTTAAGCTTTTTCTTTATAAATGCTAACCTTCCTGAAGCATCATAGCTCATGCTGGTTAGTTCCGAAATCTGCGGAACAGTACCGGACCGCGGATTATTATGCTTTAAGTAAGTGCTTAATACTTTTCCTGAAAAGTCGTATTGTGTTGTAGTGATATCCTTTCCTCCCACTGCGTTATCCTGGATAACCTGGACAATACGGCCTTTATCATTATAATAGTTTGTAGTGACCAACCACTGTTCAGTATCCAGTATCCTGACCTTGGCGCCTGTTACCAAACCATTTGTGGCGCTGCTTATAGAAAAAGCTTCCTTATAAGGATTGTTACCTGCATTTAGCTTAGCTGAATCGCCTGGTACACTCGGTTGTGCGCCCGCAAAATTGTACTTATCGTAGAACGTGAACGTTAAGGGCACCAGCAGGTTATCAGGCAAATTAGGCAATGGATTGCTTACGGTTATGACATCCTGGCCATTGTTCAAGGCAGTGTTTATACGCGCTTCCATTTCGTCGGCCGCCTCAAACCCGTTGATTAGTGTTACACTGTTAGTGGCTTCGTACAGTGGCTTACTGTGTACGCCTACTACCAGGTCGGCATCGCCGGGGAAAGTATAAGCGGTGGTTCCGGTAGCCAGCGTAGCGGCATTCATCTGATCCTGCAAAGATTGGCGGGTGGCCGTGCTTTTATACAATGCCGTCTTTACCGGCCTGTTTAACTCATCGTAGAACGTTACATGCCAATTTCCTTTTGCTTTATAATTGCCATCACGGGTAAAAACCAATCTATCGCGTTTATCATAAACCATTTCGGTAGAATCAGCACCGGGAATCTTTTTAATGATCATCCGGTTACGGTTATCATACCGGTATTGAAAACAAAGTTCAGGCGCCACTGCTGACAGGTTCCAGTTTTGAATACAGCCCTGAACGGCTAACGGCGGGATAACAAAACACAAATTTCCCCAATCATCATACACGTAATAGGTGCAGAACCATCCCACGTGAGCCGTACCTGGAGCGGGTGCAGATTGTACTTTCTTCAAAATAACCCTTCCATCTTTATCCTTATACTCTATAGATTGCTGGCCGGATTCGGAAGTAGTCACTGTTTTATACAATTGCCCGGCTTCATAAGTGCGGGGACTTGTTGGCAAACTCCCTGAAGCCTGCTGTATCCAAACCCTGACAGAATCTGCCGCCGTATTTACTAATTCATCCACTTTAACCGGGTGATTGCCGCCAGTTTTTGCCCAGCTATTGCCTGGCGCATAAGTTGCTACCTGCCTGTTTAGCGGAGAACCATCGAATTCGACCTGGCTGTAATAGATACTCTCTCCCGCAGCGGCGGGATTAAGCAATGTATCCTGGTAAAAGGTTTGTTGAGATACGAATGGCGTTGCCTTGAATTTACCATCATTTATATTGCCCGTCTTTGGCGTGTACGGGAGGTATTTAAATTGCTCCCTTCCCAATTCGTCGTAAACAACCGGTGCAACCAGGTCTTTTCCTGAAGGGCTATTTCGCTTATTCACTGTTTGAATCAACCTTCCCAATCCATCAAAATACTGGGTAGTTTCCCTGACTTCCTGGGGTGTCCGGGCGCTCGAAATGATGGCCGATGTATCGCTGCTCGGCATTAAGGGTTCCCAGGTCCGGATATAGTTAATGGTATTTGGAGTACTGCCGGCAGGTAAAGGAACCGGAGTAGCATTTTTACGTTTTACTGTTGCATCAGGTCTGTTTTGGGCAGATGATGTTTCCAAACTACCTATCCAGAAGCCTGATAATATTAAGGTATAGACAAAAATCCTCTTCATGCTATAAGGTCTCAAAAAATGGATAAATATTATTGTGTGATTGGCTGTAAGTATTGGTAGTCATATAGTTTCAATACCTTACCATC
The DNA here is from genome assembly GCF_900107795.1 of Chitinophaga terrae (ex Kim and Jung 2007). GTDB lineage: Bacteria > Bacteroidota > Bacteroidia > Chitinophagales > Chitinophagaceae > Chitinophaga > Chitinophaga terrae. The sequence continues at coordinate 136,782 of NZ_FNRL01000010.1, forward strand.
CTTGTCTTTAATTGCGCGTAACCTGCCGGCAATATCATATTCGTAATACGTAGGCATATCCCTGACATCGGAGATAGAAGTCACACCAAATAAAGGATCATAGGTGTAGGTAGTCATTTGGGCGCCGTCAGGATATATCCTGATATCATCCAGGGTGCCGGATAGTACCTGGCCGGTGTAATTCAGTTCGCCACTGAATTTCCAGGAACCGGCTGTATAATACCAATAGCTTATTTTGTATGTTTTGCCGTGAAGGCCTGGGGCAAGTTTGTCGCTGGTTGTAAAGGATCCGGAATATAACCTGGCTCCGGTCCTCGCATTGCCAATTGTACCTCCCTCCTCAAAACCATTGTAATAAAACTCATCAGAATCAGCATTTTTACATTCCGCTATGACATATTGATTGTTATAGCCCCATTTATAAGACATTAAAGGACCATCGTCTTTGTATACGTTTAGTACACGACCGGCAATATCGTATTTACCATATGAAACCCTTGTTTCAATCGGCTCATTTGCCTTTCTGGCCTGGATAGTTCTGGGAAGATATACTCCGGTATAAGGAGAATAATAATTTGTCTTAACCCAACTGATTTGACGATTGTTAACAAACTGTGCCTGTTCTACTGGCTGGTTAAGCAGGTTTCTAAGTACCATGCCTTTGTAAATAGCAGAATCCTGCCCTACAGACATGAAATCGGGAGAATAACTGAAATTAGTTTTTATTGTGTCCTTTACGCTGTTAAGCCGCCATGTACTTTTTAAATAGTAGTAATTTGGATCAAATACAGAATTAGTTGTGGTTGCCACTACATTTCCCGGCTTGTCATAGTTATACTCTGTGGTTTTAACAAGATTTACTCTTCCAGACGGCGGGTAAAATTCTTTTGATAAGAAAAATATTGGGTAATTAGCATACTTCCAATAATCTTCCGTTAAATTAGTCGGCAGAGTATTAAAATAATACTTCACGGGGAGTAATGAAAGTGATTTAAAATTCTGCATCCTTACCGGGTTGTGGAAATAGATATCATCCTGGTACTGGTACTCATTTTCAGTCTTTTGAACCAAAACGCCATTGTTATCGAAGGTCATTTCTTTTAAGAGCAGTCCTAATTGCCACTTTTTGTAGTCAGGTGGTATAAAAGGAGCGGTTTGAGTAACAATTGCCCCTCCCTCTTCAAAAGAGGTAAAATAACGCTCTATCCGACCATTGTTCTTCTGTTTTTCGACCACTCGACTGTATGTAACAGGACTGCCATTGACATAAGTTAAGTCGTTAATCGTATTAGACGACCTTATAACATAGTTATGTACACCGTTATCCGAATATTCCTCATAGGGGGTAATCGCGGAAAAAGCGCCAGTCCGATAACCATAAAAGGCAGAAAACGAATATTTTGGCGTTACACCCAATGACCCGGAACTCCTGGTTCCATCCTCAGTCAAATACTCGTAGGTTCTTTCTGCTATCGGTTCTGAATTTTCAACTGTATAATCCGCGATCTTTTTAACTCGTAAGCCCCCAACAAAAGGTTGTTTATGGGCATAAACAACAGATACTGGTTGCGGCTCAACTGTTTCCACCCAATTTACATTCAAATAGGTAGCAAACCCCGTTAATCCAACAGTATAAAAGACAAATTTGTAGTTGCCTTTTACCATGTTTGTGAGTACAAAACTGCTATTTATACCATCAGTATTTGAATATGGTAAATCCTTGGCAGTCCATAAGTTGCCAGATGGAGTATATATTTCCAATACCACTTTACATCCGCTATTACATGTACCACTGGTATAAGCAGTAATATTAAAGCTCGTTGAAACATTTAACAAGCCATTATAGGAAACTGTTGCATAGTCTGAGCCATAAGGATCTCCGGTTGCAACATAGGCTGAAGTATTTTTATTCACTTTGTCCGGTCCCGGAACCGTGGTTGTGAATTTTTGGTCCAACCAATTACTATACGCTTGATTGGGCTCCATCTGGAAGACTGTAGAACCGCCAGTTGGGTAAATGATCTTTTTAAGTGATCCCGCCAATACCTTTAACGAATCTGTGTCCCTATTTCCTCCTGGTAGTTCGTAAAATGTTTCCAGTTTTTCAGGGAAAAGCTCGTGAGGTACCAAATCACCGGTGTTATTGTTATAATACCCCCAATGGTCTACCTCCGACGACAAACGATCCGGTAATGGAATGTCATACTCAAACTGGTATGGAGGTTGTTTTATCTCCTGGGCGCCGTTAAATGGCGTTACTTTTTTTAACGTAGCCCGATTCAAGGAAAAATCCTGCGTTAATATAAAACCTCTTTTATTAGCGCCGGAAATAATTGATATTTTGTCGAGCAAATGGTTTATCACAAGATCCGGCCGGTTCTCTGCCCGATAGTCAAAATTAATAAGCACACCGTTGGGTAGCGATATAGTCTTAATTCTTTTGCCATCCAAAGCCATTGATTGAGTACTACTGCCTTCAACATGGGAATGCCCGCCCTGCGTCTGTACACCTTCTTTTATAGAATAACTTCGACCAGCAATGTAAATGGGATTTGAATAACTTTCGTAAGTATACACTATACTATCTTTTCCGCTAGCTGACAATTGTTTGGTTAAATACCAGGAGGAAACATAATCTCTCGCAGAACTTCCTTGTAAGGCGTAATTATGGGTTACCTCATAACTTTCAAAAAAATATTTAGTACCATATTCATCTGTCAATATAAACTTTGTGATAGCACTATCTCCCAACCCCAATGCGGGATTATAAACCGATTCAGTAACCTTCTCAACTTTAACTTTTTGCATTTCCAGCATCAGAAAGTCATTGTTTTTTCCATACATAAAGCTCCCGCTTCGTCCATTGACACTAAAACTAAATATATCAGGCTGCGCATCAAGTTTATTGGAATTCACCTTATCGTATGGCCGGTCCAGAACTGCCGCAGGTCCGTTTCCTTCGCTAAGCATTGAGGAGACAACCGGTCCATTAATATATCCAATGCTCTTCAGCTCATCAGGAACGCCTCTCATTATTCTCGATACAACTCCACCAGCATTCAATGCCCATCCAATCCCGACATTAGATCCAATTTCCCCTACTTTAATACCACCAGCATGGTAATCCAGCGAAATATTCAGTTTAAGGCCGCTCGCCTTGTTCTCAAAATTGTAAATAGGAATATTGATCTGGGGAACGCCAGTAGACGGACCAACAGGCATACTTCCGAATTTCAATAATGCACTCGCATTCGGCGATAAAGATGTTTTTGCAAACGCGGATAGTCAACAAACTTATCTTGACTTATTATCAAACAAATTAACTTCTAATGCATGCCTCAAATAAAAACAGCCGCCAAAGTATCACCCGGCGACTGCTAAAATAATGTGGTTTTAATTTCAAGCTCCTTCTTCCTCTGGCTCATCATTCTCTTTCTCTTCCTCATCCCCTTCCTCCGCAATCTTCCTGATCACAGATGAAACTGGGCCTTTCATTTTTTCCTGAGGCTCCGGACCCAGTGTTTCCGGATCGGGTTCGTTTAACGCATTGTTCTCATTTGATGTAGAAGGCTTCTCTTCCGGGAGCTTTTCGTTCTTTTTTTTATCATCTGACATAACCAATGGATTTAATTAGTTATACAGGCAATAAAACCATGCCATCGCTGATCTGCCGGATTCCAAAGGGGATAACGCCATAAATTGAGCAAATTCATTCACACTCTGCCACAGTTGGGTAGTAATATTACTGGAAGAGCTGCTCTAACTTTTATTTGTTAGCCAGCGTAACGATCACAACTCTACCTCCTTCCTCCCTGGACAATAATAATTTCTTTCCATCCGTCAATGCTACCATACCGCCAATTGGTATTTCTTTATCTTCAGTCAGATCTTTCAGTGAAGTAAGTCTTTGATTAACCAACACCCATTGTTGCTGATGGAATACAAAATAACCTACGGGGATCTTTTGCTCCTCCGATGTCCGCTCATTCCGTACCACATTTCGGTTGGCATGCCACTGAAATAAATACTGGTTGTTATATACCATCAACCTGTGATTTTCCGGCCGCCATACCGTTGGTTTAAATTCATAGTAGAGATCCAATACAGGAAGAGTACCCCGGTGAGGTGTACCACAGAAAGGACATTTAGGCGAATTGGTATTGTCGAACACATACCATTTCTGCTCGCAGGCAGGGTTGGCGCAGGGCTGCATGAGATCCGTGGTTTTCAGCAACGCCTGCTCCCACATATCTGCGGGCGGCCGCTCTGCCGGCTGATGCAGACCGGTAACAAATGCTTTGTAGAATAGCTCTTTCAGGTATGGGCCGGTAACAGCTAGCGGCAATTTATTTACATCCGCCCAGGGCAGATCGTTAGGGTGCACATGATCCAGTTGAGGCCTGTTGGAAACATCTTCCGGGTGTTCTATAAATAACGCCTTTTCGCCCATTGAAAGCAAATCATCTTTTTCTGTATCCAGGTCGTGTACTTTGCCTCCTTTCAAAGGATGACGATGCAAAAGATACATATAGATCATCACCGCCAGGGCATGCAGGTCTGTTAGCCGGTTGGGGAGTTTTCTACCGGGATCACTTTTATCAAGATGCCTGGTAGCCAAAACCTCGGGGGCAATAAAATCTGGCGTTCCGATCACTTCCGGAGGGAAAAGCCCCGGTACGACCAATCCGTCGATATCTATGATGGCAGCCGACCTGGATATGGGATCTATCAGCACATTTTTATAAGAAAGATCTGAATGCGCCAAACCGGCGGCATGCAATCTTTTAACCCCCCGGGCGATATTTACGCAGATCTGGAAATAACTCAACCAGTTACCCAATTCATTTTCATCCAGGCGCAGGGAAAATGCCTTGTTCCTGAACTTAGGTGCAGCAAACCACTTTCCCTCTTTCTCCTTTCCTAAAATAAAATCATTGGCGGCATACCCTTTTTTAAAAAAGAAGTTTTCATTGTAACAGGGTACGATCAAACCTACTTTTTTACCTTCTTCGATCATGTCGGTAGGCCAGCAATACAGATCTTTATAGTATGCCCCGCCCTCGCGGTTAAAGAAACTGTTATAATAGTCGGTAACAATTTTGCGTAATCTCTCTTTTGCATTCAAATCCTGCTCCGACCTGTAAAAGGCCACTACATAAGACCTGTCGGGGCTGAAGTAGACATCTTTCATTCCGCCCTGCAGCGGCGCCCCATTATCCACGTATTGATATGATTTACCGGAATAGATGGCAGAAGATACCGTTTTAATATTCATTGTTATATTAAGTTGGATCAGTATACAATCATTAAAGTTCTGTCGTCGTGGTTTCCGACGCTCCAGAAGTCGAGCCAGGCTGCCAGTTCCTGTTCTGTTCCTACGGCTGTTCTTTCCAGTGTTACTTTTTGCCTGCCTTCGTTTTCACCTGCCAGGTCGGCGATCAACCGTTGCCAGGCCGACCATCTGGTAAGATTGGCCTCCACTTCAAATTTCGGATCATATATACCATCCGTCATCAGGATGAGGTGAGAAAAACCAGGCATCAGTATGAAATTGAACCGGCTTGAGAACTGCCCGCTGCTGAATATCTCAGGCATTGTAATAAAACGCGTACCGCCGCCATATTCCCCAACATCAAGCCAATTGAGCAAGGTGACCGACTTCTCTTTTTCATCCAGTAATCCCACCGGCCCATCTCCTACCGAAAAGCTCATAATGGCATAACCGAAATCATATTGCTTCATCAGCACAAAAGCGAGAGTAGCGTGAAAATCGTTTAGCGAGGCATTTAACCTGGCAGCTGTCTCCTCGATTTTCTTATGCGTTTGCAAAACCCCGTTTCCCAATGTTTCATAAATAAAACTATTGAGGGCTTTGGTTGCCTTATCCTGCAAATTGTTGTTATAGGTTTTGATCAACCTATCTACAGTTGCCAACCATTCCGCTGTCATACACTCATCAAAATAAGATGCGATGAATGTACAAGCCAGGCGGGAGCCTTCCCGCGAATACTGTGCGCTTCCGGCCCCATCAGAAACCGCCAATAGCGACCACCCTGTTTCCGCCCAATGTTTCACCAGGTAATCATCTTCCCTGAAGCCGCCGTTATTGGCATGCGAGCGGCCCCGCTTAGATGCAGCCACTACTTGTTTGGCGCCAAGGCTTTCCTGCATACAGGCCACGTCAGCTTTCCAAAAGGGATCAGTTGTATCGCTGGGCACATTTTTCCAAAGCGACCGGGGATCCGGGTTCACCACCAGGCGTATCTTTTTTTCATGAGGCGGCACATCCTCCGCCTCCTTCTTCAGCCGGTATTTCAGTACCAGGCGCATATCGCCGCTGATAACAGGAATACCGCTAACACCTTTAGTAGCAGGATCGTAGGTAAGTCCTGTAGTTTCCAGGCCATCAATGGTCAGCAATGCAATGTCCTCCCACTGCAAAGCGGCCATATCTAGCCGGTATTCATAAGGCTTGCCCACTGTAGCATTCGGAAAAACAATTTCCTGCATGTCCTGATCTGCAAGCCGTATTTTTAAAGCCCATTGGTCCATTAGTCTTTTTTGATTTTCCAGGATCTGGTTTACCAAATTTTTGTTCGCAGGATCGGTGACGAAATATGCGAATAACTGCTGCAAACCCTCAGTTACACAGATATTGTTTGCGGCAAGTAGTTGTCGGATATAGGTTTCTTCCATCGCTCAACACTTAACCCTGGGTGCGTTGAACATCAATTCCGCCGTCGCCTCTGCCGTACCTGGCCACGTTATTGCACCAGGGGCAGGTCGATATTTCTTCGTCTCCGATGCAATGCAATTCGCCGCAGCTGCAAATGGCAAATGCAACCTGGTTCCCGCAGCAGGGGCACGTTGGGAAGCCTATCAGCTCTTCTGTATTTACCCTGGCAGGTATGGCATTCTTTTCTGAGAGCTCATCGTAGGAGCTATCCACCTGGAAGGCGCCTACCAGCCGGTAATACAACCTATGCAGGTCTAATCCATAGATGGCCGCTTCTTCAACAGCTCTCCTGTATTTCATCAGGTATCCCCGCTTTGTTTGCTGGCATTTGCCCCTGAGTATAACAAAATTGCTGTCTGTAGTAAATTGCTGTTGCAATGGTTTTGTCAGATCGATTTTTGACACCGTACCGTTGCCTTTGGTGAGATCGATATCAAAACCGGTTTTATTACTATCCAGGCGCTCACTATTTGTTTTAATGGAGTCGGTTACCCACTTAAAGAATGTTTTGTAGGCCTGGGTGGAGGTATTCTTAAAAGTCAGTACATTATCGGTCAGCTGTTGCAATACGTGCAGATTGGCCTCCTCGCCGAAAGAGATAGCCACCATATTGGCGGCAGTTTGCCAGTTTTGCTTCCATTCCCGTATAGCCGGCGACGTGTCGTCCGTTGGCGCTCCATCTGTGAAGAGAAAAACAATGGGTTTCCAATCGCCTTTCCGATCGAACGTTGTTTTTACCTGGTTCTTTCTCATTTCGTACATGAGATGTCCAAGCCCTTTACTAAGCGAGGTACCTCCGCCAATGGGAAAGCGTGGCGGGTAAAAAGTAATGATCTCCTGCAGCGGCACCAATGTTTTTGCCTGCCCTGCAAACACGATCACGGAAATCCATACTGTTTCTATGGCGTAAGGATCTGTTTTCAGGGCCTGGATGATCTGTGCCATTCCCTCTTCTACCTGCATGATGGGTTCCCCCACCATGGATTCCGAAACATCGATCAAAAAATATATGGGAAGTCTGCGCATCGGTTATTTATTGTAATTGCGGTAATTGGGTTTATTTTGGGGTCCCACATCCTTTAACAGGTCAGATAACCAGGTTCAGTTCCTGGGGAGGCGGCGGTAATACGATCACTTCAGAAGTACCCATACTTTTGTTGCCCTGTTCAATGGTATCGGATACCCATTTGAAGAATTGCTTCAGCGTTGCGCTATCGGCAGTATCAAGATGCACTACCGTATCGGTTAACTCTTTAAGCAGCGCATTATCAGCCGATTTACCTGCTGCACAACCTACAATGGTAGCAAAATTCAACTGCTTTACTTTGGGTATCATCTCATGATAAAGCTTCAGGTCTGAGGGTTTACCATCTGTAAAAATGAATAATAATGGCCGCCAGTCGCCCTTTTGCTCCTGCGATCCTTTCCTGACATCTTGGTTCACTTTCTCATACAGGAATTCCAGGCATTTGCCTGTATGGGTAGGGCCGCTTTGCGGGCAGGTAATTTCAGGTAATTGAAAAGTTACCAGTTCAGTAAGCGGCGTCACTTCCTTAACCTCCCTGTCGAAGGTTATGATGCTCAGCCAGACAGAATCCAGGGCATGCGGATCCAGGCGGAGAGTGTTTACCATTCCGCTCAGGGCATTATTCAAAGCTTGTATCGGTTCTCCATACATAGAACCGGAAGTGTCCAATAAAAAATATACTGGCAATCTGCGCATCTGCTATATTTTGAAAGCTACACTACAATATAATCCGGTTGGTAACAACCATTCGTTTACTGAACCGTATCAGGAGTAAACGCGTTTTTTCAACTCATCTATAAAGCTGTCGGACTGGTGTGGCTCGCCAATAGCTCTGAACTTCCAGGTACCGTCTTTACGATAGATCTCTGCGAATGTCATAGAACACATGCCATTGTAGGTACTGTCGCCGGAGAGGTTGAATTTGGCAATTTCTTTTCCTCTTTTGTCTACCGCCCGGATGAATGCATTTTCGATGAGCCCGAAATGCTGGTTATTCTGACGTCCCTGGTAAATGGTTACCAGGAAGAGTATTTTCTGATAACGCTGATCCAGTTCGTCCAATTTAACGATGATCTGTTCATCGTCGCCATCGCCGGCTCCTGTTCTGTTGTCGCCCGTGAGCCAGATATGACCGGAAGGATGGCGCATGGAGTTGAAGAAGATCACATCCCCTTCGTATAGCCGGATGGATCGTCCATCGTTCGTTGTAACGGTTCTGCCCAGGTCAGCCACTTTGCCGTTGGCGTCGAGCAGCATAGCTATGGCATCAAGATCATATTCTGCTTCCTTTTGTCCGCTGCTGAATAATTTACCTAAAAAACCACCGCTTGCCGGTTGTTTCTTTACATCCCAACCCAGACCGATGGTAACAGTAGAGAGATCAAACTCTTCTCCCTGGTCATTTTTGCGCAGGTCAATGGTTTGACCCTTTACTAAACTGATAGCCATAATATAGTTTTTGTATGTTGAAATTATTTGATGATCTCCCCTTTAAAATAACGCCCGAGGAAGAAGGCCAGGTCTTCTTTATAACCGATCCCGGAAGCCTCAAATTTCCATTGACCGTTGCGGTTATACAAGCGGCCAAATTCTACGCCTGTTTCGATAGAGAAATCTTCGCCCAGCTCATATTTGGCGATTTCCTGGCCGGTGGCGTCATCAACGATACGGATATACGAATCACGTACCTGTCCGAAATTTTGTCTTCTGCTTGCCGCGTCGTGTATGGTTACCACAAAAAGTATCTCCTTTACCGCAGGATCTACTTTCGTCAGGTCCACCGAGATGATTTCATCATCGCCCGTTTCGCTATTGCCGCCGGTAGGATCGTCTCCGCTATGATGTACTGCACCATCGGGCGAATTGGTATTTCCATAAAAAACAAAAAACTCTTCACGGGGTATCAGCCTGTTTTCATTGATCATAAAAGCAGAAGCATCCAGGTCGAAACTGGACCCTGTGCCTTCATTCGGATGCCATCCCAATCCAAGGCTGATCTTTGATAAACCAATATCGATCCGCTGTCCTTTTTGTAAGTTGATTGCCATTGTTTGAAGTTTATGCTTGGGTCAATATATCAGGTTATTCTAAAATTGAATATACAAATAAATCATTACGCGCATATATAAATGTGCTATTTTCCAACAAATGAAACCTGTTCAAGGAAGGCTTTAGTGCCGGGAAGGTCGTATGCATTTTCCAACAGCAGGGAAACCTGCATGTCGATGGGCAGATATCTACTGAACTTGCCGCCAGACCCTTTGCGATTGTCCTGCAAATATGCAGGTACCTCCTCAATAAGCGGAAGCAGGCTGCGGAACAATTCTGTATACTGGCGTTGCCCGTTGAACAGGGTAAAACAGCTTTCTCTTTCATTTAACTCGACCTTCACGCCTGCCATTTCCAGAAGCAGGGCTAAAGTAAAGTTGATCTTTGTTCCGGTAAAAGTATAGAGCAATGATGTTTTCTCTTTAACGATATACGGACGTTCCATTGCTTTCCCGTCTACCGGGATCTCTATAAAGGTATATTGCAGATCCTTGCAGGCAAGCAACGCGTTTTCATCCAGGATATCAGCAGGCAGTTCTCCTTTCAGTAATGCCAGCATTTTATGCCTGATCTCCGGATGTACAGCCTGTCCGCCTCCGGCAAATAATGGCTTTTTCCCATCGTTAGCCCTTGTGACAATGATCTTGTTTACATCTCTGTCCACGTATTTGATCTTCCAGATCTTAGCGGCAAGGTAAATATTGCTATCTTCCCGGATCACAGGAGAATCAGGGATCTCACCTATCACATTGCCGTCGTGGAGCACTTCCATGAGTGGTTGAGTCTCGAACAGCGTATAAAAATCCCGCCCGTTAGCTATCTTCTCCCCTTCATATCCCATGATCAATTCATGTTTCAGGTCTTCTATGTAATCCTGGGAAATCATGTGATCCAGCAATGCTTTCATATCTTCTGCGGTTATATTGGCGAAAGCCGTGTTGGCCTGCAGTTGCGTCATTAAATTTCCCCTGGAAATACCGTTCGTCTCCTTCAGCAGCGAAAGCACCTGGTGAAACAGGAGGTTGTAAGGTTTGGTTTCGCCATTTACAGGTTCTATGAAATTCTCCTGGTGCAACAGCCAGCAACTCACAGCCTGCAACAGTTCCCACTGGTTGGTTCCGTACATCAACAGCTGACTGACCTGCCCTGCACGGCGGCCGCTCCTTCCAATACGTTGCACGAGCGATGCCACGCTGCCGGTAGCATCTACCTGAACGACCAGGTCTACCATGCCAATGTCTATCCCCAATTCTAATGTAGACGTACACGCGATACAAAAGTTCTGGTGTTGGTTGGTTTTGGCAAAATATTCTACATACTCCCTTATTTCTTTATCAACGGAAGAATGATGAGAGAAGTAGAATTTATGTCCCTTCCGACGGGCCGCCACTTCTGCAAGTTTTACGGCCAGTTCTTCCGCTGCGCCCCTGCTGTTTGGGAATATAAGTACCTTCTTGTCGCCGGTATAGCCGTATAGTTCCTCTATAAATTGTACTGGAAATTCGGTTTCGACGGGGTAATACCTGAAAATAGCCTGGGTTTCCTTAGCCGTCTTATCTACCAGCACTTTCGTTATTTCAGCATTGCCGGTTAGCCGCTTCGCCAGTTGGAAATTTTTATCGCCGATCGTGGCGGATAACCCGATGATACGTACACGGTTGCTCGTATTCAGGGCGGTGATCCGGTGCAGGAGCGACAGAAGGTGCCCACCCCTGTCGGTACCCAGGAAGGCATGGATCTCATCGATAATGATAAACTTCAAATTTGAGAAAAGCGTGATGGCTTTACCCTTATGATGCTGCAGCATCGCTTCTATTGATTCGGGGGTGATCAGCACAATACCAGCCGGGTCCTTCAGGAGTTTTTGCTTGGCAGATTGACTGGCTTCCCCATGCCATTTAGTAATGGGAATATCTATATAGCGGCACAGATCTTCACAACGGAGGAACTGATCGTTGATCAGGGCGATCAGCGGGGAGATATACAGCACCTGCACTCCGGGTTCCCGGAAGTCGACCTTCGACAATACCGGCAAAAAAGCTGCTTCGGTTTTACCTGAAGCGGTTTTGGAAGCCAGGATATAATTATCGTCAGTTCCCAGGATCCTTTTGATAGCCGCATCCTGGATAGGGCGCAGGGTCTCCCATTTCTTATCCCTAATATATCTCCGGATCGGCTCAGAAAGTAGTTCGTATCCCATTACAGTTCATCAATATCTACCAAAGAAACATCGGGGTCCTCATTTTTCACTTCCAGGTCCCCTATAAACCGGCGTTTGTCCAGCCCCGGATTCTGACGCATAATACTCAACATGTTAAGGAAGCCCCTGATCACTTCTCTTGGCGTCAGGAATTCTTTTGCACCCGGTTTGTTAAACATGTCTTCCATAAACAATTGTATATCCAGGGCCGTTACATCGATATTTGTCTTATAGTTGAAGTCAAAGATCTGCTTCAGGTTTTGCAGCAATACAAAGATCTCTGTATGGCTGAGCGGCATCAGCTTCAGAACAGGTTGACTGAAATCGCGCACCCCGGCTGTTTCAAACTGGTTGCTTTCCAGCCTGGTTTTAAGCGCCTGGTACGAGAATAACCCCCTGCGTTCATTTTCCAGGAACTCTCGTGTCCCGGCAATGTTGATCAGCAGGTTTGAGACCTTACCCTGGAAACAGTCGTTATAGATAGAGAGTATCTTCTCATAATTCTTCTCCCGCATTACACCGGTAGAGATCTTATACAGGTTAATGGCTTCGTCGAGGTTGATCATAAACCCGCTATAACCTATGCTGACAAACAGTTTACAGAAATTCTTCAGCATATCGTAATAGTTGGCGTCATTGATTATTTCCCTGACTCCCAGGTCCTGCCTGGATTCCAGCTTGGAGCGGTATTCGCCTTTCAGCCAGCGCAAAGCATTTTTACGGAGTTGTTCATCGTCCAATATATAGCCTTCATAATATTTACTGAGCGCCAGTCCGAAATCAAAGCCGCCTACATCCGTAAGGGCGTTGATCGTTTGCATTATTTTTTTACGCACCAGCGGCAGGTTATCTGCCTGGTGTATATTGGAGAGCGGAATATTATGTTCTTCGGCTGTTTTTTGAATGGTTTGTTCGATCCACTTTTCCAGCAAGGCAGCCAGCGCCCCTCCCTCCGGTTTTGTTTGAATGGCCACGTTGTCCATGATCGCGGTATAAAGCGCCAACGCTTTTCCATCACTTGCATAGAGCCTTTTTTCCGGGGTAAAATCTGCATTGGCCACCACGAACTTTTGTTTTAAGGCCACTGTATTTAGCAGGTGCAGCATAAACGATTTCCCCGAGCCAAAGTCGCCGATCCAGAATTTCACCAGGCTATGCCCGTTCTTCACGTCTTCCAGGGCTTTGAGGAATGCGTCTACCTCTGCGGAGCGGCCAACAGCAATATGTTGTACCCCTATTTTTGGTACCACGCCGCTTGATAAAGAATTGATGACTGCTACCGCTTCTTTTGGTTTAATATCATTTAACATAAGTTGACTATTTTCTGGTAGTAAAAGGCATTCATTTCATATCCGTCGTTGATCTCTTCAATCAGCACATCATCCAGCTGCTCGTAGCAGGCGTCATTGATACTTTCGATCAACCGGTTCTTAAACAGCTGCCGTTCACGCGCAAAGTGGGTAACTGTGTCGGCTGGCAGCGTACAATTATTTTCGCTGAAAAGCTTCATCAATTGCAGCTGATCGTCATTCAACTGCAGATCGGCGCTGAATGTGACAGGCATATCCGGAACGGTATTTACCTGCACAGGAAGCTGTATGATCATTTCCTCCTCTGGTTCGTCTTCCTGCAGGATCTCATTAAGTTTAGCAATGGTTTCACTGCTGTTGATCCTAACAGTTTCCAGCAGTTCTTCATCAATGATAATTTTCTTCCTTTGTTTTTCATAGATCCCCGGCGCGCTCTCCAGGGCCTTTTCAAGGTTCTTTGAACCGACAAGTTCATCGATCACCTGCTGGAAGCGCTGCAATTCTGCAGCCGTTGAAAACAAGCTTTTCTGTATAGTTTTTTGCAGCTGTTTACTGTCTATTTTTTCTGAATGCAGGTCAGCGTATATATATTTCAGGTAGAACCTGACGGCGGTTAATTTGTCGTATTTCGCAAATGCCCTTGACGCCTCGTAAAAGACCTGTTCATATGCGGGGTTATTGACGTTAAGTTCCGCCAGTTCGTCGATCTGCGCGCTTATGTCCCCGGAATTTTCCTGTGTCAATGCAGCTACAATCGTATCAAAAGCCGGTTTCCAGCGAGTGGGATTCATTTCGTTCAACCGCAGTTCTGTTTCCCTGTCGGGCGCTGCTATCCGTTCTTTCCGGAGCATCATGATATCCATCGCCGCTTTACCAAACGTATCTTCAAACAGCTGCTCGAACCCTGAATAGGAAAAGTTGCTATTGATCTTTCGTTTATGCTGGTACAGGTTACGGATCACACTTTCCGCTTTTTTAAACAGCGTCAGGTACACGGCGGATGCCACCTGCTGTTGCTGGTACCTCCCTTCCTGCGTGTGTCCGCGGCTTGCCGGTACGCATTTCCTTACAAAAGCCTGTACCTCCTGCTCCATGTTGCTGCCGCGCTTTTCAAACTGCTTCTCCAGCGAAACCAGGCAACTCAGGTATAGCTTAATGGTACTTATACAGCAACCTTCAACAGATAAAAAGGAATTCTCGGGATCGTAAAATTTATTGAGCAGGGCAATCTGTTGATCAGATAGTCCCAGCTTCGCTCCATATTTATTTCCTAACCTCCAGTTATATTCTTCCTCGTACAGCGCCAGTTCTGTTTCAGTTACAGTTATCTCATAATTAATTCTTCCTCCTTCCTGAGAGATATCTATAATGCTATCATCGGCCATTACAGGAATTGAAACCGGCGATATTGCCTGTATTTCCTCTTCCCGCAGCCTGGCCAGATTGCATAGTATTTCGTTGGCGGTATATACAGACAACCGGTCAGATACAAACGGCTCCAGGGTATTTTCGTATAACCAGTTCCGCCACCGCTGCGTTACGGGCAAAGCGGTAGTTGCGCATACACCTGCCAGGATTTCCCTTTGCTGAACAGATAAAGCATCAAAGGCCTGTGACATGGTTTTAAGCAGCCAGTCATTCCCCCGCGCCTGTAACCCGAGATCAAGGCAGTATGTAGTCCATTCCTTCCCAAACATCTGGGTTGTAAACATCGAACCTTCCATAGGATACGGCTACTTCAAATAATATTTTTCATAATTTATTGAGTAAAAACAAAATGGCATACCGACAATTGATCAGCATATGGGGTTCTTCATAAAAGATCATGATAACTTTTTTATATTCATTTCAAACAGGATCCAGGTCAACTGCGGGTTTAACTAATGCTTCACAGCTTGTATGAAATGTGCTCTGAAGACACAATATAAAAAATAATGGTAACTATATACTAGTTTAACCCATTTTTTAGCTAAAAGTATTTAAATTATAAGGTATTATAAAAACGCAAAAAGGCAAATATCATATGATGTTTGCCTTTAAATAAGATCAAAAATTGTTATTGATTTTTTATGACGTAAGACTTATTAGATCAAAGTACATAAGTTTGGTGTGATTATCAGGTTCTTTTGCAGGAAAGAATTTAAAACCATTTTGTTCATAGAATTTAGTGGAAACATTGTAAGCGTCAACAGTAATGAATTTACAACCAGTTCGGTTGTTACTAATAAAAAGTTGTTTAATATAATCCAAAATGATTTTACCCAGTCCTTCTCCTTGTCTATGTGATGAAACACCCAGCCTCCCTATTTTCATTGCAGGATAACTTTTAGAAGGTTTACCCTTTCTATTATGCATTTTTCCTTGCACCTTTTTCCATTGATTTTTACTAATTATATCTTGCAATGATATTTTATCATTCAATAAACTAAAAAAAGCGATAGTTTCTGTATCGCTTTCAAGTACATAAGTTACAGCAAGTAACTCATTTAAATAGTTCAGAGAATCATTTAAAACAAAATCATTTAGATCGTCATCGCCACAATCAAAAGGCTTAATTAAAGAATCAGGAGTTAAACGAACTAACCGGAGATTTGAAAGTTCCATTAAAAAGTTGCTATATCTTTAAGTTTTTCGTAATTCTTCTTGATTTCATTCAAAACCTCTGGACTAGGTTTGACATTTTTAGCCTTATTAATTTCGGCTAAAAATTTGCCAGCATCACGCCCTTTCAACACAGGCGTTTCTTTAATACGTCGTGCCATTTAAATTAAAGATTTTAATGTTAAAAATTAAAGGATAATTATCCAATTTGTCAAAGTTACCATTTTTAAATGGAAACATAAACTTAAATATAAACAAATACATAAACTTAATTGAATGTATTTTGTATTTTAAATACTTATGTATTTAAGTATTATTTAATTAAATCGCTTGCATGAGCTTCTAATCCTTTTGCAATCTTGATAAGAGTAGAGAAGGTAAAATTGAGTTTCCCGGCTTCAAGGGCATGTATTTTAGCATGATCTACATCACATATAGCAGCTAATTGACGCAGACTTAACCCCTTAGATTCCCTAAGAGATTTTACACGTTTCCCAATTTCTACAAATACTTTTTTGTCCTCGTCCGGCAGCATAGGCAGAAAATTGTGATAATTTTCTGTCTTAGTTGTTGTCTTTTAAGACAACATTTGTAATATTGTGCTTTAAACCTCAATATCTATGGCACAAACACAAAAATTCAAGGTTATGGTTGTAATAAAAGACAATCACGGCGTATCCCGTACCATTTACCCCATTATAGAAGCTGGCACTGATCTGGAAGCCAAAAGGATTGCAATAGCCCAATATCCCAATGGCGATGTAAGAACTGTTTCTAAAATCAATTAATCTATGGAGCAGGAATTAATGTTAGAACTGGACTTTGCAAAGCTAAGTTTGGTAGGAAATCGTTTTGATGAAGCAGAAGAAAAATACAGTTCGATTTTAAAAGCATCCCCGAATAATACCGTTGCGTGGCTAGGTTTAGGTTTTTCTAAATATGGCCTTTTACTTGAAGGAAGAACAACCTTGATGGAAGTATTCTATTGTTTTGAGAAAGCTAAGTTGACAACAGATGATACTGAATTACATCTTTCAATAGAAGAAGCCGTACTAAACAAAAGCATGGAAGTTGTAAAGAATCTTCTTATTGAAGGTAAGACCTTGTTAAAACTAAATGAAGAAGCTAGTTCACAAATGGCTTTGAACATGGCTGCTGGCGTTGTTTCGGCTATAGCTGGTGGTATTGCAGCGGGTTCAAATAATAAGAGTTCATCACTTTATGGAAGTTTGACGGCTTTAGGCGGAACAGCAATCTCCTATTCTGGATATAGTAAAGCAAAGAGATTAAAGCTAACAACGGAGGAACAAGTAGAAAGTATTAAAGATACAGTTAAGCAGATAGGGGAACGTTTGGAAGGCTTTGTTACAGATAAGATTGGAGAGTTGGAATCAGTCAAAGTTATGATTGAGAATATGAAAAGTATTACCAAGCCTAGAATACCTGCACCACAACAAATTCATTCTTCTGATTATGTAGGGGATATATCTGATGAAGAAAGAAAATGGTATAATAACCAGTGGAATGTTGTATTCTGGATGTTTGCATTCTTTCCTGCTGGTTTATATGGTATTTCGAAGTCTAATCATAAAGGAGGAATAATACTCAAAATATTTCTAGT
Organism: Chitinophaga terrae (ex Kim and Jung 2007); assembly: GCF_900107795.1. Lineage (GTDB taxonomy): Bacteria > Bacteroidota > Bacteroidia > Chitinophagales > Chitinophagaceae > Chitinophaga > Chitinophaga terrae. Next base: position 154,326 of record NZ_FNRL01000010.1, read on the forward strand.
AATTGTGGGGCTTATTTTATTAGTAATTTGGGCGGTTTGGGAAGAAGGTAGCTAACCTATTAAAAGCCGTTAAATTAATAACGGCTTTTTTTATTCTTCTTATTTTCCTTATCTTCTTTAATAGCCTTTTCTACGTCCTCTTTTGGTGCATTGGCTATCTTCTTCATAGCTTCCTCAAACAAGGAGAAATTGTCCTTATTTTCGCTATTATCGGTATTGGAAGGTTTGGTATGTTTTGATTTGTTAGACATTAAGAATTACCATGAATTTGTTTTATTTTGTAATTTATTGCAATTTACCCATTTACAACCTTAAATACCCAAAATGGAAAAATTTAACCACCAAAATCATCAACATCTTCTCGATTGTGTTCCCTTAGCCGATCACAAACAGTTTATAATTGGTTACAATTATATGGTTGATGACCTTAATGAGATAGAATCAGAATATCGTGAAAAATACATCGAACTATATCCCGATTTCAATTTGGATTTAGTTATTTTTTTCACTTGCAATACACAAACAAGAAAATTGAGATATACTATTGACATTAATCGACATTATTCTTTGATGGACGAAATGGATAAAATTACAATAATCCATGAATCTGATGCTGTGATTGAACACTACATGGAACCAGAAATTTATAGATATTTAGATGAAAAAGTTTAGAGCAATGAAATACTTTTAGTAAGCCCTTTTTCTTCAGCCTCAAACCAATAATCATCTAAAAAGCGAATAATGTCACGGAGAGTTGTATTATACAAAGTACCTTTATCTGTTTTAATCCATATTTTATTTTGATCTGTAGATAACTCGATATTGATAATTTTATCGGGATCACTATTATTTATTGAAATATAAAATTTGCTCTTATCCATTGCCATTACAAGGTTATTTCTCTTTTAAATAGTGGTAATCCCATAATTTTTTGAATTAAATATTTCAAAGAACCTTTTATTGAATTGCAGGTTGATTTTTACTAATCAAATCACTATAAGTTAACCTGCAATTCACACTACTTAAACACCCTTCAAACTTATAGCTATTGGGTATATCCCTATTGTTATATCGATAAGAAAATTCATCACAATATCTATGCAAATGCTTCCTGCTTAGATAATGATATACCCCAATAATCCCACGCTTAAATAATCCCCAAAAACCTTCCATACTATTTGTGTGAAAAGCACCTCTTACAAATTCTTTCCGCTGGTGATCCATCACAATATGAAAGTACTTTTTATCTAACCCATTATATCCGTGCCATTCATCTGATACTATGATTGAGCCTTCTTCAATATGTTCCTTTATAGCAGGTTGAATAGATGCTGATGCTGTATCTGGCATAACAACTAATCTCAAATGCCCGCCAGTATGCAGCATTCCTAATACAGGCGTTTTATCCTTGAAACTTCTACCTTGCGAATTTGCAACTTTCTTATGTGCATGGCGATTCTTATTCTTTCCTCCAACAAAGGTTTCATCACACTGAATTACTCCATCCAGTTTTTTATCAAAGGACTTTATCTTTAAAGCATAACGTATCCTTTGAGCCATAAACCATGCAGTCTTTTGCGTAACTCCTAAACTACTTGCTAACTGTACTGAACTAATGCCCTTCTTGTGAGTAGTTATCAGGAAAATTGCCATAAACCATTTCTGCAAATGAATAGGGCTATTTTCAAATATAGTTCCCTTAATAGCTGAAAACTGTTTGCGACAATCTCCGCATTTATAACGCCTATATTTCCCTTTTAAAGTATAGACATTATTACAGCCACAAAAAACACAATACACACTACCATTCCACCGCTTTGATGCCAAGTAATCTAAACATACATTCTTATCCCTGAACGTTTCTGCTATATCCAATAAATTGTTACAGTGCATAACCTCAATTAAATTCGTTAAAGCCATTCAATGTTTCCCTTCTTAAATATTCAGGGAAAACCATTTTTTCTAGTCTTAGAGCCGATTGTTACACAAATATACGAAAATTTATTGAATTGACGTATAATTATACGTCAATTATTTATACCTTTGACCGAAATTTCAGGTATGAATGATCTACAGGATAAGCAGATTTTAGGCGCTTTAGCTACCAAATTTAAGGAGGCCAGAACCAAACAGGGATTAAGTCAAAGGAAACTAGCCCTAATCGCAGGCATGGAATATAATCAGGTACAAAAACTTGAAAAAGGCGAATCAAACCTTCAAATAACCACAATTATTAGGCTTATGATAGCCTTAAATCTCACTCCTAACGATATTTTGCCTTATGGAAATGAATTAAACTATATTTGTATTAATGATTCTGCAAATCAGTGATTCTGGAAGTAGCTGATCAAAATCTAGGTTCGTTAAGCCTTTGTAAATGAAGAAGGCGAAGGCCGTGGGGCGTAAAATCCCACTTTTATTAATGAAACAAAAAAACAAAAAACCATCAAGGTTTAATGTCATCCTTGATGGTCTTATCAAATTGGTAAGTTTAGCGTCAAAACTGAAGGTTCTATATGATTTATTCTTTTAGAACCTCGTCCAGATGTTTGCAGCATTTGGACTTTATTATTGCAAAGATAACACTTTTTTAAATAGCATAACTTCTTATTGTATTTTATCCATATTTAAAATATGAGTTTAACAAGTATATAGTTACCAAAATAATATTAATTAGGGAATAAAGGGAGTAAAAAAATTGATTATCAATATAATGCCTTTGGTCTATGATCGCTTGCAATGAAAAAACGTCATTTATAATAATCCAGCTCCTTATCCAGGTCTTCCAAAAATTCATCTAACTCCACCACAAACCCCGCCCTTCCGTTAACAGGGAATACATTCAATAAATAATCATTCTCATTGATCAGGGGAAGAATCCCGGATTCGAACTCGGCTAATGTAAATGATTGAACTTTGCAGTTTCCCCATTCGCCCACTGCAAACAATTCTGCAAATACCGGTGCACTCCAGACGGGGAAAAGCTGGTGCCCATCGACTTCCGAAATCTCAAATTCACCATCTTCTGTCAATGTATAGATCACTTCCCCATCAGCTATCCATTTAAGCGCATATTTATATCTTTCAACCGGAGATAACTTTACAACATTATCTACTTCTTTCTGCGATACTATTTTCATAAATTATTTATCCTTTGTTAAAATATGCTAACTATTTGCCAGGAAGCAATTTAATCAAAAACAACAGACTTCAGAATAAAAAAAGGCCCTACTTGCGTAGAGCCCTTGCTGGTTTTTTATTGGTTTAGGTTCGGATTATTCTGAATCTCGGATATCGGGATGGCAAACAGGTAGTAGTTACTGTAAGGGGTAAATGGTTTTCCATCCGGCTGCCGCAGCGTCAGATGGCCCTGCGCCGCTACCTCTATAAAGGAGCCATTGCCACGGGGCACTGAAATAATGCTGTCTTCACCGGTGTACGACAAGAAAGGTTTACGCACTACGGTACCGCCTGTACGGATAATATCAGACAACGAGAAGCCTTCTCCCCAAAGCTCTTTTCTTCTTTCTACATAAATAGTGTCCAGTATTTTACCTCCACCCTGGTAAAGCGCCGCATTCCTCGCTGCTCTCAAAGTGTTTAGGGCTTCTGTGCTTTTACCGGTATTGCCTAATTGTGCATAGGCTTCTGCTTCGATCAGGTACATTTCTGCCGCCCGCATTAATACCAGATCGCCTACTAAAGCGCCGGGGTCACGGAAACGGAACTTCTTGTACCGCAGGTAACCTTCCTGGTCCGGCAAGGTATCCCAGTCGAACAGGCGGAAACGAACGTCTGAGCTGTCGAACAGGTCTTTGAAAAACGGATCTGCCATGAAGCTCTGGTAGTAAGATGCCGGGGTTGATACATCCAGGTAATGGAAATTATAGCTGGCATTGCTCTGGTTAGGCGTTTGGCCATGTCCCCAGATCCATTCGATGTTACTCAGGTCGTTGAATCCCTTATTATAATCATCTCCCGACATCAGGCTATAACCTTTACGGGCAGCCACTGCTGCGGAAACAGCATCGGTCCATTGACGATTATAAAGGTATGCCCTGGCCAATAAGCCGTTGGCAACGTTAACATCAATTTTCCATTTCTGGGAAGGATTTCTTTCATAACCCTGCAACAGGGGAATAGCCTGTTTAAGATCAGAGATCGCCTGGGCGTATACTTCCGCAACTGTTGCTTTTGGCTTGCCTTCGGAAGCCGGACCGGATGGCGTAGTATAGATAGGCACTGCTTTCTCGGTACCGGTGCGATTGAACTGGTACAAAGACGCCAGGCGTATATAGCAGTTAGCTCTCAGTGCAAGAGCCTGACCTTTTAACCGGGCTTTCTTTTCCGCATCGCCGGATGCCGCGTCTATCTTGGTTATGATATTATTGCAGTTGTCTATTACTTTGTAAGAGATAGTCCAGAACGCATTTACCCTGTTCTTCGTGTTATCTACCATCTCCGTATAGGCGTAAGAGTCTCTCAGCCCATAAGAAGTGGTAACGGCAACATCGCTTCCCATTGCGTCGCTGGTCAGGTCTATAGATTTATAGCCCGGAACGGCGTAGGTGAAGAATTCTTCAAACATATAGGACCAGGTACCGTTGAGCACTGTTTCAATATTATCTGCGGTATTGAAAACCTGGTCGTCGGGTACGGCGTTGGTAGGCTTGGTGTCCAGGAAGCTTTTGTTGCAGGCTGCCAGCACCAGTACTACTGCTATAGCGAGGAAAAAATGATTTTTCATGATCGTAATTTTTTAGAAACTCAGATTAATACCTGCAGAAATTGATTTAACAGCCGGGTAACGGTAATAGGTTGTTCCGCCTACTGACTGTTCAGGATCCATTCCTTTGTGCCCGTAAAAGGTCAGGAGGTTCTCTCCCTGCAAATAGACCATAATATTATTGAGATGCGCTCTTTCCATCAGCGACTTTGGCAGGTTATAACTGAGGTTCAGTGTTTTTAACCTGGCATAGGTTGCATCGTAAAGGAAGCGGTCTGATACCTGCGTCCAGTTTGTCTGGATGGTAGTCATCTTTGGTACATTCGCATTTTTGTTGTCCGGCGTCCAGCGGTCTAACATCTCTGTAGACATCGGGCGACCTGCCGAGGTTCCGGTGCCTAACAGGAACAGGTAATCCTGGTCCAGTACTTTACCGCCTAAGCTGTATACAAACATGAACGACAGGGAGAAATTCTTATAACTGAAGGTATTGGTAAGGCCTCCGTACAGATCTGGCAATGAAGACCCGCTGTAGTACTGAGATGCAGCGGCGTAGTTCCCTGTTGTACCTTTGGTGCCGTCGGCTTTATCGACGTACCAGAGCGGAAGCCCTGTTTCGCTGTCAACCCCTGCCCATTGGCGGATGTAGAAGTCGTAAATAGATTTGCCAACCATCAGTTTCTTGGTACCGCTGATGATCTCTTTCTGCGGCAGCTCAGTGATCTTGTTAACGTAGTGCGTCATGTTCAGATCAATACTCCAGCTGAAGTTCTTGTTGCGTACTGGAACTCCATGCAGGGTAACGTCTACGCCTGTATTTTTCAGGGCGCCTACGTTCTGATCTATGGAAGAATAACCAAGGGATGGGGCCAGCGGTTTGATGTAAAGCAGGTCTTTTGATTTACGGATGAAAAATTCTGCCGTACCGCCAAACCTGTTCTGCCACATACCCCAGTCGAGACCCAGGTTGAAGTTGAGGTTGGTTTCCCATTTCAGGTCGGGGTTATACAAATACCTGCGATAAGTACCGCCTTCACCCAGGTTGCTGTTTACATTCAGCAGCGGGTAATAATTGTAGTAAGCGTCTGTACCGAGGTTGTCGTTACCCTGCGCACCGTAGCTGGCCCTTAAAGTGAGCAGGTTTAACCAGCTGCTGTTCTTCAGCCAGTCTTCTTCCGAAAGTTTCCAGGAAGCGCCCAGCGACCAGAAGGTACCCCAACGGTGGCTTGGTGCAAAACGGGATGAACCATCCCGGCGTATGGAGGCAGATGCAAAGTATTTACCCTGATAATCGTATTCTGCCCTTCCGAGGAAGCTCGACAGGGTATAAGTATCTGTATACCCTTGCAGGTCTTTGATCAGCGAAGCATCAGAAAATTCTTCAAGCCCCGGCAGAGAGAAACCGGATTTGATCCCGTCTCCGAACGTTGTTTTGAATTTATATGCTTCCTGTCCGGCCAGGAGGTTAATATGATGTTTGTTATTGAAAGTCTCTTCGTATGTGAGGATGTTGTTAAACGTCCAGCTGAAAGTGCGTGTATTCACCCTTTCGACGGTACCGCCTACTTCGGCATCAAAACCCAGCGTCGGGTTCGTATAGTCGTGGGTGAGGCGCGCGGTGTAGTCGGCGTTATAGCTGGATTTGAACTTCAGTCCTCTCCAGATGGTTGCTTCGCCATATACACGGGCGGAGATGTCGTCTCTCAGCACGTTATGTTTATCGATCCCTGAAGTAGCTACCAGGTTGGTATTAGGATTTACAGCACTCGGACGATAGCTTCCAAAATCAAATATTTTGTTGCCGTTGGCGTCGAGTACCAGGTTGCCGCTCGGATCGCGCTGGTAGATAGGATAGAAATTGCTTATCAGACGTCCGTAATTCACGTAGTTGTCGCTGCGGCTGTCTTCTGAAGGAGGAGCCTGTTGCTCGCTGTGTGCACCGGCTAATCCCAGGCCTACTTTCAACCATTTTTTAGCGTCGATATCCAGGTTGCTGCGAACGTTGTATCTTTTAAATCCAGATCCCAGGTAGATACCCTGGTCATCGAGGTAGCCGCCGGAGATAAAATACTTTGTTTTCTCGCTGGCGCCGCTGATGCTGAGATCCGCTTCTGTTCTGTGGCCGGTGCGTTGCATGGCTTCGTCCCAGTTATCGTCCCATAATGGTTTGGCCCCTGCAACCAGTTTTCCATCGGTACCTACAGGTTGCGGGAAAGCGCTGCCATAAGGATTGATGCCTAACCGGCGTACAAGGTTGCTGCTGGCCTGCGCTGCGGCAGTGGCGGCCGACAAACCATTCGTCAGCCCGGCGTTCCTGATCGCCTCCCAATACAATTCGAAATACTGGTCGGTACTTACCCGTTCATAGTCTTTCACCGCTCTTTTTGAGTAGCCCTGGCTAACGCGAACGTCTATAGTACTACCTAGTTTTTTACCTTTTTTGGTTGTAATGATGATGACCCCATTGGCGCCCCTGGAACCGTAAAGCGCGCTGGAAGCAGCGTCTTTCAGCACGGAGATGGATTCAATATCGTACGGACTGATAGCGTTCAGGCTACCGCCATAAGGTACTCCATCTACCACGTATAAAGGATCAGCGGAAGCGTTGATAGAACCAACCCCACGGATACGGATAGTGGCGTCGGATCCCGGTTGCCCGCTTACCGAAGTGCTTTGTACACCGGCTGCTAAGCCCTGCAATGCTTTGGAAACACTGGAAACCTGCCGGTTCACCAGTTCCTCGCTTTTAATTTGCGATACCGAACCGGTGATCGTACTCTTTTTAGCAGTACCATAAGCCACTACTACCACTTCATCAATATCTTTACCACCTGACTTTAATGTAATGCTTAACGGAGATGCGCTGATAGGTACTTCCTGCGTTTGCATACCTATGAAACTAACTACCAGGGTAGTAGCGGCAGGATCGTTGACAACCAGCTTAAAGGTGCCATCAGCACCGCTAACGGTACCATTGGTTGTTCCTTTAACCACAACGGTTGCACCCGGAAGCGGCCCGTTATCGTTGGCTGAATAAACAGTACCCGTAACCGTTCTTGATTGTGCCAATACCGCTACCGGGCTAAATAGCCATAATAAGAGGATTAAACGTTGTAACATAAATGTTTGTTGAGTGTGACATATTGGTTTTTCGAGGCAATACTATTTCTGCCCGTTCTTTCAACAGGCGGTGTTGCTTTGATCCCATTTGTTATTGAAACCGGAACAGGCGAAGTTTCCGAAACATACTACGAACCAGATATTGGGGAAACTATCTGCCTTGCTAAATGCTGTTAGCTACAACAGCAGATATTGTTCATAAATGATGGTTGGGTCAATTTTTCCATAAGCTTCTATTTGTTGTTTCCTTTTTACTCTATTAGTTCTATAGACTAATGGGATGCAAAGCTATACGCTTTGGATATTAAAAACAAAATAATTGTTAAAAAAGTTGAAAAACTCATCCGGCTGAAAAATCAAAAAGCCGGACAGGCCGGCTTTTCCAGGAATAAAAATGTGATGAACGGATACCTAACCATGGTGCATCAGCAGTACGATGATCACCCCGGAGGTAGTTAATGTTATGTTAGCCACGGCATAAGCAACAGTATAGCCTAAAGCAGGCACTTTGCTATTGATCGCATCCTGCACTGCCAGCAAAGGGGCCGACTCATCATGCGCGCCCGCACAGGCGCCCAACCCGATGGCCGGGTGAAATTTAAATACATACTTCGACAGGAACAATGCCAGCACCATAGGTGAAAGGCTTAATACAACCCCTGCCAGGAACAAGGTAAGTCCTTCTGTTTTCAATCCCTGCAAAAATCCTTCACTTGCCGTTAGTCCAACAATCGCAATAAAAATATGCAGCCCTAACTTGGTGAGCACCCACTGCGAGGCAGGCGGAATATACCCGAAACGGGGATAAGCCCCTCTCAGCCATCCGAAGAAGAGTCCTGCGATCAAAGCGCCGCCGCTTGTACTCAACTCTACCGGCACATTTCCTATACTCACGCTCAGGCTACCAACCAGCGTTCCGATCACTATACCTAATGAGAGGTAAATGATATCTGTTTCCATTCCCCCGCTTTCTTTATATCCCAATACATTCACCGCTTTTTGCAATTCTTCCTGTATGCCTACCAATTCAACCACATCTCCCTTTCTTAATACTGTTCCTCCATTGATGGGCATTTCTATCCCTGAGCGGGTTAATTTACGCATACTGATGCCGTGAAATTCCGGGTGCTTCATAAAAGACCTCAACGGTTTGTTCCATGCCGCTTTGTTGGAGATGATCACACTTACGGTTTGTACAGGGAAGTTTAGTAGCTCGGCATCCGCTACTTCTTTGCCTAATAACGACTCAGTTGCAATAGCCGCAGAACGCTGTCCTCCTACTGCAATAATATCTCCCGGCTTCACAATGTAATCCCTGTCTGCCTCTTTCACCTTCCCTTCATTTCTAACCCGCAGGATGTATAGTCCACGCTTTTTTTCATGGAATATCTGCTCGATCTCTCCTACCGATCTGCCATTGCTTCCTGTCAGCTCCGTACTTACCAGGTAAGCCCTGAACGCTACATGATCATAGGCGTTAGTGATGTTCTCCTCTCCTTCCGCCGCAGGATCTGTAACCTTTGCTTCCAGCTCTCTCGTTTCAGCTATCAGCTTCTCCCGGCTTCCCGACATAAACCAGGGCCCGACCACCGACAGGAACCAGCTGGTACCGGCTGTTCCGAATATATACGTTACTGCATAAGCTACAGGTATCTGGTTAATGAGGGTGTTTTTTTCGTCGTCACTCAACTTCAATTCATTGATGGTGTTAGACGCTACGCCGATAATAGCAGAACAGGTGTTGGCGCCCGACATCAATCCTGCCGTGGTACCCGTTTCCAAATGAAGCAACGACGAAATGCCCCAGCACATAAGCAAACTGCTGCAACAAACAATAAAGGAGAACAGGGCAATCGGCAATCCATCTTTTTTCAACCCTGCAAAAAACTGTGGTCCTATACCATAACCTGTACAGAAAAGGAAGAATAAGAAGAAGATAGATTTGGTTTCGCCGGGAATATCGATATGCCAGCTGCCAATAAGAATGCCTACTAACAGCACTCCTGTAACAGTACCCAGTGTAAAGCCTTTGATACGGAGCTTGCCGGCGGCGAATCCTAGCAGGAGGGTTAGCATTACAGCTATTTCAGGGAATTTACGCAGTGTTTCCAGTAACCAGGGAAGCATAAACGAAGATTGATGTTTGCGTTTATATTACAACCGAGTTGCCGGATTGGTTCGCTTTCCGGGAGCAGCGAGGAGGATATTAAAGAAAAAGAGTGATGGATTGAACTGGGATGTGATGCGGGTAGTCACAACGACATTCTCCATTTTATTATTGCTTGCATGAAAGATTGCAGGATCACCGAAGATGTTTTTCCAGCCAATAAAAAAGGTACCGTGGAAGCCCACAGTACCCTAAAATCACGATTGATGGCATTACAATGTACTTACTGCCGCTTTCCGCACAGGGGCAGCCGGTTTTTTCTTTTTCCTGCCTTTACCCCACCAGATAATAAACCCTGTAACCGGCAGTGTAGCGCCTATCAGGCTGGCGAAGAAAGCCAGGAATTTGCCGGGAAGACCCAGTATGCTTCCCACGTGTATATCGTAGTTCATGCGGCGCAATTTGCCCGCAAAATCAGCTTCCGCATAGTCCTGCTCATAAAGCCTGTTGCCCTTCAATCGCTCAAGAGTATGCTGATCGAATGCATAGCGCTTGTTATTATAATATTGCCCTTTGGAAGGATAAGCAATGATGCTGATGCCGGATTTTGGTTTGGCCGTATCCGGGAACGCCACGTAAAACCCCGATGCTGCCGGGTTTTCGCTGATCACTTTTTGCCAGCTGATATCCACTTTCTGCCCCATACTGCCTAACTGGTGTTTGCCCAGTTGTGTAGAGTCGGACATTGTTTCCTTGTAAGGAGGCAGGGTATTGCCGCCGGAAGTAGCCCAATACAGGCCTTTGCTCCACCATTCGATCCCATACACCATACCTGTTACCGCAATGGCGAAAAGCAGCAACAGCGCATAAAACCCAACTACGTTGTGCAGGTCGTAGTTCACCCGTTTAGCGCTCCCATTCCATTTAATGCTGAAACTCTGCTTCCGGGTTGCCTTCGTCCACTTCTTCGGCCACCACAACACCAACCCGCTGACCAGGGTAATAACAAATACCAAAGTGCTGTAATTGATAATAGGACGACCTATCTTGAAAGGCAACCAGAGGAAACGGTGCCCGTTCAGTATCCAGCGGAAAAAGCTCACCTCTCCTTCCTTGCGGTTGATCTTTTTGATCACTTCTCCCGTATAAGGGTTCAGTTTCAGGGTAGAGCCGCCCCTGCGCCCTCCTATATTGGCTTCGATCGCTCTCCCTTCTCTATACATCGCATACCCAACCTGCTTGCCGGGGTATTCTTTACCCGCGATCTCCAGGATCTTTGAAGGAGGGATCAGCGCCCGCTGCTGTACAGGAATATTACTTTCCGGCTCCAGCCAGGCGGTGATCTCCTCGTTAAAAACGTAGATGCAACCCGTTATGCAAATGATCACTACAATAATACCTGACACTAAGCCCAGCCACAGATGCAGCCAGGCCGAGATACGGTAAAACAGTGAACGGGAACCTGCCTTCTTCGATGCCGGGTGTTTTGACTTGGCATTCATTTTCTTGCTGTTTAAACTGGTATTAATAATCCACTTTGGTGATAGCGGTGATCTTGCCGCCTTCTACTGTTAATCCTTTTGTTGCAGTTGCCGTAGCAATATCAATGGCGTATACCCAGCTTCCTGTGGAAGTGTTCAATCCTATGAAACCGGTATTACCATCTTCAGATATCGTGTTATTGTTATAAGGAGCAGTAATTGAGAGTATCTCATCCGGCATTCCCTTGATCCAGGCGAAAGATTGGGTTTCCACATCTACCAGGGCCATTTTGCGCGTTGCAGGGAAGGCATTGGGCTCACCGTACATAGCCAGCAGGAATTTGCTGCCGGTCAGGTAAGTTTGTGCGGCAATATGATAACCGCCCGACTTTTCCTGTACATTGAAGAAATAACTCTTATCAAATTCCGTGGTTCCTTTCAGTATCCTTACCATGGCAGAAGGATTCTTAGAAATATACTTGCTGCTGTTGGTTGCAGCGGCCGGCGAATACCCGTAGATATCCCCGTTATCGGTCACCGCAAGTCCATTGTTGAAATACGCGCCCAGGTAACTGGTACGGTTATCCCTGATCACTTTCTCCAGCTTCAGTCCCGGGTAGGATAATACGGCAATCCATGTACTATCAGGGTACACGGTGCCAAAAGCATCGCTGCAGCAACCTTTGATGCTCATATAGGGGGCAAATACTTTATCGCCTACCTGGGTTGCCCAGGTGAAGTGGGCGCGTTCGCCGTTTGCCGCCAGCTTCACGATGTTGATGCTATCGCTGCCTGCTATGCGGGATTTCAGCGCGTCTATACGGTAAAGGTTACACGTTTCTGTTCCGCTTCTCGGCACTTTCATCAGCAGCAATTCGTCGTTCACCTTAGTGAATACCTGTACCGTCTCTGTCTGGAAATCTGTTGTTTTCACCAGTTTGCCGGATGCGTTCATCCGGTAGGTGGTTACGGCGCCGGGATTACCCTGGCCATACAACAGGCTGAAAAACCTGCCTTTATGCGTAAGGTAATACCTGTAAGAGCCATCCTGCTCAATACCATTGCCCGCAGTGGTAATGCTTCCCCTGTCCAGGTAGTCGGAAGTCAGCAGGATATCGGCTATCCCCGTGGTTCCGATAGGCGTAACCGTAATAACATATTTATGCAAACCCATAGAAGGGAACTCTGTAAAATCGTTGGTTTCTATCGCATCTTCCTTATCGCAGGAGGCGCCGAATATTGCTAAAGCGCCTGCCAGGAATAAAATCTTTCTGAATTTTTTCATCACAATCCTTATTGAAATTTGATAAACTTACTTGCTGATAAAATATCTGAACTTGCCGTAGAAAGCACGACCGGGTTTCTGTAAACTGAAGTTGTCGTACAGCTTATTATCTACCAGGTTCTTGCACTCCAACGCCACGTTGTAGCGGCCATTTGCCAGGCTATACACGATGTTCACATCCTGGCAGAACTGCCGCGGGATGGTCAGTTTCACCTCTGCCTGGCCGGGCCATGACAGGTAATATTCATGTACATACAGGAAGTTGTAACCCAGGGTCAGGGAATTGCCTTTTTTCAGTACGTTTTTGAAGAAGAGGGAAGCGTCAGCGTTCCCGAACAGGTAAGGCATATTAGGAATACGGTCGCGGTACAGCGGGCTTACGTTTTTCTGGCCATCTTCAAACTTCGTCTGGTTGCGGAGGTTCTGGCAGGTCATGTTAACGCCGGCTGTAAAGAGCTGTTTGAAAGAATATCTTACTTCGGCGTCGAAGCCTGCATTGGTAACCGCTGCTTCGTTGCCGTTCACCTGCTTGGTTTGATTGGCATTCAACCGTGGCCGGATAAAATCTTTCGCATCCCGGTAGAGGAAATTGGCATCTACAGACAAACGATGGGCAGCGGCGATACGCGCCTGGTAACTTACGCCAAAGTTGAAATTGTTGCTGGTTTCGGGTTTCAGATCCGGCGCGCCATCCAGGTTTCCTATCACATCGCCGAACAGCTCTTCCGCTTCCGGCAAACGGTAACTTTTCTCGAAAGATGATTTCAGTTGCAGGGCTGGCATTACAAAATAAGTTGTAGCAATACCATATCCCCATTTATTGATATCATTGTTTAGTTTGCGGTAAGCTACATCTCCCCAGTTCCCTGTAGGGTTGAAGCTCTCAGCAAAACTCACATGCTGGCTATAGTTCTTTACAAAAAGCGAGGTATTCCATTTTTCGTTATAGTCGTATTTATATCCCAAACCAATTACATTCTTGCGTACCGTTTTAGGATGATCATATTTTTCATCGTTCGGGTAGAGCGGGTCCTTACCTTTACGGTTGAAGGTTGTGTACACATCGTTCAGGGCAAAGGAATGACGCTCGTTCAGTTTGTAGCTGAGATTAGCGGTACCGATACCGTTATTGTTGTTGAACTTATACATGGTACGGTTCCTTTCGGCGCCGTTGTTGGGCACGTGTTGCCGGAACCAGTTATAGCGGCGGTTCACGGTGTCGATCTGCTGCTCGCTGCCCAGGTTGTAGTTGCCTGTTAGGCTGAAATCAAGCCCTTTTACAAATATATTCTTCACCTGGTACTTAACGCTGGGCATCACAATAGTACCACGATTGTGGATATCGCCGAATACGCTTACCATCCTGGCGCCAGTTTGCAGCTCCGAGTAGCTTTTGCCCATGGTGATGCCGAACAGCAATTTGTCTGCATACTTCTTCCCTACTACGCCTACATTGGCAATCACTGTTTCGTTATGGTAGGTATCATGGAACCTCCTCACCCACTGGCGTGGATAATACTCGCCCGTTACCAGGTCAGCTACGTTTACCCGTACCCGGTAGTTATTGTCGGAATAGTTCTGGAAAGCGTTCAGTTGAACTGTGAACCCGGATTTGGCAGTGTAACCGGCGTTGATGGTAGAGCGATGGGTATTGAAAGAGCCATAGGAATAAGAAACGTCCAGGTAACTATGCTGTTTGTTGCTGGTAACTATATTAATTGCGCCGCCTAAAGCGTCTGATCCCAGCCAGATAGGTACTACTCCTTTATATACCTCCACCCTTTCTGCCAGGTTAATAGGGATATTATTCAGCTGGAAAGAAGAACCGAAATTATCCATAGGTACGCCATCGAGGAATATCTTCACCTGGCGGCCGGAGAAGCCGTTCAGTGAAAAGTTCATACGGGAACCCAAGCCTCCATCCTCTCTTACGCGGATACCCGATACCCGGTCGAGCGCGTGGGAAAGATCGAGCGTGGAATTATACAATTTCTTTGCATCTATAGCGGTGACGTTGTAAGCTTGTCGGCCTACTTCTTTAACAGTGGAGCGGCCGATCACCGATACAGCTTCAATATCGTTCACGGATTGTTCCAATGTCAGGTTCACTACCTGGTTGGCGCCCGCTTTCAGGTTCAGCTCATGGGTTATTTTCTGAAAGCCGACAGCGGTAATATGTAAGGTATGTTTACCGGGAGGAGCGGATGCGATGCGGAAATATCCTTTCTCATCTGCGATCGCATTCGTGTTATGATGCTGCAGTTTCACAGAAGCACCGGGTACAGGATTACCGGCGGCATCTTTCAAATACCCGCTGATGGTAGCAACTGACTGCGCATGGGTAAGGAAAGCCAGGGATAATAGAATGCTTAGCAGCAAGGATCTTTTAATGTACATTTTGAATCATCTTTTATAACACATGAATAAGGCATAGCAGTAGCAGGTCAATGCAGCCTACTGCAACGACAATACGTTTTCAACTTAATTAACAGAATAGCTGTGAACAGGCCAGGGCAGCACAATCCCCTGGTCGATCAGTTATCAGAAAAATATAGGTTTCTATCTGGGTGCGAAAGTAGGAAGGGATTTAACAAAACGTTTACGATATCGGGAAAATAAAAGCGCGATATTTTTTCCGCTTTGCGGAAAAAGGAATTTACAAATAGTCGTAAGCGTTAGATAAGGAAGAAGATAACAAGGGGTATAACAGAACAAAGCTCCCCGGAACTGGTAGTATAGCGGATGGGTTAATTCAATAAACTGTCCATATCGTTTTCAAAACCTTCGTCGATCAGCCAGTTCCCGCTGTCGGCGGCTTGTGTGGCCAGTTCATCGCAGCGGTTGTTGAAAATATTGCTGGCATGTCCTTTCACCCACTGCATTTTTATTTTATGTTTACGGTACAATGGAATAAAACGCATCCAAAGGTCTTTGTTCTTCTTTCCTTTGAAGCCTGTTTTCATCCATCCCCATATCCATCCTTTTTCTATACTATCTACCACGTATTTGCTGTCGGTACAGATAGTAAGTTGCAACCCGTCTTTTTTCAGGGCTTCCAGTGCGGTGATCACTGCCAGCAACTCCATACGGTTGTTGGTTGTCTTCCTGTAACCCTGTGATAATTCCTTGCGCAGGGAACCCCACATTAAAACTACGCCATAGCCTCCGGGGCCCGGATTGCCCCGGGAAGCGCCATCTGTATATACTACCAGTTCTGCCATACTTTTTGATAAAGAAACGCGAATATAAAGGATTTTTTTACTCGCGCTGCTTATACCTGGAATACGCCTACATTAAACTGGTCAGTAACGGGGGCATGATTGGCGGCTTTTATGCCTTCCGAGATCCGTATGCGTGTTTCCAGCGGGTCTATAATATCGTCTACCCACAACCTGGCGGCTGCATAATATGGCGTCGTTTGTGCGTTGTATTTATCCGTGATCTCTTTCAGCAACCGTGCTTCATCTTCGGGCGTGATCTCCTGCCCTTTGGCTTTCAGCGAAGCAACCTGTATCTGCAATAATGTTTTGGCTGCCTGTTCTCCTCCCATCACGGCTATTTTTGCAGAAGGCCATGCGTAAATAAAGCGCGGGTCATAGGCTTTGCCGCACATGGCATAGTTGCCGGCGCCATAGGAATTGCCGATGATGACAGTGATCTTGGGCACTACGGAATTGGATACGGCATTCACGAGTTTTGCCCCGTCCTTAATGATACCAGCATGCTCGCTGCGGCTGCCTACCATGAATCCTGTCACATCCTGCAGGAAGACCAAAGGAATTTTTTTCTGGTTGCAATTCATAACAAAACGGGCGGCTTTATCTGCACTGTCGTTATATATCACACCTCCCATCTGCATTTCTCCTTTTTTATTCTTCACTATCTTCCGCTGGTTGGCAACAATACCAACTGCCCAGCCATCGATCCGGGCGTAGCCGCAAAGGATGCTTTTGCCATAGTCTTCTTTATACTGCTCAAAAACAGAATCATCTACCAGGCGTTCAATTATTTCGAGCATATCATAAGGCCGGGAATTATCTGCCGGTAATACGCTGTCTAATTCCGCGACCGGCTTTTTAGGCTCCTTTGGCGTTACCCGGTCGAAACCCGCAGTAGGATTGTGTCCTATCTTCCCTACAATTTCCCGGATACGTTCCAGGCATTCTTCATCCGTCTTGAATTTATAATCGGCAATACCCGAAATCTCCGTATGGGTAACGGCGCCGCCTAGTGTTTCTGCATCTATATCCTCTCCGATGGCTGCTTTTACCAGGTAAGGCCCCGCCAGGAAAATAGAACCGTTGCCCTCTACCATTAACACTTCATCGCTCATAATAGGCAGGTAAGCTCCGCCCGCTACGCAACTTCCCATTACCGCCGCAATCTGGGTAATGCCCATGGCGCTCATCCTGGCATTGTTCCTGAAGATCCTTCCGAAATGTTCTTTATCGGGGAATATTTCATCCTGCATGGGTAAAAACACGCCTGCACTGTCTACCAGGTAAATAATGGGCAGATGGTTCTCTATAGCAATTTCCTGTAAGCGTAAATTTTTCTTGCCCGTCATAGGGAACCAGGCGCCGGCCTTTACAGTCATATCATTGGCTACGATCACGCAAAGACGACCGCTTACATATCCCAAACCTCCCACTGTACCGGCAGCCGGGCAGCCGCCATATTCTTCGTACATATCGTAAGCTGCAAATGCGCCGATCTCCGTGAAAACAGAATCTTTGTCGATCAGGCGCTCAATACGTTCACGGGCTGTTAACTTCCCCCGTTGCCTGACCTTTTCAAGGGCTTTCTTTCCTCCTCCCTGTTCAATGACGCCCAGGCGTTGTTTCATAGTACTGATCGCCATTCTCATGGCATCCTTATTCTTGTTTGTTTCCAATTGCTGCTGATCCATAACGATGGGTTTTATATTATCTAAAAATAAGGGAAAGAATTCAGTAAATTACTGGTACAAAAAATGAGCAGTTCATCAATTAGAGGATTATCAGCATACCACTGCTTCTGTTCTGTTTTATGCAGATTTAGACCAGTGGCGGGTAGTACCATACAAACAGAACGTCTATCTTTTTTAAAATTTTAAATACCGGCACATGTCTATAACCCAGCATCTTGCTACGTCTATTGAAAACCTGTATAAAGGAGAACCCTGGATCGGCGTAACGTTCAGCGAATACCTAAGCAGGGTGAATGCCATCCAGGCAACTAAAAAGATCGGGGAATCCAATTGTATCTGGGAGATAGTTAATCACATTATTTACTGGCATCAGCGGGCGCAACGTTATATGTACAATGAGCCGCTGGAGCAGGACGGCGACCTGCCTGATTTTTATATACCGGAGAATCGCGGTGAAGAAAACTGGCAACACACGGTACACCGACTGGAACATTCGTTTGATAAAATGGCAGACGCGCTGCGCAAATTCCCCGGGCAGGAAGTATTTGATACCTTCCCCGGTACCTCGCACCCTGCTTTGTATTACCTGCAGGGCTTAGCGGAGCACGACGCCTATCATTTAGGACAGATTGTACTGCTGGCCAAATACGCTTAAACCAACTCCATATCATAACGCTGCTCGTACAGCTCCTGCCCCCATTGTTTCAGGAATTTCTCGCCTGTTTTGCGGAAGCCTGTTTTCGTATAGAGGGTGATGGCAGTTTGTTGCATGCTGGTAGTTAGGAGATAGATCTTCTGGTAATGTTTTTCCTTGCAGAAACTGATTGCTTCGTTCAGCAGGCGTTTTCCCAGTCCCTGGCCGCGGTAGTCGGGGTGTACCAGGAACCAGCGCAATTGCACCAGGTGCCTGGAGGAAGCGGCGATAGCAATGGAACCAACTATCTGCCCATTGGCGATGGCGAGGAAGATCCTGTCTTTCGCGGGGTTGTATCCCGGCAGGAACTCATAGAATGTCTTGCAAACGTAGCTTTCAAATTCCAGGTTATAACCGCTCTCTTTTGCATATAATACCCCATGCAAGTAGATAAGATATCCTACATCGCCGGGCAGGAGATTGTGCCGGATGGTAACTTCAGGCAACGCCTGGGATGATGGGTCGGTCAGCAATTGCTGCACCGATTGCATGGCTTTTGTTACCTGCAGTTGCTGCGCTTCCGTCAGCGGCTCGATCAGTCGCTGTATCTCGTTATCGGATCGTTCATTAAGTCCTGCTATTAATCTTTTCCCGGCCGCCGATAGCTGGATGAAGAAAGTGCGACCATCCATATTGGATTGCTGGCGTATCAGCCAACCTTTCTTTTCAAATTTCTTCAACATGCGGCTCAGGTACCCTGCATCCATTTGCAGGCTGGTTACCAGCTGGGACGCAGTAGCCCTGGCCTGTTGGCCTATTTCATAAAGTACCCGGACTTCCGAAAGGGAGAGGTCACTCTCCAGGATATGCTGGTTTAATAATCCAATGGTTTTTGTATAAAAGCGGTTAAAGCTCCTGATATCCTGGATGACTTGTGTGTTAGGCGACATAGGAAATTGTTTGTCAGGCAAAATTACCAAAACACTTGACAAAAGCAACTATTTTACTTGACTTCGTCAAATAAATATTTTCTCTTCCTGATAATGAGAAGTTTATAATTTTTATTTTATAATTAAACATAGAGTGAAGATGTTATCTTTGTTTCTTACCAATTTTTAGGGTGCTTGCAACCAAGCGTTATTGATTAAAACAGAAATATGTCGCCAGGATTATTATTCTCATTTGTCATTGCCTATTTCGTCATCTTATTAGTTGTAGCCTGGTATACGGGCCGCAATTCGAACAATGATTCTTTCTTTATCGGTAACCGCAACAGTAACTGGATGCTGGTAGCTTTCGGGATGATCGGCACTTCGCTCAGCGGGGTAACGTTTGTAAGCGTACCGGGAGCAGTGGGAAAAGAAGCCTTCAGTTATATGCAGATAACGCTGGGATATTTTATAGGCTACCTGACGATCGCCTATATACTGATCCCGCTTTATTACCGGCTGCACCTGACCTCTATCTATAATTACCTGGATACCCGCTTTGGCCGGTATTCGTATAAAACCGGCGCTTCCTTTTTTATTCTTTCCAGGACGCTGGGCGCAACGGCCCGTTTATACCTGGTAGTCAGAATATTGCAGGATGCCATATTGTCGAGCTTCGGCGTACCGTTCTGGCTCACGACCCTGATCATCCTGCTGATGATCTTATTATACACCTATGAAGGCGGGGTAAAAACTATCGTATATACGGATACGTTACAGACCTCCTGCATGCTGGCAGGGCTGATCATCTGCACCATTTACATCCTTAAGCATATGGACCTGAGCGTGGCGGGAAGTTTTACCGCCATGCATGAAAAAGGGCTTACGACGGTATTTAATTTCGACCCGGACAGTAAGTTGTTTTTCGTGAAGCAGATATTGGCGGGCGCCTTCATCACCATTACCATGACAGGGATGGACCAGGAAATGATGCAGAAGAATATTTCGGTGAAGACCCTGAAAGATTCTAAAAAGAACATGGTTTCCCTGGCGTTCATCATGGTGATCGTGATCGGGTTATTCCTTTACCTGGGCGGTTTGCTGCATATATTCGGGGCAGCGCAGGGAGTAACAGAAACCGGCGATAAGCTGTTCCCTGCTTTGGCGTTACAGCATATGCCGCCGGTGATCTCCGTGATCTTTATCATTGCATTGATCTCTGCCCTGTTTCCAAGTGCGGATGGAGCTATGACTGCGCTCACCTCTTCTATCTGTATCGACATCCTGGGATTGCAGCGGCGCAGCGACTGGTCAGACGCCCAGAAGAAAAAGATACGCCAGCGCATTCACCTGCTGATGGCGTTTATCTTCCTGTTGTTTGTGTTATTGTTTGAATGGATCGATAATCCAAGTATGATCGGTGTGATATTGAAAATTGCCGCCTATACATACGGTCCGTTGTTAGGTTTGTTTTCTTTCGGCATACTGAGCAAACGCCAGGTTGAAGACAAATGGGTGCCGGTAGTTTGCGTGGCGGCCCCGTTGTTGTGTTTCGTGGTTGACAAATACCAGTCAGTATTGTTTGGAGATTTCCAGATAGGACTGGAATTGCTGATCATTAACGGGTTGTTCACTTACCTGGGATTGTTGATAATTAAGAAGAAAGATGTACAAATGGCTTGATTGCCGGAGATGATAAAAGAAAAAGGATCTTCTACAACGGGTAGAGATCCTTTTTCTTTTTATGGCAAACTGTATTAATTGCAATTACCGTCGGGCGTACATACCTGGCCATCGAGTCCGTCAGGGGTTTTAAGCGCAGGTTGGGCGGACTTCCATTCGCCGAACGCCTGGTTCAGCGCCTGTGTAAAGGCTTCGGATGGCTGAGCGCCGGAAACGCCGTATTTCCTGTCGAGCACAAAGAAAGGCACTCCGCGTATCCCCAGTTGCTGGGCTTCGTATACGTCTTTATTCACCGCATCCGCCAGGTCGCGGGACCTCAGCACTTCCGCTACTTCTTCTTTCTCCAGGCCTATTGATTCGCCCAGTTCCTGCAATACTTCCGGGTTGCTGACATCTTTGCCTTCCGTAAAATACGCGTGGAAGAAACGCTCTTCCGCCTGGTCGCCCAGGCCATGCTTCTTCGCCAGCTGGATAATCCGGTGCGCATCAAAGGAATTAGCGATCACCGCTTTATCGAAGTTATACGTTAAACCTACTTCGCTTGCAGTCTGAGCCAGCTGGTCGTGCATGGCTACAGACCAATCCCTGGACTGGCCTTTCATTTCAGCTACATAATCATATACATCCTTTCCGGGCTGTGACTTCAGGTTGGGGTTCAGCTGGAAACTTTTCCATTCTACCGTGATCTCGTCTTTTCCCGGGAATTGTTCCAGGGCCGCTTCAAATCTCCTTTTGCCTATATAGCAGAAAGGGCACATGATATCTGACCAAATTTCTACTTTCATCCTGTTGAATTTATGTTCTGCATACAAAGTTATATCTTTGCTATCAAAAAGTAAGCAGTTATTCTTTGGTAACTGCTTTACAAAAGGTAACCAGTATGAACCAGGATATCAGTGTATCGGCTCCTCACGAGCCTTGTAAAGTACGGGATCAGCATACCGACTGCCATAAAGTGATCATGCCGGTGCGGGATGCGCTGGATGTGATCAGCGGCAAGTGGAAATTGCCTATTATCATTGCCATAGGCAGGGGCCATAAACGTTTCAGGGATATAGAACGCAGCATACCAAAGATCACTTCAAAGGTCTTATCAAAAGAACTGAAAGACCTGGAAACCCATAAACTGGTGAAGCGGACGGTATTTGACACGCAACCGGTATCTGTTGAATATACGCTTACCCCTTATGCCTCGACGCTGGACAGCGTGATACTTGCATTGCAGCAATGGGGTACGCAACATCGCAGGAAGATGCTGGGCAAATCAACTGAGGTGGGTTAACGGTCGTCGCTCACCCGGAGCACGATCCTTCCCCTGCCGGGACCGCCATATTTGCTGAATTCCTGCGCTTCTGCGGCGGAATAGAGGCCATGAAATACCTTTTTCACATAGGGTTTTATCAGTCCTTTTTCCAGCAGTTTATGCGCCTCCCGCATAGCTACCAGCGTTTTGGTGCCGCCCCAGGCAACGTTAACGCCGGCTTCATCTGCTTTGGCAGAATCGGGGTATTGTACCAGGCAAAGCAGGACGCCGCCGGGTTTAATGACGCTGAGGGAGCGATCGGTAGTATCGCCTCCTACCGTATCCAGCACCATATCTACCTCCTGCACTGCAGTTTCGAAAGGAACGGTTTTATAATCTATTACTTCGTTGGCGCCCAGGGAAGCGACAAAATCCATATTGGCTTCGCTGGCAGTTGCAATAATATAGGCGCCGACGTGATAGGCCAGTTGCACGGCGAAGTGCCCTACTCCGCCCGCTGCGCCATGAATGAGGATGCGTTGTCCCTTTTTCAGCTCTCCCACGTCAAACAGCGCACCCCAGGCGGTTTTAGCGCCTCCGGCGGCTGCAGCTTCCTCGAACGACCAGATAGCGGGCTTCCTGAACAGCAGTTCAGACTGCGCCACAGCGCAGGTAGCATAAGCGCCGTCGATAGCGCCATACACCTCATCTCCCACCTTCTTCCCAAAAACGCTTTCGCCCACTGCCATTACAACACCGGCAGCTTCAACGCCGGGGATATAAGGCAGGGGATAGTGCATCAGCCCTTCCCTTGTTTTCCAGTCGATCGGGTTAACGCCTGCCGCAACAATTTTAATCAATACCTGGTCTTTTTCCGGTACGGGAACGGCAATTTCTTCGAGCAGCAGTTTTTCGGGTCCTCCGGGTTCATGGACGCAAATAGCAGGAACATGCAGGTTTTTCATACGCCAGTAAGGTTTATTTGAGAGCTGATTTCACAAGGAAGTTACTACAAAACCGCGTGACTATCGCGCCTTAGCCAGGTTGCCGGGCAAGAATATCTTCAGCCGGCCTGTGGGTTAAGCGCATTTATTCTTTACCTTTGCGGTTTCAATTATAGCAGCAGTATGACTTTTCGGGATTTAAACCTAAATACATCTTTACTTAATGCCCTCGACGAACTTGGACTGAAAGAGCCTACCACCATTCAGAAGCGCGCTTTTTCGGTGATCATGTCGGGACAGGACGTTTGCGGTATCGCGCAGACAGGAACAGGTAAAACCTTTGCCTACCTGTTGCCTATACTGCGTATGTTTAAATTTTCCAAAGAGAAACATCCTACAGTGCTGATACTGGTTCCTACCAGGGAGCTGGTAGTGCAGGTAGTGGAATCAGTGAAGAAGCTTACGCCTTATATGACCGTATCGGTATTGGGAGTGTATGGCGGCGTGAACATGAACCCGCAGATGGAAGCGGTGAAAGATAAACTGGATATACTGGTAGCCACTCCCGGACGCCTGTACGATATTATCTTAAGCGGGGCCCTGAAAGTAAAGTCTATCAAGCAGCTGGTGATTGATGAAGTAGATGAGATGCTGAACCTGGGATTCAGAACCCAGCTCACCAACATTATGGACCTGTTGCCGCAAAGAAGGCAAAACCTGCTCTTTTCAGCTACGTTGACAGAAGATGTAGAAAAGATCATCGATACGCATTTTAATAACCCCACCAGGATTGAAGCTGCGCCGGTCGGAAGCCCGCTGGAAAATATAGAGCAGTCAGTTTACCGGGTGCCTAACTTCTATACCAAAGTAAATCTTTTGGAGATGCTGATCGCAGATAACCCGGAGATGACGCGTACGCTGATCTTTGCCGGCACCAAGCAGCTGGCTGACGACCTGCATGAACAACTGGAAAAACATTTCCCTCAACAGGTTGGGATTATCCATTCCAACAAGGAACAGAACCATCGTTTCAATACTGTAAAACAGTTCCAGGAAGGCGCCTACCGTTTCCTGATCGCAACGGATATCATTGCCCGGGGCCTGGATATAGCGGAAGTATCTCATGTGATCAATTTTGATACGCCGGATACGCCGGAGAATTACATACATCGTATAGGCAGGACCGGGAGAGCGGACAAACGTGGTATTGCTATCCTGCTGACTAAAGACAGTGAGTTGGAGTACCTGGAAAAAATAGAGGAGCTGATGAATTACCGGATCCCGGAGATGGCGTTGCCGGAGGGATTGGAAATATCAACGGAGCTGACGGAAGATGAGAAACCGAAGGTGTTTATGCGTAACACGCTGGTGAAGGCGCCTAAGCGTACGGATGTAGGTCCGGCTTTCCACGAGAAGAAGGCAAAGAACCTGAAGACAAATAAAAAAATCTCTCATAAAGAGAAGATGATGCTCAAATACGGCAAACCGAAGAAGAGAAAACCTAAAAGATAAAAATGAATGGCGGAGTTTTGCTTGTTGGAATGCAAACAATAGTTATATTGCTTGTATTGAGGATGCCGACTACGCTGTTTAACACGAATTGAATTTTCCTGATAGTGCGGTGGAAATGCTTTGCCAGTCCCGTTTTTTTCAATATCATATCAAACAGGAGAAGGTAGGATTCATGACATCCTCAGCTGGATTATCATTTAAAAAAAATACATTAAGGTATCGTCATGTGGTGCAACTAAACCTGCTGGTTAATGGAATAACAATTCATTAACAAATCCGCATCCAAATAATAAAACCGTTCCTGCAACAGAATCGAATATAATTAGGGGCCAGACGTATGGGAAAAATGCCCATGTTACTGCTGCCGTATTTCAAACCTTATTTTCGATCTTATTTAGTTCAGGAGTGTTGTCGATTTATTATTTGAACCGCGTATATAAATTCCCTAACATCTCAGGTTATACCACCTGGCAGCTTTTCATCAATTAATCTGGCATGAGTGCATCTATCAACGATAATGAATTGCTTGCACAACTGAAAGACGGCGATCTGGCTGCCTTTCAGCATATCTATGACACCTACCGTCATTGGTTGTATGTTACTGCCTATTCTATGTTGAAAGATGAAACCGAAGCCCAGGAAGTTGCCCAGGACCTGTTCATTGATTTTTGGCATAAAGATGTGGGGGCGAAAAATGATTTTAACAGTTCCGCAGAGTTAAAAAATTTTCTTTATATCAGTATCCGGAATCGTTGTTTGAACAAGATTGCCAAAGATGCTACCCGCACCAAACGTCTTAAAGAAATCATATTGCCGGAGGCATATACCGTTCCACAGAGCAGGTTAGAGAACAATGAATTAAAAGCACAACTCGAAATTGCCATCAGCCAGCTGCCGGAACGTCAATCACTTGCTTTCAGGCTGGCGTACCAGGAACATAAAACCAGGAAAGAGATAGCAGCTGTAATGCAGACCAGTGAGGAAACAGTAAAAAAACAGGTAGCCAGCGCACTAAGGGCTTTAAGAGCGTCCTTAAAAAAAGTGCTTTTCTGAATACCCCGGCCATTAAAAAAATCGGTTTTATAGAGTGTACATGAATAGCGCAGAAGAAATACATAAATTAATGACAGAGAAGCTGGCGGGAATCATTTCCGCGGCTGACGATCAATGGTTAGAAGATCTGATTGAAGAAGATCCGGTTGTAAGGGAAAAATGGGAAATGCTTTCAGGCGCTCCGGTTCCCGCTCCTCCTGCTCCCTGGAAGGAGGTCATTGATTTTAAACCTAAGAAACCTCTGTACAAGATACTGCTTCCATACGCCATAGCCGCCGCAGTACTTGGCGCTACTGCCATGGCCATATGGCAGGTGGCCCCCTGGAAAAAGTCCCGGCCTACTGCTGCTTCTGCCCCGGTAGCTATCAACTACGCAAAGCATGTCACCCTCCAACTGGCAGATAAGTCGGTTATCCTTCTTGATACAGCCGATGCCGTATTGATCATACAGGGCCAACAGATCAGCAATAAAAACAATATCCTTTATTTAAATACCCTGAGCAGGTTACCCGCCGGCCAGAACACCTTACAGGTACCGGCAGGCAAAAAATATGACGTAGTACTGCCCGACGGATCGCTGGTCAGCCTCAACGCCGCCACTACCCTCTCCTTCCCCTCAAAATTTGAAGGCCGGAACAGGGAGATCTCCGTCAACGGTGAAGCCTACCTGAAAATCGCACCGCAGGCCCGTCAACCCTTCCTCGTACATCTGCCGCATACCACGGTAGAAGTACTGGGCACCAGTTTCAATATCAACAGCTATGATAACTCTAAGATCCGCGTTTGCCTGGTAGATGGTAAAGTGAAAGTAAAAGCTGGCAAAAAAGAAGTGCTGGTAAAACCAGGCCAGCAAGCCATTTTCAATGAACAAACCACCTCTCTGCGCACGCAACCCTTTAATGCAACCGTAGAACTGGGATGGCAAAAAGGACTTTATAGCTTCTCCGATACCCCGCTCAATGAAGTTTGTGAATCCATCTTCAGATGGTACGGAGTAAAAGCTGTTTTGGATAACCAGGATCTAAACAAAAGGAAGTTCAGCGCCCTGCTCGAAAAAAGCACCCCGCTCAGCTTCCTGCTGGAAGGCGTAAAAGCAACGACCGGAACCGATTATTACTTCAGTGCAGACAGCACCCTACATTTTAAATAAGCATTCATAAGGTATCACATGAAGCAAATGAAAAAGAAATACCTGCTCGCCAACCGGCGGCAAGACCGAACATTTGTTCCGCTGGAAAAAGTACCAGTATACCTCCAATCAGAATTGATACCCCACGCCAAATACTATACAGATATTGACGAGAACGGGATCATCCTGGATCAGCAACTCGTTTTCCGAGAATTCCAGATCTATTACCATCTTATTCATCTCAGCGAAGATACCGGGCTCACAACTGTGCTGTCAGACAAAGATTATGTTCCCGCTTCCCTCAATGGCCTGCAGGAATATAACCCCGCTTTTCCCCTGAAACTTAAGCTGCCCGCAGAAGAAAAGCTGGTAAACCTCTTCCCGGAACGCGAATTCGTTATGCACTTCCATGTGAACTTCGACAGCATCTACCTGCATGAGATGATCAAACGAAACCCGCTATTCCAGGTACTGAATCCAAAAGCCGCAATTGATTCTAACGAAACACAGGAATTTACTCCCCCCAGGCACCCTTATCGCGCCACCCTCGTCAACTACCTGCTGATGCAACGCATCATCAATTGCAAACTGGTTGGCGAAATAGCCGAACATTACCTGCACAGGAAAGCTTACGAATATTTCCTTACCTACCTCCACTACCTGGAAACACCCGCGCCTATCATGCTGCACGAAAGCTATATCGCCAAGCTGAATGAGATAGCGCGCTACATTATCCAAAACCCCGTTGCCGCACATAGCAAAGAAACATTATGCAGGAAATTCGACGTAGTGCCGGAGTTCCTGGACGAACCATTCAGGGCCACCTTCTACATTACCGTAGAAGAACTGATCCACCAGGAAAGAATGGACCAGCTATTCCGCCTGCTCACCGAACAACAACATACGTTGACCTATGTAGCTAACCGCACAGGATTTGCTAACTATAAAGCCATGAAACTCGCCTTTCAGCAACACTATCAATGCCTGTTCGATTTCTTCCTGAACTTGCAATAACTTTTTAAAGTGGTCAACCGGCGGCAGCGCCTTGCTGTTGCCGGTGATCACTTCTTATTTTCCGCCTTCACTTCTTTCAGCAACTCCTCTGTAAACAAAACAGCCGCCTTTTTCCTGTAAACATCCCGCTGCCAGATAAGATATGCACGCCGCTGCAACTCCCTGCCCTCAATAGGAATGCCCACCAGCCGTTTCCAGCCCTGCAACACCCGCTCATTCAGGATAGTAGCCCAGGGCCCTTTCTCCACCAGCTTCAGGATAGCATGAACATCGTTAACCTCCAGCTTCACCGCCGGCTTGATCTTATTGCGCTCCAGCACCTCGTTCAGCGAATCGCGCGCGCTGAAACCGCTGGCAGGGAAAATGAGATCCATTCCATTCAGTTGCTGCAGCCCTATCGATTTCTCCTTTGCCAGCGGGTTGCCGGCCGATACCGCCAGCACCATCTGCGACTGGAACAGCTCCAGGACCTCCAGGTCGTTATACTTTGCCTTCTGGTGAAAAGCCATTACCAGGTCCAGCTCCGAAGCCCTCAGCTTATTTTCCAGGTCGTTGGTTGTACCATATTCGATAGAGAGATAGATACCCGGGTACTTCAAAGGAAACCTGGTTAACGCCGGCAGCAATAAAGAAGTGAATGCATAAGTGACGCCAATACGCAATTCTCCTCTTAAGGCCTGTTGCAGGTCCTGCATGGCCTGCTTCCCTTTTTCCACTTCCAGCAGCACCTGCCTGGTATGTTGAAGAAAGAGCCGCCCTGCCTCCGTTAACTGCACATGCTTACCGATACGATCAAACAATTGTACGCCCAGCTCCTGTTCCAGTTGTTTGATCTGTTGCGATAAGGTCGACTGGGTAATATACAGGCTGGCCGCAGCCTCAGTAAAATGCGACATTTCAGCGGCTTTTGCGAAATAGGTCAGTTGCCGGAGTTCCATTTGATCAATCGTTTTTATTAATCAATATGATTAAAACAATCTATTTAGCAAATATATCAAATTGGCCGACCTTTGCACCAGTGTTAACGACAGATATAAAGAATATTTAGATATGGAGGCTTTTCGTGCGTTGAAATCCCGCAATTTCAGGCTCTTTTTTTCAGGACAATCCATCTCCCTAATCGGCACCTGGATGCAGAAAACAGCCGTCTGCTGGTTGGTTTACAGGTTAACCAATTCGGCCCTCTTATTGGGTGTGGTAAGTTTCGTGAGCCTGATCCCCTCTTTGCTTTTATCGCCCTATGCCGGCAGTTATATAGAAAGACATAACCGTTACCGCCTGCTCATCATAACCCAGGTAGTATCGCTGTTGCAGGCATTAGCCCTGGCATTACTGATCCTCTTCAAATACTATAATATCCCTGCAATCATCTTTTTATCGCTGGTGCAGGGAGTTATTAACGCGTTTGACGTAACCTGCCGGCAATCGCTCATGGTAGATATGGTGACCGACAGGGAAGATCTTCCTAATGCTATTGCGCTTAATTCTACTATGGCCAATTTTGCGAGGATAGCCGGACCGGCCCTTGCGGGTATTTTACTGAGCGCCTTCGGCGAGGATGTCTGTTTCCTCCTTAACTTCTTAAGCTATCTTCCTGTCTTGCTTTCTCTCTTCCTTATGAAACTGCAGCTGCCGGAGATCGTGAAATCAGAGAGAAGCATCTGGAGTGAATTGAATGAAGGATTTCATTATGTGTCAGAGAATAAAGACATAGCTTCTTTATTGCTGATGCTTACCGCCAGCAGCTTGCTGGTTATCCCTTTCAACACGCTGATGCCCCTATTTGCAAAAGAAATATTCCAGGGAAATGCGAAAACGTTTAGCTGGTTCGAGAGTGCAGCTGGATTGGGTTCTATCTTTTCTGCCATTTACATGGCCAGGTTGAAAGCGGGGAAAGATATGGTGAAGATACTGATCACCGCCAGCCTGGTATTTTCGTTGAGCGTATTACTGCTGGCCTATGCCAGCTGGTTGCCGCTGGCGCTGGTGTTTATGGCATTGTCTGGTGTAGGTATGATGGCGCAAACCGCATCCATCAATACCTACATTCAAACGCATGCAGCGCCGGGCATGAGGGCCAGGGCTATCAGTTATTATATCATGGCCTACCAGGGAATTATCCCTATCGGCAGCCTGTTAACAGGAGTAGTGGCCCAGTACCTGGGTCCGCGCCTGACGGTTTTCCTGGCGGGGATCTGCGGCACAGTGGCTACAGCCATATTCGTTAATTATCGGAAGAAACAATTCCCGCCCGTTGCGGATACATCTTCCAAACCGGCTACCGGATCGGTGTTCTCTTAACCCCTTCCCTGGTAATAACCACCGGTTTGATAAATCCATTCTCGTCAAATTCCATTACATCGATGCAGGTTTCACGGCTATTGGCATGTTTCTCTGTGAGCGGGCGGCGATGATACACGATAAACCATTTATCCTGTTTCGGCACTTTGATAACAGAATGGTGCCCGGCTCCTGTAGCAATAGCAGGATCCTGCTGCAATATCTTCCCTATCCTTTTAAAGGGCCCCATCGGGGAATCTGCGATCGCGTAAGCTACGCTGTAATCAGGACCACCCCAACCGCCTTCCGACCACATAAAATAGTATTTGCCATTCCG
Source organism: Chitinophaga terrae (ex Kim and Jung 2007) (assembly GCF_900107795.1). GTDB lineage: Bacteria > Bacteroidota > Bacteroidia > Chitinophagales > Chitinophagaceae > Chitinophaga > Chitinophaga terrae. The sequence goes on from NZ_FNRL01000010.1 coordinate 184,712, forward strand.
GATAAACATGGTAGGTCCTTCTACATATTTTTCAGGAGTGATCTCTTTAAATGTTGTTCCATCATCAAACGGGATAAAGCCGGTGAAATCAGGTTTTAACTGCGCTATGTTGCAATGTCCCCAACCGCCGTAGATCAGGTAATATTTTCCGTCGCTATCGTGGAACACGTATTGATCAATGGGTTGGGCCTTGTTAATGATCTTGTCTACCAGCGGTTTGCCCAGGTAGTCTTTGTACGGGCCTCCCGGTTTATCTGCCACGGCAACGCCGATACCGCCAACCTCCTCGTTATTCTGGATATCGTTGGCGCCGAAAAAGAGGAAATAACGATGGTCCTTTTCTACGATCGCGGGCGCCCACATGGCTCTTTTAGCCCATTTAACAGCAGCGGTATCCAGTATCCTTTCATGTTTCTTCCAGGTAGTGAGATCGTTGGAAGAAAAAGCGTCAAAAAACACCTGCTTTTCATAAGCGGCAGAAAATGTCGGGAAGATCCAGTACTGTTTACCAAATACCACGCCTTCCGGATCAGCGTACCACCCCGGGAATACGGGGTTTCCTGAATACTCTTTTTTCTTGTTCTTCTGAGCAACTGCAAATTGCGTACTTCCTGCCAATAACAGCAGTGGAATCCATCTTTTCATGTAACTACTATTAAAATGAATCGTTAAAAGTAAACAAAAAATAACGCCAATGCCAGCACTGGTAATTTCCCCAGTGATATTTTTAATATTTTTAACGTATCGAAAGGGCCATATTTATGAAGAAAGGAAAAAAGATCTTACGCCTCGCATTAGTCATTGCAGGTATTTTCATACTCCTGCTAACGATCGGGGGCGGCATACTATACAGCCAACAGGAACGGCTCACACAGATGGCCGTCAAAGAACTGAACAAACAATTTCCCGGAGAACTGGTGATCGGCAACAGCAGCATTTCGCCATTTGCCAACTTCCCTTACATCTCCATCGCCTTGCATGATGTACAATTCTTTGCTACCAAGCAAATGAAGGGGAAACCGCTCTACCAGCTGAAACGCCTGTATATCGGTTTCAGCCTGCCCGACCTGTTGCAGCAACATTATAATGTACGGATACTCGTGTTGGCCGACGGCCATGTACAAATGCTACGTGCCGCCAATGGGGATGTGGATCTTATTAAAGCCCATGAGTTCAAATCTACCGGGCCTGCCGCTGCAACAGATTCTGCTGAAGCGCTGAACCTCGATCTAAAAAAGATCATTCTTAAAAATATAGATATTACCTATCACGACGCCGCTTCCGGCTTAATGATCAACACATTCGTAGACAAGGTCAAAGCAGGGTTTTCAATGGATAGCAGCAAAATTGCCGTGAATATGGACAGCCAGCTAAAGCTGAATATCACGGGAATGAAAGACACCAGTTTATTCAGGAACAAGCACCTGAAGTTCAACATTGATGCGGTGTATGATCAACGCCAGCGATCTGTTACCATACCCGACGGAAATATAAAACTGGAAGACGCCTCCCTTGCCGTTAAAGGAAAACTGAGCCAGCAGGCGGTAGACCTGGAAATAAAAGGCGACAAACCCGACATGAACCTGTTGCTGGCAGCCGTGCCGGAAGACGTAGCCTCCATGCTCAACAGGTACAAACACGATGGCCGTATCTTCTTCCAGGGAATTGTGAAAGGGCCTGTCAGTAAAGACACCATGCCCCTGATAGAGGTTAATTTCGGCTTCGAGGATGTGTATTTCCAAAACAAAGAAAAGGACCGGAAAGTAGACCAGGTAGGCTTTAAAGGATTTTATTCCAACGGCGCCGCACACAATCTTGAAACCTCAGAACTGCATATACTGAATTTCAACGCCCGCCCCGGTACAGGTACGTTTAAAGGCAATTTCATCATGAAGAACTTCAATGATCCGCAGATCATTATGCAGGTCTACTCCGAACTGAACCTGCGGTTCATAGGCGAGTTCCTGGGGATCAAAGACCTGGAGCAGATCACCGGCGAAATCAAGCTGAATATGAATTTCAGGGAGATGGTAGATATGCGCATCCCGGAAGCCAACCTGGCCAAACTGAAAGACGGGGTGCAAAGTGAACTGACCGTGCGCAATCTTTCCTTTAATATACCCGGCTATCACCTGCCTGTAAAGAATATGAACATCCATGCGGAAGTGGAGCAGGGCAAACTGCGACTTGATTCCGTTGGTTTTCATATAGGCAGCTCCGATATCTTTGCCAAAGGCAGTATCAGCGACCTCCCCGCTCTTTTCCATAAACAGGACAAACCGGTGGCAGTAACGTTCAGCGCTGCCAGCAGGCAACTGAAATTAAATGAGTTTATAAAGTTTGATTCTTCTCACCAGGTATTGTCGAAAGAAGTGATCAATGGATTCAATATCGGCCTGGCGCTGGAAACTTCCGTGAATGAACTTTTACATCCGAAGCCTTTGCCTAAAGGCACTTTCAAGATCACCAACCTGAACGCCAGGTTTAAGGAGTACCCGCATGCCTTGCACGATTTTAACGCAGCCGTGGTGATCAATGACTCGTCACTGCGTATGCAAAATTTCAGCGGGCATATCGATAGCAGCAGTTTCGCGCTGATGGGCCGACTGATCAACTACAAGGTCTGGTTCGATCCTGTCAAAACAGGGAATACGGAGATCGCGTTCGATTTCAAAGCGCCCCGGCTCGCGGTGAATGATCTCATTGGCCCGAGGGGACGCAAGTTTATCCCGCAAGGCTATTGGTATGAAAAAGCCAGCAATGTATGGCTGCGATCTAAGATCAACCTCAGATACGACACTACCTTCAAACGGATGGATGCCAGGATCGCCAACATTTCAGGTACCCTGAAACAACACCCCTTCAAGGTAGAGAAAGTGAGCGGCCGTATTAAATACGGGAACAATAAATACCTCGTGATCGACAGCCTCACAGGAAAGATCGGGCGTACCGACTTTGATCTGAATATGCGCTACGCAACGGGAAAACGGAAAAAGGATACGCTGGCTACACGCAGCAACTATTTCCGCTTTAAATCCAATATGCTGGATGTTGATGAATTGATGAACTATGATTTTACAGACCACGCTCCAACTGCCAATGCGCCCGTGAGAAAAACCACTGTAAAAGAAAACGACTCGCTGCATGCAGCGGGCTTCAATATATTTAAGATCCCATTCTCAGCATTTGAGCTGGATGTAGCCGTAAACAAGGTGAAGTATAAAAAGCTCTGGCTGAAAAATGTAAAGGCAGTTGCCCACATGCGGGAAGATAAGAAGATAAAGATCGATACCCTCGGAGTTGGCATTGCCGGTGGATACATCGGGATGCGGGGCGTTTTAAATGCGGCAGACCCAAATAAACTTTACTTCCGCAATGGCATATACCTGAGCAACGTGGATATCACAAAAATGCTGATCAAGTTCGATAATTTCGGGCAAGATGTTATCCTGAACAACAACCTCAAAGGGATTGTAAGCGGCAGGATCAAAAGCTATATACGCCTGCACCCAGATCTGACGCCTGTTTTAAGCGAAACAGAATCGCAGCTCGACATCGAGATCCGGGACGGATCACTTATCGACTTCGGTCCTATGCAGGCGATGGCAGGTTACTTCAAAGACAAGAACCTGCGCATGGTAAGGTTTGATACCCTCCGCAATAAACTGACGTTGAAGAACGGCGTCTTGCAGATCCCGAACATGAACATCAACTCCTCTCTTGGCTTCATTGAAGTATCCGGCACCCAGTCGCTGGATCTGAAAATGGATTACTATCTCCGTATCCCTATGAAAATGGTTACCCAGGTAGGCTGGCAGGCATTATTCGGAAGAAAACGGGAAGAAGTGAACGTAGACCAGGTAGACGAAATCGAATACCGGGACAAGGATAAAAATGTGCGGTTCATGAGCATCAATGTTAGCGGTACACCCGATAAATACAAAATCGCGTTGAAAAAGGCGGCGCGCAAAGGCGCGTGAGGGCACGCAGAGACGCAGAGTTAGCAAAGAGCGCAAATGATTTTGTTAAGAGAAATAAGGAAGCAAAGAATTGTGACCGAAGCGGTTTTAGGAAAACAAAGAGAGCAAAGTTTAATCTTCGCTCTCTTTGCTTCCTTATTTCTCTTAACAAAATCCTTTGCGCTCTTTGCCTCCTTTGCAACTTTGCGTGAAACCTAAAACATTTGTTTACTTACTAATAAGTAAGTAACTTAGCCCCCGCAATGGATACTAAAGAAAAGATAGTGGAAACAGCGGATCGCCTGGTTAGGGCCAGGGGATATAACGCATTCAGTTACAAAGACATATCGGCTCCCTTGTCGATAAAAAATGCAGCAGTTCATTACCATTTCCCCGCGAAGGCGGATCTGGGCATAGCTGTGGTGGAGCGGGAGATCAGCGGGTTTATTGTTAAAACCGCTGAATGGGCGGCTTTGCCGGAAGATGAGCAGATAATGAAGCTGTTTGAAGTGTTTGAGCGATATAGCCGGGATGAGAATATTTGCCTGGTGGCCTCCCTGGCAAGCGACTTCAAAACTTTGGAACCTGCCATGCAGGCGAAGGTCCGCGAGATGTCGGATAATATCCTTAGCTGGCTTACCGCCTGCCTTGAAGCCGGGAGAAACAAAGGCCTGCTGAAATTTACAGGGCCGGCGGCTACCAGGGCGCTCCTAATCATCACAAATTTGCAATCCTCCCTCTTAATGTCAAGAATCAAAGGACAAGTAATTTTCAGGCAGATCACCGGGCAGTTGCTGGAAGACCTGCGTTCTTAAAATCAATTTCATATGAAAAGAGTAGTTATCACCGGGATGGGCGCTTTATCTCCAATTGGCAATAATCTGCAGGAATTCTGGGATAGTTTGATAAACGGGAAAAGTGGCGCGGCCAACATACAGCACTTCGACGCCAGCTTGTTCAGGACACGTTTCGCCTGTGAGCTGAAGAACTTCAATGCATCGCAGTGGCTGGATAAAGCAGTGTTGCGGAAAACAGACCCGTTCACGCAATATGCGCTGGTAGCGGCTGCACAGGCGATCACAGATTCGGGGCTGGATTTTTCAAAGATGGACCCTTTCGACTCAGGCGTGATATGGGGATCAGGCCAGGGCGGCATGCTTACCTTTGAAGAGCAGGTGACAGAATATGTAACCGGCAATTACCAGCCTCGTTTCAGTCCTTATTTTGTACCTAAGCTGATCACCAATATGGCGGCGGGTATGATCTCCATACAATATGGTCTGATGGGGATCAACTATACAACTGTTTCTGCCTGCGCTACTACCAACACCGCGATTATGGATGCATTAACGTATATCCGTTTGGGTAAGGCGAAAGTGATTGTTACAGGAGGCTCGGAAGCGCCCATCACTCCCGCTTCCGTGGGAGGGTTCTGCGCAATGAAGGCGATGTCTGCACGGAATGATGACCCGGCCACAGCTTCCCGCCCGTTTGATGTAAACAGGGATGGTTTTGTAATGGGAGAAGGTGCGGGCGCATTGATTCTGGAAGAATATGAACATGCAAAAGCGAGAGGCGCAAAGATCTACGCAGAAGTGGCGGGAGCTGCTATGACGGCGGATGCATATCATATGACCGCTACCCACCCGGAAGGACTTGGAGCGCGCCGGGCTATGGAGTTTGCGTTGAAAGATGCGGGATTGAACAAAGAAGATGTAAATTACCTGAATGCTCATGCTACCTCCACCCCGGTTGGCGATCTCAGTGAAATCCATGCTATCAGTACTTTATTCGGTGCAGCGCCTGGTCACCTGCATATCAGCGCTACGAAGTCAATGACCGGTCACCTGCTGGGTGCAGCCGGCGCTGTAGAGGCTATTGCCAGCGTATTAAGCATCAAAAATGGCATCATCCCTCCTACTATCAATACAGAAACACTGGATGCCGAAATACCGGCAGGTATGCCTATCGTATTAAAAACAGCGATAGAAAAACCTGTAAACGTAGCCATGAGCAATACGTTCGGATTCGGCGGACATAACGGTATAGTGATCTTTAAAAAAATATAGGCAGCCTTCCGGCTACCTATATTTTTTATGTGCGCCCGACCACTTAAGATCAGCAATTAAAAATCTCTTGTACCTTACCGGTAGTTATGCGGCGCCCGAAGCGGCTACCGGCATAGGTTGGGAAGCGGCAGCCATAGCAGCTTTTTCTTCCTCTATAAATGCCTGCTTCACTACTTTGGCAGTTTTGTGATCGCCGGTATGGCTCCAGCCCGGAGGCATCACGATATAGAGCAACTTGTTTTTAAGTCCCGGCGCTTTCACAATATCTTTCCATAAATAATACAATTCCCCGAAGTATACATCAAAGAAATTATTAGGATTCACCTCCCGGCTGATACCGTATTCTATATGCATATCCCTTCTTTCGTCCTGGTAGGTATGAAAAACCTTATCCCAGATATTGAGCAGGTTGCAGAAATTGGTATCCATATACAACGGGTTCTTTGCATGGTGTACCCGGTGATGGGAAGGAGTTAGTATGATCTTGTTCAGGAAGCCCAAGCGGCCATCCTTGATCAGGTTCTCACCCACATGGATAAACGCGCCCCAGGTACCATCTATAAACATGATGAGGAACAATAAAGGAGGATTTACGCCCATCAGGATACAGATGCTGGTACGTATTACATCTGCATACGGCGCTTCCAGGAAGAAGTGTGCATAGGTAACGGAAAGGTTCATTGATTCCGGCGCATGGTGCGTAGAATGCAAACACCAGAAGATCCTCACCTTGTGCCCCAGGTAATGATAAATGAAATGCGAGAACTCCCAGACTATGTATCCATAAATAAACCAATACCATTTCATATTGGTAGAAAGCAACGCATATTTTTCCAGTACGCCTATACAAAATGCAACCGCCGCAATAGAAAGGAATCTCGAGATAAAACGGTTGGCCACAAAAATGAAGAACGGCATTTTATAGTCTTCTATCTTAAACCTTTTGTAAAAGATAGCCCGGCCGATCTCAATCAATAACAGCAACGGTATAAGAGGCGAAATTGCGGAGAAGATACCGTTCAGTGTCAACAACACCTTGTAATTACCGGTTTTGCAGATCTCAATGATCTGGGAAATACCCAGGAAGGCAATGAGTTCGTGCCAAATGGTTTGTACAACAACCATAACGCAGAGATTTTTCGTTAGCTAATACTTTGTATGAACAAATATACAATTTGTCCGAACAAAGTACAAATCCTGGCGCCGGTTATTTTTTAACAAAAGCAGCCACTGCTGGTAAAATATTGGGATCCAGCGGGTTAGGATCGCTGCCATGGGGCGCCTGGGAAGGCCTTAACATGTGGGTTACATCTTTTAACAATACCAGTTCAGAAGATGGCAGGCATTCATGCAACATCTCCGCCTGCCTGCCCGGCACCTGCACATCCGCAGTGCCGTTGATGATTAAAACAGGAGTATGCTGCACTTTGGCCAGCAGGTCACAGGGCGTTACTTCCATAGCGCTTCTCCAAATGGCGAAATTGGAATCGTTAAAGAGCCATTGCAATACCTGCGGAACTTCGGGACGCCCGCCAGCCGCCAATTGCCTGAACATAGCCGGTACCGTTTGCAATAAAGAATCAGGGAGCCGCGACTTCAACTGTTCCGTCACTATTTTATCTACCGATTCTGCAGGCGTTGCCAGCAAAACAAGTTTGTCCAGCGGTTCGGCAGAAGCCAGCATAATGCCTATCACTCCCCCTTCGCTATGCCCCAGTACCCCCACTTTAGAGAATCTTTTATTATTGCGGAGATGTTTTATCCAAGCGCCGGCGTCTTGTTTATAGTCGGAGAACGTGATCTGCGAATGCGGCTTGCTAAATGGCTGGCTTTGACCTATCCAGCGTTTATCGTATCGCAGGGTTGCGATACCTTGAGCGGCCAGCGATTCCGCCAGCAAAGCATATGTTTTCCTATCCCAGGCTCTTACAATACTGTTATCGCCATCCCTGTCTATAGGTCCTGAACCGACGAGGATCAACATTACGGGGCAGCTGGCGCCGCCCGGGGGCGCCATCAGTGTTCCATACAAAGTGCCTCCTTCTGTTTTTACAGAATCAGAACTCTCTCCTTCCTTCAGCTTTGGTGCGTTAGGAGTAACCCCATCCACAAAAAAACCGGCTATCTTATTTTCCTTATCGAGCGCCAGGCGGAAAACGATCCTGGCACGATCGAAAGTATTGGTTGCCAGAACAACCTTGTAGCCTTGCACATTGGTTACTTCGTTCTTGTCAAAACTTTTCCATTTACCATACTGCTGCTGCAGCTGCCCCCAGATGGTTTCCAACTGCTGCGCGGAGATATTTTGACGCATCGTGGCGTCCATCATATTTATGGCGCTGGTCCATTGCTGTTTGGAGATATGATCAAAGAAACGGGTAGCCACTGTGTCTTTCTGCCGGGCAAACAATGTAGTGAAGCTGATCACTAACACGAGTAACAAAGATGTTTTTTTCATAGCCGATAGATTCTGAACTTAATATAATTAAAATGAGAGGAAGTTAACGGCTTTAATTGATGGCCGGCTTCCTCTCATTTCAACTTATCAACAATGTACCTAAGGGATCACTTCTATACTGCTGCCTTCGTTCCAGTGCTTGTGTTCAGGCGTATAATACAGGTAGCAGTTGCTGGCTTTCGACCGGTAGGCGCCGGGGATATCCGCTTTCAGATCCAGGTTGACTTTTTTCTTTTCGTTAGGTGCAAAGCCCATCCAATATAGCACCAGGTAGCCGTCAAACAGCTCGTAATAGGCCACCTGTTTTTGTTCCGAAATTTCCTTCAGTTGCCATGGCTGCAGCGACAACCCGGCAGGAATAGCGATCTTCGCAATCGACATGGGCTGAAGTTCATTCTTCAGGTTTTGTACTTCAATGCTTAATCTAACGGTCTCGCCTATCTTAACGCTGCGGTTCGAAAGAGTTGTATTCAGTTTTAATACCGCCGCGTCACTGTTTTCCGGTATGAGGCTGCTGTAAGCCACTTCAAGGCAATAAGGCGTTCCGGGGTCTTTGCCATGATAATCTGCCTTAAACGTATGCTGCCCGCCGGATAAAGCGATAGACTGTTTAGGCGATACAAAACTGCCGTCTATCGAACAGGTGATCTTGCTTTCAGCTGTTGCCCCTTTCAGCTTCATATATTCTATCGTCGCCTGCAGGGCCAGCACCGTAGCCTGCGTACTGCCGTAACCGTAGTAGCTTTTTCCTGCCAGGATACCGGATATCACCATAGCGATCTTACCGATATTGGGTTCTTTCGCCCGGCATAAAGCCAATGCATAAAGCGCCTGGGTTTCCAGCTTCAATGACTGATCCCTGGAATTCACTACCGAGGTTTCTGCCTTTAAAGTTCCTTTTTCTTCATGTGTTTGCAACATATACATCAACCTGTCATAATCTGCTACTTTTTTCATATTACTGGCAGCCAATGCCATCATGGCCAGCTGGTAAGCGTCTTCTGTTTTTACTGCCTGCTTTAAGGCAGCCTGGTATTCGGTTTCTATTTCGGCCCCCATTCCCGCCTGCGACAAGGCGTACACGATATAGATATTTGCAACCGCGTTAGGAACTGATGCAAACTTGTCGTATCCTTTTGCCGACAGGTTAAATCCCCCGTTTCCATCTCGCCTGCTCAGTAAAAATTCTTTTGTTCTTGCCAGCATCTTCTTGTCTACATTCAGGAAGGCGTTCATTTCTGTAAACTCCAGCAGGCCATAAGCCGTAAGGGCCTCATGTGGAGGTGTATGCCCAAACCATTCGAAGCCATTCACCGGAGTTTCGAAACTGAGCAAGCGATGGTATCCTTTTTCAATATATTCCAGCGCCTGCGATTCCACTTCCCTGTTTGCCTTATTTGTTTCTTTCAGGTATTTAAGAATGAGGATATTCGGATAGGTAATAGAAGAAGTTTGTTCAAAACATCCATAAGGTTCGCGGAGCATATCGGCTATGCCGTCGAGCAGCTGTCCTTCCGGCGATGTAAATACTTTCAGCCGGGTACTGATGCTTCCCGGAACCGGATCTTTAATATTGAATTTACGGGTTACAGACCTGTCGCCGGCCATGGTATGAATCACCGGGAATCCTTTTTCGATGGCGCTAACAGGGAGCGCGATGGTTTCTTTATTATCGCCATCCGCTACCGTTACGGCGATCTCGCCCTGCCCCGCGGCTACTACTTCCAGCGGGATCAGTACCTGCCTGCTGCTGTTGGCCGCCACGCTAACAAATGCATCGAACTTACCGGTGTTTAAGATATCGGGAGTCCGTACGCCGATATTCAGCTTCAGGTCTTCTGAGCTGTTATTCTTAAGGGTCAGTGGCGCCATTGGCTTATCGCCTACTGAAAGGTTATATGGAATTTTCAGATCCAACTGCAACTGGTTTTGGGTGGCATAAGTGGTTTCAGCGCTGCCCAATGTTCCATTCCAGCCAACGCCTTCCGTGATTGCCCGGAACGTGGTAGCTGCATCTGAATTGTAGAACTGCACCACTGCCTCTCCCTGTTCGTCTGTTTGCACTACAGGATTCCAGTAGATGTTTTCCCTGAAATCTTCCCGCCGGCTTACTCTGGTAGTGCCGTAGGTGGGCGCATAGAAACGCCGGGCTACTGTATAGTTGGATTCATCCCAGGGCAGGAACATGGTAGCATAGAGGTTCTTTTTTCCAAGATCAAATTTCACCCGTTCCCGCTCATTGGTTTTAGTGGTAATAACAATCACCCCATTGGCTGCCCTGCTACCGTAAATAGCGGTGGCGGTGGCATCTTTCAATACGGTAATAGAGCTGATATTATTGATGTCAATTTCGTTTACCCCATTTAGTGAGGGTACGCCATCTACCAGTATTAACGGCGGCGTATTATTGACGGCTGAAGCGCCTCTTATCCTTATCGCTCCTCCGGGCGTTCCCTGTTGAAGAGGCGATACTTCTAATCCTGCAACCCGCCCCTGAAGCAGGCCAGTCAGTTCTGCAGATACTAAATCTGTCGATCTGATCATAGCCACCGATCCTGTAAGGTTCGCTTTTTTCGTTATGCCGTAACCAACTACGACAACATCCTGGAGGCTTTTGGAATCGCCCGGCGACGGCGCCTCAAACAGCTTATCCAGCTCTGTTGCTTTAGGGACAGGCATCTTGCCCATAGGCAGCGCATATTGATCTTTGTCTACATATTGCGCTTTAGGCCCGTACCCGTTAATGGTCAGCTGTATGCTTACCATTTCCTTCCGTTCCAGCGAGCGGGCGATCATATAGTACCTTTCATTCCAGTTGAGATCCGGGAAATAGAAGGCGCCGTTTGCCCCTGTGACCACTCTCAACGCCTGTTGCCTGTTCGATAATCTTAGCAGCAAGACTTCCGCTTTCACCGGTTTCTTTTCCCGGTTTACAATTGTTCCGCTCAACGTACGGCTTTCGTCAGGGAAGAATTTCAGTTTCCCGTCTTTCAATACCTCTGGTATATAATCGAAATACCTGTAACCGTTGGTAAGCATCACCAGGTCCAATGCCGGCGTGGCTTTAGGTTCATCTTTCCGGAAGTAAAAGGTGGGATAGTCGATCTTTCCTTTTAGTTCCGAACTCATTAACAACCAGGAAAGGATATTATCCTGTTTGTCGTCCATATAAGTCCAAAGCTTGTCATCCACTACAGATAAAGAGAGATTCGCTGGAACAGGCGTACCGTTTTGATCTGTTGTTTTCAGTTTCAAAACAACTTTTTCCCTTGGCAGGTATACCTGTTTGTCCGGCGTTACACTGACTTTCAGCAGCTTACCGGGATTCAGGAACAGCAACCGTTCGGCCACAGGCAGACCATTGCTGGTTTCGAGCGTGAACTGGGCAATACCTGCGGGGAAGTTGGCCGGGTCTACAACTATTGTTTGCTCTCCCTTTGCTACGGAGATATCTTTTCTATAGTATTCCTTTCCTTTAATAGTTCCTACCAGCTTAAGCTGCATGGCATCGGTTGCCCGAAGCGTGACGGCAGGTTGCCCTACGCCTGTTTTCCAGTGCATGACCACACCATGGTCCGAGAATCCAGGGAAGGCATATACCTGGCTGATATTGAGAGGCCGGGTGATCCTCACTGTATACTGTTCGCCATGTTGGGGAGTAAACTCAAATGATCCCATACCTCCATAGAAGCTGTTAAAAACAGCTACTGCCTGACCGTTCTTATTGATCACTGCCCCGCTTACGTCTGCCGGCTTCCCGAATTCATTCACTGCTTTAAATGCAATATTCGCGGGCAGGCCGGCCACCAGGGTACCGCCTTCGGGCATCAATTGCAGGTCGATCTTCCCCAATACAATTGGAATACTCCTGGAGATGGATTCAGTAAAACCATCTTCCGTCAGCGTTACAGCCAGTAAGCCATCATTGCTGGCCAGGTCTGTCGGCAACGGGAACCGTATTTCAGCCTTGCCATCTTTACCTGTTTTCCCCTGTTGCTTCAACAGCGCCTTGCCGGCAATGGTAGCAGTAAAGGAGAAAGAATGATCAGCCAGCGGTTTATCAGCCAGGTTGCGGACGGTAAGTGTAGCTGCAACTGCATCTCCGGGGCCGTAGCCTTTGCGTGGAAATTCCAGTTTCATCAGGATACGGGGCGCTACTACTTTCTGTACTGTAATTTCTTTTGTAAAGAAACCGGTATCGCTTTCGTTCCTCATCAATGAAGTGTAGGCTCTCAGCTTGTAGATACCGCCTGCATCATTAACGCCTATCTCGTACGACCCTTCAGCATAACCATCTTCTATCTTATATGTCTGTTTTTTTACCACATTACCAGCCGGGTTCAGTATCTCTACATAAGCTACTTTGCTGACCATAGAAGGCTTTTGCGTTTGTGCGTTCACGAGATAGATCTTATAAAAGACAGGTTCTCCCGGTTGAAAGATCACATGGTTTGTATGGAGGTATACTTTTTCCTTCATCAGGTTGTAATCTGTTACCTGGGCATAAGAGACAGGCAACAGGAATAAAAGCATACAACAGCAGGTAATTATATTGCGGATCATTTTTTCAGAATTGAATTGAGACATTACACCCGATGGTTTTCACCGCGGGCAGGTTAAAATAGTCGAGTCCCTGGCTGCCTGGAAGGTCAAACAGCTGCTGTTCGGGGTCCACTCCCTTGTAAGGCGTCCATAGCAGGAGGTTGCGCAGGTATACACCGGTTTCCAGCCGGCTGATACCTTTCCTGAAAGTGAAATAGTAGCTCAGTTTTATATCCCGGATCTTCAGCCAGTCGGCCTTCTGTATATAGGCTTCTCCCACGCCTGAGGGGCCGTACCTGGTCCATCGGTTTTCGTATACCGGCTGTTTGGGATCATAAAAATCGACCGGCTTTGTATTCTTGCTGTTATCAGTTTTCACGCCGTCGAATACATAGCCTTTCACCGTTCTCTGGTCGCCGCTGTTGGCTGATACGCCGTAATAATCCAGGATTGCCTGTGCGCCGTTCCATTTTTCTCCGCCTTTCTTCCATTCCAGCGAGGTATTGAGCGTCCAACGTTTGTAGATCAGTGAATTGACGTATTTAACGATGAAATCAGGATTCGGATCGCCGATCACCTGTAGCGACTTTTGCGGGAACGGGTAACCATCCTCTGCGATCATCAGCTCTCCGCCGGCGCCCCGCGTCCAGGCGCTTCCCACTATCACATTCATAGGCATGCCTTCTATCCAGGCAGTATGCAGATCGCTGAACCCATAGAGAGCAAGCTGGTTATAGCCTGTTTCTGCCCTGGTAACTTTTGTTTTATAGGCAGAGAACATTAATTCATGGGTCATGGAAAAAACGGCGGGATACATCTGGTTTCCATACCGTACGGCCAGGTCTATCCCCCTGGTACGGTGATCGCCGATATTTACCAGGCTTAACTGGTTTCCCTGCGCCAGCGGCGCTACATCGTCCGTCACTTTTTTATTATACAGGTAGGCGGTGAACCCCAGCTTAAAGCTGTTCAGGGCCAGGCTGATCTTTGAATCGCGATGCCGGGTTGCCTTCAGTCCATCAAAGCTGTTCACCTCCGTAACAGGAAAATAAGCAGTTGCGCGGTCTACACTCAGCGTAGTAAGGTTTGCATACCCGTAGCTTTGGTTAATCCCGCGTTCCACAGCCGCTTCCGAATAACTCAGGCCCAGTTCAAGGTCCCATCCGGGGGCCAGTTGCTGAAGAGTGGCCTCTAAGGATCCCTGTGGCAGGAAAAAGAAATGCTGACCGGTAGTATTGCTCAGGTAAGTTTTGTTTCCAACATCCAGGACCAGTTTCAAATTGTTCGCGTTAAACTTTGTATTGTATGCGATCCTCGACTCGGTGGCCGTTCTCTGGTAGCGGTAGTCCAGGAGGCCGTTATGGATGCCTGCCCAAACGGTAGATAGTCCCATGTTTGCGTTCAGAGAGCTGGAAAACCTGGAAGCTCCGTAGTTGGTCGTCTGTTCCAGTTCCCCGTTTATCTCATAGCTTTTATCGTTCGTTTCCCTGTCGAGCAGCTTACCATCCGGCCAGTTGGCGGAGTAAGGCTTAAAACCTTCCCTGCTGCGGCTATTATTCACTTCAAAGCTTTGAATCAGTGAGTACCTGGTCTTCCTGTATTCCTGTCTTTTCAGGGTGAAACTCGCCAGGTGGTGGGTATTGTTCAGGTAATTGCCGTTGTCGGCAAGCAGGAAATAGGGATTATCTGCCTGGTTGCTGTAGCTGCGTTGGCGGGAGCCTGCAAGGTAGCCTGCTGCGTTATCGAAGCTGGGCGGCGTGAGTAACGACTGCTGGTATACTTTGTTGAGGAAGCCGTTCCTGTTACTGTTGTCGTATCTATCGGCTGCATGGCTGTATTTGAGCGAGAGCAGCAGCCATTTTATCCGTGCGGCGTAAGACGTCGTTAATCCATAGTTCCGGTTATTATTTTGCCTGATATAGGTCTTTTCCGTTGAATTGGTAAAGCCCAGTTTCAGTTCATGCGCCATGGTATTGTAGTTCATAATACGGGCCTGCAGGTTGAACTGTTGTTCAAATGCCACCGCGGTTCTGAAAACGCTGTTCGTATAAGGGTGCGCCATAACGCCGTTTCCCTGTCCGGCCGGTACCAGGTCTCCTTTGCTGTCGTAGGCATTGGGTACGCCATTATATTCAAGGCCAGACAACGCGGGTCCGTAGCTGAACACCTCGTTCGATGCGGGACCAAACCATTTGAGGCCATCGGCCGATGATCGGCCCTGGGCATACGTTTTTTGCAGAGCCGGTTGCCTGCCGGCCTGCCTGATGGAAAGCGAGGCGTTATAGCTGCCGCTTAAACGAAGCTGGCGGGGGTACTTAACGTCTACGTCTATACTATTCCCGTGGTATCTTATACGCCTGATGGGTTGATCAATGCCTGCAAATATTCTGAGCCGGAAGGTATCTACAGCAGTACGAAGGCCGGGGGTTACGGTTGTATCGCCAGCGATCAAACGCCGGTAGGCGGCTGATTTTACCGGTTCAACGGGTTTTTGTTCCTGGCCTGCAACAGAAAAAGGTAATAATAGAAATGCCAATAGATATTTCAAGGTATGCTATTTAGAGTTTAGCAATATAGTATTTCTGTTTATGGATATGCCAGGCATGCTATCCCGATAAAAATAATCTTTCCATGATACCAGATTTCAGTTGACCCTGCAACAGGGCTTTTCAACAGCATGATGTCACGAATTCCGGGATTCCATAAATGAAAAAAAATATTTTTTTAAAAGCGTTTTATTGAAACAATACAGTATCCTTGCAGCACCTAAAACCTACATTATGAAAAAAAGGAAGTTGTTTCTTTTGGCTGTAGCAACCCTGACCTTTGCCTGTAAGAAAGAATCAAAACCCAGCGACGACAAAGTAATCGGATCCTGGTCGGCCTATGTGCAAATAAAAATGAATGAAGATTGGCCAGTGGTAAATTTAGATAGCGTACAACAACACGGCAATGTGAATTATGTATTTAACCGGGATTTTTCCGGCAGTATTACAAAAGTGGATGTTGTTTTTACCACTCCTCCCGTTCCCCGGCCTATTGATATTTCCAAATGGTTCCCGGCAGCTGCGGGTACTATCGTTTATAACCCTTCCGTAGAACTAAATCATAAATTGAAAACGGAACGGATTTTCTGGCAGTTTAATTCCCAGGAGAAGCAACTATTGATCTTAGACAGCCTGCATACATTGACGGAGATATGGCCGTTGGATGAGATCAACGACCGTTATATCACCAGTGTTCCTGTACTTACCCCTCTTATCCTTCCTTTTCCTTCAACGGACCAGGAAATTAAGCGCGATATGCGTATCATGCTTATCAGGAAGTAAAGACATTTTAGTTTTTAACCCGGCCGGCCAGTCAGCCAGCCGGGTTTTCTTTTTTATCTAAGATGGCCGGAAGCTGAGATTTAATAAATTAGTCACTGCAGATTTATTGCAGGTTGAAAAAAGATACTTAACTTAAACAGTATTATTTCATATTAAAACCTCAGTAAAGCTATGAAACTCAAGCACCTGACCACTTCCATTCTGGCCATCGGGCTATTATTCATGATCTCATGTAAGAGCAAACCCAAAGATTCCGACATCCAGGCAAGTGTGACCACTGCTATTTCGTCTGTTCCCGGTGTGACTGCGGACGTTAAAGACGGTGTTGTAACGCTTTCAGGAACGGTGAATTCAGAAGAAGAAAAGACCGCTGCTGAAAACGCCGCCAAAACTGTTAAGGATGTAAAAAGCGTGTCGAACAATATCTCTGTTGCCCCGCCTCCACCGCCTCCTGCAGCGCCGGTAGCCATCACTGCTGATGATTCTTTAAAAACTGCGGTAAATGACGTTATTAAAGATTTCCCCGGAGTGAAAGTGGATGTAAAAGATGGAGTACTGACTGTAACCGGCGAAGAAAAAGCAGCGCGCTGGAAAACCCTGAAAATGGCATTAGACGCATTACATCCTAAAAAAGTGGATGCATCAGGTTTAAAAGTTAAATAAATAAAGACCCCTTAAAAAATCGAGATTATGGCATTACAGGAAAAATATAAAGAGTTAATTGATGCAGCCAAAGCATCAGGAACTACCAACCTGCAGGTTGCAGAACAGGATGGAGTATTGCATATTAACGGCATCGCTCCAAGCGGGGAAGTAAAAGATCAGCTATGGAATATCTATGGCAAGATCGACCCCAACTTCCTGACCGGCGATGTAGTAATGGATATACAAGTGGCTACCGCAGTTGAGGGTGCAAAGTTGAAAGTCGTTACTGAATCATCTAATCTGAATATCCGTAAAGGACCGGGTACCGACCAGCCTATTGTTGGCAAAGCGGCACATGGAGAAATAGTTACCCTCATCAGTAAAATGAATGAGCAATGGTGGCTGATCCGCACAGATGGCGGGGCTGAAGGCTATTCTTACGCCCAGTACCTGAAACCGGTTTGATCATACATTAACCATAAAGAAAAAACGGATATAGGCCAATACCTATATCCGTTTTTCTTTTTCAATTCTGCTCGCCGGAATACTTCAATCCTACCGGCATCATCAACGATCCCCTGCTGTAAATGTCTACATACAAGGTGATCGTGTCTTTTGATGATCTGTTTAAATAAATGCACTTACCCAGGATCGCCCCACGTTCCAATAAAATCGGCGAACCGGACTTATGCTCCATAACAACAGGTCCCCTGCGATGATCGCTAGGCTTGGACGATTTGTTCAGCGGCCCGAATTGCTGGTTATAACTTGCCGGAATTTCTGTTGGATGCTGCATCACAGGAAGCATGCTCACTTCATACCTTTCTTTTCTCACATCGTCAGGGTTCATTGAGTTGTAACAATAGTTTTTATCTGATGATCCAGATCGTTCTTTAATGTCATTTTGAGCATACGTACAATGCATTCCAGCAGCCAGCAACACAACAAGGCAGCCTACTTTGCATCTAAAGTTGAGTTTCATATACGAGGTTTAGTCGTTAAAAAATAGTAACCAAATAAACAAATCTAAAAGTCATAAAGCTGGCAGGAAAGGGGTCAAAAATTTCTTTTTCGTAAAATTGAAGTTAGAATTATTCCCCAATAAAACCATCAATCCTCAATAAACTTTTTATGGATCTCTGCGAACTGTTTGTCCTCTGTTTTTATACAACTAAATAAAAATCACTGCAAAATAACCGCATGCCTGATGTTAAATCTCAATAATAATAAGCGGATTCGGACAAATCCAAAACTTGTTAATAGTAGGAGTACTAACTTAAATTTTCCTGAATGAACGTTGCAATTCAATAAACTTCTCTTTAGGCATCATACCATTAATGGCAATCTCTCCTTCATCTGTGATCCGGATCTCCACTTTATTTTCAATAGTATGCAGGTTATTCTCCAGATGCCGGTATCTCTCTGTCTGGAAGAAAATACGCTGGTTGCCGGAGCCCACCCAGGGGCGGTCAAAGCTGGTTAAATCCTTTACATAAGGCCCGTCAATAAAGATATCGCATAAGTCAATGATGGCTGCTTTATACGGGCAACCGCTGGCTAAAATAGCTTCCCTTGTATAACCGCTAAACAGCATCAACGAAAGTCCTGATGCCTTCACCTGCTCCAGGAATGGCAACAATGCAGGCGCCTGGTCCATCGGCTCTCCTCCTAACACCGTAAGCCCCTCAATGCCCGGGGTTTCCCGGAGTATCTGCAATAATGCTGATGTATCGGCCACTTTACCTTTCTTCCTGTCCCAGGTGTGAGGCACCATACAGTCGTCACACCTGATAGAGCAACCCTGCACCCAGAGGCAGGCCCTGAGCCCCGGCCCTTCTACCGCTGTTACCGGGATGAATTCATTTATATATAATTCCATTTATTTAAAATTCTATGATCCTTCCTTCACTGTTTTCTTCCCTCCTTCTTTACCCCGGCGAACGGGCTTTAAAACATTTACATGCCTTTTTTATTTTCGGTTTAATATTCGACCACTCTTCCCCCTCCTCTTTTTGGCGCTTCAAAATCCAGGTCCTTCCTTATCCTGTCTACCTGTTCAGCAGTAAGATCTATACGTTTCTGCAGATCGGCGATACCGGTGAAATACCCGCCGGTATTGCGTTCAGCAATAATATTTTTGGCAAGGATCCGGTTAACTCCCCGAAGCTGCATCAACTCATCTTCTCCTGCTGTATTAACGTTTATCTTTCCAGCGGCTCCCCTATCCTCTTGTTCTGCTTCCCGGCGGGGCGGCAGATTATCCTGTGTTTCGTTCACTTCCACCTGTTGGGGTAAGGGCCCTGAAGTGGCGGTACTAATAGCTTCAAAGGCCCGGTAAAGCGGGTCATTATCCTTCACCCTATTATTACCGGAAATGCTGCTGGAAGAATTAATGAACAGATCCCATCCCTGCCGGATACTGCCTACCCAGCCGGTAAAAAAAGTGATTACCACCAGACAAACGCTGAGTACATATAACACGCTTTTCCTGTTATACAAATAGTCTTTCAGGAAATCCCGCGCCTGCTGACCCAGCGCACCGTCCAGGGCAGAGCGGTCGAATGATAAGTTATACCTGCCTTTGCCCTTTAATGCAGCTGCTTTACTGGCATAATCCTGTTGTACGGCTACACTGAATTTATGAAACGCTGCTTCGGGGCTTCCTGAAAGTTGGCCATTGCGGGCATTTTGAAATATATCTTCAAGCCTGGCATCCTTACGGATTAACTGGTCGGCAGTATTGGTCAACACCTGTTTCAAAATGGTTTCCATTTCCAGGGTATCAATCAACACATCACTTTTTACTGTTACTTCGAGCAGGTTAGCCTGGAATGTTTGCATGAAAGTCTGATCAGCAGCCTTCTCCTTATTCTCGTAATGATTGAAAGCTACAATAGATCCAAAGTTGATAACGGCAGTTACCAGGTAGAAAACTGCTATTCTTCTTCTCTTCTTATTAAAAGCAAAAAATGAGGCAGCCAGTGTATTGATAAAGGGCAGCATCCCCACAAAAAAGCCTATCAATAAGCCTCCTAACCGTTGAATGAACATACTATAGCTTATTTGACAGGTTGGTGCTGTCGTCGTTCTTATTTTCCTGTTCGTAGAATTCTGATGTCAGGGTTTCGTCGGTGATCATCCCGTCTACCAGTTGTTCTATCAGTTTTTCATAGTCTTTGCAGGACGGTCCTTTTACCCCGTTGATTTCCGCGGTTACATTGCCCTCCTTATCTATTGAGATAACCAGTTTGCGTTGTGAAGCCATTACCCGTTCAAATTAAAGGTTAACACGATAGCCTGGTTCTTCTGCACAGTTTCCTGTTCCAGCGCCAGTCCTTTTTCTTCTGCCTTTGCTTTAACAGCATTGTAGATGTAATCCTGCAACATCCCGCGGTATTCCGATTCAATTTCCTTGGCCATTTCATCTACAGCCTTGCTCCAGTTAAAGCTGGAGTACCGGATGTCGTAGCATCCATCTTTACTCATTTCAAACTCTAACCGGTAGCTGTCTACCTTTACTTCAAAATCCTCATTGGTACTGTTAATCTCTATATTGTACAGCTTTTGCAGGGTTTTGACCACCAGCTCCCTGCTGGTCATTTTTGTTGAAACAGTAAATACTTTCTTCTGCGGACGGGGAGGTCTGGGCTTGGGCCTTGCAATCTTGATACGTGGCGTTACGCGATATCTTACACTCATAGAATATAGTTTAGAATTCAATACTTCTTCCACCCCGTGAAGCCTCTTCATCCGGCTTCTTAGGGTCGTTATTTACGGCCTGCCCATTGGAGGCCTTATGATTAATGGACGTGGCTGATACGGCCCTTACATTCGCCCATTCCCTGATCGCGCGGATCTTTTCTGACTGCGTCACTACCAGCGGAACAGTGTTTTCAATAGCCGTGATAAAATCGTCTATCGTGATAGCGCGGTTTTCGGAAAAGGCTTCAAACAGGCCGCTGATCACTACCTGTTCTATTTCCGCGCCGGTGAAGCCTTCTGTTCTTTCGACCAGTGGATCAATAAAACTATCGTCCAGTTTCAGGTTGCCGATAACGTCGGGATGGGTCAGTCTTTTTTTCAGGTGAATATCGATAATGATCTTTCTTTCCGCGCGGGTTGGGAGATCCACGAAGAATATCTCATCAAAACGTCCTTTACGCATCAGTTCAGGCGGCAGGAAATCGATGTTATTGGCGGTAGCTACCACGAATACGAACTTCTCTTTCTCCTGCATCCAGGTGAGGAAAGTTCCGAACAGGCGGGTTGCCGTTCCACTATCCCCCGACGAACCAACACCGGAAAATGCTTTCTCTATTTCATCTATCCACAGTACGCAGGGGGCCATTGATTCGGCCGTCTGGATCACGGTGCGCATATTGCGTTCGCTGCTGCCCACAAGACCGCTGAAAACAGCGCCCATGTCGAGCCTCAGGAGCGGCACATTCCATGAAGTGCTCACGGTTTTAGCTGTCAAACTTTTACCGCAACCGGGCAAACCGGTGATCAATACGCCGCGGGGCGCAGGTATGTTATATTTACGGGCCTGTTCAGACCAGCTTTGAGCGCGTTTTTCCAGCCATTTCTTCAGGTTTTCGAGCCCGCCTATATCTTCCATCTTCAGCTTCGGCATGCTGAATTCCAGCAAGCCGTTGCGGTGAATGATCTGTTTCTTTTCTTCGGCTATGGTGCTGACATCAGTGGCATTCAACACGCCGTCGTTCACCATCGACAGCGCGAAAGCATTCTCCGCTTCGTTGAGGGTTAGCCCGCAGGCCGCCTCACATAAACGGGCAATAGTATTGTTGGAATCGATATCGAAACGCAGGCGTTGATTCTGGCGGTTCTGTTCCACCAGCTTTACCAGCACTTGCTGTATCTCTTCTGCTGTTGGCAAAGCGAATTCCTTGATCAGGATCTCTTTTTGTAAAGCGTCCGGTATAAATTTATCATGACCTGTAATGATCACCGTCTTTAACCAATCGCCTTCCTTGATGCGCCAAACCAGGTCTTTCAGTTTGCGGATAACATTCTGTTCGCAGTTCGGCAAAGCCAATTGAGCGTACAGGTCTTTCAGGATAAGGATGCCGTCCTCCTCCAGTTCATCTGCAAACTCCAGGGCTCTCATGGGAGTTTTAATATCTCCTTTCTCCACCCTGTTATTCTTGGAGAAGCCGTCCACTACTGTCCATTCCCATACGGGCCTGGGTTTCGAGAACAGGGAAGTATCTTGTATCATTGCTTTTACAGTATCAACAAACCGCTTTTCTTCCCAGGTTACAACATAGATGATAGGGAAACGCGCTTTAATCAAGGCCGCAAGTTCTTTAGTAAAATCAGTAGCAGGCATAATCGGTTTTATTATTCACTCCGGGCATTCTGGCGACAGGTATTTATTTCACCTTAAAAGCTCACAGGAAATCAGGGTAAATATATATTAATTTTTCTGCAATTTAAATGAAAGGGTATTGTCTCCCGGTGTTAACTTAATTGCAAGAAAAGTTTTCCCGATATGCTAACATGCAACCTGGATCATCAACGGCCCCGGGCCTCTTTATAAACCGTCTTTCTTTTCATTCCTTATAACAACCGTAGGCTGTCTCAAATCCGGATAGATCGCATTCCAGCGACGTACGGTCCCAGTTCCCGGTATTTGCCGCTGCTTCATAGGTAGATTGCATAAAATCCAGCAAGGTTTGTTCAGGGTTTGCGGATCGCTGAACTACTTCATAAGGCAGGAGGAATTCGCCCAGATCCTTGCTCCATTGAGCTTCGGAGGGCTGTACGGGTTGCCGGCTGAAATCTTCAGGACCGGGATAAGCATAAGCATAGAAAACCGGATGGGGGAATTGATCGCTGCCTGGCCAGAAGCCGCAGGAGCTCACTTCTTTTGAATAGGCTTCCTGCATCACTCTTGCCGGCATATTCGGAGCCTGCCCGGGATGTACAGGTGCATTTCTGCCCGAAAAACGGGTAACCGCCAGGTCAAACGCTCCCCAGAAGAAATGAACAGGGCTTACCTTCCCCGTGAAATGCGCCCTGAAACGGGTGAATACATTATGGATCTTTACGATCGCCTCCCAGAAATTGCGCATCCGGGCTGCGTCGTACGACTGATGGATCGTGTCTTTGTCGAACGGTATTGCATTCTCAATTTCGCTGGGTACCGGGTGAATAGCTACATCAATATCCAATGCTTTCAATTGCCTGAAAACCTCCTTATAGAAATCGGCCACCGTCATTGGTTTTAACTGAACCTGCGCTTTATTCCCGGCGCTTGTCTGGATATTGAGTTCATGGTGAATAAAATCGAATTCTATCCTGAATAATCCATCCTGGTAGGGCATACTGTCTGTACTTAATCCCCAGGGCGTTACATACAGCGTTACATGCCAGGAATGATTCAACCAGGGCATTTTTCTTAACCTGATCTTGCCAACGATCTGGGTCCACAGATGTACGGTAGCCAGTGTATCTTTCCAGTTATCATATTGTAATTCCGGCCAGGGTCCTTGTTTCGGCATACTTATCTTCATAGCAGTAACATTTGCATAGATTAACAAAAAAGAAGAAGAATAGGTTGCCAGGGTTTTGTAAATTCGTCGGAACTCTTTGTTGCCTGTCATGAAATTTATTTCCCATACCCTTTTGCTGATCATAATAGCGGGGTTGCTGTTTGCATGTAACTCAAATCGCGGATCCCAATTCAATATCTGGAAAGAAGATAATACTGGCCCCCAACTGTTTGTAATATGGGAAAACAATAAAGCAGGATTTATAGATAAGGATGGAAAAATAGTTATTGCTCCTCGCTTTTACGCCGCGAATGATTTTTCTGAAGGTTTGGCGAACGTAAGAGAGCATGGTTATTATGGGTATATCAACAGCGACGGTAAATATGAAATTCCGCCGGTCTTTGAATTTGCGGAGCCGTTTCACAATGGTATGGCGGTAGCGTACAAGGGCGACAAAGGCTATTATATTCAGCGTGATGGCAAGGTAGCATTTAAAAGGCCATTCACAGACCCTCAACCTTTTGACCAGTATGGTTGTGCGATCATAGGCAGTGCAAAGCGCCTGCAAGGGATGATAGATCTTTCCGGCCGCCTGGTATTGGATACCTTGTATGAACGCATCTACCCAAATAATAACAGGTTTATTGTTGAAACCGGAAGGCTGACAGGGCTGGCTGATCCTACGGGAAGGTTTATCGTGCCATTGGGCCGCTACGCCGCCATCTCGGCGTTGGACGACAATTACTATGAAGTAATGACTGAAGATGGCAAATCGTCGGTGATCGATGCAAACGGGAAACAGCACTTTGGCGCGGGCCGTTACCAGGATGAGAAGACCCTGCCACCCGTGCTGGAGTCTTATGATCCCAATGGTTTTACAGGAGGTATATTAAGAGGAACAATTAAAGGTAAACTGGCCCTGGTTGATACTACCGGGAGAATTATCTGGCGGGACAGCTCCCTGCCCCGGTGTACTCCTGTCAATATAGATTACCAGGGCGGGTCTTACATGTATGTTCAGCCTAAGGACGGCAGAAGGGATATTCCAGGTGATACGTCCAGGCCCATCGTACAACCCAATGTACCCCGCCAGCAGCTTAGTATAGTCATTGACGTGAGTAAAAAGGATACATTCCTGCAAGTGTACCAGGGTTATAATGTATATGTATTTAATACTACGGGGGAGCCTGTGAAGTTCTCATTGCAGGATTACTGTCTTTATTGCACCATGCAGGCCCTGAATTCCGCCAACGAGTGGAAGGATATAGAAAATATTCCTTCCAGCTCGTGTGGTAATAGCTACGGTAGTACTTTCCTTCCACCAAATGAATATTGGCTGCTCAAATGCCCTGTATATGAAGGGAGTATCAAAACAAAGCTGAGGCTTGCGCTAAAGGTCAATTATGCTGCGCCGCCGGTGTATAGCAATGCGATTGAAGGAAGTGTAAACCCTGCGCAATTCTGGCGTAAAAAGTTTTATTTTTCAGGAAATATTATGGACCCGTATGAAGAAAGGTAAGCAGGCTTCATAACAATGGCGCTATGTTTGGCATGCAAACTATTGGCAAATCTTTGCCAGGAGCCGGTTCAGCGTTTCAGCTTCTTCCTCGTCCAATACAGCATATACTTCGTCGACCTTCTCCAGGTTTTCGGCAATTTCATATAGCAATGCCGTGCCTGTAGGGGTAAGACTAACATCTATCAGCCGTTTGTCGCTGGCGTTTATTTTTTTCTCCACGAGGTTCTTTATTACCAGTCGGTCTACCAACCTGGATACGCCGGCGCTTTTTTCCACCATTTTGTTAAGGATCTCAGATGTAGAAAGGGGTCTTTCTGCTTCAGCAATAATTTTCAAAACATTGTACTGCTGGGAAGTCAGGCCATAGGCTTCGAAGAAGCGTTGCCAATGCTCGGTTACCCAGTTAAATGTTTTTACCAGATTGAGTGCAAGTTGCCTGCGTAGTGGTAATTCTTCGATTTGTAGCTTGTTCATAAATGCTAAAATTCCCCTGCTGGCATTAGTTTGGGTTAATTGACCAGCCAGTCAGGATGCCTCTTTTGGTATATAGACGCCTTAAAAGCGAACCTCCCCCCATTGGAGTTAGGTATAAAATTCTGTTATCGGCCCTGGAAGTGAGCGGGAAAGCACAGCTTAAAGCAGATTCAAACCGGCCATTGGCACGGTGATACAGGCATTCCGGTTTTTGTATGCAGGTTATGATATTCTTTCATCTATTGCTAAAAATTTCCGGGAAAAGGCAATCGATGTCTGGTAGTTGATTGAGTTAATTTCACTATTTACCCGCGGGAACTTTTTCCGCTTGCAACCTGCGGGTAAGCCTTTTTGTGAGCCAGGCTCTCACAGGCTCGTCGTAAAACTTCAGCGCGATATATCCCAACAGGCAGGAGGCGATAAAGATGCCGGCAGCGACAGTATACATGCTTGTTTTATCCGGCTTGGCAACATTCAGGTAATTCCCGAAGATCCACACCAGCCAGATATGTGTCATATACAAGGGGTAAGATAATCTTCCTATAAAAACGCAGCAGGCCTTTATCCATCCATGCACCATGGCCCCTGCACCCAGCGCCAGCAGCAATGGGAACACGAATAACACGATAAACATCTCCGTTATCCAATCGTTGTTCCGGTGTGGGAATATAAAAACGCCCAGCAACAACGCGGCAATCAAGAGGAAATTTATCCTGTGCCGGATGATCAGCCCAAACCGGTATACCACCAGGCCAGCAAGAAAAGAACAGCTTACCCTGGCAAAACCATCATAGAATGTTGGAGCGTCCCAACCTGTAATGATCCATCCCCTGTATTGCGCTACCCATGAAAGCCAGATGGCAGATACGATGAAAAAGCCGGTCAGCCAGCGTTTAGGAAGCTTCAGCAGCACCAGCACATAGAAGATGTTAATGATATACTCCTGGAATAAAGACCAGGCGGGAGTATTGAGCGGGAACAGCCCACCGCCGCGGCCGGGCAGTATAGGTGAAGGCAGCATCAACAATGAACAGAGAAAAGCCGCCGTTGTTTTTATCCAACCGGCTTCAGTGACAGCGTTGGAAAAGGGATCGTAAATAAAGCCCAGCAATCCTATCACGCTCCCCCAGATCACCATGGGGTGCAGCCTGATCAAACGGTTCAGGAAGAACTGCCTGGCCCCTAGCTTTATTGCCCGTTCGTCGTATGCATAGCCGATCACGAAGCCGGAAAGGCAAAAGAAGAAGTCTACCGCCAGGTAACCGTGGCCGATAGGGCTTAACGTATAATCGGGAGTAATAAACTCGTATAAATGAAATACGACAATTGAGAGTGCCGCAAGTCCTCTTAAGCCATCCAGGGCTTCAAAATGAGGCCGCGACTGTAACAGATGCTGATCCATAACGCAGATTTTCGACGCTGATCCGATTAAAATAATCAACGAAGCGCAAGAAATGAAACAAGGGTTACAATAGCAGTACTATATGTGAAAATGATATCAGTTCTCAGGCAACGGGCGTCGCCTCTTTCCGGCCGGCCGGCTGGAAAGAGTGTATGGCGGTTCCCAATTTGTTCAAACTATATCGCCGGGTAAATTGAGCCGCCAGGGTTATAAAAGAAAAATCCCTATGTTTGCCGGTAAGATGGAAGACTTATTTCAATCGTTGGTCGCTTTGCCATTTCCATTGTTGTTCCTGGTTATAATTGCAGAAAACCTCGTTGTTTTCTTAATACCTGTAGCATTGGGTTATCGAATCAGGCGCGCTTATGGCATGGAGCCGCACCGGGTTAGCCGGCAGGAATGGCAACTGGCGCTGTTGACAGTGCTGATCAATTCTCTCATCACCTATGCAGGCGCCTGGGCATGGAAACATCAACTGATCCATATTACTTTCGGATGGAGCTGGCGCTCTTTTGCAGATGTGCTGATCCTGTTACTGGCGATGGATCTTTTAATGTATATCTTCCATTACGCCATACATCATACAGTATTATACAGGTATATACACGGCATGCACCACGAGGCGGTAGATCCCACGCCTATCGACCTGTTTATACTGCACCCTATAGAAACCATTGGTTTTGGTATGCTATGGCTGGTACTGCTGGTTGCAGGAGATTTCAATATCTGGGGAATTATTGTTTACCTGGCCCTGAATATCGTTTCCGGGATAGTGGGACACCTGGGTTTTGAACCATTGAGAGTGGATACTTCAACAGGCAGGATCGCAGCCAAATGGTTGGGCACCTCCGCTTTTCATCACCGGCATCATCAAGACATAACGGCCAATTTCGGGTTCTATACCAGTATCTGGGACCGGGTATTCGGAACCTATAAAGAAGGGTTGTAAGTAACCCCGGTAGCGTTTTAGCCGGGTACCTTCCATACCAAACACCACGAATTGTTTTTTGTACGCCGGGCCTTCGGTTTATTTTGAATACCTGTAAAGGAAAGAATCAACGTCTACGAACCCGCATTCCGACTCCGTATTATAGTTGAAGATGCCTACCCTATCGCCGCGGTAACTTCCCCAGGCAAGTTGGTTGGATTCACCGAATGGCAGGAATGATTTACCATCAAGGCTATAAGAATATGTGTTCATTCCTTTCAAATCCCAGGTGGATCGCAGCCATATAACCTTGCCCGTTATCTTTGTTCCAGGCGTATCATTGTTATTATTGGTATAAGTCAGATACCTGGAATTATTTACCTGCTTTATTCCTATGCAACTGGTAGCGGAGGTTGAAAAATGGGTCAGGCCTGCATACTGGCCGTTACACATTCCCGTTATCTCTATTTTAACAGTTACTTCATTGGAAGAAGTACGCCAGCTTCGCTGGGTGATGGTATTACCTGCTTTCATGAGAATATTTCCACTGGTTGGCTTAAGGGGTAGGAAAGCATACAATCTCAAAAATCCCTTACGCGCGGTCAGCGACCATTTGTCGGCTCTTGGCTGGTAGTTCCATTCCCATTGTGGGAGAAGCTTCGATGAATTAAAATTATCATCTGCCTGTATCTCTTTCTTTATGCCTGGTATGTTAATCGGTTTACGTCCGGCCCAAACCATTGAGCCGATGCTGTCTTTACCCACTTCCCCGATAACAGGCCAGCCATCCAGCCATGTGACAGGCAGCAGGCTGGCAGCGCGGCCTTCCCAGTCGCCGGACCCGTGATGCGTAAAGAAATACCAGTTTCCATCCGGCAACTGCATCAAGCCTCCCTGGTTGGGTTCTTTATCCAACGCTTTGTTAACGTGGTTCAACTGCCTTATTTCCCAGGGCCCGGGAAGTTTTTTGGAACGTTTCATCATGAGTACCCGTCCTTCCTCTTTCACTTCGCTGAACAGATGGTAGTAGTACCCGTTGATCTTATACAACTTGTTTGCCTCGCTGCCGGGCGACTGATGAACAATACTGTCTGATTCCATCAGCAGCTCTTTTCCATCGTCCGACATCCTGAAAAGATGGATATTATATTTCTTATTATTCCTGGGGTCTTTTTCGAAATTGGTAGCAATAAAATATAACTGCCCGTCTTCATCACAGAAAGAGCAGCAGTCGTCCCAGCCGGAGATCTTCCATACCTGGTGAAGCGGCGACCAGGGCCCGGCAGGATTGGTTGCGCTGCTCATGAAAAAACCGTCGTTCGGGGTACCGAAATATACCCAGAATTTGTTTTTGTAATAACGTATGGAGCCCGCCCAAACCCCTCTTCCATAACTGTTCATTTTATCCCAGTTGAGGTTAGGGCTGATTTTAGTAAGGTCGTTAACTACATGACTTATGACTTGCCAGTTGACAAGATCTTTTGAATGCAGCACCGCCATGCCTGGCGAGTATTGCATGGTAGAAGAAATGGCATAGAAGTCGTTGCCGACGCGGATAGCGTCGAGATCGCTGAAATCGGCTGGTATTACCGGGTTCGTATATGTTCCATTCCCCTGGTCGCCCCATTTCCCGGTATGTTGGCCGAAGAGGTTAAAGGACAGGAATGCAAGAGATAAAAGAGAGATGAATTTTTTAGTATTGATCATGCTTATCATCGTTAGTCGACAGGCTGGCTGTTTCCTGTCACAAGTGCGCCGGCCAGAAATTATTCATAACGTTGAAATACTAATTGTTTTTTCTGCCGGGTAAGTGAATGCAATCTTAAAAAAAATACTTGTCATTTTTACAATTATTTTTTTTAAGACCAGTTTGATGAATGCATAATCGAAATATCTTTTTTCAGGCCAAGTTGTTTTATTAACAGAAAAATTTATGAGTAAGCCTTCCATTCTTGCGTCGCTAAGCTCCAGCTTATCCCATTTATCGGTAGATTTACGATGCATCAAGGGGGTTATAATTATCGTGATATCGACTTCCAACCTATATTTTGGCGCGGATTATCTTACCGGGGGTTATCCTGTCATAGGCGAAAGGTATATTAAAAGGGGGGATACAGAAAGCGGAATTCGTTGCAGGACTAATCTAACGACACAGAAATTTGACAGCAAAAAATGCGCGGCCACTGCCACCGTATAAATAATTGCGCAGGTTCGGTTTCATTACGATTAGTCCGAGCGATCCCAAGGCTCAAGCAGCGTTAACTGAGATCGACCTGCGTAAATATGTAAGCAAACCCCAGGTTTATCTCTCCTACTTATAGATCGAATTCAATACATGCGAGGATGGAATAGCTCGCGACGATGTATCAACCAAAGAAAGCTTATCTAAGTTGCTCAACAATTCATGCAAGTCATGAAAAATGATAAGTAACTCATTTTTTGAAAACTATTTATTTATGACATCCGTATGTTTTTATA